>NZ_VJOY01000010.1 GCF_007109405.1 Pseudomonas mangiferae
CGCCCTGCCCGAGCCCCATGGACATCGCCGAACTCACCGCCCGCCTGCACGCCATCCGCGACGCCAACGACTGGAGGCGCTTCCACAGCCCGAAGAACCTGGCCATGGCCGCCAGCGTGGAGATGGCCGAATTGGTGGAAATCTTCCAGTGGCTCAGCGAACCCGAATCCCGCGCCCTGCCCCCCGACCAGCTGGCCCATGCCGGCCAGGAAGTCGGCGACGTGGTGCTCTATCTCCTGCTGCTCTGCGCCGAACTGGGCCTCGACCTGAACCAGGTGGTGCGCGCCAAGCTGGCCGACAGCGAACGGCGCTTCCTGTCATGAGCGATCGCCACTTCGACGAACTGGCGGTGCGCTTCGCCGAGAAAATCTACGGCGGCGCCAAGGGCGCCATCCGCCTGGCGGTGCTCCAGGCGGACCTGGAGGAAGCGCTGCCGGCCCGCCCCCTGGAGGTGCTGGACGTCGGCGCCGGCCTCGGCCACATGAGCCTGTGGCTGGCCGAGCGCGGCCACCGGGTGACCCTGGCGGAACCGGCCGCGCCCATGCTGGAGGGTGCCCGTCAGCGCTTCGCGGACGCGGGCCAGGACGCGCGTTTCCTGCAGGCCGCCTGGCAGGACCTACCGGACCAACTGGAGCACCGCTATGACCTGGTGCTCTGCCACGCGGTGCTGGAATGGCTGGCCGAACCCCTGGCGATCCTGCCGGTGCTGCGCGGCCTGGTGGCCGACGACGGCTGGCTGTCCCTGGCGTTCTACAACAAGGACGCGCTGATCTACCGCAACCTGCTCAAGGGCCACTTCCGCAAGCTGCGACGCGCTCGCTTCGCCGGCGAAGGCCAGAGCCTGACTCCCCAGCAGCCCCTGGACCCACGCGACTTGGCGGAGCAACTCGACTCGGCCTGGCGGGTCGAAAGCCGCAGTGGCGTGCGGGTCTTCCACGACTATATGCCGGCGGACTTCCAGGCCAAGGCCGAACCGGCGGCGCTGCTGGAGATGGAACTGGCCCACCGCCGCCACCCGGCCTTCGCCGGGCTCGGCCGTTACCTGCACTGGATCTGTCGCCCGCGCTGACGGAGGGTTGCCATGAAACGAAGCGTCCCACTCCTGCTGAGTCTGCTCCTCGCGGCCTGCCGGAGCCCCAACCCCTATGTCGCCGACTCGCGGCCGCTGCCGCCGGCACCGCCCCAGGCCGCCGCCACCTTCGACCGCAGCGCCTACCCCGCGGCGCCGCGGGACTACGGGCGCTACCGCAGCTGGAGCTGGCGCAACGGCGCGCTGCCGGCCGGCGCCAACGCCACCAGCGGCGACAGCCTGGCCGAGACGGTGGCAGCGGGCCTCGACCAGCAAGGCCTGCGCCCGGCCCGCAACGGCGGGGCGGGCGACCTGCTGGTGGGTGCCGAGGTACGCCAGGAGCAGCGGCTGCGCCAGGTCTCGGACTACGACGACGGGTACTACGGCGGGGGTTACTACGGCCGCGGCGGCTACTACCGGGACGGCTACGGGGGCTGGGGCGGCGCGCCACGGGTGCGCACCTACACCGAGCAGGTGACGGTGGTGCGCATCGACCTCTACGACGGCCGCGACGGCCAGTTGGTGTGGAGCGGTGCCGGCGAGAGCCTCGGCGGCGGCGACCAGGCGGAGCGGGCCAAGGGGCTGCGCGCCGCGGTGAAGGACGCCCTGTCCCACTACCCGCCGCGCTGAATCAATCGTCCAGCTGGATGATGCCCTCGCGCACGGCGAACAGCGCCAGCCCCGCCACGTCATGGATCTTCAGCCGGTGCATGATCTGCGCGCGGTGGGTCTCCACGGTCTTCACGCTCAGGCCGAGGCCGCTGGCGATGGACCGGGTGGATTCGCCCCGGGCGATCAGCCGGAGGATTTCCACCTGGCGCGCGGTGAGTAGCTGGCTGGCGTCGCTGCTGGTGCCGGCGGGCGTCTGCTGCACGGCCCGCTCGATCACCGGCTGGACGATGGCCGAGCTGAGGTAGCGGTCACCCCGGCGCATGGCCTCCAGGGCCAGGCGCAGCTCGATGATGGCGCTGTCCTTGAGCAGGTAGCCGTGGGCACCCTGTTGCAGCGCCTTGAGCACCATGTCCGGCCCGGTGTGCATGGACAGCATCAGGACCTTGCTGGAGGGCGAGCGGCTGGCCAGCTCGTGCAGCGCCTCGATGCCGCCCACCCGCTTCATGGAAATATCCAGCAACACGATGTCCGGCTGCAGGGCGTCGGCGAGGTCGATGGCTTCGCTGCCATCCTCCGCCTCTCCCACCACTTCATAGCCGTTGAGGTCTTCGATGAGGGCGCGGATGCCCGCGCGGATCAGTGCATGATCGTCTGCCAGCAGAATTCGACAAGTCATAAGCGGCGGCCCGGATAGCGACGCGAATGAATGCGGCCCGGCGGCATCCGCCGGGTCGCAGCACGTGCTTGTTCTTGGAGTGGAAAGGCGCCGTGGCGCTCCAGGCGAGTCGATGGACGGCTCATGACACGAACACACATGCGGGTCTTGTCCTCGTGACGGTGTCGACTCGGGGGAGCCTTCCTTCGACGACTGCACTGGCTGGAACGCAGAAAACACGGCGAAACGCGCTCACCCCGGGTGCTTCCGGAGTAGGCACGTCCTAACAGGGTAGGCGAATTTTGCCGGATGGCGCGGTGGCGACGCCGAGAGATCAGCGCGGCATACCGCCACGCCGGGGGTCGGCGCCCTGGCGGCCGTACAGCTGGATCAGCCGGGGGAAGGCGGAAAGCGGCTCCACCACCTCGGCGGCGCCCATGCGCAGCGCCTCCTTGGGCATGCCGAAGACCACGCAGCTGGCTTCGTCCTGGGCCACGGTGCGGGCCCCCGCTTCGCGCATGCTGAGCAGGCCACGGGCGCCGTCGTCGCCCATGCCGGTCATGATCATGCCCATGGCGTTCTGCCCGGCGTGCTTGGCCACGGAGCGGAACAGTACGTCCACCGAGGGCTTGTGGCGGTTCACCGGCGGCCCGTCCAGCACCTCGACGAAATACTGCGCGCCGCTGCGCTTGAGCTGCATGTGCTTGCCGCCGGGGGCCACCAGGGCCAGGCCGGAACGGACCCGGTCCATGTGGCAGGCTTCGCGCACCTCGATCTGGCACAGGCTGTCCAGGCGCTGGGAGAACGCTGCGGTGAATTTCTCCGGCATGTGCTGGACGATGACGATACCCGGGCAGTCCCGTTGCAGCTGGCGCAGCACGAACTCCAGGGCCTGGGTGCCGCCGGTGGAGGTACCCAGGGCCACCACCTGGTCGGTGGTGGCGAACACGTCCACGGCCGGCGCCGCCTGGTGGGCCGGGGCGGCACTGGCGGCCGGCGCGGGAGCCGGCGTGGCGGCCCGGGTGAAGGTCTGGGGATGGGCGCGGGCGGCCTGCTCGATCTGCTTGATCAGCTCGCCGGACATCTGGTGCAGGCTTTCCTTGAGGCCCAGCTTGGCCTTGGTGAATACCCCCACCGCGCCGGCGGACAGCGCGTCCAGGGTGATGGCGGCGCCCGATTCGGTAAGGGTCGAGCAGATGATCGCGGGGGTGGGACGCTCGGCCATGATCTTGCGCAGGAAGGTGATGCCGTCCATGCGCGGCATCTCCACGTCCAGCACCAATACGTCCGGCCAGTCGTGGCGCATCTTCTCCAGGGCGAACAGCGGGTCGGCGGCCTGGCCGATGACGCGGATGCCCGGATGGTTGTCGAGGCAGCTGGTCAGGACCTGCCGCACCAGCGCGGAGTCGTCGACGATGAATACCTTGATCACTCGTTTCTCCCTACGAAGGTGGAGGACTTCCAGACCAGGCGCTGGCAATCGACCTCGCCGGTGCGGCCGTCCATGCTCAGGCGCCGGTAGTCGCTGCCGTCCACGTCGGTGTGATCGGCTGTCCAGGTGAGGATCTCGAACTGTTCCCGGGCGAAGGCGATGTTCTGCTGGCCGACCCGGGTGGACGGCCGCTCCCGGGCCATCAGGCTGCCGCCGCCGAAGATGCCCTTGCGGTACTCCGCCGGGTGGGTGTCGAACTTGGCCATGTCCCGCAGCAGCCGGTGGAACACCCCGACCCCATAGCGGGTGTCGTAGACCAGGATGCCCTGGGGGTCGCGGGGCAGCAGGAAATGGGTCACCGCCATCAGGCGCCGGCGCGGGTGCCAGAGGGTGATGGACACGCAGGAACCCAGCAGGGTACCCACGGTGCCTTGGTGCAAGCCGAAGAAATACTCGCCGGGGCGCAGGAACCGCTTGCTCATACGCGCCGGTATACCGAAGGCTGCACGCTGCGCACCGGCAGGTCGAGGCCGTGCAGGCTCTCGGCATGGCCGATGAACAGCAGGCCGTCGTCCCGCAGGCGCTGGACCAGCCGGCCGACGATGGCGCACTTCTCCTTCGCCTCGAAGTAGATCAGCACGTTGCGCAGGAAGATCGCATCGAACGGCCCCAACTGCTCCGGCAGGGGATGGGTCAGGTTCAGCTCGCGGAAATTCACCCGCTCCCGCAGCTTGGCGGAGACCCGGAAGCAGCCCTCGCGCTCGCCGATACCCTTCAGGCAATGGCGGTGCAGCCAGCCGGCGGGAAAGTGGCGGGCCTGGGACAGGTCATAGATGCCGGCGGCGGCCTTCTCCAGCATGCGCTGGCTGAGGTCGCTGGCGGTGATGGTCCAGTCGTTGCCGGTGACGTTCTCCGCCGCCACCATCGCCAGGGTGTAGGGCTCCTCGCCCGAGGAGCAGGCGGCGCTCCAGATCCGCTGGGGCCCGCGGCGGGACGACAACCAGGGGCCGAGGAACTCGAAGTGCTTGGGTTCGCGGAAGAAGTAGGTTTCGTTGGTGGTCAGCAGGTCGATCACCAGGCGCCGCTCCCCCTTGTGGGCATCGCTGCCCAGCAGGTCGAGGTATTCGCCGTAGCTGCCCAGGCCGAAGTGCCGCAGGCGCTTCATCAGCCGGCCGGCCACCAGCGAACGCTTGTGGTCGGCCATGCGGATGCCCGAGGCATCGGCCATCAGGCGTTGCAGGCGCTGGAACTCCGCGTCGCCCAGCGGCGGCATCTGCATCCCGGGCGCGTCCATCTCACGCTCCCTGGGCCGCGGCCAGGCTGAGCTGGCGGATGTCGTCCAGGGACAACACGCGGCGCATGTCGAGGATGATGGTGAAGCCGTTGTCGCTGCGGGCCATGCCGAGGATGAAGTCGGTGCGGATGCCCGCGCCGAACGGCGGCGGCGGCTCCACTTCGCCCGGCGCGATGTCCAGCACCGCGTCCACCGCGTCCACCACTAGGCCGATGCGCTGCTGCTGATCGTCCAGCGCCAGTTCGATGATCACGATGCAGGTGCGCTTGCTCGGCACCGTCAGCTCGAAGCCGAAGCGCGCGGCCAGGTCCAGCACCGGCACCACGTTGCCGCGCAGGTTGATCACCCCGTGGATGAACACCGGCATCATCGGCACGGTGGTGATTTCCCCGTACTCGATGATCTCCCGCACCAGGTCGATGGGCAGCGCGTAGCGGGCCTGGCGGACACGGAAGGACAGGTGCTGCACGCTGTGACCGGCGAGGCCACCGTAGGCGCCCGAAGGCTGGACTGCGTTGCTCATCGGGGCGCCCTCACGAGAAGCGGACGAACTGGCCGTCATCGGACAGCGTGTCGGGCTGCTGACGGGACGGCCGCGGGGACTCCACGTAGCCGCCGCCGGTGCGGCCGCGCAGCGGCGGGCGCACGCTGGACGCGCTGGCGTCGAAGCGGAAGAAGCCGATCATTTCCTGCAGTTGCCCGGCCTGGGCGTTCATTTCCTCGGCGGTGGCCGCCAGTTGCTCGGAGGCGGAGGCGTTCTGCTGAGTGATCTGGTTCATCTGGCCCATGGCGATGTTGATCTGCCCGGCGGCGCTGCTCTGCTCCTGGGACGCCGCGGTGATCTCCTGCACCAGGTCGGAGGTGCGCTGGATGTTCGGCACGATCTCGTCCAGCAGGCGCCCGGCCTGCTCGGCCAGTTGCACGCTGCTGGCGGCCACTTGGCCGATCTCCTGGGCCGCCACCTGGCTGCGTTCCGCCAGCTTGCGCACCTCGGCGGCCACCACCGCGAAGCCCTTGCCGTGGTCGCCGGCCCGGGCCGCCTCGATGGCCGCGTTGAGGGCCAGCAGGTTGGTCTGGTAGGCGATGTCGTCGATGATGCCGATCTTGTCGGCGATCTGCTTCATGGCGCGCACCGTGTCGCCCACCGCACCACCGCCCTGGACCGCGTCGTTGGCGGCCTTGCCGGCGATGCCGTCGGTGATCTTCGAGCTCTCGGTGTTCTGCGCGATGGAAGCGGTCATCTGCTCCACCGACGCCGTGGTTTCCTCGACGCTGGCGGCCTGTTCGCTGGCTGCCTGGCTGAGGGACTGGGACGTCGCGCTGACTTCCTCGGAGGCGGAGGACAGCGCTTCGGCGGCGCTGCGCACGTCACCCATGATGCTGCGCAGGCGCTCGATAAGGTTCTTCATGGACTGCAGCAACTGGCCGGTTTCGTCCTTCGAGGTGACCGTCAAGTCGGCGCTGAGGTCGCCCGCGGCCAGTTGGTCGGCCGCGTGAACAGCGCTGATCAGCGGCTTGCTGATGGTGCGGGTGATGAGCATGCCGATGCCCACACCGAACAGCGCGGCGATGACGATCAGGACGATCATCTGGGTCCGCGACCCGGTGTAGATCTCGGTGATGGTGTCGTTGGCGTCGCTGGCGCGTTTCTGCTTGAAGGCCACCACCTCGCCCATGATGCCGTCGACGATGTTGCCGCGCTTGGATAGCTCCGGAAGCATCTGGGTGATCTCGGTGCTCTGCTGCAAGGCCCCGGACTGGATGTGCAACTGCAAGGTGCGCTGGACGTCGGTCTCATATTCCTTCAGCGGGCCCTCGATACGCGCGAACAGCGCCTTGCCCTGCTCGGAGATGAAGGCAGACCGGGCCTTGTCGATCAGCGCATGGGTGTCGGCGATGGCCTTGCGCACGGTGTCCGCCGCGGCGTCCCGCTCCTCCACGCTGGCCGCCAGCAGGCTGGTGCGCAGCGCCCGGCCGATGATCACCAATTGGATGTTGGCCTGTTGCACGTCGCTCAGGCCGGTCAGGTCCTGGTTGTACATCTTGTCGCTGAGGTCGTTGACCTTGCTGAGGTTGAGAATACCGATCACGCCGACCACCACGGTCAATGCCACCACGAGCAAGAAGCCCAGGGTCAGCCGGACGCCGATTTTCATGTTGCGAATGAATTGCATGGGTGGTTCTCCTTAAAGCCTCGGCAGAAGCTCCTGGCGGTTCTGGACGGAGCGGGTCTCGGAAGCGCCGGTGTCGACCAGCGCCTGCAATTGGCGGAACAGGCTGGGGATATCCAGGATCAGCGCCACCTGGCCCGATCCGAGAATGGTGGAGCCGCTGATCCCCTGCAGGTGCTGGAACAGCAGGCCGAGGGGCTTGATCACCGTCTGCAGCTCGCCGTGCAGTTGGTCGACGATCAGCCCGGCCTGCTGCCGGCCCTGGCTCACTACCACGATGTTGCGCCGGCGCACGGCGCTGGCAGGCAGGTCGAAGTGGGCGGACAGGTCGATGCAGGGCAACGGCTTGCCACGCAGGTTGAGGTAGCCGTAAATGCCGTCGATGAGCGGTTGGTCGCCCAGTTCCATGCACTCGGTGACCATGTCCAGGGGGATCACGAAGTATTCGCCGCCCAGGCTCACCAGGAAGCCCTCGATGATGGCCAGGGTCAGGGGCAGGCGAATGCGGAACGTACAGCCGAGCCCCGGCCGCGACTCGATCTCCACCGTGCCGCGCAGCTGGTCGATGGCGCTGCGCACCACGTCCATGCCGACACCACGGCCGGACAGGTTGGAGACGCTGTCGGCAGTGGAAAAGCCGGCGGCGAAGATCAGCATGTGCAGGTCGTGTTCGCTGAGGTTGGCGTTGGGGTCGATCAGCCCCTTGTCGATGGCCTTCTGGCGGATGCGCGCGGTATTCAGGCCGCGGCCGTCGTCGCTCACCTCGATGACGATCATCCCCGATTCGTGGTACGCGTTCAGGGCCAGGTGCCCTTCCGCCGGCTTGCCGGCCGCCAGGCGCTCCTCGGCGGATTCGATGCCGTGGTCGATGGCGTTGCGCACCAAGTGGGTGAGCGGGTCGGCGATCTTATCGGTGACCGACTTGTCCAGCTCGGTGTCGGCGCCCCGTACTTCAAGGCGGATCTTCTTGCCCAGCTCCTGGCTGACGTCGCGCACCACCCGGTGGAAGCGGTTGAAGGTGTCGCCGATCTCGATCATCCGCAGCTTCAGGGCCGCCTCGCGGATCTGCTCCACGTGGCGGTTCACCACCTGGGTGGATTCGATGAAGTCGGAGTGGCCATGGGCGCGGGCCTGGAGTTGGGCGCCGGCGGCGCTGATGACCAGCTCGCCCACCAGGTTGATCAGTTCGTCCAGCTTGTGGGCGGCCACCTTGATCAGGCTGGATTCCTGGGCGCGGCGCTCGCGCACCACTTGTTGCTTCTCCAGGGCGGCGTTGACCACCGCGGGCGCCACCATGCCGGCCTCCACCAGCACGCTGCCCAGTGGAGCGCGTGGCTCCTCGCCCTGGGCCTGCATGGTCAGGCCGGTGTTCAGCTCGTGCTCGGTGAGCAGGCCGCTGGCCACCAGGATGCTGCCGATGCGCTCGTCGGTCTCGGGCAGCTCGCGGATCAGTTGGAGGTAGTCGCTCAGGCTGCTTTCCGGCGGCAGGATGCGCAGCTTGCAGAAGTCCAGGATGAACTCGAAGACTTCCTCGATCTCGGCCTTGCTGGAGGCGCTGCGCAGGGAAATCTCCATGCCCAGGTAGCAGGCCTCGGGGTCCATCTGGTGGAAGTCCGGCAGGTTTTCGTCCAGTACCTCCAGGTGGGTGATCTCGCCCAGCCGGCTCAGGTAGCGCACGAACGCCGCCGGGTCGAAGCCGTTGCGGTAGAGGTCCGGGGAAAAGCGCAGGGAAATGTGCCATGCGCCCTCGCCGGTGGCCGGGGCGCGCTGCACCTGCCCCTCCCGGGGCGCGGTGGGCGTCGGCAGGCTGTCGCTGCCTTGGCCCATTTCCGCAGCCAGGGCGTTGAGCAACTGGGTCTGCAGCACCTCGTCGTTGCCTTCCACCGCGCCAGTCTCGACGTTGATCCGGCCGATCATGGAGCCCAGTTCGTCGAGGCAACGCAGCATCAGTGAAATCAGGTTCGGCGTCAGGCTGCGCTCGCCGTCGCGGACGGCCATCAGCAGGCTTTCCAACTGGTGGGTGAACGCCACCACCGGGGTCAGGGAGAACAGCCCGGCCGATCCTTTGAGGGTGTGCATGGCACGGAACAGGCCGTTGATGGCCTCCTCGTCGGCGAGGTCGCCGTCCAGCACCAGCAGGCATTCCTCGGCCTGCTTGAGCAAATCGCCGCCTTCCTCCAGGAAGCTCTGCAGCAACTGGCTCCACTGCTCTCCATTCAGCATGGGTCGCTCCTCAGGGCTGCGCCGGTAGCACGTCGGGGTAGAGCGACTGCAGGTGCAGCAGCTCCAGCAGTTCCAGCACGTCCGCGGTGGGGTTGCTCACGTCCAGTCCACCATCCAGGCTCAGCAGGTGGCGTTGCAGCGCCAGCAGCAGCTGGGCGCCGGCGCTATCCAGTTCCTCAAGCTCGGCCAGGTCGATGCGCCACTGGCGCTGACCGCCGGCCAGGGCGGCGCGCAGCTCGTCATGAGCCTGGCGCACCTCGTAGATGGTCAGGCTGCCGGTGAGGGCCAGCAGGGCCGGGTCCTGGTGGGTGTCGTGGCGGAGTTCGAGCATGGCTCAGCCCACCAGCTTTTCGACGGCGGCGAGGAGTTGCTGCGGCTGGAACGGCTTGACGATCCAGGCCTTGGCGCCGGCTGCCTGGCCTTCGGCCTTCTTGCCCTGCTCGCTCTCGGTGGTGAGCATGATGATCGGCGTGAAGCGGTACTCGTTGCGGTTCTTGATCTCCTTCACCAGGCCGATGCCATCCAGGTTCGGCATGTTCACGTCGCTGATGATCAGGTTGATCTTCTGGCCGTTGAGCTTGGTCAGCGCATCGCGCCCGTCGCTGGCCTCGATGACCTGGTGGCCGGCGCCGGTGAGGGTCATCTTCACCAGCTGGCGCATGGACATGGAGTCATCGACGATGAGGATGGTCTTGCTCATGGTTACTCCTTAGAAGAAGGTCACGTCGTTGTTGGCCGGACCGCGCCGGCCATGGCGCTCTTCGTCGGTGGTGAAGCGGTCGCGCAGGTCGCGCAGCCAGCGGGCGGGATCGTCGAGGGCGGCGTGCTGCTCGCGCACCGCGTCCTCCAGCCGCTGGAGGTCGATCTGCAGGTGGTCGAGCATCTGGTCGGAACGGTCCTGGTACTGCAGGCTGACGATGATTTCCTGGATGTCGGACTGGGTCGTACGGGCGTCCTGCTGCAGGCGCATGGACGATTCCGAAAGGGATTCCAGGTTCTCGCTGAGCCGCGTCATCACCTGACCGGCAACGTCGTCCAGGTAGTCCAGGTTGTTCTGCTCGCTCTGGCTGAGTTCCTCGGTGGCGGAGACCGTGGCGCGGATGGCCTTGTTGATCTCGCTGACCTTCTCGCCCATGCGGTGGCCAGTCTCGGCCGACAGGGTGGACAGCTTGCGCACCTCGTCGGCCACCACGGAGAAGCCGCGGCCGTATTCCCCGGCACGGGCGGCCTCGATGGCGGCGTTGAGGGCGAGCAGGTTGGTCTGGCTGGCGATGTCCTGGACCAGCTTGGACATCTGCTGCAGTTCGGTGGCGTAGCTGTCCAGATGGCCGATGGTGGCGAACAACTGGTTCTTGCGCTGACTGGCGGCGTGGAAGGCGTCGATCACTTCGGTCAGCCGGGAGTTGGCCTGGCGCAGGCTGTCGCCCACCCCGCCGCTGCCGATCACCTCCTCGGAGCCGGCGAGGGTGTTCTCCAGGCGGCCGGTAAGGGTAGCGAAGCGCTCGAACAGTTCCCGCACGTTGTGCTGGTTCAGCTGGCGCACCTGGTCGATGTTCTCGCGCCAAGTGGGCAGCACGCCCTGCAGCACCGGCTCGACGTCGCGCCGCTTCGGTGGCTCCTCGACTTCCACAACGTCCACCGGCGGCGGTGCCGGCTTGCGCCACCACCACAGCGCCAGCGCCGCCAGCGCGCCCAGTGCGCACCCCAGGCCGGCGAGCCAGGTCATGTTCAGTGCGATCCCCGCCGCGGTAACGGCCAGGGCAAGCCACAGCCCGAAATACACAAACAAGGCGCTTCTCCTTGTGCCACAAAGGCATTACGTTTCACCTTAGTTGCGCCCTGATATCAGGTGTATCGGGGTTTCCCTGAGAAGCGGCCTAAGGGATTTCCTGAGGGCCGCACCGGGGTGCATTGGAGGGGACAAACCCCACCGGGAGCGGTCAGACAGCGGATAGGCGCCCCGCTTTGCCGCGACAACCCCGTCGCAGCGACGTCTCGCCGCCTGGCACTCCGTTCACCGCTTTCCGCCTGTGCGGGCTGGAGTCGAACCATGCCGTTGTCACGAGCCCTCTGCCTGACCGTCGCCCTGCTCGTCGCCGGGTGCAGCACGCCGCGCATCGAACAGGACTACGACGTCAGCCGCGATTTCGCCGCCTACCGCAGTTGGAGCTGGCAGGCCCCCGCCGTACGCTACAGCCCGGACGACCCGCGGGTGGCCAGCGACCTCACCGAGCAACGCATCCGCAGCGCGGTGTCGGACCAACTGGACCGACACGGCCTGCGCCCGGCCGCAGGCGGCGCGTCAGGCGACCTCAAGGTGCAGGCCTGGCTGATCGTCGATGATCGCCAGCAGCAGGTGAACACCAACTACGGCGGCTATTGGGGTGGCTACTGGGGCAGCCCGTGGGCGGGTCCGGCCTATACCGAAACCCGCACCGTGGACTACCGAGTCGCCACCCTGCAGCTGGACCTGCTGGACGGCCGCGACGGCAAGCTGGTCTGGCGGGCCTCAGCGGAGCAGGTGCTGCGTCCCGGCCAGGCGCCGGCCCAGCGTGACGCGGAAATCCGCCAGACCGTGGCCCGCCTGCTGGCGCAGTACCCGCCGCGCGGCCGCTGAGCCTTCGACCGCTCCCAGACCCAGCCCCCGTCAGACAAGCGCTCCTTGCCCTCCTCGGTGCACCGGTGGCGGCCGTATCCTAAACCACGTAGCCGGTGCGGTCGTCGAACACCACACGGCCATCCACGGCCAGGGTGCCGCTGTCGAAGATCAGGTCCAGGTGGTGGCTACCCTTGGCCCCGCCGCCCAGCCCCAGGTGCAAGCCGCAGTGGCGCTCCTCGAATCCGGCGTTGCGGGCATAGAGCCGCTTGACCCCCTCGTTGGTGCCGATACCCAGTTCCTCGATGCGCCGGTTCGACGGGTTGGCGTCCAGGTACTTGCTGAAGTCCTGCTCCAGCCCCGGCACGTCAGTGGCGATGCGGCTGATGGTGGAGTTCTCGATCCATAGCTCCAGGGGCGATTCCAGCACCCCGTACTTGCGGGCGAAGGGGATGGTGCCGAGGAAGGTGCCGACGAATTTCACGTGACCGTTGATGGTCTCGCTGTGGGTGGCGATCTCGCCGGGCGCCAGGTCGTAGTTGCCGACGCCGTTGATGTTGGTCCACTTCTTCAGCGCCCGCAGCGAGGCGTCGAAGCGCGAGCCGTGGACGTCGCTGAAGGTCAGCACCTCGCCCTCGCTCATGCGGCGGATCAGCGCGGCGTTGAGGTCGGCGACGCGCTCGGGCTCGACGCTGAAGGTGTCGTAGAAATAGTCGCCGTAGTCCTTGAACAGCAGAGACTTGCGCCAGTGCTCGGAAATCACCGGTTGCAGCGCGCGGATGAAGGGCGGCCCCTCGGCCCGGGGGTTGGCCAGGGTCGAGGCGTCATAGAAGAGGATGAACAGATCCGAGGCGACGATGGCGTCGGCCAGGGCCTCGGTCGGCGACTCGTCGAGGGCCATGGCAGTGAAGCGCAAGGTGTCCTGGCTGGCAGCCATGTGCTGGATATGCCCCACCAGCTCGGCATAGGGCGCGGTGTGGCCGAGCAATACGGTGATCGGGGAGCGCCCGTCGAGGGCGGGGTGATGCGGCAGGTAATACAGAAAATGCTGGAGAGCGCGATCGCGGTCCATCGGTACCTTCCCTGGGCGCGGCGTGGCAATGAAAAGGGGCGAACGCAGCGCGCCGCATTCGCCCCCCGATGGGTATTTCAGACTGCGATCAGAACGGCCACATGGCGGTGCCGAACGGCACGACGGCTTCGTTCTTCATCATGTCCACGGCAGCGTCGTGGGTTTCGGCCTCGAACCAATCGTCCAGTTGCAGCTCTTCTTCACGGACTTGTTCGACAGTTTGCATGGGGTATCTCCTTGATTCACGTACTTACCGGAAAGGGTGAACGCCGAACTTCGGTTTCACCGTGGAAGCACGCTGACCGTCGTGGTCAGCAAGCGATTAAAAAACTAGTGCAGTGCATTTGATTTGCAAACCGGAAAGGGCCGAATGGACCTCTCTTTTTTAGCTCGCTCGTTTGATCAATTAAAACTTCCCTGTGCAATCAAGGAATTGGCACTTTAACTCCGCAACTTTCAATTTGTCGCTTCGCGTTCTTCATCAGCCACTTACCGTCGACAACAATCCCGAAACCGACAATAAGGGGAAGGTGCAGGGCAACAATCAATCGCACTTCGCCATCAATTTCGCGCCGCATTTAATTTGCGCAAACAAATAATGACCCATGCACTTTCATGTTTTTAATTCAGACAAAAAACAAAGTTATTCAGGTTGTCGGCATTGCCCGCATGGTGGGCGCGATAACGACGGACGCATCGCGGCGGTACGCTCGACGTTTTGTAGAGTTCGCCAGTGACCGCGTGGGGACAGCGCGAGGCGCCGCTGTCGCTCTGGCATACTCTGCGGCCCTCTTTTTACCTCCTGGAGTTCGTCCCGATGCCCCTTGCCTGGTGGTTGCTCGTCCTGCCCTTCATCGCCGGTGCCTTCCTGCCCCTGCAGGCCGGCATCAACGGCCTGCTGGCGAAGCAGGTGTCCAGCGTGATGTGCGCCGCCCTGGTGTCCTTCGGCGTGGGCACCGTGGCGTTGCTGACGGTGGTGCTGGCGCAGCGCGACCTGCCGAGCCTGACAGCCCTCAAGGGCGTGCAGTGGTGGCAATGGTGCGGCGGCCTGCTGGGGGCGGTGTTCATCGCCACCGCGGCGTTCGCCGGGCCGCGCATCGGCGCGCTGCTGTTCATGGTGCTGGTCCTGGCGGGCCAGCTGAGCATGGCGGTGATGCTGGACCACTTCGGCTGGGTGGGCTATCGCGAGGCGCCGGTGAGCCTGATGAAGGTGGCCGGCCTGCTGCTGATCCTCGGCGGCGTCTGGCTGATCCGCCGCGGCTGAGGGTCTACCGTTCGGCGGATAGTCCGAAGTAATAGCAGTGAGCCATCCGAAAGTTCTGTTATTTCCTCTGACCGTTTGCAGAACCTGAACCAGACTGGCTTGCAGGGAGCCATACGCGCGGCAGGGACGGCTCATCGCTGATCGAGGATCAACCATGAACAAACTCAAAGTGACCCACCGCCTGATGGTGCTGGTCGTCCTTCCCCTCCTGGCTATCCTGGCGCTGCTGGGGCTGGCGCTGCATGGCTTCTCGCGCATCGACGCCGGGGTCGGCCAGCTCTACGACGACCGCGTGGTGCCGCTGCAACAGCTCAAGCAGATCAGCGACTACTACGCGGTCAATATCATCGACACGGTGAACAAGGCCGACCACGGCCTGCTGGGCAAGCAGGAGGCGCTGACCAACCTCAACACCGCCCAGCGGGAGATCGACGCCCTCTGGCGCAGCTACCAGGCCACCCACCTGACCGCCGAGGAACAGCACCTGTCCGCCGAGGCCGCCCAGCGGTTCCAGGCGGCCAACCAGGACATCCAGCGGGCGATCGCCTTCCTGCAGGGCGCCCCGGAGCCATTGCAGGGCACCCTGGCCGCCTTCAACGGCCCGCTGTACCGCACCATCGACCCCATCACCGCCAGCATCGGTTCGCTGATCCAGGTACAGCTGAACGAGGCCAAGGCCACCCGGGACCGGGCCGAGGAGGTCTACCACCGGGTTCGCGAGGCGATGCTGGCGGTGGTCGGCCTGATCCTGCTGGTGACCGTGATCGGCGGCTGGCTGGTGGCGCGCAGCGTGACCCAGCCCCTGGCAGCGCTGCTGGCGGCGCTGCGCCAGGCCGAGCGGGACGCCGACCTCACCGCACGCCTGGACAGCCGCGGGCGCGACGAGATCAGCAGCGTCGCCCAGGCCTACAACAGCATGCTGCAGCGCTTCCGCGAGGCTATTTCGGCGCTGCAGCAGGTCACCGAGCAGGTCCGCGGGCAGAGCGAGGAGCTCAGCCAGGTGACCCTCAAGGCGCGCCAGGACATGGACCGCCAGCAATCCGAAACCGACCAGGTGGCCACCGCCACCACCGAGATGGCCGAAACCATCCAGGAGGTGGCGCGCAACGCCGCCGGCGCCGCCCAGGCAGCGATGAACGCCGAGCGCGAGGCCAACTCCGGCAGCCAGATCGTCAGCCGCACCCTGGGCGCGGTCACCCAGCTGTCCAGCGAACTGCAGGACACCTCGCTGCAGGTCACCGACGTGGCCAATGCCAGCGACACCATCGGCGGCGTGCTGGACGTGATCCGAGGCATCGCCGAGCAGACCAACCTGCTGGCGTTGAACGCGGCCATCGAGGCGGCTCGCGCCGGCGAACAGGGCCGCGGCTTCGCGGTGGTGGCGGACGAAGTGCGTTCGCTGGCCCAGCGCACCCAGCAGTCCACGGCGGAAATCCAGCAGATGATCGAGCGCCTGCAACGGGGTGCGCGGGATGCCGCCGGGGCCATGGACCAGGGCCAGCAGCGCGCGCGCCAGACCCTGGAGGACGCCGGCGAGGCTGACACCGCGCTGCGCAGCATCGGCGAGGCGGTGGACACCATCATGAACATGAACACCCAGATCGCCAGTGCCACCGAGGAGCAGACCTCGGTGGCCCACGAGATCAACCGCAACCTGGTGAACATCCGTGACGTGGCCCAATCCACCCAGGAAGCGGTGAACCACATCGACCAGAGCAGCCAGGCCCTGGCGCAGATCGTCAGCCGCCTGCGGGAGCTGACCAACCGTTTCCGGGTGTCCTGAGGTTTTCGTACCGATCGCTGGGCCAACGCCAGGCGAGGCATGCGGCGAAGAAGCGGTGTCCGGCAGTGGTGAACGCGCCTCCCGGCGCGTCGCCCCCAGGGCGCCTTCACGCGTAGGGGCACGTGGCCCCTAGAGGCGGAAGCTGCCCATCTGCGCCGCCAGGTCGTCCGCCAGGCGCCGCAGAGCCTGGCAGTCTTCCCGGCAGCCCCGCACGTCCTCGGCGGTGGCTCGTGCCAGGTCGGCGATCCCCTGCACGTTGCGGTTGATGTCCTCGGTGACCGAGGTCTGTTCTTCGGTGGCGGTAGCCACCTGATGGTTCATGTCGCTGATGCGGTCTACCTGCTGGTTGATCGCCTCCAGAGAGCGGCCGGTGCGGCGGCTGGCCTCGACACCGGTGCCGGTAGCGGCCTGCCCCGCCTCCATGGAACGCACTGCGGTCTCCGCACCATCCTTGAGGCGCTGGATCATCTGCTGGATTTCATCGGTGGACGCCTGGGTGCGGCTGGCCAGGGTGCGCACCTCGTCCGCCACCACCGCGAAGCCGCGGCCCTGCTCCCCGGCCCGTGCCGCCTCGATGGCCGCGTTCAGCGCCAGCAGGTTGGTCTGCTCGGAAATGCCGCGGATCACCGCCAGCACTTGGTCGATGGTGGCGACCTGGGACGCCAGCTCGCTGACCGCCTCGGCGGCGCCACGGATGTCGCCGGACATGCGCTCGATGTGCCCGATGGATTCCCCCACCACCTGGCGCGCCGTACCGGTCTCTTCCCGGGCGGTCTGGGAGGCGCCGGCCGCCTCGCTGGCATTGCGGGCAATCTCCTGCACCGTGAGGCCCATCTCGTGCACGGCGGTGGCTACCAGGTCGGTCATGCTCTGCTGGCGGCCGGAGCGGCTGGCAGTGTCTTCCACCACCTGGGACACCTGGGCCACCGCGCCACGCAGTCGCTCGCTGGTGGCCAGCACCTCGCCGATCAGGCTGCGCTGGCTCTCCAGGAAGCGGTTGAAGCCCCGGGACAGGTCGCCCAGTTCATCGGCGCGGCTGACGTCCAGGCGTCGGGTCAGGTCGCCGCCCCCGCCACCGATCTCCACCAGGGCCGCGGTGACCTGGCGGATCGGCCGCACCAGCCCGCGGGAGAGCAGCACCACCAGGCCCAGCATCAGCAGGGCGACGCCGACGCCGATCAGGCTGGTGACCAGCAGCGCCTGGCGCGCCTCGCCGTAGATTTCCTGCTCCGGCACCTCGCTCACCAGCAGCCAGTCCAGGGTCTGCAGCGGCCGGGCCACCGCCAGGTATTCCTCGCCGTCGCGCTCGAAGCGCACCGCCGCCTCGTCGCCGGGGGTCAGCAGCCGGGTGGCCACCTCGGCGCCGGTGAGGTCGGCCAGGCTGCGGGCGTCGTTGAACGTGCTGTCGGGGTGGATCTTCACCTTGCCGTCGCGGCTCACCAGGTAGATGCGGCCGTTCTGGCCGAAGTGGAAATCCCGCACCATGTCGGACATGGCCGACAGGCTGAAGCCCAGGCCGGCGATGCCCAGGGGCTTGCCGTCGCGGACGATGCGCTGGTTGATGAACAGGGTCGGCTGGCGCAGGGTCTGGTCGATGTCGATGTCCAGGGAGCGCTCCTTGCCGCTGTCCATGAAGCCGTAGAACCAGGCGTCGCGGCTGCGCTCGACGGTACGGTCGAGGCCGCGCCCGGTGAAGTAGTGGCCACTGTCCAGGGCGACGATGAAGGTCACCAGGGCCTTGTGGGTCGCCTGCACGTCGGCCAGGTAACGCTCGAAGTCCGCCTGCCGCGCCGGGTCCTCGCCCTTGGCCAGCCAGTCCCGCACCAGGCTGTTCTCGGCGATGTCGCGGGCCGCGGTGAGGGGCTGGGCGAGGACCCGTTCCAGGTCGTTGCGGATCGCCATGACGCTCTGGGGCAGCGCCTCGCCCAGCAGGTAGCGGTCCACCAGCCGGTTCATCACCGCCGAATAGATGCCGACGACGATGAGGATGCTGGCGAGCAGAGCCGCGCCCATGCTGAGGATCAGTTGCCACTGAATGCTGCGTTGCCAAAGGCGCATCGCGGGTTCTCCGGAAAGGGGTCAGGACGCAGGGGACGACGATGGCGCGGCCGCGACGGAACCCCGCCGCCGACGCGCCGACCTGGCAACGGGAAGCAATCGCCGCGCCAGGCCGCCCGCCCCCGGGCTCACTCCAGGGCGTGCCAGATGTCCGTGGCGTACTCGCGGATGGTGCGGTCGGAGGAGAACCAGCCGGTGCGGGCCGTGTTCAGCACCGCCGCGCGCCACCAGCGCTGGTGCTGCCGCCAGAGATTCTCGACTTGGCGCTGGGCGTCCCAGTAGGCGTCGAAGTCGGCGCACACCAGGAAGCGGTCGTTCCAGGTCAGCTCGTCCACCAGCCCCACGTAGCGCGCCGGGTCGTCCGGGGAGAACACTCCGCTGCGCAGCGCCAGCAGCACCTCGGCCAGCCGCGGCGAGGCGGCGATGGCGGCCTCGGAGTTGTAGTCGTTGGCGCGCTTGCGCACGTTCACCTGCTGCGCGGTGAGGCCGAAGATGAACATGTTTTCCAGGCCGATGCGCTCGCTCATCTCCACGTTGGCGCCGTCCAGGGTGCCGATGGTCAGGGCGCCGTTGAGGGCGAACTTCATGTTGCTGGTGCCCGAGGCCTCCATCCCGGCGGTGGAAATCTGCTCGGAGAGATCGGCCGCGGGAATGATGCTCTCCGCCAGACTGACGTTGTAGTTGGGCAGGAACACCACCTTGAGCAGGCCGCGCACTGTAGGGTCGTTGTTCACCATGCGCGCCACGTCGTTGGCCAGCTTGATGATCAGCTTGGCCTGGTGATAGC
This sequence comes from Pseudomonas mangiferae, assembly GCF_007109405.1. Lineage (GTDB taxonomy): Bacteria > Pseudomonadota > Gammaproteobacteria > Pseudomonadales > Pseudomonadaceae > Pseudomonas_T > Pseudomonas_T mangiferae. The sequence goes on from NZ_VJOY01000010.1 coordinate 19,017, forward strand.
TGGCGGCCGCCTTGCCGGCGAAGATCTTCACCCGCGGCGCCCACTCGGTGGTGTGCTCGGCGCGGATCGCCTGGTAGAGCGCCACCGTGTGTAGCAGGTTGAGCAACTGCCGCTTGTACTCGTGGATGCGCTTGACCTGCACGTCGAACAGCGCGTCCGGGTTAAGGGTGATGTTCAGGCGTTCCTGCACGAGGGCGGCCAGGGCCACCTTGCTCTGCCGCCGCTGCTCGATGAAGCGCTTGCGGAACGCCGCCTTGTCGGCGAAGGGCTCCAGCTGCGGCAGGGTTTCCTCGGGGCTGTCCAGCACGCCATCGCCCAGGTGCTCCCGCAGCAGCTGGGTGAGGGCCGGATTGGCCTGGTGCAGCCAGCGGCGGAAGGTGATGCCGTTGGTCTTGTTGTTGATCCGCTGGGGATACAGGCGGTGCAGGTCGGTGAACACCGTCTCGCGCATCAGTTGGGTATGCAGCGCCGACACCCCGTTGATGCTGTGGGAGCCGAGAAACGCCAGGTTGCCCATGCGCACCCGGCGACCGTTGCCTTCCTCGATCAGCGACACCGAGCGCAGCAGGTCGAAGTCATGCAGGCCCTGGGCGCGCAGGGCGTCGATGTGGTGGGCGTTGATCAGGTAGATGATCTGCATGTGCCGCGGCAGCAGGCGCTCCATCAGCGACACCGGCCAGCTCTCCAGGGCCTCCGGCAGCAGGGTGTGGTTGGTGTAGGACAGGGTGTTGACGGTCAGCTCCCAGGCCTTGTCCCAGGGCAGCTCGTGCTCGTCCACCAGCAGCCGCATGAGCTCGGCCACGGCGATGGACGGGTGGGTGTCGTTGAGCTGGATCGCCGCCTGCTGCGGCAGGTTGAGCAGCGTGCTGTGCTGGCTCAGATGGCGCCGCAGCAGGTCCTTCAGGGACGCGGAGACGAAGAAGTACTCCTGGCGCAGGCGCAGCTCCTGCCCAGCCTCGGTGCTGTCGGCGGGGTACAGCACCCGCGAGATGCTTTCCGCCCGGGCCACCTCCGCCACCGCGCCCAGGTGGTCGCCGGCGTTGAAGCGCTCCAGGTGCAGCTCCTCGGTGGCCCGCGCCCGCCACAGCCGCAAGGCGTTGACGCTGGCGCCGCGCCAGCCCACCACCGGGGTGTCGTAGGCCACCGCGCGCACCGTTTCCGCTGGTTGCCAGATCTGCCGCTGATGGCCCTGGGCGTCGGTGATGCTGGTGACGCTGCCGCCGAAGCTCACCGCGTACACCACTTCCGGGCGCTCGAACTCCCAGGGGTTGCCGAAGTCCAGCCAGGTCTCGGTCTGTTCCTGCTGCCAGCCGTCGACGATGGCCTGGCGGAACAGCCCGTGCTCGTAGCGGATGCCGTAGCCGTGGGCGGTCACCCCGAGGGTCGCCATGCTCTCCATGAAGCAGGCCGCCAGCCGGCCGAGGCCGCCGTTGCCCAGGGCGGCGTCGGGCTCCAGGGTGCGGATGCGGTCCAGGTCCACGTCCACCTCGGCCAGGGCCGCCCGGGCGATGTCCAGCAGGCCCAGGTTGCTCAGGCTGTCGAACAGCAGGCGCCCGATGAGGAATTCCAGGGAGAGGTAGTAGACGCGCTTCTGTTTCTTGCGCTGGGTCCGCCGCTCGTCGTCGAGCCAGAAGTCCACCATGTAGTCCCGCGTGGCGAGGGCGACCGCCTCGAACCAGTCGTGCTCGGTGGCGTGCTCGGCGTCTTTGCCGACCGAGTAGGCGAGCTTCGCGAGCACGGCGACCCGAAAGGCCGCGACCTGGTCGGGAATGGGCGTGAGCGTTTCATCGGACATCGGCATTGACCTCGCGGAAAGAAGGGAGCGGCGGCCCCCGGCTTGGGCTTCGACCGGACGCCCGCGGGCGGGTTCGACCCCGCCGCCGGTGGCGCGGAACTCTTCCAGTTAAGTCCAAGACCGCCGAAGGCGCCTGCCGCGGGGTGCGCGGCGGGCGGTTTCAGCGGCCCACCTGGAATTCCACGCGGGCCGTCTGGCCCGCCTCGTCCAGCACGCTGAGCTGGTGCCGGCCGGGCTCCTTCAGCTCCAGGTTGAAGCTGTCGTCCACGGCGCTCTCGCCGATCGGCGCGCCGTCCAGGAACCACCAGTGGCGCCCGCTGCCGCCCAGGGCGCCGAGCTTCAGCCGCAGCGGGTCGGCGCTGCCGGCCGGCTGGCTGAGGCGGTCGTTGGGCCGCACGCCGACGATGGACAGCGGCGCGGCCAGCGCTGGCTGGCTCGGCGGGCAGGCCGGGTCGCTGGCCGGCAAGCGCGCGCTGCGCCGCTCACGACGGGGCAGCCAGGGTTCCAGGGGCGCCGGCCAGAGCACCAGCTCGTGGGGCCGGGCGCCGGCGCAGGTCGGGTCGACCCGCAACCCGGCGGCGTTCAGCCAGACGGTCTGGCGCAGCCCCAGGCCGAGGGGCTGGTCGGCGGCCTGCAGGGTCGGCGGGGTGGTGCCGTCCAGGGTCCAGGCGAAGCGCTGGCGGCGGCAGTTGGCATCGTCCCGGGCCAGCGGCTGGCCCAGCGGCCAGCAGATCGCCGCGACGCCCACCGAGGCCGGCTGCGGGTCGTCGGGAATCCGCGCGCCACGCTGGGCGTCGCGGTTCACCAGCAGGTCGTGGACCTGCAGCAGCAGCGGCGCCGCCGAGGCCAGGCCGAACTGGCCCGGCACCGGGGTGCCATCGGGCCGGCCGATCCACACGCCGACCAGGTAGCGCGGGCCGATACCGATGGCCCAGGCATCGCGGAAGCCGTAGCTGGTGCCGGTCTTCCAGGCCAGTTGCGGGCGCTGCACCAGCCGCGCCCGCGGGTCGCGGTCCGGCCGCGCCTGGCCGGCGAGGATGCGCCGGACGATCCAGGCCGCGCCGGGGGACAGCAGGCGCCGCTCCAGGAGCGGGTCCTGGGGCTGCAGGCGCAGGCGCGCGGCGCGGCCTTCGCGGGCGAAGGCGCTGTAGCCGGACACCAGGTCCTGCAGGCGGGTGCCGGCGCCGCCGAGGATCAGCGCCAGGTTCGGCTCGGCCAGGGGAGGCAGGCTCAGGGGCAGCCCGGCGTTGCGCAACTCGCCGGCGAAGCGCTTCGGGCCGAAGGCCTCCAGCAACTGCACCGCCGGCAGGTTGAGGGAGGTGGCCAGGGCCTCGCTGGCGGACACCGGGCCGCTGAAGCCGGAGGAGAAATTGCCGGGCCGGTAGTCGCCATAGCGCCGCGGCACGTCCTGCAGCAGCGATTCGGAGTGGATCAGCCCGGCGTCCAGGGCCATGCCGTAGAGGAACGGCTTGAGGGTCGAGCCGGGCGAGCGCAGCGCCTGGACCATGTCCACGTGGCCGAAGCGGCGCTCGTCGTCCAGGTCCACCGAGCCCAGGTAGGCGCGCACCGCCATGCGCTCGTGCTCCACCACCAGGATCGCCGCCGAGGTGCGCTCCGGCAGGCGGCCGCGCCAGCCCAGCAGCAGGTCCTCCAGGCGCCGCTGCAGGGTCGCGTCGAGGGTAGTGCGGATCAGCGGCGGGCTGCCGGCACCGTTCAGCCGCCGCGCCAGCAACGGCGCCAGGCGCGGCTCGCGGCGCGGCGCCAGGAGCACCGGCTCCTCCAGCGCCTCGTCCACCGCCGCCCGGGGCCAGGTCTCGAATTCCGCCAGGCGCCGCAGCACCTTGTCCCGGGCCGCCTGGGCACGTTCCGGGTAGCGGTCCGGGCGCAGCCGGCTGGGCGCCTGGGGCAGCACCGCCAGCAGCGCGGCGTCGGCACGGGTCAACTGGGCCGGCGACTTGCCCAGGTAGGCCCAGCTGGCCGCGGCGACCCCTTGCAGGGTGCCGCCGAATGGCGCCCGGTTGAGGTAGAGGGTGAGGATTTGCTCTTTGGACAGGTGCCACTCCAGCTGCAGCGTGCGCCACAGCTGGCGCAGCTTGCCCGGCAGGGTGCGCGCATGAGGGTCCAGCAGCCGCGCCACCTGCATCGACAGGGTACTGCCGCCGGACAGCACGCGGCCCCCGGTGAGGTTCTGCCAGGCGGCCCGCAGCAGCGCCACCGGGTTCACCCCGGGGTGGCGGTAGAACCAGCGGTCCTCGTAGGTCAGCAGGGCGTCGAGGTAGTAGGGGGAAACATCCCCCACCGCCACCGGGTAGCGCCACACCCCGTTGGCATCGGCGAAGCGCCAGAGCGGCGTGCCGTCCTCCGCCAGCACCACCCGCGCCAGGTCGTCGCCGGGCATCGGCAGCGGGAACAGCCGGTCGGCCGCCACCAGCAGCAGGACCGCCAGCAGCGGCAGGCACAGCCAGGGCCGGCGCAGGAGGCGCCAGACCCGTCGTGCCATCACCGCTGCCGCGGTGCGCTCGCGGGTCGACTCAATGGCCGTTCACCACCAGCTCGTCCGCCGCGGCGCCCACGGCGCGCCAGGTGGGCCGGTACATGGATTCCACCTGGGGCGGCGGCACCCGGTAAGTCCCCGGCGTCACCGCCCGGGCCAGGTACAGCAGGTGCCGGGTTTCGTAGCCGCTCACATCCACCGCCGCGACATAGCGGTCGTCGCGGAATTCCTGGTGCTTCAGCGGGCTTTCCTGCATGGATTCCGCCCACTTTTTCACCTCGCCGCCGGCGTCCTGCAGGCTGGCGGAGCTCTGCGCCAGGTTCTGGTTCTCCAGCTCCAGGCCGGCGGGGAGCATGTCCACCACCAGGGCGTCGGGGACCCGCTCCTTGGCCTTGACCGCCAGGTGCACCAGCACCAGTTGGCCGCTTTCCAGCTGGCTCAGGTTCAGCGCGCGGCCGTCGGTGCCCAGGTACTGGCGCTCGATGCTGAGGTTATCGCCACCGGGCGCCGGCGCCTTGCGCGGGTAGCCGGACAGGGTCAGGCGCTGGTAGAGCGGCGCCTCGGAGGTGCTGCGCAGGCTCAGCGGGTCGGCCAGCAGCGGCCCGTCCAGCTTCAGGCCCGGCTGGGCGTCGCTCAGCTCGCGCTGCTGATCACCCGCGGTCAGGGTCACGTTCCAGCTCTTCTCCGGCTTGCCCAGCAGGCCGCGGCCGGCGAGGAACAGGGCATTGCGCTCCTGGGTGGACAGCCAGTCGCGCACGCCGAGGGTCTCCGACAGATCGAACAGGCGCTGCTCGCGCACGTCCGCCGCCAGGTCGTTCTCCTCCAGCAACGAGAGGATCAGCGCCTGGTCGCGCACCGGGCTGCCGTAGTCGTGGTACCACTCGTTGTCGGTCCGCTTCACCGCCAGGCCGGCCTGCAAGGCCTGCTCGGCACGCGGGCCGTCGCCCATCTGCTTCAACGCCACCGCCAGCTGCACCAAAGGCAGGCCGGAGCGCGAGTCGGCGCGACGGTCGAACAGCGCGCGCAGGTTGCCCAGAGGCGCCTGCTGACTGCGGGCCAGCACGTAGCCGGCGTAGGCCTGCACGGCGAAGCGGCTGTATTCGGTGTTGTAGCTGTAGTCCATCTCGATCAGCGACGGGTCCTGCAGGTAGCGCAGCAGGCGCTCGTTGGCCTTCTTCAGCGGCTCTGGCGGGATGGCGAAGCCCTGCTCGCGGGCGCGCAGCAGGAAGTCGGTGACGTAGGCGGTCAGCCAGTACTCCTCTTCGCTGTCGGCGCTCCACAGGCCGAAGCTGCCGTTGTAGCGCTGCATGCCCAGCAGGCGCTCGATGCCCAGCTCGATGGACTTGCGCCGCTGCTCGTCCGCCTCGCCCTGCAGGCCGAGGCGCTGCAGGGTGGCGGCGTCGGCGTACAGCGACGGATAGAGGCCGCTGGTGGTCTGCTCCAGGCAGCCATAGGGGTAGGCCTTGAGGGCGCGGACCTGCTCGCCGAGGTTCAGCGGCGGCCGGCTGGACAGCGCCAGCATGGCTTCCAGGCCCGACGGGTCGTACTGGGCCAGGGTGCCGGCCGGTAGGGTCCACGCTTCGCCCTTGAGCACCGCGCGGAACTGCTCGGTCTGCGCCGGGTAGGCCGGGCGGGTGCCCAGGGCCCAGCTGCGAGCGAACGGCGGCAGGGTCTCGCCGGGAATGTCCAGGCCTTGCACGTCCAGGGTCACTCGGGCCTGCTCGAAGCCGGACCCGGTGGCACGCACCGGAATCTTCAGGGTGGTGCGCTGGCCCTCCGCCAGTGTCAGCGACTGGCTGTCCACCTGCTCCAGGGCCAGCGGGCCTTCCACGCCCAGGTGCACGGCGAGGGTCTGGGGCGAGCCGGACAGGTTGGTCAGGTCCAGCGCCAGCTGCGAGCGGTCGCCGCCGGCGAGGAAGCGCGGCGCCGACAGCTCGGCCACCAGGGGCGCGGCCACCACGGTCTTGGCTTCCGCCATGCCGTAGCGCTCGTCGGTCCAGGCCTGGGCCATCAGCCGCAGTTCGCCGTTGAAGTCGGGGATGTCCACGCTGACCTCGCCTTCGCCCTGCTCGTCCAGGGTCACGGGCTGTGCCTGGCGGGCGACGATGGTCACGCTGGTCTGGGGCCGCTTGCCGCCCCCCGCCAGGGCGGCGTCACCGCCGTAGGCCAGGCTGGCCAGGCGGCCGCCGCCCTCGATCAGTTGGCCGTAGACGTCGTACTGGTCGGCGCCGTAGGCCTTGCGGCCGAACAGCGTGGCGAACGGATCGGGGGTCGGGTAACGGGTAATGTTGAGGATGCCCACGTCCACCGCGGCCACCAGCACGTGGGCGCTGCGGGCCGGGCTGCCGTCGGCGTTGCGGGCGTGCACCTTGACCGTCAGCGGCTGGTTGGGGCGCATTTTCGCCGGCGCCTCCAGGTCCACCGCCAGCTTGCGCGGCGCGCGGTCCAGGGGCAGGTGCAGCAGGCCCACGGCGCGCTTGGGCGTGACGTTGGCCTTGCGCTCGCCGGGGCGGATCACCAGGGCGCTGACGTAGAGGTCATGGCGCTGCCAGTCATCGGCCAGGGGGATGTCGAAGGTCTTGCCCTCGGCGGGCACGTCGACGGCTTGCCACCAGAGCGGGCCGTCGGCGGATTCCACCAGCAGGTAGCCGCTGCCGGCCGCCGGCGGGGTCACGGTGACGTGGGCGGTGTCGCCCTGGCCGTAGGCCGGCTTGTCCAGGGCCAGCTTGACCTGGTCGGGGCGCACGGCGCCGCCCTCGGCGTTGTCCTGCCAGCGGTAGCCGGCCCAGAAGCGCACGCTGCTGACCACCCCGGTCTCCGGGTCTTCCACTTCGACGCGGTACGGGCCCCACTCCACCGGGAAGCCGACCTTGGCGGTGCCGCCGGCGGCCACGCTGAGCTGCTGCTCGTCGAGGGTCAGGTATTTCTCGTTGTAGTGGTAGCTCCAGCCTTCGCCGTCGCCGAAGTTCCAGTAGTAGTCGCGGCGCTCACGCACCAGGCGCACCCGCAGGTTGTCCGCGGCCAGCTTGTTGCCCGCGGCGTCGGCCACCAGCAGCTCGAATTCGGCGCGCCCGTCGGCGTCGATTTCCTCGCCGTCGAACAGCGCGCGCAGGCCCGGCAGGCGCTCGGCCGGCCACACCGGCTGCACCAGGCGGCGGGTGATGGGACGGCCGCCCGACTCCTGCAGGCTGGCCTGGAGGATCAGTTTCAGCGGGGACTTGGCGTCGTGCCAGCGGCTCTCCACGTCCATCGCACCCTGGCCGTCGGCGTCCAGGGTGGTCTCGTCCAGTTCCAGGTCCTGGCTCAGTTCTTCCTCGGTGACCGAGCCGAACTGGTAGCCGGGCAGCGCGTCCACCGCTTCCCGCAGCGGGCGCACGTAGAGCTGGCCGCTGAGGCGGTTGCCCGAGGCCGGCGCCCCGTAGAGGTAGCGGCCTTCCACGGCGAAGTGGGCGTTCTCCTCCGGCCGCAGGGGCTGGTCATTGCCCTTGAGTTCCAGGGCCAGGCGCTCGGGGAGGAAGTCTTCCACGAGGAATTCGTAGACCTGGCGATCACCGCCGCCCAGGTCGAACAGCAGTTGCCAGCGCCCGGTGGGGGACTCCGCCGACAGCGGCAGGCTGTACTGGTAGAAGCCGCCCTCGCCCGCCTCCCAGACGAACTTGCGGCTGACCTGGTCGTCCGGGCGGCGCAGCTCGACGCTCACCGGCTGGGTGGATACGGGCCGGCCGTCCTCGTCCCGCAGCAGCGCGTTGAGCAGCACCGTCTCGCCCGGGCGGTAGAGGTCGCGGGGGCCGAAGACGAAGAACTGCAGGCGATGGCTGGCCGGGCCGGCGATGTCGAATTCGGCGAGGTCCAGGGCCGGGGTGGAGAGTTGCAGCAGGCTGGTCTGCTCGTTATGGCGCGCCAGCACCACGTCGGCCTTGTCGTGCAGGGTCAGTTGGGCGTGGCCGTCGGCGTCGGTCTTGCCGCTCTCCAGCAGCTCGCCGTCGCGGTTCAGCAGGCTCAGCTCGACGCCTTGCAGGGCCTTGCCGCCCTCCAGCGCCTGGGTGAACACGTCCAGGCGATCATCGTAGACGTGGGTGGAGAGGCCGATGTCGCTGAGGGTGAACAGGGTCGCCGGCAGGGAATAGTCGTACTGGCCGGAGGGGCGCATCACCGCCACGTAGACGCCGGGCTTCTTCAGCGGCTCGATGCCGCCGATGGGCAGCAGCAGGTTTTCCCGGGTGTTGCGCGCCGGCTTCAGGTCGAAGCGGCCGCCGTAGACCAGTTCGGCCATGGGCAGCAGTTGCTTGGATTCCCAGTAGTCCACGCTGGTGCGCTTGCCCCACTGGCTGAGGAACTTCGGCAGGGCGTCTTCCTTGATGCGGAAGAACTCCACCTCCACCTTGTCGACGTTCAGCGCGATCACCGGCAGGCCTTCGGCCAGGCGGGTGGGCAGCAGCGAGCCACGGCTGGCGAAGCCGACGCTGGCCTTCAGGTCGCGGGTCTGCACGCCGGTCATGCTGGGCTGGCCGAGGGTCGCGCCGTTCACCGCGCGCAGGGTGGGGTCGACGGTCAGGTTCAGCTGGCGGTTGGGCTCCAGGTGGCGCAGGTGCAGCTCGGTGAGGTTGTCCGACAGCTCCCAGGCCCCGTCCACGATGCCGCTCACGGTGTCGGTCAGGTGCAGCCGCTCGGCGAATTTCTGCTCCGGGTCCAGGGGCACCGAGAAGGTCACCGACAGCGCGCTGGCGCCGTCTAGCTGCACCTCGGAAACGTCCACCACCTTCAGCTCGCGCCCTTCGAAGCGCTTCGCCAGGGCCGCGGTGTCCACCGCCGGGCGTGGCCGCGCGTCTGGGGTCGTGGCGGCAGGGGCCTGCGCGGAAGCGGCCTGCTGCGAGGTGCTGGCGGGGGGCGTGGATGAATCGCAGGCGCTGAGCAGCGCAAATGCGAAGGCGAGGACCAGGCCTTTCTTCGACATTTCGGGGACTCCGGGAGGGCACGGGGTGGGCGGTGGTGGCCACTATACCGATGGCCGCCGGGCGCGACGAGGGCGGCCGGATGCGAACATGCGCCACCGCACACTCCGTGCCGCGCGTCGCGCCCTGGGCAGCCGGCCGTATACTGCGCGCCCCAAAAGGAGACCCCATGAACCCGCTCCACGACGCCTGGCGCGACACCGCCACCCACCGCCGGGTCTGGGCCCTGGCCGGGCCGATGATCCTCTCCAACCTGTCGGTGCCCCTGGTGACCCTGGTGGACAGCGCGGTGGTCGGCCACCTGCCCCACGCCCACCAGCTGGCGGCCGTGGCGGTGGGCAGCACGCTGTACGTGATGCTGGTGGCCAGCCTCGGTTTCCTGCGCATGGGCAGCACCGGCTTCGCCGCCCAGGCCGCCGGACGTGCCGACGGCGGCGCCCTGCGCCGGGTGCTGGCCCAGGGGCTGCTGCTGGCCCTGGGCCTGGCGCTGCTGCTGGGGCTGCTGGCGCTGCCCCTGAGCCGCTCGGCCCTGGCGCTGATGAATCCCTCGGCCGCTCTCGACGACCTCACCCGCACCTTCTTCCATACCCGCCTGCTGGGGTTGCCGGCGGCCCTGGCCAACTACGCCCTGGTGGGCTGGCTGCTGGGCACTCAGAACGCCCGCGGGCCCCTGGCGATCCTGCTCACCACCAACCTCTGCAACATCGTCCTGGCGGTGTGGTTCGTCCTCGGGCTGGACTGGGGCGTGGCCGGTGCCGCGCGGGCGGCGGTGATCGCCGAGTGGAGCGGTGCGGCCCTGGGCCTGTACCTGGCCCGGGGCGCCCTCGGCCGCTTTCCCGGCCGGCCGGACTGGCCGGCGCTGCGGCGTTGGGCCGCCTGGCGACCGCTGCTGACGGTGAACCGGGACATTTTCATCCGCTCCCTGGCGCTGCAGGCGGTGTTCTTCCTGATGACCGTGCAAGGCGCGCGCCTGGGGGATGCCACGGTCGCCGCCAACGCCCTGCTGCTCAACGGCCTGCTGCTGTGCGCCTATGCCCTGGATGGCCTGGCCCATGCCCTGGAGGCGCTCTGCGGCCACGCCATCGGCGCCGCCGACCGCCAGGCCCTGCGACGCACCCTGGTGGTGGCGGGCGGCTGGTCGCTGCTGGCGAGCCTCGTCTTCGCCGCGGCCTTCCTGCTGCGGGGCGACCTGCTGGTGGATTTGCAGAGCGACATCGCCGAGGTCCGCCAGGTGGCCTACCGCTACCTGCCCTACCTCGCCCTGTTGCCCCTGGTGGCGGTGTGGAGCTACCTGCTGGACGGGCTGTTCATCGGCGCCACCCGGGCCCGGGAAATGCGCGACGCCATGCTCGGTGCCCTGGCCGTGGCGCTGCCCCTGGGCTGGCTGCTGCAGGGGCTGGGCAACCACGGGCTATGGCTGGCGTTCCTGGCCTTCATGGCGGTACGCGGCGTTTGGCTGGGCGGCTTCGCCTGGCGCCTGGCCTGCCGCGACGGCTGGGTCGGCAGCTGAGGACTTCGATGGGCACCGCGGGGCTCGTCGGGCGCCCCGCTCCTCCCAAACGCGCCCTATGTACCGGGCCTAGGTTCTGTACGAAAAGTCGTCGAGCGAAGGTCAGGCAAGGCAAAAACAGGCGAAGAAGCGGAGTTTACGTGCTGTAAATGGGCATTCTGAGCCTGTTTTTAACGCAGCATCACCGAGCGCAGGCACTTTTCGTACAGAACCTAGCACCAGGCCGCCGGGTGGCTGCCCAGGGGGCAGGCCGGCAGCGACCAGTGCAGGGACCGATCGCCTACCCGCAGCGGCGAGGCCAGGCGCCTTGCCTCGCCCCAGGCGCCCCGCTCCACCGCCGGGTCCAGGTCGGCCTCGGTTTCCTCTGCCAGCGACACCGCCCCGGCGGGCGCCGATCGCTCCACCAGCAGGCGTGCGGTGCGCGCCAGGGACAGGCGTGCCGAGGCGCCCAGTCCGTCCTCCCGGCGCTTGGCCAAGGCGCGGATCGCCGCAGCGGCCATCAGGTAGCCGGTGGCGTGATCCAGCGCCTGCACCGGCAACGGGACCGGCTGCGCCGCCTGGCGCCAGGCCATGCCCGCCGCAGCGATACCGGTGCTCATCTGCACCAGGCTGTCGAAGCCGCGCCGGTTGCGCCACGGGCCGGTCCAGCCATAGGCGTTCAGGGCCACGTCGATCAGCCCGGGGGCCAGGGTCTGGCAGCGGGCTTCGTCGTAACCCAGGCGCTCCAGGGCATCGGCCCGGTAGCCGTGCAGCAGCAGGTCGGCCTGCCCCAGCAACGCCTCGAAGGTGGCACGGTCAGCGGTCTGCCGCAGGTCGAGCCGGGCGCAGCGCTTGCCCAGGGTGACGTCCGGCACCAGGCCCGGCTCATCCCAGCCCGGCGGGTCGATGCGCAGCACCTGGGCGCCCAGGCCGGCCAGGGTGCGGCTGGCCACCGGCCCGGCCAATACGCGGGTCAGGTCCAGCACCCGCAGGCCCGCCAGGGGCCGTTCCGGGGTGCCCGGCCAGGCGCGTCGCGGCCCTTCGCCGGTGGTCGTCCAGGCGATCAGCGGTTCATCCTGCAACGCGCGTCCCTGGGGCTGGGCACGCCAGGCCGCGGCGTCGCGCATGACCGCCGCGCAGCCGCCCGCCTCCACCACCGCCTGCTCCAGGGCCTCCACCGCCCAGCCCGCCACGTGCGCGGCCAGGGCCGGACGGTCCGCGCAAGCGCCCACGACCCGCTCGACGGCAGCCCGGTGGGCGGGCGCATTGGTGTGCAGGCGAATCCAGCCGTCGCGGCCCGGGTAATCGCCGGCCAGGGGGTCCCAGGATGGCGGCAACTGCCAGCCTTGGGGCCGGATCGAGCTGGCGAACCAGAACGAGGCCAGGCGGCGATCCACCGTGACCGCCGGCCGGGCATCGCCCTGGCGCTGCAGCAGGTCGGCCACGGCCAGGCCCACCGCCGTCACGCTCTCGGCGGCCAGGTCGGTCACGGCGAAAGCGGACGGCAGCGCGCCCTCGCCGGTCAGCAGCGGTGCCGGCCCGGCAGGCGGCAGGTCGAGCGCTTCTTCGATGGCGAACAGTGACATCGTTTATCCTCCTGGGGTCATTTCATCCTGGTCGCCGGACGCGTGCCCGCACCCCGACGACGGTCGAAGGAACCATCATGGCCCAAGCCCTCGCCGCTTACCTGCATTACCTGTCGATATTCATCCTGTTCGGCCTGCTGACGGTGGAGCATCGGCTGTTCCGCCTGCCTCTAGACCTGGACCGGGCCCGCAGCCTGCTGCGGATCGACATCGCCTACGGCCTGTGCGCTCTGGTGGTGCTGGGCAGCGGCGCGGCGCGGGCGTTGTGGTTCGCCAAGGGCCCCGCCTACTACCTGCACAACGGCGTATTCCACGCCAAGGTGGGGCTGTTCCTGCTGGTGCTGGTGCTGTCGATCCTGCCCACCCTCACCTACCTGAGCTGGCGCCAGGCGCTGCGCGCCGGCGAGATACCCGCGGTGACCCCGGGGCGCGGCCGGGCGGTGATCATGGCGATCCGCCTGGAGCTGCTGCTGCTGATGATCATGCCGCTGCTGGCCACCCTGATGGCCCGCGGCTACGGTATCGGCGCCTGATGGGCCGCCTGCCGCGCACCGGCCTCGCGCTGCTGGGCGCCGGCCTGCTCGCCGGCCTCGGCGGCTGCGCCAGCATGAGCCCCGAGCAGTGCCGCTCGGCGGACTGGCACGCGGTGGGCTACCGGGACGGCGCCAACGGCGTCGGCCGCGGCCGGCTCGACGCCTACGCCGAAGACTGCGCCAAAGTGGGCGTGCGCCCCGACCGTGGCGCCTACCTGGCCGGCTGGAACACCGGCATTCCCACCTTCTGCACCGCCGAGCGTGGCTGGCGTATGGGCCTGGACGGCTACGACTCGCTCTACGTGTGCCTCGGCCAGCCCGGCGAGCGGGCATTCTTTCGCGCCCAGGAAGCCGGCCTGCGGCTCTATGGCCTGCGCCGCGAGCTGCGCGACACCGAGGACGAGATAGACCGCCTCGAAGAACGCCTCCACGACGAGCAGGACAGCGACCGCCGCGACCGCTGGCGCAGCCGTCTGCGGGAAGAGCGCCGGGTCCGCGAGCGCTTGCGCGACCGGCTGCTGGAGGAATCCCTGATGCCGGTCGACCGTTACTGACGCATCCCCACCGCCAGCCGGTTGAAGGCGTTCATCAACGCTATAGCGATGCTCAGGTCGGCGATCTCCGCCGGGCTGAAGTGGGCCTCCAGGGGCTGGTAGACGGCGTCCGGGGCCTGGGTCTCGGCGATGTGGGTGAGGGACTCGGCCCAGTCCAGGGCGGCCCGCTCACGCGCGTTGAAACGGTGGCTGACCCGCCAGCCGGCCAGGGCATCCAGGCGTACCGGGTCCTCGCCCCGCTGGCGCAAGGCCCGGGTGTGCAGTTCCAGGCAGTAGGCGCAGCCGTTGATCTGGGACACGCGCAGGTAGACCAGTTCCACCAGCGCGGCGTCGAGGCTGCTGCGTGCCAGGGCGTTCTTCGTCGCCAGCAGGCCGTGGTAGGCATCGGGGGATAGCTCGGAATAGGGCTGGCGCAACGGGCTCATGGCAAGGCTCCGATCGAGGAAAGACGCTCACTCTAGGCGAGCCATGGCATAGTCGGCAAAGCCAAGATCGAGAGAAACACCTGGACCATGCCGTTCCCCTTCGATTCGTCCCTGCCTGCCGCCGGCGCCGGAGGGCCGCTGTACCGTCAGCTCTACCAGCGTTTTCGCGATGCGATTGCCCAGGGTCGGCTGCGTCCGGGCGACCGGGTGCCGGCGGTGCGCACCCTGGCGAGCGAACTGGGGGTGGCCCGGGGCACGGTGGATGCCGCCTACCAGTTGCTCATCGGCGAAGGCTACCTGCTGCCCCGCGGACCCGCCGGCACCGTGGTGTCGCCCCGGTTGTCGCTACCGCCGCCAGGCCCGGCGCCGTCCGCCGCTCGTGACTCCTCCCCTGACGCAGGTGGGACGCCGCCATCGCCGCGGCCCTTTCAGCTGGGCCTGCCGGCCCTGGATGCCTTTCCCCGGGCGCTCTGGAGCCGCCTCGCCGCGCGCCGGCTGCGCGGGCTCGACCCGGCCGCCCTGGGCTACCCCGACCCGGCGGGGCACGGCCCTCTGCGGGTGGCCATCGCCACTTACCTGGGGATCGCCCGGGGCATTCCCTGCGACCCGGCGCAGGTGTTCGTCACCGCCGGCTACCCGGGCGCCCTCGACCTGATCTGCCGCGCCCTGCTGCAACCCGGCGACGCCTGCTGGTACGAGGACCCTGGCTACCCCTTCGCCCGAGCGCAGCTGGCGGCAGCAGGGGCGCGGCTGGTGCCGTTACCGGTGGATGGCGAAGGGCTGCGGGTCGAGGTCGGCCTCGACCGGGCACCGCGGGCGCGCTTCGCGGTGGTTACCCCGACCCACCAGAGCCCCCTGGGCGTGTCCCTGTCCCTGGCGCGGCGCCTGGCCCTGCTGGACTGGGCCAGGACCGCCGAGGCCTGGATCGTCGAGGACGACTACGACAGTGAATACCGCTACACCGGCCGTCCGCTGCCGGCCCTGAAGAGCCTCGACCGCCATGACCGGGTGCTCTACACCGGCACCTTCAGCAAGGTGCTGTACCCCGGCCTGCGCCTGGCCTACCTGGTGGTGCCGCCCGACGAAATCGCGCGTTTCCGCCGTTGCGCCCGGCTGTTCCACGGCGGCAGCCCGGCGCTGCTGCAGGCGGTGGTCGGCGACTTCCTCGGCGAAGGCCATTTCGCCCGCCACCTCAAGCGCATGCGCGGGCTCTACGGGCAGCGCCGGGCCTACCTGACCCAAGCCCTGGCGGCGCGTTTCGGTGAGGACCTGACGGTGAACCGCCAGGCCGGCGGCATGCATCTGCTGGCGCGGCTGCGGAAGGGGGTCGACGACGGCTGGCTGGCGGACCGTGCCAATGCCGCCGGACTGGCGGTGCAGGCGCTGTCCTGCTGGACCCTGGAGGCGCCGGCGGCGCCCGGGCTGCTGATGGGTTTCACCAACCTCGCCAGCGCGGAACAGGCCGAGGCCCTCGTGGAGCGCCTGCACGAGGCCCTGGGCAGCGAACTCGGGCGCTAGGCACCCGCCCGCCTTGGAGGGCGAACGGGAACGGTCAGCAAGAAAGGGGAGAAATACCCCCGCGGCGACGGGCTGGGCCACGTCGCCGCGGGCGAACCCTCACGGCGAAAGGTAAGACGAGCGGGTCAGGCCCAGGCGCAGGGCGTCGACGTAGCGCACGCGCTCCTCGGCACTGAGGTCGGCACCGGCCACCTTGTCCTGGTACATGCTCATCAGCTCCTCGGGGGAAAGGTGCACGTAGCGCAGCATGTCCTCGATGGTGTCGTGGGTCTCGATCCCCGCGTGGTACACGCTGCCGTCGTCACGCTGGTAGATGTTCACCGAGTCGGTATCGCCGAACAGGTTATGCATGTCGCCGAGGATTTCCTGGTAGGCGCCCACCAGGAACATGCCCAGCAGGTAGTCCTCGCCGGGGCGCACCTCGTGCACCGGCATGCTGGTCTCGATGCTTTGCTCGTCCACGTACTGCTTGATCTTGCCGTCGGAGTCGCAGGTGAGATCCTGCAGCACGGCGCGGCGCAGCGGCTCTTCCTGCAGGCGCTGGATCGGCATGATCGGCAGGATCTGGTCGATGGCCCAGGTGTCCGGCAGGCTCTGGAACACCGAGAAGTTGCAGATGTACTTGTCCGCCAGCTTGTCGTTGAGTTCGTCCAGCACCTGGCGATGGGAACGCTGGCGCGCCTTGAGCTGGTCGTGCAGGCGCCGGCAGATGGCGAAGTAGCACTGCTCGGCCAGGGCCTTCTGCGGCAGGTTGAGCTTGCCGGCGGAATACTGGGCCGACACCTCGTCGATGTAGTGGGTGGCGCGCCAGTAGGTCTCCGCCACCATCTCCGGGTCGTTGGGGCCCAGCAGGTCCAGCAGCACTTGCAGGGATTCCGGCTGCTCGGCGCCGGGTTCCACCAGCGGGTCGTCGTCGTTGCGCCGCTCCACGTCGGTCACCTGCACCACCAGCACCGCGTGGTGGGCGGTCATGGCCCGGCCACTTTCGGAGAAAATGTGCGGATGCGGCAGGTCCTGGCGGTCGCAGAACTCCTTGAGCATGTCCACCACCGTGGCGGCGTAGTCGTCCATGTCGTAGTTGATGGAGCTGGCGTTGCGCGAGTGGGTACCGTCGTAGTCGACCCCCAGGCCGCCGCCCACGTCCACGTGGTCCACCGGCAGGCCCAGGGCGCGCAGCTCGCCGTAGTAGCGGATGGCCTCGCGGAAGCCCTTGCGGTAGTCGGCGATGTTGGCGATCTGCGAGCCCATGTGGAAGTGCAGCAGGCGGATGCCCTGGCCGAGGCCGGCGTCGCGGAAGTGCTCCACCACCGACAGCAACTGCGCCGCCGACAGGCCGAACTTGGATTTTTCGCCGCCGGTGTCGGCCCACTTGCTGGACGCCAGGGACGACAGGCGCACCCGCAGGCCCACCTGGGGCACCACGCCCAGGGCCGCGGCCTCGTCGATCACCAGGGGTACTTCGGATTCCTTCTCGATCACGATGAACACGTTGTGGCCGAGCTTCAGGCCCATCAGCGCCAGGCGGATGAACTCGCGGTCCTTGTAGCCGTTGCAGACGATGGTGCCGCCCTTGGGCGCCATGGCCAGCACCGCCAGCAGCTCGGGCTTGGAGCCGGCCTCGAGGCCGATGGCCACGTTCTGGGTGGCGATGATGTTCTCCACCACCGCTTCCTGCTGGTTGACCTTGATCGGGTAGAGCGCGGTGTAGCGGTTCTGGTAGCCGAGCCGCTCGATGTTGGCGTCGAAGGCGCCGGTCAGCTGGCGCACGCGGTCCTGGAGGATGTCCGGGAAGCGCACCAGCAACGGCAGCGACAGGCCGCTCTGGCGCAGCTCGTCCACCTGGGCGAGCAGGTCGACGGGCTGGCTGGCGTTGCGGTTCGGACGCACTTCCACGCGGCCGGCGTCGTTGATCGCGAAATAGCCGGCGCCCCAATGGCGGATGCCATAGACGCTGCGGCTGTCGGCCACTGTCCAGTTGCTGCCATCGTCTTTGCGCGTGCGTCGTGCGGACATTCGGTTCCCCCATGGGCGGTGAAGGGCGGCGCCCCGCCGAGCGCATCGGGCGGGTCGCAGCGGTAGGTTCGGGTAGTGGACGTTGTGGGGTGTTGACCGCGCCGCGGCGCGGATAGTTTAGCGGCGGGTCAGCCGCCGGACTTGCGGGCGGTGAAGCCGCGCTTGACGAGCTCGGCCAGGAGCAACTCGACGTGCTCGCCCTGGATCTCGATGACCCCGTCCTTGAGGGCACCGCCCGTCCCGCAGCGGCGCTTGAGGTCGGATGCCAGGGCCTTGAGTTCGCTTTCCGGCAGCGGCACGCCACTGACGGTGGTCACCGTCTTGCCGCCGCGCCCCTTGGTCTCGCGGCGTACGCGGGCGATGCCATCGCCGGCGGGCAGGGCATTGCGAGAGCAGGTACAGGCGTCCATCGGCTGCCCGCAGTCGGGGCAATGCCGGCCACCATCGGTGGAGTACACCAGGCCGCCGAGGGCGGACAGGGAAGCGGCTTTCTTGACCACCGGGGTTCCTCGTAGGGGTCAGGATAGCGACTGGCCGGCAGAGCCGACCGCGAGGCCCCACTCTGGCAGGGGCAGCGCATCCGGGCGGAGGGCCCGGGTTCGAAGGCGGCGCAGTGTACCGGCAAAGTCGGCGCTTGCTAAGCCGGTAATCACCGGAAATGCGATCGCCTGCCTAGCGCGGTTTCCCGCTCACGGCAGCGAGGCCAGGTACAGCTGCAGCGCCTGCAGCGAATCGGGGCAGAACGGCTCCCGGGCGATCTTCTCGTGTACCGCCTCCAGGGGCAGGAAGCAGGCCTCGGCCACTTCCTCCGGCTGCAGCCGCAGAGGGCCGTCGAACACGGTGGAATACACCGCGCACCACAGCCGGTTGCCGGGCTCGCTGAAGAAGAAGCGGCCGTGCTTGTTCAGCTCGATGCCGGTGACGCCCAGTTCTTCCTCCAGCTCGCGGTGGGCGGAGTCCAGGTAGGTCTCCCCCATCAGCACCATGCCGCCCGCGGCCACGTCCCAGTAGCCCGGGTAGATCGCCTTGCTCAGGGTGCGCCGGTGCACGCACAGCTCGCCTTGGCCGTTGAGCAGCAGCACGAAGGTGCCGCGCCCGATCAGCCCGCGGCTGCGCAGCTGCTCCCGCGGCAGGCCGCCGAGGGAGTGATCCTGCTCGTCGACCCAGGCGATCATCTCGCTGTCCGAGGCGGCGCGGTGCGCCACCTCCCGCGGGCTCCAGCCGTCCATCCGTCAGCCCTGCTCGAGCAGTTGGCGGAGATCAATGATCGCCGCGTTGGCCCGGGAGATGTAGTTGGCCATCACCAGGGAATGGTTGGCGAGGATGCCGTAGCCGCTGCCGTTGAGGACCATGGGGCTCCACATGGGCTCCTGGGCGGCCTCCAGCTCGCGGATGATCTGCCGCACGCTGATGGTGGCGTTCTTCTTGGCCAGCACGTCGGCGAAGTCCACCTCGATGGCGCGCAGCAGGTGGGAAAGCGCCCAGGCCTGGCCACGGGCCTCGTAGAAGACGTTGTCGATCTGCAGCCAGGGGGTTTCCACCACTTCCTCGCTGACCTTCGGCACCACGCCCGGCTTGACCTCGTCGGCCTTCACGTCGGTGTTCAGGCGCACCCGGCCGACGCTGGCGGAGAGCCGCTGGGACAGGGAACCAAGGCGGGTGGCGACGTCGCCCAGCCAGTTGTTGAGGTTGTCGGCGCGGGTGAAGAACTGCGCGCTGGGCGGCGTGGCGGAGAGCCGCGCCAGGTAGCGGTCCACCGACTTCACGCCTTCGCGGTACTCGGCCTCGGAGGCGGGCAGCGCCCAGCTCTTGTTGTCGAAGTTGAAGCGCGGCTCCGCCTTGGTCAGGTCCGGGTCCTCGGTGGACTGGGACTGGGAGCGGGCGAAATCCTTGCGCAGGGCGCGGGTCATGTCGCGGACCTGTACCAGCACGCCGTATTCCCAGCTGGGCATGTTGTCCAGCCACAGGCCGGGGGGCGCCAGGTCGTTGGACAGGTAGCCGCCCTTCTTGTCCAACAGGGTGGTGGCGATGCGCTTGAGGGTTTCGACGGTGGTGTAGCCTGTGACCATTTGCCGCTGGGTCCGCTGGGCGGCTTCCTGGGCGTTCTGCTGCACCGGGAAGGCCTCGGGCTCCTGGCTCCAGTACCAGCCGATCACCAGAGTGACCACGAGGTAGATCAGCAGGAGGATGCCGACGACGCGGACGAACAAAGTGCCGCGAGGCGCATGGCGGGCGCCGGTGGGGGCTCCGGGAGCCGCGCCCTCGGGGGCATCGCCGGTGCGGTTCTTCCAGTCCAGCATGGCAGGTTTCCTTTTTCGATCACGGTCTTGGTGGGGTTCGACCACAACCCGCGGCGAGGGTTGCCGTCACGCGCGGCACTATACGGAAAGCAGGTGGACTGGCGCGCCGCCCAGGCCTGAGCAAGACTGTGGAAATCGCGGGGGAAAACGCGAAAACGGTCGCAAAAATGACGGTTAACCGACGCCATTTGATCGGCGGTACTGCTCCTGATGCCCCGCACGGTGCTAGCATAGCGCCATTATCCAGCGCCGATCGCATACGGATGCCTCAATCGACCTTGAGTCGGTCCCTCGACGCGTTATATAAGCCACGCCAACGCACCCCAAGAAGCCGGGCCATGACCGAGCAAGAAGACCCCAGCCGGGATCGACTCAAGCACCATTTCGCCCAGCGGGTCATCCACCAGGCTCGCCAGGTGCTGGAAGTCTGGCAAC
The DNA here is from genome assembly GCF_007109405.1 of Pseudomonas mangiferae. GTDB lineage: Bacteria > Pseudomonadota > Gammaproteobacteria > Pseudomonadales > Pseudomonadaceae > Pseudomonas_T > Pseudomonas_T mangiferae. The sequence continues at coordinate 39,111 of NZ_VJOY01000010.1, forward strand.
GGCTGCAGCGGGTCGAGTGGAACGCCCAGGACATGGCCGAACTGACGGAAGCCAACCTGCGACTGTTGCGCTACGCCGAACGCTTCGACCAGCCCGAGCACACCCTCCTCGCCCAGAACATCGAGCAGTGCCTGCAGACGGTGAGCGCCAACCGCGGCCGCCTCAACAGCGCGGTCATCACCGAACTCAACCAGCTGATGCAGCGCCTGTCGCGCACCGGGCTGCGCCACAGCGACCAGTTCGACCAGATGGCCCTGCCGCCCCTGCGCAAGCCGGTGTACATGGCGCTGCAGGACCACGACCGGGTCGAGCGGCTGATCCAGCAGCTGGACTTCTTCGGCCTCAGCGCCCAGGGCTTCGAGGACGCCGTCACCTTCCGCGCCGCCATGGCCGAGCGTCACCCGGCGCTGATCGTCATGGAGGTGGACTTCGACGGCCCCGGCGTCGGCCTGGAGCTGGCCGCCGAGGCCCAGGCCGGCCTGGAGCACAAGATCCCGGTGCTGTTCTTCAGCCACGACGACACCGACACCCCCACCCGCCTGGCGGCGGTGCGCGCCGGCGGCCAGGAATTCTTCACCGGCACCATCGATGCCTCCAGCGTGCTGGAGAAGGTCGAGCTGCTCACCCGCAGCGCCCACTACGAACCCTACAAGGTGATGGTGGTGGACGACTCCAAAGCCCAGGCCATCCACACCGAGATGGTGCTCAACAGCGCCGGCATCGTCACCCGGGCGATCACCGACCCGGTGCTGGCCATGGGCGAGCTGGCGGACTTCCAGCCGGACCTGATCATCCTCGACATGTACATGCCCGGCTGCGTCGGCACCGAGCTGGCCAAGGTGATCCGCCAGCACGAGCGCTACGTCAGCGTGCCGATCATCTACCTGTCGGCCGAGGACGACCTGGACAAGCAGCTCGACGCCATGAGCGAGGGCGGCGACGACTTCCTCACCAAGCCGATCAAGCCGCGCCACCTGATCGCCACGGTGCGCACCCGCGCGGCCCGGGCCCGCAGCCTGCGCGCCCGCATGGTGCGGGACAGCCTCACCGGGCTGTTCAACCACACCCACACCCTGCAACTGCTGGAGGATGCGCGCTTCCGCGCCCGGCGCTTCCGCCAGCCCCTGGCCTTCGCCATGATCGATATCGATCACTTCAAGAAGGTCAACGACACCTACGGCCACCCCATGGGCGATCGGGTCATCAAGAGCCTCGCCCTGTTCCTCAAGCAGCGCCTGCGCAAGACCGACCACATCGGCCGCTACGGCGGCGAGGAATTCGCCGTGGTGCTGCCGGACACCGACGCCCAGTCGGCCTTCCGGGTGCTGGACGAGATCCGCAAGCGTTTCGCCGAGATCCGTTACCCGGCGCAGCCCGGGGAACTCAGCTGCACCTTCAGCTGCGGGATCGCCGAGCTGCGCGACGGCATGGACATCAAGACCCTGTCCAAGCGCGCGGACGAGGCGCTGTACGAGGCCAAGGGCGGCGGCCGCAACCGGGTGGAAGTCTTCGGCTGACCCGTTGTTCTGTGACGCCGATCACACTGTCATCGTTCTGCAACCTGCCTGCCATACCGTGACGGCCCGACCCGCGTTACGAGGCCGAGCCCGATGCGTCTCAAGCTGCTCACCACCCTCACCACGCTGCTGCTGGTGGGGGCCTGCCTGGCGCTGGGCGCCACCCTCGTCTGGTCGCAGCGGGCCCTGGAGCGGCCGTTCCAGCTCATGGAGCGTTACCTGGCGCTGTCCCAGAGCGTGCAGCACGACGTGGCCGACAACATCCAGGCCTACCTGAACAGCGGCGACGCGTTGCGGCAGAAAGCGGCGGACCAGGCCCTGGCGACCCTCGCCGAGGAACGCCAGGCCCTGCCCGACGCCCTGGCCGACCGGCTGCGGCCGAGCATCGAGGAGCTGCGCGCCTTCGTCGCCGGCGACCTGCTGGCCGCCGGCAAGCTGGCCGGCGATCCCCAGGGGCTGATCCTCCAGGCGGAGCGGGAGATCGGCAGCGCCCTCGACCGTCTGGCCCGCTACGCCGACCAGGGCGCCGCCGAGCAGGCGGCCGCCTACCGCCCGCCGCTGTTCGCCGCGGCGCAGCACCTCACCCGCCTGGCCCAGGCCCGCGGCAAATTGGTGGACAGCGGCCGTGACGAACTGGCCGCCGACGTCGATCGCGAACTGGCCGCGCTGCAGGACCAGGCGCGCCGCCTCGGCGACCTGCCCCTGCTGGGTGTCGCCGACGAGAGCGGCTCGGCCGCCGAGGGCTTCGCCGCCATGCTCGGGCTGGCCAACGACGACAGCGCCAAGGCCCCGGCCGAGGACCAGGGCATCGCTCTGCGCCGCGACCTGGGCAGCCTGCTGCAACGCTACCCCGGCGAACTGCAGCGGACCCGGGCGCTGATCCGCCAGCGCGGCGAGCTGGCCGCCACCAGCACCCAGCGGGTCCGCGGCCTGCAGGATGCCCTCGCCGGTCTGGAGCCCGAGGTGCGTGCCGAGCACGGCCGCATCCAGGGCGAAGTGCAACTGATCCAGGGCCTGGCCATCGGCCTGATCCTCCTCGCCGCCCTGCTCATCGATCGCCTGCAGCGGCGCCTGGCCGGGATCCTCGGCCGGCTGGCGCCCGCTCTGTCCGCCTGGGCTGCAGGGGACTTCTCCGAACCGATCCTGCTGCACACCCGCACCCGGGAATTGCAGGACATCGAGACCTCCCTGGGACGCCTGCGCCTGTACCTGGTGGAGCTGGTGGGCACCCTGCGCGGCCACGCCGAAGCCGTGGCCGGCAGCAGCCGCACCCTCGCCGACCTCAGCGGCGGCCTGCACGCCGGCGCCGAGCGCCAGGCTGGGGACACCGCACTGATCCGCGACGCCCTCGGTGCGCTGGAAACCAGCATTCGCCAGGTGGCCGACGATGCCAGCCAGGCCGCCGGGGCGAGCCAGGAAGCCGGCCTCGCCGTGGAGCGCGGCCAGCAGGTGATCGGCCACAGCCTGGACGGGCTGCGCAGCCTGGTGGTGGAGGTGCAGGGCAACGCCCAGGCCATCGAGCGGCTGGCGGCGGAAAGCGCGGCCATCGAGAGCGTGCTGACGGTGATCCGCGGCGTCGCCGAGCAGACCAACCTGCTGGCGCTGAACGCCGCCATCGAGGCCGCCCGCGCCGGCGAGAGCGGCCGCGGCTTCGCCGTGGTGGCCGAGGAAGTGCGCTCCCTGGCCCAGCGCACCACCGGTGCCACCGGGGAAATCCAGCAGTTGATCGGCCGTCTGCAGCAGGCGGCGCTGGCCTCGGTGCAGGCCATGCGCAGCCAGGTGGAGCACGCCGAGGCCACCGCGTCCGAAGCGGCCCTGGCCGACGGTGCGTTGCAGGCCATCGTCGCCTCCATCCAGACCATCGCCGGCCTCGCCCAGCGCATCGCCGAAGCCACCGCCCAGCAGCGCGAGGCGGTAGGCGAGATCCGTGGCCACAGCGAGCGCATCCACCAGTTGGGGGGCGAGAACCTCGCCCACATCGGCCAGGGTCGGGAACAGGGCGAGCACCTGCTGCGCCTGGGCCACCAGTTGCACGGCGCGGTCCAGGCGTTCCGCGTCTAGCCGGCGCCGCGCCGAACGGTCACCCCCGGGCGCCGGGCGATTTGGTTATCATGCCGGGCATTTTCGTCCCGCGAGCGACCCATGCGCCGACTGCTGATCCTGCTGCTCCTGCTGATCACCCTGCCCGCATCCGCCGGCTTCTTCGACCAGCGCCCCGCCGCCGGCCCCCTGGGGGGTGGCAGCCTCGGCGCCCCGCTGAACAACAGCGACGACTTCCTGCCGGTGCGCGAAGCCTTCCGCCTGCGCCTGAGCGGCAGCTCGGCGGAGTCGATCAAGCTGAGCTTCATCACCGCCGAAGGCTATTACCTGTATCGCCACCGCTTCCAGTTCCGCACCGAGCCGGCGGACATCGGCCTGGGCGAGCCGCGCCTGCCGGACGGGCTGCACAAGCGCGACGACTACTTCGGCGACGTGGAGGTCTACTACGGCATCCTCGACCTGGAGTTGCCCCTCAAGCAAGCCCCCCGCGAACCCTACACTCTGGTGGTCACCTACCAGGGCTGCGCCGACAAGGGCCTGTGCTACCCGCCAGAGACCGAGCGCATCCGCATCGGCGAGGCGCAGCCGGACAGCACCAGCGCCAGCGCTTCGTCCAGCGCGGTCGCACCGGGTGCCACGCCCGCCACACCCGGCTGGAGCTGGCACGAGCTGGCGCTGTTCTTCCTCGCCGGCCTCGGCCTGACCTTCACCCCGTGCGTCCTGCCGATGCTGCCGATCCTCTCCGGGGTGGTCCTGCGCGGGCGGGTCGGCGGTACCCGCGGGCTGGCGCTGTCCCTGGCCTACGTCCTGCCCATGGCAGCCTGCTTCGCGGTGCTCGGCGCGCTGATGGGGGTGTTCGGCGCCGAACTCAACCTGCAGGCCCGCCTGCAGTCCCCGTGGATTTTGGTGCCGTTCGCGGCGTTCTTCGCGGTCTTCGCCCTGGCCATGTTCGGCCTCTTCGAGCTGCGCCTGCCGCGGCTGATCAGCGAACCCCTGGACCGCCTGGCCGGCCGCACCGAAGGCGGGTCCCTGTGGGGCGCCGCGCTGCTGGGGGTGCTCTCCAGCCTGCTGGTCTCCCCTTGCGTGTCGGCGCCCCTGGCCGGCGCGCTGCTGTACATCAGCACCAGCGGCGATGCCCTGGGAGGCGGCCTCAAGCTGTTCCTCTTGGGCCTGGGGATGGGCGCACCGCTGGTGCTGTTCGCCGCCGGCGGCGGCGCGCTGCTGCCGAAGACCGGGACCTGGATGGTAGAGGTGCGCAACGCCTTCGGCGTGTTGCTGCTGGCGGTCACCCTGTGGCTGCTGGAGCGGGTCCTGCCGGGTCCCCTGGCGCTGGCCCTGTGGGGCCTGCTGGCGGCTGGGGTGGCGCTGTTCCTCGGCGCCCTGGAATTCGTGCCGAAACCGCCGCGCCTGCGCCTGGCGCAGGTGGCAGGCCTGGCGTTGCTGGTGTACGCGGTGGCCGCCTGGACCGGCGCCCTGCAGGGTCGCAGCGATCCCCTGCGGCCCCTCGGCGCCGCGACGGCCAGCGCAGGCGCTCCGGCGTCGACCGCGACTGCCGACGGCTGGCGCACCGTCAGCGAGCCCGCGGCCCTGCAGGCCGCCCTGGACGAGGCCCGCGCCGCCGGTCAGCCGTTGCTGCTGGACTGGTACGCCGACTGGTGCATCAGCTGCAAGGTGATCGAGCGCGAGGTGTTCGAGGCGCCCGAGGTGCTGGCGCGCCTGGGTGGCTACCGGTTGCTGCGCTTCGACATCACCCGCAGCGACCCCGCGCAACGCGCGGTGCTCGACCGCTACGGCCTGTTCGGCCCGCCGGCGATCCAGTTCTTCGACGAAAAGGGTGACGAGCGCAGCGATCTGCGAGTCGTAGGGGAGATCGACGCGGCGGCCTTCGTGGCGCGCCTGGAGCAAGCCGCGGCGCGCCGCTGAATATCATCCATCTGACGCAAACGACGGCCATCCTGAGGCCAATCGTCGGCAACTGGACAGTTTTTCCGGCTTTCCTGCATAGTCTTCCGGCTGACAAGAACAAGGACACGCACATGGCCACCCTCCTGGTGCTTCACGGGCCCAACCTCAACCTGCTCGGCACCCGCGAGCCGGGCGTCTACGGCGCCGTCACCCTCGACCAGATCAACCGCGACCTGCAGCAGCGGGCCAGCGACGCTGGTCACCACCTGCTGTTCCTGCAGAGCAACGCTGAGTACGAGCTCATCGAGCGCATCCACGCCGCCCGCGACGAAGGCGTGGACTTCATCCTGATCAATCCGGCTGCCTTCACTCACACCAGCGTGGCATTACGTGACGCGTTGCTGGCGGTGAGCATCCCATTCATCGAAGTGCACCTGTCCAACGTGCACAAGCGCGAACCTTTCCGTCATCACTCCTACTTCTCCGACGTTGCCGTGGGAGTGATCTGCGGCCTCGGCGCCACAGGCTATCGCCTGGCCCTGGAGGCTGCCCTGGAACAACTAGAACGCCCCTGACCTGACCTGGGAGTTGATGATTAATGGACATCCGTAAAGTCAAGAAACTGATCGAGCTGCTGGAAGAATCCGGGATCGACGAGCTGGAGATTCACGAAGGGGAAGAGTCGGTACGCATCAGCCGCCACAGCAAGCAGGCGTTCTCCGCCCAGCCGATCTACGCCGCCGCCCCCATGGGCCAGGCCCCTGCCGCGCCGGCTCCGGTCGCCGCGACCCAGGCCGCCCCGGCCGGCGAGGCGCCCGCCGCCGCCCTCAACGGCACCGTGGTCCGCTCGCCGATGGTCGGCACCTTCTACCGCGCCTCCTCGCCCACCACGCCGGTGTTCGCCGACGTCGGCCAGAGCGTGAAGAAGGGCGACATCCTGTGCATCGTCGAAGCCATGAAGATGATGAACCACATCGAAGCCGAGACCAGCGGCGTGATCGAATCCATCCTGGTGGAAAACGGCCAGCCGGTAGAGTACGACCAGCCGCTGTTCACCATCGTCTGAACCGCGGAGAGCCTGCGATGTTGGAAAAAGTCCTGATCGCCAACCGCGGCGAGATCGCCCTGCGCATCCTGCGCGCCTGCAAGGAGCTGGGCATCAAGACGGTGGCGGTACACTCTACGGCGGACCGCGAGCTGATGCACCTGTCCTTAGCCGACGAAACCGTCTGCATCGGCCCGGCGCCCGCCGCCCAATCCTACCTGCACATCCCGGCGATCATCGCCGCCGCCGAAGTCACCGGCGCCACCGCGATCCACCCCGGCTACGGCTTCCTCGCCGAGAACGCCGACTTCGCCGAGCAGGTGGAGAAATCCGGGTTCGCCTTCATCGGCCCCACTGCCGACGTGATCCGCCTGATGGGCGACAAGGTGTCCGCCAAGGACGCCATGAAGAAGGCCGGCGTCCCCACCGTACCGGGCTCCGACGGCCCGCTGCCGGAGGATGAGGAAGCGGCCCTGGCCATCGCCCGCGAAGTGGGCTACCCGGTGATCATCAAGGCCGCCGGTGGCGGCGGCGGGCGGGGCATGCGCGTGGTGCACAGCGAGGACGAACTGATCAAGTCGGCCAAACTGACCCGCACCGAAGCCGGCGCCGCCTTCGGCAACCCGATGGTGTACCTGGAGAAATTCCTCACCAACCCGCGCCACGTGGAAGTCCAGGTCCTGTCCGACGGCCAGGGCAACGCCATCCACCTGGGCGACCGCGACTGCTCCCTGCAGCGCCGCCACCAGAAGGTGCTGGAAGAGGCGCCTGCCCCCGGCCTCGACGAGAAGGCCCGTCAGGAAGTGCTCGACCGCTGCGTGCGGGCCTGCATCGAGATCGGCTACCGCGGCGCCGGGACCTTCGAGTTCCTCTACGAGAACGGGCACTTCTATTTCATCGAGATGAACACCCGCGTCCAGGTGGAGCACCCGGTCACCGAGATGGTCACCGGCATCGACATCGTCAAGGAGATGCTCAGCATCGCCGCCGGCAACAAGCTGTCCTTCAGCCAGGACGACGTGGTCATCCGCGGCCATGCCCTGGAATGCCGGATCAACGCCGAGGACCCGTCGACCTTCATGCCCAGCCCGGGCAAGGTCAAATACTTCCACGCCCCCGGCGGCAACGGCATCCGCGTCGACTCGCACCTCTACAGCGGCTATGCGGTCCCGCCCAACTACGATTCGCTGATCGGCAAGCTGATCAGCTACGGCTCGACCCGCGACGAGGCCATGGCGCGCATGCGCAACGCCCTCGACGAGATCGTGGTGGATGGCATCAAGACCAACATCCCGCTGCACCGCGACCTGACCCGGGACAAGGGTTTCTGCCGCGGCGGCGTGAACATCCATTACCTGGAGCACAAGCTCGGCATGAAGTGACGCGGCCCCGCCCCGTCACCCGAAGGGGAGCGCTCGCGCTCCCCTTTTTCATTTCCGCGACCTCCGGAACCTGGGAGGCGAAGCAGCGTCGAACGCCAATCCCGATACCGGCGACCACGGCGGCGGGTGTTACCCAGGTCACAGTTTTCGCGATTTCCAGCGGTAAGGAATGCTCACCCCCGGCACTATCGGGGCTGACCTCGAAGGGAGAATCCGTATGTTGACTATCGACGCTGCCGGCATGATCACCGACCCGCGGGTCCGTAACGCCCGCGCCACCACCATCGAACGGGGTGACATGAGCGCGGTGAACGGCATCATCGTCCACCAGACAGGCGGCTCCACCGCCGCCTCGTCCCTGAACAGCTACAAGACCAGCGTGGCCGGCGCGCACCTGCTGGTGGACAAGGACGGCACCATCTACCAGACCGCCTCGCTGTACAAGCGCACCAACCACGTCGGCCGCCTGCGCGCCCGCTGCCTCGCCGAGCACCGCTGCAGCCCCGCCGAGACCAAGGCCCTGCAGAGCTTCAACCCGCGCGCCGAGCACACCCGGGAAATCGCCAAGTCGGCCCCCGACCGCTACCCCTCGAACCAGGACAGCATCGGCATCGAGCTGGTGGGCGAGACCGTCGCCAACAGCGACTTCGGCCGTGTGGCCGGCGCCGCGGAGCGGGTCTACGTGACCGTCACCGACGCCCAGAACGCCTCGCTGAAATGGCTGATCGACGAAATTTCCGTCGCCCTGAAGGTGCCGATGATGGAAGTCTTCCGTCACCCCACGGTATCCCGCAAAACCGACTCGGAGGCCTCGACCGCAAGATGGTGAAGACGATCGCGATACTCGCCGCCGGCCTCCTCGCCGCTGGCTGCGCCGGCGCGCAGAACCCGGCGGATGACGACGGTACCGAACCCACCCTGCAGGATTCCGGCCTGGCGGCCGTGCGCTCGGTGCAGATCACCCGCAACGCCGCGCGGGCGAAGGGCCCGGAGAGCGACCAGGCCGACTGTTCCGGCTTCGTCCTCGACGAGGCCGGCGCCCGCAAGTTCTTCGCCACCACCCGCGCGGTGGCGGCCGACGACTACTGGCATACCCTGGACTGGTCGCCCTGCCACGCCAGCGGCACGGTCACCTTCGTCGACGGCCGCACCGCGACCTGGTCGCTGCACCAGCTGCAGGCCGGCTCGGTGGTCTTCGAGGACGGCAAGGAAATCTACCTGTACTGCCCGGAGTGTCGCTTCAAACCCTTTGTCTGGTAAGGTTGCCGCCTTTTCCGGCCCGGCGGGGCCGCCCCGGTCCCGCCCGCTTCAGCCGCCCGCCGATCGAGGTTTCTCCCGCCATGCCCTGGCTCCAGCTGCGACTCGCCATCACCCCTGATCAAGCCGAAGTCTACGAAGATGTCCTGCTGGAAGCGGGCGCCGTGTCGGTGACGTTCATGGATGCCGAGGACCAGCCGATCTTCGAGCCGGACCTGGGCACCACGCCGCTGTGGCGCAACACCCACCTGCTGGCGCTATTCGAAGGCGACACCGACGAAGCCGACCTGCTGCAACGCCTGACCCGCCTCACCGCTGGCGCCGTGCCGGCCTACACCGCCGAGCGCATCGAGGACCAGGACTGGGAGCGCAGCTGGATGGACGCCTTCCAGCCCATGCGCTTCGGCCAGCGCCTGTGGATCGTGCCCAGTTGGCACGCCGCGCCGGAACCTGAAGCGGTGAACCTGCTGCTGGACCCGGGCCTGGCATTCGGCACCGGCACCCACCCGACCACCGCGCTCTGCCTGGAATGGCTCGACGGCCAGCCCCTGGCGGGCTGCCATGTGCTCGACTTCGGCTGTGGCTCGGGCATCCTGGCGATCGCCGCGCTGCTGCTGGGCGCCGAACGCGCCAGCGGCACCGACATCGATCCCCAGGCCCTGGAGGCTTCGCGGGACAACGCCAGCCGCAACGGCATCGACCCCACGCGTTTTCCTGTCTACCTGCCCGACGACCTGCCGCCCGGCGAGGCCGACGTGGTGGTGGCGAACATCCTCGCCGGCCCGCTGGTGGCCCTGGCCCCGCAGATCACCGAGCGGGTTGCCCCTGGCGGACGCCTGGCGCTGTCCGGCATCCTCGCCGAACAGGCCGAAGAGGTGCGCGCCGCCTACGCCGAGGCCTTCGACCTCGACCCCACCGCGGAGAAGGACAGCTGGGTCCGGATCAGTGGCCGGCGCCGCTTGCCGTGCCCGTAGACGCTTACGCTAGACTAGCGCCTCGCTCCGTACGGACCGCCGCATGATCGACAGCTTCGTCACCCAGTGCCCGAATTGCCGCACCAGTTTCCGGGTGAGTCGCGCCCAGCTGAGCGCGGCCCACGGGGCGGTCCGCTGTGGCGCCTGCCTGCACGTCTACAACGCGGCCCAGCAGTTGCTCAGCGACGCGGTGTCCGCGGTCCGCCCGCAGACCCGCCAAGTGCTACAGGCAGCGGCCGCCAAGCCTGCACCTGCACCTGCACCTGCACCTGCACCTGCACCTGCACCGGTTGCGACCGCAGTGCCGACACCCGCGACTCCGACTCCGACTCCGACTCCGACTCCGACTCCGACTCCGACTCCGACTCCGACTCCAAGGCTGGTGGAGGACGCTGGCAAGGGCAAGCCAGGCGGCAAGCCGGATACCCTGTGGATCCACGACGACCTGGACCTGGACAGCCTGGACCTGGACGAGGAACTGGCCAAGCTGGAGCGGGAAGAGCTGCAGCTGTCCCAGGAATTCCTCGCCCTCGAACGCGCGCCCCTGGCCGCCGACCGCCTGCTGGGTCAGCGCGACGATGCGCCGGATCGTCACGACGAACGCTGGGCCGAGGCGCTGCTGCAGGAAGAAACCCGCCGTCCCGTACCACCTCGTCCCCTGCCGGGGCCGATACCGGTGAAAGTGGAGCCGTCCCCACCGGTACCGGTACAGACGCCCCCCGCGCCGCTGGTCGCAACCCGCGTGGAGCCGGAACGCCTGGAGCCCGTGGCCCGGATCGAAAAGCTCGCCCCGCTGCCCGTCTTGCGGGCGGAGCCGGACGACGAGGACGACGTCGACACGCCGGTCTCCGCGCCGGCGCCCAGCCGGCCGCGCCACGAGCCGGCGCTGCGGGATGAAGGGTTGCGGACCCTGAGCGAGGAGCCACTGCACCTGGACTGGCAGCAGCCGAAGAAGCCCTGGGGCCGCTGGATCGCCTGGACGCTGGTCAACCTGCTGGCCCTGGCGGCACTGGGCGGGCAATACGTCTGGTACCACTTCGGCGAACTGGCCCGCCAGGACCAGTACCGCCCCTGGTTCGAGCAGATCTGCCCGGAGATCGGTTGCCAGCTGCCGTCCCGGGTGGACATCGAGCTGATCAAGAGCAGCAACCTGGTGGTGCGCAGCCATCCGGAATTCAGCGGCGCCCTGGTGGTGGACGCGATCCTCTACAATCGCGCGTCCTTCGCCCAGCCATTCCCGCTGCTGGAACTGCGCTTCGCCGACCTGAACGGCCAGTTGCTGGCCAGTCGCCGCTTCAAGCCCGGCGAGTACCTGGGCGGCGAACTGGCCGGCCAGACGGAAATGCCCCCGCAGACGCCCATCCACATCTCCCTGGACATCCTCGACCCAGGCGCCCGGGCGGTGAACTACAGCCTCAGCTTCCACTCCCCGGACTAGTCCTCCGGCACCCGCGCGAGCAGCTCGCGGACGGCGACCCGACCGTTCGCGATAAGCAAATCGCTGTTCAGAATTTGTTCAGATCGCGCTTTATCCGGTCATCCGGAGCGGGTATCATGCCCACCCTTTTTCGAACACCCGACCTCTTCCGAGCAGGCCCCCACAGGCAGGGAAAACCCATGTCGGCGCTAAGCATTGGCCCTTACGCGTTGCCCAATCCGGTGATCCTCGCGCCCATGGCGGGTGTCACCGACCGTCCGTTCCGCCAGCTCTGCCGTCGCCTCGGCGCCGGCCTGGTGGTGTCGGAAATGGTCACCAGCGACGTACGCCTGTGGAACACCCGCAAGTCGAGCCTGCGCCTGCTGCATGCGGGCGACCCGGAGCCGCGCTCGGTGCAGATCGCCGGCGGCGACCCGCAGATGCTCGCCGAGGCAGCCCGGGCCAACGTCGACCTGGGCGCGCAGATCATCGACGTCAACATGGGCTGCCCGGCGAAGAAGGTCTGCAACAAGGCCGCGGGGTCGGCCCTGATGAAGGACGAGAAACTGGTGGCGGACATCCTCGAAGCGGTGGTCGGCGCGGTGGACGTGCCGGTGACCCTGAAGATCCGCACCGGCTGGGACCGGCAGAACCGCAATGGCCTGGCCGTCGCACGCATCGCCGAGGGCTCGGGCATCCAGGCCCTGGCGGTGCATGGCCGGACCCGCGCCGACCTCTACACCGGGGAGGCGGAGTACGACAGCATCGCCGCGATCAAGCAGGCGCTGACGATTCCGGTGTTCGCCAACGGCGACATCGACTCACCGCGCAAGGCCGCGCAGGTCCTCGCCGCCACCGGCGCCGACGGACTGCTGATCGGCCGCGCGGCACAAGGACGACCGTGGATCTTCCGCGAGATCGTCCATTACCTGGCGACCGGCGAGCAGTTGCCGGCGCCGGAACTGAAGGAAGTGGAAGGCATCTTGCTGGAGCACCTGGCGGCGCTGCACGACTTCTATGGCGACGTAATGGGCGTGCGGATCGCCCGTAAGCACGTCGGCTGGTACTTGGCGACGCTACCCGGCGCCAGGGAGTTCCGCGCCCGCTTCAACCGCCTGGAAGAACAAGACGCACAGGACGCCAGCATCCGGCAGTTCTTCGCCGAATGCTATGACAACCAAGGGGTGGCCGCATGACGATGATCAGCGAGAATTTTTTTGATGGGGCAGCATCCGTGAGCGACAACGCCAATCTGAAGCAACACCTGAATGCGCCGAGCGCCGAGGGCTGGACCCTGCGCGGCAGCGTGGAGAAGGCGCTGCACAATTACTTCGCCCATCTCGAGGGCGCCGACGTGACCGACGTGTACAACCTCGTGCTCTCCGAAGTCGAGGCGCCCCTGCTGGAAAGCGTGATGAACTACGTCAAGGGCAACCAGACCAAAGCCTCCGAGCTGCTGGGCCTGAACCGCGGCACCCTGCGCAAGAAGCTCAAGCAGTACGACCTGCTCTAACCGCGGCGGCGGGCCGCGGACCGGGGCAGCGCGTCGAGCGGTCCGGGTCGGGGCCCGCGGCCTGTAGCCTGCAGCCCTAGGAATTGCAATGACCGACCAGACCCTTCGCCTCCCCGTCCGCCGCGCCCTGATCAGCGTTTCCGACAAGACCGGCGTCCTCGACTTCGCCCGCGCCCTGCGCGCCCTGGGCGTGGAAATCCTGTCCACCGGCGGCACCTACAAGCTGCTCCGGGAACACGCGATCGACGCGGTGGAAGTCGCCGACCACACTGGCTTCCCGGAGATGATGGACGGTCGGGTGAAGACCCTGCATCCGAAGATCCACGGCGGCATCCTCGGCCGCCGCGATCAGGACGGCGAGGTCATGGCCCGGCACGGCATCGCCCCCATCGACCTGGTAGCGGTCAACCTCTATCCCTTCGAGGCCACGGTGACCCGCCCCGACTGCGACCTGGCCAGCGCCATCGAGAACATCGACATCGGCGGCCCGACCATGGTCCGGTCGGCGGCGAAGAACCACAAGGACGTCGCCATCGTGGTCAACACTGGCGATTACGCCGACGTCATCGCCAGCCTGCAGGCGGGTGGCCTGACCTACGCCCAGCGCTTCGACCTGGCGCTCAAGGCCTTCGAGCACACCGCCGCCTACGACGGCATGATCGCCAACTACCTGGGCACCATCGACCAGGCTCGCGACACTCTGGGCACCGCCGAGCGCGGCGCCTTCCCGCGAACCTTCAACACCCAGTTCGTCAAGGCCCAGGAAATGCGCTACGGCGAGAACCCGCACCAGCAGGCGGCGTTCTACGTGGAGGCACGCACGGGTGAGGCCAGCGTGTCCACCGCTGTGCAGTTGCAGGGCAAGGAACTGTCCTTCAATAACGTCGCCGACACCGACGCCGCCCTGGAATGCGTGAAGAGCTTCGTCAAGCCGGCCTGCGTCATCGTCAAGCACGCCAACCCCTGCGGCGTCGCCGTGGTGCCGGAGCAGGACGGCGGCATCCGCAAGGCCTACGACCTGGCCTATGCCACCGACAGCGAGTCGGCGTTCGGCGGCATCATCGCCTTCAACCGCGAGCTGGACGGCGAGACCGCCCGGGCCATCGTCGAGCGCCAGTTCGTCGAAGTGATCATCGCCCCGAAAGTCTCCGCCGAGGCTCGCGAAGTGGTGGCCGCCAAGGCCAACGTACGCCTGCTGGAATGCGGCGAGTGGCTGGCCGAACGCGCCGCGGGCTGGGACTTCAAGCGGGTCAATGGCGGCCTGCTGGTGCAGAGCCGCGACACCGGCATGATCACCGAGGCGGACCTCAAGGTGGTGACCAAGCGCGCGCCCACCGAGCAGGAAATCCACGACCTGGTGTTCGCCTGGAAAGTGGCGAAGTTCGTCAAGTCCAACGCCATCGTCTACGCCCGAAACCGCCAGACCGTGGGCGTCGGTGCCGGCCAGATGAGCCGGGTCAACTCCGCGCGCATCGCCGCCATCAAGGCCGAGCACGCGGGCCTCGAGGTGAAGGGCGCGGTAATGGCCTCTGATGCCTTCTTCCCGTTCCGCGACGGTATCGACAACGCCGCCCAGGCAGGCATCACCGCAGTGATCCAGCCCGGCGGTTCGATGCGCGACAACGAAGTGATCGCCGCGGCAGACGAGGCGGATATCGCCATGGTGTTCACCGGGATGCGTCATTTCCGCCACTGAGTGATACGGGCGCGCTAAGCGGGAATCTGCGGCGGCGCCTGGCCCAGCGGCTCGTGGCTAGAAGGCCGCGCCGCCCGGGCTGGAGCCTTGCGCCGGCCCTCCCCAGCGCCCCCGAAACCCGTCGTAGACGATCCGCAGCTTCGTAGGGTGGATGACGCACCCGTCATCCACCGTTCGGGCAGACAGCCCGCCTCCTCAAGGAGAACACAATGAACGTACTCATCATCGGCAGCGGTGGCCGCGAACACGCCCTGGCCTGGAAAGTGGCCCAGGACCCGCGCGTCGAGAAGGTCTTCGTCGCCCCCGGCAACGCCGGCACCGCCACCGAGCCCAAGTGCGAGAACGTGGCCATCGACGTACTGGCCCTCGAGCAGTTGGCCGACTTCGCCGCGCAACACGTGCAGCTGACCATCGTCGGCCCCGAGGCGCCGCTGGTGAAGGGCGTGGTCGACTTGTTCCGGTCGCGCGGTCTGGACTGCTTCGGTCCCACCGCCGGCGCCGCCCAGCTGGAAGGCTCCAAGGCCTTTACCAAGGATTTCCTGGCCCGCCACGCCATCCCCACCGCGGCCTACCGCAACTTCACCGAGGTGGAGCCGGCCCTCGCCTACCTGCGCGAGCAGGGTGCGCCCATCGTCATCAAGGCGGATGGCCTGGCCGCCGGCAAGGGCGTGATCGTCGCCATGGCCCTGGCCGAAGCCGAGGACGCGGTGCGCGACATGCTGGCCGGCAATGCCTTTGGCGACGCGGGCTCGCGGGTGGTTATCGAGGAATTCCTGGACGGCGAGGAAGCCAGCTTCATCGTCATGGTGGACGGCGAGAACGTCCTGCCCATGGCCACCAGCCAGGACCACAAGCGCGTCGGCGACGGCGACAGCGGCCCCAACACCGGCGGCATGGGCGCCTACTCGCCGGCCCCGGTGGTCACCCCTGCGGTGCACCAGCGGGTGATGGACGAGGTGATCTGGCCGACGGTCCGCGGCATGGCCGCCGAGGGCAACACCTACACCGGCTTCCTCTACGCCGGCCTGATGATCGACGCCCAGGGCGCGCCCAAGGTCATCGAATTCAATTGCCGCTTCGGCGACCCGGAAACCCAGCCGGTGATGCTGCGCCTGCAATCGAGCCTGGTGCTGCTGGTGGAGGCCGCCCTGGCGAAGGCGCTGGACAAGGTCGAGGCCCAGTGGGACCCGCGCCCGACCGTGGGCGTGGTGCTCGCTGCCGGCGGTTATCCCGGCGACTACGCCAAGGGGGCGGTGATCTCCGGCCTGGACGCAGCGGCGAAGATCGACGGCAAGGTGTTCCATGCAGGCACCGCGCTGAAGGACGGCCAGGTCGTCACCAGCGGCGGCCGCGTGCTGTGCGCCACGGCCATCGGCCCGAGCGTGTCCAGTGCCCAGCAGCAGGCCTACCGCGTGGCCGAGCAGATCGGTTGGGACGGCATGTTCTACCGCAGCGACATCGGCTACCGGGCCATCGCACGCGAGCGGGACGACCGCTGAGCGGCACGCGCCGGGAGGGGGATTTCATCGTAAAGATCGGGTAAACCCCTTCCCGGCGTTCGCCACATCGGGCACTGTGTGGCGATAGCCGGACGCCCGTGCCGCCCGCCGGAAGCGCCGGCCGCCTTTGACATATTCTCCGTGCGAATGGCTTGGCTATAATCCGGCCACTCACCTGAAGGGACTTGCTCGTGCGTCGGCTCAGGATTGCCATCGGTTTTCTCGTCAGTGCCATGCTGGCCACGCTCGTTTGCCTGGCACCGGCACACGCCGCCGACCACCCGCCCTGGGAACTGCTGATCGACCACGACGGCAGCCTGCGGCTCGCCGACATCCGCACCGCCCGCTACCAGTCCCAGTTCGCTCCCGTCGGCCTCGACCAGCTCTACCTCGCCGGCGGCAAGCAGGCGCTGTGGCTGCACTACCGCCTTCCTCCCCAGGACCGCGAGCAGGTCCTGCGGCTGTTCGCCCCCTACCTGGCCTACGTCGATCTCTACGTGATGCGCGGCGAGGAGCTGCTGGAGCAGACCCACACCGGCAGCCGCCTGCCGTTCGCCAGCCGCCCGCTCCCCAGCCGCGATTTCCTCCTGCCGCTGCCGCCCTCCGAAGCGCTGCTGGACGTCTACCTGCGCCTGGCCTCGGAGCAACCGCTACGGCCCGGCCTCAGCCTGCAGCCGGCCACCGAACTCGCCGCCAACGACAGCCGCTCGCTGCTGTTCGGCCTGCTGCTGGGGGCCATCGGCATGCTGATGGTCTACAACCTGTTCCGCTTCAGCCGGGCCCGTGCCAGCAGCGGCCTCTGGCTGGTGGGCATCCAGGGCTGCCTGATGGCCGCCGCGCTGAGCATGCTGGGGGTGCTGTCGCCCTGGCTGGGCAACTGGCAGATGCTGCAGCCCCACATCACCCATCTGGCGATCCTGCTGTCCATCGTCTGCGCCATGGGCTTCACCGTCAGCTTCTTCGACACCGAGACCGCCAAGGGCAGCCTGGCGCGGTTGCTGGCTGGCGAGCTGCTGGTGGCGGCCCTGGTGGGCGCGGTGCTGCTGCTGGGCACCGGGCTGCGTACCACCCAACTGGTCTACCTCTTGGCCGCGGTGACCGGCCTGAGCATCCTGCTGGTGGCGCTGCGCCAATGGCGGCGCGGCTACACCCCGGCGCGGCTGTTCTGCCTGGCCATGACGCTGTTCTGCGCCAGCGTGTTCGGCGCCCTGCCGGCGCTGTTCGGCTACTGGAAGGCGCAGCCGGAGTGGTTGGCCTTCGGCCTGCTCAGCGCCTGCGTGGTGAGCGGTTTCCTCATGAGCCTGGCCCTGAGCGAGCGCCAGCGGCGCATCGTCCAGGAGCGCTTCAGTGCCAGCCGCGAACTGGCCGCCAGCTCCGCCGAGCTCAAGGCCAAGGCGGACTTCCTGGCGAAGATCAGCCATGAAATCCGCACCCCCATGAACGGCGTGCTGGGGATGACCGAGCTGCTTCTGGGCACCCAGCTGTCCACCAAGCAGCGGGACTACGTGCAGACCATCCACAGCGCCGGCAACGAGCTGCTCACCCTGATCAACGAAATCCTCGACATCTCCAAGCTGGAGTCCGGGCAGATCGAGCTGGACGATGTGCAGTTCGACCTCAACGGCCTGATCGAGGACTGCCTGGACATCTTCCGCGCCAAGGCCGAGCAACAGAAAGTGGAGCTGATCAGCTTCATGCAGCCCCAGGTGCCGCGGGTCATCAGTGGCGACCCGACGCGCCTGCGCCAGGCGGTGCTGAGCCTGCTGGACAACGCGTTCAAGCAGACCGACGAGGGCGAGATCCTGCTGGTGGTGGCCCTGGAGTCCGGCACCGGCCCGCAGTCGCGCCTGCGCATCGCGGTGCAGGACAGCGGCCAGCCGATGCTCCCCGGGGAGCGCGACGCCCTGCTCAACGCCGAGCTACACAGCAAGGACTTCCTCGCCGCCACCAAGCTGGGCGGTCGCCTCGGGCTGATCATCGCCCGCCAACTGGTGCGGCTGATGCACGGGGAGTTCGGCATCCAGACCAACGGCTCCCTGGGCTCCACCCTGTGGCTGAGCCTGCCCCTGGACAGCGAGCGCCTGGAACACCCCACCGCCGACCTGGATAGCCCGCTGCAGGGCACGCGGCTGCTGGTGGTGGACGACAACGAGACCTGCCGCAAGGTGCTGGTGCAACAATGCAACGCCTGGGGCGTGCAGGTGAGCGCGGTGTCCTCGGGCAAGGAAGCACTGGCGCTGCTGCGCACCAAGGCGCACCTGCGGGAATACTTCGATGTGGTGCTGCTGGATCAGGACATGCCCGGCATGACCGGCATGCAGCTGGCCACCCGGGTGAAGGAAGACCCCAGCCTCAACCACGACATCCTGCTGATCATGCTCACCGGGATCAGCAACGCCCCGGGCAAGGTGGTGGCGCGCAACGCCGGGATCAAGCGCATCCTCGCCAAGCCGGTGGCCGGCTATACCCTCAAGACCACCCTCGCCGACGAACTGGCGCAGCGCAAGAACGGTGGCACCGCGCGAGTCGCCCAGCCGGTGGTGAGTACGCCCCTGAGCGTGCCGCCGGACTTCCGCATCCTGGTGGCCGAGGACAACAGCATTTCCACCAAGGTGATCCGCGGCATGCTGAGCAAGCTGAGCCTGCAGCCGGACACCGCCAGCAACGGCGAGGAAGCCCTGGAGGCGATGAAGGCCACCGCCTACGACCTGGTGCTGATGGACTGCGAGATGCCGATCCTCGACGGCTTCACCGCCACCGAGCGGCTGCGCGAATGGGAAGCCGAGGAGCAGCGCCGGCGCACGCCGGTGGTGGCCCTCACCGCCCACATCCTCTCTGAGCACAAGGAACGCACCCGGGAAGTGGGCATGGACGGCCACATGTCCAAGCCGGTGGAACTGTCCCAGCTGCGGGAACTGATCGAGTACTGGGTGGCGCAGAAGGAAGCCCGTCGCGTACCCAGCGCCAGCGACCCCCTGCCCACCTGAGCCCCGGCCGTCCCGCGACGGCACCCGCCAATCCTCCTACAATGGCCCGCACCGTCCCCGCGAGCGTCCGTCCATGCATTCGATGCTGTTCAGCCTGTACCTGAAAATGCTGGTGCTCTACAGCCCGTTCTTCGTGCTCTCCTGCTTCATCGGCATGACCCGCGGCTACACGGTGAAGGAACGCAAGCGGCTGGCCTGGAAGGTGGCCATCGGGACCCTGGTCTCCAGCCTGCTGCTCTATCTGTTCGGCCAGGGCATCTTCAGCGTCTTCGGCATCACCATCGACGCATTCCGCATCGGCGCGGGCAGCGTGCTGTTTATCTCCGCTCTGGGCATGGCCCAGGGCAAGCCCACGGTGCAGGCGGACAACCTGCACCAGGACGTGACCATCGTCCCCCTGACCATCCCGCTCACGGTGGGGCCCGGCACCATCGGCGCCATGTTGGTGATGGGTGCCACCCAGCCCCACTGGAACGACAAGGCCCTGGCAGTGGCCGCGATCGTCTTCGCCAGCCTCACCGTGGGCCTGGTGTTGTACCTCTCCGACCGCTTCGAACGCCTGCTCAAGGAGCAGGGGCTACAAATCGTCAGCCGCCTGATGGGACTGTTCGTCTGCGCCCTGGCCGCCCAGATCATCTTCACCGGCATCCGCAACTACCTGCTGGCCAGCTGACCCCTGGCGCGCCCCACCGTGGGGCACGGTCGACAGCCCGTGCACCACGGCGCATGCCGCTGCGACCCGATCCTGCGCGATACCGCTCCTTCCCTCGTGTCCAACCCCGGCACGCCTCTTGCTGCGCTGCCTGGGTACGAGCCTCTCGCCTCGCAACAATTTGAAATGATTTTGTAGACAATTCATCGCACCGGGAGCAGCATTCCGAGCGATTCCTCCGGCACGAGGCCGGAAGCGGCGGACACGCTTTTTCTCTGTCAGGATCGCAGCGCATGGCCATCACTCTCCGCAACGCCACCCCGGCGGACGCCGCCCGCGTCACCGCCTGCGTCCGGGCCGCCTACGCCCCGTGGGTCGCGCGAATCGGCCGGGAGCCAGGTCCCATGACCCAGGACTACGGCCAGGTCATTGCCGGCGGCGGGGTCTACCTGGCGGAATGGGGCGGCCAACTGGCCGGGGTCCTGGTACTGCGCACCACCGACGAGGGCCTGCTGCTGGAAAACATGGCGGTGGCGCCCACCTTCCAGAACCGCGGCATCGGCCATTTCCTGCTCAACAGCGCCGAGCGCCACGCCCGCGACCAGGGCCATGCCTCGCTCTACCTGTACACCCACGAGCGGATGCGGGAGAACATCGCCCGCTACGAGCGCGCCGGCTACGTGGAATATGCCCGGCGGGTGGAAGACGGCTTCCCGCGGGTGTACCTGCGCAAGGTCCTGGCGTGAACGCCTGCCTGCCCGCCTCTGCCGTCGCTCCCGTACCGGCGACGTTCCATCCCGCCTGGCAGGCCGAGCTGGAACTGGCCTACGCCCGCGTTGGCGAGGCCACGCGCCCGGTCACCCGCCGTCACCTCGGGCCGCTGCGGGTGCAGCGGCACCTGTACCCCGAGGGCCCCGGCGTCTGCCAGCACATCGTCGTACACCCGCCGGGCGGCATCGCCGGGGGCGACAGCCTCGACCTGGACATCCGCGTCGGCGACAGCGCCTGGGCCCAGCTGACCAGCCCGGGGGCGGCCAAGTGGTACCGCGCCGACCAGCCCGCCCGGCAGCACCTCGCCCTGCGGGTCGAGGCCGGCGCCACCCTGGAATGGCTGCCCCAGGAAACCATCGTGTTCTCCGGCGCCCAGGCGCGCCTGGAGACCCGCATCGACCTGGCCGCGGACGCCCGGCTGTTGTACTGGGACATCGTCGCCCTGGGCCGCCCCGCCAGCGGCGAGCGCTTCACCGACGGCGACGTCCGCGCCGCGCTGGACATCCGCCGTGACGGCCACCTGCTCTGGCACGAACGCCAGCGTTTGGTGGGCGGCGACGGCCTGCTGGACGCCCCCATCGGCCTCGACGGCCAGCCGGTGTTCGCCACCCTGCTGGCCACCGGCGAGGCCAGCCCCGAACAACTCGACCAGTGCCGGGCCCTTGGCGAAAACCGGGCCGGCCTGCGGGGCGACCTCAGCCAACTGCCGGGCCTGGTGGTCGCCCGCTGCCTCGCCGCCGAGGCCTTGGACGCCCGCGCCTGGCTGATCGACCTCTGGCACCTGTTGCGCCCGGCCCTGCTGGGCCGCGACGCCCGACCGCCCCGCATCTGGACCACCTGAGACGGACCATGGACCTGACCCCCCGCGAAAAAGACAAGCTGCTGATCTTCACCGCTGGCCTGGTGGCCGAGCGCCGCCTCGCCCGCGGCGTGAAACTCAACCACCCGGAAGCCGTGGCGCTGATCTCCGCGGCGATCCTGGAAGGCGCCCGGGACGGGCGCAGCGTGGCCGAACTGATGCACTACGGCACCACCCTGCTGGACCGGGACCAGGTCATGGAGGGCGTGCCGGACATGATCCCGGACATCCAAGTGGAAGCCACCTTCCCCGACGGCACCAAGCTGGTGACCGTGCACCAGCCCATCGCTTGAGAGTTGCCATGTCCCCCGACGCTGCCACGACCGCCCATGGCGCCCTGCGCCTACGGGCGGTGACGCCTGCCCACTTTCCCGAATACCGCGCCGGCCTGCAGGCGCTGCTGCGGGACAGCGTGGCGGGTGGCGCCTCCGTGGGTTTCCTGAACGACCCGCCCGAGGCGCAACTCGACGCCTACTGGTCGGAGGTGGCCGCCGGCCTGGCCAGCGGGCAATTGCGCCTGTGGGTGGCGCTGGAGGACGGCGTCGTGCTCGGCAGCGTGCAACTGGCCCTCGCCAGCAAGCCCAACGGGCTCAACCGCGCCGAGGTGCAGAAGCTGCTGGTGGCCCGTGTCGCCCGTCGCCGCGGCCTCGCCCGGCAGCTGATGGCCGCGCTGGAACAGGCGGCCCTCGACCTGGGCCGCGGCCTGCTGTTCCTCGATACCCTGGCCGGCTCCGAGGCCGAGCACCTCTACCAGGCCCTTGGCTACCAACGAGCCGGCGAGATTCCCGACTACGCCGCCGCCCCGGACGGCCGTTACCACCCCACCGCGCTCTACTACAAGCGCCTCAGGAGCCCCGCATGATTCCCGGCGAATACCAGGTCGCGGACGGCGACATCGAACTCAACGTCGGCCGCCGCACCCTGCGGCTGAGCGTCGCCAACAGCGGCGACCGGCCGATCCAGGTCGGCTCCCACTACCACTTCTTCGAGACCAACGACGCCCTGCTGTTCGACCGCGCCGCCACCCGCGGCATGCGCCTGAACATCCCGGCGGGCACGGCGGTGCGCTTCGAGCCCGGCCAGCGCCGGGAAGTGGACCTGGTGGAACTTGCCGGCGACCGACGCGTGTACGGCTTCGCAGGCAGGGTCATGGGCCCGCTCTAGGCCTGGAGGGATGAAAACGCCAACGGCTTTTCCACCACACAACAGCCGTGCCGACACCAACCGAGAGCCGGTGGACAAGCAGTGCTTGTCCACCCTACGACGAGGTAAGCCGCTACACGCACCGGTTCACCACCGCCCACGCCCCGTAGGGTGGAAAACGCCAAAGGCTTTTCCACCACACAACCGCCGTGCCGACGCCAACCGAGCGCCGGTGGACAAGCAGTGCTTGTCCACCCTACGACGAGGTAAGCCGCTACACGCACCGGTCACCTCGGTCCACGTCCCGTAGGGTGGAAAACGCCGAAGGCTTTTCCACCAGCGGCACCGGCACCCAACCAGGAGCAGGACCCAGCGTCAGGCCCCTGCAGCCGGAACATATGAATTTGAACGGTTAAGCCGCATCGTCCTGATTTTGGACACAACCAACCACTGACGTCCCCACACCCCCAACCCCCGAACCACACGGCCCCACAGGAAGGATCGAACCGATGAAGATTTCCCGCCGCGCCTACGCCGACATGTTCGGCCCCACCACCGGCGACCGGGTTCGCCTGGCCGATACCGACCTGTGGATCGAGGTGGAGCGGGATTTCACGGTGTACGGCGAAGAGGTGAAGTTCGGCGGCGGCAAGGTGATCCGGGACGGCATGGGCCAGGGCCAGCGACTGGCCGCCGAGGTGGCGGACACGGTGATCACCAATGCCTTGATCGTCGACCACTGGGGCATCGTCAAGGCCGACGTGGGCCTGAAAGATGGTCGCATCCAGGCCATCGGCAAGGCCGGCAACCCCGACATCCAGCCCGAGGTCAGCGTGCCGGTGGGCGCCGCCACCGAGGTGATCGCCGGGGAAGGCATGATCCTCACCGCCGGCGGCATCGACTCCCACATTCACTTCATTTGCCCGCAGCAGATCGAAGAGGCGCTCATGAGCGGCACCACCACCATGATCGGCGGCGGCACCGGCCCGGCCACCGGCACCTATGCCACCACCGTGACCCCCGGCCCCTGGCACATGGCGCAGATGCTCATGGCCGCCGACGCCTTTCCCATGAACATCGGCTTCACCGGCAAGGGCAATGCCAGCCTGCCGGAGCCCCTGGAAGAGCAGATCCGCGCCGGGGCCATCGGCCTCAAGCTGCACGAGGACTGGGGCACCACCCCCGCCGCCATCGACAACTGCCTGGCGGTGGCCGACCGCTTCGACATCCAGGTGGCCATCCACACCGACACCCTCAACGAGTCAGGCTTCGTCGAGACCACCCTGGGCGCCTTCAAGGGCCGCACCATCCACACCTATCACACCGAGGGTGCCGGGGGTGGCCACGCACCGGACATCATCAAGGCCTGCGGCTTTCCCAACGTGCTGCCCAGCTCCACCAACCCGACCCGGCCCTTCACCAAGAACACCATCGACGAGCACTTGGACATGCTCATGGTCTGCCATCACCTGGACCCCAGCATCGCCGAGGACGTGGCCTTCGCCGAAAGCCGCATCCGTCGCGAGACCATCGCCGCCGAGGACATCCTTCACGACCTGGGCGCCTTCGCCATGATCAGCTCCGACAGCCAGGCCATGGGCCGCGTCGGCGAGGTCATCACCCGCACCTGGCAGACCGCCGACAAGATGAAGAAGCAGCGCGGCCCGCTGCCCGAGGATCGCGCCGGCCACGACAACTTCCGGGTCAAGCGCTACATCGCCAAGTACACCATCAACCCCGCCATCACCCACGGGATCAGTCACGAGGTGGGCTCTATCGAGGTGGGCAAGTTCGCCGACCTGGTGCTCTGGCGCCCGGCGTTCTTCGGCGTGAAACCGACCCTGATCCTCAAGGGCGGCGCCATCGCCGCGAGCCTGATGGGGGATGCCAACGCCTCCATTCCCACCCCGCAGCCCGTGCACTACCGGCCGATGTTCGGCAGCTACGCTGGAATGCGCCACGCCACCAGCCTGACCTTCATCAGCCAGGCCGCCTTCGAGGCCGGCGTGCCCGAGCGACTGGGGCTGAGGAAGCGCATCGGCGTGGTGAAGGGCTGCCGCACGGCGCAGAAAAGCGACCTGATCCACAATGGCTACCTGCCCACCATCGAGGTGGACCCGCAGAACTACCAAGTGCGCGCGGACGGCCAGTTGCTCTGGTGCGAGCCGGCCGACGTGCTGCCCATGGCGCAGCGGTACTTCCTGTTCTGAGGGGCAGTGCGATAGGTCGTGGCGGTCGAGCGCCGGGTGGAAGGCTCAAGGATCAGCGCAGCTGGCTGTCCTTGCTGCCTCGACGGTTGTAGCCGCTGAACGCCGCCTGCTCCTTGTCGTGGGCGGCCTGGCAGGCCACGCACAGCTTCACCCCTGGCAGGGCCTTGCGCCGCGCCTCGGGGATCGGGGCCTCGCATTCCTCGCAGTGGGTCAGGCTCTCGCCGCGCGGGAGCTGGCTGCGGGCGCGCTGGACCGCGTCGTCCAAGGTGCTGTCGATCTGTTCTTGCACCGCACCGTCGGTGCTCCAGCCTCCGGCCATGGGGACCTTACCTCCGCTCGTCCGCAGGGCCTTCGGTGGCCCGTACTCTGTCCGACGACGGCAGGCCTCAGTCGTTCCGCTTGCCGTGGCGCCAATAGCCCATGAAGCTGCAGGAACGCTTGTCCAGCCCGCGCTCGCCCACCAGGTGGCGCCGGATCGCCATGACCGCGGCCGACTCCCCGGCGACCCAGGTGTAGGTGCCGCGGTCGGCGCGGCTCGCGGTTTCCCATAGCAGCGTGCGGTCCAGGTCGATGTCTTTGGGCGGGCGCGCCTTCGCCGCACCCTCGGTCGGCCAGCGCGCCCGTTCCCGGGCGGCCTCGATCATCCGCGCGCCATGGGCAACCCGGCCTTCGTCCCGCGATAGCCACTCCACCGAGGCCCAGGGGCCTGCCGTCAGGGGGAAGCGATCCTCGGCGGCGGGCATCTCGAAGAACGCCTGGACCCGTGGCGGATCGCGGCGGCTGGCAAGGTCCTCCAGGATGCCGACCGCGGCGGGCACCGCGGTTTCGTCGGCGATCAGCACCACGTCGCTCAGCACCTGGGGCGGCTTCCATTCGTAGCCGCCGGGGTCGCCGGCGTGGGCACGGTTGGGCGCCACCAGCTGCACGCGGTCGCCGACCCGCGCGTGGGTGGCCCAGGCGGAGGCCGGGCCGGTCTCGCCGTGGAGGACGAATTCCACGTCCACTTCCTCGGCCTCGACCCGCAGCTGGCGCAGGGTGTAGGTCCGCATCGGTGGGCGCGTGGCGGGGTCCAGGGTCCGGTAGGTGGCATACCAGTCGGGCAGGTCCGGCACCGTCGGCGCCAGACCATCCGGGCCGGGGAACAGCACCTTGATGCGCTGGTCCGGCGCCAGGGTGCGCATGCGGGCCACGTCCGGCCCGCCGAAGACCAGCCGACTCAGGCAGGGGGACAGGGTGATGCGCCGTTTCAGCGCGACGTTGAAGACGCGGTAGCCCGGCTCGTCCGGGCGGGCCTGCCCGGCCAAGGCGCGCAGGCCCGCGGTGACGGTGGTGGCGAACGACATGGGGCCTCCCCGGAACGCAAGTGTCAGGGTCGGGACGAATGCCGCGGCGGCGTATTTAGGAAGGTGATGAGAAAACCGTGTGCCAGCAGGCCGGGAGGGCGGAACGAGAAATGTCTACGGGCATCACCCCTCAGAGAGGCAAGTGCCTGGAGCGAGGCTCCGCGGCCCGGGCCCCGGGCGGGGCCTGACGGGCCGCTGAAGGGATCAGTGCGATCCGTCCGCTACATCGTCGGCGCTGACGCTATGGATGTGCACGTCGGTGATCGGCACGACCAGAGGCACGCCCTCGTCCACCGCCACCGCGTTGTCGTCGTTCACGGCCACGTTGTGTTTGCGGGCCAATTCCTGAACCACGTCGATGACGGGCACGTTGAGGTCGGTGATCAGGTCGGCATGGGGCTCGCCCAGCAGTTTGTACTGGATTTCATACAGCGCTTTCTGGCTCATGGCATCTACTCCGTGTCTCCATGGAATTTACGATGCGTCGCCTGCGGCATTCGTTCTCGATATCCGCTGAACGGTAGCCCCTGGCCATATAGAAAGGGCCGCGCGACTGCGACAAAACGCCTCCCCCAGCGTACTCGCCTCGTGGCGATATTCGGATAGCACGGCCGTTTCGCCTGTCACACCTGGAAGGCGGACGTCGAGGAAACACCTCGTTACGCCGGCGGGAGTTGAGGAACGGGCCGGCGTCCGGGATACTGCCCCGCCGTTGTCGTGCCCGAAAAGGGAGCAGGTGCGCGCCGACCTCGGACCAACACGTATAAAACCGGCCGCAGACGCCGGTCCCCCTGGCCTTGGAAATGCCGTGAGGGATGACAGCCAAAGGTTAAGGAGTCATGCCAGTGATGAAGAGGAGTGACCTGCTCTGGACCCTCGTCGGTATTGGCGCGGTCGTGCTGTCCTGCTACCTGCTCTACCATGAAGTGCGCAACATCTCCCTCGACGAGATCGCCTCCAGCCTGCAGGCGATTCCCCGGCTGAACTGGCTGCTGGCCGCCGTGGCGACCCTCGGCGCCTATTCTGCCCTGGCCTGGTACGACCGCATCGCCGTGGCCCACCTGGGCAAGAAGATTTCCTGGTGGTTCATCACCCTCTGTTCCTTCACCACCTACGCCCTGGCCCACAACATCGGCGCCTCGGTGTTCTCCGGCGCCCTGGTGCGCTACCGGGCCTACCGCACCAAAGGCCTGGCGCCTCAGGAAATCGGCATCCTGATCGTCTTCTGCTCCTTCACCTTCGTCCTCGGCACCCTGCTGGCCAGCGGCTGTGTGCTGGTGGCGCAGCCGCAGATCATCACCCGCGTGGCCAATGTCGGGCCCTGGCTGTCGGTGTCCATCGGCCTGGTGCTGCTGGGACTGGTGTCGCTCTACGTGCTGGGGTCCTGGCGGCGGTTCAAGCCGTGGACCTGGGGCAAGCTGCACATCGAGTACCCGCGCCTGGGCATCGTGGCCCGCCAGTTGATGGCCGGCCCGCTGGAACTGGCCTGCGCGGCAGCCATCATCTACTTCGCCCTGCCCAGCGAGGGCAATCCCGGCTACCTGGTGGTGCTGGGGGTGTTCCTCGCCTCGTTCTCCCTGGCCCTGCTGTCCCACGCGCCGGGCGGGCTGGGGGTGCTGGAAGTGACCTTCCTCGCGGCGATGCCGGAGATGCACAAGTCCGACGTGCTGGCGGCGCTGATCGTCTTCCGCGGCCTGTACCTGCTGCTGCCGTTCGCCCTGTCGGTGTTCGTCGTGACCGGCTTCGAATGGTCGCGCTGGAACCGCAAGCCCGGCCCGGGCTGAGTCGCGCCCCCGCGGATTTTTCCGACCGGGCGGGGGCAGCTTTCCCGCGACGGCTCGCATACACTGCGCGGCCGTTTTTGCTACCCGGAACCGTCGCGACATGTACAAGGATTCCCCGGCCCGAGCCTGCGGCATCGACTTCGGCACGTCCAACTCCACCGTCGGCTGGTGGCGCCCCGGCGAGGAACCCCTGCTGCCCCTAGAGGACGGCAAGATCACCCTCCCCTCCGTACTGTTCTTCAACTTCGAGGAGCGCCGCCCGGTCTTCGGCCGCCAGGCCCTGGACGAATACCTAAGTGGCTACGAAGGCAGGCTGATGCGCTCGCTGAAGAGCCTGCTGGGCTCGAAGCTGCTGAAGAGCGAAACCGCCGTGCTGGGCAGCGCCATGCCCTTCAAGCAATTGCTCGGGCTGTTCGTCGGTGAACTGAAGCGGCGCGCCGAGGCCTTCGCCGACCGCGGGTTCGAGCAGGTGGTGCTGGGCCGGCCGGTGTTCTTCGTCGACGACGACCCCGAGGCCGACCGCGAGGCCGCCGATACCCTGGTGGCCGTGGCCCGGGACCTGGGCTTTCGCGACGTGTCGTTCCAGTACGAGCCCATCGCCGCTGCCTTCGACTACGAGCGCAGCGTGACCCGCGAGGAGCAGGTGCTGATCGTCGACATCGGCGGCGGGACCTCGGACTTCTCCCTGGTGCGCCTGTCCCCGGAGCGACGTGACCGGGCCGAGCGCCAGGACGACATCCTCGCCACCGATGGCGTGCACATCGGCGGTACCGACTTCGACAAGCAGCTCAGCCTGCGCGGGGTGATGCCGCTGTTCGGCTACGGCAGCCGGATGAAGAGCGATGCCCTGATGCCCACCCACTACCACCTCAACCTGGCCACCTGGCATACCATCAACGCGCTGTATGCCCAGAAGACCCAGCTGGCGCTGCGCAACATGCGCTACGACATCGTCGACGCCACCGGCATCGACCGGCTGTTCCGGCTGATCGAGGAGCGGGCCGGCCATTGGCTGGCGATGCAGGTGGAGCAGAGCAAGATCGACCTCACCAAGGCGCCGCGCCTGGAGCTGTCCCTGGAGCGGATCGAGGCGGACCTGCGGGTGATGCTGGACCGCCCGCTGTTCGAGGATGCCATCGACAGCCAGCTGACCCGCATCCACCAGGGCGTCACCGAGCTGCTGCGCAAGGCCGGCGTGCAGCCCGACCAGGTGGATACGGTGTTCTTCACCGGCGGCTCCAGCGGCATCCCGGCCCTGCGTCAGCGCATCGCCCGATTGCTGCCCAATGCCGCCCATGTGGAAGGCAACACCTTCGGCAGCATCGGCAGCGGCCTGGCCATCGAGGCGAAGAAGCGCTACGGCTGACGGTTGCCATACGTCGGCGCAGCGGAAACCCGGTCCGGGTGGGCAGTCGATACAGACGTAACCACTCGATCCGGAGGTCCATCATGGCTCGCGGCGACAAGAGTACCTACACCACGGCGCAGAAGCGCAAGGCCGAGCACATCGCGGAAAGCTACGAAGAACGCGGTGTCTCCGACAAGGAAGCCGAGGCGCGCGCCTGGGCGACCGTCAACAAGCAGTCCGGGGGCGGCGAGAAATCCGGCTCCGGCAAAGAGAAGAGCGCCACCGCGAAGCGCGCCGATCGCAAGGATTCGGCTCGTCGTGCGGCCTCCGCGCGCAAGGGCCACCCGGCCAACCGCGGCCGCGCCAGCGCTGGCAGCCACGGCGGCAGCACGTCCCTGACTGCGCTGACCAAGGACGAGCTGATGAAGCGCGCTGCGGCGAAAAACGTCCGGGGCCGCTCGCGGATGCGCAAGGCCGAACTGATCAAGGCGCTCAGCTGAGCGCCAAGCCCCTCGCCCGCCCATGCGGGACATCTTGTCCGCCTGTTCGTCGCACCCACGCCACCGTTACGCCAGGGCCCTCTGCGCCTCCTTCGACATCACGCCATACTGGTCGCGTGATTGCCGATTCGAGGTCGTTCCATGTCCATTACACGTCTCACCCTATTGCTGGTGGCTCTTTTTTCCTTGACGGGTTGCGGCGCAGGTGAAACCGCCGCCACCGCCACCCTCCAGGCAAAGCAGGCCGAACAGGCACGCCAGCAGGAAGCCCAACTGCGCCAGCAGATCGAACAGGCCAACGCGCTGAACAACCAGCGTCTTCAGCAGCAGGCCGATCCTGACCAGTAATCCGCTCAGGACGCCTAGCGAGACCCGGCCGCCGGCACCAGGGTGATGTCCACGGGCTCACCGGGGTTGAAGCTGCGCAGGCGGAACCGCGCCGGGCTCGACTCCAGCACCTGTACCGAATAGGTGATGCCGTCCTCCGTCATGGTCAGCCCCTCGCCTTGGGCGGCCCAGGTCCCCAGAGCCGGCCGGCTACCGGGGGCGCTCATCACCAGGGTGCCGTCGGAGAGGAAGACGTACAGCATGCCCAGCGCCACGTCGCGGGACTCGCTCACCTTCCACACTTGGTTGACGAAGGCGAGCCCGGCCTCCCGGGGTGGCAGCGGCCGGTCCACGGGTGGCGCGGACGGGGGGGCGGTGGAACAGGCGGCCACCAGGATCAGGGGCGCCAGCAACCAGGCGCGAATGGACGGGATGCGTGTCATGGGCGGTTCTCCTCAGGTTACAGGCCGGCGTCGCGCAGGCGCGCGGCATGGGCGACGAACAGGGCCACCGGGTCGACGCCGAGGCCGACCGCGCCGAAACCCTGGTTGACGATGTCCAGGTGGTCCAGGGCATAGTCATCGCCGATCACCCGGCCCAGGCGGGCGCTGCTGCGGCCCACGAAACCATCGTTCTGGCCCGCGTCATCGCGGAAGGTCCGCGCCAGCAGGCGGCAGGCCAGCTGGGTAGGGTCCAGGCGGTTGCGCCCGCGGTCGCTGCGACCGGGCTGCAGGATGCCGGTCCAGGAGTAATAGCGAACACCCGCGACCTCCACGTCGCCCAGGGCATCCGGGGGCTCTTGCAGCCCTTGGGGAAAGCGGGCGTTGAAGGCGGCCACCCCGTCACGGGTCAGGCAACGCCTTGCCGCCCGGGCATCCTGGGGCAGCCGCGGGCCGGGGTCGCCCTGGTCCAGGGCGGCCAGGGCATGGGCGACGCCAAGGGCTGCGGCGTTCAGCAAGCGTTCCCGGGCGCTGCCTTCGGGCGCTTTACGTTGCAGGTAGTCCGCCAGCTCCGAGCCCCGGTTCGGACCGGCGACCGAGGTCACCGACGCCACCCACTCGGGCCGCTGAGCCGCTGCGTAGCGCGCAGTGAGCGCCCCCTGGCTGTGGCCGATCAAGTTGACCCGCTCCGCGCCACTGTGGCGGCGGATGGCCTCGATGCGGGTCAGCAACTGCTCGCCGCGCACGTCGCTGGTGTTCAGGCCGGAGACCCGCACCGGGTATACCTCGGCACCGGCTTCGCGGAGGGCGGCCTCGATGCCATACCAGTACGGGTAACCCGGCAACCGCACGAAACCCAGAAGGCCGGGCACCAGGACGAGGGGATAACGGGTTCGGGCAGCATGGGGCATGGGCGCACCTCCTAGGCTATGGACCGCCGGCCGCGGCAATCGCTCGGGTGCATTGCAGTCGAACTCCCGGCGCGCTTCGCGGATCAACATCGTGTGTCCACTCAACAAGGAAGCGACCATGTCCAAGCTCTCCCTCGCCACTCTCTTCGCCCTCGGCACCCTCACCCTGGCGGGCTGCGCCGGCAAACCGGAGAACCCGGTTGACCACTTCACCTACCGCGACGAACCGCTGGTGAAGCAGGTGGAAAAAGGCATGACCAAGGAGCGCGTCCTGGCCATCGGCGGCCCGGCTTCCTCTTCGGTGAAACGCACCTACCGCCCCGGTACCTGCAATAACTACATCCTGACCACCGACGGCCATCAACAGCCGTTCCACGTCAGCTTCGACGCCAACGGGCTGGTGGACCACACCGGCTTCATGACCTGCGCCCAGCGCGAAGAACGCGAGCGCGAGCTGCACCCCTGATGTCCGCGGCGCGGCCTCCCCGGCCGCGCCCACCCTTTTCCCCAACGTATCCCTCCTCTTTTTTTGTCCGTTCGATCAATAAAAATGCCATCACCTGAGTGCCAGGAAGCGCTCTGGGACGGGGCTTTCCGCAAAACAATCAACAATGTCGATTCTTACTATTCCCTATTCGCGCTTTTTCATCGATTTCCCTTGAGGGACCATAGCTCCGTACCCATTCAAGCCCCCACAAGGAGCCCCACGATGAAACGCACCCTTCTCGCCAGCCTGATCCTGGCCAGCCTTTCCACCGCCGCTTTTGCCCTGCCGCAGGACACCCTCCAGCCGGCCCCCGCTGAAGCCCACCGCAGCACCTTCGTTCAGGAACACGACCACAACAGCGATCACCGCGCCTTGCAGCGGGACGGCGTTCGCATTGCCGAAGACGGTTCCGACCGCACCCCGGGCGTCCGCATTGCTGAAGACGGTTCCGACCGTACCCCTGGCATCCGCGTTGCCGAAGATGGCTCCGACCGTACCCCGGGCATCCGCATTGCTGAAGACGGTTCTGACCGCACACCTGGCATCCGCATCGCCGAAGACGGTTCTGATCGCACCCCGGGCATCCGCATCGCCGAAGACGGTTCCGACCGCACCCCTGGGATCCGCACCGCCTGAAGCGGTGTCGATCGCCGATTGAAGGCCCGGCATCCGGCCTGACCTTCCGCCCGACCGCGAAGACCGGCTCCGCCGGCCTCGCGGTGAGCCTTGGGCCCCTCGCCCCGCAGCTCCCCCTCCTCTTCCGCCCCGTTCGACGCCGTCGAAGGCCATTTGCTAGAGTGGCGCGTCGTCGATCCGGATTCCGCGTGCCATGTCCCTTCGTGCCGAACAGAAACTGCAGACCCGGCAGGCCCTGATGGGTGCGGCCCGGGAGCTGATGGACAGCGGTCGGGGCTTCGGCAGCCTGAGCCTGCGGGAAGTGGCGCGGCGTGCGGGCATCGTACCCACCGGCTTCTATCGGCACTTTCAGGACATGGACGAATTGGGCCTGGCCCTGGTAGCGGAAGTGGGCGAGACCTTTCGCGAAACGCTGCGCCAGGTGCGGCGCAACGAGTTCGAACTGGGCGGCCTGGTGGAAGCCAGCACCCGCATCTTCCTCGACGCGGTGAGCGCCAACCGCGCGCAGTTCCTGTTCCTCGCCCGCGAGCAGTACGGTGGCTCGCAGCCCGTTCGCCAAGCCATCGCCGCGCTGCGCCAGCGCATTACCGATGACCTGGCGGCCGACCTCAAGCTGATGAACCGCCTGCCACACCTGGACGAAGCCGCCCTTGGCGTGCTGTCCGACCTGGTGGTGAAGACCGTCTTCGCCACCCTGCCGGAGCTCATCGACCCGCCGGATGCGCACCTGCCCACGCACCTGGCCGCGGCCGCCAAGATCACCCAACAGCTGCGCTTCATCTTCGTCGGTGGCAAGCACTGGTCGGGCATCGGCCGTCCCGACGCCTGACGCACCAGCGCGGTGCGCGACCGCCCGGCCGTGCACCCAAAAAACCTGACCGGACGATCAAATTCGGTGGCATGCTGTGCGGCGCGCCGCGAGCCGTGGCGCCGCGCCTGATTGGCAAGCCCCTTGCTCTACACTCCAGCCCGTCCTCCCGACCGACATGGAACGCGTCTCATGCTGGTGATCCGCCACCGTCTCGCACCCCAGCCCACCTGGGATGCCGAACTGCACCTGACCTACGACGCCCGCAGCAAGAGTCGGCTGCGCTGCTTCAGCCACGCCGGCGAGGACGTCGGCCTGTTCCTCGAACGCGGCCAGCCGCCGCTGCATGACGGCGAATGCCTGCAAGCGGAAGACGGCCGGATCGTCGTGGTGCGGGCCCAGGCCGAGCGCCTGCTGCACATCACCTGCGCCAGCGCCTTCGAACTGACCCGCGCGGCCTACCATCTGGGGAACCGCCACGTGGCGCTGCAAATCGGCGACGGCTGGCTGCGGCTGCTGGACGATTACGTGCTGCAGGCCATGCTGGAACAGCTGGGTGCCCAGGTGGAGACCCTGGAGGCGCCGTTCCAGCCGGAACACGGGGCCTACGGCGGCGGCCACCACCATTCCCATGCCGGCGAGGCGGAATTCAGCTACGCGCCGCGCCTGCACCAGTTCGGCGTGCGCCGATGAACCCGGCGTGGGCGCTGCTGCGCCTGGCCAGCCCGCAGCTGCCCATCGGCGGCTACAGCTACTCCCAGGGGCTGGAGATGGCCGTCGAACAAGGCCGAGTGGCCGATGCCGAAGGCGCCCGTCGCTGGATCGCCGACCAGCTCCAATTCAACCTGGCGCGCTTCGAGGCGCCCCTGCTGTTCGCCCATTGCCTCGCCGCCGAAGCGGCGGACTGGCCAGCCCTGCAGGCACTCGCCGCCCGCCACCGGGCCAGCCGCGAAACCCGCGAGCTGCACCTGGAAAGCCGGCAGATGGGTTATTCCCTGCAGCAGTTGCTGGCCGACCTGCCGGAGCTGGACGAGCCGGCCCGCGCCGCCTTCGCCCGCCTGGAAGAGCCCGGCCTGCCGGTGGCCTGGGCCCTGGCCGCCCGCGCCTGGTCCATCGCTCCTGCCGATGCCCTGGCCGCCTGGCTGTGGGGCTGGCTGGAGAACCAGTTGGCGGTGCTGATGAAGACCCTGCCCCTGGGGCAGCAGGCGGCCCAGCGGCTGACCAGCGCCCTGCTGCCCACCTTGCAGGCCGCCCAGGCGACTGCCCAGACCCTCGAACCCGCCCACTGGGGCACGGCCGCCTTCGGCCTGGCCCTGGCGAGCATGGCGCACGAGCGCCAGTACAGCCGTTTGTTCAGATCCTAGGAAAAGGAGCCCCACAGATGAACAGCCAACCCCTGCGCGTCGGTATCGGCGGCCCGGTCGGTTCCGGCAAGACCGCCCTGACCCTGGCGCTGTGCCGCGCCCTGCGCGACCGCTACAACCTGGCCGTGGTGACCAACGACATCTACACCCAGGAGGACGCCCAGTTCCTGGTGCGCAACGACGCCCTGGCGCCGGAGCGGATCATCGGCGTGGAGACCGGCGGCTGCCCCCATACAGCGATCCGCGAGGATGCCTCCATCAACCTGGAGGCGGTGGACCAGCTCAACCGGCGCTTCCCCGGCCTGGAGCTGATCATCGTCGAATCCGGTGGCGACAACCTGTCCGCCACCTTCAGCCCGGAGCTGTCCGACCTGACCCTCTACGTGATCGACGTCTCCGCCGGCGACAAGCTGCCCCGCAAGGGCGGGCCGGGCATCTGCAAGTCGGACCTGCTGGTGATCAACAAGGTGGACCTGGCGCCGCTGGTGGGCGCGTCCCTGGAGGTGATGGACCGCGACGCGCGGAAGATGCGCGGCGACAAGCCGTTCGTGTTCAGCAACCAGAAGACCGGCCAGGGCCTGGACCGGATCATCGCCTTCATCGAACACCAAGGCCTGCTGGGCGCTGCCTGAGCCCTCCCGTCGCGCCGCCGGCTGCGGCGCCCCACCCCTCTGGAGTCCCCGCCATGAAACGTTCCACCGCATTGCTCGCCTTCGCCACCCTGCTGGGCCCGACCCTGGCCTTCGCCCATCCGGGCCACGACAGCACCGGCCTGCTGGCCGGGGTCGCCCACCCCCTGACCGGCCTGGACCACCTGCTGGCCATGCTGGCAGTGGGGCTGTGGGCGGCCCAGCAGCAGGGCGCCGCCCGCTGGGCGCTGCCGGCCACCTTCGTCGGCAGCATGTTGGTGGGCGGCCTGCTGGGCTTTTCCGGGGTGGCCTTGCCGTTCCTGGAGACCGACATCGCTGCCTCGGTGCTGGCCCTGGGCCTGCTGGTGGCCCTGGCGGTGCGTCCGCCCCTGGCGCTCGCCCTGGGCCTGACCGCGCTGTTCGCCGTGGCCCACGGCACCGCCCACGGCCTGGAACTGCCGGACCTGGCCAGCCCGTGGACCTTCGCCGCCGGCTTCGTCGCCGCCACCGCCGCCCTGCACGCAGCCGGTTATGGGGTGGTTCGGGTCCTGCCCCGCGCCGCCGCGCCGCTGGTGCGGCTGGCAGGCGCGGTCTCGGCCGTCATCGGCGCCTGGATGCTGGCCGGCTGACACCACGGGCCCGACCCGTTTCAGCGGGCCGGGCCTGGCGTCACCCGCGGGTGCGGTCCACGGCGAACCCGGCCCAGGTCTGGCTGACCGGCATCAGTTCGAGGCTGTTGATGTTGATGTGGGCCGGCTGGTTGAGAATCCAGTACACGGTCTCGGCGATATCCGCCGGCTGGATCGGCTCGGCGCCGGCATAGGTGGCGTCGTAGCGGGCCTGGTCGCCATCGAAGCGCACCAGGGAGAATTCGCTCTCGCACATCCCCGGCTCCAGGTCGGTGACCCGCACCCCGGTGCCCACCAGGTCGTTGCGCAGGTTCAGCGAGAATTGCCGGACAAAGGCCTTGGTGGCGCCGTAGACGTGGCTGCCCGGGTACGGCCAGTGCCCCGCCACCGAGCCCAGGTTGACGATCCCGGCGCCGCGCCCGTAGGCGATCAGCCGGGACAGCAGCAAGCGCGTACTGTACATCAGGCCCTTGATGTTGGTGTCCACCATGGTGTCCCAGTCGTCCAGGTCGCAGGACGGCGCAGGGTCGGTGCCCAAGGCCAGCCCGGCATTGTTGATCAGCCCCCGCAGCCGCGCGAAACGCTCCGGCAACCCCGCTACCGCGGCCTCCATGGCCGCCCGGTCGCGCACGTCCACCACCAGCGGCAGCACCGCGGTCTTCGCCGAGAGTTCTTCCGCCAGCGCCTGCAGGCGCTCCGCGCGGCGGCCGGTGATCACCAGGGACCAGCCGGCCTCGGCGAAACGGCGGGCGCAGGCTTCGCCGAACCCGGACGTGGCGCCGGTGATGAACAGGGTTGCGGGCATGTCAGTTCTCCTCGATCGAGTGTCGGCGGCCGCGCCACGGGCTTCGTCGGCACGGCCGGAAGATGGCCAGCGGCAAGCGTACCCGATCTGCAGCGCCCGCGTGGTCGCCAGCCTGGCTGAAAAACGTACGGGACGCCCGTGGCCCCGGTTACCGGGCCCGACCGTCGAATGCCCCCAGGTTGTCCACAACCGGCGCACACCCCGACCCACAGCATCCGTGGACAACTCAGCGAGCCTCATAGGAGCTGCTAAGTCGCACTGCTCACCAGGGTCCACCGCTCAAACGCTGGCCAGCCTGTTCCAGGCCCCGCGCCGCCTGGGCGCCAGCCGTCGCTCCCCGTGCTTTCCACAGAGTTATCCCCAGGTCGCGTGGACAATTCCTGCCCAGAGCCACGAGCAGCTGGAGATCGCTAAGTGTCTGATTAGGTGGGCAGAAAGCCGATATGAGCGTTTTTCGAGCGGATGACTGGAGGCCGCGCAGGCGTTGGCCTGTAGCAGGCTGTCTCCATCTTATCCACAAGGACATCCACACGAACAGTGGAAGAAGGCCGGGACGGGCGTCCCGGCCGAAAAGCGGTCAGTGACCGCCGAGATAGGCGCTGCGCACGTCCTCGTTGCCGAGCAGTTCCTGACCGGTGCCGGTCATGCGGATCTCGCCGGTGACCATCACGTAGGCGCGGTCCGAAAGGCGCAGGGCGTGGTTGGCGTTCTGCTCCACCAGGAAGATGGTCATGCCGCTCTTCGCCAACTCCCGCAGGGTCTGGAAGATCTGCTTCACCACGATGGGCGCCAGGCCCAGGCTCGGCTCGTCCAGCAGCAGCAGGCGCGGGCGGCTCATGAGCGCCCGGGCGATGGCGAGCATCTGCTGCTCGCCCCCGGACATGGTCATGGCCCGCTGGTTGCGCCGCTCCTTCAGCCGCGGGAAGAGGTCGAACATCCGTTGCATGTCCTCGTCGGCGTGCTTCATGCCCACCGGAATGGTGCCCATCAGCAGGTTTTCCTCGACGCTCATGTCAGGGAACACCCGCCGCCCTTCCGGCGACTGGGCGATGCCATGGGAGGCCACGTAGTCGGCCGACTTGCGGGTGATGTCGACGCCGCTGTAGACGATCTGCCCGGCGCTGGCCCGGGGCTGGCCGAAGATCGACATCAGCAGGGTGGACTTGCCCGCGCCGTTGGCGCCGATCAGGCTGACCGTCTCGCCCTCGTGGATGTGCAGCGAGACCTTCTTCAGCGCCTGGATCGGCCCGTAGTGGACGTCGACGTCCTTGAATTCGAGCAGGGCGCTCATGCCACTTCCTCCTCATCGGCACCCAGGTAGGCGGCGATGACCTTGGGATCGTTACGGACCTGTTCGGGAGTACCCTCGGCGATCAGCGCGCCGTGGTCGAGCACGATCACCTGGTCGGAGATGCTCATCACCATGCCCATGTCGTGCTCGATCAGCAGCACGGTGATCCGGTGCTCGTCCCGCAGGCGACGGATGATGGCGCTCAGGCGCTCGGTCTCGGCCGGGTTGAGGCCGGCGGCCGGCTCGTCCAGGCAGACGATCTCCGGCCGGGTGCACATGGCCCGGGCGATCTCCAGGCGGCGCTGCTGACCGTAGGAGAGTTCGCCGGCGAGGCGGTTGGCGTGCTCCACCAGGTCCACCACTTCCAGCCAGTAGAAGGCGGTGTCCAAGGCCTTTTCCTCGGCCCGGCGATAGGCCGGGGTGTTGAGCACGCCGGCCACCAGGTTGCGGTTGACCCACATGTGCTGGGCCACCAGCAGGTTCTCCACCACCGACATCTCGCGGAACAGCCGGATGTTCTGAAAGGTGCGCGCCAGGCCGGCACGGTTCACCAGGTGGGTACCACCGAACATCTTGTAACGCAGGCGGCTGAGGAAGCTCGGCGGCGACACGAAGTCATGGAGCTGGAACGGCTCGCCCATCACCTGGCCCACGTCGGTGGGCTGCTCACGGGTATCCAGCACGATGTGGCCGTCAGTGGCCTTGTAGAAGCCGGTCAGGCAGTTGAACACCGTGGTCTTGCCGGCGCCATTGGGCCCGATCAGGGCGGAGATGGAATGTCGCTCGATGGCGAAGCTGACGTCGTTCAGGGCGCGGATGCCGCCGAACTGCATCATCAGGTGTTCGACGGAGAGGATGACGTCGCGGCTCATGGCGCCACCCCCTTGCGGATCGCGACACCGGTGCGGCTGATCCGCACCAGGCCCCTGGGCCGCCAGATCATCATCAGCACCATGACGATGCCGAACAGCAGCACGCGGTACTCGGCGAAGCTGCGCAGCAGCTCCGGCGCGACGGTCAGCACGAAGGCCGCGATCACCACGCCCAGGGTCGAGCCCATGCCGCCCAGCACCACGATGGCGAGGATCAGCGCCGACTCGAAGAAGGTGAACGAAGACGGATCGATGAAGCCCTGCTTGGTGGCGAAGAACACCCCGGCGATACCCGCCACGGCGGCGCCCATCATGAACGCCGAGAGCTTCACCAGTACGTGGTTGAGGCCCATGGCGCGGCAGGCGATTTCGTCCTCGCGCAGCGCTTCCCAGGCCCGGCCGATGGGCATGCGGGTCAGCCGGTGCTTGATGTACAGGACGATCAGCACCATCACGAACAGGGCGACGAAGGTGAAGATCAGGGTCGCGTTGGGGTTGTAGGCCACCCCCAGCCACTCATGGATCGGGACGTGCCCCTGCTCCTTGGCCCGTCGACCGAACTCCAGGCCGAACAGGGTCGGGCCGGGAACCGGTACGCCGTTGGGGCCCTTGGTGAACTCCATCCAGTTGTTCAGCACCAGGCGGATGATCTCGCCGAAGCCCAGGGTGACGATGGCCAGGTAGTCGCCATGCATGCGCAGCACCGGGAAGCCCAGTAGCGCGCCGGCGCAGGCGGCCAGGATCACCACCATCGGCAGCGCCGACCAGAAGCCCAGGCCGAGGTACTGGTAGCCCAGGGCCAGGCCATAGGCGCCGATGGCGTAGAACCCGACGAAGCCCAGGTCCAGCAGACCAGCCAGCCCCACCACGATGTTCAGGCCCAGACCCAGCAGCACGTAGATCAGGCCGAGGATCACCACCGAGAGCAGGTACTTGTTGGCGAAGAACGGGAAGGCGATGGCCAGCAGCACCACCACCGGGATGACGAAGCGCAGCATCGACTTGTGGTCGGGCGGCAGCACGTGCACGCCGCCCGACGGCGAGGCGAACGAGTCGGCGACGCGGCGGCCTGCAGAAGTCTGCAGGAACAGGCTGAGGCAGAAACGGCCGAGCATCACCGCCGCCACCAGCCAGGCGACACGCACCGGTTGCAGGGTGAAGTCGTAACCCTGCAGCACCACGCCGACGATCGGGCCGAACACGATCAGCGCCACCAGGCCGGCCAGAATGGTATCGATCAGGCACCGCTTGAAATCGATCGAGGATTCTTTAACCGACATCGCTTACACCTTCGCTACATGGGGTCTGCCCATGAGCCCTTGGGGACGGAAGATCAGGATCATGACCAGCAGGGAGAAGGAGAACACGTCCTTGAAGTCGGAATTCACCAGCCCGGAGAACTGCGCCTCGGCAATGCCGAGGATCATTCCGCCGAGCATCGCGCCGGGCAGCGAGCCGATGCCGCCGAGCACCGCGGCGGTGAACGCCTTGATGCCGATGATGAAGCCCGCATAGAAGTCGAAGGTGCCGTAGTTCATGGTGATCAGCACGCCGGCCAGGGCAGCCATGGACGCGCCGATGACGAACACGTAGGAGATCACCCGGTCGGTGTTGATGCCGAGGATCGAGGCCATCTTGCGGTCCTGCTGGGTGGCACGGCACATGCGGCCCAGCTTGGTGCGCTGGATCACGTAGGTGAGCACGCCCATGCCCAGCAGCGACACGACGATGATGAACAGCTTGGTGTAGGTGAGCTGCACGTAGCCGGTGCCGACGTGAAACTTGATGATGCCGTCCAGCAGGGTGGGCACGCCCTGCTGGCGGGCGCCCTGGGCGATCTGCACGTAGTTCTGCAGGATCAGCGACATGCCGATGGCGCTGATCAGCGGCGCCAGGCGGGTGGAGTTGCGCAGCGGCTTGTAGGCGATGCGCTCGATGGTCCAGCCGTAGACGCCGGTGATCACGATGGTGAACACCAGGGTGCCGAGGATCAGCAGCGGGAACGACTGGACGCCGAAGAAGGCCAGCACGGCCAGGCCGATGGCCGCGAGGTAGGCGGAGATCATGTACACGTCGCCGTGGGCGAAGTTGATCATGCCGATGATGCCGTAGACCATCGTGTAACCGATGGCGATCAGCCCATAGACGGACCCGAGGGTCAGCCCGTTGATCAGCTGTTGCAGGAAAATACCGTCCATGAAGTCATTCTCATAGGCGTAGGGAAGAACGGCGGCGCGCCGGCGACCGACCCGCCTCGTGAGCGGGCCGGTCGCGACACGGCCGGGAACGGCGACGGCGGGATGCCCGAAGGCGATCCCGCGTCAGGAGAGCGGTTTACTTCTGGTGGTATTTGCCTTGGTCGTCCCACTCGTACATCACGTAGTCGGAGACTTTCAGGTCGCCTTTCTTGTCCCACTCCTTCTTGCCCATGACGGTTTCCACCGGATTGCTCTTCAGCCAGGCGCTGGCGGCCGCGCCTTCGGTGCTGCCGGCGCCCTTGAAGGCAGCGGCCACGGCCTGCATGGAAGCGTAGGAGTACAGGGTGTAGCCCTCGGGCTCGTAACCGCTGCTGCGGAATTTCTCGATCACCGCCTTGCCGTCGGCGATCAACCGCGGGTCGGCGCCGAAGGTCATCAGCACGCCCTTGGTGTACTGCGGGCCGCCAGCGGTGGTGACCAGTTCGTCGGTGACCACGCCATCGCCGGAGATGAACTTGGCGTTCACGCCCTGCTCGCGCATCTGCCGGACCAGCGGGCCGGCCTCGGGGTGCAGGCCGCCGAAGTACACCACTTCGGCGCCGGAGGAACGGATCTTGGTGACCAGGGCGTTGAAGTCCTTCTCACCGCGGGTCAGGCCCTCGTAGAGCACCTCCTTGATGCCGCGCTTGGCCAGCTGCGCCTTGGTGGCGTCGGCCAGGCCCTGGCCGTAG
Source organism: Pseudomonas mangiferae (assembly GCF_007109405.1). Classification (GTDB taxonomy): domain Bacteria; phylum Pseudomonadota; class Gammaproteobacteria; order Pseudomonadales; family Pseudomonadaceae; genus Pseudomonas_T; species Pseudomonas_T mangiferae. The sequence continues at coordinate 81,081 of NZ_VJOY01000010.1, forward strand.
GTGTCCTTGTCGTGGACGATGGCGACCTTGGTGGCCTTGAGCACGTCGACGATATAGTCGCCAGCGACGATGCCCTGTTGGTCGTCACGGCCGCACATGCGGAATTCGCCGTTCAGGCCGCGCTCGGTCACTTGCGGGTTGGTGGACGCCGGGGTGATGGAGATGATGCCGGCCTCGTCGTAGATCTCCGAGGCGGGGATGGTGGAGGACGAGCAGAAGTGGCCGATCACCGCCACCGCCTTGTCGGAGTCCACCAGCCGGTTGGCCACGGCCACGGCCTGCTTCGGCTCGCAGGCGTCGTCGCCTTTCACCAGCTTGATCTTCTCGCCATTGATACCGCCGGCCGCGTTGATGTCATTGGCCGCCTGCTCGGCGCCCCGCCACAACTGTTCCCCGAACGCTGCGTTGCCGCCGGTGAGCGGAGCGGCGACGGCGACGACGATATCGGCATGGGCGAAGCCCATGGCGGTGGACACTGCGAGAGCCAGAAAGCCTTTCTGAAGAATCTTCGACATGCAGCATGCTCCGAGGGGAGTTATAGGTATTGGCCCCCGTGCAACAGCAAGGCTTATGCCAGTCTTTTTGCGCGGGGCTCCAGCCCCTTCAAAAGTAGTTTCCAGTTAAAAAAACGTCGCTTTTGCGTAGACTTTCCCGACGACCCGTGGGCCGACTGTTTTCCGCGACTGATCTGTAACGCCCCACTCGGGGCACTGATCTTTACTTTCTGTAACGCCTGCGCCCCGTTTTCCCAAAAAGCGCCAGCCTGGTGCAGGCACCGTATCGAGCGCCTCGTAATGGCGCATCGACCGGTTATTCCCCCTGTTCAACGGGTGGCCCGAACGGCCGTTGCAGCGCCAAAGGAATCGCCGTGCCCCAAAACGAAACGCCCCAGACAAGGCCGGGGCATCTGGCGAAGCGGGCGAACGGTCAGTCGACCAGTTTCACCGCACCTTTCATCATCGAGGAGTGCCCCGGGAAGGAGCAGAAGAACTGGTAGTCCTCGCCGGCCTGCAGCTTGGATACGTCGAAGGTCACGGAATCGGACTCGCCGCCACCGATGAGCTTGGTGTGGGCGATGACACGGGCGTCGTCGGCCTTCAGGTAGTTGTTGTCCACGCCGGCGCTCATGCCGTCCGTGGTGATGCCGGCCATGTCGGACGTCTTGCTCAGCACCCAGTTGTGGCCCATCACGTTCTTCGGCAGCTTGCCGTCGTGGGTGAGCTTGACGGTGAAGGTCTTGCAGCTCTTGCTGATGTCGATGGCCTTGGTGGTATAGGACATCTGGTCGGTGGAATGCACCTCGACCTCGCATTCGGCGGCCAGGACCGGCAGGCTGGCGGCGGCCAGCACGGATGCGACGATGAGCTTGCGAATCATTGGATGTCTCCTTGGCAGATTGGCATACGTAGCCGTATTCCAGACTGCCTGATAAGCGGCGCGGTTCCCAGTGGTTGCGGCAACGAGACGCAGGCGCCGAACCCGACCGGGACACCGTTCGGCTCGTCCGTCGCGGCGCCCCCGGCTTGTGTGACGCCGGTCTGCTAATCGACAGGCGAGGCTGGCGTCCCGCCCGGATTTTGCCAATAGTGGGACCTTTCGCGCGCCAGGCCCATGCCGCGGCCGGTCGCGCCTCCCGTGACAAGCCAGGAAGACAGCATGACCGGCTACCGCATTCCCGGACCGACCTGCGCCACGCGCAGCGGCGCCATCGACAGCGGCACCCTGTGCCGCTCCCTCAGTCCCGCCCCCGGCCCGGTGGGCAGCCAGGGCTCCGGCGAAGGCATCGACCGCACTAGCCCCGCGGATCGGGCACGCCTGCAGGAAATCCGCCGCCTCGTGACGGCCAACAACCGTTCCACGCTGGATAACGACCTGATCATCTGCCAGATCTACATGGAGTCGCGCTTCGACGCCATGGCCAAGGCTCCCGGCAGCAGTGCCAAGGGGCTGATGCAGATGACCCTGGCCGCGGTGAAGCAGGTCTACCAGACCCGCAAGGAAAAGGAGCTCAAGCACAAGATCCGCGACAAGGCCGAGTTCGAAGCCTGCATGGCCGAAGGCAAGGCAATGCACTCCAGCGCGCTGATCTTCGACGAAGCCACCAACATCCAATTGGGCACCGAATACATGCAGTACTGCGTCGACAGCGCCGGCTCTGTGGAAGATGGCTACAAGCAGTACCGTGGCCTGCGCAATGGCGTCTACTACGCCAAGATCAGCCTGGCGGCCACCCGCCTGCGGGCCCGGCCGGACTCCATGCAACCGCTCTACGATACCCTCAAATGAAGATGCGCCCCTGGCTCGCCTCCGTCCTGCTGGGAACCCTGGCCCTCGCGGCCCGGGCCGACCAGCCCCCCTACCCGGGCAAGGAGGCGCCGCCTCGCTCGGTGCTCGCCTGCACCATGGTCGATGGCAGCCGGGCGGCGCTGCTGGGCCAGCCCGACGGCTATGACCGGGAAACCCCGCTGCTGGACATCGATGGCGAGACCCGACCAGCGTTTCAGGACATGCCGGCCATCGAGTACGTCGGCCATGAGCTGTCCGCCCAGTGCCTTGGCAACACCCTGTTCTTCGTCTACGAGAGCGCCTCCCCGTATCTCAAGGGCGCGGTGGTCCGGAAGAACCCCGCCACCCATAAAACCGAAGTCCTGATCTTCGCGGAGAAGGCCACGCCGCGCTGGCTCTACCTGGGCCGCGATGGAATGCTGGCGGTGATTCCGAACCAGGGTTACGAAAGCGACAAGCAGTACCTCGTCTACCACTTTCCCACCCCTGCGGAGGGCGTCGAAGAACCCGCCGTCAGCGACGTCCTTCCCGCCCGGGACGGTTATGACGTGATGGAGATCGAGCAAATCCATAGCGAAGACGAGTGAGTGCACCGGCTCGGCCACCGACCAAGCGGGCCGGCCTGCCACCAGCCAATTCGGGATGTACCGTACGCCTCAGGCAATGCATACCAGGCTCACCACGCGTGTGCCCAAGAGACGCTAAGAAGACGGCTTGCATCAATCCCTGCGCGACTCCATTCCCCGCAACTGTCCTTGTTCGAAGAACGCCATGCCCAAACCGCTGCTGCACCTTGTTTTCCTGCTGCCACTCGTATGCGGCCTGCCTGCGCTGTCTGCGGAGAGGCTCATCACCTGCACACTGGGCGAAACGGAAAAGAAAAGGGTGGATGTCACCCGGAACGATGCTTGGGTGGGGTCAGCCGTCTATCACCTGGTCCTCGAGGGCAAGGCGGAATACCTATACGACGAACGCGAAGAACCGGAAGACGATCCGGCGGAGCGTTCCAGGGGATCGTTCGTGGAAGCCCAGTGCGCGGGCCATGGCGAGCAGGTCCTGGTGCTCACCGGCGAGTTCCACTCCAACTTCCTGCAGAGTGTGGTGCTGCGCTACAACCAGGCCTGGGGCACTTGGGAACGGCTGAACATCGCCGAGCGAGATGCACCGGAATGGCTCTACCTCGGCCCGGGCGGCTTCTATGTCGTAGTGCCCAATCCCGGGCGAAACGAGACGCCGGAACGCTACCTGGTCTACCGGTTCGACAGCAGCAAGGGAGCGGCTTACCAGGCCTACCTGTCCGAAGGCCCCCAGGGCAGCGACACCCTGCCGGCGCTGCCAGGCTACGACGCCATCCGCCTGAAGCCGCGGCGCCCGCAGCCCTGAACGGTTCGGCCTGCGGGCTGATCCCGCTAGACTGGCCCGGGTCTCCTGCCTGCCCCATGCCGACAACACCCACCATGCCCGACGTCCGCCTCGATACGCCCATGGCCACCGACCTGCCCGTCCTGCTGGACGTCTGGGAGGCGGCGGTACGGGCTACCCACGGTTTCCTCGACGAGGCTGACATCCATGCGCTGCGGGTAGCGATCCGTGAGCGGTATCTGCCCGCGCTGGAGCTGTCCTGCATCCGTGACGAGGCAGGGCGCGTGGTCGGTTTCCTCGGGCGCAGCGGGTGCCGCGTGGAGATGCTGTTCGTCGCCCCGTCCCACCATGGCCGGGGGCTGGGCCGCCACCTGCTGGAGCAGGCCATAGCCGAACAGGGCGTGAACGAACTGGACGTCAACGAGCAGAATCCCCAGGCCCTGGGGTTCTACCGGCGCATGGGCTTCGAGGTGACGGGCCGTTCGCCGGTGGATGGCGAGGGACGCCCCTTTCCGCTGCTGCACCTGAGGCGCATGGGCTGAGCCAAGCGGCCGGCGGGCTCGCCCGGCCCTTCTACACCGGGAAGCAAGCGACGCCGCTCCCTACCGGGAGGACGCTGCGACAGCGTTTTAGCGAGGCACCGCCGGACGGGCCTTGCCTGGCTTCTTCCGTGCGCCGGCCGCCTTGTGCGCCTGGTGCCGCGCCTCGGCGGCGGCCTTGGCCTGCTCGCGCTTGTCCCACGGCTTGCTGCCATCGCTGCCACGGGGCGGCAGGCCGGTGTGCTGGGTGAGAACACGACCGCCACCGGCCTTCTTGCTACCGGCCGGGGTGGAGTTCTTGCGCCGTGCGCTCTGGTAGCCATCGGCCTGGGGCTGGTGGGCGGGGATCAGTTGATGCTTGCCGCTGCCGATCAGGTCGGCGCGGCCCATGCGCTCCAGCGCCTCGCGCAGCAGCGGCCAGCCCTTCGGGTCGTGGTAGCGCAGGAACGCCTTGTGCAGACGACGCTGCTGCTCGCTCTTGACGATCTCCACCCCATCGCTCTTGTAGGTGACCTTACGCAACGGGTTCTTGCCCGAGTGGTACATGGCCGTCGCGGTGGCCATTGGCGACGGGTAGAACGCCTGTACCTGGTCGGCGCGGAAGCCGTTGCGCTTGAGCCACAGGGCGAGATTCATCATGTCCTCGTCGGTGGTGCCCGGGTGCGCGGCGATGAAGTACGGGATCAGGTACTGTTCCTTGCCCGCTTCCTTCGAGTATTTCTCGAACATCCGCTTGAAGGTGTCGTAGCTGCCGATGCCCGGCTTCATCATCTTGTCCAGCGGGCCGCGCTCGGTATGCTCCGGAGCGATCTTCAGATAGCCGCCGACATGGTGGGTGACCAGCTCCTTGACGTACTCCGGCGACTCGACGGCCAGGTCGTAACGCAGGCCGGAGGCGATCAGGATCTTCTTCACGCCTGGCAACGCACGCGCCTTGCGGTACAGCTCGATCAGGGACGAGTGATCGGTGTTGAGGTTCTCGCAGATGCCGGGGAACACACAGGACGGCTTGCGGCAGTGCTTCTCGATCTCCGGGTCCTTGCAGGCGATGCGGTACATGTTGGCGGTCGGCCCGCCGAGGTCGGAGACCACGCCGGTGAAGCCCGGCACCTTGTCGCGCATCTCCTCGATCTCGCGGATGATCGACTCGTGGGAACGGTTCTGGATGATCCGGCCTTCGTGCTCGGTGATGGAGCAGAAGGTGCAGCCACCGAAGCAGCCACGCATGATGTTCACAGAGAAACGGATCATCTCGTAGGCCGGAATCTTCTCCTTGCCATAGGCCGGGTGCGGCACGCGCGCATAGGGCATGCCGAACACGTAGTCCATTTCCTCGGTGGTCATGGGGATGGGTGGCGGGTTGAACCACACGTCCACCTCACCATGCTTCTGCACCAGTGCGCGGGCATTGCCCGGGTTGGTTTCCAGGTGCAGCACGCGGTTGGCGTGGGCATAGAGCACCGGGTCGTTGCGCACCTTCTCGAAGGACGGCAGGCGGATCACCGTCCTGTCGCGCTCCAGGCGCGGGTGCGAAAGCAGCTGGACGACCTTGGCCTCGTTGGGATCCTCGACAGGGCCTGAGCCGGCCGCCCCCTTTTCCTGCTCGATGGCGCAGGCTTCGGTGTCCTGGGTGTTCACGTAGGGGTTGATGATCTTGTCGACCCGCCCCGGACGGTCGATGCGGGTGGAGTCGAGTTCGAACCAGCCCACCGGCGTGTCGCGGCGGATGAACGCCGTGCCGCGAATGTCGGAAATGTCCTCGATCTTCTGCCCGTAGGCCAGGCGCTGGGCGATCTCCACCACCGCGCGCTCGGCGTTGCCGTACAGCAGGATGTCGGCGGTGGCATCCATCAGGATCGAGCGGCGCACCTTGTCCTGCCAATAGTCGTAGTGGGCGATGCGCCGCAGCGACGCTTCGATGCCGCCGAGCACCACGGGCACGTGGCTGTAGGCTTCCTTGCAGCGCTGGCTGTAGACCAGGCTGGCCCGGTCCGGCCGCCGCCCGGCGAGGCCGCCCGCAGTGTAGGCGTCGTCGGAGCGGATCTTCTTGTCGGCGGTGTAGCGGTTGATCATGGAGTCCATGTTGCCGGCCGCCACGCCGAAGAACAGGTTCGGTTCGCCCAACGCCATGAAGTCGTCCTTCGAGCGCCAGTCCGGCTGGGCGATGATCCCCACCCGGAAGCCCTGGGATTCCAGCAGCCGGCCGATGATCGCCATGCCGAAGGACGGGTGGTCCACGTAGGCGTCGCCAGTGACGATGATGATGTCGCAGGAGTCCCAGCCCAGCTGATCCATTTCCCCCCGGCTCATGGGCAGGAACGGTGCGGGGCCGAAACATTCGGCCCAGTACTTGGGATAGTCGAACAGCGGCTTCGCGGCTTGCATCACGGGCACCGGGGTATCTCTAGGAATGGGGGGTCGCGAAAACGCGGGCGCGGAATATAGCACAAAAAACATACAAGTCCGACGCGGGCGGTCGGTCTTTCCATCGTGCCGGAACGCCCACGCCGAGGCCCTTCGCGTGGGCGGTGCGCCAGGCCCCTCGCGCCCTCAGTGGCCGCGGTAGCGCCGGCGGACGCGGGCGGTGACCTTGCTCAGCAGCTCGTAGCCCACGGTGCCGGCGGCCTGTGCCACCTCGTCCACCGGCAGGCCGGCGCCCCACAACTCCACCTTGGCCCCTACCACGATGTCCGGATGGTCCGACAGGTCCACCGTCAGCAGGTCCATGGACACCCGGCCCACCAGCGGGACGCGCTTGCCGTTCACCAGCACCGGAGTGCCGGCCGGCGCGTGGCGCGGGTAGCCGTCGGCGTAACCGCAGCAGACTGTGCCGAGGCGGGTCGGCCGTTCGGCGATCCAGTCGGCGCCGTAGCCGACGCTGGCGCCCCGCTCCACCTCGCGCACGCCGATCAGCTCCGCCTCTAGGGTCATCGCCGGGCGCAGACCCAGCTCGTGGGCGCCCAGGTCGGCGAACGGCGTGGCGCCATAGAGCAGGATGCCCGGGCGCACCCAGTCCATGTGGGCTGCGGGAATGGTCAGGATCGCCGCCGAGTTGGCCAGGCTGCGCTGGTTGAAGTCCAGGTCCAGCAGGTCGAGGAACATCTCCACCTGCTGCTCGGTGAGCGGATGGCCGCGCTCGTCGGCGCAGGCGAAATGGCTGATCAGGTTCAATTCGGCAACCTGCGCCGCGTCCTGCAGCCGGGCGTGCCAGGCGCGCAGGGCCTGCGGGGTGAAGCCGAGCCGGTGCATGCCCGAGTCCAGCTTGAGCCATACCGCCAGAGGCTTGTGGGGGTCGCTGGCCAGCAGCGCCTCGGCCTGGGCATCGTCGCGCAGCACCACGTCCAGCCCCAATTGGGCGGCGACCCGGTATTCGTCCGGCTCGAAACAACCTTCTAGCAGCAGGATGCGCGCCGTGCCGTGCATGCCCCGCACCTCGGCCGCCTCCTCCAGGCAGGCCACGGCGAACCCGTCCGCCTCGTCGTGCAAGGTGCTGACCACTTCCCGGGCGCCGTGCCCGTAGGCATTGGCCTTGACCACGGCGAAGCTCTGCCGGCCCGGTGCGCAACGCTTGGCGACGGCATGGTTGTGGCGAATGGCGGCCAGATCGACCGTGGCGATGAGCGGGCGCATTGACGAATCCTTGCAGGCGGGACGGGCAGCCATCTTAACCACGCCGGGGGTGGCGCCGAATTGACCTGACTCAGGCCGCGTGGCGGCCGGGGTGGATCATTCGTCGTCGAAGGTGTAGCTGCCCGGCGCGAGGTTCTCGAAGCGCGAATACTTGCCGAGGAACGCCAGCCGTGTGGTGCCGATGGGGCCGTTCCGCTGCTTGCCGATAATGATCTCGGCGACGCCCTTGTACTCCGTCTCCGGGTGATACACCTCGTCCCGGTAGACGAACATGATGATGTCGGCGTCCTGCTCGATGGCGCCGGATTCCCGCAGGTCGGAGTTCACCGGGCGCTTGTTGGGCCGCTGCTCCAAAGAGCGGTTGAGCTGCGACAGGGCCACCACCGGGCAGTTGAATTCCTTCGCCAGGGCCTTGAGCGAGCGGGATATCTCGGAAATTTCGTTGACCCGGTTGTCGCCGCTGGAGCCGGGAATCTGCATCAGCTGCAGGTAGTCCACCATGATCATGGCGATTTCGCCGTGCTCCCGGGCCAGGCGCCGGGTGCGCGCGCGCATCTCCGACGGCGAGATACCGGCGGTGTCGTCGATGAACAGCTTGCGGTCGTTGAGCAGGTTGACCGCGGAGGTCAGCCGCGGCCAGTCGTCATCTTCCAGGCGACCGGCGCGCACCTTGGTCTGGTCGATACGGCCGAGGGACGCGAGCATCCGGATCACGATGGAGTCGGCGGGCATCTCCAGGGAATACACCACCACCGCCTTGTCGCTGCGCAGGACGGCGTTTTCCACCAGGTTCATGGCGAAGGTGGTCTTGCCCATCGACGGCCGCCCCGCGACGATCACCAGGTCGGCCGGCTGCAGGCCGCTGGTGGCGCCGTCCAGGTCGGTGAACCCGGTGGACAGGCCGGTGATGGCGTCGCCGGCGTTGAACAGCGAGTCGATCCGGTCGATGGCCTTGACCAGGATGTCATTGATCGCCAGGGGGCCGCCGGTTTTCGGCCGGGCTTCGGCGATCTGGAAGATCAGCCGCTCCGCCTCGTCGAGGATTTCCTCGCCGGTGCGGCCCTGAGGGGCGTAGGCGCTATCGGCGATCTCGTTGGAAATGCCGATCAGCTGCCGCAGCGTGGCGCGCTCGCGAATGATCTGCGCATAGGCCTTGATGTTGGCCACCGAGGGAATGTTCTTGGCCAGTTCGCCCAGGTAGGCCAGGCCGCCGACCTGGCTCAGTTGGCCTTCCTTGTCCAGTTGCTCGGACAGGGTGACCACGTCGAACGGCTGGTTGCGCTCGGCCAGCTTGTGGATGGCACGGAAGATCAGGCGGTGGTCGTGACGGTAGAAGTCACCGTCGGACACTTGGTCGAGCACCCGCTCCCAGGCGTTGTTGTCCAGCATCAGCCCGCCCAGCACGGCCTGCTCGGCCTCGATGGAATGCGGCGGCACCTTGAGTGCGGCGGTTTCCAGGTCGTATTGCTCGGGGACGGAGATATCGTTCATGGGCTTCGCGGAATTCGGGGCATAGGAAAAGACAACGGGCACGGTACGCTCGCGCGTGACCGTGCCCGATTGTTAGCAGCCTTGCGCCTGGACGCAAGCCCGCTCCGGCGGCGGACCGCCTGGCGCGACTCAGCCGGCCAGGACGATCAGCTTGACGGTGGCTTCGACGTCGGTGTGCAGGTGCACGGCCACGTCGTACTCGCCTACCTGGCGGATGGTGCCGTTGGGCAGACGCACTTCGCTCTTCGCCACTTCAACGCCGGAGGCGGTCAGGGCGTCGGCGATGTCGGCGGTGCCGATGGAACCGAACAGCTTGCCTTCGTCACCGGCCACAGCCGTGATGGTGACTTCCAGCTCGGCCAGTTGAGCGGCGCGGGTCTCGGCGGACTCGCGCTTGTCGGCAGCAGCCTTTTCCAGCTCGGCGCGACGGGCTTCGAACGCGGCGACGTTGGCTTCGGTAGCGGCGGTGGCCTTGCCTTGCGGCAGCAGGTAGTTGCGGCCGTAACCGGACTTGACGTTCACCTTGTCGCCCAGGTTGCCCAGGTTGGCGATTTTTTCCAGCAGGATGACTTCCATTTGAGTCTTACCTCTTAACTTTTAACCTTCACCGTTCGGTGCGTCCGGTCCGTTCTTGCGACCCGGGCGGCGCCGAAAATCAAACAGGCTGTCGACGATGGCCACGACGACCAGCAATGGATAGATCAACTGCATGAACAGCAGCAGCGTTACGTAGAGCCCCACCAGCCAGAACCGGCCAAGCCGCCCCTGGGCGACCAGGCCGTGTATCAGGGCGACGCCGGCGAAGGCCAGCGGCACGCTGCACAGCGGTGTCAGCATGGCCAGCTGGACCCCCAGGTTGGGCCCCAGCAGCATGCCGGCGAGCAACCCGAACGCCATCACCGGTGGCAACCGCAGGGCACGAAACTCATGCCCGAAGCCGCCAGGGTTGTACAGCGCCGCCTGCCAGTAGCGACCGAGCACCAGGCTCAGCAGGCTGGCGATCTGCAACAACGCCGCCAGCAGTCCGGTCAGTACCGGCGCCACCATACCTTCCAGGCGGGCCTGTTCGTCCACCGACAACGACTGGTGGACACCCTGCAGCATCTGCGGCAGCAGCTTGCGCAACTCGCCCGCCAACGCCTCGATGGGCGCGCCGAACAGCATGCCCAGCGCTACGCCATACACCAGCCCCAGGGCGACGCTGCAAAGCAGCGTACGTCGCCAGGACAGGCTCGAGCGCAGCACCAGCGCCAGGCCCAGCGTGCCCACCAGCACCAGCAGCGTCCTCGGCTCACCGAAGAACCACCAGGCCGCGGCGGGCAACAAGGCCCAGAGCACGATGCCCATGGCATCGCCGAGGCCGCGGCGCAACAGCACCAGGGAACCGGCGGCAGCGCTCAGCCAGAACAACAACGGCATCGCGGCGGCACCCGCCACCACGAGGGTGGCCTGCATGCGCCCGCGCATGATGAAACCGGCCAGGGCGCGCATGCGTTCTATCTATCCGTTACTTCTGTCGACGACCTGGGCTCAACGGCCGTGGCTGTCGGTGTAGGGCAGCAGGGCCAGGTAGCGGGCGCGCTTGATAGCGGTGGCCAGCTGACGCTGATACTTGGCTTTGGTCCCGGTGATGCGGCTGGGAACGATCTTGCCGGTTTCCGAGATGTAGGCTTTCAGGGTGTTGAGATCTTTGAAGTCGATCTCTTTCACGCCTTCGGCGGTGAAACGGCAGAACTTACGACGGCGGAAGAAACGTGCCATGTGGATATCCTCACTAGATCCGGGAATTACTCGTCAGCGTTGTCGCTGTTGTCGCTGTCGTCGCTCTCGGCGCCTTCCGCGGACTCGACGCGGTCGCGACGCTCACGGCGCTCGCTGCGGTTTTCCTCGGCCTTGAGCATCTCGGACTGACCGGTAACGGCTTCGTCGCGGCGGATGATCAGGTTGCGGATCACGGCGTCGTTGTAGCGGAAGTTGTCTTCCAGTTCGGCCAGAGCCTTGCCGCTGCACTCGACGTTCAGCATCACGTAGTGAGCCTTGTGAACGTTGTTGATGGCGTAGGCCAGTTGGCGACGGCCCCAGTCTTCCAGGCGATGGATCTTGCCGCCGTCTTCCTCGATGAGCTTGGTGTAGCGCTCGACCATGCCGCCGACCTGCTCGCTCTGATCCGGGTGGACCAGGAAGATGATTTCGTAATGACGCATGAATGCTCCTTACGGGTTGTAGCCTGCCGACGGGTGCGGTCAGGCAAGGAGTGAATGTTTCGTATGGACTTGCCGGCACCGGGGCGCGTCTGCGCCTGCCGAGGCGGCAAGGCGCGACATTCTAGAGAAGCCCCTCGGGAGGCGCAAGGCGAATGGCGATTATTTGAACAGCCAGACGATGACCCAGGCTTTCAGCGGGCGGCCTTGGCGCGTCGCTGGCGCAAGGCCTCGAACAGGCAGACACCGGTGGCCACGGAGACGTTGAGGCTGCTGACGCTGCCGGCCATGGGCAACTTCACCAGATAGTCGCAATGCTCCCGGGTCAGGCGGCGCATGCCCTTGCCCTCGGCCCCCATCACCAGCACCGTCGGGCCGGTCATGTCCTGGTCGAACAGCTCCTGCTCCACCTCGCCAGCGGTGCCCACCACCCACAGGCCCCGCTGGCGCAGTTTTTCCAGGCTGCGGGCCAGGTTGGTGACCGCCACCAGGGGCATCACCTCGGCAGCGCCACAGGCGACCTTGCGCACCGTCGCATTAAGGGTGGCCGACTTGTCCTTGGGCACGATCACCGCCAGTGCACCGGCGGCATCCGCGGTCCGCAAGCAGGCGCCCAGATTGTGGGGATCGGTGACCCCGTCCAGGACCAGCAGCAGGGGCGGCCCTTCGGCTCGGTCCAGCAACTCGTCGAGCATCGCTTCGCCCCAGACCTGGCTGGGACTGACCTCCGCCACCACGCCTTGGTGGACGCCTTCTACCCAGGCGTCCATTTCCCGTCGCTCGCACTGCCCCACGGCGATTCGTGCCCGCTCGGCCAGCTCGACCAGTGCCTGTGCGCGGGGATCGCCGCGCCCTTCCGCCAGCCAGACCTGCTTGACCCGCTTGGGATGGTGGCGCAGCAGTGCCTCTACGGCGTGCACACCGTAGATTTTTTCCAACTGACTCATGACGTGGCCTTGCGCTTACGGGGGGTCGGTGCCGCGGCGTCCGCCGTCTTGGCCCTGGAGACGCCCTTGCGATGCTTGCCAGCCTTGCTCTTCGGGGCCTGGGCGGATACCGCCCCGGCTCCCGCACCGCCTTTGGCTTTGCCTTTGCCTGCCCCTGGCGCCCGGGTGGCGCCGGACGTGGCGGACCGGGATTTCTTCTTGCCGGTCGCCTCCTGGCGCGCCTCGGACAGCAGGGCCTGCTTCATCGCCCGGCTCTTCTGCACGTCACCACCCAGCATGTCCTCGGCCTGGGCCAGGATATCCGGCGCGACCGGTGGCAACGCCTGCACCCTGCCCGAGCGCTTTGACAGGCTGGCATTGTCGTCCGCTGCCGGGGACTCGTCGCGCCCTCGCCGACGTGGCGCGCGGGAATCGGTCTTGGCCGAATCATCGCCAGTCGAGCGTTTCTTGCGACCGGCCGGGCCGAGTTCGCCCATTTCGAAGTCGATCTTGCGCTCGTCCAGGTCGACCCGCGCGACCCGCACACTTACCGGGTCGCCGAGGCGGAAGCTGCGACCGCTGCGCTCGCCCGACAAGCGATGGTGGATCGGGTCGAAGTGGTAGTAGTCGTCCGGCAGCGCCGTGACGTGCACCAGGCCTTCGACGTAGATGTCGGTCAGTTCGACGAACAGCCCGAAGCCGGTCACCGCGGAAATCACCCCGGGGAAGACCTCGCCGACCCGCTCGCGCATGTACTCGCACTTGAGCCAGTTGGTGACGTCGCGGGTCGCCTCGTCGGCGCGGCGCTCGGTCATCGACGCCTGCTCGCCCAACTGCGCCAGGGCCGCCTCGTCGTAGGGGTAGATGCGCGCCTTCGGCATGCTGCTGGCACCGGCCCGGCGTACGTGGTCGGTGGCGATCCGGGAGCGGATCACGCTGCGGATCGCCCGATGCACCAGCAGGTCCGGGTAGCGCCGGATCGGGGACGTGAAGTGGGTGTAGGCCTCGTAGTTCAGGCCGAAGTGGCCTTCGTTCTCCGGGCTGTACACCGCCTGGCTCAGGGAGCGCAGCATCACGGTCTGGATCAGGTGGTAGTCGGGCCGCTCGCGGATCGTCTGCAGCAGGGCCTGGTAGTCGGTCGGGGTCGGGTCGCCCTTGCCGCGGTTGAGGGTCAGGCCCAACTCTCCGAGGAACTGGCGCAGCTTGTCCAGACGCTCGGCCGGCGGACCATCGTGCACCCGGTACAGCGAGGGGATGCCGTGCTGCTGCAGGAAGCGCGCGGTGGCCACGTTGGCGCAGAGCATGCACTCCTCGATCAGCTTGTGAGCCTCATTGCGCTGAGTGGGACGGATTTCGGCGATCTTGCGCTCGGCGCTGAAGACGATGCGGGTTTCCTGGGTCTCGAAGTCGATGGCCCCCCGGCGCTGACGCGCGCCCAGCAGCACCTGGTAGAGCGCGTAGAGCTGCTGCAGGTGCGGCACGAGGTGGGGCAGTTGCTCGGCAAGCTGCCGGCCCTCCACCGAATCCGGGGTTTCCAGCAACTGGCTGACCTTGGTGTAGGTAAGCCGTGCGTGGGAATGGATCACCGCTTCGTAGAACACGTAGCCGGTAAGCTTGCCGGCGCGCGACAGGGCCATCTCGCAGACCATCGCCAGACGGTCGGTGAGGGGGTTCAGCGAGCACAGGCCATTGGAGAGGATCTCCGGCAGCATCGGCACGACCTTCTCGGGAAAATACACCGAGTTGCCACGCTTGCTGGCCTCCTGGTCCAGGGCGGAATCGACCTTCACGTAGTGGGACACGTCGGCGATGGCCACGAACAGGCGCCAGCCGCCGCCCTTGCGGGCCTCGGCGTATACCGCGTCGTCGAAGTCGCGGGCGTCTTCGCCATCGATGGTGACCAGGGGCAGGTGCCGCAGATCGATCCGCTTCTCCTTGTCCTTGTCCGCCACCTCGGGCTTGAGTTTGGCGACCTCCTTGAGCACTTCGGGCGGCCACTCGTGGGGGATGTCGTAGCTGCGCAAGGCCACTTCGATTTCCATGCCCGGCGCCATGTAGTCACCCAGCACTTCCACCACTTCGCCCTGCGCCTGACGGAAACCGCTGGGCCACTGATCGATGCGCACCTGGACGAACTGGCCGTGCCGCGCCCCGCCCTGCTTGCCCTGAGGGATCAGCACTTCCTGCTGGATTTTCGGGTTGTCGGCCACCACCCGGGCGATGCCGCTTTCCTCGAAGAAACGTCCCACCAGGGTTTCGTGGGCCCGGGAAACGATCTCCACCAGGGCGCCTTCGCGGCGGCCACGCCGATCGAACCCGGCGACCCGCGCCAGGGCACGATCACCATCGAATACCAGGCGCATCTGAGCCGGGCTGAGGAACAGGTCGTCGCTGCCGTCGTCGGGGATCAGGAAACCGAAGCCATCGCGGTGACCGCTGATGCGGCCGCAGATGAGGTCCAGCTTGTCCACCGGGGCATAGGTGCCGCGGCGGGTGTAGATCAACTGCGCGTCGCGCTCCATCGCCCGCAGGCGGCGGCGCAGCGCTTCCAGTTGATCCTCGGTGGTGAGCCCGAACTCGTCCACCAACTGCTCGCGGCTGGCGGGCGCCCCGCGCTCAGCGAGGTGCTGGAGAATGAGTTCACGGCTGGGAATAGGGTTTTCGTATTTTTCCGCCTCGCGGGCGGCCTCGGGATCGAGGGTCTTCCAATCGGCCATCAGAGCGCCTTCACCTTGTTCGTCTGTCCATACGGTACGCGCCTATTAAGCTGGAAAATACCGGTGCGGTCAGCTTCGGCGCGCGATTAAAATTTTTTTCACAACAGGTGTTTACAACACCCAACCTGGTCCGTATAGTGCGCCACCACAACGACGGCAAACGTGGTTGTAGTTGAAGAAAGCGAGCAATCGCCGGACGCAACGCCCAGGTGGCGGAATTGGTAGACGCACTAGGTTCAGGTCCTAGCGGTGGCAACACCGTGGAAGTTCGAGTCTTCTCCTGGGCACCAAATTCCAAACAGAACCGAGCCTCGTGCTCGGTTTTGTTTTTTCCGTTCCGGAAAATTTTCTTTTTGCCCGATACCGACTCGCAGCCGGCACCGGGTTCATCTCGCAGTCAGGCGCGGAATTGCCCCAGGCTGGCCTTGAGCTGGGCCGCCAGCATGTCCAGTTCCCGCCCACTGGCCGCCGTGGCCGCTACGGCCTCGGCAGCCCGCTGGGCTTCCGCATGAATCACCTCGACCCGCCCACGCACGGCATCGGCACCGGCCGCCTGCCGGGACGCGGCCAGGGTCGCAGCATCGATGGCCACGTGGACCTCGTCCACCGCGCGCTCCACGGATTGCTGCAACTGACGGCTTTCCCGCAGCGCCGACAACCCTTCGCCCGCCTGCTGGCCGGCCTGGCCGATGGCCGCCACCGCCTCGCGGGCGCCCCGCTGCAGGGCGCCGATATGCGCCTGGATGTCCCCGGTGGATTGCTGGGTCTTGCTCGCCAGCGCGCGCACCTCGTCGGCCACCACGGCGAACCCGCGGCCGCTTTCACCGGCGCGAGCGGCTTCGATGGCGGCGTTCAGCGCCAGCAGGTTGGTCTGCTCGGCGATGCCATGGATCACCGTCAGCACCACTTCGATCTGCTCGCTCTGGCGTGCCAGGCGTTCGATCACCGCGGAGCCGGTCTCGACCCGGGTGACCAGTTCCTCGATCAGGCTGCCCACCCGGCTGGCGATCGCCGCGTTGTCGTGGGCCGCCTTGCGGATCGCCACCACCCGCTCCAGCGCTTCCTGCATGGTGTGGCTTTCCGACTGGGCCTCGGCGGCCATTTCCGCCAGGGCGCTCAGGCTCACCGCCACCTCGTCCCGCTGACGTGCCGTCGCCGCCTCGGCAGCGCCGCTTCGAGCGGTCAGGTCGCTGATCTCATGCCCGGTGCGCACCGCCACGTCTCCCGCTTCGCGCACGATGGGCTGCAACTTGGCGACGAAGCTGTTCACCGCCGAAGCCATTTCCCCGACTTCGTCACGGCTATCGATTTCCACCCGGCGGGTCAAGTCGCCCTCGCCCGCTGCCAGGTCGTGGAGCGCCGCGATGAGCAGGCGCAGGCGGTTCACCACCCGGTGGCCCAGCACGATCGCCACCACCAACAGCACGCCGAACCCCACCAGCACCAGGCCGATACCGATGCGCCAGCGCAGGTTGGATTCCGCGTTGTGCACCGCGCCACGCATGCCGGCGGTCATGTTGGAAGCGGTTTCCTCGGCGGACTTCAGGCGAGCCGTCAGGGCCGTGGAACTGTCCTTGGCGGCGCCGGCGAGGCTGTCCGCCACCAGTTGGTCGCTGCTGGAAATCAAGGCGCCGAAGCGGGTATCCAGGGCAGCCAGTTCGCTCTCGATGGCTGCAGTGGAGACCCCCATCAGCACCTTGCCGATTTCCACCCCGTTGGGGCTGATGGACGACTCCACGAAGAACACCGATGGGTCGTTGCGCGCGGCGTCCAGGACCTTGTCTAGCGCTCGAGCTCCCTGCCCCTTTTCCAGCAGTGCCTTGATCTGGGCGTTGTCGCGGTTCAGGTAGCGGGTCAGGTGCTGACCTTCGGCATCGTCATAGACGACGAACAGCACGTTGGGATTGCGTTGCGCACGGCGCGCGAATTCGGACAGCGTCGGGATATCGGCGTCCCACATGGCGCGCGGGGCGACGGCCGCCAGCAGCAGCGCCAGATCGTTGGCGGAGTCCTTCAGGCCCTTTTCCAGGGCGGTACGCATCTGCTTCTGTTCTTCCGACAGCCGCGCGGTGAGGCCTGTGGTGAGCCCCTCCCGGGTGCGGGTGGAAAGGCTACCCAGGCTGGAAGTCACCTCGTCCCCGGCCGCCTTCAGCTCGGAGGAAAGGCGCTCGGTGTCGCTGCTCAGGCGGTCGCCCAGGTCAGCCATCAGGGTTTTCACGGTGCTCTGGGTCAGCACGAGCACCACCACCACCTGTACGAACAGGGCGATGCCCAGGGCGACGAACACAGGCAGCAGCAAGCGGCTGCGCAGCAGGGAAAGGACGGCGGACACGATATTGACCTCCAACGACCGTCGATGGACGGGACTACAAAGGGATTTATAGCCCAAAGCAAAGGGCGTGCCGCTTGCGGGACGAAATTTCCTCCTGAAAAAGCAACGGGCCGCATAGCGGCCCGTTGCTTTTCTACCCGATCCGATCAGGCATAGGGATGACGCAGGACAATCGTCTCGTTACGGTCCGGGCCGGTGGAGATGATGTCGATGGGCGCCCCCACCAGCGCCTCGATGCGCTTGATGTAGGCACGGGCGTTGGCCGGCAGGTCGTCCAGGCTCTTCGCCCCCACGGTCGACTCGGACCAGCCGGGCACCTCCTCGTATACCGGCTGCAGGCCGATGTAGCTGTCGGCATCGGTGGGCGCGTCGGTCAGCACATCACCGTTCTGGTCCTTGTAGCCGGTGCAGATACGGATGGTGTCCAGGCCGTCGAGCACGTCCAGCTTGGTCAGGCAGAGGCCGGAGATGCTGTTGATCTCGATGGCGCGGCGCAGGATCACCGCATCGAACCAGCCGCAGCGACGGGCGCGACCGGTGGTGGCGCCGAACTCGTGGCCACGCTTGGCGAGGAATGCGCCGACGTCGTCGAACAGCTCGGTGGGGAACGGACCGGACCCCACGCGAGTGGTGTAGGCCTTGGTGATGCCGAGGATGTAGTCCAGGTACAGCGGGCCGAAGCCCGAACCGGTGGCGGTGCCGCCGGCGGTGGTGCTGGAACTGGTGACGTAGGGGTAGGTGCCGTGGTCGATGTCCAGCAGCGAACCCTGGGCGCCCTCGAACATGATGCAGGCGCCTTCCCTGCGCAGTTCGTGCAGGCGGGCGGCGACGTCGGTGATCATCGGCTTCAGCAGGTCGGCGTAGCCGAGCGCTTCGTCCAGAGTCTTCTGGAAGTCGAGCGCCGGCTCCTTGTAGTAGTGCTGCAGGACGAAGTTGTGGAAGTCCAGCAGTTCGCCCAGCTTGGCGGCGAAGCGCTCGCGGTGGAACAGGTCGCCGATGCGCAGGCCGCGACGGGCCACCTTGTCCTCGTAGGCCGGGCCGATGCCGCGGCCGGTGGTGCCGATCTTCGCATCGCCGCGGGCTTTCTCCCGGGCCTGATCCAGGGCCACGTGGTAGGGCAGGATCAGGGTGCACGAGGGGCTGATGCGCAGGCGCTCGCGCACCGGTACGCCCTTCTCTTCCAGCTTGGTGATCTCCCGCAGCAGGGCGTCCGGCGCGACCACCACCCCGTTGCCGATCAGGCACTGCACATTGTCGCGCAGGATGCCGGACGGGATCAGGTGCAGCACGGTCTTCTCACCGTCGATCACCAGGGTATGGCCGGCGTTGTGCCCGCCCTGGTAGCGCACCACGGCGGCGGCCTGGTCGGTGAGCAGGTCGACGATCTTGCCCTTGCCCTCATCACCCCACTGGGTGCCCAGGACGACGACATTCTTACCCATAACACTTGTCCTCTCGAGGAAAACCACAGCCGGCCAGGCCGGCGAAAAAACGATTCAGAGCGCCAGTGGCGCCACGGCCCACTGACCGTCGCGCCAGACCAGCTGGCTGTCGCAACCGGCCTCGCCAGCGGCTCCGGAAGCTTGGCCGGGCAGCGCCTGCACCACCCGCTGGCCTTCGCGCCGCAGCCGGCGTACTGCCTGCCACAGGTAGACGTCGCGGCTGTCCGGCGCCCAGATGCCGGTCAACGGCTCGTCCAGCTGCATGCGGCCGAGGCTGACCAGGGACTTGAGGTCGGTGGAGAAGCCCGTGGCCGGGCGTGCCCGGCCGAAATCGGCACCGATGCCGTCGTAGCGCCCGCCCTGGGCGATGGACTGGCCAACCCCGGGGACGAACGCGGCGAACACCACGCCGGAGTGATAGTGATAGCCCCGCAGCTCGCCCAGGTCGAAGTACAGCGGCAATTCCGGATAACGCACTTCCAGTTCGTCGGCGATGGCGATCAGGTCGTCCAGGGCACGGTGGACATCGCCCGGCGCCTCCACCAGGCAGGCCTGGGCCAACTCCAGCACCTCGCGCCCGCCGGACAATTCGGCAAGGGCCCGCAGCATGGAGGCCATGCCGGGCTGCAGGTGATCGGTAAGGGCGGCCACTTCGTCCACGGCCTTGCGCTGCAGGGCGTCGAAGAGCTCCTGCTCGGCCTGGCCGGACAGGTCGGCTGCGCGCGCCAGGCCACGGTAGATGCCGACGTGGCCGAGGTCCATGTGCACATCGGGGACGCGCGCCATGTCCAGCATGTCCAGCATCAGGCTGATGACTTCCACGTCGCTGGCAGGACTGGCGTCGCCGTAGAGTTCGGCGCCCAGCTGGATCGGGCTGCGGGAGGTGGACAGCGCGCGGGGCTGCACGTGGAGCACGCTACCGGCGTAGCACAACCGGCTGGGGCCTTCGCGGCGCAGGGTGTGGGCATCGAGGCGCGCCACCTGCGGGGTGATGTCGGCCCGGAAGCCCATCAGCCGGCCGGACTGCGGGTCGATGACCTTGAAGGTACGCAGGTCGAGGTCCTGGCCCGCGCCGGTCAGCAGGGATTCGAGGTATTCCAGGTGTGGCGTGACGACGAACTCGTAGCCCCAGCGCTGGAACAGGTCCAGTACCTGACGACGGGCTGCTTCGATACGGGCCGCTTCAGGCGGCAGCACTTCTTCGATCCCATCTGGCAGCAGCCAGCGATCTACCGTTGCCATTTCACCATTTCCTTCTCAATCGGCGGCAGGCCTTCAGTGAAGCCGATGCGGGAGCGAGCCCGGCGGCAGGCCGGTCATTCCCGTCGGGCGGAGCCGGCAGTGAAGGCCGCCAGCCCGGTACCGCGGTGCGCCTCGGCGCAGAGAGAAAGGCAGCCCGGCCGCGAGGCCGATTCCTGCCGCATGATTCCCGCGGACGTAAAAAAGCCGGGAGGTTCCCGGCTGATTCATGATACCCAGATTTTCCCCGTGGGTCACCCCGGCAGGCGACGGGACGCCTGCCGGGTCCCGGTCAGGGCTTGGCCTGCTGCAGGTAGCGGAAGAACTCACTGCTGGGGTCGAGGACCAAGACGTCACCCTTGGTGGCGAAGCTTTCCCGGTAAGCCCGCAGGCTGCGATAGAACGCGTAGAACTCCTGGTCCTGGCCATAAGCCTGGGAGTAGATCGCCGCGGCCTTGGCGTCGCCATCACCGCGAGCCTCTTCCGCCTGGCGGTAAGCCTCGGCCAGCAGCACCCGGCGCTGGCGGTCGGCGTCGGCACGGATACCTTCGGCCAACTCGCTGCCTTTGGCCCGGTGTTCCCGCGCCTCACGCTCGCGTTCGGTGCCCATGCGCTCGAACACGCTGCGGTTGACTTCCTTGGGCAGGTCGATGGCCTTGACGCGCACGTCCACCACTTCGATACCCAGCTCCTTGCCCGCCATGCGGTTCAGCGCTGCAGTGATGTCGCCCATGAGCGCATCGCGTTCGCCAGACACCACCTCGTGCAGGGTGCGCTTACCGAACTGGTCGCGCAGCCCCGCTTCCAGGCGCCGCGACAGACGCTCGTCGGCGATCTGCTTCATGCCGGACGTGGCAGTGTAGAAGCGCTCGGCATCCGCTACCCGCCACTTGGCATAGGCATCCACCATCACCGCTTTCTTCTCCAGGGTGAGGAAGCGCTCGGTGGGCGAGTCCAGGGTCAGCAGCCGCGCATCGAACTTGCGCACCTGGTTGACGTACGGAATCTTCACGTGCAGGCCCGGCGGAACGTCGGCCTGGACGATACGGCCGAAGCGCAGCATCACGGCCTTCTCGGTCTGCAGCACGATGTAGAAGCTGTTCCAGGCCACCAGCGCGACGACCACGCCGCAGATCAGGGCGATCAGCGATTTGTTGCTCATCAGCGGCTCTCCCTCGAACGCAGGTCACGCTGCTGCAGGTCGGTGACCACACGGGCGCCCACGTCCGGCGCGCTGCTGGTCACTCCACCCGACGCCGCATTGCTCGCCCCACGGTTGTCGATCATCTTGTCCAACGGCAGATACAGCAGGTTGTTCTGGGCCTTGTCACCCGTCAGCAGCACCTTGCTGGTGTTGCTGAACACCTCCTGCATGGTATCCAGGTACAGGCGCTGGCGAGTCACCTCCGGCGCCTTGCGGTACTCCACCACCAGCTTGGTGAAGCGGTCGGCCTCACCCTGGGCGCGAGCCACCACTTCATCCCGGTAGCCATTGGCGTCCTCGATGATGCGCTGTGCCTGGCCTCGGGCCTCCGGCACCACGCCGTTGGCGTAGGCTTCCGCCTGGTTCTTGGCGCGCTGCTCGTCTTCCCGTGCGCGGATCACGTCGTCGAAGGCTTCCTGCACGTCCCGCGGCGCGGCCGCACTCTGCACGTTGACCTGGGTGACGGTGATACCGGTGCGGTAGGTATCGAGAAAACGCTGCAGGCGCTGCTTGATTTCGCTGGCCATCAGCTCGCGACCCTCGGTGAGGACCTGGTCCATCGCCGTGGAACCCACCACGTGGCGCAGGGCGCTCTCGGTGGCCTGCTGCAGGCTCACTTCCGGCTGGTCGACGTTGAGCACGAAGTCCTGCAGGCTGGTGACCTTGTACTGCACGGTGAGCGGCACTTCGACGATGTTCTCGTCCTCGGTGAGCATCTGGCCCTGCTTGCTGTAGGCCCGCTCACGGGTAACGTTCTCCTGGAAGCGCTTGTCGAAGGGCGGGAAGTAGATGTTCAGGCCCGGGCCGACGGTCTCGTGGTACTTGCCGAGGCGCAGCACCACGGCCTGCTCCTGCTCATCCACCACGTAGATGGCGTTGTACAGCCAGAGGATGGCCAGTACGCCGAGGACGATCCCCACCAAGCCGAAACTGCCGCCGCGCCCGCGACCGCCGGAGCCACCATCGCCCCCACTGCCGCTGCGTTTGCGTCCGCCGAGCAGACCGCCCAGGCTACCCTGCAGTTTGCGCAGGACTTCATCCAGATCCGGTGGACTTTGTTTACCGCCCCCTTTGCGCCCGCCCCAGGGGTCCTGGTTATTCGAGTTGCCACCCGGCTCGTTCCAAGCCATAGCGCTCTCCATCTGATAAAGCGAAGGCGCGCCCGCGGCGCGCCCGCCAATGCTACAGAATGCCCGTCGCCCGCGGCAAAAGCACGGGGCCGGGCTTTATTGCAAAGTATGTTGCTCGATGAATGCGTCCGGCTCCCAGCCCTCGCGGCTCACCAGACGGTTGAGTTCCACCCGCGGCAGGCGCACGGACAGCAGTGTAGTACCGGACTCATCGTGCTCCTCGGCCTGCACCGCGCCCGCCTCGAAGAACTGCGCCCGCAACTTCGCCAGCGTCTGGGGCAATCGCAACACCCCGGCGAACAGGTTGTCCCCAAGCAACTCGGCGATAGCCTGCTCCAGCAACTCCAGTCCGAGCCCATCGCGGGCGGACAGCCAGACCCGCTCGGGATTGCCCTCGGCATCACGCTGGATGTGCGGCGGGATGCCATCGAGCAGGTCCAGCTTGTTATACACCTCGAGAATCGGCAGCTGGTCCGCGCCGATCTCCGCCAGCACCGCCAGCACCTGCTCAACCTGGGCGTCGCGCTCGGGCTCGTGGGCATCGATCACGTGCACCAGCAGGTCGGCGTTACTGGATTCCTCGAGGGTCGCGCGGAACGCCTCCACCAGCTTGTGCGGCAGGTGACGGATGAACCCCACGGTATCCGCCAGCACCACCGGACCGATGTCGCTCAGGTCCAGACGGCGCAACGTCGGGTCGAGGGTGGCG
The DNA here is from genome assembly GCF_007109405.1 of Pseudomonas mangiferae. Lineage (GTDB taxonomy): Bacteria > Pseudomonadota > Gammaproteobacteria > Pseudomonadales > Pseudomonadaceae > Pseudomonas_T > Pseudomonas_T mangiferae. The sequence continues at coordinate 104,289 of NZ_VJOY01000010.1, forward strand.
AACAGCTGGTTGGCGGCATAGACGTCCGAGGTGGTTAGCGCATTGAACAGCGTGGATTTACCGGCGTTTGTATAGCCCACCAGAGAGATCGAAGGGATTTCCGCCCGCTTGCGCCCGCGTCGCGCCTGCTCGCGCTGGCTGCGGACTTTGTCGAGTCGGTGCTTGATCTGACGGATACGCACCCGCAGCAGGCGGCGGTCGGTCTCCAACTGAGTCTCGCCGGGGCCACGCAGGCCGATCCCGCCCTTCTGCCGCTCCAGGTGGGTCCAGCCCCGCACCAGCCGGGTGCTCACATGGTTGAGCTGCGCCAGCTCCACCTGCAGCTTGCCTTCATGGGTACGGGCGCGCTGGGCGAAGATGTCGAGGATGAGACCGGTACGGTCCAGCACCCGGCACTCGAAGGCACGCTCGAGGTTGCGCTCCTGGCTGGGTGTGAGGGTGTGGTTGAAGATGACCAGCTCGACCTGTTCGGCCCGGACGAGATCGTGCAATTCGTCAACCTTGCCGCTACCGATCAGGTACTTGGCAGTGAACTGCTGGCGCGGGACGACCACGAGGGCCACCATATCCGCGCCCGCGGAGCGTGCCAGCTCCTGGAATTCCTGCGGGTCTTCCCGCACCTCGGGATCCTGGCCTTCCAGATGAACCAGAATGGCCCGCTCACCACCTCCCGGGCGCTCGAAGAACAATGCGGACTCCTGTCAGGCGTTGCCCGGTTCCAGTGGCTGATCAGCGGTGGGCAGGCGAACCGGACGGCTCGGCACCACGGTGGAGATGGCATGCTTGTACACCATCTGGCTGACCGTGTTCTTCAGCAGAATGACGAACTGGTCGAAGGATTCGATCTGGCCCTGCAGCTTGATACCGTTGACGAGATAGATGGAAACCGGGACGCGTTCCTTACGCAGGGTGTTGAGGTAAGGGTCTTGTAGCGAATGCCCTTTTGACATGTGACGCACTCCTTTAAGAATCAACCGTTTGGTAGGTATCAAGTAAGAAAGAATTTGGTGTATCGCGTGCCCGGGGACAAACGCGACCGTGAGGTCTCAACTCAATATGGAGACCGCTTTCAGGTATTTCAAGGTACGCGGCAGATTGTCGCAAGCCAGGCTGTCCAGCCAGTGCAGATCGGACCAGCTGCGCAACCAGGTGAATTGACGTTTGGCCAGTTGACGCGTGGCGATGACGCCTCGCGCTTCCATTTCGGCCCGGCTCAGGCTGCCTTCCAGGTATTCCCACACCTGCCGGTAGCCCACGGCGCGTATCGACGGCAACCCCACATGTAAATCACCCCGCTCACGCAGGGCTTCGACTTCCTCGACGAACCCCCGTTCCAGCATCAGGCGAAAACGCTCGGCGATCCGCCCGTGCAGGACCTGGCGCTGCGCCGGAGCGATCGCCAAGTGGGCGACAGTATAAGGGAATTGTCCAGCGCCCGGAGCCTCTGGGACGGTATTTTCGGCGCGTTGACGCTCGCGGTGGGCGGTCATGGTAAGGCCGCTCACCCGGTACACCTCGAGGGCCCGGACGAGGCGCTGCGGATCGTTCGGATGGATGCGCGCGGCGGACACTGGGTCCACCGTCGCCAGCTCACGGTGCAGTGCCTCCCAGCCCTCGGCCGCGGCCTGGGCCTCGAGGGCCGCGCGCACCGCCGGATCGGCGGCCGGCATGTCCGCCAGGCCCTCCAGCAGCGCCTTGTAGTACAGCATGGTGCCGCCCACCAGCAGGGGAATGCGGCCTCTCGCGCGGCTCTCCGCCATGGCTGCCAGGGCGTCGGCGCGGAACTCGGCGGCGGAATAGCTCTGGGCCGGGTCACGGATGTCGATCAGCCGATGGGGATGGCGTGCCAGTACCGCAGGCTCCGGCTTCGCGGTGCCGATGTCCATGCCGCGGTAGACCAGGGCGGAGTCGACGCTGATCAGGTCGCAGGGCAAGGCATCGGCCAGGGCCAGGGCCAGGTCGGTCTTGCCCGCGGCCGTGGGGCCCATCAGGAAGATCGCGGGAGGAAGCCGTGGGTTCATGGAGGAAGGTCGGGAAGGAAAAGAGGCGGCTCAGCGACCGCGCAGGAACAGCTTGTCCAGGTCGTCCATGCCCAGCTGGGTCCAGGTGGGGCGCCCATGGTTGCACTGCCCGCTGCGCTCGGTCTGCTCCATGTCCCGCAGCAACGCATTCATCTCCGGCAGGGTCAGCCGGCGGTTGGCCCGAACGGCGCCATGGCAGGCCATGGTGGCCAGCAGCTCGTTGAGGTGCGCTTGGATGCGGTCGCTGGTGCCGTACTCCAGCAGGTCGGCGACCACGTCGCGCACCAGCTGGTTGGCCTCGGCCTGTTTGAGCAATGCCGGGATCTGGCGGATCGCCAGGGTTTCCGGCCCCAGGCGCTGCAGCTCGAAGCCCAGGCGCTGGAACCAGGCACCGTGTTCCTCAGCGCAATCCGCTTCGCGCTGGCTGACCGCGATGGACTCCGGCACCAGCAGCGGCTGGCTGCGCAGGCCTTCGCTGTCCATCGCCGTCTTCAGGCGCTCGTAGGTGATCCGTTCATGGGCGGCGTGCATGTCCACCAGCACCAGCCCGATGCTGTTCTCGGCCAGGATGTAGACGCCCTTCAGCTGTGCCAGGGCGTAGCCCAGGGGCGGTACGTCACCCGGCGTGTCCGGTAGCGCGGCGGGCGAGGCGCCCTGCGGCAGCGGGGCGAAGAATTCCCGGTAGGCGCCGCGCACTTCGGCGAGCGAACCGTCCGGGGCCGGCCGCGGAGGCGAATAACCGCCTCCGGTGCTCGCGCCGGGACGCCAGTCCTGCGGCGCTGCCGGCACCTCGAGCACCGAGGCCGCCAGGCTCATCTCGCCCTGGGGACCGAACTCCCCGGCCGCCGGCCCGGTGGGACGCAGCACCGCCGTCACCGCCGCCGGCGCGGCCAACTGGTCCTCCGGACGCACATCCCCCAGCGCCCGGTGCAGGGTGCCATAGAGAAAATCGTGAACCATCCGCCCTTCGCGGAAGCGCACCTCGTGCTTGGTGGGATGGACGTTAACGTCCACCCCCAGCGGATCGATCTCCAGGAACAGCACGAAGGTCGGGTGACGGCCGTTGAACAACACGTCGCGGTAGGCCTGGCGCACCGCGTGAGCCACCAGCTTGTCGCGCACCATGCGGCCGTTCACGTAGAAATACTGCAGGTCGGCCTGACTACGGGAAAAGGTCGGCAAGCCGACCCAGCCCCACAGGCGCAGTTCGTTGCGCTCGATCTCGATGGGCAGGGCCTGTTCCAGGAAGGCCGACCCGCACACCGCCGCGACCCGGCGTGCGCGGGCCAGCTCGTCGTGGGCCTCGTGCAGCGCCAGCACCGTCTTGCCGTTGTGGCGCAAGTGGAACGCCACATCGAAACGGGCCAGCGCCAGGCGCTTGATGACTTCCTGCAGGTGGTCGAACTCGGTTTTCTCGGCCCGCAGGAACTTGCGCCGGGCCGGGGTATTGAAGAACAGGTCGCGCACTTCCACCGAGGTCCCCACCGGGTGGGCCGCCGGCTGCACGCGAGGAGCCATGTCGCGGCCCTCGGCCTCCACCTGCCAGGCCTGGGCGGCATCGGCCGTGCGGGAGGTCAGGGTTAGCCGCGCCACGGAACTGATGGACGCCAGGGCCTCGCCGCGAAAGCCCAGGCTCATCACCCGCTCTAGGTCTTCCAGCTCGCGGATCTTGCTGGTGGCATGGCGAGACAGAGCCAGGGGCAGATCGTCGGCATCGATGCCGCCACCGTCGTCGCGGACCCGCAGGAGCTTGATACCACCCTGCTCCACCTCGACGTCGATTCGCCGTGCGCCGGCGTCCAGGCTGTTCTCCAGCAACTCCTTGATCACCGAGGCGGGCCGCTCCACCACCTCGCCGGCGGCGATCTGGTTGGCCAGCCGCGGCGACAGTTGCTGGATGCGGGACGCCAGCCGTTCCGGGGAGCCGCTCATTCCTGGGACGCCAGGGTGGTGGCCGGCACGTTCAGGGTCTGGCCGACCTTCACGGTGTCGTTCTTCAGGCCGTTGGCGCTGCGCAGCGAACCGAGGCTGACCTGGTAGCGCTGGGCGATCAGGGCCAGGCTCTCGCCGGGCGCCACCACGTGCTCCCGCGGGCCGGTGGGCAGGCGCCCCTGGTCACGCAGCGCCGCAAGGTAGGTCCCGGGCGGCGGGTTCTGCTGGAAGAACTGGCGCACACCGGAGGCGATGGAGCGGGCCAACACTTGCTGGTGGCTGGCACTTGTGAGCTTGAGCGCCTCGTTGGGATTGGAGATGAAGCCGGTTTCCACCAGGATCGACGGGATGTCCGGGGACTTCAGCACCATGAACGCGGCTTGCTCGACTCGGCGCTTGTGCAGCGGGGTGGCGCGACCGATGTTGGTGAGGACCTTCTGCCCGACGTTCAGGCTCGACGACAGCGAGGCGGTCATGGACAGGTCCAGCAGCACGCCGGCCAGCATGCGGTCCTTGTCGTCCAGGCTGACCCCGCCGACGCCGCCGATCAGGTCGGAACGGTTCTCGTTGTCCGCCAGCCAGCGGGCGGTCTCCGAGGTGGCGCCGCGATCGGACAGGGCGAACACCGACGCACCGAAGGCCGAGGGCCGGGGCGCGGCATCCGCATGGATTGAGACGAATAGGTCGGCGCCCTTCTTGCGGGCGATCTCGGTGCGCTTGCGCAGCGGGATGAAATAGTCGCCGGTCCGCACCAGCTCGGCACGGAACCCCTTCTGCTGGTTGATCTGCTGCTGCAGGGCCTTGGCGATGGCCAGGGTGATGTCCTTCTCGTGCTGGCCCTTGGCGCCGATGGCTCCCGGGTCCTCGCCGCCATGCCCGGCATCCACCGCGACGATGATGTCGCGCTTGCCGCCCGGCACGCTGGGCAGCTTCACCGCCGGCTGCGCGGGGGTCACCGGCAGTTGGGGCGTGTCGGGGACGGCGGTGGCCGGCACGCTGGGGGACGGGGTGGCTTCCTGATCGTAGAGATCCACCACCAGGCGGTTGCCGTACTGCTGGTTGGGCGCCAGGGTGAAGCTCTTGGGATTGACCACCGCGGACAGGTCGATCACCACCCGCAGGTCATCGGGGGTGCGCTGCGCGGAACGCATCCCGGTGATGGGGGTGTTGGCGAAGTTGAGCTTGTCGAGGGGGGTGGTGAGATGGGCGCCGTTGACGTCGATCACCAGGCGGTTGGGCGCGCTCAGGGTGAAGACGCTGTGCTGCACTGGCCCGGACAGGTCGAACACCAGCCGGGTGTTGTCGGGCGCGCGCCACAGGCGAACGCCCCGCACGTCGGCCGTGGCGGCCAGGGCGTCGAAAGCCAGGAATGCAAGCATCAGCCCCAAGCCGGCACACAGTGCGCGCATGCGCATAACCCACCCCATCTTGTCGTTCAAACTGCACCGCCCAGTACGGAGCACCAAGCCTCGCCACGTGCGCTGCGCGGCTGCAGGAGCAATCGCCTGCCGCTCCCGTGGGGGCTAATGGTAATGTCCAGGTCGGCCTTTGGCAAAATGCCTGCCCCGCGCTGCGGCCATTCCACCAGGCACAGGGCATCGTCGGCGAAGTAGTCGCGAATGCCGAGGAACTCCAGCTCTTCCGGGTCCGCCAGGCGATACAGGTCGAAGTGGAAGGCCCGGCATTCGCCCAGTTCATAGGGCTCCACCAGGGTGAACGTGGGACTCTTCACCGCGCCGTGGTGACCGAGGCCACGGATGATCCCGCGGGACAGGGTGGTCTTGCCCGCCCCCAGGTCGCCGTGCAGATACAGGATGCCGCGCCCGGCGGTCACCGCGGCGAGCCGCCCGCCCAGCGCCAGCATGCCGGCCTCGTCGGCGATCTCCAGGGTCAGCGCGTCGCTCACGGCCGGCACGGGGACACCTCCTCGAGGAGCTGGCGGATCGCCGGAATCAGGTCGCTGGCGGTCATGCCGCGCCCACCCTGACCCAGGCGTTCGCCAGCGCTGGCATGCAGCCAGACCGCCAGGCAGGCGGCGTCGTAGGCGGACAACCCCTGGCCCCGCAAGGCCCCCACCAGGCCGGCGAGCACGTCGCCGAAGCCGGCGCCGGCCATGGCCGGGTGGCCACGGTCGCAGAGGCTGAGGGGCTGGCCCGGCGCGGCCACCAGACTGCCGGCGCCCTTAAGGATCACGCAGCAGCCGAAGCGCTCCACCAGGGCGCGGGCGGCGGCCGGCCGGTCCGCCTGGACGTCGGCGGTGCTTCGGCCGAGCAGCCGGCCGGCTTCGCCGGGGTGCGGAGTGATGACCGCGTCGGGCGGCAGACGGTAGCCGCCGCTGGCCAGCAGGTTGAGCGCGTCGGCATCCCAGACCTGGGGCACCTCGCGGCCACTGGCGATGCTCAGCAGGCTGCGGCCCCAGGCGTCCTGGCCGAGGCCGGGGCCGACCACCAGCACGTCGGCCTTGTCCACCAGGGTGTGCAACTGATTGGCGGAGCGCACGCCCCGCGCCATGACTTCCGGCATCCGCGCCAGGGCGGCCGGGACGTGCTCGCCTCGGGTGGCCAGGCTCACCAGCCCGGCACCGGCGCGCAGGGCGCTCTCGGTGCTCAGCAGGACCGAGCCACCGAGGCCCAGGTCGCCGCCCACCACCAGCACATGGCCGAACTGCCCCTTGTGGGCGGTACGCGCGCGCGGCGCCAGGGTCGGCAGATACTCACGGGCCAGGCGCCGGGCGACCGCCGGGGTCGCCTCGCGCAGCGCCGCGTCCGCCTGCAGATCGTCGAATACCAGGTCGCCGGCCATGTCCGCCCCTTCACCGGAAAATAAACCGAGCTTGAGACCGATGAAGGTCACGGTCAGTTCGGCCCGCACCGCCACCTCCGGCACCCGCCCGCTGTCGGCCTCGAGCCCCGAGGGCAGGTCCACCGCCAGGATCGGCGCGCCGCTGGCGTTCAGCCAGCGGATCGCCTCGGCGTAGGGCGCTCGCAAGGTTCCGTGGAAGCCGGTGCCCAGCAGGGCATCCACCGCCACGCCCTCGACGGCGGACTGGGTGCTCCAGGACAGGACCTCCACCCCGGCGGCCAGGGCCTCCGCATGGGCCCGGCGGGCGTCGCCCTCGAGCCGCGTCGGTTCGCCCACCGCCAGCACCCGGACCTGCCAGCCCGCACGCGTGGCCAGCACAGCGACCAGGTAGCCGTCGCCGGCGTTGTTGCCATGGCCGGCCAGCACGGTCAGCGCGCCTGCGTCCGGCCAGCGTCGGCGCAGGGCATTCCAGGTGGCGCGGGCGGCGCGCTGCATGAGGTCGAAGCCCGGCGTGCCGGCGGCGATCAGGCGCGCATCCAGGTCGCGGACCTGGGCGGCGGAATGCAGGGAAGTGGGCAGGTCGTCGTGAAAGGCAGTCATGCGAGTCGGCGCGGGCGGCTGGGTCTGGCAGAATTATACGCACCTCCCTCGCTCCGTTCGCCCATGTCCGCCGCTCCCGCCTCTCCCCCTCCGCTCCGGCCCGACCCGGATGCCCTCGCGCAGTCGATCAAGGTCTGGGGTCGTGAGCTGGGCTTCCAGCAGGTGGGCATCGCCGGGGTGGTGCTGGGCGAGCACGAAGCGCACCTGCAGCGCTGGCTGGACGCCGGCTACCAGGGCGAAATGGAATACATGGCGGCCCACGGCAGCAAGCGCTCGCGGCCGGACGAGTTGGTCCCGGGGACCCTGCGGGTGGTGTCCCTGCGCATGGACTACCTGCCCGGCGACACCCGCATGACCCAGGTGCTGGGCGAGCCGGAGAAGGCCTACGTCTCCCGCTACGCCCTCGGCCGCGACTATCACAAGCTGATCCGCAAACGCCTGCAGCAGCTGGCCGAACGCATCCAGACGGCCATCGGCCCGTTCGGCTACCGGGCGTTCGTCGACAGCGCGCCGGTGCTGGAAAAGGCCATCGCCGAGCAGGCCGGCCTGGGCTGGATCGGCAAGAACACCCTGGTGCTCAACCGCAAGGCCGGCAGCTTCTTCTTTCTCGGCGAACTGTTCGTCGACATCCCGCTGCCGGTGGACCCGCCCCATGGCAGCGAGCACTGCGGCCGTTGCTCGGCCTGCCTGGATACCTGCCCCACCGCGGCCTTCGTCAGCCCCTACGTGCTGGACGCCCGGCGCTGTATTTCCTACCTGACCATCGAGCTCAAGGGGCCGATCCCGGAGGAGCTGCGGCCGCTGATCGGCAACCGGGTGTTCGGCTGCGACGACTGCCAGCTGGTCTGCCCGTGGAACCGGTTCGCTACGCCCACCGGGCAGGGCGACTTCCAGCCGCGCCACGGCCTGGACAATGCCGAGCTGGCGGCGCTGTTCCGCTGGGACGAGACGGAATTCCTCAGCCGTACCGAGGGCTCGCCCCTGCGTCGTGCCGGCTACGAGCGCTGGCTGCGCAACCTGGCGGTGGGGTTGGGCAACGCGCCGTCGACCATCGCGGTGCTGGAGGCACTGGCCTCCCGGCGCGAACATCCGTCGGCGCTGGTGCGGGAACACGTGGAATGGGCGCTGGCGCGCCACCGGCGGGGCTGAGGCGGCGCGACGGGCCGCCCGGGTTCAGGGTGCGGCTCAGAACTTGAAGAAATGCTGGCGATAGTGACGCAGTTCGGCGATGGACTCGCGGATGTCGTCCAGGGCCAGGTGGGTGCTGCCCTTGCTGAAGCCTTCGCGCACGCTCGGCGCCCAGCGGGCGGCCAGTTCCTTGACGGTGGACACGTCCAGGTTGCGGTAGTGGAAGTAGCGCTCCAGGGTCGGCATGTGGCGGAACAGGAAACGCCGGTCCTGGCAGATGCTGTTGCCGCACATGGGCGACTTGCCCTTCGGCACCCACTGCGCCAGGAACGCCACGGTCTGGGCCTCCGCCTCGGCGGCGTCGATGCGGCTTTCCCGCACCCGCTGGGTCAGCCCGCTCTGGCCATGCTGGCGGGTGTTCCATTCGTCCATGCCGTCCAGGGCCGCGTCGCTCTGGTGGACGGCGATCACCGGGCCCTCGGCGAGGATGTTCAGGTCGGAGTCGGTGACTACCGTGGCCATTTCGATGATCAGGTCGCTGTCCGGATTCAGGCCGGTCATTTCCAGGTCGATCCAGATCAGGTTTTGCGGGTCGGGCATGATGTACTCCTCGGCTGTAGCGCGCAGTCTAGCGAATCGGCGCTACGCCCTAGCGGATTTTCGCCGCACGGTCGCCGGCCTCGCCCAGGCGCCAGCACAGCAGGCGCGAGCCGCGCAGGTCATCCACCTCGAGGCAGGTGGAGGGCGGCCACTGGGGGATGTCGAAGCTGTTGCTGACCAGCCAGGCGCCCTCGCGCATCTCGGCCCGGGCCTTGTCGCCCAGGGCAGGCATCGGCGCGGGCGAAAGGAAGCAGTAGACGACGTCCCACGCCCCCAGCTCCACGTGCCACAGGTTGCGGTAGCGCACCCGGCAATTGCCCAGGGGCAGGCTGCGCAGCCAGGCGATGAGGAAGCTCAGCGGCGCCGTCTCCACCCCTTCGAAGCGTGCCTCGGGAAAGGCCCGCGCCAGCCTCGCCAGGGTGCCGCCCAGGCCACAGCCCAGGTCCATGAAGGTGAACGCCGCTCCGCGGGTCGCCAGCAGCTCGGCCAGCCGACGCTCGGTGCGGCGGCCGGTCAGGTAGAGCGGTACCCGCTCGCCCAGGCTGTTCCAGTTCAGCGACAACGCCAGCAGGAAGCCGGCCAGCGGCAGCAACGGTGGCAGGTGGCGTCCTTGCAGCGCCAGCAGCGCCGGGACGAAGAACAGGTTGATGGGTAGCCACCACACCGACAGCCCCCAGCACTGCCCGATCACCGCAGCGATCACCCCTTCCACCAGCGCAGCGGTCATGCCGCCGACGCGGATGCCCAGGCTCGCGCCGACCCCGAGCAGGAGCGCGGTGGCCAACAAAGCAAGCAGGTGCGCCAGGAGCGCCAGCAGGGCGGGGAAGCGGCGAGGATTCAGACGCATGGGGACACTCGGCAGGACGTGCGGGCAGTGTAGCCAGCCCCACCGTGGTCGGCACCTGGGCCCATGCTAGACTCGCGCCGCCCTTCCCCACGACTCGGAAACTCCATGGCCAAACGCCACCTCACTCGCCGGCAAAGCTGGCGGATCGAGAAGATCCAGGAAGAACGCGCCTCCCGCGCCGCCCGCCGGGAAAACCGCGCCATGGAGCAATTGGAAGGCAGCGATTTGGGCCCGGAGCAGGAGGGCTTGGTGATCGCCCACTTCGGGGTCCAGGTGGAAGTCGAAGCCTTGGGCGGCGAGCTGGCGGGCGAGGTCCGACGTTGCCACCTGCGCGCCAACCTGCCGACCCTGGTCACCGGCGACCAGGTGGTCTGGCGTGCCGGCCACCAGGGCAGCGGCGTGATCGTCGCGCAGCGGCCGCGGGCATCCGAGCTGTGCCGGCCAGACAGCCGCGGCCAGTTGAAGCCCGTGGCCGCCAACGTCGACCTGATCGTGATCGTCTTCGCCCCGCTGCCACAGCCTCACGCCAACCTCATCGACCGCTACCTGGTCGCGGCCGAGCACGCCGGCATCCAGCCCTTGCTGCTGCTGAACAAGGCGGACCTGATCGACGAGCACAACGCCGCGGCGCTGGACGACCTGCTAGACGTCTATCGCCAACTGGGCTACCCGCTGCTGGAAGTCTCGGCCCATGCGGGCGGCGGCATGCAGGACCTGCAGACGCGCCTGGATGGCCATGTGGCGGTGTTCGTCGGCCAATCGGGGGTGGGCAAGTCGTCCCTGGTGAACAGCCTGCTGCCGGGCGTGGACACCCGGGTCGGCGCCCTCTCGGAGCAGACCGGCAAGGGCACCCACACCACCACCACCGCGCGCCTGTTCCACTTCCCCGGGGGCGGCGAGCTGATCGACTCGCCCGGCATCCGGGAATTCGGCCTGGGCCACGTCAGCCGCCAGGACGTGGAGGCGGGCTTCATCGAGTTCAGTAACCTGCTGGGCACCTGCCGCTTCCGCGACTGCAAGCACGACCGCGAACCCGGTTGCGCCCTGTTGACTGCGCTGGAGGACGGACGCATCCACCCTCAACGCATGAACAGCTATCGCCACATCGTGGCGGGGATCGCCGAACCGGATTATTGAGCGGGAATGGCGCGAGCCGTGGACGCTCAGGGCTCCTTCGGCTCGTCCATCTTCAGGGCGCCCTGGTCGAAGGCGTTGAGTTTCTGTCGCAGCGCGTCCGCCTGCAGCGGGTCGCCTGAGGCGGGAGGCGTCGCGCCGGGGTTGAGGGAGGCCGCGGGCTTGCCCTGGGCGGGCGCAGAATGCGTCGCAGGGTTGGCCGGCGTGGCGGGATTGGTCGGCGTCGCAGGCGCGCCACTCTCACCGGCGGGGGGCGCCGGGTTGGCATCAGACGCCTTGGCATCGCCACTCTGCTCGCCCTTGATGTCCCGCTCCGCCTTCTTGGTCAGCACGGTGATGTCGATACGCCGGTTCACCGGGTTCAGCGGGTCTTCCCGGTCGAACAGCGCCGACGAGGCATAGCCCACCACACGCGCCACCTGGTCCTCCGGGTAACCGCCAGTGATCAGGGTCCGCCGCGCGGCGTTGGCGCGACTCGCCGACAGCTCCCAGTTGCCGAAGCCGCCCGGGCCGGTGCCGGCGAAGGGCTTGGCATCGGTGTGGCCGCTGATGCTGACCTTGTTCGGCACCGCCTTGATGGTGTCGGCCATGGACAGCAGGATGTCCTCGAAATACGGCTGCAGGCGGGCGCTGCCCAGGTCGAACATCGGCCGGTTGGCGGCATCCATGATCTGGATGCGCAGCCCGTCCTGGGTGATCTCGAACAGGATCTGGTCCTTGAAGCGCTTCAGCTCGGGGTTTTCCTCCACCTTGTTCTGCAGCTCCTGGAGCAGCAGTTCCAGGCGTTCACGCTCCATCTGGTCCGCCAGGGTCTCCACCTGCTTGGGGTCCACCTGGTCCTTGTGCACGGAATCGGTGGCCGCCTCCTGGGCATTGGGGGCGTCCTTTAGCTCGGGGTTGAGGGTGCGGTCCGGCGCCGGCGTGGGCGTGCCGCCCAGGTCGATCACATAGGGGCTCGCGCTCTCGGTGAAGCCGATGGGGTCCTGGAAGTAACCGGAGATGGCCTTCTTCTGCTCCGGCGTGGCGGAGGACATCAGCCACAGCACCAGGAAGAACGCCATCATCGCCGTGGCGAAGTCGGCGAAGGCGATCTTCCACGCCCCGCCGTGGTGGCCCGCTGCGCTCTTCTTGACGCGCTTGACGATGATCGGCTGATTGTTCTCCATGGCTCAGCCGTCAGCTGCCGCGCATGGCCTGTTCGAGCTCGGAGAAGCTCGGACGGTGGGCGGGGAAGAGCACCTTGCGGCCGAACTCCACCGCCAGGGTCGGCGGCATGCCGGAGGCCGACGACACCAGGCAGGCCTTGATCGCCTCGTAGACGTTGAGCTCTTCCTTGGCGTCATGCTCCAGGGAGACCGCCAGCGGGCCGAAGAAGCCGTACGCCGCGAGAATACCCAGGAAGGTCCCCACCAGGGCGGCACCCACGTGGACCCCCAGTTCGGCCTGGGCCACTTCGCCCAGCAGCGCCATGGTCACCACGATCCCCAGCACCGCCGCTACGATCCCGAAGCCAGGCAGGCCGTCGGCCAATCGCGCCACCGCATGGGATGGGTGCTCCAGCTCTTCTTTCAAGCTGTTCAGCTCCATGTCGAACAGCCCCTCCAGTTCGTGGGGCGCCATGTTGCCGGACGACATGATGCGCAGGTAATCGCAGACGAAGGCCATCATGCGTTCGTCCTTGAGGATCGCCGGGTACTTGCTGAAGATCGGGCTGGCCGCCGGGTCCTCGACGTCCGCCTCGATGGCCATCATGCCTTCGCGGCGGCTCTTGTTGAGAATCTCGTAGAGCATTTTCAGCACTTCGAGATAGAAGGTGTGGGTGAAGCGCGAGCTGAACATCTTCAAGGCTTTCTTGAAGACGTGCATGAAGGTGCTGCCGGGGTTGGCCTGGAGAAACGCCCCCAGGGCCGCGCCGCCGATGATCATCACTTCGAAGGGCTGGATCAGCGCGCCGATTTTGCCATGGGAGAGCACATATCCACCGAGCACGCTGGCGAATACGACGATGATGCCGATGATTTTTGCCATAGAAGAGTCTTGCAGGAAGTCAGTCGGAAGGGGGGCGCGAAACAACCCTTCTATTTATCGGTACTTATGCGCCAGACTATAGCCAGTTAAGGTTAAAAGCCAGTTTGGCTCAACCCCTATGCCCAGCCCGAAACCACTGCCGCGCACCCTCGCCGACTGGACCCGGCAGTTGGACGGCGTGCGTTTGCCGGTCTCCACGGCGAACCACGAACGCCTGCGTCACGTGCTGGGCTCCAGCAGCAATTCCCTGCGGGACATCGCCGAGGCGATCCAGGGCAGCCCTTCCGTAGCCCTGGAGTTGATACGCGAGGCGAACCGCGCCTCCAGCGCCCTGGGCAGCGCCGCCGAAAGCATCGAGGGTGCCCTCAACCGCCTCGGCCTCAAGCGCAGCGAGGAGCTGCTGAACCGCCTCCCGGCCGTGCCGGAAGAGCAGATTCCCCTGCCGCTGCGGCAGATCCAGATGATCAGCCAGCATGCCATGCAGCAGGCCAGCGGCCTGTTTGGTGCCCGCCTCGCCCGCCTGTGGCAGGAAATACAATGCAACAGTTTGCTGTTCCTCGCGCCGCTCTGGCCGCTGCTGGTGCTGCACCCGCAGCTGTACCCCGAGTGGGAACGCCGGGTGCTGACCCACGGCGAACCGGAGCGCAAGGTGGAGCTGGACCTGCTGGGCGTGCCGCTGCTGTCCATCTGCCTGGCCCTGGCCGAGCAATGGCGACTGCCCGACTGGGTGCTCCAGGGCTACCGCCTGCTGAACAACGACCGACGCCTGCTGGTGAAGGCCCTGTTCATCACCCGGGCGCAGGGTTCGCCGCTGCATCAGCAGCAGGCCCTGGATGCCGACCCCGGGCTGAGCCGCTGGCTGACCCATCCGGCCAACACCATCCTGCTGGCCAACGGCATCGCCCTCTCTTCCCATGACAACTGGACCTGCCTGCACAGCCTGCGCTGGCAGCGCCTGACCGCGCTGTACATGCGCCTGCCCATGGGCGAACTGCAGCAGCAGATTCACCAGTATGCGGCGCAGAGCGCCCGCGCCCACCACCGCCCCGGCCTCTGGCACCCGGCCACCGCGCTGCTCTGGCCCTGGGAGGAACGGCGCTTCCACGTCGCCCACGACACGCCGCCGGCGCCCCCCTCGGTCGACGCGCTGCAGGCATGGCGCACCCAGTGCACCCTGCTGCTCAAGGAGCCCAGCGCCTTCGCCAACGTGGTGCAACTGACCGCCAGCGCCCGGGATGCGATCCAGGCCTGCGGCATGCGCCGTACGCTGATTCTGATGCTTGACCGAAGCAGCGGCCGGCTCCTGGCCCAGCAGGCGGCGGGGCTGAAGCACACCGCCGGGCTGAGCCTCGACCCGTCCCAGAGCCAGATCCTCAAGCGCCTGCTCGCCCAGGCCGGGCAATTACGCCTGACCCCGGCCAACGCCGCACAGTTCTCCGCCTTCCTCCCCGGCCAGTTGAAGGGCCTGTTCACCGGCGAGCACCTGATCCTGCGCTCCATCGCCAGCCACGACCGGGTCGCGATGCTGGTGGTGACCGACCAGGATGGCCTGCCGTTCTCCGAAGTCAGCCTGCAGGCGTTCGGCAAGACCGTGCAATGCATCGAGCGGGCTCTCGGCCACTTCGCCCGCCGCGGGCGCTGACCTTTCCGTTACAATCCGCCCTTTACCCGCTTCGGAGGCCGTCATGTCCGCCTTCTCTTCGCTGCCGCTGGTGATCGAGCCGGCCGACCTCGCTGCGCGCCTGGAAGCGCCGGAACTGATCCTGGTAGACCTCACCAGCGCAGCGCGCTATGCCGAGGGTCACCTGCCCGGCGCGCGTTTCGTCGACCCGAAACGCACGCAATGGGGCCAGCCCCCGGCTCCGGGCCTGCTACCGGCCCAAAGCGACCTGGAAGCCCTGTTCGGCGAACTGGGCCACCGCGACGATGCGGTCTACGTGGTGTACGACGACGAAGGCGGTGGCTGGGCCGGGCGCTTCATCTGGCTGCTGGACGTGATCGGCCATCATCGCTACCACTACCTCAATGGCGGCCTGCACGCCTGGCTGGCAGACCGCCGCCCGTTGTCCCGGGACGTTCCGCCCGCCGCCGGCGGTCCCGTGCCGGTGAGCCTGCACGACGAGCCGACCGCCACCCGCGAGTACCTGCAGGCGCGCCTGGGCGCCGCCGACCTGGCCATCTGGGATGCACGCGCGCCCGGCGAATACGACGGCAGCAAGGTGCTCGCCGCCAAGGCCGGGCATATCCCCGGGGCGATCAACTTCGAATGGACCCAGGGCATGGACCGCGACAACGCGCTGCGCATCCGCGCGGATATCGCCCAGGTGCTCGACGAGCGGGGCCTGACCCCGGACAAGGAAATCGTCACCCACTGCCAGACCCATCACCGCTCGGGTTTCACCTACCTGGTGGCCAAGGCCCTGGGCTACCCGCGGGTGAAGGGCTATGCCGGTTCCTGGTCCGAGTGGGGCAACCACCCGGACACGCCGGTGGAAACCTGATCCGACCCGACCGGACCCGATCGTGCCTCGAGGACACTCCATGAAAGACCGCTTGTTCATCGCCAGCCAGTACCTGCTGCCGCACCACGCGCTGTCGCGCCTGGCCGGCTGCGTCGCCGAGTGCCGGGTGCGCTGGTTCAAGGACGCCTTCATCAGCCGCTTCGCCCGGCATTACCAGGTGGACATGGGCGAAGCCCAGGTGGAAGACCTGGCCGCCTACGAGCACTTCAACGCCTTCTTCACCCGCGCCCTGAAAGAGGGCGCCCGGCCGCTGGACACCACACCCGGCGCGGTACTCAGCCCGGCCGATGGCGGCATCAGCCAGCTCGGGCGCATCGAGCACGGGCGTATCTTCCAGGCCAAGGGCCACAGCTTCAGCGCGCTGGAACTGCTGGGGGGCGACGCCGAGCGGGCCGCGCCCTTCATGGGCGGCGAGTTCGCCACCGTCTACCTGTCGCCGCGGGACTACCACCGGGTCCACATGCCCCTGGCCGGCACCCTGCGGGAGATGGTCTACGTGCCCGGCCGGCTGTTCTCGGTCAACCAGACCACGGCGGAAAACGTACCGGAACTGTTCGCCCGCAACGAGCGGGTGGTCTGCCTGTTCGATACGGAGCGAGGCCCCATGGCGGTGGTGCTGGTGGGCGCGATGATCGTCGCCTCCATCGAAACCGTATGGGCTGGCCTGGTCACCCCGCCGAAGCGCGAACTGAAGACCGTGCGCTACGACGAAGCCGCACGGGGGCCGATCCACCTGGAGGCCGGCGCCGAACTGGGGCGCTTCAAGCTGGGATCGACCGCCATCGTACTGTTCGGGCCCCAGGCGGTTCGCTGGGACGACGCCCTGCTGGCCGGTAGCCCGGTGCGCATGGGCCAGCGCCTGGGCCAGGCGGTACAGGCCTGACCGTCCGTCGAACCTGGCTGCACGAAGGTCGGAACCGGGAACTTTGGCGCGCAGTCGGACCTAAAGGCTTTTTGCCATCAGGCATCATGGGCACCGCCCCTTCGGTGCCAGCGCGCCGCCCGGGGTCAGGCTGCGGCCCCCTCGGGATGCTGCTAGAGTTCGGAAAGCCTGCATAGACGAAACCTGTCAGTACCGCTGGAGTCATTCGGTTAGATGGATAATCAGAGTCCCCACCTGCTTCTGCGTGTGCCGACCCCGAGCAAGCAGAGCCTCTCCTTTTGCGACGCCAGTCCGCGCGACCTCAAGCGTTGGATCGAGGCGTTGCCGAAGGCGAACCTGGGGGAGACCGCCCGCCAGCTTTACCAGAGCCTGGTGGAAATCAACCAGTTGGTGACGCCGGCGGAGAACCGCCTGCAACTGCTCGAGCTGATCCGCCCCGAGGTCTACTACGTCTGCAAGCATCTGGAGCGGCACTTCCTCAACCAGGCGATCGTGCTGGACGAGCGTCCGCGCAAGGTCGCCAACCTGTGCCAGGCCCTGCAGAACCACCTGGCGGTGGGCTACAAGCTGATCGTCGCCCAGGAGGCGCCCAAGGCGCAGCGTGACCGGGCGCAACTGCTCACCGTAGCCCTGCAGCGGGCGTCCCACAGCCTCTGCGGCCCGCTGATCCGCGCCAGCCAGCTGTACTGCCCGGTGCCGGAAGGCCTGTGGCTGGAGCTGCACCAGCTCTACCAGATCGCCCGTTATCGCCACCTGCAGAACGTGGTAGTGCGCGACGGCCTGGCGTTTCACAGCAAGGGCCTGAGCATCGAGCAGACCTACCTGGTGGCGCTGCTCCTGGGCTGCGCCCGTTGCAACCAGATGCGCCAGAACGGCATCGCCCGCCTCGCCGAGGTGCTGGAGCCCTGGTCGGCGCTGGTGAACCTGCAGAACGCCGAGGCGCCCACCTCACTGTTCGTGGTGGCGCCGCAGATGGACGGCCCGCCGCGCTACAAGTCGCTGTTCAAGGAAGGCGAGCTGCAAAACCTGCTGGGGATCGACCCCCTGCCGCTGGTGGACGCGATCAAGGAGTACCTGCTGCTCTCCCCCGAATCCCGCGGCAAGTCGCGCCTGCTGGTGCCCGAAGGCTTCAGCCTCGACCTGCTGCAGCATCTCAGCTCGGCCTGGGGCGACATCTCCGAGCGTACCTTCCAGCGCAACCCCGGCCAGGGCAGCCTGACCACCTGCATCGGCATGAGCGCCCTGCACTTCTTCCTCGCCGGGCAGAAGTCCTTCAGCGACGTGCTCAAGCAACCGCCGAAAGTCCACCATGCGGTGTTCAAGACCGAAAGCGGCGGGCCCGACGTCTGGGCCGGCGCCTTCGATGCCCAGCCCACCAACTGGGACGAAGGCCTGCCCTACGAGGAAATCCAGTATCAGAAGCCGCCGTCCGCCAACGGCGAGCACCACTCGCCGCCCAGCAGCAGCGAAAGCTACCCCACCTACCCCTTGCCCATCGTCAACCACAGCCCCGGCGGCTACTGCCTGAGCTGGCCCAAGGAAGTGCCGAGCCAGTTGCAGGCCGGCGAATTGCTGGGCATCCAGGACGCCCCCGGCCACGGCTGGAGCATCGCGGTGGTGCGCTGGATTCGCCAGGTGCGCGGCGGCGGCACCCAGATGGGCATCGAACTGATCGCCCCCCATGCCACCCCTTGCGGGCTGCAGCTGCTGCGCAAGGCCGAGCAGAGCAGCCAGTACCTGCGGGCGCTGCTGCTGCCGGAAATCAGCGCGATCTCGCGGCCGGCCACCCTGCTCACGCCGCGCCTGCCGTTCCAGGAAGGCAACAAGGTGCAGATCAACCTGCAGGGCGACGAGCGCCGCGCGGTGCTCACCCGCCGGCAGACCTCCACCGGCAGCTTCAACCAGTTCGAATACCGTCCGTTCGAGGAAGCGAGCACTCAGGTCGGGAAGCCCGTCACAGCTTCGAAAGCCCAGGAAACCAGCGGCGAGGAAGACTTTGACTCACTCTGGAAGTCGCTGTAGATTGCGGCTCCTACCCCCTTTTGTCGCTGCTTTGCGCCCGTTCGGCGCAGTCTTAACGACCGAGCCATGGCCATCGAAAAGAAAACCATCCGGCTGCTGATCCTCGAGGACTCGCAGAACGAAGCCGAGCGCCTGGTCAGCCTGTTCCGCAATGCGGGACGCGCCACCCGCGTCCACCGCCTGACGTCCAGCGACGACCTGCAGGATGCCCTGCAGCAGAGCTGGGACCTGCTGATCGCCGCGCCGCTCAGCGACGGCCTCGACCCCGGCGAAGCCCTCGCCGCGATCCGCCGCCAGGCCAAGGACATCCCCTTCATCCAACTGGTGGACGGTACCGATACCGACCTCATCACCGAGGCCCTGACTCTAGGCGCCCAGGATGCCGTGCCCCTGGGCGAAGACGAGCGCCTGGTGCTGGTGGCCAACCGCGAACTCGCCAACCTGGAAGAACGCCGCGCCCGCCGCGCCGCGGAAGTCGCCCTGCGCGAGACCGAGAAGCGCTGCCAGTTGCTGCTGGACAGCTCGGTGGACGCCATCGCCTACGTCCACGACGGCATGCACATCTACGCCAACCGCGCCTACGTGGAGCTGTTCGGCTACGAGGATGCGGAAGAACTGGAAGGCATGCCGATGATCGACCTGATCGCGGCCAGCGACCAGGCCGCGTTCAAGGATTTCCTGAAGCACTACCCGAGCGAAGGCAACGCCGAGCTGGTCTGCGACGGCAGCAAGGCCGACGCCGGCAAGTTCCAGGCACGGATGAGCTTCTCTCCCGCCACCTACGACGGCGAGCCGTGCATCCAGGTGGTGATCCGCACCGACGCGGGCAACGCCGAGCTGGAAGAGAAGCTGCGGGAGATCAGCAGCCAGGACCTGGTCACCGGCCTGTACAACCGCAGCTATTTCCTCGAACTGCTGGATGGCGCGGTGCAGCGGGCGGTCAACGCCGCGCAGCCGTCCAGCCTCGCCTACATCCGGGTCGATCGCTACGCCACCCTGCTGGCGGACATCGGCATCGCCGGGATCGACCTGCTGCTCACCGACCTGGCCAATCTGCTGCGTGGCCACTTCAATGGCGAGGCCCAGCTGGCCCGCTTCGGCGACGACGTGTTCGGCGTCCTGCAGCCCGGGCAGACCCCGGAGCAACTGCAGCCCAGCCTCCAGGCGCTATTGAAGAAGGTCGAGAGCCAACTGTTCGACGTCAGCGGCCGCACCGTTCAGACCACCCTGTCCATCGGCGTCGCCGGCCTCGACGAAAAGACCGTCAAAGCCCAGGACGTGGTGGATCGCGCCCACCGCAGCGCCGACGAGCTGACCGACGGCAACGGCGTCAAGCTGTACAACCCGGCCGAGGAACTGATGGCCGCCGCCAACCGCGGCAATGTCCTGGCCATGGTCCGCCATGCCCTCGACACCAACAGCTTCCGCCTGCTGTTCCAGCCGGTGATCAGCCTGCGCGGCGATACCTTCGAGCACTACGAGGTGTTGTTGCGCCTGCTCAGCCCTCAGGGCAAGGAAGTGCCGCCGGGGGATTTCCTGGTGGCCGCCAAGGATGCCGGGCTGGCCGAGAAGATCGACCGCTGGGTGATCCTCAACTCGGTGAAGCTCCTCGCCGAGCATCGCAGCAAGGGCCACAGCACGCGCCTGTTCGTCCACCTGTCCAGCGCCAGCCTGCAGGACCCGACCCTGCTGCCGTGGCTGAGCGTGGCACTGAAGGCGGCGCGGCTGCCGTCCGACTCGCTGATCCTGCAGCTGAGCGAGCCCGACGCCATCGCCTACCTGAAGCAGGCGAAGGTGCTCACCCAGGGACTGGCGCAATTGCACTGCAAGGTGGCGCTGAGCCAGTTCGGCTGTGCGCTGAACCCGTTCAACACCCTCAAGCACCTGAACGTGGACTTCGTCAAAGTGGACGGGTCGTTCGCCCAGGACCTGAGCAACGCGGAAAACCAGGAAGCCTTGAAGAACCTGGTGGCCAACCTGCACGCCCAGGCCAAGCTGACCATCGTGCCGTTCGTGGAGAGCGCCAGCGTGCTGGCGACCCTCTGGCAGGCCGGGATCAACTACATCCAGGGCTACTACCTGCAAGGCCCCAGCCAGGCGATGGACTACGACTTCGCTTCCGACGAGTGAAGCCAGGGCCGGGCGCCCGGCCCCGTCGCCTCAGCGACCGCTCTCGCGATCGCGATACCCCAGCAGATAGAGCACGCCATCCAGCCCCAGGGTGGTGATGGCCTGCTTCGCCGAGCGCCGCACCAGCGGCTTCGCCCGGAACGCCACGCCGAGGCCGGCCAGCGCCAGCATCGGCAGGTCGTTGGCGCCGTCGCCCACGGCAATGGTCTGCTCCAGTTGCAGCCCTTCCCGCTCGGCCAGTTCCCGCAGCAGGTCGGCCTTGCGCTGGGCATCGACGATGGGCTCCACCGCCACGCCGGTGAGCTGGCCGTCGACGATCTCCAGCTCATTGGCGAACACATAGTCGATGCCCAGCTTCTGCTGGACCTGGCGGGCGAAATAGCTGAAGCCGCCGGAGAGGATCGCGGTCTTGTAGCCCAGGCGCTTGAGTTCGGCGAACAGGGTTTCCGCGCCCTCGGTCAGGCGCAGGGACGCCCCGATGCCCGCCAGCACGTCCTCGGGTAGCCCCTTGAGCAGGGCCAGGCGCTCCGTGAAGCTGGCGCGGAAATCCAGTTCACCGCGCATCGCCCGCTCGGTGATGGCCGCCACCTTCTCGCCCACGCCGGCCGCCTTGGCCAGTTCGTCGATCACCTCCGCCTCGATCAGCGTCGAATCCATGTCGAACACCGCCAGCCGGCGATTGCGACGGAACACCGTTTCCTGCTGGAAGGCGATGTCCACGTCCAGGGCCTGGGCCGCCTCGAAGAAATCCGCGCGCAGCGCCTCAAGGTCGGCGGGGTCGCCGCTCACGGCGAATTCCAGGCAGCCCTTGCCCAGGGCTTCCTGTTCGCTGTCCAGGGGCATGCGGGCGGACAGCCGGTCGATCCGGTCGATGTTCAACCCGTGGCGAGCGACGACGGCGCTGACCCGCTGCAGGTGCTCGGCGCTGACCTTGCGGCTGAGCAGGGTGACCACGTAGCGACCCTTGTCCTGGCGCTCGACCCATTGCCGGTACTCGGCATCGGGTACCGGCGTGAAGCGCACCTGCAGGTCCAGCTCATGGGCCACCTGCTGTACGCCCCTGAGCAGACCGGCGGCGGTGTCGGTGCCGGGGATTTCCACCAGCAGGCCGAACGACAGCATGCCGTGCACGGCCGCCTGGCCGATATCGAGGACGGTGACACCGCCCTGGGCCAATACACCGGCGATCGCCGCGGTGAGCCCGGGACGGTCTTCCCCAGTGATGTTGATCAGGACTATCTCGCGCAAGGCGCCATCTCCCAAGCAAAGAAGGCGGCCATTCTACCCCGCAAAACCGCCGGTGGCGGGAAAAGGCTCTGGCGCGGGCCCGCTGACGGCCGGGAGAGTTTGTTTCTTTAGTGGCAGGAAGGCTTTCCGTATACTGCGCGACCTACCCTGTCCGAAAAGAGCCGCGCTCCGTGACCCGGCCCACGTCCGTCAAACCCGATAATTTCTTCCTGCTGATCTTCCACGCCCTGCGCCAGCGGCGCGTTCCCTTGGCCCTGCGGGTCGTCAGCCACACTGTATTTCTAGTGGCGCTGGCCCTGGTGATCTACGCCTGGGTCATGGGGATGCAGTTCAAGCAGGCCATGCAGCAGCAGGCTGATGCCCTGGGCCAGAGCCTGACCAGCCAGACCGCGGCCTCTGCCACCGAGCTGCTGGTGTCCAACGACATCCTCAGCCTCAACGTGCTGCTCAACAACCTGGTGAAGAACCCGCTGGTGGCCCACGCCGCCATCTACAGCGTGGACAACCGCATCCTCGCCGAGGCCGGCTCGCGGCCCAAGCAGGGCCTGCTGGGGGAGACGGAGGGCCTCTACTCCACCCCCATCACCTTCCAGGAGGTGATCGCCGGGCATCTGCGGCTGAGCCTGGACATGCAGCAGTTCCAGCAGCCGATGACCATCAGCCTGCAGAGCATGGGCCTGATCAGCCTGATCCTGCTGGCCCTGACCCTGTCCCTCAGCCTGCGCCTGGGCCGCCATATTTCCACGCCGCTGTTGCAGTTGCGTGTCTGGCTGCGCGACCCGGACGACCCCGCGCCCGCGGCCTCCCGCCAGGACGAGATCGGCGACCTGGCGCGCCAGCTCCAGGGCCTACTGGTGCCGGAGAAACCGCCGGTACCGGAGCTGGAAGAAGAGGTGCTGTTCGAAGAAGAGGACGCCTACGACGTCAACTACGGCGACGTGAACCGGGCCGACAGCGGCATCGACGAGCGCTTCGACGACGAGCCGGGTTTCGACGAACCGGGCTTCCAGGTCCGCGACCTGCGGGACACGCGCTACGACGTGCAGGAGGACGCCTCCAGCACCCTGTTCACCGCGGACGATGACGACCCGTTCTCCGACCTGCGCCCGTCGGTGGACGAGCCCTCCGCGCCCTACGTGCCGCCGGCGCCGCAGAAGGCCCAGTACAGCGCCGTGCTGGCGATCCAGCTGGGCGCCCAGGACCAGCTGCGCCGGCTGCCCCGCTCGCGCCTGATGGACCTGCTGCAACGCTACCGGGACTGCCTGGACCAGGCGGCCGAGCTCTACCAGGGCCGGCTGCACACCCTGAGCGATGGCGGCAGCCTGATGCTGTTCCATAGCCGCGACAATGCCGAGGAATACCTCACCCACGCCCTGTGCTGCGGCGAACTGCTGCGCGCCCTGGGCCATGCCCTGCAGATCGAGGTGGCCGACAGCGGCATCGCCCTGCAACTGCAGCTGGGCCTGACCCTGGGCGGCGACCTCAGCACCCTGGGCCAGGGCGACCTGCTGCTGGACGAGACCACCCAGAGCGCCATCGCCCTGAGCCAGCACAGCCGCAACCTGCTGCTGGTGGAGCGGGCCATCGCCGACGACCCGCTGGTGCGCCAGCGCGCCCGCATCCGCGCCATCGCCAGCCCAGAAGGGGCCTGCTGCGTCGAGCGCCTGCTGGACCCCTACCCGGCGCTGCTGGAGCGCCAGCTGACGCGCATGCACGAGCGGCGCTGACGCCCTGCGACCCGGCCGGCATCCTGCCGCCGGGTCGACTCACTCCCCCTGCGTATTCTTCAGGCGAGCGCCACGCGGGCTGCGCGCGGCGCATGGCTTCGTCACCGTCATCGAAGCCACCCCTCCTCCACTTCCCGTGCAAAACGGCTGTACCACGACACCGCGCATGCTTTCGAAGCGCGGCCTCAGGACGTCAGGTAAGCGGATTGGCATGGCCATGGCCCACCCATACCGGGCAGGACAACACATGCGTCGGCAGTCTTGCCGAAGCATGTGTGGGGGGGCGTCAGAAGAAACGAGGCCGCACTCGGTGCGGCCTGTCCGGGATCAGAAGCGGAACACTTCAACGTCGTTGCGCACCGGCGACGCCATGGGGATGCGCGGCTTGTCCGGGGTGTGGGCGCGGGACGGGCTCTGGGAAGACTTGGGCGGCTCGCTGGCGGGGCTCGCGACGGCGGAAGCCTGGGCGGTGGCCAGGGGCTGCACGGCGATGGACAGTTGCTCCGCCAGGCGCCGCAGCAGCACGCTCTGGGCTTCCACCTGGGCGGCCGGCGTGCCCTGGTGCGGTTGTTCCAGGCGCACCAGGCGGCTGTCGCGCAGGCGGCCGTTGCGGTCAAGCAGGCGCCATTGCGCCTCCAGCACCGCCGGCAGTTCCGGACCGGAATCGAAGCGGCTGATGCTCAGCAGCACCTGGATGTCGGGGGTGAAGCCGGGCTGGGTGGGAGCCAGCACCAGGCGCTGGCTGTCCAGGCGCGAGGCCAGCTGGCGCAGCAGCACCTGGTCGATGTCGGCGGACAGGCTGCCGGCCCAGCGGCCGTCCCGCGCCGCCACCAGGCTGCCGTCGGCACGGCGTTGCAGCAGGGCTTCCCGCTGCAGGTAGTCAGCCACGTGGACCGGGCCGAGGAGCACCGCCACGCCTTGGTTCTTCTTCGGCAGCTCGGGGCTGCCGTTGTCCAGTTGGTAGAGCGGGATCGGCGCACGTGCGGCGCAGCCGCCGAGGCCGAGCACGCCGGCCAGCAGGAGCAGTATGGGGAGTCGAACCCTGTTCATCGCATTCAATCTCGTTAGCGGCAACCCGTTCGCCGACGCGGGGCGCGGCGTCCTGACAGGGCACCGGAGCGCGGTCCAGAGGGGTTGCCTATCATCCGCGAATGTCGTCTCCGACTCCAGTCGCGGATGACGGAATAGCACCACAGGGTGTGTCGGCGGATGCCGATACGACGCCCGGGTTACGGCTCACTCGCCGCCCCGTTCCACCTGCAGCCCCTCGACCCGCTGGAAGCCTCGGGGCAGCTTGTTGCCACGCCGCCCGCGCTCGCCCTTGTAGTGCTCCAGGTCCGCCGGACGCAGGGACAGGGTGCGCTTGCCGGCCTGCAGGGTGAGGGTCGCGCCGGCCGGCAGCACCGCCAGGTCGGTGAGGTATTCCTCGCGGCTGGCGACCCGCTCGCCGGGGATGCCGATGATCTTGTTGCCCTTGCCCTTGGCCAGTTGCGGCAGGTCGCGGACCGGGAACACCAGCAGCCGGCCCTCGGTGGTCACCGCCGCCAGCCAGTCGTCGTCGCGGCTGGCCAGGGGCCGCGGGGCGATCACCCGGGCGCCGGCGGGCAGGCTGAGCAGGGTCTTGCCGGCCTTGTTCTTCGCCTGCAGGTCCTCGCCCTTGACCACGAAGCCATAGCCGGCGTCCGAGGCGATGACGTACAGGGCGTCGTCGTCCGGCAGCAGCACGCAGTCGAAGGACACCCCCGGCGGAGGCGTCAGGCGCCCGGTGAGGGGCTCGCCCTGGCCGCGGGCGGAGGGCAGCGAATGGGCGGCCAGGGAATAGCTGCGGCCGCTGGAATCGATGAACACCGCGTACTGGTTCGAGCGCCCCGGGGCGGCCGCCTTGAAGCCGTCGCCGGCCTTGTAGGACAGCCCGACGGCGTCGATGTCGTGGCCCTTGGCACAGCGCACCCAGCCCTTCTCCGAGAGCACCACGGTGACCGGTTCGGTGGGCATCAGCTCGGTTTCCGACAGGGCCTTCGCCTCGCCCCGGGCGACGATGGGCGAGCGGCGGTCGTCGCCGTACTTCTTGGCATCTTCCAGCAGTTCCTTGCGCACCAGCTTCTTCAGCTTGGCCTCGCTGCCCAGCAGCGCCTGCAGGGCGTCGCGCTCCTTGGCCAGCTCGTCCTGCTCGCCACGGATCTTCATTTCTTCCAGGCGGGCCAGCTGGCGCAGGCGGGTGTCGAGGATGTAGTCGGCCTGCAGCTCGCTCAGCTCGAAGCGCTGCATGAGCACCGGCTTGGGCTGGTCCTCGGTGCGGATGATGAGGATGACTTCATCGAGGTTGAGGAAGGCCACCAGCAGGCCTTCCAACAGGTGCAGGCGCCGCTCCACCTTGTCCAGGCGGAACTGCAGGCGCCGGCGCACGGTGCCCACCCGGTACTGCAGCCACTCCACCAGCAACTGCCGCAGGTTCTTCACCTGGGGACGGCCGTCGAGGCCGATGACGTTGGTGTTGACCCGGTAGCTGGACTCCAGGTCGGTGGTGGCGAACAGGTGCTGCATCAGCCCGTCCACGTCGATCCGGTTGGAGCGCGGGATGATGACGATGCGGCAGGGGTTCTCGTGGTCCGACTCGTCCCGCAGGTCCGCCACCATCGGCAGCTTCTTCGCCTGCATCTGCGCGGCGATCTGCTCCAGCACCTTGGCGCCGGAGACCTGGTGCGGCAGGGCGGTGACCACCACGTCGCCGTCCTCGACCCGGTACACGGCGCGCATGCGCACCGAACCGCGGCCGGTCTCGTAGAGTTTCAGCAGGTCGGCCCGGGGCGTGATGATCTCGGCCTCGGTGGGGTAGTCGGGCCCGGGCACGTGTTCGCAGAGCTGCTCCACCGTGGCGTTCGGTTCGTCCAGCAGGCGCACGCAGGCGGTGGCGACTTCCCGCAGATTGTGGGGCGGCACGTCGGTGGCCATGCCCACGGCGATGCCGGTGGTGCCGTTGAGCAGCAGGTTGGGCAGGCGCGCCGGCAACGTTGCCGGCTCGTCCAGGGTGCCATCGAAGTTCGGCACCCAGTCCACCGTGCCCTGGCCCAACTCGCCCAGCAGCACTTCGGAATAACGCGACAGCCGGGCCTCGGTGTAGCGCATGGCGGCGAAGGACTTGGGATCGTCCGGGGCGCCCCAGTTGCCCTGCCCGTCCACCAGGGTGTAGCGGTAGCTGAACGGCTGGGCCATCAGCACCATGGCCTCGTAGCAGGCGGAGTCGCCGTGGGGGTGGTACTTGCCGAGCACGTCGCCGACGGTGCGCGCCGACTTCTTGTGCTTAGAGTCGGCGTCCAGACCCAGTTCGCTCATGGCATAGACGATCCGACGCTGCACCGGCTTGAGGCCGTCGCCGATGTGGGGCAGCGCGCGGTCCATGATCACGTACATGGAGTAGTTGAGGTAGGCCTGCTCGGTGAAGTCGGCGAGGGAGCGCCGTTCCACGCCGTCCAGGCTCAGGTCGAGGGATTCGCTCATCGAGGGGTTCCGCTGCAAAGGGGGTCGGCGACGAGGCCGGGGAAGGCAGGCTTCACGCCGGCTCGCCGAATTTCAGGAGGTTGCCGTGGGGGTCGATGACGTAGAGCTCCTTCATGCCCCAGGCGCGCAGCGCCGGCGGCGCCAGGTCCAGCCCGCGGGACTGGAACTCGCGGTGCAGCGCCTCGCTGTCGGCGCAGCGCACGTAGCAGGAGGTGTTTTCCGCCACATGCCGCTCGGTGCACGCCCAGAAGTGCAGCTCGGCGCCGTCCCGGGCGACGATCAGGCAATCGTCCACCTGCAGGCGCACTTCGAAGCCCAGGCGCTCGGTATAGAAGGCCCGGCTCTCGTCGAGGTCTAGGGACGCCAGCACCGGCACGGTGGCCAGGATCGATCCGCTCATGGTGACAGGTCTCCGCAGGTAATCGGGGAAGGGGTCATGGCGCACTCCAGCCGCCGGCGGGGGCGGCGAAGCGCCAGACGATGGGCCGGTTCTCGCCGTCGCCCCGGCGATGGTTGCCGTTGTCGACGCCGATCCAGGCGCCCTCGTCGTCCAGCCAGAGGGCTTCGGCGCTGCCATAGTCCACGGGGTAGCGACGGGCGTCGGTGAGGGCCTCGGCCGCGTACGACCAGCAGCGCTCCACCGTAGCGTCGGCGGTCTTGCGCCGGCACAGGCGATGCGCCTGGCGCTCCAGGGTGAACAGCTTGCCGGCGTGGAAGGCCAGGTCGGAGAAGTCCCGGGACAGCTCCTTGCCCCCCAGGGCGGCCGGGGCCGGCTCGGTGCCGCCCTCGCTGTACAGTACGCAGCCGCCGGTGCAGCTCCAGGCGGTCTGCTGCTTGTGCAGCACCAGCAGGCCGCGGCGCTCACGCTCGGCGGCCAGCCACAGGCGCTCGCCCTCCGGATCCACGGCGATGCCCTCGAACATGGCGTTGAAGGTCACCAGCATGCCGCTGGCCCGGGCCTGGCGCACCAGGTTCTCCGGCAGCGCCAGCCAGCGCGGGCTACCGCCCGGCGGCAGGTGCAACACCGTGGCGCGGGATTCACTGACCAGGTAGCGGTTGCCCGCGCTGTCGCAGGTCAGGCCTTCGAAGTCCAGCTGGCCGCCGCGGGCCTTGCCGGTGAGCCAGGTGCGCATGCGCTGGCCCCAGGGCAGGCCGCTGTCCGGGGGCGGTTCCACCTGGAAGACCTCGGCCTCGGCACGCATCACCCCGTCCCCGGGGTGCAGCCGGTAGACCCGGTCGTCTTCCCGGTCCGATACGGTCCATAGCGCGTCGCCGCACCAGGCGAGGCCGGAAAGGTTGCCGCCGGGGATGCCGTCCACCACGTATTCGCGGCTCAGTTGCAGTTCCGGCCAGGGCGCGTCCTGGGCCGTGGCCGCCAGCGGCAGCAGCGCCACCAGCAGCGCGGCGATGCGCCTCACGCCAGGACCTCGGCCAGGTTGCCTTTGGATTCCAGCCAGGACTTGCGGTCGCCGGCGCGCTTCTTCGCCAGCAGCATGTCCATCTTCTCCACGGTGCCCTCGGTGTCCTCCAGGGTCAGCCGCACCAGCCGGCGGGTGTTGGGGTCCATGGTGGTTTCCCGCAGCTGCAGCGGGTTCATCTCGCCCAGGCCCTTGAAGCGGGTGACCTGGGGCTTGCCACGCTTCTTCTCCGCCACCAGGCGTTCGAGGATGCCGTCCCGCTCCGCCTCGTCCAGGGCGTAGTGGACCTCCTTGCCCAGGTCGATGCGGTACAACGGCGGCATCGCCACGTAAACGTGGCCGGACTCCACCAGCGGGCGGAAGTGGCGGACGAACAACGCGCACAGCAGGGTGGCGATGTGCAGGCCGTCGGAGTCGGCGTCGGCGAGGATGCAGACCTTGCCGTAGCGCAGCTGGCTGAGGTCGCTGGCGCCCGGGTCCACCCCCACCGCCACGGCGATGTCGTGGACCTCCTGGCTCGCCAGTACCTCGCCGCCATCCACTTCCCAGGTGTTCAGGATCTTCCCGCGCAGGGGCATGATCGCCTGGAATTCCTTGTCACGGGCCTGCTTGGCGCTGCCGCCGGCGGAGTCGCCCTCCACCAGGAACAGCTCGGCGCGCATCGGGTCCTGGCCGGCGCAGTCGGCCAGCTTGCCGGGCAGCGCCGGGCCCTGGGTGATTTTCTTGCGCTCCACCTTCTTGCCGGCCTTGAGGCGCCGCCCGGCGTTGCTGATGGCCAGTTCCGCCAGCTGCAGGCCCCGCTCGGGGTGGGCGTTGAGCCACAGGCTGAAGGCGTCCTTGACCACCCCGGAGACAAACGCCGCCGCCTCCCGGGAGGACAGGCGCTCCTTGGTCTGCCCGGAGAACTGCGCGTCCTGCATCTTCATGGAGAGGACGAAGGCGATACGCTCCCAGACGTCCTCCGGCGCCAGCTTGACCCCGCGGGGCAGCAGGTTGCGGAATTCGCAGAATTCCCGCACCGCGTCCAGCAGGCCCTGGCGCAGGCCGTTGACGTGGGTGCCGCCCTGGGCGGTGGGGATCAGGTTGACATAGCTTTCCTGCACCCCTTCGCCGCCCTCGGGCAGCCACAGCAGGGCCCAGTCCACCGCCTCCTTGCTGCCCGCCAGGCTGCCGACGAAGGGCTCCTCGGGCAGGCGCGGGTACTCGCTCACGGCGTCCGCCAGGTACGAGCGCAAGCCGTCCTCGTAGTGCCACTCCACCCGCTCGCCGCTGGCCTTGTCCTCGAAGCTCACCGCCAGGCCCGGGCACAGCACGGCCTTGGCCTTGAGCACGTGCTTGAGGCGGCTGAGGGAGAACTTCGGCGAATCGAAGTACTTCGGGTCCGGCCAGAAGCGCACGGCAGTGCCGGTGTTGCGCTTGCCCACGCTGCCGGCGATCTCCAGGTCGCTGGCCTTGAAGCCATCGGCGAAGCCCATGCGGTACTCGTTGCCGTCGCGCTTGACCCGCACGTCCACCCGGCTGGACAGGGCATTCACCACGGAGATGCCGACGCCGTGCAGGCCGCCGGAGAACTGGTAGTTCTTGTTGGAGAACTTGCCGCCGGCGTGGAGCTTGGTGAGGATCAGCTCGACCCCGGGGATGCCTTCCTCGGGGTGGATGTCCACCGGCATGCCGCGGCCGTCGTCCAGCACTTCCAGGGAATTGTCCTCGTGGAGGATCACCTGGATCGAGCGGGCATGGCCGGCCAGGGCTTCGTCGACGCTGTTGTCGATGACTTCCTGGGCCAGGTGGTTCGGCCGGGAGGTGTCGGTGTACATGCCCGGGCGCTTGCGCACCGGGTCGAGCCCGGAAAGGACTTCGATGGCATCGGCGTTGTAGGTGGCCATGGGTCTCGGATCGTCAGTCGGTGAATGCGGAGAAATCGAGGTCGCGCCAGGCGTCGGCCGGGATGCCGGCGAATGCCAGCAGCGCCGGCAGCCGGGCGGCGAAGCCCTGGAAGCCGTGGTCGCCACCGGCCTCGATGCGCAGCGCGCAGCCCCGGTAGTAGGCCTCGGCGTGGCGGTAATCGAGGGTCTCGTCGGCGGTCTGCAGCCAGACCTGGTAGCGCGCGGGGTCGGCGGGCGGCGGCACTTCCAGCTCGGCCAGTGCGGCGACATGGTCCTCGGTGAGGGTCCAGGTTTCCCCGGTGTAGAGGTTGCGTTGCGGACCGAGGTAGCCGTCGAAACGGCGATGCGGGGTCACCGCGGGGTTGATCAGCAGCGCCCGCAGCCCGTGGCGCTCGGCCAGGTGGGTGGCATAGTAGCCGCCCAGGGAACTGCCCACCAGCAGCGGCGCGCCCAGGGCGCCGATGGCTTCCTCCAACTGATCCATGGCCTGGCGCGGGTGGTGGTGCAACGCCGGCACGCGCAGGCTGTCCGCGCGCCCCAGCCGGGTCATCAACCGGGTCAGTTGTCGTGCCTTGCGGGATTCGGGCGCACTGTTGAAGCCGTGGATATAAAGAAGGGTCGTCATGGGGACGGAAGGCTACAAGCTGGACGCGGCCACCTGCAAGCCGGCCCGCGGCCGGCCTCAGTAGCCCTTGACGCTGTAGTCGATCTCGAAATCGATGCCGGTCACCCGCGACACCTCGGTCTCCAGGGTGCCGTCGGCGTGCAGGCGCAGCCAGCGGTAGCCGGGGGCTTCCTGGCCCACCTGGAACTGCTCGCTGCCCGGCGCGAACTGCACGCAGGTGGACGGCGAGGCCAGCAGCCGGACACCGTTGCGCTCGCGGTCGAAGGCCTGGTGCACGTGGCCCCAGAGCACCGCGCGTACCCGCGGGAAACGGTCCAGGACGGCGAAGAAGGCATCGGCGTTGCGCAGGCCGATGGGCTCCATCCAGCGACAGCCGATGGACACCGGGTGGTGGTGGAGGCAGATCAGCACATGGCGCTCGCCGGCATCGGCGAGGGCGCGCTCCAGCAGGGCCAGTTGCTCGTCATCGACGTAGCCGGGCACCGCGCCGACGATGGACGAATCCAGCATCACCACGCGCCAGGCGCCCACGTCGGCCACCGGGTCCAGCACGCCGCTGTCGGCGAAAGCCGCGCGCATGGTGGGCATGTCGTCGTGGTTGCCGGGAATCCAGCGGGCCGGCGCCGGAATCGGCGCGGTGAGGTCGCGGAAACGCTGGTAGGACGCCACAGAGCCGTCCTGGGACAGGTCACCGGTGGCGAGGATCAGGTCGATCGTCGGCTGCTCCTGCAGCACGCGCTCGATCACCAGGGTCAGGCTGTCGCAGGTGTCCATGCCCAGCAGACGGCCGTCCGCCTGGGCGAACAGGTGGCTGTCGGACAACTGCACCAGCAGCACGGGGGAATCGGGGGCGTGGGGGGGCGAACTCGGCAACGGGCCGTCTCCTAGTGGCTACGCGGGATTATGGTAGCGCCGTGCGGCAGGGGTAAACCCGCGAAGCGGGGTGCAGATCACAGTTAGCGCGGTCAGTGATCGGCGGGAAGCGCTTTTTCTAAAGGACCGGCGCCAGTTCGTGGCCACAGGCCAGACAATGACTCAGCCACTCGCCGAGGAACAGGTTGAGCTGGCTCTTCTCGTCGGGCTGGTGCATGGCCGCGTTGGGGTAAGGGTAGATGCTGCGAAAACGCCGGGCGTTCTCCGCGCCGGTGACCTCGGCCATGCGCGCGTCGTGATAAACCCGCACCTCCATCTGCGGCGACGGCAGCCACGGCAGGGCGTATTCCTGGCGCACCCGCAGGGTGCTGGTATAGGGGCAGTTCTCCAGCACTTCCAGCACCAGCACCCCCACCAGGCGCTCGCCCTGGCTGAGGGCCACCCGCCGCTCGCTAGCGCCATCGCGCATGGCCGGCAGCAGGCGCAGCAACCGCGCGTAGTTCGACTCGCAGACCGCCTGCAGCCCGGCCAGGTCGACCCGGTAGCGGTCGCGGACCAGGGTCACGACCACAGCCCTCGCACTTCAGCGCGGTTGAGGGCGAGCCATTGCAGCACGATGATGCTGGCGGCATTGTTGATGCGCCCGTCGCGCACCGCGGCCAGGGCGTCCTCCAGCGGCCAGACGTGGACGCGGATGTCCTCGCCCTCCTCCTCCAGGCCGTGCACGCCCCCCACGCCCTGACTGTCGCAACGGCCGACGAACAGGTGCACCAGTTCGTCGGAGCCGCCCGGGGACGGGAAGTAGCGGGTCACCGGCCACAGGGCGGAGAAGGTCAGGCCGGCCTCTTCCTCGGCCTCGCGATGGGCCACCTCCTCAGGTTGCTCGTCCTTGTCGATCAGCCCGGCGACGATCTCCAGCAGCCAGGGGTTGTCGGTCTTGCCCAGGGCGCCGACACGGAACTGCTCGGTGAGCACCACGCAATCGCGCTGGGGATCGTAGGGCAGCACGCACACCGCATCGTGGCGCACGAACAGCTCGCGGGTGATCACCGGGCCCATGGCGCCGGAGAACTGCTGGTGACGAAGGTGCAGGCGGTCCAGGCGATAGAACCCGCGAAAGCAATCCTCGCGCTTGACGATCTCGTAGGCGTCCGGACCGGGGGTAAAGGTGTCGCTCATCCGCTTCTCGCTCGGTAATTCAGGGGTGGAGACTGTATGACGTTCGCGCCATCCTATCGTGCCCTCGTGACCGGCGCAGCCCTCTTTGCAGCGTAGTCGAACCGCGGTCCGGCACGCCCGACCGACGGCGCCGGAGCCGAACTCGACCCGCTGCGGGCAGTCGAACCGGCACGTCTTCCCCTCCAGCCCGGATGCTTTCGCCACCATGCCAGCCCTGCCGATTTCCCGCTCTTTCGTCCCGCTCCTCGCCGCCTGCGGCCTTGGCCTGTTGCTGGCCGGCTGCCAGGGTCTGACCTCCCGCACCGTGCAGCCCGAGCACAAGGCCTGGGAACACCTCAAGCCGGGCTGCACCGGCAGCGAATGCCCGCTGGTGAACATCGACACCCTGCATTTCGACGATGAACCCGGCCTCGATGCGCTGGTGGAGCGGCGCCTGCTGGAGATGACCCGCAACACACCGGATGCCACTGCCCCGCTGCCCAGCTCCCTGCAGGCCTACGAACAGGCCTTCCTGCGGGACGCCGAGCCGCGCTGGAGCAGCTACCTGCAGGCCAAGCTGCGGGAGCAGCGCGACCAGCTGCTGCTGATCGAGCTGTCCAGCTACCTGGACACCGGCGGCGCCCACGGCATGCCGGGCCGCGGCTTCATCACCTACGACCGCAACCGGCACCAGGCCCTGAGCCTGCAGGACATGCTGTTACCGGGTCAGGAAGACGCCTTCTGGCAGGTGGTGGAGCGTTTCCATGGCCGCTGGCTGGCGAAGAACCGCCTGGGCCCGGACTACGCGAAGGACTGGCCGTTCCAGCGCTCGCCCCACGTCGGCCTCGGCCGTGGCGCGGTGCTGGTGAAGTACGACGTGTACAGCATCGCCCCCTACTCCAGCGGCCACCCGGAGCTGGAAATCCCCTACCCGCAGCTCAACGGCATCCTGCGGCCGGAGTACTTCCCCGGCCGCGGCTGACGAACCAGGCAGCGGAAGGGCCCACGGCCCTTCCGCTGCGGTTCAGACCTGCCGGTAGATCACCCCGCCCTCGTCCTTGAAACGCCCGGACTGCTCGGCGAAGCCGGCCTCGATGGCCTTCTGCTCGTCGGTCAGGCCGTTTTCCTTGGCGTAATCGCGCACTTCCTGGGTGATCTTCATGGAGCAGAACTTCGGCCCGCACATGGAGCAGAAGTGAGCGACTTTGGCGGAATCCTTGGGCAGGGTCTCGTCGTGGAAGGCCCGGGCGGTGTCCGGGTCGAGGCCGAGGTTGAACTGGTCCTCCCAGCGGAATTCGAAGCGCGCCTTGGACAGGGCGTTGTCGCGGATCTGCGCGCCCGGGTGACCCTTGGCCAGGTCGGCCGCATGGGCGGCGATCTTGTAGGTGATGATGCCGGTCTTCACGTCATCCTTGTTGGGCAGGCCCAGGTGTTCCTTGGGCGTGACGTAACAGAGCATGGCGCAGCCGAACCAGCCGATCATGGCGGCGCCGATGCCGCTGGTGATGTGGTCGTAGCCGGGGGCGATGTCGGTGGTCAGCGGGCCGAGGGTGTAGAACGGCGCCTCGTCGCAGCACTCCAGTTGCTTGTCCATGTTCTCCTTGATCAGCTGCATCGGCACGTGGCCGGGGCCCTCGATCATGCACTGCACGTCGTGCTTCCAGGCCACCTTGGTCAGCTCGCCGAGGGTCTCCAGCTCACCGAACTGGGCGGCGTCGTTGGCATCGGCGATGGAGCCCGGGCGCAGCCCGTCGCCCAGGGAGAAGGACACGTCGTAGGCCTTCATGATCTCGCAGATGTCGTCGAAGTGGGTGTAGAGGAAGTTCTCCTGGTGATGGGCCAGGCACCACTTGGCCATGATGGAGCCACCCCGGGAAACGATCCCGGTGACCCGCTTGGCGGTGAGCGGCACGTAGCGCAGCAGCACGCCGGCGTGGATGGTGAAGTAGTCCACGCCCTGCTCCGCCTGCTCGATCAGGGTGTCGCGGAACAGCTCCCAGGTCAGGTCCTCGGCCACGCCGTTGACCTTCTCCAGCGCCTGATAGATCGGCACCGTGCCGATGGGCACCGGGCTGTTGCGGATGATCCACTCGCGGGTCTCGTGGATGTGCTTGCCGGTGGACAGGTCCATGACCGTGTCCGAGCCCCAGCGGATGCCCCAGGTCAGCTTGGCCACTTCTTCCTCGATGGAGGAACCCAGGGCCGAGTTGCCGATGTTGCCGTTGATCTTCACCAGGAAGTTGCGGCCGATGATCATCGGCTCCAGCTCCACGTGGTTGATGTTGGCGGGGATGATGGCGCGGCCGCGGGCGACTTCCCTGCGCACGAATTCGGGGGTGATCTCCTTGGGAATGCTGGCGCCGAAGCTCTGCCCGGGGTGCTGCTCCCGGAGCAGGCCGGCCTCGCGGATTTCCGCCAGCTTCATGTTCTCGCGGATGGCGACGAACTCCATCTCCGGGGTGACGATGCCCTTTTTCGCGTAGTGCATCTGGCTGACGTTGTGGCCGGCCCTGGCGCGGCGCGGGTTGCGCACGTGGGCGAAGCGCATGGCCGACAGCTCCGGGTCGCTCAGCCGGCGCTGGCCGAACTCCGAGGACAGGCCCGGCAGGCGCTCGGTGTCGCCGCGGTCCTCGATCCAGGTGGAACGCACGTCCGCCAGGCCCTGGCGCACGTCGATGCGGGCGTCCGGGTCGGTATAGGGGCCGGAGGTGTCGTAGACGGTGACGGGCGGGTTGATCTCGCCGCCGAAAGCGGTGGGGGTCACGTCCAGGCTGATCTCGCGCATCGGCACGCGGATGTCGGGGCGGCTGCCCTCTACATAGATCTTCTGGGAACGGGGGAAGGGCTGGATCGACTGCTGGTCGACCGTGGCGCTTTCGCTGAGATTCTGTTGTTGTCTGGCGCTCATCGCAGGCTCCTCGGGTGGATGTCGGGAGCGAACCAGAACGAAGACGGAAAGGAGGCGCGGGCGCACCGGGTGCGGTGCAGAAGTGATCGCCACAGGCGAGGACATCTTGTTCCCTACGCAGGCCTTAACCTGATCAGGTTCAACGGGATCCGGAACTCTCCGATCTCAGCCTCCGATTCGAGGCACCCCGACAAGAACCCCCGCAGTCTAATCAAGCCCCGGGCAGAAACCAAGCCGATGCGGACCCGCCGGTCGCGGCGGCACCCACGCCATTGTTGCGAGGCGGCAACAGAGCTTATCGCAAACCGGACTGACCGCCGCCGCCGCGCGCCTTGACCCCTCGTGCCGCGCCCCTTAGCCTTGTCCAATTTCATTGAACCCTAGGATCTCCCGCATGTTGCGCAGACTTTCTCTGGCCATCGCCGTGGCCTCCGCCTTCTCGGGCACGCTGCAAGCGGCAGACGTTCCGCTGTCGGCCAGAACCGACCTGGTGACCGTCTATCAGGACGCTGTAAAGAACAACGCCGACCTGGCCGCCGCCCGCGCCGACCTGGAGGCGACGAAGGAACTGGTGCCCCAGGCCCGTTCCGGCCTGCTGCCGCAGATCTCCGGCGGCGCTTCCACCAGCGATACGCGCACCAAGCTGGACGAACCCTCGGTCACCAGCACCCGCAGCGGCATCGTCTACCAGGCGAACCTCAGCCAGCCGATCTTCCGCGCCGACCGCTGGTTCCAGCTCAAGGCTGCCCAGGCCACCAGCGAGCAGGCGTCCCTGCGCTTCTCCGCCACCTCGCAGAACCTGATCCTGCAGACCGCCGAGAGCTACTTCGCGGTGCTCCGCGCCCAGGACAACCTGGCCGCCACCAAGGCCGAGGAAGCCGCCTTCAAGCGCCAGCTGGACCAGTCCAACGAGCGCTTCGACGTGGGCCTGTCCGACAAGACCGACGTGCTGGAGGCCCAGGCCAGCTTCGATAATGCCCGCGCTGCGCGGATCATCGCCGAGCGCAACGTGGAAGACACCTTCCAGGCGCTGACCACCCTGACCAACCGCGACTACAACTCCCTGGAAGGCATCCTCCACACCCTCCCGGTGGTGGTGCCGGCGCCCAACGACGCCAAGGCCTGGGTCGACACCGCGGCGCAGCAGAACCTCAACCTGCAGGCGAGCAACTACGCGGTGGACGCGGCCGAGGAAACCCTGCGCCAGCGCAAGGCCGGCCACGCCCCCACCGTCGACGCGGTGGCCAGCTACCAGAAGGGCGACAACGACGCCCTGGGCTTCAGCAACACCGCCGCCAGCCCGGTGCACTACGGCAGCGACGTGGAGCAGCGCAGCATCGGCCTGCAACTGAATATCCCGATCTACAGCGGCGGGCTGACCAGCTCCCTGGCCCGCGAGGCCTACCAGCGCCTGAACCAGGTGGAACAGCAGCGCGAAGGCCTGCGCCGCTCGGTGGTGCAGGACACCCGCAACTACCACCGCGCGGTGAACACCGACGTGGAGCAGGTCAAGGCGCGCCGCCAGTCGATCATCTCCAACCAGAGCGCGGTGGAAGCCACCGAGATCGGCTACCAGGTCGGCACCCGCAACATCGTCGACGTGCTCGACGCCCAGCGCCAGCTGTACGGCACCGTGCGCGACTACAACAACGCGCGCTACGACTACATCCTCGACAACCTGCGCCTGAAGCAGGCTGCCGGCACCCTCAGCCCGGCCGACCTGGAGGCCCTGGCGACCTTCCTCAAGCCGGACTACAACCCGGACAAGGACTTCCTGCCGCCGGACCTGGCGAAGACCGAGAGCCAGCTCAAGAAAGGCGCCCACACCGAGTACTGAGCCCCACGAAAAAGCCCGGCCGATGCCGGGCTTTTTCGTATCGCGCCGCCGCTAGTCGCGGTACCCCGGCGCTACCCGGTCCAGCAGGCGCAGCAGCGCCTGCCAGGCCAGGTCGAGGCCGTCCGGGTCGGCCAGTTCGTTGTCCGCCAGCGGCCGCTGGGGCGCGTTGAACTGCTGCTCGGTGCGCCGGCAGACCGCGTCCGGCGGAATCACCAGCTCGCCGCCGGCCTGGGCGGCGATCTGGATGTCGCAGGCCTTCTCCAGGTAGTACATGCGCATGAACGCCTGCTGCACGTCGGCCCCCACCGTCAGCAGGCCGTGGTTGCGCAGCACCAGCCCCAGGTGGTCGCCCAGGTCGGCCACCAGCCGCTGCTGCTCGTCGAAGGACAGGGCGATTCCCTCGTAGTCGTGGTAGCCCAGGCGCCCGTAGAACTCCATGGACATCTGGTTCAGCGGCAGCAGCCCGCCGGCCTGGGCCGCCACCGCGCAGCCCGCCCGGGTATGGGTGTGCAGCACGCAGTGGGCATCCGCCCGGGCCGCGTGGATGGCGCTGTGGATGACGAAGCCCGCCGGGTTGACGGTATAGGGCGTGGGTTCCACCGGCCGTCCGGCCAGGTCGATCTTCACCAGGCTGGAGGCGGTGATCTCGTCGAACATCAGGCCGTAGGGGTTGATCAGGAAATGCGCCTCGGGGCCCGGCAGGCGCAGGGAAATGTGGGTGAAGGTCAGGTCGCTCATGCGGAAATGCGCGATCAGCCGGTAGCAGGCGGCCAGGGCTTCCCGCAGCGAGCGTTCATCGGTGGCGGGGGCGGCCCCCGGTGGCGTGGTCATGGCGTGGTCCTCGGGAAAGCGCCCCGGCCTGCGCGGCCGGGGCGAGCGGTCACTGGGCGGCCCAGGCGTTGAAACGTTCTTCCAGTTCCTCGCCGTGGTCGGCCCAGAACTCGTCGTCCATGGCCAGACCCACCGCCAGGTTGTCCGGCGAGGTGGGCACCCACTGGCCCACGTCCTTGGGCAGGCCCGCAGCCGCCTGGGTGTTGGTCGGGCCGTAGGGGATCGCGTGCACGTAGTTCACCTGGGCGTCGGCCTGGTTGGCGAAGGCGATGAAGCGCTTGGCCAGGTCCACGTGCTCGGAGCCCTTGATGATCGCCCAGTAGTCCATGCCGTACAGCGCGCCCGGCCACACCAGCGCCAGGTTGCGCCCGTTGGCGTGGGCATCGGCGATGCGCCCGGTGTAGGCGGTGGTCATCACCACGTCGCCGGACGCCAGCCACTGGGCCGGCTGGGCCCCGGCTTCCCACCACTGGATGGACGGCTTGATCTGGTCCAGTTTGCGGAAGGCGCGGTCCTGGCCTTCGCGGGTCGCCAGCAGTGTGTACACCTCCTCACGCTTCACCCTGTCCGCCAGCAGGGCGAATTCCAGGTTGTACACGGCGCGCTTGCGCAGGCCACGCTTGCCGGGAAAGGCCTTCAGGTCCCAGAAATCGTTCCAGCCGGCCGGCGCCTGCTTCAGCCGGTCGGCGTCGTAGGCGATGGCCACGCCCCAGACCAGGGCGCCGGAGCCGCAGTCCTTGGCCGCGCCGGGAATCAGTTGGTCGTCACCGCCCAAGGCCTTCCAGTCGAGGGGCTCGAACATCCCCAGGTCACAGCTGCGGGCCAGGTCCGGTCCCTCGATCTGCACCACGTCCCAGTCCACGTGGCCGGTGTCCACCATCACCTTGATCCGCGCCATCTCGCCGTTGTACTCGGCCTGGCGCAGGGTCGCGCCACTCTGCTTGGCGAACGGCTGGAAGAAGGCCGTCTCCTGGGCCTTCTGGCCGGCGCCGCCGTAGCCCACCACCACCATGCTCTCGGCGGCGTGGGCGGCCGCGCCCCACAGCCCCAGGGCGAACAGCATCGGTTGCACAGCGTTCTTGTACAGCTTCATCGGGCATACCCCATGTCGTAGGTGACCGTCCGCGCAGCGTCGGGCTGCACGGGCGAGGGACGGGTGCACGGGCACAACGGACAGAGGGATTCGCCGGGCAGGCAGGCGTGCGGAGGATTCCGCCGCGTGGAGGAAAACCGTGGGTAACGGTACATGCGCCTCTCCTCTTGTAATTGTTGTGGAGCACGTCGCGGTCGGCACACCGGAAGCGATGGCCTGGTTTCGAAACTAACCAGTCAATTTTAAAAAAACAAGTTGATTTTTTACTGTCGGTAAATTTCCATGGAATTACTTAGATCCCTCCGTGGAGTTTCCGTCATGAGCGATGTGCGCCACTTTCCCCTGCCCTCCCAAGCCTTCCAACCCTACGCCGGCCAGCCGGCCGAACGGGCGGCCCTCTGCCGCCTGCTGGGCCCCGCGGACAGCCAGACAATGGGCGCCGGCCTCGCCTACTTCGACGGCTGTTCCATCGAGTGGACGGTGCTCTACGACGAACTGATCGTGGTGCTGGAAGGGCGCTTCCGCCTGCGCCTGGCGGACCGGGTGATCGAGGCGGCGCCAGGGGACGTGATCTGGGTGCCGGAGCACACGCCCCTGGCCTACGAGGGCGAGCGGGCGCGGGTGTTCTATGCCCTCTACCCGGTGGACTGGCAAGCGCCCGACGCCTGACGCGACGCCCCTACAAGAACGACAGAACCGGAGCCGCCGATGACCGCCTTCCCCCACCTGTTCAGCCCGCTGCAGATCCGCGGCAGGCGCCTGAAGAACCGCATCATGTCCACCGGGCACGACACCTCGATGCCCACCGACAACCTGGTCAACGACGCCCTGGTGGCCTACCACACCGCCCGGGCCCAGGGCGGCGCCGGGCTGATCGTCATGCAGGTGGCCGGGGTCCACGACAGCGCGCGCTACACCTCCCACGTGCTGATGGCCACCGACGACGCCTGCATCCCCGGCTACCGGCGCATCGCCGAGGCCTGCCATGCGGAAGGCACGGTGCTGCTGTCGCAGATCTTCCACCCGGGGCGGGAGATCATGGAGTCCGCCGACGGCCTGCTGGCGGTGGCCTACTCCGCCTCGGCCTCGCCCAACGAGCGCTTCCGGGTCATGCCGCGGGCCCTGGACCAGGCGCTGATCGACGAGATCGTCGCCGGCTATGCCGCCGCCGCCCGGCGCCTGCACGCCGCCGGGCTGGACGGGG
Source organism: Pseudomonas mangiferae (assembly GCF_007109405.1). Taxonomy (GTDB): domain Bacteria; phylum Pseudomonadota; class Gammaproteobacteria; order Pseudomonadales; family Pseudomonadaceae; genus Pseudomonas_T; species Pseudomonas_T mangiferae. The sequence goes on from NZ_VJOY01000010.1 coordinate 145,244, forward strand.
TCGAGGTGGTGGCCAGCCACGGCTACCTGCCGGCTCAGTTCCTCAACCCGCGGGTGAACCGCCGCGAGGACGGCTACAACGGCGATTTGGAGGCGCGCCTGCGCTTCACCCGCGAAGTGCTGGCCGCAGTGCGCGCGGCCACCGGCGAGGACTTCATCGTCGGCCTGCGCATCTCCGCCGACGAGCGCGACCCGGAGGGCCTGAGCGAGGACGAATCGCTGCAGGCGGTGCTGGCGCTGCAGGGCGAGCTGGACTACGTGCACCTGGTGGCCGGCACCTCGGCATCCCTCGGCGGCGCCATCCACATCGTCCCGCCCATGGCCATCGAGGCCGCCTACCTGGCGAACGAGGCCGCCACCTTCAAGGCGCGCCTGGCCATCCCGCTGTTCGTCACCGGGCGCATCAACCAGCCCCAGGAGGCCGAGCAGATCCTCGCCCGCGGCCAAGCGGACGTGTGCGGCATGACCCGGGCACTGATCTGCGACCCGCAGATGCCCAATAAGGCCGGCAGCGGCCGCCACGACGACGTGCGCGCCTGCATCGCCTGCAACCAGGCGTGCATCGGCCACTTCCACCGCGGCTACCCGATTTCCTGTATCCAGCACCCGGAGACCGGCCGCGAGCTGACCTACGCCACGCCGAATCCCACCCCGGTCCGCCGCCGCGTGCTGGTGGTGGGCGGCGGCCCGGCGGGGATGAAGGCCGCCGCGGTGGCCGCCCAACGCGGCCACGCGGTGACCCTCTGCGAGGCCACCGGGCAACTGGGCGGCCAGGTCAACCTGGCGCAGTTGCTGCCACGCCGCGCGGAATTCGGCGGCGCATCCACCAACCTGCAGCGGGAACTGCAGCTGGCCGGCGTCGAGGTACGCCGCAACACCCGGGTCGACCGCGCCCTGGTGGAGCGGGAGCGCCCGGACGTGGTGATCGTCGCCACCGGCGCCCTGCCCTACTGGCCGCCCTTCGAACAGGCCGGCGAGCTGCAGGTGGTGGACGCCTGGCAGGTGCTGCGCGGCGAGGTGAAGCTCGGCCGCTCGGTGCTGGTCACCGACTGGCGCGCCGACTGGATCGCCCCGGGCATCGCCGAACGCCTGGTGCGGGAGGGCCACCGGGTGCACCTGGCGGTGAATGGTACCCACGCCGGCGAAAGCCTGCCGCTCTACGTGCGCGACCACCTGGCCGGCGAGCTGCATCGCCTGGGGGTGGCGATCACCTCCTATGCGCGGCTCTATGGCTGCGACGACAGCACCGTCTACCTGCAGCACACCGCCAGCGGCGAGCCGATGCTGGTGGAGGACATCGACACCCTGGTGCTGTGCCAGGGCCACCGGCCCCTGGACGAACTGGCCGACACCCTGGCGGGGCTGGCGGAGGTCTACCGGATCGGCGACTGCCTGGCGCCGCGCACCGCGGAGGAAGCCATCTACGAAGGGCTCAAGGTAGGCTGGCGGATCTGAGCCGGGCCGCGGCGGTTTGGTTAGAATGCCCCCGACCGACCGCCAGGACACCGCCGCATGAGCCGCAAAGCCCCGCAGGACGCCACCGCCCCGGATGCCGTGCCCGCCGCCGAGACGCATTTCCTCGGCACTCGCATCCGCGGCCTGCGCAAGCGCCGCGGCATGACCCTCAGCACCCTGGCCGAGCAGAGCGGCCTCACCGCCGGCTACCTCAGCCAGCTGGAGCGCAACCTCGCCTACCCGTCGATCCCCGCGCTGTTCAACGTCGCCCGCAGCCTGGGCGTGACCATCCAGTGGTTCTTCGCCAGCGAGGCGGCGGCGGACCCGGCGGACGCCGGCTACGTGGTGCGGCGCAGCAGCCGCCGCAGTGTGCACTACGAGGACGGCATCATCGACGAGCTGCTCAGCCCGCAGCCGACCCGCCAGCTGGAAATCCTCCACTCGCGCTTCCCGCCCGGCACCTACAGCCAGCAGAGCTACAGCCACGAGGGCGAGGAAGCCGGCTACCTGCTCAGCGGGGTGTTCGAGCTGTGGGTCGGCGAGCGGCATTTCCAGCTGAAGGAAGGCGACAGCTTCGCCTTCTCCAGCCAGGAGCCCCACCGCTACGGCAACCCGGGCGACACCGACGCGCTGGTGCTCTGGGTGATCACCCCGCCGACCTTCTGAAGCGCGGCCCGACCGCCTCGTCGCCCCACGGGGCGACCGTCCCGGCCGTGTGCCGGGTGCGGAACGCGACTACCCCTCGATCAACCGGCCCAGCCCGTCCAGCAGGCGCTGCAGCGCCCCCTGATTGGCCCGCAGCACCCCGAGGCCGGCCTCGGCCATGCGCCGGGCCTGCGCCGGATCGCGCCAGCTACGCGCTAGGGCGTCCGCCAGCGCGTCGGCATCGGCCACCGTGCCCAGGGCGCCGGCGCCGCGCAGGTGCTCGGCGATCTCCAGGAAGTTGAACAGGTGCGGCCCGGCCAGCACCGGCTTGCCCAGGGCCGCCGGCTCCAGCAGGTTGTGCCCGCCGTTCGGCACCAGGCTGCCGCCGACGAACGCCACGTCCGCCAGGGCGTAGAGAAACAGCAACTCGCCCATGGTGTCCCCCAGCAGCACCGCGGTATCCGCGCCCACCGCCTCGTCCTGGCTGCGGCGCACCGTGGCGAAGCCGGCCCGCCGGCACAGCTCGTGGACCCCGGCGAAACGCTCCGGGTGGCGCGGCACCAGGATCAGCAGGGCGTCGGGCAGCTGGGCGCGCAGGCGGCGATGGGCGTCCAGCACCACCTCGTCCTCGCCGGCGTGGGTGCTGGCGGCGATCCACACCGGCCGCGCCGTGGCGCCCCAGGCTTCGCGCAGGGCGGCGGCCCGGGCCGTCAGCGCCGGGTCGATACGCAGGTCGTACTTGATCGAGCCGGTCACCTGCACGCAGCCGGGCCGGGCGCCGAGGCGGCGGAAACGCTCGGCCTCCACTTCGGTCTGCGCCGCGATCAGGTTGAGTTCCGCCAGCATCGGCGCGGTCAGCCGGGCGAAACGCCCGTAGCCGCGGGCGGAGCGCTCGGACAGCCGCGCGTTGGCCAGCACCAGCGGCACGCCCCGGCGGGCGCACTGGTGGATGTGGTTGGGCCACAGCTCGGTTTCCATGATCACCGCCAGCCGCGGGCGCAGCCGGCGCAGGAAGCGCGCCGAGGCCCAGGGCAGGTCATAGGGCAGGTAGCAGTGGCCGACGCTGTCGCCGAACAGGGCGCGGATACGCTCGGAGCCGGTGGGGGTCATGCAAGTAACGGTGATCGGCAACCGCGGGTAGCGTTCGCGCAGGGCACGGATCATCGGCGCCGCGGCGATGCTCTCGCCCACCGACACCGCGTGCACCCAGATGCCGTCCGGTTCCAGGGGCGGCAGGCCGATGGCGAAGCGCTCGCCGAGGCGGCGCGCGTAGGCAGGTGCCTTCCAGGCGCGCCAGGCCAGGCGCAGCGCGATGAGGGGCAGGGCGAGGTGCAGCAGCAGGGTGTAGAGGGTCCGGTTCATGGCGCGCAGGGTAGCAAAAACGCCGGCCGGCGGCCGCCGTTCAGCCGAACGCCGCCAGGCGCGTGGCGAAGCACTCCGCCAGCCAGCGCGCCGCCGGGCCCAGGGGCTCGTCGCGACGCCAGACCAGCTCCACCACCAGCGGCGGCGGGGTCCAGTCGCTCCGCAGCTCCACCAGGGAAGGCCGGTAGGTGGGGTACTGCACCACGTGCACCGGCAGCCAGGCCCAGCCCAGGTTGCGCAGCACCAGCTCGGCCATGGCGTAGAAGCTGTCACCGCGCCAGACCTGGGGACCGACCTGCTCGCCGCCCGGGTAGCCGCTCTGGGGCGGCGTGACCAGCAGTTGGCGATGCCGCGCCAGTTCGCGACGGTCCACCACCGTCCGCGCCGCCAGAGGGTGGCCGGCGCCACAGACGGTGACCATGGCGATGCTGCCCAAGGCACGCCGCTCCAGTTCCGCCGGCATGTGCTCGTGGCGGAACAGCAGGCCCAGGTCGGCCTGCCGCGCCAATAGCCGGCGCGCCACGTCGCCCTGGGCGCCGCTGGCCAGGCGCATTTCCAGGGCCGGGAAGGCCTGGGCCAGGGCTTCCAGGCTGTCCAGCACCGGCGGGTAGGGCATCGCCTCGTCCTGGGCCAGGCGCAGCAGGACTTCCTCGCCCTGGCGCAGGCCGAGGGCACGGGCATCCAGGCGCTGGGCCTGGCGCACCACCTCCCGGGCTTCCTCCAGCAACGCCTGGCCGGCCTCGGTGAGGCGCGGCGGGCGACCGCTGCTGCGCTCGAACAGCGGCAGGCCCAGGTCCGCCTCCAGCAGGGCGATGGCGGTGCTCACCGCCGACTGTGCCCGTTGCAGCCGCCGCGCGGCCGCCGAGAACGACGCACCCTCGGCCACTTCGACGAACAGCCGCAACTGATCCAGGTTCCAGCGCATGGCCCACCCATCTGCGATGACGATAGGTAACGACTTTATCCCATCGCCCGCCCCGGTAGAATCGGCGCCCTTTCCGCTCGACTCACGAGGTGTCGCATGAACGGTTATCTGTACCTGGCCATCGCCATCGGTGCCGAAGTGGTGGCCACCACCTCCATGAAGGCGGTGCAGGGCCTGCAGAAGCCGCTGCCCCTGGCCCTGGTGATCGGCGGCTACGCCATCGCCTTCTGGATGCTCACCCTGGTGGTGCGGACCATCCCGGTGGGCATCGCCTATGCCATCTGGGCCGGCCTCGGCATCGTCCTGGTGAGCATCGCCGCCTACCTGATCTATGGGCAGAAACTGGACCTGCCAGCGGTGCTGGGGATGGGCCTGATCGTCGCCGGCGTGGCGGTGATCCGGCTGTTCTCCGCCAGCACCGGCCACTGAGCGCGGCGCCTGGCCGCGGCCGACCGCGGCAGGTGCGAGTTATACTGCGGGCCCCTTGCTTTTCACGAGTGCGGCCCATGCTCCCTCCCCTCTCCACCGACATCCTCATCGTCGGCGGCGGCATCGCCGGCCTCTGGCTGAACGCGCGCCTGCAGCGCGCCGGCTACTCCACCGTGCTGGTGGAACGCGCCGGCCTCGGCGGCGGACAGAGCCTGAAGTCCCAGGGCATCATCCACGGCGGCACCAAGTACGCCCTCCACGGCACCCTCACCGGCTCCTCGGAAGCCATCGCCGACATGCCCCAGCGCTGGCGCGACGCCCTCGCCGGCCAGGGCGACCTGGACCTGCGCGGCGTACGGGTGCTGTCCGAGGCCCACTACCTGTGGTCGCCGGGCAGCCTGGCGGGCAACCTGGTGAGCTTCTTCGCCAGCAAGGCCATGCGCGGCCGGGTCGACGCGGTGAAGGGCGACGACCTGCCGCCGGCCCTGCGCGATCCGCACTTCAAGGGCAAGGTCTATCGCCTGGCGGAACTGGTGCTGGACGTGCCCAGCCTGATCGGTCGACTCGCCGACCTGGCCGGCGACAGCCTGCTGGCCGGCGAGCGGATCGAGCCCCTGCGGGAGCGGGACGCGCTGGTGGGCCTGCGGGTGGACGAGCGTGAAATCCGCGCCCAGCGCATCGTGCTCGGCGCCGGCGCCGGCACCGCCGCCCTGCTGGAGGCCCTTGGTCTGCACCAGCCGGCCCAGCAGCTGCGCCCGCTGCACATGGTCCTGGCCAAGGGGCCGGCGCTGAAACCGCTCTACGCCCATTGCCTGGGCGCCGGGCCGAAACCGCGGATCACCGTCACCAGCCACCCGGCCGCCGACGGCCAGTGGGTCTGGTACCTGGGGGGCGACATCGCCGAAGCAGACGGCGTGGCCCGGGACGAAGCGGCGCAGATCGCCGCCGCGCGGCGCGAGGTGGAGGACCTGCTGCCCTGGATCGACCAGGCCCAGACCCGCTGGGCGACCCTGCGGGTGGACCGCGCCGAACCGGCCCAGGGCAGCCTGGTGCGCCCGGACAACGCCTTCCTCGCCGACCAGGGCCGCCTGCTGGCGGGCTGGCCCACCAAGCTGGCCCTGGCGCCGGATTTCGCCGACCGGGTATTCGCCGCCCTCGAACGCGACGGCGTGCGCCCGGCGGCCCCGCCGGTGCCGGCCGGCCTGCCGCGTCCGCCCCTGGCACGCCCGGTGTGGGAGGAGAAACTGCCATGATCAAGACCCTGCACGAGCTGCACCGGCCCCTGGGGGACAGCGGCCTGACCGTTTCGCCCCTGGGCCTGGGCACGGTCAAACTGGGCCGCGACCAGGGGGTGAAATACCCCGCTGGCTTCACCATCCCCGACGATTTCAGCGCCCGGCAGTTGCTGCACCAAGCCCGGGAACTGGGCATCAACCTGCTGGACACCGCGCCCGCCTACGGCGTCAGCGAGGAACGCCTGGGCCCACTGCTGCAGGGCCAGCGCGACGCCTGGGTGATCGTCAGCAAGGTGGGCGAGGAGTTCGAGGCCGGGCAATCGCGCTTCGACTTCACCCCGGAGCATGCGCGCCGCTCGGTAGAACGCAGCCTGACCCGGCTGCGCACCGATCGCATCGACCTGCTGCTGGTGCATTCCGACGGCAGCGACCGGGCGATCCTCGAGGACAGCGGCCTCTACGAGGCCCTGGCCGAACTCAAGCAGGCCGGCAAGATCCGCGCCTTCGGCCTGTCCGGCAAGACCGTGGAGGGCGGGCTGCTGGCCCTGCAGCGCGGTGACTGCGCCATGGTCACCTACAACCTGGCCGAACAGGACGAGAAGCCGGTGCTGGACTACGCCGCCGCGCACGGCAAGGGCATCCTGGTCAAGAAGGCCCTGGCCAGCGGCCACGCCTGCCTGGGGCACGGCATCGACCCGGTGCGCGCCAGCTTCGAGCTGGTGTTCGGCCACCCCGGCGTCACCAGTGCCATCGTCGGCACCATCGACCCGCTGCACCTGGCTCACAACGTCGCCACCGCCGCCGCGGTGATCCGCGGCCACTGAGGCCGGCCCGGGCGGCCGCCCGTCCGGGACCGGGGACGGCGCGGCCGCACCGGTTGCTCCCTGACACATTCACCTGCTATGACTCGCCGACGGGCGCTCGCCGTGCCCGTCGCCGTCCATGACAGGAGGGAACCGACATGCCGCGCATCCTCGCCCGCAAGAACCCGGGCACCTTCAAGACCCTGCCGCTGTGGGTCGAGGCCGGCCCCGACGGGCTCGCCTACCGCAGCCAGGGCCTGCCGCTGAACTTTGCCCAGACCCTGGCGCGGCGCCGCCCGGTGCAGTTGGACGACCCGCAGCGCTTCGCCGTGGCCCTGGCCAACCTGGGGGTCTCGGTGCGCCTGACCCTCACCCTGGAGGGCCGTGACTACTGGGTGCTGGTGCGCCAGCGCCGCCCGGACCGGGGCGACACGGTACTCAAGCTGATCTCCGGCTACGTGCCGGCCCACGAACTGAACCTGCCGCTGCTCACCGCCATCCAGGAAGTCGCCGAGGAATGCCTGCTGGAGACCGCCGACGGCTGGCTGGCCGGGCGCTTCGGCGATACCTGGCTGCCGACGCCTTACCAGGAGCGCCTGCACTACCGCGACGCCGCCTATTTCCGCCTGAGCCCGCTGTCCGGCGCCGCGCGGCCGGTGCAGAGCGGCAGCCTGACCCTGCTGGAACGCCCACGCGCCTACGTGCACCTGCCCACCGCGTCGCTGCAACTGGTCTACGACATGCGCCTGGACCTGCCGGGGGAGGTACGCCGCCTCAGCCTCTACCACGTCGACGAGATCCTCGAGGGCAGCGAACTGGTGGCCCGACTGGAACGTCGGCGTCCGGACCTCTACCTGCTGGAACTGGCGGACGGCCGCCCCAGCGGCGGGCTGTTCACCCTGCGCTATGGCGAGCGTGTACCGGTGGCGACCCGTGGCCTGTGGCTGTCGGAAAGCTTCGCAGAGCAGGAAGGCTGGGTGGTGCGGGACGAGCGGGTGCGCTGGAAGGATTGGCTGGGCCGGGTCCGCCCACGGTCGGCGAAGGCGTCCTAGGTTCTGCATGAAAACGCCTGGCCGCGCGAGACGTCGTCAAGACGGGGCGGAATGCGCATAGATGCCACGTCCTCGCCCGACCTTCGCTCCACGCCTTGTCCCGAACCTCGACCGTAGCTCGGCCTCGCGCCACGCCCCGGGGCGCGAGGTTCTGTACGAAAAGCGCCTGCGCTCGGTGATGCTGCGTTAAAGACAGGCTCAGGCTGCTCATCTACCGCACGTAAACGCCGCTTCTTCGCCTGTTTTTGCCTTGCCTGACCTTCGCTCGACGACGTTTCGTACAGGACCTAGGGCGTGGCAAGCGGGGTCAGCGGGAGCGGATCTTCTCGACGATGGCGGTGGTGGAGCTGTTCTCCACCAGCCCCAGCACCCGCACCTCGCCCCCGTGGGCCTTGACCATGTCGGCGCCCACCACCTGGTCGATGCCGTAGTCGCCGCCTTTCACCAGCACGTCCGGCTTGATCTCGGCCAGCAGGTTCACCGGGGTGTCCTCGCTGAAGCTCACCACCCAGTCCACCGCGCCCAGGCCGGCCAGCACCGCCATGCGCCGGTCCACGGTGTTGATGGGGCGGCCGGGCCCTTTCAGGCGGCTCACCGAGGCGTCATCGTTGACCGCCAGCACCAGCCGGTCGCCGAGGGCGCGGGCCTGCTCCAGGTAAGTCACGTGGCCGGCGTGGAGGATGTCGAAGCAGCCGTTGGTGAAGACGATCTTCTCGCCATGGGCGCGGGCATCCTCGATGGCCACCAGCAGTTGCTCCAGACCCAGCACGCCCCGCTCCGAGCCTTCCTCGCGTTGCACCGCGCGGCGCAGTTCCGGCGCGCTGATGGCGGCGGTGCCCAGCTTGCCCACCACGATGCCGGCGGCCAGGTTGGCCAGCGCCACCGCCTCGGGCAGGTCGGCGCCGCCGGCGAGGCTGGCGGCCAGGGTGGAGATCACCGTGTCGCCGGCGCCGGTCACGTCGAACACCTCGCGGGCCCGGGCCGGCAGGTGCAGCGGCGGGTGCTCCGGGCGCAGCAGGGTCATGCCGTGCTCGCCGCGGGTCACCAGCAGCGCCTCCAGGTCCAGCTCGCGCATCAGCGCCGCGCCCCGGGCCACCAGGTCCGCCTCGTCGGCGCAACGCCCGACGATGGTCTCGAACTCACTGAGGTTGGGGGTCAGCAGGGTGGCGCCACGGTAGATGGAGAAATCCTTGCCCTTAGGATCGGCCAGCACCGGGATGCCACGTTCGCGGGCGGCGCGGATCAGCCCCTGGTGATCCCGCAGCGCACCCTTGCCGTAGTCCGACAGCACCAGCACGCGAATGCCGGCGAGCAACGCGTCTACCTCCGCCCGCAACGCCTGGGCGTCGGTGGCGAAGGGCTCTTCGAAATCGATGCGCAACAGCTGCTGGTGGCGGCTCATGACCCGCAGCTTGACGATGGTGGGCTGCCCGGCGATGCGCTGGAAGCAGGCCTTGACGCCAGCGGCAGCGAGGCTGGCGCCCAGGCTGTCGGCCGCCTCGTCGACCCCGGTGACCCCCACCAGGGTGGCCGGGGCGCCGAGGGCGGCGATGTTCAGCGCGACGTTGGCCGCGCCCCCCGGGCGGTCCTCGATCTGCTCGACCTTGACCACCGGGACCGGCGCCTCCGGGGAGATCCGCGACGTGCCGCCGTGCCAGTAACGGTCGAGCATGACGTCGCCCACCACCAACACGGGGGCTTGATCGTAACGGGGCATGGTCAGCTTCATGGACACTCCGGAGCGGCGAAAAAAACGCCGCGGATCATAGCATCTGGAACGCCGCCGCCGACCCGGAGGCCAGGGGCGCCGTGCGAAAAGGTGTCGAGGACGGGCCTCGGTCCGACCGGGTCGCCCCGGGCCGGGGTCGCGGCATGCCGGGCGACGCGCGGGCACCGGCTACCAAGACTAGGTTCTCTACGAAACCTCGTCGAGCGAAGGCCTGGCGAGGCAGAAACAGATGAGGACGCGGCGTCTACGCGCGGTGAATGGCCGTCCAAATCCTTTTTTGAGGACGCCTCACCCAGCGCCGGCATTTCTCGTACAGACCCTAGGTCAAGTCCCGCACCCAGAACAACTCGTGGCGGCGCACCGCCTTGCGGAAGAACTCGTCCTCGCCGGTGGCCGGCCAGCGCCGCCCGCCGAACACCCGCTGGAGCACCCGGCGCAGACGCTGCTTCGCCGGCAACGGCCCCTGCAGGTCGTGCTGCATGGCCAGGGCCATGGCCTTGTCCAGGCGGGCGTCGCGGTCCAGCAGCGGGCTCCACAGGCGATCGGCCGGCAGCGGGGTGAACACCGGCGGCAGAGCGACGCCGGCCTCCGCCGGGCCCATGGGCCAGCGGTCGTTGTCGTACAGGTGGTTGGCGTAGAGCAACAGGGTCGCGGGCTGCCAGGCGCAGTCCTGCACGGCCTGCAGCAGGGCCTGGGTGGCCGCGATGTGGTCGGGATGGGGGTCCAGCTGCGGGTGGGGCGTCACCACCACCTCGGGGCGAAAATGCTCCAGCAGCGCCGCGAGGTCGGCCACCAGGTTGCACCAGGTGGGCTGGCCATCCGCGTCCCCCGGCAGGACCAGCGGGTTGCCGCCACGGGCCTCGCAGATGTCGGCGCTGCCCGATTCCCGCGAACCGAAGGGCTGCTCCGGCGCGGCGGCCATGGCCGGCAGCTGCAGGCAGTAGTAGCCCAACTGCACACAACGCTGCGCCGGCACGCCGCCCCAGAGCGGCACCGCCAGGCTGTCCCAGGTGCGCAGGCGCCCCTTCAGGCGAGCGGCCGCCGCGGCGTCCAGGCCCAGCCGGCGATAGCGCTCGGCCTCCACTTCGCCCTGGGTCACGGTCACCACGCTGGCGTCGGCGCAGCGTCCGTAGAGGCCGAAGGCGGCCAGCTCGGCGTCATCCGCATGGGGCGCCAGCACCAGCACCCGGCGCTGGCGGTAGTCGGGGTTGGTCATGACGTGGAGGGTCGCCGTTTCCGCCAGGCGGCAGAAGCGGCTGCGCACGCGCAGGGTGCCGGCGTCGAGGGCCGTGGCCTGGCCGGACAAGTTGAGGTAACGGCGGCCGTCGGCGCCGCGCTCCAGGTCCTGGCGGTCGTCGCCCAGCCACACCTGGGGGTCGAACCAGCGGCCGAGCCAGCCGGCGCGCACGGTCACCTCCAGGATCAGCGTATCGGCCTCGCCGCAGACGCCGTCCAGCCGCAGGTGGCCGGCTTCGAGGCGGGCCGCCAGGGTCGGTGTGTCCGCCGGGAAGGCGAAGCGATAGTCCGCATCCGGTGGGTAGAACAGGTGGTCGGCGAACCACACTTCGTGGGCGACGAAGGCCAGCGCCAGCAGCAGCGGCACCAGCCACCAGGCGACCAGCACCCCCAGCAGGCCGAGAACCACCAGGCCGGCCAGCAGCACCAGGCGCTTGCGCCGGCGGTGATGGGCGAGCAGTTGCTGTTTGCGACTCATGGCGACCTCCGCAGCCGGCTCAGACCTGGTAGACCGCCACGCGCCGGCACCAGCGATCCTTGTATTCACGGTCCGCGCGGCCGAAGGAATAGCGCAACGGCTTGCCCACCGCCCGGGCCTCGGCCCAGGCGTCCTGGGTGTTGACGAAGCTGAGCACGCTGCCGGGGCTGAAGGCGCGGTTGACCGGGTCGACGCCGCCGTTGATGTACTCCAGGCTGATCCAGCGGGGCGCCTCGACACGGTACAGCACCTGGATCGCCACCGGCTCGTCGTTGAGGTAGATCAGCGAGCCGGTCATGAATTCCCGCAGCAGGCCGAAGACCTCCTCCAGGCGCGCCTTGCCGGGGGCCTCGAAGCCCCAGCGGCGCTGGAACAGGTCGGCGTAGATCGTCGCCTGCTCGGCCGGGCCCAGCGTGGCCATGGGCTGGATCGCCCCGCCCGCCTCTTCCAGCAGGCGCTGCTCGCGGCGCTGGTTGTAGCGGAATTTCTTGCTGTAGTCCTCCGGCTCCCGGGCCAGGGCCAGCCCCTCGGGCTGCACCCGCAGGGTCTCGACGCTGGCGGCGTTGAGCTCGGACACGTAGCGCATGCGCTGGCGCACCGGCAAACGCTCGCCCTCGGCCACCGGCAGGATCACCTCGGCATTGCCCAGGTCGAACAGGCCCCGCCGGCCGCGGCGCTTGAGCACGTCCTTGGACAGCGCCAGGTGACGGCCCCAGACCGGCAGCGCCCCGCGCACCTCGCCGTCCCGCAGCCAGCCCAGGTAGCGCACCGGGATGCCCGCCAGGCCGGCGAGGCGCTCCACCACCTGGGGGTGGGTGGCGACGCTGCCGCCGAAGCGGGCCCAGGCGGCGGCGTAGTCGGCGGCGTCGATGGGCGTCCAGCCGCGCTCGCGCCAGGCGCGCAGCACGTCGGGGATCAAACGCTCGGCTCCAGCCCGGCGTCCTCGTGACGCTCTTCGAACTGCTTGGCGTGCAGGCGCGCGTAGTAGCCGTTGCGCGCCAGCAGTTCGCGGTGGGTGCCGCGCTCGACAATGCGCCCCTGATCCATCACCAGGATCAGGTCGGCCTTCTCGATGGTGGTGAGGCGGTGGGCGATCACCAGGGTGGTACGGCCCTTCATCACTTCGTCCAGGGCCGCCTGGATGTGCCGTTCGGACTCGGTGTCCAGGGCCGAGGTGGCCTCGTCGAGGATCAGCAGCGGGGCATCCTTGAGCAACGCCCGGGCGATGGCCAGGCGCTGGCGCTGGCCGCCGGAGAGCAGCACGCCGTTCTCCCCTACCAGGGTGCGATACCCCTGGGGCAGGCGCTCGATGAACTCGTCGGCGTAGGCCGCCGCGGTGGCCCGGCGCACGGCCTCGTCGGGAGCGCCCGCCAGGTCGCCGTAGGCGATGTTGTTGGTCACCGTGTCGTTGAACAGGGTCACGTGCTGGGTCACCAGGGCGATGTGCCGGCGCAGGTTGCGCAGGGTGAAGTCCTGCACGTCCACGTCGTCCAGCAGGATCTGCCCGGTGTCATGGCGGTAGAAGCGCGGGATCAGGTTGGCCAGGGTCGACTTGCCGCTGCCGGAGCGGCCCACCAGGGCCACCATCTGCCCCGGCTCGGCGACGAAGGAGATGTTCTCCAGCACCGGCTTCTCGCTGCCCGGGTAGCGGAAGGTCAGGTCGTTGACCTCCAGCCGGCCGTTGAGGGCGTCCCGCTCGACCCGCCCGAGGTCGGGCTCGGGCTCGCTGTCCAGCTGCTCGAAGATGCTCTCGGCGCCGGCCACGCCCTTCTGGATGGTGGCGCTCACTTCCGACAGCTGGCGGATCGGCTTGGGCAGCAGGCCGGCGGCGGTGATGTAGGCGATCAGCGCACCGGGGGTGGCGTCGCCGCGCATGTACAGCACCAGGTACATCAGCACCGCCATGCCGATGTAGATCACCAGCTGCAGCATCGGCGTGTAGATGGACTGGGTGCGGGTCATGGCCAGGCTGCGATTCATGTTGTCGGCGCTGGCGTCGTGGAAGCGCTGTTGTTCGTAACGTTCGCCACCGAAACTGCGGACCACGCGGTAGCCCTGGATGGCCTCGGAGGCGACGTGGGTGACGTCCCCCATGGCCACCTGGATCTTCTTGCTCTGCTTGCGGAACTTGCGGCTGGCGGTGGTCACCATCAGCGCGACGATGGGCAGGATCGCCACCATCACCAGGGTCAGGCGCCAGTTCATCATCAGCAGGTAGCCGAACAGGAAGATCACCGTCATGCCTTCGCGGATCACCACCTTGATGGCGTCGGTGGCGGCGCCGGTGACCATGGTCACGTTGTAGGTGATGCGGGAGATCAGGTGGCCGGAGTTGGTGTTGTCGAAGTAGCGGTTGGGCAGGGTGAGCATGTTGTCGAACAGCTCGCAGCGCAGGTCGTGCACCACCCCGCGCGCCACCTTGGCCAGGTAATAGTTACCGAGAAATGAACCTATGCCCTGGTAGATGGCAATGAGTACAATCAGCAGCGGCACGCCGACCACCAGCGGTATGCCCAGCAGCATCGCGTCCTTGGGTTGCTGCAGACCATCGAGAAAATACTTCAGCATGTCGGCCAGCATCGGCTGGCTGGAGGCAAACAGCAGGAATCCCAGGATGCTGATGGCGAAGGGAATCCAGTACGGTAGAACGTATTTCAGCAATCGCAGGTAGATCTTCATACTGGATTGCTGGGCGGAATTGGCCATTCGGCGAGCCTCGTACGACTGGCTAGAGAGACAAGATGCGGATTGTAACAGCGAACGAATTACAAGACTGGCTGAGCCAGGGAGAGCTGCTGGAAAAAGACAGCCTCGGACCGAAGGTGGTGAAGCTGGCCAGCGGCGAGCTGTTGAAGATCTTCCGCGCCCGGGGCAACCGCCTGCTCAACCGCCTGCGCCCGGCCGCGTGTCGCTTCCAGGCCCACGCCGAGCGCCTGCAGGCCCTGGGCATACACACCCCGCGGGTCATCGACTGCTACTGGCTGGACCGTCCCCAGGCGGTCAGCGCCTGCCTCTACCACCCGCTGGTGGGCCAGCCGCTGGATACCCTGTTCCGCCACAGCCGCGCCGACTTCGACCAGCAGGTACCGGCCCTGGCGCGCTACATCCTGGAGCTGCACCGCCGCGGCATCTACTTCCGCTCGCTGCACCTGGGCAACATCCTGCTGACCCCGGTCGGCGAGTTCGGCCTGATCGACTTCCTCGACATCCGCTTCAAGGGGCGCCCCCTGGGCCGGCCGCTGGTGCAGCGCAATTTCGAGCACCTGCGCAGCTACCTGCAGCGGCGCAAGGTGGAGGATTTCCCCTGGGAGCGGCTGATGCGCTGCTACGCCGAGGCCAGCAGCGCGTCCAGCTGATCGAGGCCGATCTTCGGCACCAGGCTGTCCGGCAGGCGGCTGCCGGTCGACAGGTTGTAGACCTGGAAGCCCGGCCCGGAAACCCGCCGCGCCATCAGCTCGAAGCTGGGCAGGATGTAGTCGGCGTAGTCGTCGTCGATCCGGCTGGGCACCGCGTCCGGCCCCTGCTCGTAGAACCGTCCCGGACCGGGGTTGAGGTCCAGCCCCACCAGGAACACCTTGTCGAACCCCAGATGATGGGCCAGCTGCAGGCCCGCATAGGGAATCGTGCGGCTACCGAAGTAACCCTTGCCGAGGTTGCGGCTGAAGCCGATGCGGTTGGGCTTCTGCCGGAACAGCGAGAACCCGCACTCGATGTCCGGGTCGTTGCGCACTTGCCAGGCGTAGCGGCGGTTGGACAGCGGCTCGCCCTCCAGGGGCCGGTTGACCCGCTGCATCAGGTGCACCTCGCGCCCGTCCAGGCACTCGGGGGCGAGTCCCAGCAGGGTCTTCAGGGCATCCAGGCCGAGGCCGGCACGCTCCGCCAGGCTCACGCCCTGGATCGCCAGGGGCAGGCGGTCGAGGACAAAGCCGCGGTCGTCGCAGAGGTAGAACAGCGGGCGGATGCCCAGCTCGGCGAAGCGCACGATGGAACCGTTCACCGCCATCATCGGCAGGTGCCGGTAGCGGTCCAGGGGAAAGCCGGCGGCGGACGGCCCCGAGGCGAAGATGATCACCGGACCGGAGCGGCTGTGGCGCATGCGGGCGAGGCTCTCGCCCCCGTCAAAGTAACGCTGCAACAGCGGCGAGGCCGCCTGGATCTGCTCATCCATGGTCGCCGAATGCCTTCTGTCGGTCCTTGGGCGAAACGAGAACGGCCGGGCAGGCCCCGCTCACGGGACGCTCAGCGGCAAGCGGCGCGGCCCGCTCGGCGATGGCCGGCACGGCAGCAGCCAGGCGCGCCTGGCGCTGCAGGGTCAACCAGGCCATGCCGATGAACAGCGGCATCCAGCTGCAGAACCATTCCTCCCGCGGCTTGACCCAGGGGCCGACGCCGTCGGTGAGCATGGCCAGGCAGGCGAAGCACATCAGCGCGCAGAGCCCACGCGCCACGGGGGTGGCCCGGGCGCGCCAGAAGCCCCAGAGCGCCAGGACCTGCATCGCCGCCCAGAGTCCCAGGCCCACCGCCCCGAGGCGGATGGCGATGTGCAGGTAGACGTTGTGGGCGTGCTCGAAGGCCAGGGTGGGGTTGATCACCAGCAGGTAGTCGGTGGCGAAGCCGAGGCCGCGCAGCGGGTGTTGGAGGAACTGGCGCCAGGCCAGGTCGGACAGCTCGGGGCGGAACGACAGCCCGCGCTGCATCATGAAGTCCGGCCACATCCACAGGGCGAACAGGCCTGCCGCGGAGAACAGCGCGACCCCTACCCCGGCGCGGGTGTCGCGCCACCACAGGGGAATCAGCAGCACGGTGAGCGCCGCCGCCAGCCAGGGCCCCTTGGACTGGCTCATCACCAGAAACGCCAGGTAGCCGGCGCCGCTCAGCCAGCAGGCAAGCCGACGCGCCGTGGCGGGCAGCGGCACCTGCTGGCGCAGGCCCACCATCACCACGCCCAGGGCGCCGAACACCTGGGCGGCGAGGATCGGGTGGTTCAACAGCCCGGTGCCCACCACCCGGTCGCGCCAGCCATGGCCCTGCCAGCCGTAGAAATAGGCCAGCGCCAGCCAGGCACAAAAACCCGCCAGCAGGCCCGCCAGGGCCAGGCTGCGCCAGAACAGCACCGGCGACAGGCAGGCCAGGGCCAGCACGGCGTTGGCCGCCAGCAGGATGTAGAAGAAGATTTTCAGCTCGCCCGCGGGTACCGTCGGCGGCCCCCAGGTCCAGCTCAGGGCCGACCAGGCGGCGAAGGCCAGCAGCAGGATCATCATCGGCTGGCCCCAGGCCCGCCGCAGCGGGCCATGGCGCACCAGCGCCACCAGCCCGGGAAGCCAGAACAGCGCCATCAGGCCCTGGTGGTAGTGCTTGCTGGACGGCAGCAGCGGCATCCCCAGCAGCCACCAGAGCAGCCCGGCCGACAGCCACAGGGCCAGCCAGTCGCGGCGCAGGTCCAGCGCGGGGATGGGGAGCGGCGTATCGAGCGGCAGCGGCTCGGCGATGGCGGGCGGCGACGCGCGATTCAGCACAGGTGGCTCCAGTAGCGGATCCGGCTCCAGCACCGGACCAGTGCCTTGCGGAATTTCAGTTTCGGCTGGCGGCTCACCGCCTCGATGTCGCTCAGGTCGTTCAAGCGCTGGTTGGCCAGGGTCGGGCTGACCATGAAGGTGGCCACCTCGGGCTGCAGGTTCTCCGAGTAATACCAGTCCAGGGGCAGACCGGAGCGGCTGGCCTCCGCCAGGATTCGCGAGAACAGCCGCGCGTGGACCACGTAGGCGTGGGCCAGGCGCACCCGGGACACGCGCTTGAGGTTGGCGGAGAAGCGGCTGCGCCGGCCGCCTTTCTTCAGGGTGCCGCCCAGGTACAGCAGGTCCCACTCCACACCCTGCAGCTGGCGCTCCACCTGGCGCAGCACCGGCAGGGTATAGGGCTCGAACACGCAGTCGTCCTCGAGGATCAGGGCATACGGCAGGCCGGCTTCCTGGGCCTGGCGGATCGCCCCCAGGTGGCTCTGCATGCACCCCCAGGTGGCGCGGACCTTGTTCGCCAGGCTCGGGCTGTCGCCGTCGGTGTAACGCAGAAACGTGTGCAGGCGGGCCAGTTCGTCGCGCTCGACGATCTCCAGCCCCGGGCGAATCGCCGGGAAGCGGCGCGCGTCGACGATGCCGAAGCGGGCGAACTGCCGCTGCATCTCGGCCCAGCGGTCGGCGCGGGAATCCAGGTTGATCACGAACACGTGATCGAGGAAGGAAGGTGCACTGCTCACACGCCGGTTCTCGCGGGAAGGGTAGCGGAGGTCATGTCAGGCCGGTTCCGGACGGGCCGGGGGCAGCGGATGACAGGCGACATCCCGGGAACGGCCTTGCAACAGGGCCTCGAGTACCTCGACGGTGTTCGCCAGACCTGCGACACGGTGAGCCAGATGAAATTCACAGAATTGCCTGGATTTTTCCAGTTCCATTGGATGGGTGTGCTCCAGCGCCGCCAGGCGCGATTCCAGTGTGGGCAGGTCGCGTACGGCAGGTCCGAAGAAGCGCTCCTGCTCAAAGATATCCGCTTCGCCGGAAACGTTCACGTAAATCACCGGGCGGCCCGCCAGGGTCGCCTCGATCACCGCGTTGGAGATGATGCTGAACACCGCCGAGGCGCGTCCCAGGGCCTCGGCCAGGCCGCATGCCGGCGGCAGCAGCTCGACGTTGCCCAGGCGCCCGGCCGCCGCGCGCCAGAAGGCGCTGGCGCTGCGCGGGTGGGCTTTGACCAGCAGGCGCCAGTCAGGATGCCGCTCGGCCCAGTCCCGCAGCAGGTCGTAAGTGCGCTGGTAGCCCGGTTCCTTTTCCTTGTCCGGCCCCACCCCCAGCAGCAGCAGCGTGCGCCCGCCCGGCGCCGGCGGCGGCAGGGCGTAGGCGTCGTCGATCATGTGGGAGCCGCTGAGCACTGCCTGGGAGGCGCCGAAGCGCAGCGGCCGCGCCTGCAGGGCCTCCAGGGAGCTGCGGCCGAACAGGAAGTAGTAGTCGTAGTCGTTCATGCCCAGGCGCCGCGAGCCTTCCACCGTGCTGGCATGGGCCAGGTGCACCAGGACGGCGCCTCGGGCATTGAGGGCCAGGCGCAGGAACGGCGTGAACAGGCTGCCGTTGCGGTCGTTGAGCAGCAGCCGCGGCTGGTAGTGGGCGTCCAGCCACTGGGCGTGGGCGGCGTAGCCGAAATAGCGCAGCGGCACCCGCTGCGGCGGCGGCGCCAGGCAGCGCCCGGCCAGCAAGCGGCGCGGCTCGTCCAGGGCGGTCTCCACCAGGGCGTGGCCGCGGGCGCGCAGGGTCTCGATGAGTAGTTTCTTGCGCTGGAAGGGGATCACCTTGGGCGCCGACTGCAGCAGCAGGATCTCGCAGGGCTGCGGGGCCGGCGTGCGCGCCAGGCACCGCCGCGCGCGCCAGCCGAATGCCAGATCCACCGCCGCGTCGCGGGCGAAGCGCAGGGCGCTGCCCAGCAGGCCATGGCGCTCCCGCAGCATCTGCCAGCGGTAGCGGTCCAGGGCACGCGCCTTGTCCAGCCAGGCCTGCTCGGGGAGTGGAGTCTGCATGGCGGCCTCAGCGGTAGTCGGCGGTCATGGGCAGCGACCAGAATCGCGCCCGGGCCGCCGTGTCGCTGAAACGCTCCGCCAGCCGCTCCGTCTGGCGCAGCACTCCGGCCTCGCGCTCGGCGGGGGAGGCGCTGGCGGCGCGCACCAGCAGGTCGGCCAGAGCTGTCGCATCGCACAGGGGGAATAGCGCGCCGGTGCCGTCCAGCACCTCCGGGGCACCGCCGCACGCGGTGGCGGCCAGAGGCACGCCGGCGGCCATGGCCTCCAGCAATACCATGCCGAACGGCTCGTGGTCGGAACTCAGGGCGAACAGGTCGAAGGCGCGGAAATAGCGGCGCCCGTCCGCTACCTGGCCGAGGAAGCGCACCTGGTCGGCGACGCCTTCTTCGGCCGCCAGGGCCTTCAGTTCGGCCTCCAGGCGGCCGCTGCCCATGATCGCCAGCAGGCTGCCGGCCGGCAGCCCCGGCAGGGCCCGGGCGAAGGCGCGGATCAGGGTGGCCTGGTCCTTGTCCGGGTGCAGGCGGCCGACGTTGCCCACCACCCAGGCGTCCGCGGAAAGACCCAGGGCCCGGCGGGCGTCCTCGCGGGACAGCAGGCCGGCCTGGGCCGCGGCCACGTCGAGGCGGTTGTGCAGGGTCTCGATGTGGGACGCCGGCCAGTCGGGCAGGCTGGCGCGCAGGTCGTCGCGCACCGCGTCGGAGACCCCCAGCAGGCGCAGCCGGGCGCGGAACAGCCCGGCGAACACCCGCCGGCTCAGCCGGTGGTAGTCACCGAAGGCATGGTGCACGCCGATCACCGGCAGGCGGCTGCCCAGCAGCGCCACGTACACCGGCTTGAAGCGGTGGGCGATGCACAGGCGCACGTCGCGCTCCCGCAGCAGGCGCCGCAGGTCGGCGATGGCCTTGAGCTTGAGGCCGCGCACGTCGCGGCTGCGGTAGTCGAGGAAGATCACCTCGTCGGAGGCCGAGCCCCGCACCACCGCCTCGTCCGGCGCGCCGGTGAGGTAGACCGTGGTCACCGCGTACGGCGTGCCGGCGAACAGGCTGGCGTACTGCCGGGCGCAGTCGAGGAAGGGGCCATCGTAGCCATGGCAGAACTGCAGCACCCGCGGGCCGGCCGCGGGTGGCGTCGGGCGTGCGCGCCCGGTCACAGGGAGTGGCTCATGGCGGCCTCAGTCCGGCTCGCGCCGGGCCGGGCCGTCCTTGACCACCAGGATGTCTTCCATGATCAGGTACTGCAGGTCGGAGCCGAAGAACATGTTCAGCGCATCGGTGGGCGAGCAGACCATCGGCTCGCCGCGCCGGTTGAGCGACGTGTTCAGGGACACCCCGTTGCCGGTGAGCGTCTCCAGCGCCAGCATCAGGTCGTACCAGCGCGGGTTGTGGCGGCGCTCCAGCACCTGGGCGCGGGAGGTGCCGTCCTCGTGCACCACCTCGCTCACCCGCTGCTTCCATTCCTCGTTCACCTCGAAGGTGAATGTCATGAACGGGCTCGGGTGGTCC
Source organism: Pseudomonas mangiferae (assembly GCF_007109405.1). Lineage (GTDB taxonomy): Bacteria > Pseudomonadota > Gammaproteobacteria > Pseudomonadales > Pseudomonadaceae > Pseudomonas_T > Pseudomonas_T mangiferae. The sequence goes on from NZ_VJOY01000010.1 coordinate 165,655, forward strand.
ACCTTGAGCATCTGCGGCGCCACGGTATCCAGCATCGACGGGCAGAAGGGCCGCCAGCGCTCGCGGAACTTGATCTGCTCGTTGATGCGGTCGGCCACCCCGGGAATGCTCGGGCAGCCGATGATGGAGCGCCCGCCCAGGGCCCGCGGGCCGAACTCCATGCGGCCCTGGAACCAGGCCACCGGGTTGCCGTCCACCATGATCCGGGCGATACGCGCCGGCACGTCGTCGATCTTCTCCCAGCGCGGCTGCTGCGGATGCCGGGCGCAGGCGGCGATCACGTCCTCGTTGCTGTAGGCCGGGCCGAGGTAGACGTGCTCCATCTTCTCCACCGGCACGCCGCGCTGGTGCGACACGTAGGCGGCGGCGCCCACCGCGGTGCCGGCGTCGCCGGAGGCGGGCTGGACGAACAGCTCCTTCACCTCGGGCCGGGCGATGATCTTCTGGTTCAGCTTGACGTTCAGCGCGCAGCCGCCGGCGAAGGCGACCTTGCCGGTCTCGCGGATGATGTCGCCCAGGTAGTAGTCCATCATCTCCAGGGCCAGCTTCTCGAACAGCGCCTGCATGCTGGCCGCGTAGTGGATGTACGGGTCGTCGGCGATGTCGCCCTCGCGCTTGGGCCCCAGCCACTCGATCAGCTTGGGCGAGAAGTAGTAGCCCTTGCCATTTTCCTTGTAGCGACGGAAACCGATGACGTTGGCGTACTCGGTATTGATGACCAGCTCGCCGTCCGTGAAGGTGGCCAGCCGCGAGAAGTCGTACTTGGCCGCATCACCGTAGGGCGCCATGCCCATCACCTTGAACTCGCCGTCGAGCATCTCGAAGCCCAGGTACTCGGTGATGGCGCCGTACAGCCCGCCCAGGGAGTCCGGGTCGTAGAACTCCTTGATCTTGTGGATGCGGCCGTTCTCGCCGTAGCCGAAGAAGGTGGTGGCGTACTCGCCCTTGCCGTCGATGCCGAGGATCGCGGTCTTCTCGGTGAAGCCCGAGCAGTGGTAGGCGCTGGAGGCATGGGCCAGGTGGTGCTCCACCGGCTCGATCCTGATCTTCTTCAGGTCGAAACCCAGCTGCTGCAGGCACCACTGGATGCGCTTGTGGTAGCGGCGGTAGCGCCGGTTGCCCAGGACGATCGCGTCGAGGGCGCGGTCCGGGGCGTACAGGTAGCGCTTGGCGTAGTGCCAGCGGGCCTTGCCGAACAGGCTGATGGGGGCGAAGGGAATGGCCACCACGTCGACGTCGGCCGGGGTGATGCCCGCCTGCTCCAGGCAGAACTTGGCCGACTCGTAGGGCATGCGGTTCTTCGCGTGCTTGTCGCGCACGAAGCGCTCTTCCTCCACCGCGGCGACCAACTTGCCGTCGATGTACAGCGCGGCCGAGGGGTCATGGCTCAGGGCGCCGGAAAGGCCGAAAATCGTCAATGCCACAGGTAAAGCCTCTTCAAGCCCGCAGCCCGAACGAGGGGCCGCGGTAGTCGGTTGGGTACACGGCGCCGCCAGCGGCGGCGCCATCAGGCCGGCGTCGGGCCCTCAGGGCCATCGCCGGTTGTCGGTATTCGGGCGTCGAGCAGCCGGTGCAGCGCGCTGTCTTCCGGCCAGTTGCGCAGGAAGCGCGCGCGGTCGCGAGCGTAGGCGCGGGCGAAGCGGCGCGGGCTGCGGTGCTGACGCATGGCGTCGAGGTCGATCAGCGACCAGCGTCCACCCTCCCGGTCGTCCTCCCAGAGCAGGTTGTGCCCCTTGAGGTCGCCATGGCTGATGCGCTCGCGGATCAGCGCGGCGAACAACCGGTCCAGGGCCGCCAGCTCGGCATCCGTGGGCAACGGCCCGTCCGCGGAGAGGTACGGCCGGAAACGCGCGAGTATATCCTGGCCGGGCAGGTAGTCGGTAATCAGGTACGCGCGTCCCCGCAGCCAGCAGACTCGCCGCTCCAGCACGGCCAGCGGGCGCGGCGTGGCGATCCCCAGCAGGCGCAGGCGGTGCCCTTCGCGCCAGCTGTGCCAGGCGCGGCTGGGCCGCCAGCAGCGCTTGAGCCAGTGCAGCGGGCTCTTCACGTTGTAGCGCTTGAGCAGCAGCGAGCGGCCGTCCCCCTCGACCCGGGCGACGCTGGCGGTGCCGCCGGTCTTGAACAGCTCGCCGCGCTCCAGGGCCGGGTCCGGCGCCTGCAGCAGGGGTGCCAGGGCATCCACCTGGTCGCGGCTCACCACCCGCAGGCCGAAGGCGCCGATGCGCGCGCTGAACAGGCTGCAGTCGCGACCCACCTTGTCCAGGTAGTCCCGCAGGCGCCAGCGGCGCACCCGCGCCACCCGTTGCAGCAGCAGCTCCAGGGGCAGCGCGTGCTCGGCGTTGACCAGCAGGTAGTGCACCAGCAGGTCCTCGAGGTAGGGCTCCAGGCGCGGTGGCAGCTGGGCGAAGAACACCCCCAGGTTGTCCAGCACCCGCTCCCGGGACAACGGCTGGCCGGGGGTTTCCGCCTGTACCGCGCCGCCGTCGATCAGGTAGACCACGCCATCGCGGCGCAGCAGGTTGTCCAGGTGCAGGTCGGCCTGCCAGAGGCCGCGGGCGTGCAGCCGGGCCACTGCGCCCAGGGCCTCGCCGATCACCGCCTGCTGGGCGTCGGACAGCGGCACGTCGTCGGCCACCGCGCGCCAGGCGGCGTCGAGGCTTTCCGCCTGGTCCAGGTAGTCGAACAGCAGCCAGCCGCCCTGCCCCTCCGCCAGGCCGTCGGCCAGCAGCACCGGCGTCGCCAGGCCCTGGTCGGCCAGCAGGCGCGCACCGTCGCGCTCGCGCTGGAACTGCCGGGCCGCTCGCGCGCCCACCAGCAGCTTGGCCAGCACCCGCCGCCCGCGCCAGTCGCCGACGCCCACGTAGCGGCGCCCGGGCAGTACCCGCAGCCAGCGCTCCAGACGCAGGCTGGCGGTGCCGGCGCCGTCCGCCAGCGACAGGTCCAGGGGCAGGGTCGGGGCGCGGCCGGCGCCGGCGAGCTGATCCAGCCTCACCGACGCGTCTCCTTGTCCCGGCGTCGCCGCGACAGGCGCTGCCACCAGCCGTCGACGTCGCCGCCCTCCCCCAGGTAAGCGGCCAGCATCAGGCGCACGTCGGCCTCCTGCCAGACCGGCGCCCGGCGCAGCAGCGGCTCCAGGTCCTTGACCCGGTCGCGCCAGCCGAACAGCAGCGGGCGGGTCTTCTCCAGGTCGATCAGGCGCGCCTCGATGGCGCCGTCGCGCTCCCGCAGGAAGATGTGCTTGGGATAGAAGCAGCCGTGCATCTGCCCGGCGCCGTGCAGCCGTCGCGCCAGCTCACCGCAGGCGCGCAGGATCGCCTGGCGCCGCGCCGGCTCCAAGCGCGGCCAGTCCGGCAGGTAGCGATCCAGTTCGGTCCAGCCGTCCAGGGCCCGGGTCAGCAGCAGCGCGCGCTGCTCGCCCCGCACCCGCCGAGCGCCAAAGTACACCGCTTCCAGGGCCGGGATGCCCAGCCGCCGGTAGCGCTGGATATTGCGGAATTCCCGGGCGAAGGTGGGCTCGCCGAAGGGGTGGCGCAGGCTGCGGGTCAGGTGGTCGCTCTGCCGCTTGAGGTAGAACGCCGCGTCCCCCAGGTCCAGGCGGTAGACGCTGCTCCAGCCGCCGCGCTCGACGTTGGGCTCGTCCACCGCGTCCAGCTCCAGGGCCCACAGCGCGTCGTAGCCGGCCAAGCCGCGGCGTTCCAGCAGCGCGCGGTCGGCCTCGGCGATGAAATCGGTCATTCGCGGCCCTCGAAGTACGTCAGGATCTGCGCGAGGTGCGCCTTGTCCGCCGGCGCCAGACGTGGCCGCTCGCAGTAATGCAGGTAGAAGCGCAGGCGCTGGGTGCGCGACAGCTGGTACTTGGCCACTTTGTCCAGGCAGGCCAGGTCCTTGACGATGCGCCGACGCAGCAGCAACCCCCACCAGAACGAGCCGGTGGGGCAGTCGATGAGGAACAGCTGCGCCTGGCCGTCCACCAGCAGGTTGCGCCACTTCAGGTCGTTGTGGGCGAAGTGGTGGCGGTGCAGGGTGCGGGTGGCGGCGGCCAGCTGGCGGCTGACCCCGTCGACCCAGCGGCGGTCGGCCAGCCGCGGGTCATGGTGCTTGGCGAGGAAGGCCAGGTCCTGGGTATCCGGCAGCTCCCGGGTGATCAGCGCGCCGCGGGTGAACACACCGCCCTGGCGCTCCAGCCCCCAGCCGACGATGGGCGCGGTGGGGATGCCCCAGCGGGCGAAGTGGCGCAGGTTCTGCCACTCGGCCTTCACCCGCGGCCGCCCCAGGTAGCGCCGCAGGCCCTTGCCGGCGCCCCAGTAGCGCTTGACGTAGTAGCGCACGCCGTCCCGCTGGACCCGCACCACTTCCGACAGCGGGTCCCGGGTCAGGCGCTCGCCCTGCAGGGCGAACACCGCTTCCAGGCTGCCGAAGTCCTCGGCCAGGGCGCGGTATTCCGGCGCCAGGTTCCAGCCGGCCATTAGAGGGCGTCCCCGTAGCGCTGCTTGCGGGCGTACAGGCGGGCCGCCTTGCGCTCCAGCCAGGCCAGCAGGCGCGCTTCCTCGCGCAGGACCCTGCGCAGCCCGTCGCGGCCATCGGCGTGGCGGAAGTAGGTGCGCAGGAAGCGCAGGCGGTCGCGGCGGGTCAGGCCGATGTCCAGGGCGGAGAAGTACAGCGCGGCCAGGTCCTTGTCGCGCCAGCGGCGCGGCGTCGCCGCGCGGGTCTGGGCGCGGTGCAGGTCGATCACCGAGAGACGGAACGCGTCGGCGCGCACCGGCGCGTCGGTGTGCAGCAGGAAGTGGCAGATGTAGCAGTCCCGGTGGTTGACCCCGGCCCGGTGCATGTCGCCCACCATCCGCGCCACCTCGGCGATCAGCGCGTGCTTGAGGGCCGGCGGCGGCGGGTTGCGCGGCCAGTCGAGGCTGAAGTCCTCCAGGCTGACGGTGGGCGCCAGTTCCTCGGTGACGATGAAGGAATGCTGGGTCGCCGGGTTGCCGCCCCGCTCGCCGTAGGCTACCGCGGTCATGGTGGGCACGCCGGCCTGGTGCAGGCGCTCCAGGGCGGTCCACTCCTGGCCGGCGCCCAGCACCGGGGCCTTGGCGCTGAGCAGGTTCTTGGCGATCTCGCCCCAGCCGATGCCGCGGTGGATCTTGACGAAGTAGCCGCGCCCGTCCACTTCGGTGCGCAGGGTCCGGCGGCCCTCCAGCTCGCGGTAGACCTGGCCTTGCAGCCGCTCCACCTCGGCGAACGGGTCGCGCCCGGCCCAGAGGGTATTGAAGGGTTCGGCGAGGACCAGCTTCATCGGCGCGCGGCCTCGTGGCCGACCGGGCGGGCGTCGTCGAGGATCACGTCCGCCGCCCGCTCCGGCATGGAATACAGGTCGGCGTGTTCGGCGAAGGCCAGACCGTTGCGCGACCAGCGGGCGCGGGCCTCGTCGTCGGCGAGCATGTCGGCCAGGCCACGGTCCAGCCGCGGCTGCTCGAAGGGGCTGGGCAACACCTGGCCGGCGTCGGCATCGGCGATGTAGTGGGCATAGCCGCAGACATCGGTGACCAGCACCGGCAGCCCGGCCACCAGGGCCTCCAGCAGCACGGTGCCGGTGTTCTCGTTGTAGGCCGGGTGGATCAGCAGGTCGGCCCCCAGCAGGAAGCGCGGGATATCGCTGCGGCCCTTGAGGATGCTCACCCGGTCGGCGATGCCCAGGGCCTTCATCTGCAGCAGGAACGGCTTGGGGTCGTCCTGGCCGATGGCGATCAGCCGGGTGCGCCCGCGCAATGCACGGGGCAGTGCGGCGACGGCCTTGAGGGTGCGGTCCAGGCCCTTGGTCTTGAAGCCGGAGCCGATCTGCACCACCAGGCGCTCGTCGTCCCCCAGCCCGAACTCGCGGCGGAACGCGGTGCGGATCTCGGCGGCGTTGGCCGGCGCGCGGCGGTCCGCGGCGATGCCCGGCGGCAGCAGGTGGAAGCGCGCCGCGGGGGTCCCGTAGTGCTTGACGAACAGCGGCTGCTGGACCTCGGAGATCATCAGGATCTCGGTCTTCGACGCCGGGTCGAACACCGCCCGCTCATAGTCGGCGAAGTGCCGGTAGCGGCCCCACTGGCGGTACAGGCCGTTGCGCAGGGTCTGGGCCTTGTCCTCGAAGCAGCCGTCGGCGGCGTAGTAGACGTCGAGCCCGGGCATTTTGTTGAAGCCCACCACCCGGTCCACCGGGTCCCGGGCCAGGTCGGCCTCGACCCAGGCCTGCAGCTTCTCGTTGCGCCGGTGGTTGAACAGCGCCTTCACCGGCACCACCCGAACGTCGAAGCCCGCGGGGACCTCGCCTTCCCAGATCGGCGTGTAGACCCGGATGCCGTGGCCGCGGCGCTGGCACTCCAGGGCGATGCGCAGGAAGTCCCGCTGCAGCCCGCCGAACGGGAAGTACTTGTAGAGGATGAAAGCTAGATGCATGGGACAGGCTCCGACGCCTGCAGCAGGGCGTCCAGTTCGGTGGCCACCTGCTCCGGCAGCAGTTCGTCGAAGCACGGCCGCTGGCGGTCGCCCTGGCCGGCGTACGGCCCCTGGGCGCACAGGTGGACCTGGCCACGGCCGTAGGCACCGACCCGCGACGGCAGGGTTGGCCCGTACAGCGAGACGGTGGGCACGTCGAAGGCGGCGGCCAGGTGGCCCAGGCCGGTGTCCACGGCGACACAGGCGCGGGCGCCGGCGATCACCTTGGCGATCCCGGCGAGGTTCAGCCGCGGCAGCACCGCGGCCTGCTCCAGGCCGGCGACGATGCGCTCGGCGCGGGCCTTCTCGGTGTCGTTGCCCCAGGGCAGGCGCAGCGCCCAGCCGCGGGCGCTCATGCGCTCGGCGAGGCGTCGCCAGTAGGCTTCCGGCCAATGCTTGCTGGGCCAGGTGGTGCCGTGCAGGAACAGCAGGTAGGGCGCCTCGGCGCCGGCGGCCAGGGGCGCGCGCTGCAGGCCGTAGTCCCCGGTGCCGGCGGGCAGCGGGTAATCCAGGGCCTGGGCGAACAGCTGGCGGACCCGTTCCACCGCGTGCTGGTCCCACGCCACCGGGTAGCCATGGGTGTAGAGGCGGCTGGCCAGGGGCTCGCGGGCCGAGTCGCGGTCCAGGCCGACCACCGGGCCACGGGCGTAGCGGGTCAGCCAGGCGCTCTTGAGCAGGCCCTGGGCATCGATCACCAGGTCGTAGCGGTTTTCCCGCAGGCGGCGCTTGAAGCGCGCCCATTCGCCGTTGCGCAGGGTCTGCAGCGGGTGCTTGCGCCAGCGGCGGATGGCCACCGGGATGACCTGGGCAACCGCCGGATGCCAGGCGGGAATCTCGGCGAAGCCCTCCTCCACCACCCAGTCGAAACGGATGCCGGGAATTGCCCGGGCGGCGTCGGTCAACGCCGGCAGCGTGTGGATGACGTCGCCCAGGGAGGAAGTCTTGACCAGCAAGACTCTCATTCCACGGCCTCGACGGGGTCTGCCACCAGGCGCTCGAGGGCGTCCATCACCGGGCGCGGCTTGAGCTGGCGCAGGCAATCGTAGTGGCCGAAGCGGCAGGTGCGGTCGAAGCAGGGGCTGCAGTCCAGGCCGAGGCGGACGATCTCCACCTGGCTGGCCAGCGGCGGGGTGAACAGCGGCGAGGTGGAGCCGTAGACCGCCACCAGCGGGCGGTCCAGGGCGGCGGCCACGTGCATCAGCCCGGAGTCGTTGGAGACCACCGCGCCGGCACAGGACAGCAGGTCGATGGCCTGGGCCAGGCTGGTCTGCCCGGCGAGGTTGGTGACTTCCTCGCGCAGGCCGGGGATCAGCCGCGAGCGGATGGCCTCGCCCACCGGGTGGTCGTTCTTCGAACCGAACAGCCACACCTGCCAGCCGGCGCGCACCTTCAGCTCGGCCACCTTGGCGTAGTGCTCGGACGGCCAGCGCTTGGCCTCGCCGAACTCGGCCCCGGGGCACAGCGCCAGCACCGGGCGGTCCAGGCTCAGGCCGAAGGCGTCCAGCGCCGCGTCGCGGCTGGCGGCCTCGATGCGCAGCGACGGCTGCGGGTAGGGCTGCGGCAGCTCCGCCCCGGGCGGGTAGGCCAGGGCCATGAAGCGCTCGATCATCAGCGGGTAGCGCTGCTTGTCCAGGGTGCGCAGGTCGTTGAGCAGGCCGTAGCGCATCTCGCCGCGCCAGCCGGTGCGGGTCGGGATGCCGGCGAAGAACGGGATCAGCGCGGACTTCAGCGAGTTGGGCAGCAGGATCGCCTGATCGTAGCGGCCCTTCAGCGCGCGACCGAGCCGTCGTCGGGTGGCCAGTTCGAAGGCGCCATGGCCAAGGGGCAGGCTCAGCGCCTCGCTCACCTCGGGCATGCGCTCCAGCAGCGGCCGGCTCCAGTCGGGCGCCAGCACGTCGATCCGGCAGTCGGGGTGACGGCGCTTCAGGCAGGCGAACAGCGTCTGCGCCATGACCATGTCGCCGACCCAGCTCGGACCTACGATCAGTATTCTCATCAGGACAGTCTCGGACGCCGGCCATGGGCGGCGAGCCGGCGCGGTATCAACCGTCCGTCCCCCGCCACCCACGGCTGGCCGGTCACTTCACCAGGGTGCGCCACTCGGCATGGGCGTCGGTCTTGCCGGACACCAGGTCGAAGTAGGCCGTCTGCAGTTTCTCGGTCACCGGGCCGCGGCTGCCGGCGCCGATCTGGCGGCCGTCGACCTCGCGGATCGGCGTCACTTCGGCGGCGGTGCCGGTGAAGAAGGCCTCGTCGGCGATGTACACCTCGTCGCGGGTGATGCGCTTCTCCACCACCTTGATGCCCAGCTTGTCGGCCAGGGTCAGCACGGTGTGGCGGGTGATGCCGTTGAGGCAGGCGGTGACTTCCGGGGTGTAGATCACACCGTCCTTGATGATGAAGATGTTCTCCCCCGAGCCCTCGGCCACGTAGCCTTCCGGGTCCAGCATCATCGCCTCGTCGGCGCCGCCGGAAATGGCTTCCTGCAGGGCCAGCATGGAGTTGATGTAAGCGCCGTTGGACTTGGCGCGGGTCATGGAGATGTTCACGTGGTGGCGGGTGAAGGAGCTGGTGCGGACCTTGATGCCCTGCTTCAGCGCGTCCTCGCCCATGTACGCGCCCCAGTGCCAGGCAGCGACGATGACGTGGACCTTCAGGCCGGAGGCGCGCAGGCCCATGCCTTCGCTTCCGTAGAACACCATGGGGCGGATGTAGGCGCTTTCCAGGTTGTTCTCCCGCACCGCGGCGCGGGTCGCCTCGTTGATCTGTTCCTTCGAGTACGGCAGCTTCATGTTCATGATGTGCGCCGAGTCGAACAGGCGGTCGGTGTGAGCCTGCAGGCGGAAGATCGCGGTGCCGGCCGGGGTGTCGTAGGCACGCACGCCCTCGAACACGCCCATCCCGTAATGCAGGGTGTGGGTCAGCACGTGGGTGGTCGCGTCGCGCCACTGCACCAGTTCGCCGTCGTACCAGATCACGCCATCACGGTCGGCCATCGACATATTGCCTGCTCCTCAAAGAATGAAGGTCCTGCCCGGCGCGCGCCGGGCGAGAGAGGGGAACGCGGACCGGCCGCGTCCCGCCAGGGGGTCTTTCATCGCCGGGGAAACCGAGCCGGCGTCACGCCAGCCCGAGTGCCTGCCAGAGGCGCATGACACCGCGCCGCTGGTCGTGGAACTGCTCGCCGCCGACCACCGCCGGCTGCTTCTGCAGCGCCAGTCGGTGCGCCACCGCGCGGTAGGCCTTGTAGGCTTCCTGCAGCAGGTGGACATCCGCCTCGGCGAGCAGGCCGGCCGCGGCCAGGCCATCCAGGATGCGGATGTTGTCGGTGTAGCGCAGCAGCGCGGGGTGCGCCCGGGACCACGCCAAGGCCGCGTATTGCACCATAAATTCGATATCGACGATACCTCCGGCGTCCTGCTTGAGCTCGAACGGAGCGCCCGCCTCGAAGGCCTGCGGGGCACGCCCGGCATCGGTCGCGCGGGTGCCGAGGTTGTCGCGCATCTTCGCGCGCATCTCGCTCACCTCGCCGCGCAGCACCGCCTCGTCCCGCTCGCGGCCGAGCACCTCGGCGCGGATCGCCTCGAAGGCCGTGCCGACCCGCGGCGAACCGGCCAGCACCCGCGCGCGCACCAGGGCCTGATGCTCCCAGGTCCAGGCCTCGCCGCGCTGGTAGCGGCCGAACGCCGCCAGGGAGCTGACCAGCAGGCCCGCCGCCCCCGACGGGCGCAGGCGCATGTCCACCTCGTACAACGCGCCGGAGGTGGTCTGGGTGGTCAGCAGGTGAATGATCCGCTGCCCCAGGCGGGTGAAGAACTGGGCGCCGTCGATGGGCTTGGCGCCGTCGGTTTCCGCCTGGGGGTCGCCGTCGTGGATGAACACCAGGTCCAGGTCGGAGCCGTGGCCCAGCTCCAGGCCGCCCACCTTGCCGTAGCCGACGATGATGAAGTCCGGGTCGCAGGGGTCGCCGTCGAGGCGCCGCGGAGTGCCGTGGCGGGCCACGGTGTGGCGCCAGGCCAGGGCCAGCACCTGGTCGAGGATCGCCTCGGCGAGCCAGGTCAGGTAGTCGCTGACCTTCATCAGCGGCAGCGTGCCGGCGATCTCCGAGGCCGCCACCCGCAGACTGTGGGCCAGCTTGAAGTGCCGCAGGGCCTCCATCTGCTGCTCCAGGTCCTCCTCGGGAATGCGCGCCAGACGCTCGCGCAGCTCGGCCGCCAGCTCCGGTGCCTGGGGCGGGCTGAACAGCCGGCCCTCGTTGAGCAATTCGTCCAGCAGCAGCGGGAAGCGGGTGATCTGCTCGGCGATCCACGGGCTGCTGGCGCAGAGCATGATCAGCCGCTGCAGCGCCCCGGGGTTCTCGCTGAGCAGTACCAGGTAGGCGGAGCGCCGCGCTACCCGCTCCACCAGGGGCAGCACCCGCTCCAGGGCCAGGTCCGGGTCGTCGTGCTCCACCACCTGGGCCAGCAGGCGCGGCACGAAGGCGTCCAGGCGCTCCCGGCCGAGCCGCTGCATGGCCCGTACCTGGGCGCCATCACGCAGGTCCGCCAGGCGCTTCCAGGCCTCGGCCGGCGCCTTGAAGCCGGCCTCCTCCAGTTGCCGGCAGACCGCCTCCTGGTCGAACGCCTCTTCCCACAGCGGCAGCCACTGGGCGCCGATCACCGTGTCCTCGGTGCCCGCCTCGTCCTCGTCGGGGTCGGCGATCACCTGGCGGAAATGCCAGTCGATGCGCTCGCGCCAGTGCTGCAGGCGTTCGAGGAACGCCGGCCAGTCGGCGAAGCCCATGATGAACGCCACCCGGGCCCGCTCGCCGGCGTCTTCCGGAAGCATCTGAGTCTGGCGGTCGGCGATGGCCTGCAACGCATGCTCGGCATAGCGCAGGAAGGCGTAGCCGTCGCGCAGCTCGGCCACCACCGCAGGCGGCAGGTAACCCTGCCCTTCCAGGGTGTCCAGCACCTTCAGCAACGGCCGCTGCTGCAGGCTGAGGTCGCGTCCGCCGTGGATCAGCTGGAAGGCCTGGGCGATGAACTCCACCTCGCGGATGCCGCCGGCGCCCAGCTTGATGTTGTCGGCCATGCCCTTGCGCCGCACTTCCTGCTGGATCAGCTGCTTCATGGTGCGCAGCGCCTCGATGGCGGAGAAATCCAGGTAGCGGCGGTAGACGAAGGGTCGCAGCATCTCCAGCAGCTGCCGGCCGGCCTCGCGGTCGCCGCCCACCACCCGCGCCTTGATCATGGCGTAGCGTTCCCAGTCGCGGCCCTGGTCCTGGTAGTACTGCTCCAGGGCGGCGAAGCTCAGGGCCAAGCCCCCCACCGACCCATAGGGCCGCAGGCGCATGTCGACCCGGAAGACGAAGCCGTCCACGGTGATGGTGTCCAGCGCCTTGATCAGGCGTTGGCCGAGGCGCACGAAGAACGCCTGGTTGTCCATCGGTCGCCGCGCGCCGACGGTCTCGCCGCCCTCCGGGAAGCCGAAGATCAGGTCGATGTCCGAGGACAGGTTCAGCTCCCCTGCCCCCAGCTTGCCCATGCCGAGGATCACCAGGTGCTGCGGCTGCCCGGAGCGACCGCCGGTGGGCGTGCCCAGCTGGGCGACGAGGCGCCCGTGGAGCCAGTGGCAGGCCTGGTCGATACAGGCGTCGGCCAGGTCGGAGAGGTCGCGGCAGGTTTCCCGCAGGTCGGCCTGGCGGGTCACGTCGCGCCAGACGATGCGCAGTTGCTGGCGGTTGCGGAAGCGCCGCAGCCGGCGCGCCAGTTCGTCCTCGTCGTCGCACCCCTCCAGCGCGGCGACCAGGGCATCCCGCAGGGCGCCAGGCGCCAGGGGTTGCTCCAGCGCACCGCTGGACGCGTAGGCGATGAACCCGGCCGGGTCGCGGCGGACCTGCTCGGCGACGAAGTCGCTGGCCGCGCCGACCCGCCGCAGCGCCTGCCAGCGGGCCTCGGGCCAGCCGGCCAGGGCGCTGTCCCGCGCGGGATCGTCCAGGGAAGGGTCGCGGAGGTCGGCCAGCAGGCGTTCGCCCAAGGGCTCGAGGGAGGCCGGCAGGTCGGCCAGCGGGGGCAGGCTCATGGTCTATCCTTTCCGGGCCGTCGGTGCGGCGACGGTGCCGGCGGCGCGCGACTCGCCCCGTCGACAATGCCCGAACTGCCCGCCGCTTGCGGTCGACGACCGCCTGAATGTAGTTTTACTACGAAATAATGTGTCGGAAATGCTGAAACGGGCGTCGGTTTGTAGTAAAACTACAAAGCCGGTCCAACCTTCCGGCCATCCAAGAATTCGCCGCGGCCCGCCCACGAGGCCGGTCACGAAAAACAGGCCTCCGATTCTGGAAGCCTTTCCGCCCTGGAGCAAGCCATGCAAGACCTCGATCCCGTCGAAACCCAGGAATGGCTGGACGCCCTGGAATCCGTCATCGACAAGGAGGGCGAAGAGCGCGCCCACTACCTGATGACCCGGATGGGTGAACTGGCCACCCGCAGCGGTACCCAGTTGCCCTACGCCATCACCACGCCGTACCGCAACACCATCCCGGTGACCCACGAGGCGCGGATGCCCGGCGACCTGTTCATGGAGCGCCGCATCCGCTCCCTGGTGCGCTGGAACGCCCTGGCCATGGTGATGCGTACCAACCTGCACGACCCGGACCTCGGCGGCCACATCTCCAGCTTCGCCTCCAGCGCCACCCTCTACGACATCGGCTTCAACTACTTCTTCAAGGCCCCCACCGACGAGCACGGTGGCGACCTCATCTACTTCCAGGGCCACGCCTCCCCCGGCATCTACGCCCGGGCCTTCCTCGAAGGGCGCATCAGCGAAGAGCAGATGACCAACTTCCGCCAGGAAGTGGACGGCAACGGCCTGTCCTCCTACCCGCACCCGTGGCTGATGCCGGACTTCTGGCAATTCCCCACGGTGTCCATGGGTCTCGGCCCGATCCAGGCGATCTACCAGGCCCGCTTCATGAAGTACCTGGAGAGCCGCGGCTACATCCCCGAGGGCCAGCAGAAGGTCTGGTGCTTCATGGGCGACGGAGAATGCGACGAGCCGGAATCCCTGGGCGCCATCTCCCTGGCCGGCCGCGAGAAGCTGGACAACCTGATCTTCGTCATCAACTGCAACCTGCAGCGCCTGGACGGCCCGGTGCGCGGCAACGGCAAGATCATCCAGGAGCTGGAAGGCAACTTCCGCGGCGCCAACTGGAACGTCAACAAGGTGGTCTGGGGCCGCTTCTGGGACCCGCTGTTCGCCAAGGACACCGACGGCCTGCTTCAGCAGCGCATGGACGAGGTGGTGGACGGGGAATACCAGAACTACAAGGCCAAGGACGGGGCCTACGTGCGCCAGCACTTCTTCGGCGCCCGCCCGGAGCTGCTGGAGATGGTCAAGGACCTCTCCGACGAGGAAGTCTGGAAGCTCAACCGTGGCGGCCACGACCCGTACAAGGTCTACGCGGCCTACCACCAGGCGGTCAACCACAAGGGCCAGCCCACCGTGATCCTGGCCAAGACCATCAAGGGCTACGGCACCGGCGCGGGCGAGGCGAAGAACACCGCCCACAACACCAAGAAGGTCGATGTCGAGAGCCTGAAGAAATTCCGCGACCGCTTCGACGTCCCGGTCCGCGACGAGGACCTGGAGAAGCTGCCGTTCTACCGGCCCCAGGAAGGCAGCGCCGAGGCGCGCTACCTGGCCGAGCGCCGCGCTGCCCTGGGCGGCTTCGTGCCCCAACGCCGCAGCCAGAGCTTCAGCATCCCGACCCCGCCCCTGGATACCCTCAAGGCGATCCTCGACGGCACCGGCGACCGTGAAATCTCCACCACCATGGCCTTCGTGCGGATCCTCTCGCAGCTGGTGAAGGACAAGGAGCTGGGCCAGCGCATCGTGCCGATCATCCCCGACGAGGCACGCACCTTCGGCATGGAAGGCATGTTCCGCCAGCTGGGCATCTACTCCTCGGTCGGCCAGCTCTACGAGCCGGTAGACAAGGACCAGGTGATGTTCTACCGCGAGGACAAGAAGGGCCAGATCCTCGAGGAAGGCATCAACGAGGCCGGCGCCATGAGCTCGTTCATCGCCGCCGGCACCTCTTACAGCAACCACAACCAGCCGATGCTGCCGTTCTACACCTTCTATTCGATGTTCGGCTTCCAGCGCATCGGCGACCTGGCCTGGGCCGCTGGCGACAGCCGCACCCGCGGCTTCCTGGTGGGGGGCACCTCGGGGCGTACCACCCTGAACGGCGAGGGCCTGCAGCATGAGGATGGCCACAGCCACATCATGGCCGCCACCATCCCCAACTGCCGCACCTATGACCCCACCTACGGCTACGAGCTGGCGGTGATCATCCGCGAAGGCATCCGGCAGATGATGGAAGAGCAGCAGAACGTCTTCTACTACATCACCGTGATGAACGAGGCCTACGTCCAGCCGGCCCTGCCCAAGGACGCTGAGGAAGGCATCATCAAGGGCATGTACCTGCTGGAAGAGGAGCAGAAGGACACCGCGCAGCACGTGCAGTTGCTGGGGTCCGGCACCATCCTGCGGGAAGTCCGCGAGGCGGCGAAGATCCTCCGAGAGCAGTACGGCGTCGGCGCCGACGTCTGGAGCGTTACCAGCTTCAACGAACTGCGCCGCGACGGCCTGGCAGTGGAGCGCCACAACCGTCTGCACCCCGGCCAGAAGCCCCAGCAGACCTACGTCGAGCAGTGCCTGGGCGGCCGCAAGGGCCCGGTGATCGCCTCCACCGACTACATCAAGCTGTACGCCGATCAGGTTCGCCAGTGGATTCCGGGGCGCGAGTACAAGGTGCTCGGTACCGACGGCTTCGGCCGCAGCGATACCCGCAAGAAACTGCGCCACTTCTTCGAAGTCGATCGTTACTGGGTCGTGCTGGCGGCGCTGGAAGCCCTGGCCGACCGCGGCGAGATCGAGGCGAAGGTGGTGGCCGAGGCCATCGCCACCTTCGGCATCGACCCTGAAAAGCGCAATCCGCTGGACTGTTGAGCCATGGACGACGTGTTTCTGAGCGTTCCATGGCCCGTCGCCCGCACCGCAGGTGCGCAGGCGACTCACGACGAAACCGAAGACCGGGGTCTTCGTTCCACGGGCGGCGCATCCCTGCGCTCCGGGCGTGCCGAGCGCGCCCAGCCCGTTCGAGGAGCTAGCAAATGAGTGAACTGATTCGCGTACCCGACATCGGCAGTGGCGAAGGCGAAGTCATCGAGCTGATGGTGAAGGTCGGTGACCGCATCGAGGCCGACCAGAGCCTGCTGACCCTGGAGTCCGACAAGGCCAGCATGGAAATCCCGGCGCCCAAGGCCGGCGTGGTGAAGAGCCTGAAGGTGAAGCTGGGCGACCGCCTGAAGGAAGGCGACGAACTGCTGGAGCTGGAAAGCGAGGACGGCGCCCAGGGCGCCGAGCCCGCCGCCGCGCCCCAGCCGGAAGCCGGCAAACCGAGCCAGGCGGTGGACGAGGCCGAAGAAGACCAGCCAGCCTCCAACGCCGAGGCCAGGGCTGAATCCGCCGATGCGCCCCAGGGTGGCGAGACCACCCAGGATATTCGCGTGCCGGACATCGGCTCGGCCGGCAAGGCCAAGGTCATCGAGGTGCTGGTGAAGGCCGGCGACCGCATTGAAGCCGACCAGTCGCTGATCACCCTGGAGTCGGACAAGGCCAGCATGGAAATCCCCTCGCCGGCCGCCGGCGTGGTGGAACAGATCAGCGTGAAGCTGGATGCCGAGGTGGGTACCGGCGACCTGATCCTGTCCCTCAAGGTGGCGGGCGCCGCGCCCGCGGCCCCGGCCGCCCCTGCCGCCGACAAGCCCGCCGCATCCGCCGCGCCGAAGGCCGAGGCTGCCCAGCAGGCCGCTGCGCCCCAGGCCAAGGCCAAGGCGGAAACCGCCAGCCCGGCCGAACGTCCCAGTGGCAAGGTCCACGCCGGCCCGGCGGTGCGCCAGCTGGCCCGCGAATTCGGCGTCGACCTGGCCCTGGTGAGTGCCAGCGGGCCCCACGGCCGCATCCTCAAGGAAGACGTCCAGGCCTTCGTCAAGGCCGGTCTGCAGAAGGTCAAGGACGCCCCCGCCGGCGTCACCGGCGGCGCGGGTATCCCGGCGGTGCCGGAGATCGACTTCAGCCGCTTCGGCGAAGTCGAGGACGTGCCGCTCACCCGCCTGATGCAGGTGGGCGCGGCCAACCTGCACCGCAGCTGGCTGAACGTGCCCCACGTCACCCAGTTCGAGCAGGCCGACATCACTGAACTGGAAGCCTTCCGGGTCGCCCAGAAAGCGGTGGCCGAGAAGGCTGGCGTCAAGCTCACCCTGCTGCCGCTGCTGCTCAAGGCCTGTGCCTACCTGCAGCGCGAACTGCCGGACTTCAACAGCTCCCTGGCCCCCAGCGGCAAGGCGCTGATTCGCAAGAAGTACGTGAACATCGGTTTCGCCGTGGACACCCCGGATGGCCTTCTGGTGCCGGTGATCAAGGACGTGGACCGCAAGAGCCTGCTGCAACTGGCCGCCGAGGCCGCGGAGCTGGCCGAGAAGGCCCGCACCAAGAAGCTCTCGGCCGACGCGATGCAGGGCGCCTGCTTCACCATCTCCAGCCTCGGACACATCGGCGGGACCGGCTTCACGCCCATCGTCAACGCCCCGGAAGTGGCGATCCTCGGCGTCTCCAAGGCATCCATGCAGCCGGTCTGGGATGGCAAGGCATTCCAGCCGCGCCTGATGCTGCCGCTGTCCCTGTCCTACGACCACCGGGTAATCAACGGCGCCGCGGCGGCGCGCTATACCCGCCGCCTGGGCGAGGTGCTGGCGGACATCCGCACCCTGCTGCTGTAACGACGCGGCCGGTGGCCTGCTCCACGCCACCGGCCCCGCACCCTTTTTCTTCGAGCTGCCACACCGCGCTCGTACCTCGACCCCGCCCTTCCGGCGGGTTTTTTTTGCCCGCCGAAAGGGCCCCGCTCAGTAGGTCAGGGTGACCAGCTCACACTTGGAGGCCTTGCCCCCGTCGTAGTCGTAGAGCACTTTCAGGGGCTGCCCGCTGGAGCTGGTAATGGGCAGCACGATCTCGTGGCGGTTGCCGGTCAGCGGGGTGTCCCGCACTTTCTTGCGGATTTCCGACTCCAGGTCGGACGGCGTGTTGATGCCGCTTTCCGGCCCCCGCTCCCGGACACGGCTGTAGAAGTGGAAGCCGTTGTCGGTCCAGCCCGACGTACCGAGCATGGATTTCCAGGCGGAGTTGGTCACCTGCTTCCAGAGCTGATCGGTCTTGCCGCTCAGGGTGAACGCGTACGGACAGGGCGGTGAGGCCCAGGCGCTGCGGGTGGCGAGAGCTGGCACAGCAGCCAGGCACAGGGCGGCGATGACGAGACCCGGACGCCGGGTCGTGGTGTGTCCCTTCATGGTGAAGATCCTCTGGGTGACGCGGGCCTGATCCCGCTGTTCACGGGAACGAGCGGGCGTCAGGCCCGTGACGCCGTCCGGCTCTCCACGAGAATCATCCGCCCCTCAGGCGCGTACCCCCGCCCAGCCGCGCCCACTCCTAACCGAAGCACGGACTCGCTCATCCGTCGAGGCAGGCAGCGCGAATACATTGCTGCCGGTGCGCTCGTCCCGCGGCGAACGGCCGAAGCACTCCCGGTAGCACTTGGAGAAATGCGGGGTGGACACGAAGCCGCAATCGGTGGCGATCTCCAGGATCGGCAGGGTCGTCTGCCGCAACAGCTGCCGGGCGCGCATCAGCCGCAGCCGCAGATAATGGCGCGAGGGCGAGCCCTGCAGGTACTTCTGGAACAGCCGCTCCAGTTGCCGACGCGACACCTCCACGTAGCGGGCCAGGGCATCCAGTTCGAGGGGCTCCTCCAGGTTCGCCTCCATCAGCGCGACGATTTCCTGCAGTTTCGGCGGGTAGAGCCCCGGCAGATGGCCAGCCGGCTCGACGGCGGGGAGTCCGCTCCACGGCGCGCCGTCCGCCTGCCCCTGGTCTCGGGCCACCCAGTGGCGCAGCAGCGCGGCGGCCCCGTCGCCGTCGACCGCGGTCCCCCGCTGGCGGTCCAGCACCCAGGGTCGTGCCAGGAAGGACACCCGCGGGAAGCGCACCGGCGCCGCCGGGCTGGCGCAGGAGAAATCATCCAGCAGGCCGGCTTCCGCCAGCGCCGCGTAGCCGGCGCCGAGGGCCCCCATCAGCCGGGCCTGCCGCGCCCGGCGCTGCAGGTCCTGGATGAACTCGGGGCGATGCGCACGGGGGACCTGCCGCCCTCCGCAGAGGATCAGTGCATCCAAGGCCGGGGCGCCGGCCAGGCTGCCGTCGTTCACCAGCCGCAAGCCCTCCTCACTCGCCGCGCCGTCGTCGCCGAGCACGTGCCAGGCATAAAGGGGGCGCCCGGCCGCCTGGTTGGCCTCGCGCAGGGGCTCCAGGGCCGCGGTGAGGGCCGCCAGGGAATACCCGTCCAGCAGCACGAAGCCAAAGGTGCAGGGACGCGGGTCGGATGGGCTCATGGCGGTTCCTCGGGTCGGACGTGAACATCGGTACGGCCTCACGCAAGGCCCGTGCCCGAACCATCCGGCGTGATCGAAAGGCCCGGCCCAGAGCCTGTGCACCGGCGCGCCCGGCCGCGCGCGCGGCCAACGGGGGCATCTCGGCCTGGGGTGTCGGGTAGCAATCACCGCCACCCGACGAAACGCCGCGCACCAGGAGCGGGCAGCCTGCGTCGGACGATGACGTACGATGGCTGCGTATAGGGCGCCAGCGCCGGAGAATCCCGGACCCACGACGCGCGCAGCGGCCCGAGGGAGAGCGGCGACAGGCGCTGCGTCGATTGATCGATCGATCAGAACCGCCCTAGACTCCGCGCTTTCGATTAACCACACAGAATTCGTGGAGTCACCGATGCCCAAGGTGGGAATGCAACCGATACGCCGCTCTCAACTGATCGCCGCCACGCTGCAGGCGGTGGACCAGGTCGGCATGGGCGATGCCAGCATCGCCTACATCGCGCGCCTCGCCGGGGTCTCCAACGGCATCATCAGCCACTACTTCCAGGACAAGGACGGCTTGCTGGACGCCACCATGCGGCACCTGATGCTGGCCCTGAGCAACGCGGTGCGCGAACGCCGCGCCGCCCTCGCCGAGGACACGCCCCGCGCCCACCTGCGGGCGATCATCGACGGCAACTTCGACGACAGCCAAGTCAACGGACCGGCCATGAAGACCTGGCTGGCGTTCTGGTGCAGCAGCATGCACCGCCCCGCCCTGCGCCGCCTGCAGCGGGTCAACGACCACCGCCTGTACAGCAACCTGTGCTGCCAGTTCCGCCGCGTACTGGCGGTTCCCGAGGCCCGGCGCGCCGCCCGTGGGCTGGCGGCGCTGATCGACGGCCTGTGGCTGCGCGGGGCGCTGTCGGACCGCTTCGACATCGACCAGGCCCTGCACATCGCCTACGACTATCTGGACCGCAGCCTGGAAACCGCGGCCCGCTGAGCCGCCTCAGTGGGGTCCGGGCACCGGCACCGGGGCAGCGCGGACGATGGCCCGGGTCTCCACGTCCAGGCGCATGGCCCGGAGCAGGGCCACCATGTACAGCACCAGCACCACCGAGAACGGCAGGCCGGCCAGCACCACCACGGTCTGCATGGCGGTGAAGTTGCCGGCGAACAGCAGGCCGATGGTCACCAGGGTGATCAACGCCGACCAGAAGATCCGCAGCCAGTGGGGCGCGTCCTCGTCCAGTTCGCCGCCCTGGCGGGACAGGTTGGCGAGCATCACCGAGCCGGAATCCGCCGGGGTCAGGAACAGCACGAAGCCGACGCAGATCGACACGCCGATCACCAGCTTCGACCAGGGGTAGTGTTCCAGCAGCAGGTAGATGGACATGGCCGGCTGCTCCAGGGCGGCCTTGCCCAGGTCCGCGGCGGCGTGCACGGTCACCAGTTCCAGGGCGCTGTTGCCGAACACCGACAGCCACACCAGGGTGAAGCCCAGGGGAATCAGCAGCACTCCGCAGACCAGCTCGCGCACCGTGCGGCCCCGGGAGATCCGCGCGATGAACATGCCGACGAAGGGCGCCCAGGAGATCCACCAGGCCCAGTAGAACAGGGTCCACAGGCCCATCCAGGCCTCGCTGCGGGTGCCCGCGCCGGTGTAGACGTAGAGGTCGAAGGTCTTCAGCACCAGGCCGTTGAGGTAGTCGCCAATGTTCTGCACCAGGCCGTTGAGCAGGTGCAGGGTCTGCCCGGCGAACAGCACGAACAGCAGCAGGCCGCTGAACAGCAGGATGTTCAGGTTGGACAGCCGGCGGATACCCTTCTCCACCCCGGACACCGCCGCTACCGTAGCCACCGCGCTCATGGCCAGGATCACCGCCAGCAACGCGGCGCGGCTGTGGGGCAGGCCGAACAGGTACTCCAGCCCGGACGACACCTGCAACGATCCGATGCCCAGGTTGGTCACCAGGCCCAGCAGGGTGACGAAGATGCCGAAGCAGTCCACCGCGTTGCCGGCCCAGCCGCGCATCGCTCGTTCGCCCACCAGCGGCAGCAGCGCCGAGCGCAAGGCCAGGGGCTGCTTGTGCCGGTAGGCGAAGTAGCCCACGGCGAGCCCCACCAGCGCATAGATCGCCCAGCCGTGCACGCCCCAGTGGAGGAACGTCAGCTGCAGCGCCTGGCGCGCGGCGAAGGCGCTGCCGGGTTCGCCCTCGGGCGGGTTGTAGAAGTGATCGAGGGGTTCGGAGGCCGCAAAGTACAGCAGCGAGATGCCGATGCCCGAGGAGAACAGCATGCCGGCCCAGGCCCCGTAGCTGAATTCCGGCCGCTCGTGATCGTCCCCCAGGCGCAGGTCGCCGTAGCGCGAGGCGGCGATGTACAGCACGAAGAACAGGTAGGCGCCGATCACCAGCATGTAGTACCAGCCGAAGCTGCGGGACAGCCAGGCCTGGGCGCGTCCCAGCCAGAGACCGGCGGCCTCGGGGAAGGCGATGAGGATGAGGGTCAGGACCAGGATGAGGGCAGTCGAACCGGCGAAGACGACCGGGTTCAGGCGCACGCTTGCCGGTGCGGGGGTGAGCGGGGATGCGGCACTCATGGACAGAGCACTCCAAGGCAGTGAAAGCAGGCACCGGGCGGTGCGACGACAGACACGCAGCCCTCGCGGCGCGAGGGGGCCGGACGGGTGCGGCGAACTGCCGCATACCGTGCCGTGGCGTGGAGCTTATGCTTAGTTGTTTGAACGTTCAATAAAAATAAAGTAGGCTCATTCCCATCGGCCCGTTTCGCCGTGCCCGTCTTCCGGGCAGCGAGCGGCCACCGCGTCGCGCCGGCCTTGCCGGCCCCAGCCCTCGGCACCGCGCCCGGCCTTCACGGCCCGCCCGGTGCCCGCCCCTCTGGAGGAATCACATGCCCCGCTTCGACGACCAGCTACTTTATATCGGCGGCCGCTACGTGCCAGCCGCCAGCGGCGAAACCTTCGAGACCATCAACCCGGCCAACGGCGAAGTCCTGGCGCGGGTCCACCGCGCCGGCCGCGAAGACGTCGAGCGCGCCGTCGCCAGCGCCGCCGAGGGCCAGAAAACCTGGGCAGCGCTCACCGCCATGCAGCGCTCGCGCATCCTGCGCCGCGCCGTGGAAATCCTGCGCGCGCGCAACGACGAGCTGGCCGCGCTGGAAACCCTGGACACCGGCAAGCCCCTGAGCGAAACCCGCGCCGTGGACATCGTCACCGGCGCCGACGTGCTGGAATACTACGCCGGGCTGGTGCCGGCCATCGAAGGCGAGCAGATCCCGCTGCGCGAGACCAGCTTCGTCTACACCCGCCGTGAGCCCCTGGGGGTGGTCGCCGGCATCGGCGCGTGGAACTACCCGATCCAGATCGCCCTGTGGAAATCCGCGCCGGCCCTGGCGGCCGGCAACGCCATGATCTTCAAGCCCAGCGAAGTCACCCCCCTGAGTGCCTTGAAGCTGGCCGAGATCTACACCGAGGCCGGCGTCCCGGACGGCGTATTCAACGTGCTCACCGGCAGCGGCCGCGACGTGGGCCAGGCCCTTACCGAGCACCCGGGGATCGAGAAGATTTCCTTCACCGGCGGCACCGCCACCGGCAAGAAGGTCATGGCCAGCGCCTCCAGCTCCTCCCTCAAGGAAGTCACCATGGAACTGGGCGGCAAGTCGCCGCTGATCGTCTTCGAGGACGCCGACCTGGACCGCGCCGCGGACATCGCGGTGATGGCCAACTTCTTCAGCTCCGGCCAGGTCTGCACCAACGGCACCCGGGTGTTCATCCCCCGTGCGCTGCAGGCGGCGTTCGAAGCCAAGGTGGTGGAGCGGGTGAAACGCATCCGCCTGGGCGACCCCCAGGCCGAGGCCACCAACTTCGGCCCCCTGGTGAGCTTCGCCCATCTGGAAAACGTGCTGGGCTACATCGCGTCCGGCCGCGAGGAAGGCGCGCGCCTGCTGATCGGCGGCGAGCGGGTCACCGAGGGCGCGTACGGCCAGGGCGCCTACGTCGCCCCCACGGTGTTCAGCGACTGCCGCGACGACATGCGCATCGTCCGTGAGGAGATCTTCGGCCCGGTGATGAGCCTGCTCGCCTATGACAGCGAGGAGGAAGCCGTGCGCCGCGCCAACGCCACCGACTACGGCCTCGCCGCCGGCGTGGTGACCCGCGACCTGGCCCGCGCGCACCGGGTCATCCACCGCCTGGAAGCCGGCATCTGCTGGATCAACACCTGGGGCGAGTCCCCCGCCGAGATGCCGGTGGGCGGCTACAAGCAGTCCGGGGTCGGCCGCGAGAACGGCCTGACCACCCTGGCCCACTACACCCGGGTCAAGTCGGTGCAGGTGGAACTGGGCGACTACGCCTCGGTGTTCTGACGGCCGCGCCGTCCCGCCCCCGTTCCCCTCCTGCCGCCCACGGCCGCGCGACGGTGACCCGCCGTCGCCGCCGCGCCGTTGCCTTTCGAAGGATGCCCCATGGAATACGACTACATCATCATCGGTGCCGGCTCCGCCGGTAACGTGCTGGCCACCCGCCTGACCGAGGACAGCGACGTCAGCGTGCTGCTGCTGGAGGCCGGCGGCCCCGACTACCGCCTGGACTTCCGCACCCAGATGCCCGCCGCCCTCGCCTACCCGCTGCAGGGCCGCCGCTACAACTGGGCCTACGAGACCGACCCGGAGCCGCACATGGACAACCGGCGCATGGAATGCGGCCGCGGCAAGGGCCTGGGCGGCTCGTCGCTGATCAACGGCATGTGCTACATCCGCGGCAACGCCCTGGACTTCGACCACTGGGCCAAGCGCCCCGGCCTCGAGGACTGGAGCTACCTGGATTGCCTGCCGTACTTCCGCAAGGCGGAAACCCGCGACATCGGCGCCAACGACTTCCATGGCGGCGACGGCCCGGTCAGCGTGACCACCCCGCGCCCCGGCAACAACCCGCTGTTCCACGCCATGGTGGAAGCCGGCGTGCAGGCCGGCTATCCGCGCACCGACGACCTCAACGGCTACCAGCAGGAAGGCTTCGGCCCCATGGACCGCACGGTAACCGTCAATGGCCGCCGCGCCAGCACCGCCCGCGGCTACCTGGACCAGGCCCGCGGGCGCAGCAATCTGACCATCGTCACCCACGCCCTCACCGAACGCATCCTGTTCGCCGGCAAGCGCGCCGTGGGCGTGGCCTACCTGCACGGCAACGAAGTCAGCGCCCAGACCGTCCGCGCCCGCCGCGAAGTGCTGCTGTGCGCCGGGGCCATCGCCTCGCCGCAGATCCTCCAGCGCTCCGGGGTCGGCCCGGCGGCGCTGCTGCGGGAGCAGGACGTGCCGCTGGTGCACGATCTGCCGGGGGTCGGCGCGAACCTGCAGGACCACCTGGAGATGTACCTGCAATACGCCTGCAAGCAGCCCGTCTCCCTGTACCCCGCGCTGCAGTGGTGGAACCAGCCGGCCATCGGCGCCGAATGGCTGTTCGCCGGCACCGGCCTGGGCGCCAGCAACCACTTCGAGGCGGGCGGCTTCATCCGCACCCGCCCGGACTTCGCCTGGCCGAACATCCAGTTCCACTTCCTGCCGGTGGCGATCAACTACAACGGCAGCAACGCGGTGAAGGAACACGGCTTCCAGGCCCACGTGGGCTCCATGCGCTCCCCGAGCCGCGGCCGCGTGCACCTGAAATCCAGGGACCCGCGCCAGCACCCGAGCATCCTCTTCAACTACATGTCCCACGAGCAGGACTGGCAGGAATTCCGCGACGCCATCCGCCTCACCCGGGAGATCATGGCGCAGCCAGCCCTCGACCCGTACCGCGGGCGCGAGCTGAGCCCGGGCGCCGGGTTGCAGAGCGACGCCGAGCTGGACGCCTTCGTCCGCCAGCACGCGGAGACCGCGTTCCACCCGTCCTGCTCCTGCCAGATGGGCGAGCACGACCAGGCGGTGGTGGATGGCCAGGGCCGGGTCCACGGCCTGCAGAGCCTGCGGGTGATCGATGCCTCGATCATGCCGGAGATCATCACCGGCAACCTCAACGCCACCACCATCATGCTGGCCGAGAAGCTCGCCGACCGTATCCGCGGCCGCGCCCCGCTGCCGCGCAGCACGACGGCCTACCACGTGGCCGGCGACGCCCCGGTGCGTGGCCCGGCACTGCGCCCCTCGGCGCACCCCTGACCGCCCGCCCGGCCACGGGTCCGTCCCGTGGCAGGCCCGCGCCGCGCCGACAAACGCGGCGCGCGGTGCTACCCTGACGCCTGACCGCCCGGTCAGGGTCCCGGTCCCCCGTCCTCCCATCACGCACGCGGCGTCCGCCGTTTCTGCGAGGCTTTGCATGTTCGCGATCACATCGTCCGGCAAGTGGCCGGCAGGCTACCTGATCAATTCCAACGTCGAGCAACTCGACCCCCACTGGCTGGAAGCCTTCAGCCGCATCCCCGCGGCCGCCGTGAGCGACTGCCTGGGCCGTAACGTCGGCGGCCTGGGCCTCAAGCCCTACCACGGCAACGGCACCATGCTCGGCAGCGCCCTCACCGTGCGGGTGCGCCCCGGCGACAACCTGATGATCCTCAAGGCCATGCAGATGGCGCGGCCCGGCGACGTGCTGGTGATCGACGGCAGCGGCGACCTGACCCGCGCGGTGTTCGGCGGGATCATGCGCGCCATGGCCCTCAAGGCCGGCATCGTCGGCGTGGTGATCAACGGTGCGCTGCGGGACTTCGAGGAATGGCAGACCGGCGAGCTGCCGGCCTATGCCCTGGGCTGCGTGCACCGCGGCCCAAGCACCGACGGCCCCGGCGAGATCAACGTACCGGTGTCCTGCGCCGGCATGCTGGTGGCCCCGGGCGACCTGGTGGTGGGCGACGCCGACGGCGTGGTGGCCGCGCCGCGCTCGGAACTGCCGGAACTGCTGATGCGCTGCCGCGAGCTGCTGCAGCGGGAGGCCGACACCTTGGCGGCGATCCGCGCCGGCACCCTCGACCCGGCGCGCTTCGACGCCATCCTGCGCGCCAAGGGCTGCCCGATCTGACCGGCCGCGGCCAGGGCGCGGCCCGGCGTCCACGCCCGCCACCCCGACGCCGCGGGCAATCCGGGGCAACCCACGGGCACGACGCGGGTCTGTAGTCACACATCGTCCTATCGGAGCGCCCCCATGCCCAGTGTCCTGCTCGATGCCCGCACCGCCCGCCTGCTGCCCTGGATCGTGGCGATCGCGTTCTTCATGCAGACCCTGGACGGCACCATCCTCAACACCGCGCTGCCGAGCATGGCCCGGGACCTGGCCGAGGACCCGCTGCGCATGCAGAGCGTGGTGATCGCCTACATGCTCACCGTGGCCCTGCTCATACCCGCCTCCGGCTGGATCGCCGACCGCTTCGGCACCCGCAAGATCTTCTTCGGGGCGATCCTGCTGTTCAGCCTGGGGTCGCTGCTCTGCGCCCTGTCCCAGAGCCTGGGCATGCTGGTGGCGGCGCGGGTGATCCAGGGCCTGGGCGGCGCCCTGATGATGCCGGTGGGCCGGCTGGTGGTGCTGCGCGCCTACCCGCGCACGGAACTGGTGCGGATCATGAGCTTCATCACTCTGCCCGGCCTGGTGGGCCCGCTGATCGGCCCGACCCTGGGCGGCTGGCTGGTGGAGTTCGCCAGCTGGCACTGGATCTTCCTGATCAACCTGCCGGTGGGCCTGCTGGGCGGCTACGCGGTGTGGAAGCTGCTGCCGGACATGCGCGGGGCCCTGCGCACCCGCTTCGACGGCATCGGCTTCCTGCTATTCGGCGCGGCCATGGTGCTCATCAGCATCGCCCTGGAAGGGCTTGGCGAACTGCGCATGCCCCACGTGCGGGTGATGCTGCTGCTCATGGGCGGCCTGGCCTGCCTGGCGGCCTACTGGCTGCGGGCGGCGCGGATCGAGGCGCCGCTGTTCGCCCCGTCGCTGTTCCTTACCCGCACCTTCGCCGTGGGCATCCTCGGCAACCTGTTCGCCCGCCTGGGCAGCGGCGCGCTGCCGTTCCTCACCCCGCTGCTGCTGCAGGTGGCCATGGGCTACTCGCCGGCCGAGGCCGGCATGAGCATGATCCCCCTCGCCCTGGCGGCCATGGCCATGAAGCCCCTGGCGCGGCCGCTGATCGAGCGCCTCGGCTACCGCAACGTGCTGACCGGCAACACCCTGCTGCTGGGCATCCTCATCGCCAGCCTGGCGCTGGCCTCCAACGAGCTGCCCCGTGCCGTGCTGCTGGTGCAGCTGGGACTGATCGGTGCGGTGAACTCCCTGCAGTTCACCGCCATGAACACCGTGACCCTGATCGACCTGCGGGACGCCGACGCCAGCAGCGGCAACGGCCTGCTCTCGGTGGTGGTGCAACTGGCCATGAGCCTCGGCGTGGCCACCGCCGCGGCGCTGCTGGGGGGCTTTACCTCCACCACCGGCGCCGACGGGGTGGACGACCTGCACCAGGCGTTCAGCCTCACCTTTCTCTGCATCGGCGTGCTGTCCATGCTGGCGGCGACGATCTTCCTGCAGCTGTCCCGGGAGGACGGGCGCAGTGCCCGTCGCACCGAGCCGGTGGAAGGCGAAGTGGAAGGCTAGGCTCAAAGGGGCGTGATCGCCGCCGGGTCGTCGCTATCCGCCTGGCGACGACCGTCCGCGCCAGGCGCCCGCGCGCCGGCTGCTACACTGCGCACCCTTTTTGTCGTGCCGAAGGCCTACTCCGTGTCCGCCACCGCCTTTTCCACCCTGTCGCTGCCCCCCGCCCTGCTGGCGAATCTCGACAGCCTGGGCTACCACGCCATGACGCCGATCCAGGCGGCGGCCCTGCCGGTGATCCTCGCCGGCCGCGACCTGATCGCCCAGGCCAAGACCGGCAGCGGCAAGACCGCGGCCTTCGGCATCGGCCTGCTGGCGCCGCTCAACCCGCGCTTCTTCGGGTGCCAGGCACTGGTGCTGTGCCCGACCCGGGAACTGGCCGACCAGGTGGCCAAGGAAATCCGCCGGCTGGCCCGGGCCGCCGACAACATCAAGGTGCTCACCCTCTGCGGCGGCGTGCCGCTGGGCCCGCAGATCGGCTCCCTGGAGCACGGCGCGCACATCGTCGTCGGTACCCCGGGGCGCATCCAGGAGCACCTGCGCAAGGGCAGCCTGAACCTGGACGGCCTGAACACCCTGGTGCTGGACGAAGCCGACCGCATGCTGGACATGGGCTTCTACGACAGCATCGCCGACATCCTCGGCCAGGCCCCGGCGCGCCGCCAGACCCTGCTGTTCTCCGCCACCTACCCCGCCGCCATCGAGCAATTGGCCGCCGCCTTCCTGCGCACGCCGCAACGGGTGACCGTGGAAAGCCAGCACGATGACGCGCAGATCGAGCAGCGTTTCTACGAAATCGACCCCCGCCAGCGCCTGGATGCGGTGGGCCGCCTGCTGCTGCAGGTACGCCCGGCGTCCTGCGTGGCCTTCTGCCAGACCCGCCAGCAGTGCCAGGACGTGGCGGCGCACCTGCAGGGCCTGGGCATGGCCGCCGACGCACTGCATGGCGACCTGGAGCAGCGGGACCGTGACCAGGTCCTGGCGATGTTCGCCAACCGCAGCCTGAGCGTGCTGGTGGCCACCGACGTGGCCGCCCGCGGGCTGGACATCGCCGGCCTGGAGGCGGTGCTCAACGTCGAGTTGTCCCGGGACCCCGAGGTGCACGTGCACCGGGTCGGCCGCAGCGGCCGTGCCGGCGAGAAGGGCCTGGCCCTGAGCCTGGTGGCGCCGGCCGAGGCGGCCCGTGCCCAGGCCATCGAAACCCTCCAGGGACGGCCCCTGCGCTGGTGCGAGCTGGACGACGCGCCCAGCGGCAATGGTCCCCTGCAGCCGCCGATGGTCACCCTGTGCATCGCCGGCGGGCGCAAGGACAAACTGCGCCCCGGCGATATCCTCGGCGCGCTCACCGGCGACGCCGGCATCCCCGGGACCCAGGTGGGCAAGATCGCCATCTTCGACTTCCAGGCCTACGTGGCGGTGGAACGCGGCGTCGCCCGCCAGGCCCTGAAACGCCTCGTCGAAGGCAGGATCAAGGGCCGCGCGTTCAAGGTGCGCACCCTCTGAACGGGCGGAAAGCCCGGGCGATCGGCCACCGCGGGGGATGATCGGTCGCGGGGCCTGTGCGATGATCGGCAACGGAACCCAGGGAGACCGCTGTGCGCAATATTCTGGTCGTCGAAGACAGTCCGCTGGTGCTGAAGATCCTCGAGCACCTGTTCCGCCAGGAGCCGGGGTTGCAACCGGTGTTCTGCGCCTCCCTGGGCGAGGCGGAGGTGCTCCTGGACACCTCCGCCGACCTGCTGTTCGCCGCCATCGTCGACCTCAACCTGCCGGACGGGCCCAACGGAGAGATCGTCGACCTGGTGCTGCGCCACAAGCTGCCGTGCATCGTGCTCTCCGGCTCCTACAACGAGCAGCGGCGTGACGAGCTGCTGCTCAAGGGGGTGGTGGACTACGTACTCAAGGAGAGTCAGCACTCCTACGAATTCGCCTTCCGCCTGATCCACCGCCTGGAAAGCAACTGCAACGTGAAGATCCTCGTGGCCGAGGATTCCGACGCCACCCGGCACTTCATCCACCGGGTGCTGACGCCCCACCTCTATCAGGTGATCGAGGCCTCGGATGGCCGGGAGGCCCTGCGCATCCTCCAGGAACAGCCGGACATCGACCTGTTTCTGGTGGACCACAGCATGCCGGGCCTCAGCGGCTTCGAGCTGGTGAAGCTGCTGCGGCAGAAGTACAAGCGCAACGAACTGATCATTCTCGGCCTGTCCGCGGACAACAAGGGCTCCCTGAGCGCCATGTTCATCAAGCACGGTGCCGACGACTTCCTGCGCAAGCCGTTCTGCCCGGAGGAGCTGAACTGCCGGGTGATGTCCAGCCTGGAGCGCCGCGATCTGATGCGCGCCCTGAAGCAGTCGGCGCAGTTCGACTCGCTGACCAACCTGTACAACCGACGCGCCTTCTACGAGCAGGGCCTGCAGCTGTTCCAGCAAGCCCAGCGCGGTGGCCAGCCCCTCAGCGTAGCAATGCTCGACCTGGACCTGTTCAAGTCCATCAACGACGAGTTCGGCCATGCCAGTGGCGACGCGGCCCTGGTAGGCTTTTCCCGGGCGCTGCGGGCGACTTTCCCGGACGCCCTGGTGGGCCGCCTGGGGGGCGAGGAATTCGCTCTGGTAAGCAAGCAGGATGCGACCATCCTGCACACCACCCTCGACCAGTTGCGGCAGACCTGCGCCAAGCTCAAGTACGCCGTCGGCGCTCCGCCGCTGTCGTTCAGCGCCGGCGTCTACCACGGCGCCCCGGAGGACCTGGAGAGCCTGTTGCACCAGGCCGACACACGCCTGTACAAGGCCAAGCGCAGCGGCCGCGGCCGCACCGTTTCCGACTGACCGGCCGCCGCTGACACCGGCGGCGCCCTGCCGCCACCCGGCCCGAGAATCCGCCCCACCACGCACCGCCCGGACCGACGCCATGCCTTTTCGCCACGCCTTGCGCCGCCTGTGGGCCCTGAACACGTTCGGCTACAGCCTGCGGGTGTTCATCGCCCTGGCCGGGGTGATGGGCCTGAGCGCCGGGCTGGAGCGCCCGGTCCTGGTGATCCCGCTGTTCCTCGGGATCATCGCCAGCGCCCTGGCGGAGACCGACGACAACTGGCTCGGCCGGCTCAGCGCGCTGGCGGTGATCCTGCCCTGCTTCGCCGTCGCAGCGTTCGCCGTGGAGTTGCTGATTCCCTATCCCTGGCTGTTCGGGGTCGGCCTCGCCTGCGCCGCCTTCGCCCTGGTGATGCTGGGCGCGGTGGGCGAGCGCTATGCGGCCATGGCCTCGGCCACGCTGATCCTTTCCATCTACACCATGATCGGCGTCGACCAGCGCGGCGGCGCCCCGGCCGACCTCTGGCACGAGCCGCTGATGCTGCTCGCCGGCGCCGCCTGGTACGGCGTGCTGTCGGTCCTGTGGAGCGCGCTGTTCGCCCACCAGCCGGTGCAGCAGAACCTGGCGCGCCTGTACCGCGAGCTGGGGCTGTACCTGAAGCTGAAGTCCCGGCTGCTGGAACCGTTGCGCCAGCTGGACGTGGAAGGCCGCCGGCTGGAACTGGCGCGGCAGAACGGCAAGGTGGTCTCGGCGCTGAACGTGGCCAAGGAGACCCTGCTCAACCGCATCGGCAACGGCCGCCCCGGGCCCAAGGTGAACCGCTACCTGAAGCTGTACTTCATGGCCCAGGACATCCACGAGCGCGCCAGCTCCTCCCACTCGCCCTACAACGCCCTGGCGGAAGCCTTCTTCCACAGCGACGTGCTGTACCGCTGCCAGCGCCTGCTGAAGCTGCAGGCCAACGCCTGCCGGGAGCTGGGCCAGGCGATCCAGCTGCGCCAGCCCTTCGACTATGGCGAGGCCAGCGCCCAGGCCATGCTGGACCTGCAGGCGTCCCTGGACTATCTGCAACGGCAGGACAACCCGGCGTGGCGCGGCCTGCTGCGGGCCCTGCGAGCGCTGTCCAACAACCTCACCACCCTGGAACGGCAACTGGCCGGCGCCGACAACCCCGACGCCCTCGCCGAGGAGCAGGACAGCAGCCTGCTCAACCGTTCGCCCCGCTCCCTGGGCGAGGCCCTGGAGCGCATCCGCCTGCAGCTCACCCCCACCTCGCTGCTGTTCCGCCACGCCCTGCGCATGGCAGTGGCGCTGACCGCCGGCTACGGCGTCCTGCACGCGATCCACCCGGACCAGGGCTACTGGATCCTGCTGACCACGGTGTTCGTCTGCCAGCCCAACTACGGCGCCACCCGGACCAAGCTGGTGCAGCGGATCGTCGGCACCGGCATCGGCCTGGTGGCCGGCTGGGCGCTGTTCGACCTGTTCCCCAACCCGCAGCTGCAGTCGGTGTTCGCGGTGGTCGCCGGGGTGCTGTTCTTCGCCACCCGCAGCAGCCGCTACACCCTGGCCACCGCGGCGATCACCCTGATGGTGCTGTTCTGCTTCAACCAGGTCGGCGACGGCTATGGGCTGATCTGGCCGCGCTTGGTGGATACCCTGCTGGGCAGCCTGATCGCCGCCCTGGCGGTATTCCTGGTGCTGCCGGACTGGCAGGGCCGGCGGCTGAACGCGGTGGTGGCCAACACCCTCGGCTGCAGCGGCCAGTATCTGCGGCAGATCATGCTGCAGTACGCCACCGGCAAGCGCGACGACCTGGCCTATCGCCTGGCCCGGCGCAATGCCCACAACGCCGATGCGGCACTGTCCACGGCGCTGTCCAACATGCTTCTGGAGCCCGGACACTTCCGCAAGGACGCCGAGACCGGCTTCCGCTTCCTGGTGCTGTCCCACACCCTGCTGGGCTACCTATCCGCCCTCGGCGCCCACCGCGAGCGGCTGTCCCTCGACGGCGAGGATGGCCTGCTGCAACGGGCCGGCACGCAGGTGGTGGAGACCCTGGAGGCGCTGGCCGCCGCCCTGCTCCACGGGACGCCCGTGGCGGTGCAGAGCGACGAGGAAGAGGCCCTGGCACGACAGCTGGAGCAACTGCCGGACGACCTCGACGACACCCGCCGCCTGGTGCAGACCGAGCTGGGCCTGATCTGTCGGCAGCTGGCGCCGCTGCGGGGCATGGTGGCGCACCTGCTGGCGACGCCGGTCAGTCGGGCGTCAGGCCATGGGCCTTGAAGATGGCGGCGTAGGAGCCGTCGGCGCGCATGTCCTGCAATGCCTGGTCGAAACGCTCGACGATTCGCCGCGCCTGGGGATGGCTGTTGCGCACCAGGATGTGCAGACCGTTCTCGCTCAGGGGCTTGGGCAGGGGCTCCAGCTGGTCGCCGATGCCCCGCAGCTCGCGCCCCAGGTGGTAGCGCGCCACCTGCTCGTCCTCCAGGGCCAGCTCCAGGCGCCCGGCCGCCAGCATCCGCGCGCCCATGGCGAAATCCACCACCGGCACCTTGAGCAGGCTGTCGTCGCGATCGAAGTCCTCCCGGTAGGCATACCCCCGCACCACGGCGATGCTGTAGGTACGCAGGTCGGCCAGCTGGTCGAAGGCGATACCGCCGTTGCGACGCTGGTAGAACCGGATGCGGTTGGTCATGTAGGGCGCGGAAAACAGGCCGTAGCGAGCCCGTTCGCTGTCCTTCCAGGCGGCGATCACCACGTCGTAGTCGCCGGCCTGCAGGCCCCGTAGCACCCGGGCCCAGGGCACCTGGATGGCTTCCGTGGTGTAGCCGGCGCGCTGCAGCGCATGGCTGACCAGGTCGGTGGCGAGCCCCCCGTGGGGCAGGCTGGTATCGGTGAATGGCGGCCACAGGTCGTTCACCAGGCGCAGGGTCTCGGCCGTGCCGAGGTTCGCCCAACCGAACGCCATGATCGACAGAAGGATCGTTCGTGCAAACCGCATGCTGCGCCCCCGGGTCACCGAAACGTGAGTCTAGTACGTCGGACCGCGGGCGGGTCTGTGAATGCGGAGGAGAGATCGGGAGAGGGGTGCGGCCGGTAGAACCGGCCGCGGGGTGACGTCAGTCGATCTTGACGAACCACCAGTCGCCATCGACCTTGATCCAGCGTTCCAGGTTGGTACGCGGCACGGTCATGGGTTTGGTCGGTACCCGGGCACCCTTGTCGAGAAAATGATAGTTGGCGCTGACCTGCAAGGTGCAGGTGTCTACTTCACACTTCGCCTCGCCGACCTTGTAGTCCTGCATCATGGCCGCGCCACGGCCCACGGTGGCCTTGAAGCGATCGAGCGAACTGGTCGCACGGTAGGTAGGCGACATGAAGGAATAGGCCTTCTCGTAATCACCCTGTTTCAGAGCCTGCAGGCGCTGTTCGCCACGGTCGGTCACGATCTGATCGTCCGACTTGGGTTTGAACGTACCGCACGCAGTGAGCAGCATCAGCGCCGCACAGGCCAGGCCCGTCTTCAATTTCATCGTTTCCTCCTCGAGGTACACAATCAGGCATTCCGCCGGCACAGCGCGCCGGACGGAAGCATCAGACACATCCAAACGCCGATCGTCACGGACGCTCCTTCAGCTCCTGGCGGAAGGCATCCGTCACGCCACGCATCTTCTCGCGGAACTCGTCGCCGATCCGCTCGAAGTCCTTGTACTGGTTGACGGCCCGCGGGCTGATGGTCACCAGCAGCTCGGTGCGGGTACCCGTGGTGTCGGTAAAGCCGAACAGCGGCCCGATCAGCGGAATACGCCGCAGATAGGGGATGCCGGCATTGCTGCTGTTGTTGTTGTCCTGGATCAGACCGCCCAGGATGATGGTATCGCCGCCCTTGATGGCCACCGAACTCTCGATGCTGCGCTTGAGAAAGGTGTTCTGGCCGGTGACCACGTCACGATCGCCCACGTCGGTCACTTCCTGGCTGATTTCCATCACCACCAGGCCGCCCGGGTTGACCCGCGGCTTCACCTTCAGCAGCACGCCGGTGTCTTTCAGGGTGAAGTTCTGGGTGGTGGTGGCAGTGCCACTGGTGGGATAGGTGGTGGTGCCGGTGGAAATGGGTTGCTGCTTGCCGACCTGGATCTTCGCCTCGCGGTTGTCCAGCACCAGGATCGACGGTGAGGACAGCGACTTCACGCGGGCTTCGCTGGACAGCATGTTGATCACCGCACGCCAATCGGCACCGGTGAACATATAGGAGAAGCCCCGTCCGATCCGCCCCGTGGTGGCGTTCAGGTTATCGCCCCCCACGTTCAGGCTTCCGCCCCCGATGGTGGTCGGGTCCGCCGTGCTGCCGACCCCTGGATGGGTGTTGAAGAACCATTCCACGCCGTATTTCAAGGCGTCGGTGAGGGTGACCTCCCAGATGGAGACCTCCACCAGTACCTGGGACGGCGTCTTGTCCAGCTTGTCCAGCGCGGAGCGGATGCTGCGCCATTCCTTCGGAGCAGCCATCACCAGCAGGCTGTTGTTGCTTTCGTCGGCGACGATGCGGGTGCCGTCCGGCGTGGTCACGCTGCCGACGCCCTTGGACTTGCCGGTACTGGAACTGCTTCCGGTGCTGGACGAACCCAGCGAGGACGAGCCCATGGTGTCGCCGCCCAGGCTGTCGCTGCTGGTCTCAGTCTGGCTGAGGCCCGGCGCGGTGCTGCCGCTGGTGCTGGGGGTGTTGCTGCCGGTGGCGGTGCCGCCGAAGATCTGCCCCAGCAGTTCCGCCATGACCTTGGCTTCGCCGTTCTG
This sequence comes from Pseudomonas mangiferae, assembly GCF_007109405.1. Lineage (GTDB taxonomy): Bacteria > Pseudomonadota > Gammaproteobacteria > Pseudomonadales > Pseudomonadaceae > Pseudomonas_T > Pseudomonas_T mangiferae. The sequence goes on from NZ_VJOY01000010.1 coordinate 200,794, forward strand.
CACGTCATAGACGTAAAGCTGCGAGCTGGCCTGGTCCTTGTCGTCCAGGCCGACACTGTCCAGGCGCTTGAGCCATCCGCGTACCGAGTCCAGTTGGTTGGCGTTGGGGGTGATCACCATCACGCTGTTGATCTCGTCCATCGCCACCAGCTTGGCAACGCTGGCCAGCGGGCTCAGCTGCGGGTTGCCCAGCATGGAATTGAAGCGCTCGACGATGACCTTGGCATCCAGGTTGGTGACCTCGTAGATGCCATAGGACATGCCCCTGAGCACGTCCACGTCGAACATCTGCAGGGTGCGGATGGCATTCTGCATCTGCGGGCCTGAGGCGCCGAGCATCAGGATGTTGCGAACCGGGTCGACCCGCAGCACGCTGTCTTTCATGCCCAGGGGCTCGAGGATCTTCACCGCCTCTTCCGCCGACAGGAACTGCAACGGGATGATCTGCACGCTGTAGCCGCGGGCGTTGCTGGCGTCGCGCTGGGCCACCGGCACGTCGCGGCGCAACTGGGCCGACGGGCCGATGCGGTAGATGCCGTTCTCGCCGCGCACCATGGCGATGCCCTGGGCCTCGAGCATCGACTCCAGCATGTCCAGCAGGGCGCTCTGGGGCACGGGCTTGCTGGACACCAGGGTGACGTTGCCGCCGACATTGCCCTCCAGGGAATAGGGGACCTTGAGCATGTCGCCGAGGATCGCCGCCAGCACGTCGCCGAGGGGGGCGTTCTCGAAGTTCACGTTCACGCCGTCGGCAGGGGCCTGAGCCTGGGCCTGCCCAGGCGCCTTGGGAGCCCCCGCGTTGCCGACGAACCGCCCGCTGCCGCGTTGCTCCAGCAAGGTACGTCCCTGGCGGTCGTCGGTCTTCTTCGGCTCGATGTAGGCATCCGCCGCCTGCGAATTCAGCCGGACGATGGACGGGGCGGGTTCGGCCGGTTTCTTCTCGGCCTGGGGCAACGCACTGCACGCCGACAGCAGCACTGCGGTACAGAGCAGGGTCAGCGGAAAACGAAACGCCACGCCGGCCGTTCTTCTAAATGTCATAACGCACGCTCTCTATCAGTCGACCCGGGGCGTCTGGCCAGGGCCTACAGGCTTGAACTGTGGAAATACGGCCGACCGTCATGACCTGGCAGGTCCGGCGGGCTCGATACGAATGCCTTCCCGACGCTTCGGCGTCACCAGCAGCTCGACCTTCTGCTGCCCATTGACCAGACGCACACCCTCCGGGCGGATCTGATCGACCTTCCATCCCATTACCTGATCCGCATCGCGGACCCGCATGACACCGCCCTTGGTACCCAGCAGCGCCATCCGCACGCCGCCCTGCACCACGATGCCCAGCAATTGAATGCCCTCGGCGCTGGCGGCCACCTGCGGTGCCTCTTCGGTTTCGCTGGGTGGCCGGCGACTCGGCCAGAACAGCGGGCGCTCGCTGGCCGGTCCTTTCACCAGGCTCTGGCCGCGGCCCGCCAGCAGCTTGTCGCTGGGCAGGTGGAAGTCCGGCAAGTGCGCCACCCGCAAGGGCTCGGCGGTGGTGGTCAACCAGAGGAACGCCGCCAACGCGGCGAAAACGGCAGTCGCCAGGATCAGTCCCAGACGTACCCGCAAGGCCAGGGAGCGGCTCATTGGGCGCTCCCTTCGGTATTGACCGGGACGAAGGTGACCACCGACATCTGCACTTCGGCAAGTTGCTCATCGGGCGCGTTGGGACGGCTGCGGATCAGGCTCGGGCTGATGCGGAAATCCTGGATCACCAGCACCGGCATGTTCACTTCCAGTCGATCGATGCTCTCCATCACTGCCGGCATGCTGCCACTGAAATTGGCCCGGACACCGATCACTGCATAGCCGCTGCGAGCCTGGGCGCCCAGTGGAGCAATGGAGCGGACCTGGGCCTTGGCGGCGGAAATGGCCTCGGACACCCGGCGCTGGATATCCAGCTCGATCACCGAGGGCTCGGTGCCGACGGGAAACACCCACTGACTCAGGCCACGCTCCTGGAACTGTTGATTCGTGGCTTCCAGCAGGCCGCGGGAGGCCGCGATGCTCTGGAATCGCTGCAGCGTCCGACCGTCGCGGAGCAACTCGAAACGGTATTTGTCGTGATGGTCGAGCAAAGGACCGGCCACGAGACTGCCCAACAGGAGCACCACGCCGACGAGCAGGCCCCAACTGGCCAGGCGCCGATGCTTGTTCATGAACGTATTCATTCGCTGGCCCCCGTGGAGGGGGTCAGCCGAGCGCTGACGGTGAACTGATCCAACCCGGTCCGGGCGTTGCGGCTGACCGGCGAGGTGAACCGCGCACCGTCGAACAACGGGGAATCATTGATCAGGTCGATGAGGTTGACCACATCGGTACCGTAGCCGGTCATGGTCACCGTATCGCCTTGGACACGCAGGTCGGCCATGTAGATGTTGTCAGGCACCACCTGGCTCATTTCCGCCACCACCGCCGTGGTCAGCGGCAGCTTGGAGCGTTGCTCGATGAGGTAATTCAGGGAGGCGAGGTTCTTCTCCAGCATGTCGCTGGTGGCCATCAGGCCAGTGACTTCGCCCTGCAGGGCGGCGATCTGCTGCTTGCGCTCGATCACCAGTTGCCGCTCCTTCACCAACGGCGCGGCGATGCAGGCCAGCAGGGAAATCAGCAAGGCGGCGAGCAGCCAGCTGTTCAGGCTCAGGCGCTTCCACCAACGCCCCGGTACCCGCGGCCGGCCGAACAGGTTGAACGGACGCTCGCCGTCGACGCCCAGTCGCGACACGCGAAAGCCGGTGAGACGCTCGACCTGCTCGATCAGCGGGTCGGCATACGCCTTGGGCACCGCGGCCAGGTCCACGTCCAGCATTCCGTCGCTGCCCACGCTGCCGAAGGCGCAGGCATCGTAATACAACTTCTCCGCGGGGAACGGGGTCAGACGGGAGAGCTGGTAGCCGACCACATCGCGCACTTCGTTGCGCACTTCCTGGGGCAGGCGCAGGGTCTTGTGCAGCACGCGGGAATCGGGCAACACCAGTTCCAGCTGCACCAGATCCAGCTTCAGCGAGCTGCCGCTGAGCAGGTCACCGCGCAGGTTACCGTCGGGACTCAGCGCCAGGTCTTCCAGCGCGATGCGTACCGCCTCGCGGGAACGCAGGTTGTCGATGCGCTGGAAATACAGGAAATCACCGTCGATGACGGCCTTGATCTTCGGCGAGGGCCGCAGGAACAGGGTCTCGAAACCCGGGGGGAAACTTTCTCGGATACCCTGGACCCACCAGCGGAAGGCCCTGTTCAGATCCACACCGAAAAGATTCAGATTACCGACATCGATCCGCATGCGGGTCAATCCAAGTTAAAGCGAGCAGTATACTCGTTCCAGCGAACGATCCGATACCCGTCCGGTCCGTCGCCGAACATGACGGTCACCTCGACCTGCTGGGGTTTTCCCGCCGCGCGAACCTCCACCTGCAGCCGGTACAGGCTGCCTTCGGGCGGGCTGTAGAGCGCCGGATCGATGTAGTCCGCAGGGTTCACATCGGCGTCGCCGCGCTTCTCGTAGAGAGCCGCGGCCTTGCCTTCATCGCCCGTCACCGCGCGCAGGACGGGCAACGAGGCATGCAGGACATCCACCCCGGTCTGTTCCCCATCGACGGTCACCAACGGTGCCAGGCGATCGAGCCAGGTTCGACTGACGCCGGGCAGCAGCATCAGCTCGTCGATCGAGGCCAGTTGCGGCGTCGGTGGCGCGGCGCTGCCATCGGCGGGCGCCTGCAGCGGACCGCCATTCTGCGCCAGCGCACCTTCCCGGCGCGCCACAATGGCCTCAACCACCTTCTCCACGTCCGTATCGCCCTTGGCGACCTGGCCGATCACCTGACTCAACAGCGCCGGCGGCGCGCCGATCAGGCTGACGTAGGCCTCCTCCGGCACTAGCCGAAAGCGCGCCCCCTGGGCGAATGGCAGGATCAGTACCTGGCCGGGAAGGGTCGTCCAGGTATCGTTACCGATCCGCTGCACCGCCACCAGATAGTGCAACGCAGCCTCGGCAGCCGCCCGGGTGCGCGCCCGGTAGACGATTTCCGAGGCGATGTTCCGGTCCACCTTGACGCTGGCGCTGAACGCCACCAGCAGCACCGTGAGCAGCGCGACGATCCACAGCACCACGATCAGCACCACGCCCCGCTGGTTGATTGGCCGCTCAGTCACGGGGCTTCCCCACCTGCGTGACGGCGAACGTCATCGCCGGCCAGGCGCGATCGCTCCCCGCGATGCGCAGCGACACCAACCGTGGCAATTGATCGGACTTGTAGGTATCGGTCCAGCGTTCGATCTGGCTGAAGTCATCGCCGGCACCGTAGTAGGCGAAGGTCACCCCCAGAGTCTTGCTCACCTGCTGGTACTCGGCATCGGCCAGGACCGCCTCGGCGGACTTGCCCTCCTGGTACGGACCGAAACGCACCCAGACGCCGGGTCGCCCCTGCTGGTTGCTGGTCAGCTCGAAGACATAGGGCAACCCGTTGGCGGACATGGCCAGGGGCGCCACATACCGGACCCGCTGCGCTTCGCCGAAGAAGGCGGCTTCGTGGCCACCATCTTCCCGATCACCGAAGGCGGCCGGCACCATCTGCCCCAAGTGGCGGTAGAGCAGGCTGTTCAACTGACGTGGTTCCTCTACTTGAGCGGTGTGCCGCTCCACCGTATGCCAACTGCGAATGCCGGCGCGGAAGCCACCGAACAGGGCGACCACCAGCAGGCTGGTGAGGGTCAGCGCCACCAGCACTTCCAGCAGGGTGAAACCGCGGGCGCGCGTCACAGGTTGCCTCCCTGGCCATTCTGGCCGGCGGCCTCGTCGGGGAAGACCGTGCGCAGGCTGGTCAGGGTGAAGCTGCCGCGGCGCTTGGTGCCCGGCCAGGTCACGGTGACGTCAACCCTGTAGACGATGCCACCCGCCGCTTTCAACGGCTCGGCGAAATCCCAGGCGAGGGGCGCCACATTGATCCGCCAGCGATAGTCCGGCGCCGACTCGTCCTGCCCCTCGGTGATGCCCTCCTCCAGGGGAACCGAGACCCCCAGCTCTTCCAGACGCGACTGGGCCACCAGCGCCGCAACGCTCAGGCCATCGGTTTTCGCCAGGCTGCTCATGCCGGTGGTGAAGGTGCTGAGGATCACGGTCAGCAGCAGCGCCGCGACCATGAAGGCCACCAGGACTTCGAGGATGGTGAAGCCGCGCTGCGGCCGGAAGGAAGCGTTCATCGGGCACCGTTACGGATCGATACGCGCCCGGTCAGCCAGTCCACGTCCACCGCCACGGCGCCGTCGCCCTTGCTCAGGCGGATGCGACCGCCCGTGGACGATCCATCGGGAAAGAAGCGCACGGCGGCCCGCGCCCCCTGCTTCTCGCTGTCGGCGACCCGGGCCGACACCTCCAGCCCACGGGGTAGCGAGCGTTTGCCGCGGCCGCTGTCCAGGCCGAAGGTCTTCGCCTGCACGTCTACCCACAGGGCGACGTTGCGCTTGTTCAGGACCGCTTCGGATCGGGCCTTGCGCAGGCCCACCTGAACATCGCGGGCAGCGTCGTCGAGGGAGCCGCCCAGCCCCTTGTTGATCGCCGGCACCACCACCGCCAGCGACAGCCCGAGGATGACCAGCACCACCAGCATCTCCAGGAGGGTGAAGCCGGTGCGCAGGCGTGCGGACAAGTTATTCCCAGCTCACGATATCGGCGTCTTCGCCCTCGCCGCCGGGCTGACCGTCGGCCCCGTTGGAGATCAGGTCGAAGGGGCCGTGCTGGCCGGGGAAGCGGTACTGGTAGTCGTTACCCCAGGGGTCCTTCGGAATGGCGGATTTGCGCAGGTACGGCCCATTCCAGCGGTCGGCGCTGCCAGACGGCTTCTCGATCAGTGCCTTCAGGCCCTGGTCCTGGGTGGGATAGCGGCCCACCTCCAGGTGGTACATGTCCAGGGAAGACGCCAGTTCCTGGATCTGCATGCGAGCGGTGTCGCTCTTGGCACCGCCGACGTATTTCATCACCCGTGGCCCCACCACGGACATCAGCAGGCCCAGGATGACCAGGACCACCAGCAGTTCGATGAGGGTGAAGCCATGCTGGCGACGCCGGGACGATTTCATAGTGACTACCTCGAATGATTCGTTGATGCGTGACGGTGATCGCGAAGGAAGGTTGGCGGGCGCGGCGAAATGCGGGCGGGCCGGATAATAGCGGCTTTTGACCGCTACCCCACCAATTCGTTCACACCCAGGATGCCCAGCAGGATGGACATGATGATCGCGGCGATGAGCACGCCCAGGCTCAGGATCAGCGCCGGCTCCAGCAGTGCCAGCAGGCGCTTGGTCACCGAGCCCACCTCGTCCTCGTAGATGTTCGCCACCTTGAGCAGCATCTCCTCCAGGCGCCCGGTTTCCTCGCCCACCTGGACCATGTGCAGGGCCAGGTTGGGAAAGCGGTTGCCTTCCAGCAGCACCGCGCTCAGGGAGCGCCCTTCCCGCAGCGCAGCGCTGGCGATGTCCAGCTCGTTTCGCAGGGTCCGGTTGCTGACCGTCTCCCGGGCGATGGCCAGGGCATTGACCAGGGAGACCCCGCCCTGCAGCAGTACCCCCAGGGTGCGGGAGAACCGGGTGGTCTCGACGTTCTTCACCAGTTCGCCGATCAGCGGCCAGTCCAGGCAGCGGCGATCCAGCTTGACCCGGAAGCCCTCGTCGCGCCACAGGCGCCCCAGCAGCCAGTACATCCCGCCCATCATGCCCAGCACCAGCCACCACCAGTGGGCCATGAAATCGCCCAGGTTCATGACGAAGCGGGTGGGCGCCGGCAGCTGGGCGCCCATGTCCGAGAACAGGTCGGAGAAACTGGGCACCACGTAGGCCAGCAGGAACACCAGGGACAGGATGGCCACGGTGAACAGGATGGTCGGGTAGGTCAGCGCCGAGACGATCATCTGCCGCAGCGCCTTGCTCCGCTCCAGGTACTCGGCCATGCGCTGCATGGAGCCCTCGAGGGAGCCGCTGGCCTCGCCGGCGCGGATCATGTTGATGTAGAACGGAGTGAATTCGGAGCGCTCGGCGAACGAGTCGGCCAGGGTGCGCCCCTTGCGCACCGCGCCGCGGATCTCGCTGATCATCTCCCGGCCATGGGGGTCGCTCAGGTCCTCGAGGATGTGCAGGCTGCGGTCCAGGGGCAGGCCGGAGGACAGCATCACCGCCATTTCGCGGGTGAAGTGCAGGACCCGGTCACGGTCGTTGACCCGCCGGCGCCGTACCTTGCCGGGACCCGCCGCAGCCACGGAAGCCTTGGTGGCGGCACGCCCGAGGGGCTGGATGCTCAGGGCCGTCATCCCTTCCCGGGCGAGGAAGTCGGCGACCCGCTCGATCGACGGCTGTTCGACGACGCCGTCGCTGGTCTTGCCGTTGCGGTCGACGGCGCGGTATTTGAAATGCGGCATGGAACGACCTGTCTGTCAGCGGGCCAACTGGGCGACGCGCAGCACCTCGGGCACCGAGGTCAACCCGTCCAGCGCCTTGAGGAATCCGTCTTCGAACATGGTGCGCATGCCATGCTGGCGGGCGGTGCGGTAGATCTGCTCGCTGCTGGCGTGCTGCAGGACCAGGTTGCGCACCTCGTCGTTCATCACCAGCAGTTCGTGGATGCCCATCCGGCCACGGTAGCCGGTGTGGGCGCAGGCGTCGCAGCCCACCGCGCGCCAGACCTGCACCGCACCCGCCGGACAGAACGCGCGCACGCCCATGTGCTCGATCTCGTCGTCGCCCAGGGTCTCCGGCTGCTTGCAGTGGGGGCAGAGCACGCGGACCAGGCGCTGGGCCATGATGGCGTTGATGGTGGAGGTCAGAAGATAGTCCTCCATGCCCATGTCCAGCAACCGCGTGACCCCGCTGGGGGCGTCGTTGGTGTGCAGGGTGGACAGCACGATGTGGCCGGTCAGCGCCGCCTGGATGGCGATACCGGCGGTCTCCTTGTCGCGCATCTCGCCGATCATCACCACGTCCGGGTCCTGGCGCAGGATCGACCGCAGCGCGCTGGCGAAGTCCAGGCCCACCTTGCTGGCGGTCTGGATCTGGTTGACGCCCTGGATCTGGTACTCGACCGGGTCTTCCACCGTGAGGATCTTGCGATCGACGGTGTTCAGCCGGTTGAGGGCCGCGTAGAGGGTGGTGGTCTTGCCGCTACCGGTGGGGCCGGTCACCAGGAAGATGCCGTTGGGACGCTCCAGCACCGTCTTGAAGTCTTTGAGCACGCGCTCGGAGAGGCCGATGGTCTCCAGTTCGAGGCTCATGCTCTGCTTGTCGAGGATCCGCATCACCACGCTTTCGCCGTGCAGGGTGGGCACGGTGGACACCCGCAGGTCGATGGCGCGGCCCTGCATGCGCAGCTGGATGCGACCGTCCTGGGGCAGGCGCCGCTCGGCGATGTTCAGCCGCGAGAGGATCTTCAGGCGGGAGATCACCGCCGGGGCGATCTGCGCCGACGGCGCCTCGATCTCCTGCAGCACGCCGTCGATCCGGAAGCGGATCATCAGGGTGTGCTCGAAAGGCTCGATATGGATGTCCGAGGCGCGGCTTTCCAGCGCCCGGGAGAAGATGGTGTTGACCAGGCGGATGACCGGCGCCTCGCTGGCCATGTCCCGCAGCCGCTCGACGTCGTCGAGGTTGGCGCCGAGACCGGCCTCCTCGGCCTCCACGGAGTCCTCGTTGGCCTTGCTTGCCCCCGCGCCATAGAGGCGCTCGTAGGCATTTTCCAGTTCCGAGGACAACGCCAGGGACGCCTCCACCCGCCGCCCCGTGGCCAGCTCCAGGGAGCGCAGCACGTAGTCGTCGGAGGGGTCGAGCATCGCCACCTGCAGGCGCTCGCCGTCATCGGTCAGGGGCACCACGTGCTGCTCGCGCAGGAACAGCGGCGAGACCAGGCCCTCGTCCAGCACCGGCACTTCCGGGTAATCGTCCGGGGTGACCAGGCGGTAGCCGAAGCGCTCCACCTGAATCGAGGCGATGTCCCGCTCGGCAACCATGCCGAGCCGGATCAGAATGCTACCCAGCTTGCCGCCGGAAAGCTTTTGCACCTGAATGGCGCGCTGCAGGTCCGCGTCCGACAGCTTGCCCGCGGCGACCAGCCAATCACCCAGTCGATTCATCGTTACCTCGTCTCGAACCGCCGTGAACCGCGAGGGCTCACGCGCGGCGCACTATCAAACGCTTGACGCCCAGCTTCCAGGACTGCGGCACGCGCAGCAGGATCGGACGGATCAGCGGCATCCCCAGCACCCGACGCGCCATCCGCAGTAGCGGCGGATTGTCGATGCGTTCCGGCGGGCGGGGGTGTCTGAGATGGCCCCAGGCGGCGACCAGTTCCGCGGGGGACGGGCCCTGTTCATCGGCCACGTCCACCGCCGGCAGGTAATCGCCGCGGTAGCAGTAAGGTGCCGAGAGCGGGCGGGTCTCCACCGGGACCGGGGCCTGCCTGTCCAGCAGGCGCTGGCGAACATCCAGCAGGTGCTCGACGATAACGGCCACCGGCCGGTCCGGCTCCACCAGCCAGGTCCAGCTGCGACCGGCAAGCCGCTCGGGGAAGGCGCCGATGCGCGGCGCGATCACCGGCAGGCCCAGCTCCAGGCAGGTGGACAGGGTATAGCTGTAGGTCTCCGGGCAACTGCCAGGGAACCACACCAGATCGGCCTCCAGCGCCAGCAGGCGCTCCCGCAGCTCGTCCTCCTGGTAGGCGCCATGCACGTGCAGGGTACTCACCGGGTGGCTGCGCAGGTGCCGGTAGGCGAAGCCCAGCAGGTGGAACTCCAGCGGCAACCGCAGGCGGCGGGCCTCCAGGGCGGCTCCCTCCAGGGCATCCGCGCCCTTGAACGGACTGAGCGCGCCGATCACCACGATACGCAGGGGCCGGGCGTCCGTCAGCGCCGCGGGCGCCGCTTCCGCCACGGCGAGGTCACGCTCATGGGGCACGCAGCGCAGGGCGGCGTCGGGGAAATAGCGGCGCATGCGCTCCAGGGTATCTTCCGACGGGGTGAACACCCGCTCGGCGCCGTACAACAGTTGCTCGCCGAAGCGCCGCCAGGTGGCGATGTCGGCGCCCCCCGGGGCCGGCCGCTGCGCCAGGCAAGCGTTGCAGCCCGCCTCGTCCGGCGCGCCACAGTAGCGCCCGGCGGCATCCGCCAGGGTTACCTGGGGGCAGGCCAGGTAGAAGTCGTGCACGGTCACGTCATAGGGCACGCCAAGGCGCTCCGCCAGCAGCAGGAACTGCAGGTGCACGCCGATGGTGTGATGGAAATGCAGGCGCGTCACGCCCAGGCTGCGCAGGGTGGCGAGCAGCAGCTCGAAGTCCCGCTCCGGCTCGAACAGCAGGCGTGCCGGCTTGTCCGGGTCGAGGGAACCGAGGGTGGCAGCGCCTCCCTCCACATCCGGGCGCAGGACGTACACCTCGGCGCTGCCGGCCAGCTCTTCCGCCAGGCTGCGCAGGTGCCGCTCGGTGCCGCCGCCCCGACGATGGTTGATCATCAATACCACCGGCAGGCCGCTCTCGCGGGTGCGCGCGGCATCCACCGCGAAACGCAAGTGGGCAGCGGGGTCGGCGGCGATGTGCTGCTGGACCAGCCGGTCGTAGCCGGGGTACAGCCGGATCAGCGCGCGATAGCCGATCTGCTGGTGCTCGCTCTGGGTCTCGGCGAAGCTCACGCCGCCCTTGTGGTAGGCGAAGGTGTCGCCACACAGCACGTGCCGCCAGCCGCGCTCGGCGGAGCGCATGCAGAACTCGTTTTCCTCACCGTAGCCGCGGCCGAACAGCTGGGCGTCGAACAGCCCGCAGGCATCCAGGCAATCGCGGCGGATGAACATGCAGAACCCCACCGCAGTGGGGATATCCACGCTCTGCGCGGCGTTCACCTGGCTGAACAAGGCATCCAGGCGCGCCACGTCATAGCCATCGGGCAGCGGGTTGTCCTGGCAGGTGGCCGGGTAGCTGCAGATGGTGGCGTTGTTGGAGAACGGCGTCGCCGAGCCGATCTTCGCGTCGCGGTAGACCGCCCGCTGCAGGCGGTCCAGCCAGTCGTTGGCGACCATCGCATCGCTGTTGACCAAGACCACGTCGCGGTCGGGGTGCAGGGACATGCCGCGGTTCACCGTGCCGACGAACCCCAGGTTCTGCGGGTTGTGCAGCAGGGTCACGCGATCGCCCAGGGTACCCAGCCAGGTCACCAGGTCCGGATCGGGGCTGGCGTCGTTGATCACCACGACCTCCGCCTCGGCACGGTACTCGCTGGCCAGCACGCTTTCGATGCAGCGGCGGGTATCGTCGAGGCCGCGGTAGACCGGCACGATGATGTCGATCTTGCGCGGGCTCGCCGGCGGCCATGTCGGCTCGACCGTCACCCGAGTGGGTTCCACCACCCGATGACCGAGGCCGGCCAGGCGCATCATCCGGTTGCGGGTGCGCCACAGGCGGCTGCCCAGCAGCCAGTCGAGGCGACGCTCCAGTTCGCGACTGGTGGCGCTCCACTCCACCACGCCCTGTTGCAGGACCTGGCCACGCTGCTCGGCGATGCTCAGCGCCCGCTGCTTGAGGTCCAGCTGGTGATCCTTGTCGCTCAATTGACGAGCCCGCTCGTCCAGCGCCTGGTGGAGCTCGGCCGCTTGCTGGGTGATGGCGTGGACACGCTGCTCCAGTTGCTCGCGCACGCCGTTCAAGGCCTGCAGTTGAGTATCCCGCTCCTCCACCACCTGGCGCGCCTGGGTCAACTGGCCGCCGAGGGAGTCGATCTGCTCGCGGCCCTGCTCCAGGCCCGCCTGGGCCTTGCGGTAGGCGATGGCATCGCCCAGGCCGTGGAACAGCTGGATCGCCAGGTGCGGATCGGCCTGGGCCATCTCGATGAACCGGACGATGGGCGCCGGCGGTTGCGCCCCCACCAGCAGCACGCCAAGGCCGAAGCCAAAGGGAAATTCGAAACCGGGATAGCGCTGGGTAAGCTCGTCCCACAGTTGCCAGACGGCGAAGTCGCCCCGGCGCACGTTGGTGTCGTGGAACAGCACGACCCCCCGCTCGCTCATCTTCGGCAGCCAGGACTCGAAATCGTGGCGGACCGCGTCGTAGGTGTGCAGCCCGTCGATGTGCAGCAGGTCGACGCTGCCGTCGACGAAGTGAACCAGAGCCTCGTCGAAGGTCATCCGCAGCAGCGAGGAAAAGCCGGCGTAGCGTGGGTCGTGGTAGGCGCTCAGGTCGCGATAGATCTCATCGTCGTAGCGGCCTGCCTGGCTGTCTCCCTGCCAGGTGTCCACGGCGAAGCAGCGGGTGCCCAGCTCCTGGTGAGCGACGCCCTGGCAAAAGGCGCTGTAGGAGTCGCCCCGGTGGGTCCCCAGCTCCACGAAGATACGCGGGCGGGTCATGGCCAGTACGGCGAACGCGAACGGGATGTGACGGTGCCACGACTCGATGGGCGTCAGCCGGTCGGGCATTTCCACCTTGGCGAGGTAATCCAGGATGTCGAACGGTTGGGACATGCTAATCATCTGTTCATATCGTTATGGGCCACCGAGGCGGCGCTGAGCGCGCGCATTATCCGTCCGATGGACGCGGCTCGCTCGAAAATTTCACCGACGGCGCCCTGGCGCGTCGGGTGGCGGCCTCACTCCGCGGCAGGCTCGGCGAGCCGGCAGGCGAAGCGCTCCAGTTCGAACAGGCCGGTGAGGCTGACATCCGCCTGGGCCTTGAACGCCAGGACGTCGTGGATCCAGTGGTGCTGCACGTGCTGCTGCTGGGTACCGGCCCCCAGGGCGACGCTGACGGTGTATTCGCCGGTTGCCAGGTGCGGCAGCCAGAAGTCGAACGCCAGCTCGCAGGTCTCGCCGGCCGCCATCCGCTGCCAGCCGGGCAGCCACTTCAGGGTGTTCTCGCCGCACAGGGCCTGGCTCAGGCGATCCTTCACGAAGAAGCCCAGGATCGGTGCCTCGATACTGTCCCGCGCCACGCAGCGGACCTTGAGCCGCACCGGCTGGGCCCGGTCGAGCAGGCGCAGGGGCTGGCCATCCTCTCCCAGCAGTTCGCAACGCTCGATGCGTCCGCCCCCCAGGCCGAACTCGTTGCGCACCTCTTCCTTTTCCGACTCCACCGCCTCATCGGCCCGGGGCTCCGGCTCGTCGGCCCCCAGGCGGTTCTCGTAGAACGACCCGAGGTAAGCGTCGCTCACCACCCGCGCCTCGCCGAACAGCCGGGTTCGTCCCTTTTCCAGCCACAACGCGCGCTGGCAGAGGTTGACCACCGAGTTGGTATCGTGGCTGACGAACAGCAGCGTATTGCGCTCGGCGAACTGGCGAAGGAAACGGATGCACTTCTGGGTGAAGTAGACGTCGCCTACCGCCAGGGCCTCGTCGATGACCAGGATATCGGCATCCAGGTGAGCAATGACGGCGAAGGCGAGCCGCACGAACATGCCGCTGGAGTATGTCTTCACCGGCTGGTCGATGAACTCGCCGATCTCGGCGAAAGCGAGGATGTCGTCCAGGCGGGCGTCGATCTCGGCGCGACCCAGCCCATGGATCGCCGCGCTCATATAGACGTTCTCACGCCCGGTGAAATCCGGGCTGAACCCGGCGCCCAGTTCCAGCAGCGCCGCGATCCGGCCGTTGACCTGGATCTGCCCGGCACTGGGGGTCAGGGTGCCGCAGATCATCTGCAACAGGGTCGACTTGCCAGCGCCGTTGCGGCCGATGATGCCCAGGGTCTCGCCCCGGCGCACCTCGAAGGACACGTCGGCCACCGCGTGGAACGCCGCCTGCTGACCGCGCCGAAGGCCGAACAGCAAATGCATCAGGCGTTGCGCCGGCGAATCGAAGAGGTGGTAGGTCTTGCTCACCCCTTGCAGGGAAATGGCGATATCAGAGGACATCGGCGAACCCCTTGCGCGCGCGTTCGAAGAACGCCCAGCCCAGTGCGGCACTGGCCAGCCCAGCCGCCAGGTAGAGGAAATACCCCTGCCAACCGGGCAACTCACCCTGCAGCAGCAAGGCCCGCGCGCTCTCGATGGCAGGGGTCAGCGGATTCAGGTACAGCCAGCCCTGGTACGCCTCGGGCAGTGCGGACACCGGGTAGAACACCGGCGCCATGAACATCAATATCGTGATCACCACGGGCATGATCTGCCCGATGTCCCGCAGAAAAACGCCCAGGGCGGCGAGCAGCCAGGTGCAGCCCAGTGCCACGAAGACCAGGGGCAGCATCAGCAGGGGCAGGAACAGCGCCTGCCAGTGCACGAAGCCGTAGAGAACGAAGTGAGCGATCAGCAGCACCAGCACGCTGATGAAGGTGTGGAACAGCGCGGACACCACCACCACTGGCGGCAAGATCGCCAGGGGGAACACCACGCGCTTCACGTAGCTGACGTATTGGGGCATCAGGGTGGGCGAGCGGCTCAGGCATTCGGCGAAGAATCCATGGACGATGATCCCGGCGAACAGGTTAACGGCGAACGCCGTTTTGTCGGTGCCACCCACGCCCCAGCGCGCCTTGAACACCTCGCTGAACACAAAGGTGTACACCACCAGCATGACCACGGGTGAGATGAACGACCAAAAAATGCCCATCACCGTACCCCGATAGCGCGACAACACTTCGCGCCTGCCGAGCTGCAGGATCAGGTAGAGGTAATGCTTCATGAAGGCCCTACTACAACGTGGAGGCGCTCGCTATGGGCGGCGCTATTCAGGAGCGGCCTGAGGCTGGGTGTCGAAGAATCCATCCGCCCATGGCCACACATGCCAGGCCGTCGGATCCCGCTCGATGGCCGACTGCAGATGATCGCACAAACGCTGGGCAAGCGCTTCGGGCGTGGACTCCCGCAAAGGGGGCTCGAAATGTAAGCGACGATGTCCATCCACTGGGTCAACGGCCATGGTGTACACCACAACCGGCGCCCCTACCTGAATCGCCATGCGAATGGTACCCGCGGGAATTCGAGCCGGCTTGCCCAGGAATACGACCGGCACGCTCGACTGGCCTGCTTGAAGCGGCGCGTCGGGCATCGCCATCACCGGCAACCGCTCGTCCAGCAAGCGCGCCTTCATTCGGGCCACACTTCCGCCCACAGGAATGGCGGGAGAGCCACATAACGTAGTGACTTGGTGAATACGTCTGCGCCCCATCCAGCCCGCAAACTTCTGCCCAAACGGTGCGTTCTTCGGCGGAGGCGCATGAAGCCACGCCACCGGAAGGCCTCTGTCACGCAAATAACGCAGCGCCCAGAAACCCTGACCATAGTGAAAGGTGATGAACAGAATACCTTTGCTGCCCACCGTACTTTCGGCCGGCACCAGGCCCGATACCTGACAGTACTTGCCTGACCAGCCATCGCCGTACTTGAGTGTCAGGAAATAATCCGCCATGTCGACTAGACGATGGAGAGAGAAAAGTCTTTCTGCGTTAGGCGTGGTATAGCCGTGCTTGAGCAGTTGAGTGCCGGCAGAATGAGTTGCTGGAGCACTGAAGAACGTGAAGCGAGTCATGAAGCGAAGCGCCCGGAACGCCAAGCGCCATGGCAATACCCAAACTAAAAAAGCAATGCAGAGAACTTCGGTTAAAGCCTTGCACTCGCTTCGGAATCCACGCCAGAAAATTTCTGCTGTCATAGGAAAAAGACCTGACCATCACTGGCCAGGTCCATACTTCACTTTTTCTCTACATTCTTTTCGATGAAAGTGCGCAGTGCATCTGGATTGAATTTCACATCGCTAGCAGCCCGGATGGATTCGACCTTCTGCCGACGGATGTCGCCCATGAAGTCCGCCTTTGCTTGCTCAATCAATGGCTCTTTCACTTCATCGAAAGTCTGCTGGCCAGCCGCTTTCTTTTCCACCAGATGGATGATGTGGTAGCCAAACTGGGTTTTCACGGGAGAGCTGATCTGGCCCGCCTTCAAGGTGAAGGCCGCGTCAGCGAAGGGCTTGACCATCTTATCCTTAGAGAAGAACCCTAGGTCACCCGAGTTATTCTTGACCGAAGGATCGTCCGAATACTCCTGCGCAAGCTTCTTGAAAGCTTCAGGGGTTTTCAGGGCTTTCTTGTATACGTCTTCTGCCCGAGCTTTGGCTTCATTTTCATCACGCACGTTTCCAGTCGCGATCAAAATATGCTCCGCATGCACCTGCTCCGGAACCTTGAACTGCTCCTTGTTAGCCAAGTATTTTTCACGAGCGGCCGTTTCAAAGTTCGGCTTCTTGACCTCGTCTACTGCTTTCTCCAACATACTCTGAGAGAGCAAGCGCTCGGTATCATATTCTTGGCGAAGTTTGAACTCCTTGGTTTTATCCAGGCCTTGCGCCTTGGCTTGATTGGCGAGCACCTTACTGACATAGACATCGGCCAGCAATTCACGCAACTTCCTTTCGTTTGCAAAGATGTCTGCCCGTTGTTCCGGCGTAAACATGACATCCAGAAGTTGCTGATACTCTTCTTTCGTTACCGTAGCCGATGAGCTCGAAATAATAGCCTCATCAGCATACACATTGACCATCAACGAACTCGCGAACCCGACTGCAGCCCACTGCAGAACTGTTTTACGTATCACTGAACACCTCTTTTCGACACCCAGAAATGCAAAACACCCCGTCACTGACAGGGTGCTCGCAAAAACGTTCAATCAATTATTCAATAACGCTACTCACAGAGTTGCTGTAGTTGAAGTAGCAGAGCTTGCCGCTGGCGCAGTTGGTAGGCGCGGAGCCGGTAGCAGGAATGTGAGATACGTTAATGTAGTACGTACCCGTCTTCTCCAACTGACAATAATAGCTGCGCGCACCAGTCGGGTTAGCCTCCTGAGTCCAACGTATGGTTGTATCTTGAGCATACGTCGAGGAACAGTAATTACCCACATTGGTGAAATCACCCGGGCAACGAGAAATAGCAACCCGACGGTTAGAGGGGTTGGACGTATTACGGACAGTGGTAAAGGCACCGAAGTAAGCAAGATTTACAGGGTACGTTGCGCCGGAAATCTTACTTGCATCGATTTTGATCGAATAATAGCTTTTATCCGAAGTACCACCCGTAGTAGTGCTTGCCGTCGTCGTCGTCAGGTTGCCCCAGAGACGGGTTACCACGTTGTCATTTTCTGGAGCGGTACATCCCGGCGTGGGAGTCGGGGTCGGCGTGGGGGTCGGAGTGGGAG
>NZ_VJOY01000011.1 GCF_007109405.1 Pseudomonas mangiferae
GTCCGGACGCCCCCGTGCCCCCGCGAAGCCTGCGCCTCGTCCTGCCGATTCTCTGCCTGCTGGCCGGCCTGCTGCTGGCGATGCACCTGGCCGGCCGCCACGCCGAGCGCCTCGCCCTGGGCGAGGAACGCAGCCAGGCGCGAGAGCAACTGGCCCTGTACGCCGGCGCCCTGAAGACCCTGATCGACCGCTACGGCGCCCTGCCGGCGGTCCTGGCGCTGGACCCGGAGCTGCGCCAGGCCCTGGCCCGCGGCGAGGAACCGGACGCCGCGGCGCGCCAGCGGCTGAACCTGAAGCTGGAGCGGATCAACGGCGCCGCCCGCTCCTCCACCCTGGAACTGCTGGACCGCGATGGCCTGGCCATCGCCGCCAGCAACTGGCGCCTGCCCACCAGCTACGTCGGCCACAACTACGCGTTCCGGCCCTACTTCCAGCAGACCCGCCAGCAGGGCACCGGGCGTTTCTACGCAGTGGGCGTGACCAGCGGCATTCCCGGCTATTTCCTCTCCAATGCCATCCACGACGAGGCGGGCGCCTTCCTCGGCGCCATCGTGGTCAAGCTGGAATTCCCCGAACTGGAGCGGGAATGGAGCCGCAGCCCGGACTTGCTGCTGGTCAGCGACGCCCGCGGCATCGTGTTCATCGCCAACCGGCCCGGCTGGCGCTACCGGGAACTGGAGCCCTTGGACGCCGAGGACCGCGCCGAGCTGGCCGCCACCCGCCAGTACGACCGCCAGCCCCTGGCGCCGCTGCGGCAGCGGACCCTGGACCGCTTCGACGACGGCGACCGCCTGGCCCGGGTCGACGGCCCCGAGGGCCAGGCCGACTACCTCTGGCAGCGCCTGGCGCTGCCCGGCGACGGCTGGACCCTGCACCTGCTGCGCCAGCCCGCCACCGCCAACGGCGCGCGCATCGCCAGCCTGGCCGCCGGCGGCGCCTGGCTGGCCCTGGCCTTCCTCGGCCTGCTGCTGCACCAGCGCTGGCGCCTGGCGCGGCTGCGGCGGCGCAGCCGGGAAGAGCTGGAGCGCCTGGTGGAACAGCGCACCGAGGCGCTGCGCACCGCCCAGGAAGGGCTGATCCAGGCCGCCAAGCTGGCCGCCCTGGGGCAGATGTCCGCGGCCCTGGCCCACGAGATCAACCAGCCGCTGACCGCCCTGCAGATGCACCTGGGCAGCCTGCGCCTGCTGCTGGAGGCGGGCCAGACCGAGCAGGCGCGCCAGGCCCTGCCGCGCCTGGACGGCCTGTTGCACCGCATGAGCGCCCTCACCGGCCACCTCAAGACCTACGCCCGCAAGAGCCCCGGCGGGCTGCGGGAGCGGCTGGACCTGGAACGGGTGGTGGAGCAGGCGCTGCAACTGCTGGCGCCGCGCCTGCGCGGCGGGCAGGTGGAAATCGTCCGCGAGCCGCCCCGGGCGACGCCGGCCTGGGTGGCCGGCGATGCGATCCGTCTGGAGCAGGTGCTGGTCAACCTGCTGCGCAATGCCCTGGACGCCTGCGCCGGGCACCCCGCGCCGCGCATCCAGCTGGCGCTGGTCCGGGACGGCGGCGACTGGCTGCTGACGGTGGCGGACAACGGCGGCGGCATCGCCGAGGCGGACCTGCCCCACGTGTTCGACCCGTTCTTCACCACCAAGCCGGTGGGCGACGGCCTCGGCCTGGGGCTGGCGGTATCCTATGCCATCGTGCATGAACTCGGCGGCCGCCTGAGCGCCGCCAACCGGGACGACGGCGCGCTGTTCACCCTGCGCCTGCCCGCCAGCGAGGACCCCCGATGAACCCGTCCGTGATCGTGGTGGACGACGAGGCGCCGATCCGCGAGGCGCTTCAGGAATGGCTGAGCCTGTCCGGCTTCGAGGTCCGCCTCTGCGCCAGCGCCGAGGTGTGCCTGGCCGGCCTCGATCCGGACTTCCCCGGGGTGGTGGTCAGCGACCTGCGCATGCCTGGCCTGGACGGCCTGCAACTGCTGGAGCGCCTGCAGGCCCTCGACCGGGAGCTGCCGCTGCTGCTGATCACCGGCCACGGCGACGTGCCCCAGGCGGTGGAGGCCATGCGCCTGGGCGCCTACGACTTCATCGAGAAGCCCTTCACCCCCGAGCGGCTGCTGGACAGCCTGCGGCGCGCCCTGGAGAAGCGCCGCCTGGTCCAGGAAAACCGGCGCCTGCGCCAGCACGTGGAGCAGCGCGAGCGCCTGGACGCGCGCCTGCTGGGCTTCTCCCGGGCCCTGGAGCAGCTGCGCCGGCAGGTGCTGGACCTGGCCCGGGCGCCGGTCAACGTGCTGCTGCGGGGCGAGACCGGCACCGGCAAGGAACTGGTCGCCCGCTGCCTGCACGACTTCGGTCCGCGGGCCGACAAGCCCTTCGTCGCCCTGAATTGCGCGGCGATTCCCGAGCACCTGTTCGAGAGCGAACTGTTCGGCCACGAGACCGGCGCCTTCACCGGCGCCCAGGGCCGCCGCGTCGGGCGCATCGAGCACGCCGACGGCGGCACGCTGTTCCTCGACGAGATCGAGAGCATGCCCCTGGCCCAGCAGGTAAAGCTGCTGCGGGTGCTGCAGGAACAGCGGGTGGAGCGCCTGGGCTCGAACCGCAGCATCGCCGTGGACCTGCGGGTGATCGCCGCCACCAAGCCGGACCTGCGCCAGGAAGTGCGCGCCGGGCGCTTTCGCGAAGACCTGCTGTACCGGCTGAACGTCGCCGAGCTGCAGCTGCCGCCGTTGCGCGAGCGCCGCGAGGACATCCCGCTGCTGTTCGAGCAGTTCGCCCGCGCCGCCGCCGAACGCCTCGGCCGCGAGGCCCCGCCGCCGACCCCGGCGGCGCTGGCGCGGCTGCTGGCCCACGACTGGCCGGGCAACGTCCGCGAACTGGCCAACGCCGCCGAGCGCCATGCCCTGGGCCTGGCCGCGCCGGACCTGGAGGCGCTTCCCGGCGACGACGAACCGGGCCTCGCCGAGCGCCTGGAGGCGTTCGAGGCTCAATGCCTGCGCCAGGCCCTGGCCCAGTGCCGCGGCGACATCAAGGCGGCGATGACCCTGCTGCGCCTGCCGCGACGCACCCTCAACGAGAAGATGCAGCGCCACGGCCTGGCCCGGGGCGATTTCCTCGACGAGGCCTGACGGCGAGCCCTGACGGCGGGTCGGCAAGAATCCGCTCATTCCCCGCGTAGCGTCGGCGAAAACCCGCTCAGCCGTTCGACTTTTCCGTACGCCACCCCCTCTAGAACGGGCATTTCCGAGGCTGGCACGGCCCCTGCTATCCCTCCTCACCGGGCTCGCCCGGCCACAACAACAACGACCGAGGAATTCGGATGGAACACACAAGCCCGTACGCTGCGCCTGCCGCGTCCCCCGCCGCCTCCCGCACCACTTCGCAACGGATCAAGTCGATCTTCAGCGGCTCGGTGGGCAACCTGGTGGAGTGGTACGACTGGTACGTCTACGCCGCCTTCTCCCTGTACTTCGCCAAGGTCTTCTTCCCCCAGGGTGACCTCACCGCCCAGTTGCTCAACACCGCCGCGATCTTCGCCGTGGGCTTCCTGATGCGCCCCATCGGCGGCTGGCTGATGGGCATCTACGCCGATCGCAAGGGCCGCAAGGCCGCGCTGCTGGCCTCGGTGCTGCTGATGTGCTTCGGCTCGCTGATCATCGCCCTCACCCCCGGCTACGACACCATCGGACTGGGCGCCCCGGTGCTGCTGGTGCTGGCCCGGTTGCTCCAGGGCCTGTCGGTGGGCGGCGAGTACGGCACCTCCGCCACCTACCTGTCGGAGATGGCCGGGCGCGAGCGCCGCGGCTTCTACTCCAGCTTCCAGTACGTGACCCTGATCTCCGGGCAGCTCATCGCCCTGGCGGTGCTGATCGTGCTGCAGCAAGTGCTGGACAACGAGCAGCTGGAACAGTGGGGCTGGCGCATTCCGTTCCTGATCGGCGCGCTGTGCGCAGTGATCGCCCTGTTCCTGCGGCGCGGCATGGAGGAGACCGATTCCTTCACCCGGCACCAGGCGACGCCTCGCGAGGAAAGCCTGCTGCGCACCCTGGCCCGGCATCCCAAGGCGGTGCTCACCGTGGTCGGCCTGACCATGGGCGGCACCCTGGCCTTCTACACCTACACCACCTACATGCAGAAATACCTGGTGAACACGGTGGGGATGACCAAGAACGACTCGACGTTGATCTCGGCCGCCACGCTGTTCCTGTTCATGCTGCTGCAGCCCCTGGTGGGGGCACTGTCGGACAAGATCGGCCGCCGGCCGATCCTGATCGCCTTCGGCGTCCTGGGCACCCTGTTCACGGTGCCGATCCTCAGCACCCTGCACACCATCGACACCCTGTGGGGTGCGTTCTTCCTGATCATGGCGGCGCTGATCATCGTCAGCGGCTACACCTCCATCAACGCCGTGGTGAAGGCCGAGCTGTTCCCCACCGAGATCCGCGCCCTGGGCGTCGGCCTGCCCTATGCCCTGACGGTCTCGGTGTTCGGCGGCACCGCCGAGTACATCGCCCTGTGGTTCAAGAGCATCGGCATGGAAAGCGGCTTCTACTGGTACGTGACCGCCTGCATCGCCTGCTCGCTGCTGGTCTACGTGTTCATGCCGGACACCCGCACCCATTCGAAGATGAACGACGACTGAGTGACCCGGGCGCCCGCCGCCTCAACGGGGCGGCGTGGCGATGAACGCCGGCAGGCCCTCGGCATGCCGTGACCACGCCTCCAGAGCCGGGTGCCGCTCCGCTGGCACCTGTTCCGGCAGCATCGCCTGGATGAACTGCCAGACCACCGCCAGGCTCAGGCCCGCCTGGCCCAGCGGCGACTCCGACCGCGGCCTGGGCCGCCGCGCCTCCTCCGCCTCCAGCGCTGCGCAACCGGCGCGCAATTGCCCGCCCACACGCTCGATCCAGGGCTGATGCTGGCGGTCGGTGGGCCGCAGTCGCTGCTCGTAGACCAGTTGCACCGCCTTCTCGCAACTGGCCAGCACCAGCCCCAACGTGTGCAGGGCCGCCTGGCGCGCGGCGGGCTCTACGGGCATCAGGCGCCGGGACGGGGCGGCCAGCCCTTCGGCGTGGTCGAGGATCAGGGTGGAATCCATGAGGAGGCCGCCATCGGCGCACACCAGGGTCGGAGCCTTCACCAGCGGGTTGATCCGGGCGAATGCTTCAAAATCGCCGAATACCGACAACGGTCGATGTTCGAACGGTAGCCCCAGCAGCCGCAGGGAAATGGCGACGCGCCGTACGTAGGGGGAATCCAGCATGCCGATCAGGTGCATCAGGGGGCTCTCCTGTGTATCGAATGAAACATTCCACCTCGCGACCCTATTCGCACAGAGCGTTAGGCAAAGCGACTCTAGCGTCCGAAGCACTCTGGGAAAATCGACTTGTATTGGCGCTCGATGTTAGTTTTCCTGACATGAATGCCCTGCCTCCCCTGGCGGCCTTGCGCAGCTTTGAAGCCGTAGCCCGGCTCGGCAGCGTCACCCGGGCCGCCGCCGAACTGCACGTCACCCATTCCGCCGTCAGCCAGCAGATCACGCAGTTGGAGGATGCCCTGGGCGTCGCCCTTTTCCTGCGCGTCGGCCGCGGCCTGCACTTGAGCGAAGACGGTCGCCTGTATGCCCTGCAGGTCCGCCAGGGGCTGGCTGGCCTCGCGGACGCCACACGTCTGGTCCGCGCACGCCCGCGTCAGGATGAACTGGTGATCGCCGTTCTGCCTTCGTTCGCCCAGCACTGGCTGATCCCTCGGCTACCGCGCTTTCGCGATCGCCACCCGCACTACCGCATCCGCCTGCAGGCCAGCCTGGCGATTCAGGACCTGCGTCAGGGCCTGGCAGATGTGGCGATTCGCATGGGGCAGGGTAACTGGGACGGACTGGCCCAGCACCGGCTGTTCGACGACGAGCTGCTGATGGTAGCCGCCCCTCACTTCGCCGGCGGCCAGCTTCCCCGCACGCCCGCCGAGATAAGGGCCTGCCCGACGATCCGCAGTAACGAAGCCTGGCAGGCCTGGTGCGACGCCGCCGGGCTGGACATACCTGACGATGTCTCGGGCAGCCTGTGGGTCAATGATTCCAATCTCAGCCTAGAAGCAGTGCGCCTGGGCCAAGGCGTCGCCCTGGAGCGTCGCAGCCTGGTGGATGCAGCGCTGCAACGGGGCGAACTGGTGGCGCTGACCGATATCCGGGTGCCCTACCCCTATCCGTATTGGCTTGTCTGGCCGCAACGGGAGGCAGCCCGGGCCAAGCAACAGGCCTTCACCGATTGGCTGCTGGACGAAGTGGCGCGTTACCAGCACCCGTGAGCCAGCAAGGTTTTCGGTGCGGGCAAGCCCTGTCCCTCGCGACGCGCGACTCACGCCCCGTCGGCCGGGGTGGTCATGGGTTCTACGGCCGCGTCGCGCGCTGCCTCCAGGCCGGCAGTCAGCGCCGAGGCGTCCTGCGGGCGGGTGAAGATCAGCTCCAGCCGCGAGTCCCGCCGCCATTCGCTGGGCCGCCAGGCCAGCGCAGCGCCGTCCAGGGCATTCGCCGACCACCAGCCATCGGCCTCGCGGACCACCAGCTTGGCGCGGCGCCAGGACAACGTACCCAACCAGGCCGCCAGCCGCCCCCGGTCGAATCGCACCTGGGGGTGCCAGCGCCAGCCGATGCTCCAGCCCTCGGGGGCATCCTGGACCTGGCACAGGGGCCGGGAGGGGTCTTGCCACAGGGTGGGCAGCGGCGCGCTGCCTGGTGTGGAAAACGGAAGCCCCGATCGCTCGCCACGCAACGGATCAACGCTCGACCATTCGGGGCCCGAACGTTCAGGGCCTGACAAGTCGCTGTCCGGCAGGTCGCTGCTCGGCCGTACGCCGCCCGACCTTTCGTGGCTCGGTCTCTCGTGGCTCGGCAGGTCCGCCAGGGCCAGGCGGCCGTGCTCGGTCCAGCGCAGCGGACGCGCAGGCAGGGCACGGGTGGCCCGGGCGCAGGCCTCGGCATCCAGCCCCTCGGCCTTGTTCAGCACCAGCAGGCCGGCGGTCGCCAGCGCCGCGCGCTGGACATCGGGTAGCGCCTCGCCCCGGGCCAGGGCGGCAGCATCCAGCACCATGACCGCGGGCTGCACGCTCAGCACCCCGTCCCAGGGCGCCTGGGTCAACTGGCGCAACAGGTCGGCGGGGTGACCGAGGCCGGATGGCTCGATCAGCAGGCGCTGGGGCCGCGCCTGGCGCAACAGCCGCGCCAAGCACACCTGGAACGGCACGCCGTTCACGCAGCACAGGCAGCCTCCGGCGATTTCCGCCAGGGTCACGCCGGCCTCGTCCCGGGCCAGCAGCGCGGCATCCAGGCCGATCTGGCCGAACTCGTTCACCAGCACCGCCCAGCGCTCCCCGGCCGGTCGCTGGTCCAGCAGGTTCTGGATCAGGCTGGTCTTGCCGGCCCCCAGCGGGCCGGCGATCAGGTGGGTAGGTACGGCGGCGAGTGGGACGGCCATAGCGGGTCCGGGACGAGTAAAAGGCGACATGGTAGAGTCGCCGCCTCCATTCGAGGAACCCGAACATGCGTGTGTGGTTGATGCCGTTGCTGCTCGTCCTGTCGTCCCAGGCCCTGGCCGAGGCCTGCCTGGTGCATAGCCAGGGCAATCAGGTGGACGTGAAGGTCTGCCAGCAGAACGTGAACATCCCGCCCAACCTGTTCCACGACGGTTTCTGCCAGCCGCAGTTGCAAGGGCAGAAGGTGGAGGTCAGCTACGCCGAGCAATGCCCCGCCGGCTCCTTCGGGGTGTGCCGCAACGCCCGGGTGGGCGGCACCCTCTACCAGCAGGACATCCACTACTACGGCGTCGCCACCGATGCCCATTACCTCAAGCCCTTCTGCGAACAGCAGAGCAAGGGCAAGTGGATGGTTCGCTGAAGCGCAGGCGCCATGGGCGTTTCACGTGGAACGCCCGCTTCGATCAGGATATGTCCCGGGGCGGTGAAGGGGACGCGATTGACTCACCACACCACCACGTCTTTCTCAAGACAAGTCGGGTCGTTGAATCGGGTCAGTACTCGGGCAGACCCTTGATGACTGTGAGTGCGTCGAATGGCGTTTCGCCGTACTGGGCGGCCAGGTAGGCGCGGGCGTCCGGCGAAAGGCGTCCATAGGCCGCCTCCAGCTCAAAGTAGCGGACATCGGGCTGGGTCAACGCCGCCAGGGTGTCGGGATAGCCCAGGGGCGGCTGGCCATAGGCCTTGCGGGCGTTGTCCAGCAGGGTCGATGCCAGCAGCAGGTCGGCGAGGGGTCGCCGGGCGCAGCGGTAGTCGTTGCGCTGCCCCAGGTACATGACGGCCCCCATCACGGCCTCGCGCTCGATCCCCAGCGTTACCAGCCGGTCCCGCTGGAGCGCGGCAGGTGATGCGCTACGCTTCTGCGCGTCGCACGCCTCGATCGCACGATCCAAGGCCACGACGCGTTCCGCGACCTCCCGGCTCAACCCCTCCAGTGCCGCCTCGCTGGCGTGAGCCACGGGCAACAGGCCCAGCCAGACCGTAACAAAGAGCCACTTAACGGCAGCCATTCAACATTCCTTCCCAAAACCGACGAAGCATTTCTTCGTTCGAAAGCTGATAGGTGAAAATCATCAGTTCGACTTCTTTTTCGATGGCGCGTCTGGTCACATTAGGCACTGCCCGCATAGCTTGGATATAGAGAACCCAGTCAGTTTGCGTGACGTTATAAGCGGCAGTAGCGGCATTGCTCTTGGAGAAAATGCTGGAAAAGACCCCGGCCGATGTCATAACAGCAAGTGCATCGCCCATGTGTTGCATCCGCCCTATCTTCTCCAGGGCCGCTTTACTTTGAGC
The DNA here is from genome assembly GCF_007109405.1 of Pseudomonas mangiferae. Taxonomy (GTDB): domain Bacteria; phylum Pseudomonadota; class Gammaproteobacteria; order Pseudomonadales; family Pseudomonadaceae; genus Pseudomonas_T; species Pseudomonas_T mangiferae. Next base: position 8,811 of record NZ_VJOY01000011.1, read on the forward strand.
ATCGAGCCGTAGGCCGATAAGCGTTTCACAGACAGCCATGTCTTCCTTCCCGATTTAAACAAACCAGCAAAGAAAGTAATTAGTTCGGCCATCGCCTGCTGTGACCAACACCTCGAATTGATTCAAAAGTTAATCAATACATAAGTATTTTATTAACTATCAGACAATAAACAATTAATGCACCCCGACCCGCGAGCCGATAACCATCTCGGTGATCCAGCGCACCAAGATCGAGGTGTAGGCCTGCTGCGAGCCTTCGTCGCTCAGGCCGTGGTCGGCGCCGTCGACGATGCGGTGGGTGAGGGAGTGCACGCTCTGGAAGGCGGCGCGGTAGCTCATGATGGTGGGGTGCGGGACGAAGTCGTCGTGTTCCGATTCGACGATCAGCACGTCGCCGGTGAAGCCGGCGCAGGCAGCCAGGGCCCGGTTGTCGCGGGCCAGGACATGGGTGCGGCGGTAGGCGTCCAGGTCGGCGCGGTTCAGCTCCAGCTTGGGCATGGACCAGTTGGCGTCCAGGTACAGCGCCGGCACCCGCAGCGCCAGCCACTTCACCGGGCGCAGGGTGGTGAGAATGGTGGCCAGGTAACCCCCGTAGCTGGTGCCCACCACGGCGATGGCAGAGGGATCGATGAAGGGGTGGGAAACCAGCTTGTCGTAGGCGGCGAGGATGTCCCGCAGGCTGTCCTCGCGGGTCACCTGGGCCTGTTCCGCCTGGGTACCGCCATGGCCGCGCAGGTCGAAGGTGAGGCAGACGCAGCCGAGGCCGGCAATGCCCTTGGCACGGACCAGGTCGCGCTGCTGGCTGCCGCCCCAGCCGTGGACGAAGAGTACGCCGGGGACTTTGGATTCGGGGGTGAGAAAGGTACCGGCGATGCTCTCGCCGTCAATATCGATGTGCACTTCGTAGGTTTCACTGCGGGTCGTCTTCATAAACCTCCACCTTCACGTACTTGCTCATGAACCCGAGGTCGGCGTCCAGACCGTGGAACAGCACAGCGGCATCGGCGGGCACCTGGCCCACGCCGAAGCACTCGTGGGTCGAGGCGCGGAAGGCCCGGGCGCGCGGGTCCGCGGCGAAGCCTTCCAGCGCGACGATCTCCGCCGCGCTGGCGCCTCCCACCCGCCAGGACTGCTCCAGCACCCCGGAGCGGCTGCGCCCGGCGCCGTCCAGACCCTGGGCGATGTCGTAGTTGCGGCGCGAGGCGAAAAAGCCCGGGAAGCAGGCATCGGCCGCCCGGTCGTAGCGGCGCGCCTGCTCCACTGCCCGGCGCGCGGGCTCGGGCAGGGTCAGTGTCAGCAGCGCGTCGAAGTCGCCCCGTGCCACCACCAGGTCGGAGCCGCCATAGACCGTCTCGCCCTGGTTATCGAGGGTCAGGGACTGGGTGCCGTAGTAACTGGCGACCTGCCGGCCTACGCGCACCTGGCCGACGCTGTAGGTCACCACGTCGTCGAGGTTTTCCTCCAGCACCACGCCGTAGGCGGCCAACTCCACCGGGTCGCAGGCATCCAGGACCTGGCGCAGCTGCCGGGCATCGGTGACTCGCATCTGGCCACGGCCAGCGGTGGCGCGTACGGTCTTCACCCGCACCGGCCCCGCCTCCAGCAGGCGCTCCGCGGCCCGCAGCGCATCGTCTCGGGTGAACGCGCTGTAGCCGGCCAACACCGCGTCGCGGACCTGCTCGCCGAACGCGCGGGACCAGCCGTCCGGCGCATCGCCATGGGGTTCCAGCAGGGGATGGGTGATGGCCTTGGTGGCGACGAAGGCCTGGGGCACCACGCCACCGAACAGGTCGGCCTCGCTGCGGATGCCTAGGTGCCGGGCCTGGTCCGTACCGATCAGGCTGTCCGACGGCAGGAAATAGAGGGGTCCGGGGTAGTCATCCTCGGGCCGGTAGACACCGCCGAAGCCATAGCCCAGCAGCGCCGCCAGACGTCGACCGAGCTCGTGGTGCACGGCTACTTCGTGTTCCGGTTCGTGCACCCGGTTCGGGTACAGCACCACCGTTCCCACGGGGAGGTCGGTGTCCGGCTGCCTGGGCATGTCGGCCACGGCCTTGCCCTCAGGTGCCTTGCAGCAGTTGTGCGATGCGGTCCTTGAGCAGGACGCGCTCGCGACGCAGATGGGACAGCTCGTCGTCCGCCGTCGGGCTGTCGAGGGCTTCCAGTTCGAGGATGCGGCCGTCCAGCTGGCAGTAGTCAGTCACCAGCCGATCGAACGCCGGGTCGGACTTGATGCGTTCCTGGGCCTGGGAATGGAATTCCGGAAAGTCCTGGCTGAGGTCGTGCTCGACGGGCATGGGCGGCCTCCCCTGGGTTCAGAAGCCGACGGGGTGGGCGTCCTGGACGAAATCCAGGCGGCTGCCCACGGACTTGACGAAGAACGCCGCCAACTCGGTTTCCAGCACGGCGCGGTTGATGGAGGCCGCATTGGTGCGGATTTCCTTGTTCTCTTCGTTCGGCCCGAACGATTCGATGTGCACCACCATGTGGCTGACCACGTTGGATTTCAGGCTGTAGGCGCTGATCTCCCGGTCATCCTCGCCGAGAATCCTCAATTGCAGGTAGGGATTGCCGAATTCATCGTCATCGGCCTTCACGGAGGCAGACAGGCCCTTTTCCCTGGCTTCCGCGGCAACGCCTTCGAACAGCGGCTTGGCCACGTCGTCGAGGGCACGGAGAAAGTCCGGAAGAAACTGTTCGGCGGAATTCATGCCAGCGTTTACCCCTTGGAGGTTGGACGAGAGGAACGCCCTGCCGCATGCGGCGCGATGACGCTCTCAGGTTCTGTCCCCAACGGGGCGGCGCAGTTCCCTGGCGGCTCGCGAACGGTCCTGCCGTCTGTCGTCGGATCGCCGGGCGATCAACGAACCGGGCGGGACAGTTCCTCGGGCAGCTTGCCCGGGCCGGTGTTGGCCAGCAGGTCCTCCAGGCGGTCCACCAGGCGCTGGAAATCGAACTCGCGGCGGCTGTACTGGCGTGCCGATTCGCCCAGGCGGGCGCGGGCCTGGGGGTCCATGCGCGCCAGTTGCTCCACCGCTTCAGCCAGGCCACGGCTGTCGCCGGAGCCGCAGGTGAGACCGGCCTCGGCATCGCGGATCACCCGCGCGCCCTCACCGTCCAGCATGGCGACGATGGGTACGCCAGCCGCCAGGTAGGACTGCACCTTGCTGGGGATGGTCAGGGCGAACAGCGGGTCGGACTTCAGCGACACCAGCAGCGCATCGGCCTGGCGGTGGAAGCGCGGCATTTCCTCCGGGGGGAAGGCGCCGGGCATGCTCACCCGCTCGCTCAGCCCGCGGCGGGCGATCTCGCTGCGCAGCCAGCCGGCGATGCGGCCGTCGCCCACCAGGTGCCAGTGGATGTCCTCGCGGGCCTTGAGCAGTTCGATGGCGTCCAGCACCGCGGGGAAATCCTGGGCCTCGCCGAAGTTGCCCAGGTAGAACACCTTGAAGTGCGGGCCGTGCTCGGGCGGCGTCTCGCAGGCCAGCTCCGCCGGCTTGCGCGGTGCCTCGGCCCAGTTGGGCAGGTAGGAAATCGGCAACCCCGGCGGCGACTGCCGGCGCAGGCGCGGGATAAAGGCCTGGGACTGGGCCAGCACGTGGTCGCTGTGGGAATAGACCCAGGAGACGAAGCGATCCACCAGCTTCAGCGCCAGGCGCGAGCGCACCACGCCGATGGCTTCCAGGGTGTCCGGCCACAGGTCCTGCACCCAGAACACCGTGGGCGCGCGCTTCAGCGACCGCAGCACGACGCTGGGCAGGCCGATGGTAGCCGGCGACGGCTGGAATACCAGGATGCGGTCGAACTGCCGTCCGCGCAGCTTCCAGGCCCCGGCCACGGATGCGCCCAAGGCGAAGCTGACGTAGTTGAGGATCAGCCGCACGGCCCCGCGGTGACGGGGCAACATGGGCACCCGCAGCACCTCGATGCCACCCAGCTTCGACCAGGCCTCGGGGTCGTGGCGGTACTCCGCGTAGACCTCACCCTGAGGGTAATTGGGTCGTCCGGTAAGCACGCATATCTGATGTCCCCGGGCGGCGAGCTCCACCGCCAGTTCGTTGATCCGGAAATTTTCCGGCCAGAAATACTGGCTGAGAATCAGAATACGCATGCTCGCTCATTCCTTGTGCCAGACCGTGCGGTTCACGTAGTCGGTGTAGCTGTGGAGGATGCGCACGACCTTGTCGGAGACATTGTCGGCGTCGTAGTCCGCCACCAGCCGCAACTGCCGGGCGTCGCCGCGGCCCTGGTCGTCGAGGATCGCCAGCCCCTGCAGGACACGCTCCAGGGACAGCCCGACCATCATCACCGCACCCTCCTCGACCCCTTCGGGCCGCTCGTGGGCTTCGCGCAGGTTCAGGGCCGGGAAGTTCAGCAGGGAGGATTCCTCCGTGATGGTGCCGCTGTCGGACAGCACCGCCCGCGCCTCGCATTGCAGGCGCACGTAGTCGAGGAAGCCCAGGGGCTTCATCAACTGCACCCGCTCGTCGAAGGTCAGGCCCAGGGCGTCGATGCGCTTGCGGGTGCGCGGGTGGGTGGAAACGATCACCGGCAGGTCGTTGCGCTGGGCCAGCTGGTTCAGCAGGTCGGCCAGGTTGCGCAGCTGGCGCGGCGAGTCGACGTTCTCCTCGCGGTGCGCGCTGACCAGGTAGAAGCCGCGCGGCTGCAGGTCGAGGCGCTGCAGCACGTCGGAAGCGTCGATCCGCGGCCGGTAGTGGGCCAGCACCTCGGCCAACGGGCTGCCGGTCTTGATCACCCGGTCCGGCGGCAGGCCTTCGCGCAGCAGGTATTCCCGGGCGATGGTGCTGTAGGTCAGGTTGATGTCGGCGATGTGGTCGACGATCTTGCGGTTGATTTCCTCGGGCACCCGCTGGTCGAAGCTGCGGTTGCCGGCTTCCATGTGGAAGATCGGGATCTTGCGGCGCTTGGCGGCGATGGCCGCCAGGCTGCTGTTGGTGTCGCCGAGGATCAGCACCGCCTCCGGGGCCTCGCGCTCCAGCACCGTGTCCACCGTGCTGATCACCTGGCCGATGGTGGCCGCCGGGGTGTCCCGGGCGGCGTCGAGGAAGTGGTCGGGCTTGCGCACCTCCAGCTCGCGGAAGAACACCTCGTTGAGCTCGTAATCGTAGTTCTGCCCGGTGTGGACGATGCAGTGCTCGCAGTACTCGTCCAACCGCGCCATCACCCGCGACAGGCGGATGATCTCCGGGCGGGTGCCGAGAATGGTCATGACCTTGAGTTTTTTCATGGAGCCTCGCCGGCGGCGCTGCGCGCGGGCGCATATGCCTTCAGGTAATCGTCATGCATGGCCTGTACCAGCTGTTCCCAGCCGGGGGGCTGGTAGTCCAGGGCCTGGCGCAGGCGGGTGGAATCCAGGGAGCGATCCAGGCGCGGCGCGTCGACCCGCTCGATGGCCACGCGGTGGCCGTAGGCATCGGCCAGCAGGGACAGCAGGCGGTACTTGTCGATGGGCTCGACGCTCAGGTGGTACAGCCCTTCCAGCTCCGGCGCGGGGAGCACCTTCTCGGCCAGGACCCGGGCGATCTCCACCGTGGGCAGGCCGGAGAACACCACGCCGGCGTAACCGGAGACCGCATCGCGGGTGGAAAGGAACCAGTCCACCAGGCTCACCCGGGTGCTCAGCTCGTGGCCGATCAGGGAGGTGCGCAGGGTCAGGTGACCGCCGTAGTCCACCTCGCCCAGGCGCTTGGAGCGCCCGTAGAGGTCGTCGGCATCGGGCCGGTCGGACTCGCGGTAGCCGCCGCGGGCGCCGTCGAACACGCAGTCGGTGGAGATGTGGATCAGCCGCGCGCCGAGGGCGCTGCAGCACTCCGCCAGGCGATGGGGGAACAGCGCGTTGATCTCCACCGCGGCGCTGGGCCGCTTGGCCTGGTCGAGCTGCTTGATCAGCCCGACGCAGTTGATCACCACCTGGGGCTGCAGGCGCTGCATCAGCACGTTCAGGGTGTCCACGCGGGTGGCGTCCACCCCGCCGTGCAGCGTCGCCGCGGCGGGGCAGGCGTAGCCGGCCGGCAGGCCCGCGCCGCGCAGGGTGCCGTGCACCTCGTAGCGGGCATCCTCCCCCAGGCGACGCAACAGGGTGTAGCCCAGCATGCCGCTGGCGCCGACGATCAGGAGGCGGGTGGCGCTCACTGCTCCGGGTCCTGCAGCTGGCCCTTCAGGGCAGCCTGGACGAAGGGCAGGCGCAGCAGCAGCACCTTGGTCTGCTCCACGGTCAGTTGCTCGGTGTTGTCCGAGTTGTAGTCGTGGGCGGTGGTGATGGTGGTCTCGCCATCCTCGAAGAACTTGGCGTAGTTCAGGTCGCGGGTATCCGGCGGAATCCGGTAGTAGCCGCCAAGGTCTTCGGCCAGGGCCATTTCCTCGCGGCTCAGCAGCGCCTCGCTGCGCTTCTCGCCGTGGCGGGTGCCGATGATCTTTAGCGGGTGGCTGGGCACCTTGAACAGTTCGCAGAGGGCCTTGGCCAGGGTGCCCAGGGACGCCGCCGGCGCCTTCTGCACGAAGATGTCGCCGTTGCGGCCGTGGGTGAAGGCGTACATCACCAGTTCCACCGCCTCTTCCAGGGTCATCATGAAGCGGGTCATCAGCGGGTCGGTCAGGGTCAGCGGCTTGCCGCCGAGGATCTGCTCGACGAACAGCGGGATCACCGAGCCGCGGGAGGCCATGACGTTGCCGTAGCGGGTGGTGCAGACCACCGTGGCGCTGTTCTCCAGGGTGCGCGCCTTGGCGATGGCGACCTTCTCCATCAGCGCCTTGGAGATACCCATAGCGCTCACCGGGTACACCGCCTTGTCGGTGCTCAGGCAGATCACCCGGCTGACCCCGCAGGCCTGGGCCGCGGCGAGCATCGCCTCGGTGCCCAGCACGTTAGTCTTCACCGCCTCCATGGGATAGAACTCGCAGGACGGCACCTGCTTGAGCGCCGCGGCGTGGAACACGTAGTCGACGCCCTGCATGGCGCCGTGCAGGCTCTGGTAGTCGCGCACGTCGCCCAGGTAGAACTTCAGCTTCGGATGCGCGTACCGCAGGCGCATGTCGTTCTGCTTCTTCTCGTCGCGGCTGAAGATGCGGATTTCCTTCAGGTCGCTGTCGAGGAAGCGATCCAGGACAGCGTTACCGAAGGATCCGGTCCCCCCGGTGATCAGCAGGCATTTGTCGTTGAACATTCGGCTCTCTTTATCCGTATGGTCCATCAAGGTATAGGCTTGCCGGTCAACTGCGCGAACAGCTCCAGGCACTGCCGGGTCAGGCTTTTCCATGTATAGCGTTCCAGCACCAGCTGCCGCAAACGCTCGCCGCGCTGGGGCAGCGACGGCGCGGCATCCAGCAGGTCCTCCAGGCCCCGCGCCAGGGCGTCGGCGTTGGCCGCCACCACCCGGCCGGCACCGACCCGTTCCACGTCGTCGAAGCCGCACTGGTCGGTGAGCAGCGCCGGCGTCCCCACCAGCCCGGCCTCCAGCACCACCAGGGACATCACCTCATGACGCGAGGGGATCGCCAGCAGGTCGGCGGCCGCCAGCAGATCGAATTTCTCCCGTGCCTCCAGGTGCCCGGTGAAGCCGACGCTCGCCTCCAGCCCCAGGCGCTCCACCTGCTGGCGCAGCTCGGCGCCCTGCCCGGAATCCGGGCCCGCCAGCAGCAGGCGTGCCCGCGGGTGGCGGTTGCGCAGGGCGGCGAAGGCGTCCAGCAGCAGGTCCGGGCCCTTGATAGGGCTCAATCGGCCGAGAAAAAGCAACAGCGGTTCGTCGCCCAGCCCGTAGCGCTCCCGCGCCCGACGGGGCTGCGGCGCGTCCGCCAGTTCATCGTCGACGCCGTTGGGCACCAGCACGATACGGTCATCGGGCACGCCGTAGACGTGGAATTGCTCCCGCTCCTGCTCGGTGGTGGTGATGCAGCAGGCGGCACGGCGCACCAGCCGGCGACCGACCAGGCGGTTGTAGAGCTGCTTGATCCGCGCCGAGCGACCGAAGATCCGCAGGGAGCCGGCCGGGCAGTAGACGTAGGGTTTGCCCTGGAGCATCGCCAGGGTGCCGGCGAGGGCGCCGAGCCAGCTCCAGTGCCCGGTAATCTGCACCACGTCGGCACGGCGCACCAGGGCGGCGACCCGCCACGGGGCGACCCGGGGCAGGAAGAAGCGCCGGCTGAGGCTCGGCACCAGCAGGGTCTCGATGCCCTGCAACTCGGTACGACGCCGCTCGCCGAGGCCGACGTCGGTGGCGAACAGCATGCAATGGGCGCCGGCCCGGTGCAGCGCCCGGGCCATCTGGAAGGTGCGTTCGGCGGTGCCGCCGCCCTGGGACGGGTCGATGGCGTCGCAGACGAACAGGATGTTCATGCCCGCACCTCCGCGTCCCGGTACCACTCGCCGTAGGCGCGCACGGCGGCGGCGAAGTCGCGCTCGCCGACGAAGCCCCGCGCCGCCAGCTTGGCGGCGTCGAAATGCAGGTACGGGTCACTCTGGGAACGGCCCCGCAGGCGCAGCGCCAGGCTCAGCAGGGCGCCTGGCAGGTACGCCGAGGCGGCGCGATCGCCCACCCCGAGGGCATCGCCCAGCAGGGCGTCCACCGCCTGGTAGTGGTTGGCCGGGTGGCGGTCGGCGCTGATGAGGTAGGTCTCGCCGTCCAGGGGTTCGGGGCTGAAGGCGAGGAACAGCAAGGCGTCCACCACGTCCTCCACCGGCACCAGGTGCATGCGCCGGCGGCCATGCAGGAAGCGCAGTGCCTGGCGGCGCCAGGCCGGCGCCTGGGTCAGGGTCGCGGCCAGCGTGCGCAGGTTCAGCGAGCCCGGGCCGAAGACCGCGGTGGGCCGCAGCATGGCGTAGTCCAGGCGGCCATCCAGGGCAGCGCGGAGCGCCTCTTCCACCGCCAGCTTGCTGCGTTCGTAGGGGTTGGCGGGGTCGCAGGGGGTGCGCTCGTTGACACGCCGCTGGGTGGTCCGGCCCACCACGGTGGCAGTGCTGACGTGCAACACCCGGCCGATGCCGGCGGCGAGGCAGGCCTCGGCGAGGCCGGTGGCGAGCCGCCGGTGGGTGTCGAGGTCGGGGGTATCGGCCGGCCAGGCCAGGTTGATCAGCAGATCGGAACCGGCGAGGAAGCCGTCCAGGCCCGCCCCGTCCGCCAGGTCGCCCTGGATCACTTCGCAACCGGCGGGAAAGCGGTGCCCGGGCTGGCGGGTCAGAACCCGCACCCGGCAATCGTCGCGGCCGGCCAGGCGTGCCAGCAGGTGGGAGCCGATGAAACCGCTGGCCCCGGCGATGCTCAAGGTGCTGGGCCGCGGAAGCGGCTGCTTCAGGTTATGCATCCGTTGCATCGATGAAGACATGGGCATCAACCGGCAGAGGGCGTCTGGGGTGGCCTCCTCGCTACGGTGGCGAGTGGCCGGAATCGATTGGTTCAGGGGGCGAATGATGCAGGAAGTTTCCACTTCGAGCACCCGCTTTCGCATGCACCGGGCCGCGGCGGGCGTTCATCGGGAATGATGGCAAGCGTCAGGCTACATGGTATGTTGCTGCGGCTTTTTTCCGGCACCGGCTTCGCCGCCCCCGCGGCCCCGATTCAACCCCTTCGCACCCAGCACAGGCGAGTACAGGACGTGACCACCTTTCAACCGCAGCAAGGCTCTCTCGATTCGCCGGAACTGGACCTCTTCGAAGTCATCCGTCGCCTGATCCGGCAGTGGCGCTTCATCGCCCTGGTGACCGTCGTCTGCCTCGCCATCGCCACCGCCGTCGCCTTCCTCACCCGGCCGGTGTACGAGGCCCGCGCTTCGATCCTGCCGCCGCTGTCGCCGGACGTCAGCGCGCTGAACGTGGGCAACGCCCGGGCCAGCCTGCCGATGTGGAATACCGAGAGCGTCTACCAGCTGTTCATGCAGGCGCTGTTCGGTGCCTCGCTGCGCTACCAGTTCTTCGAAGACACCTACCTGCCCTACCTGGACGAATCCGACCGCCAGCGTCCGCGCGACCAGCTGTGGAAGGACTTCAACCGCCACTTCGCCGTAGAAGCCCCGGACAAGCTCCGGCCCTTCGTGCTGGAAGTCAGCGCCGAACTGGACGACCCGCAGGTAGCCGCGGACTGGGTGAACGGCTACATCGCCCGCGCCCAGCAGCTGACCCTCAAGCGCATCGACCGCACCATCCGCTCCGACGTGGACCTGCGCCTGACCGACATCAACCGCACCATCGGCGTGATCGAGGCCACCGCGAAGAAGCGCAAGGCCGACCGCATCGCCGTGCTGAAGGAAGCGCTGACGGTGGCCGAGGCCGTCGGCCTGGAAGACCCCAAGACCAACATTTCCCGTACCGCCGCCGGGGCCGAGCTGTCCAACTACCTGGACGGCAACCTGACCTACATGCGCGGCGCCAAGGCCATCCGCAACGAAATCGCCGTGCTGGAGGCCCGGACCTCCGAAGAGCCGTTCATCGGCGAACTGCGCAACCTGGAAGAGCAGACCGAGTTCCTCAACGGCATCGCCATCGACATGAAGCGGGTCATCCCGGCCTTCGTCGACCAGAGCGCCCTGGTGCCGGAAACCCCGATCAAGCCGCGCAAGGGCCTGATCATCGGCAGCGGCCTGGTACTCGGCCTGCTGCTGGGTTGCTTGCTGGCCCTGCTGCGAACCGCCTACATCTGGCAGGACCTGCGCGCCGCCCGCGCCTGAGCCCTCGGCAACGTCTCGCGGGGACACGGCATGCCCACCACCGAACGGCCCCTGGTCAGCCTGGTCACGCCGACCTATAACCAGGCGCAATACCTGCGGCATACGCTGCAAAGCGTGCTCGACCAGGACTACCCGAACGTCGAGTACATCGTCATCAACGATGGCTCGACGGACGACACCGAAGCCCTGCTGATAAGCTACGGCGAGGCGGTCCGCTGGCGCACCCAGGCCAACCGCGGCCAGTCGGCGACCCTCAACGCCGGCTGGGACATGGCCCGGGGCAAGTACCTGGGTTACCTCAGCTCCGACGACCTGCTCTACCCCAGCGCCATTCGCCGCATCGTCGAACTGCTGGAAGCGCGTCCCGACTGCGTGTGCGCCTACCCGGACTCGGAGCTGATCGACCAGAACGGCGCCGTGATCAAGCGCGCCGTCTGCCGCCCGTTCGACCTGGCCGAGCTGGTGGTGCGCCAGGAGTGCTACATCGGCCCGGGCGCGCTGTTCCGCGCCGACGCCTACCGCCGGGTCGGCGGCTGGAAACCGCACCTGAAGCTGGCCCCCGACCGGGAATTCTGGATGCGCCTGGCCGGGGAAGGTGACATCGCCTACCTGGACGAGGTGCTCGCCGGCTACCGCCTGCACCGGGACGCGATCTCCTACCGCAGCGTCTCCGAGGAAGTCTCCCGGGAGTACGTCAGCGTGCTGGACGACTACTTCGCCCGCGACCCGGCTCCCGAGCTGCTGGCGCGGCGTGACGAGGCCTACGGCTTCGCCCACTTCCTGCTGGCGCGCAACGCCCTGCGCGACGGTCGCCTGCGCCGCGGCCTGACGCTCTACCGCGAGGCCCAGCGCCTGCATCCGCCGCTGGCCCATCCCCGCTACCTGCTGCAGCTCACCCGCAACACCGTGAGCAAGCCCATCCGCGCCGCCCTGAGCGGCCTGAGGAACGCCATCGGCCATGCACGCTGACAAATACTATGTGCTGAAGTGGCTGTTCCCCCTGCTCTTCTTCCAGATCTACCTGAGCCTGAGCGTCGCCCTGTTCTACGGCGGCCCCTGGCCGTGGCCGGTGGACGATCCGGACCGCCTGCTGCTGTACCTGCTGGTGGCCCAGTTGAGCATCCTCGGCGGCTACCTGGCCGGCGGCCTGGTCAGGCGGCCGGGCAACCAGCCCCTGGACGAGCGCAAGGCGCGGCGGTTCTTCGATGTCTGCCTGGTGCTCAGCCTGCTGATGATGATCCCCACGTCCCTGACCCGCTCCGGCAATGCCTTGCCGGACGTGCTTTACGGGCTGCAGAACGCCGGCAAGGCCTACAACGAGAACTTCCAGCGTCTGCTGGAAGGCAACCCCTACGTCAGCGCCGAGTACGTGCGCATCCTGCTGTCGATGCTGCTCACCTCCACCTTCCCGCTGCTGATCTACCTGTGGGGCCAGCTGAGCTGGCTGCGGCGCAGCCTGGGCATCGTGGTGGCGCTGTTCAACGTTGCGCTGTACATCGCCATCGGCACCAACAAGGGCATCGCCGACACCTTCATCACCCTGCCCTTCCTGCTGCTGGTGGCGAACTGGTCCGGCGGCATCAAGTTCCGCCTGATGCGCATCCGCTACCTGCTGCTGTTCTGCCTGGCCTTCGCGCTGTTCCTGACGTTCTTCGCCATGGGCCAGAAGGAACGCGCGGGCAACGTCGGCGAGGCCGGCTACCTGCCCACCGGCGAGACCCTGCTGTTCACCGACCGGCAATACGGCACCTACGCCCAGTGGATGCCCAAGGGCGTGATGATCGTCTACGAATCCCTGGCCCGCTACCTGGGCCAGGGCTACTACGCGCTGTCCATGAGCTTCGACCTGGACTCGCCGTCCACCTACGGCCTCGGCCACTCGATGTTCCTCTCGCGCAACGCCGACACGCTGCTGGGCACCGATTACTTCACCAGCAACTCGTTGCCTTCGGTGCTGGAGAAGGAGCGCAAGTGGAGCATGATGGCGCTGTGGCACTCGCTGTACACCTGGCTGGCCTCGGACCTGGGCCACTGGGGGGTGATGGGCGCCATGTTCGCCTTCGCCTTCCTGCTCTCGGTGAGCTGGCGCCGCGCCCTGGATCGCCAGGGTGTGGTCTGGGTGACCATGCTCTACATGATGGTGATCCTGTTCTACTACACCCCGGCCAACAACCAGCTGTTCCAGGTGGGCGAGACCTCTGCGGCCTTCACCCTGGCCGTGCTGTGGCTGATCTTCTCCGGCGACCGCCTGTTCCTGCGCCGGCCATCATGACCGGAGCGACCGCTCCCGCAGGTGGCGCAGCAGCCGCCGCAGGCGGTGCAGCGGTCGACCCAGCAGGCCGTGGAGCAGCAGCCGCAGGTTCTGCCGGCGGGTGAACCAGGCGGGCCAGGCCCGCGAGGCCGTCGCCAGGCAGCCCAGCGCCCGCCCCCAACGCCCCGCCCCCAGGTGCAGACGCGCCATCAGCACGTTGCCGTTAGCCAGGGCCAGGTGGCGCCGGCGACGGATCGCCTCGGGAATGTCGTCGCGACGGAAATACCCGTCCAGCACATAGGCGTACTCGCCGCTGCGCGCCTCGTCGGACACGGCGAAGGTTTGAGACTGTTCGTGCACACGGAAGCTGGCCAGGGGCTCGGCACAGTGCACCACCTCGCCGCACAGGCCGACCCGCAGGAGGAATTCCCAGTCGGGAATCTGCCGCAGGTGCGGGTCCCAGCCGCCGATGCGCGGCAGCAGCTCGCGGCGGAACAACGCTCCGGGGCCCACCGGGCAGGCGCCCTCCAGCACCACTTCGGCGTAGACGAAGGGCGGCGCGTCCACCTTGCGCAGGCGCACGCCCTCGGCATCGAACAGCCAGAAGTCGGGGTAGACCATGACCCCCTGGGGCCGCGCCTGCAGGGCCGCCACCAGCCGCGCGATGGCCTGGGGTTCCAGGGTGTCGTCGGCACTCAGGTAGCCCAGCAGCTCGCCCTCGGCGAGGGACCAGCCCTGGTTGAGGGTGGCGGCCTGGCCGCGATTGGCCTGGCGCAGCAGGCGGCAACGGTCGGCGTAGGGCTGCAGCACGTCCCAGGTGGCGTCGGTGGAACCGTCGTCGATGACGATCACTTCCAGGTCCGGGTAGGCCTGGGCCAGCAGCGAATCCAGGGTCTCGGCGACGTAGGCGGCGCCGTTGTACACCGGCACCACCAGGCTCACGCGAGGCGCGCTCACAGCAGCGCCCTCAGGGCCTGCAACGGACGGGCGAGGAAGCCCGCCGAGGCGTGGGTCCAAAGGCCCAGGCGCTGGCGGACCCGCCACCACATCGCCAGGCTCTGGGCGGTGAGCCCCAGGGCCGAGGCCCAGGCCACGCCCATGGCGCCATGCTCGCGCACCCAGTACAGGCCCAGGCCGATCATCAGCAGCCCCGCCAGCAGGGTGATCCACATCATGTCCTGCTGGCGTCCGGTCATCATCAGGGTGTAGCCGGCCGAGCCGCAGAGCACGTTGGCCAACTGGCCGGCGGCGAGAATCAGCAGCAGCGGCAGCGCCTCGCCGTAGCCGGGACCGAAGAACAGCTGCAGCAGCCAGCCGCCGGCGACCCCGAAGAACGCCACCGCCAGCAGCGCCGGCAGGGCCGCCAGGGCCGCCGAGGCCCGCAGCAGGCGCTGCAGGGCAGGGAAATCGCCGAGGGCGTGGCGCTCGCTGATCATCGGGATCAGCGCCGCGTTGAGCACCAGCAGCGGCAGGGTCAGCAGCTGGGTGATGCGCACCGCCGCGCCGTAGAGGGCGACCTGGGCGCTGTCACCCTGGCTGTTGAGAATCCACAGGTCCGCCTGCACCAGCACCACCAGCATCAGGTTGGTGATCCACAACGGCCAGGCGATGGCCGCCAGCCGGCGCCAATCGCGCCGCGGTGCGCCGGGCAGGCGCCGGGCGGAACGCCACAGCACGGCGGCGGCCAGGGCTACGCCGGCCAGGGTCGCCGAGGCCACCAGGGCCACCGCCAGGGGCAGGTCGAGGGGCGTCGACAGGCGCGCCAGGGACAGCGCACTCAAGGCCAACAGGCTGGCGCAGGCGCCACCGAACAGCGACGCCAGGAGAATCTGCTGCAGGCCGCGGAACAGCTCGGCGAACAGCGCCTGGCCGGCCAACGCCACGGTCCACACCACCAGCAGGAAGGTCAGCAGCGGGCCCGGCGCAATGCCCGCATAGCGCTGCAACAGCCCCTGGCCCACCGGCGAAAACAGCGCCAGGGCGAACACCAGCCCAGCCGCGCCGACCGTGCCCAGGGCCGCCAGCATGGTGCCCTTGGCCGCGCCGGGCTCCTTGAGCGCCTGGGCTTCGGCGATCAGCCGCACCACGGCGAAATTCATCCCGCAGCAGATCACCACCGAGCCGATGGAGGACAGGCTGAGAAGGATGAAGTATTGGCCGGTCTCGGCCTGGGTCAGCAGGCGCGCCAGCAGGGCGGTCAGCAGCAGGCCGGAGAGGGCCGACAACAAACGGAAGGACAGCGACCAGAGGCTGTTCCTGATCAGGCCGGTGCTCATGGGAAGGAAGGCGTGGAGACGCTGAAGGGACGCATGCGCATCGTGGCTCTGGAAAGTCCTGGCGCCGGGGTGAGCAGGAACGATCCGTTCCACCCGCCGCGACCCATTCGCGGCCTCGATTGGCGACGCCGAAGGGTAGCCCAGCCAGGCGCCAGACGGAATGGGCAAACGCCATCGACACACGGAAAAGCGTCCGCCGACCACCCCTCCAGACGCCTCGGACACCCCTCGACACCGGACCGCCCCGGCCATGCGGGGCGATCCGGCATCGGCCTCACTCCACGGTGACCGACTTCGCCAGGTTGCGCGGCTGGTCGACGTCGGTGCCGCGCAGCACGGCCACGTGGTAGGACAGCAGCTGCAGCGGCACGGTGTAGAGGATCGGCGCCAGCACGTCGTCGATGTGGGGCATGGCCACCACTTGGGTCCCCTCGCCGTTCTCGATGTCCGCCTCGCGGTCGGCGAAGACGATCAGCTCGCCGCCCCGGGCGCGGACTTCCTGCAGGTTGGACTTGAGCTTCTCCACCAGTTCGTTGTTGGGCGCTACGGTGATCACCGGCATGTCGGCGTCCACCAGGGCCAGGGGGCCGTGCTTGAGCTCGCCGGCCGGGTAGGCCTCGGCATGGATGTAGGAGATTTCCTTGAGCTTGAGCGCCCCTTCCATGGCCACCGGGTACTGGGTGCCGCGGCCGAGGAACAGGCTGTGGTGCTTGTCGGCGAAGAATTCCGCGACCTTCTCGATAGTCTTGTCCATGGCCAGGGCCTCGCCCAGGCGCGAGGGCAGCCGCCGCAGCTCATCCACCAGGCGCGCTTCCAGGCCGTCGGCCAAAGTACCATGGACCCGCCCCAGGGCCAGGGTCAGCAGCAGCAGGGAAACCAGCTGGGTGGTGAAGGCCTTGGTGGAGGCCACGCCGATCTCTGGGCCGGCCTGGGTCAGCAGGGTCAGGTCGGACTCGCGCACCAGGGAACTGGTGCCGACGTTGCAGATGGCCAGGCTGCTCAGGTAGGCATGGCCGCTGCCCTGGCGGGCCTTGGCGTTGCGCAGGGCGGCCAGGGTGTCCGCGGTCTCGCCGGACTGGGAAATGCTGACGAACAGGGTGTCGGCCGGCACTACCACCTGGCGGTAGCGGAATTCGCTGGCCACCTCCACCTGGCAGGGGATGCCCGCCAGCCCTTCCAGCCAGTAGCGGGCCACCAGGCCGGCATGGTAGCTGGTGCCGCAGGCGACGATCTGCACGTTGCGCACCCGGGCGAACAGCTCGGCGGCCTGGGGCCCGAAGGCCTGGGCCAGGACGTGGTCGCTGCCCAGGCGGCCTTCCAGGGTGCGCTGCACCACCTTGGGCTGCTCGTGGATTTCTTTGAGCATGAAGTGCCGGTACTCGCCCTTGTCGGCCGCCTCGGCGCCCTCGTGGTACTGCACCACCTCGCGGGTCACCGGCGCGCCGGCGGCGTCCCACACCTGCACGCGATCCCGCTGGATTTCCGCGACGTCGCCTTCTTCCAGGTACATGAAACGATCGGTCACCTGGCGCAGGGCCATCTGGTCGGAGGCGATGAAGTTCTCGCCGATGCCCAGGCCCACCACCAGGGGGCTGCCGCTGCGAGTCGCCAGCAGGCGATCCGGTTGATGCCGGCTGACCACCGCCAGCCCGTAGGCGCCGTGCAGCTCGGCGACCGCCGACTTCAGCGCGGCAGTGAGGTCGCCCAGTTCCTTCAGCTTGTGGTGGATCAGGTGCACCACCACCTCGGTGTCGGTATCGGAGGTGAAGGTGTAGCCCAGCCCGCGCAGGCGCTCCCGCAACGGGGCGTGGTTCTCGATGATGCCGTTGTGCACCAGCGCCAGGTCGTCACCGGAGAAGTGCGGGTGGGCGTTGCGCTCGCACGGCGCGCCATGGGTCGCCCAGCGGGTGTGGGCGATGCCGACCCGGCCGCTCAGCGGTTCCTCGGCCAGGGCCTGCTCCAGCCCGCTCACCTTGCCCGGCCGGCGGTGCCGGCGTAGCGCACCGTGCGCATCGATCAGGGCCAGGCCGGCGCTGTCGTAGCCGCGGTACTCCAGGCGCTTGAGGCCTTCCACCAGGATGGCGGCGATGTTGCGTTCGGCGACCGCTCCCACAATTCCACACATGTCGATTCACTCCTGTCGGTGCCCGTCGGGGCGCTGTCGGTTCAAAGGGCGGCGCAGACCAGCTGCACGCCGCGGGCCTGGATCTGCTCGCGCGCCACGGGGTCGAGGCGCTCGTCGGTGATCAGGCGATGGATGCTGCTCCAGGGCAGCTCCAGGTTGGGGATCTTGCGACCCAGCTTGTCACTCTCGGCCAGCACGGTGACTTCCCGGGCGACGTCCGCCATCACCCGGGACAGCCCCAGCAGTTCGTTGAAGGTCGTGGTGCCGCGCGCCAGGTCGATGCCGTCGGCGCCGATGAACAGCTGGTCGAAGTCGTAGGAGCGCAGCACCAGCTCGGCCACCTGGCCCTGGAAGGATTCCGAATGGGGGTCCCAGGTGCCGCCGGTCATCAGCAGCACCGGTTCGTGCTCTAGCTCCCGCAGGGCAGTGGCGACGTTGAGGGAATTGGTCATCACCACCAGCCCAGGCTTGTGCCCCAGCTCGGGGATCATGGCCGCGGTGGTGCTGCCGCTGTCGATGATGATTCGCGCGTGCTCGCGGATGCAGGCCACGGCGGTGCGGGCGATGGCCTGCTTGTAGGGGGAAACCGGCTGTGCCGGCTCGGTGATCAGTTCCTGGGGGACCGGCACCGCGCCCCCGTAGCGGCGCAGCAGCAGGCCGTTCTTCTCCAAGGCGGCGAGGTCCTTGCGAATCGTCACTTCCGACGTGGAAAACGCCTTGGCCAGGGCATCGACGCTCACCTCGCCTTCCGCCTCCAGACGGGCGACGATGGCATGGCGGCGCTGCGGCGTGTTTCGCTTCGTCATCTTTAAGTTTCGATTCGAAAGTTAATGGCGCGAATCAAAACCTAAAACTTTCAAGGCGTCAAGCGTGCCCCGGCGAGTGGCCAAGGCGCTCCAGTACGAAGCCCACCCGCTCTGCCACGGGGGCACGGGGCAGTTCAACCAGGCGGTAGCCCAGTTCCCGGTACACCGTTTCCAGCGCGGCGCAGGTGGCCTGGGCCAGGGCGAGATCCTGGCGACGCTCTTCGTCCTGGTGGAAGATGGCCGGCCAGGGCGGCGCGACGAACACCTCGCGGGCATAGACGGGACGGGCGCAGCGGGCGTATAGCGCGGGCGGATGTCGACACCCGAGACCCGCAGGTAGCCGATGATGTCCGGAGTACCGCGGTCGGCGAAGACCGGAGCCGGGTGTGAACGCGCCGCCGCGTGGGCCGCCAGGTCGGCTTCCAGCATGCGCTCGGCGAAGGCCAGCGGGTCGATCCAGGGCAGCGCCCGGCCGCCGGCATCGCGCTCCTCGCGGATGATCCGCCGGCCGGCTTCATCCAGGCAGGCGAAGCCCCGCTGCCGCAGAGCTTCGATCAGGGTGGTCTTGCCGGACCCGGGCCCGCCGGTGACGACGTGGATAGGCGAGCCGGCCACGGCCGGTCTCAGCGCTTGCGGGGGCGCTGCCAGCCCTCGATGTTACGCTGCTTGCCTCGGCCCACCGCCAGGGCACCCGCCGGTACATCGGCGGTGACGGTGGAGCCGGCACCAGTGGTGGCGCCGGCCCCCAGATTCAGGGGCGCCACCAACGCGCTGTTGGAGCCGACGAAGACATCCTCGCCCATCACCGTGCGGTGCTTGTTGGCACCGTCATAGTTGCAGGTGATGGTGCCGGCGCCGATGTTGCTGCGGGCGCCCACATCGGCGTCCCCCAGGTAGCTCAGGTGGCCGGCTTTGGCACCCTCGCCGAGGCGGGCGTTCTTCAGCTCGACGAAGTTGCCCACGTGGGCACGCGCGCCTAGCACGGTACCCGGGCGCAAGCGGGCGAACGGCCCGCAGTCGGCCCCTTCGCCCAGCTCCACCCCCTCCAGGTGGCTGTTGGCCTTGACCACGGCACCACGGCGCAGGGTGCTGTCGCGGATCACGCAGTTGGGGCCGATCTGCACGTCGTCCTCGATCAGCACCGACCCTTCGAGGATCACATTGATGTCGATGGTCACGTCGCGCCCCACGCTCGCCTCGCCGCGCAGGTCGAAACGCGCAGGGTCGCGCAGGGTGACGCCCTGGGCCATCAGCCGCGCCGCCGCGCGGCGTTGGTAGTGGCGCTCCAGCTCGGCCAGCTGCAGGCGGTCGTTGGCGCCCTGCACTTCCATGGCGTCCAGGGGCTGCTCGGTGGCGATCCCCAGGCCGTCGGCCACCGCCAGGGCGATCACGTCGGTCAGGTAGTACTCGCCCTGGGCGTTGCGGTTGGAGACGCGGCCCAGCCAGTCCGCCAGCCGCGCGCCGGGTACCGCGAGGATGCCGGTGTTGCCTTCGTGGATCGCCCGCTGCTCGGGAGTGGCGTCCTTGTGCTCGACGATGGCGGTCACCGCGCCCCGGGTGTCGCGCAGGATGCGGCCGTAGCCGGTGGGGTCGGCCAGGTCCACGGTGAGCAGCGCCAGGCGGTCCGGCGCCACGTGTTCCAGCAGGCGGCGCAGGGTGTCCGCCTCGATCAGCGGCACGTCCCCGTAGAGAATCAGCACCCGCTCCGCGCTCAGGGCCGGCAGTGCCTGGGCCACCGCGTGGCCGGTGCCCAGTTGCTCGGCCTGCAGGACGAAGCTCAGGTCGTCGGCCGCCAGGGTCTCGCGTACCCGCTCCGCACCGTGCCCCACCACCACCTGGATGCTGCGCGGCTCGAGGCGGCGGGCGGTGTCGATGACGTGGCCGAGCATCGAGCGGCCGGCCACCGGATGCAGGACTTTCGGCAGGGCGGAACGCATGCGAGTGCCTTGGCCGGCGGCGAGGATGACGATATCGAGGGACATGCTGGGTACCGGGGTGCGAAGGGAATCGGAAGCCGGACGGCGCGCCGGAAAGCCGGTGGCGGGCGCGGGGGCCCGGCGGAGCGGAAAAGAAAAAGGGTAGCCAAGGCTACCCTTTTACTCGACACCGATGAAGTGCGCGGGGATCAGCCGCCGAACTTCTTGCGGATCTGCTGCACGGTGCGCAGCTGCGCC
Source organism: Pseudomonas mangiferae (assembly GCF_007109405.1). GTDB lineage: Bacteria > Pseudomonadota > Gammaproteobacteria > Pseudomonadales > Pseudomonadaceae > Pseudomonas_T > Pseudomonas_T mangiferae. The sequence goes on from NZ_VJOY01000011.1 coordinate 29,120, forward strand.
GCGGCTTCGGCCAGACGCGCCGAGGCGGCGGAGTAGTCGAACTCCGCGCCCTTGTCGTTCAGCGCCTTCTCGGCAGCCTTGAGCGACTCCTGGGCCGCGGCTTCGTCCAGGTCGTCCGCCCGCAGGACGGTGTCGGCCAGGACCTTCACCATGCTCGGCTGGACTTCCAGGAAGCCACCGGAGATGTAGTACACCTCGGTTTCGCCGCCCTGCTTGACCAGGCGGATCGGGCCCGGCTTCAGATCGGTGATCAGCGGGGCGTGTCCCGGCGCGATACCGATGTCGCCGAGGTTGCCGTGCGCAATCACCATCTCCACCAGACCGGAGAAGATCTCCGCTTCGGCGCTGACGATATCGCAATGGACAGTAATAGCCATACGCTAGCCTCACATGACAGGTCCGACGGGCGCCGATGCGAAATGCGCACCTTCGACCGTCGAGCCTGACGCGCCCGTCACCGGGCGCTCGGGGGGTTACAGTTTCTTCGCTTTCTCGATGGCTTCATCGATGCCGCCGACCATGTAGAACGCCTGCTCCGGCAGGTGATCGTAGTCGCCGTTGAGGATGCCCTTGAAGCCCGCGATGGTGTCCTTGAGGGACACGTACTTGCCCGGCGAACCGGTGAAGACTTCGGCCACGAAGAACGGCTGGGACAGGAAGCGCTGGATCTTCCGCGCGCGGGACACCAGCTGCTTGTCGGACTCGGACAGTTCGTCCATGCCGAGGATCGCGATGATGTCCTTGAGCTCCTTGTAGCGCTGCAGCACGTACTGCACGCCACGGGCGGTCTCGTAGTGCTCGGTGCCGATCACGTTCGGATCCAGCTGGCGGGAGGTCGAGTCCAGCGGGTCCACGGCCGGGTAGATACCCAGCGAGGCGATGTCGCGGGACAGTACGACGGTGGCGTCCAGGTGGGCGAAGGTGGTCGCCGGCGACGGGTCGGTCAGGTCGTCCGCGGGCACGTAGACGGCCTGGATCGAGGTGATCGAGCCGGTCTTGGTGGAGGTGATGCGCTCTTGCAGAACACCCATCTCTTCGGCCAGGGTCGGCTGGTAGCCCACCGCGGACGGCATACGACCCAGCAGCGCGGACACTTCGGTACCAGCCAGGGTGTAGCGGTAGATGTTGTCCACGAACAGCAGCACGTCGCGGCCTTCGTCACGGAACTTCTCGGCCATGGTCAGGCCAGTCAGGGCGACGCGCAGGCGGTTGCCCGGCGGCTCATTCATCTGGCCGTAGACCAGGGCCACTTTGTCGAGAACGTTGGAGTCCTTCATCTCGTGGTAGAAGTCGTTCCCTTCACGGGTACGCTCGCCCACGCCGGCGAACACGGAGTAACCGCTGTGCTCGATGGCGATGTTGCGGATCAACTCCATCATGTTCACGGTCTTGCCCACGCCGGCACCGCCGAACAGGCCGACCTTGCCGCCCTTGGCGAACGGGCAGACCAGGTCGATCACCTTGATGCCGGTTTCCAGCAACTCGTTGCCACCCGCCTGGTCGGCGTAGGACGGCGCGGCGCGGTGGATTTCCCACTGCTCTTCCTCGCCGATGGGGCCGGCTTCGTCGATGGGGTTGCCCAGCACGTCCATGATCCGGCCCAGGGTTGCCTTGCCCACGGGTACGGAGATGGCCTTGCCGGTGTTGGTCACGTCGAGGCCGCGCTTGAGGCCCTCGGTGGAACCCATGGCGATGGAACGCACCACGCCGTCGCCCAGCTGCTGCTGGACTTCCAGGGTGGTTTCGGCGCCTTGCACCTGCAGGGCGTCGTAGACTTTCGGCACCTGATCACGCGGGAATTCCACGTCGATAACGGCGCCGATGATTTGAACGATACGTCCGCTACTCATTTCTGGTTCCTCTGAATATTTGAACCGTTCTTAAACCGCGGCAGCGCCGCCGACGATTTCCGAAATTTCCTGGGTGATCGCAGCCTGACGGGCCTTGTTGTAGATCAGCTGGAGGTCGCTGATCAGTTCGCCGGCGTTGTCGGTGGCGTTCTTCATCGCGATCATCCGCGCGGCCTGTTCGGCGGCGTTGTTCTCGACGACCGCCTGGTACACCTGCGACTCCACGTAGCGCACCATCAGGCCGTCGAGCAGCTCCTTGGCGTCGGGTTCGTAGAGGTAGTCCCAGTGATGCTTGAGTTCCTGATCCGGATCGGCCACCAGGGGCACCAGCTGCTCGACGGTGGGCTTCTGGGTCATGGTGTTGATGAACTTGTTGGATACCACGGACAGGCGATCGATACGGCCCTCCAGGTAGGCATCCAGCATCACCTTGACGCTGCCGATCAGGTCGTTGATCGAGGGCTCCTCGCCCAGGTGGCTGATCGCCGCGACCACGTTGCCGCCGAAGCTGCGGAAGAACGCCGCGCCCTTGCTGCCGATCGCGCAGAGATCGATTTCCACGCCGCGCTCGCGGTCGGCCGCCATCTCGCGCACCAGGGCCTTGAACAGGTTGGTGTTCAGGCCGCCGCACAGGCCCCGGTCGCTGCTCACCACGATGTAGCCGACGCGCTTGACTTCACGCTCGATCATGAACGGGTGGCGGTACTCGGGGTTGGCGTTGGCGAGATGACCGATCACCTGGCGGATGCGCTCCGCGTAGGGACGGCTGGCAGCCATGCGCATCTGAGCCTTGCGCATCTTGCTGACCGCCACCTTCTCCATGGCGCTGGTGATCTTTTGCGTGCTTTTGATGCTCGCAATCTTGCTGCGAATCTCTTTTGCGCCTGCCATTTGACACCTATCGCGTTAGCAGGCGGGAGCCGGGCGGCTCCCGCTGCGGCTTACCAGGTTTGGGTGGCCTTGAACTTCTCGATGCCGGTCTTGAGACCCGCGTCGATTTCGTCGTTGAAATCACCCTTCTCGTTGATCTTCGCCAGCAGGGCGGCGTGATCACGGTTGAAGTAGGCGATCAGGGCCTGCTCGAAAGCACCCACCTTGTTCACCTCGATGTCCTGCAGGAAGCCACGCTCGGCGGCATACAGGGACAGCGACATGTCGGCGATGGACATCGGCGCGTACTGCTTCTGCTTCATCAGCTCGGTGACGCGCTGACCATGCTCCAGCTGCTTGCGGGTGGCTTCGTCCAGGTCAGAGGCGAACTGGGCGAAGGCCGCCAGTTCACGGTACTGGGCCAGGGCGGTACGGATGCCACCGGACAGCTTCTTGATGATCTTGGTCTGGGCGGCGCCGCCGACGCGGGATACCGAGATACCGGCGTTGACCGCCGGACGGATGCCCGAGTTGAACATGGCCGATTCCAGGAAGATCTGGCCGTCGGTGATGGAGATCACGTTGGTCGGAACGAACGCGGACACGTCGCCGGCCTGGGTCTCGATGATCGGCAGGGCGGTCAGGGAACCGGTCTTGCCGGTCACGGCGCCATTGGTGAACTTCTCGACGTATTCCTCGGATACGCGGGAGGCGCGCTCCAGCAGGCGGCTGTGGAGATAGAACACGTCGCCCGGGTAGGCTTCGCGGCCTGGCGGACGGCGCAGCAGCAGGGAGATCTGGCGGTAGGCCACGGCCTGCTTGGACAGGTCGTCGTACACGATCAGGGCGTCTTCACCGCGGTCGCGGAAGTATTCGCCCATGGTGCAGCCGGCGTACGGCGCGATGAACTGCAGCGCAGCGGATTCGGACGCGGAAGCGGCTACCACGATGGTGTTGGCCAGGGCGCCGTTCTCTTCCAGCTTGCGCACCACGTTGGCGATGGTCGACTGCTTCTGACCGATGGCCACGTAGACGCAGCGGATGCCGCTGTTCTTCTGGTTGATGATGGCGTCGATGGCCAGGGCGGTCTTGCCGATCTGGCGGTCGCCGATGATCAGCTCGCGCTGGCCACGGCCGACCGGGATCATGGCGTCGACGGACTTGTAGCCGGTCTGCACCGGCTGGTCCACCGACTTACGCCAGATCACGCCGGGCGCCACTTTTTCCACCGCGTCGGAGCCGCTGGCGTTCAGCGGGCCCTTGCCGTCGATCGGGTTGCCCAGAGCATCCACCACGCGGCCCAGCAGTTCCGGACCGACCGGGACTTCGAGGATGCGGCCGGTGCACTTGGCGCTCATGCCCTCGGCGAGGGACAGGTAGTTGCCCAGTACCACGGCACCCACGGAGTCCTGCTCCAGGTTGAGTGCCATGCCGTAGACGCCGCCAGGGAATTCGATCATCTCGCCGTACATCGCGTCGGCCAGGCCGTAGATGCGGACGATACCGTCGGAAACGCTGACGATGGTGCCTTCGTTGCGGGCTTGGGAAGAGACGTCGAGTTTCTCGATGCGCCCCTTGATGATTTCGCTAATTTCGGAAGGATTGAGTTGCTGCATTGCTCTGCTGCCCCTTCAAACTCAGGATTTCAACGCTTCGGCCAGTTTCGCGAGCTTGCCGCGAACCGAGCCATCGATAACCAGGTCGCCGGCGCGGATGACCACTCCTCCCATCAGGGAGGCGTCTTCCACGGCGTGCAGACGCACTTCTCGGCCGAGCCGTGCGCTGAGAACCTTGGCGAGTTTGTCTTGCTGTTCTTGGCTCAATGCGAAAGCACTGGTGACATCCACATCCACCGACTTCTCCTGCTCGGCCTTGTACAGCTCGAACTGGGCGGCGATCTCCGGCAACAGGGCCAGGCGGCCGTTTTCGGCGATGACGCGGATGAAATTCCGTACGTGTTCACTGAGCTTGTCGCCGCACACCTCGACAAAGGCGGCGGCTTTACTGTCGCTCGTCAGACGCGGGGCCTTGAGCACGCGCTGGAAGGTGTCGTCCTGCGACACCGCCGCAGCCAGGCCCAGCTCGGCTGACCAGGCGGCCAGCTGCTGATGGGCCTGGGCGTACTCGAAGGCAGCCTTGGCGTAAGGTCGGGCCAGCGTGGTCAGTTCTGCCATGATCGCCCTCGCTTAGATTTCGGCGGCCAGTTTTTCGACCAGCTCCGCATGCGCGCTACGATCGATAGAGGCACCCAGGATCTTCTCGGCACCGCTCACCGCCAGGGTGCCCAGCTGGGCACGCAGCGCGTCCTTGACGCCGTTCAGTTCCTGCTCGATCTCGGCCTGGGCCTGAGCCTTCACACGGTCGGCTTCGACACGGGCCTGATCGCGGGCTTCGTCGACGATCTGGGTCGCGCGCTTCTTGGCTTGCTCGATGAGTTCAGCTGCCTGGGCCTTGGCTTCGCGCAGTTGCTGGCTCACTTTTTCATGAGCCAGCTCCAGGTCACGAGCCGCGCGGCTGGCAGCGTCCAGGCCCTCTGCGATCTTCTTCTGACGTTCGCGCAAAGCCGTGATGACCGGAGGCCACACGAACTTCATGCAGAACAGCACGAAGATGAAGAACGCAACGGACTGGCCGATCAGGGTTGCATTAATGTTCACGCCACACCTCGTTCGTTCGTTGTCCGTCCCACCGTTCGAATCCTACGGATTCGAGCGATCAGCCTGCGACCTGGCCGAGGAACGGGTTGGCGAAGGTGAAGAACAGGGCGATACCGACACCGATCATGGTCACGGCGTCCAGCAGACCGGCGACGATGAACATTTTCACTTGCAGCATGGGAACCAGTTCCGGCTGACGCGCGGCGCCTTCCAGGAATTTGCCGCCCAGCAGGCCGAAACCAATGGCGGTACCCAGGGCACCCAGGCCAATCAGCAGAGCAACGGCGATCGCGGTCAAGCCAACTACAGTTTCCATTTTTCCTCCCGACTTTTATGTCGTATTGGTTAGGTTGTTGAAGCGGTAAAGCGGATTCGAGGAGTACCGGGCCCTTGCGGGCATCCCCCATCAAGCGGCGCGAACGCCCCTTAATGGTTGTCTTCGTGCGCCATCGACAGATAAACGATGGTCAGCATCATGAAGATGAACGCCTGGAGCACGATGATCAGGATGTGGAACACCGCCCAGGCCCATTGCAGGGCCACGCCCAGGGCGCCCAGGAGCAGACCGCCGCCGAACATGATGGCGATGAGGATGAAGATCAGCTCGCCGGCGTAGAGGTTGCCGAACAGACGCAGGGCCAGGGAAATCGGCTTGGCGATCAGGGTGACCAACTCCAGCAGCAGGTTCACCGGGATCAACACGATCTGCACGAGGATGTTCTTGCTGGAGAACGGGTGCAGGGCCAGTTCGCCGAGGAAGCCGCCGATACCCTTGACCTTGATGCTGTAGAAGAGGATCAGGGCAAACACCGAGAGGGCCAGGCCCAGGGTGGCGTTCGGGTCGGTGGTGGGCACCACGCGGGAGAACACGTGGGGGTCGCCGGTGACCAGGGCGATCAGCTTCGGCAGCCAGTCCACCGGCAGCAGGTCCATGAAGTTCATCAGGAAGACCCAGACGAAGATGGTCAGGGCCAGGGGCGCGATGAGGGCGTTACGGCCGTGGAAGGTGTCCTTGACGCTGCCGTCGACGAACTCGACCATCACCTCGACCAGGTTCTGCAGGGCACCCGGGCGGTCGCTGGTGGCGCGGCGCGCGGCGGCGCGGAACAGCAGGATGAACAGTACGCCGAGGATCACCGACACGCCCAGGGTGTCCACGTGGAACGCCCAGAAGCCCATCTGCTTGGCTTCCAGGGCGTTGTGCGCGAAGCCCCATTCGCCGGAGGCCAGGCGCCCGTAGGTCAGGTTCGTCAGGTGGTGCTGGATGTAGCCCGAAGCGGATTCTGCTGCCATGGTTGCCTCAAACGCCCTAAGGTCTCGAAAGTCTTGTTCTCACCAGCAGGGGAGCGAACCCGTTGACCAGTTGGGCCAGGACGAAGACGCCGAATACCGCCAGCGCCTCCAGGGGCTTCACGCCTGCGAACGTCAGCGCGAAGAGCGCCGCCGTCAGAATCAGTTTTCCCGCCTCGCCGGCATAGAACGACCGGACGATGGCTTGCGCTGCCCGCGCACCACCGAAGCGGAACGCCTTGTGGGCGAAGTACAGGTTCGGCAACCAGGCGATCAGCCCGCCGCACAGACCGGAGTACCCGGCGACCGGACCGCACCATAGCCACAGCCCCAGGGCCGCGAGCAGGCCGGCGGCCAGCTGTGCCATGAGCACCGGGAAGACCGGGAGGCGATGGAAGGGCATGGGAGTGCGGGTTTCCATTGCGGGGTCTCGAATGCGTTTTCCGGGCCGGCCGTCCAAATCAATGACTTGGCATACTTTGTGCCGACAAAATGCGCGCAGAGTATAGGGGGCGTTCCCCCCCTGTTCAACTGCCCGGTAGTCTTTTCCGACTGCCCGCTACAAGAGCCTTATCGCCAAATGTTTCAGCGGATGTGGGCCAGCACACCTTGCAGTTCATCGAGGGAGTTGTAGCGGATCACCAACTGCCCCTTGCCCTGGCGACCGTGCTTGATCTGCACCGGAGAGCCCAGCCGCTCTGCCAGGCGCTGTTCCAGCCGGCCGATGTCCGGGTCCGGCGCGCGCTCCTCGGCCGCCTTGGGCTTGCCACTCAGCCACTGGCGCACCAGGGCTTCGGTCTGACGCACGGTGAGGCCGCGTGCGACAACGTGTCGCGCCCCTTCCACCTGCCGTTCCGGCGGCAGACCGAGCAGCGCACGGGCGTGTCCCATCTCCAGGTCGCCGTGGGAGAGGAGCGTCTTGATCTCCTCCGGCAGGGCGATCAGGCGCAGCAGGTTGGTGATGGTCACCCGGGACTTGCCGACCGCCTCCGCCACCTGTTGCTGGGTGAGCTGGAATTCCTGCTGCAGGCGCTGCAGGGCCACCGCCTCTTCGATGGGGCTGAGGTCCTCGCGCTGGATGTTCTCGATCAGCGCCATGGCGATAGCCGCTTCGTCCGGCACTTCCCGCACCAGGGCGGGAATGCGCTCGAGGCCGGCCTGCTGGCTGGCGCGCCAGCGCCGTTCGCCGGCGATGATCTCGTAGCGGCCGCCGCCCACCGGGCGCACCACGATGGGCTGCATCACGCCCTGGGCCTTGATGGACTGGGCCAGTTCCTCGAGGGCGGCCGCGTCCATGTCGCGGCGCGGCTGGTACTTGCCACGCTGGACCAGATCCAGGGGCAGGTGCTGCAGTTCACGGACGTCGGCCTGGACGGCCTGCTCCTGGAGCTCGGTGACGCTGCTTCCCCCCAGCAGGGCGTCCAGGCCACGACCCAGACCTCGTTTCTTGGCGGCCATCGGGCTTCCTTATGCGTGTGCGGTGCGGGCGGCGCTGCGCTGGCGGCGGGACAGTTCGCCGGCCAGGGCCAGGTAGGCGAGCGCGCCGCGGGATTGCTTGTCGTAGACCAGCGCCGGCATGCCGAAGCTCGGCGCCTCGGCGAGGCGGACGTTGCGCGGGATGACGGTGTCGTACAGCTTGTCGCCGAAATGGGCCTTGAGCTGGTCGGACACGTCGTTGGTCAGGCTGCTGCGCGGGTCGTACATGGTGCGCAACAGGCCCTCGATCTTCAGCGAGGGGTTGAGCAGCTTGCCGATGCGCTGGATCGAGTTGACCAGGTCGGTCAGCCCCTCCAGGGCGTAGTACTCGCACTGCATCGGGATGATCACCCCGTCGGCCGCCACCAGGGCGTTGACCGTCAGCATGGACAGCGACGGCGGGCAGTCGATGAGGATGTAGTCGTAGTTCTCGCGGACCGGCGCGAGGGCCTCGCGCAGGCGGTTCTCCTTGGCCGGCATCTCCAGCAGCGCGACTTCCGCCGCGGTGAGGTCGCGGTTGGCCGGCAGCAGCTGGTAGCCGCCGTGCTCGGAGAACTGCATGGCGTCCACCAGGCTGCATTCGCCGATCAGCACGTCGTAGATGGAGTAGTCCAGGGCCAGTTTGTCCACGCCGCTGCCGGTGGTGGCGTTGCCCTGGGGGTCCAGGTCGATCAGCAGCACGCGGCGCTTGGTGGCGACCAGGGACGCGGCGAGGTTGATGCAGGTGGTGGTCTTGGCGACACCGCCCTTCTGGTTGGCGATGGCGAATACTCTAGCCATGGTCGGCGTCTTTCCCGGTCATAGGGTGCGGCGCAGTATCAGCAGATGACGTTGGCCTTGGCAACCCGGCACCGCCAGGGCGTGCTGCGCCTCCAGGCGGAAGTCCGCGGGCAGCGCCTGCAGCTCGTCGGCGGGGGCCTGGCCCTTCATCGCCAGCCAGCGGGTCGCGCCATCGCCCAGGTGGCGGGTCCAGGTGGCGAAGTCCTTCAGGGAACTGAACGCCCGGGAGACGATGCCCGTGAATGGCCGTTCGGGACGAAACTCCTCCACCCGGCCGTGGACAACCTCCAGGTTGTCCAGCTTCAGCTCCAGCTTCACCTGGGTGAGGAAGCGGGTCTTCTTGCCGTTGGAATCCAGCAGGGTGAAGCGCCGCTCGGGGAACAGGATCGCCAGGGGAATGCCCGGCATGCCGCCGCCGCTGCCAACGTCGAGCCAGGTGTAGCCCCCCGCCTCGACGAAGGGCACCACGCTGAGGCTGTCCAGCAGGTGCCGCGAGACCATCTCGTCGGGGTCGCGCACGGCGGTCAGGTTGTAGGCCTTGTTCCACTTGATCAGCAGGGCCAGGTAGGCCAGCAGCCGGTCCTGGCGCGTGGCATCCAGCTCGACGCCCAGTTGGCGGGCGCCCTGGCGGAGTTCCTCGACGTGCGGCGCGGTGACCATCAGGCGCTCTGCTCCAGCTGGCGACCGGCGCCGCGCTTCTTCAGGTGGATCAGCAGCAGGGAGATGGCCGCCGGGGTGACGCCGGGGATGCGCGAGGCCTGGCCGAGGGTCTGGGGCCGGCCCTGGCCGAGCTTGTGCTGGATTTCCTTGGACAGCCCGGAGATGGCCTGGTAGTCCAGGTCGTCCGGCAGGCGCGTGTCCTCGCTGGCCCGCAAGCGGGCGATCTCGTCCTGCTGGCGGTCGATGTAGCCGGCGTACTTGGTGCGGATCTCCACCTGCTCGGCCACCTGGGCATCCGGCTCGCCGCCGCCGGTCACGGCCACCAGCGACGCGTAGTCCACCTCGGGCCGGCTCAGCAGGCTCAGCAGGCTGTACTCGTGGGCCAGGGGCGTGCCGAAGCGCTCGGCCACCGCCTCGCCCTCGGGGGTACCCGGGCGCACCCAGGTGCTCTTCAGGCGTTGCTCTTCCCGCGCGATGCCGTCGCGCTTGGTGCAGAACGCCGCCCAGCGGGCCTCGTCCACCAGGCCCAGCTCGCGGCCTCTCTCGGTGAGGCGAAGGTCGGCGTTGTCTTCCCGCAGGATCAGCCGGTATTCGGCGCGGGAGGTGAACATGCGGTACGGCTCCTGGGTGCCCAGGGTGATCAGGTCGTCCACCAGCACGCCGATGTAGGCCTCGTCGCGCCGTGGGCACCAGGCCTCGCGGCCCTGGGCGCGCAGCCCGGCGTTGCAGCCGGCCAGCAGGCCCTGGGCGCCCGCTTCCTCGTAGCCGGTGGTGCCGTTGATCTGCCCGGCGAAGAACAGCCCGCCGATGACCTTGGTCTCCAGGCTGTACTTCAGGTCCCGCGGGTCGAAGTAGTCGTACTCGATGGCGTAGCCCGGCCGCACGATGTGGGCGTTCTCCATGCCGCGGATGCTGCGCACGATCTCCAGCTGCACGTCGAACGGCAGGGAAGTGGAGATACCGTTGGGGTACAGCTCGTGGGTGGTCAGGCCTTCGGGCTCGAGGAAGACCTGGTGGCTGTCCTTGTCGGCGAAACGGTGGATCTTGTCCTCGATGGACGGGCAGTAGCGCGGCCCCACCCCTTCGATGACGCCGGAGTACATCGGCGAGCGGTCCAGGTTGGAGGCGATGATCTCGTGGGTCCGCGCGTTGGTATGGGTGATCCAGCAACTGACCTGGGCCGGGTGCTGCTCGGCCGAGCCGAGGAACGACATCACCGGGATCGGGGTATCGCCCGGCTGTTCGGTCATCGCCGAGAAGTCCACCGAGCGGCCGTCGATGCGCGGTGGCGTACCGGTCTTCAGGCGTCCGACCCGCAGGGGCAACTCGCGCAGGCGGCGGGCCAAGGCAATGGACGGCGGGTCACCGGCACGGCCGCCGGAATAGTTCTCCAGGCCGATGTGGATAAGTCCGCCGAGGAAGGTGCCGGTGGTCAGCACCACGTTATCGGCGTGGAAGCGCAGCCCCATCTGGGTGACCACACCACGCACCTGGTCCTGCTCGACGATCAGGTCGTCGCAGGCCTGCTGGAATATCCACAGGTTCGGCTGGTTTTCCAGGGTGTGGCGGATGGCGGCCTTGTACAGCACCCGGTCGGCCTGGGCGCGCGTCGCCCGCACCGCAGGGCCCTTGCGGCTATTGAGCACGCGGAACTGGATGCCGCCCCGGTCGGTGGCCTCTGCCATGGCGCCGCCGAGGGCGTCGATTTCCTTCACCAGGTGACTCTTGCCGATCCCGCCGATGGCCGGGTTGCAGCTCATCTGGCCGAGGGTTTCCACGTTGTGGGTGAGCAGCAGCGTCCTGGCGCCCATTCGTGCCGCCGCCAGTGCGGCCTCGGTACCGGCATGACCGCCACCGATCACGATCACTTCGAAACGGGAAGGGAAATCCACCACGCACCTCGTGCCTGTTGAAGGAAGAATTCGGAAGGGCGGCAAGTATAGGGACTTCACTGCATCGAAAGAAGCCTTCTGCACAAAAAATAGCCAACTCGATGGATACGCAGCGCCCAAAAGTTCTTCACGCACATCGGAGGTAAGAGAAAGAAAAAGGAAGAGAGATTTCTTAAAGGCTTGTTTTTGTGATTAAGACTAGGGAAAAGCTTTTCTGTGGATAAGTACTTCCAGGCCTTGAGATACGCCGCCTCCAGCCCCGCATAACCCTGGTGGAAAACTGCGGACGAACTGCTCACAAGGGGTTGATGAGGTGTGGATGACTCATCCGCTTATCCACAGCCGGGTTTTTCGACAGGCTTTCAAACGGGTTACTCACCCAGTACAGGGCGGGTTTTCCACAGGCTTTCTGGATGAGGATTCAGGGTGTTAGTACGAAGCCGGGCCGACGTATCCATAGGATATCGGTGCAGGGGCGAGGGAAGTCGATCACCAGGAAGCGGTCGGCTTGAGCCGCTGTAAGACGGCTATACAGATGCTTTTGATGAAGGCGGCTGTTCGCGTCTCGAGGAGTCGTCATCGAAACGAGGGATGTGCCGTACAGGAGAGGACGTGGCCGCCCTCAGGCCCTTACTTGCCGATGCAGAAGCTGGAGAAGATCCGCCCCAGCAGGTCGTCGGAGCTGAAGGCACCGGTGATTTCACCGAGGCACTGCTGGGCGTGGCGCAGGTCTTCGGCGAGGAGTTCGCCCGCACCGGCGGCCACCAACTGGTCGCGGCCGTGGTCAAGGTGGTCCTGGGCGCGTTGCAGGGCGTCCAGGTGGCGTCGGCGGGCGCTGAAGCCACTTTCGGCGGTCTGCTCGTAGCCCATGCAGGCCTTGAGGTGGTCCCTCAGCAGGGACAGGCCGTCGCCGGAGCGGGCGGAGAGGCTGAGGGTGACATGACCGTCGGCGTCCTCCTGCATCCCGGCCGGTTCGCCGCTGAGGTCGGCCTTGTTGCGGATCAGGGTGACCCGTGCCGGATCGGGGCGGCGCTCGAGGAATTCCGGCCAGAGGGCGAAGGGGTCGTCGGCCTCGGCGGCGGTGGCGTCCACCACCAACAGCACCCGGTCGGCGCCGTCGATGGCCTCCAGGGCGCGCGCCACGCCGATCCGTTCCACCTGGTCCTCGGTCTGGCGCAGGCCGGCGGTGTCCACCACGTGGAGCGGCATGCCATCCAGGTGGATGTGTTCGCGCAGCACGTCCCGGGTGGTGCCGGCGATGGCGGTGACGATGGCGGTCTCGCGACCGGCCAGGGCGTTGAGCAGGCTGGACTTGCCGGCGTTCGGGCGGCCGGCGATCACCACGGTCATGCCGTCCCGCAGCAGCGCGCCCTGGCCGGCTTCCCGCTGCACCGCCGTCAGCCGCTGGCGCACGCCGTCCAGCTGGCCCAGCACGTGGCCGTCGGCGAGGAAGTCGATCTCCTCCTCGGGGAAGTCGATGGCGGCCTCCACGTAGATACGCAGCTGGATCAGCGCCTCGGTGAGTGCGTGGACCCGTCGCGAGAATTCCCCTTGCAGGGAGCGCAGGGCATTGCGCGCCGCCTGCTCGGAGCTGGCCTCGATGAGGTCGGCGATGGCTTCGGCCTGGGCCAGGTCCAGCTTGTCGTTGAGGAAGGCGCGCTCGCTGAATTCCCCGGGGCGGGCCTGGCGCGCGCCCAGGGCCAGGCAGCGGCGCAGCAACAGGTCGAGGACCACCGGCCCGCCATGGCCCTGCAGTTCCAGCACGTCCTCGCCGGTGAAGGAGTGGGGACCGGAGAAGAACAGCAGCAGGCCCTCGTCGATCACTTCGCCATCGGCGTCGCGGAACGGTCCGTAGTGGGCATGGCGCGGCTTGGGTTCGCGGCTACCCAGGGCCACGGCCAGGTCCCGCGCCAACGGTCCCGACACCCGGACGATGCCGACCCCGCCGCGCCCCTGGGCAGTGGCGACGGCGGCGATGGTTTCACGGACGGGGGTCATGGCAGGTCTCCGGACAGCAAGACGCCCCACGAGGGGGCGTCTGGATTCAACGGGGCGGAAGGTCCGCCGTCAGGCTGTGGCCTTCTGGGTGGACGCCTCGATCTGCCGGGTAATGTACCACTGCTGGGCGATGGACAAGCAGTTGTTGACTACCCAGTACAGCACCAGGCCGGCGGGGAACCAGAGGAAGAAGAAGGTGAAGATGATCGGCATCAGCTTCAGCACCTTGGCCTGCATGGGGTCCGGCGGCGTCGGGTTCAGGCGCTGCTGCAGGAACATGGTGGCGCCCATGATGATCGGCAGAATGAAGAACGGGTCCTTGATGGACAGGTCGGTGATCCAGAACATCCACGGGGCCTGGCGCATCTCGACGCTTTCCAGCAGCACCCAGTAGAGGGACAGGAACACCGGCATCTGCACCACGATAGGCAGGCAGCCGCCCAGCGGGTTGATGCGCTCCTTCTTGTACAGCTCCATCATCGCCTGGGACATCTTCTGGCGATCGTCGCCATGCTGTTCCTTCAGCGCCTGCAACTTGGGCGAAACCGCCCGCATGCGCGCCATGGACTTGTAGCTGGCGGCCGAGAGCGGGAAGAACGCCAGCTTGATCAGCACGGTGAGGACGATGATCGACCAGCCCCAGTTGCCCAGCAGGCTGTGGATATGTTCCAGCAGCCAGAAGATCGGCTGGGCGATGAACCAGAGGATGCCGTAGTCGACGGTCAGCTCCAGGCCCGGGGACAGGGACTTGAGATGGGCCTGGATCTTCGGACCGGCGTAGAGGGTGGCAGCGGTTTCTGCCTTGCCGCCGGCGGGCACGCTGAGCACCGGGCCGGTGAAGCCAACGATGTAGTTGCCCTGGCCGTCCTTGCGGGTCTGGATGGCGTTGTTGCCGTCCTTTGGCGGGATCCAGGCGGTCACGAAGTAGTGCTGCAGCCAGGCGACCCAGCCGCCCTGCACGGTTTCCTTGAAGGGCTGCTTGTCCATGTCCTTCATGGACACTTTCTTGTAGGGCTCGCCCGCGGTCCACACGGCAGCACCCAGGTAGGTAGAGGTGCCGGTGGCGGTGCTGGAGGACGGGTCGGCGCTGGCGTCGCGCTTGAGCTGGGCGAACAGGTTGCCGTTCCAGGCCTCGCCGCTCTGGTTGTCCACCAGGTAGCGCACGTCGATCTGGTAGGCCGAGGGGTCGATGCAGCCGGGCTTCTTCTGCTCGCGTTCCTTGTCCGAGCACTGCGGGTTGAGGCCGCGCTTGAAGCTGAAGCGCTTGATGTAGCTGACGCCCGCTTCGCTGAAGGTCAGGTCCACCACCAGGTTGTCCTGGCCGTCGGCCAGGGTGTACTGGCGCTGGGCACTGTCGTACAGCGGACGGCCGCCAGCGCGGGCATCGGGGCCATTGGCGCCGGTCAGGCCGCTCTGGGCCAGGTAGGTACGCTCGGCGCCGTTGTCGAACAGCTGGAACGGCACCTCGGGGTGATCCTGGCGACGCGGGTACTGGGGCAGGGTGAGCTGTACGATGTCGCCGCCGCGCGGATCGATGGCCAGGTCGAGGACGTCGGTACGCACGCGGATCAGGTCCTGGCTGACCGGAACGGCCGCCAGAGTGGGGTCGCTGCGTTCGGCGCTGGCGGCCGGCACGTCTTCACCGGCCGCGGTGGCGGATGCGCCCGGGTTCGGGGAAGCGGGCACGTCGGCAGGGGTGCTGGCGGTGGTCGGCAGCGCGGCTTGGCCGTAGTCCTGGTTCCACTGGAGAACCATCAGGTAGGACACGACTGCCAGAGCGACGATCAGGATCGAGCGTTGAATATCCATGATTACTCGGCCATCGAAGAGGATTGGGTGGAGGAAAGCGGAGGCACCGGGTCGTAGCCGCCCGGGTGCCAGGGGTGGCAGCGGCCAAGCCGACGCAGTCCCAGCCAGCCACCGCGCAGCAGGCCATGGCGTTCGATGGCTTCTTGCGCGTAGCAGGAACAGCTGGGATGGAAACGGCAGTGGTAGCCCATCAGCGGGCTGATGGCATAGCGGTAGAACTGGATCGGAACGAGGGCCAGTTTACGCATGGGCGGTATCGGTCACCCCTGGATCGGGTTGCGCGTCCATTCTGGGTCGATTGCGCGCCAGGCGTTTCCAGAGCTTGCCGAACTGATGGATCAGCTCGGGATTGTCCAGTTCGCCGAGGCCCTTGCGCGCGACGACCACGATGTCCCAGCCTGCCAGGGCATCCTGGTTTAGGCGGAAGGAATCGCGGATCAGTCGTTTCAGGCGGTTGCGCTGGACGGAGAGCTTGACGCTCTTCTTGCCGATCACCAGACCCAGGCGGGGGTGATCCAGACCGTTGTCGCGCGCGAGCAGCAGGACATGCTTGCCAGGCGCCTTGCCGGTGGGTGAGTCGAAGACCGCTTTGAAGTGCCGGGGAGTCAGCAGTCGCTTTTCCCGGCCGAAGCCCCGACTCACCACCTGTTCCGGGTCGGTCAGACGGTCAGGCGCTTGCGGCCCTTGGCGCGACGACGCGACAGGACTTGACGGCCATTCTTGGTAGCCATGCGGGCACGGAAACCGTGGGTACGAGCGCGCTTGAGGGTGCTGGGTTGGAAAGTGCGTTTCATGATGCGATTACCTGGTGATCACTAAGGCCAAATGGGGCCCGAAAGTGGTCCCCGTTCAAAGAGACCGGCGATTCTAGAGAAATGCCGCGGACAGGTCAATTTCCAGCCAGCATGGGTTCTGACGTTTCGTCGAGCAGATAGAGAAAAAGGAAGAATGGTTTAAGAAAGGATGGAAGCTGATGTAACGCTTGAGAGGGCCATCCTCTGTGGAAAAGTCACTGCACGCCGCTCCTTGTGCGGTTTCCCAGGAAGGATAAGCCTGTCGGAAAGCGGGGCACGGGGTGTGCGCTTGAAGTAGACAGCCTGTGTTCAACTTGCTGAGTTATGCACAGCCACGTTATCCCAAGGCTTATCCGGCTGGTCTTGCCCAGGGTTCAGGGTGCTTTATCCACAGGGTTCAGGGTGAATACGCCGGGTTCTTTTTCCGCGCGTTAACGTCTTGATTTGGTTTAGGGATCGTCGGTCGGTACGTGTGGATAACCGATGGGCAGCGGGCTACAATGGCCGCTTGCGTCAGCGTTCTGCTTCTTTATAGGTCTTCGAGGGATATCCGTGTCCGTGGCCCTTTGGCAGCAGTGTGTCGAGCTTCTGCGCGACGAACTGCCCGCCCAGCAATTCAACACCTGGATCCGCCCCCTGCAGGTCGAAGCCGACGGCGAAGAGCTGCGCGTCTATGCGCCCAACCGGTTCGTCCTCGACTGGGTCAACGAAAAATACATGAGCCGGCTCATGGAGCTGCTGGTGGAGCGCGGCGAAGGCCTGGTGCCCGCCCTGTCCCTGTTGATCGGCAGCAAGCGCGCCGCCGCGCCGGTCCGGCCGGCGCCTCCACCGCTGCCCTCGACGCCGGCGCCTGTCGCGCCCGTTGCGCCTGCCTCCATGAACGTCCCCGCCGAACCTGCCCAGGTCCAGAGCCTAGTCAGCGAGGCCCATGGGCATTTCGCGTCGCCCGCCGCGGCTCCGGTGCGTACCGAGCGCGCGGTCCAGGTGGAAGGCGCCCTCAAGCACACCAGCTACCTGAACCGCACCTTCACCTTCGATAACTTCGTCGAGGGCAAGTCCAACCAGCTGGCCCGCGCTGCGGCCTGGCAGGTGGCCGACAATCCCAAGCATGGCTACAACCCGCTGTTCCTGTATGGCGGCGTGGGCCTGGGCAAGACCCACCTTATGCATGCCGTGGGTAACCACCTGTTGAAGAAGAACCCCAATGCCAAGGTGGTCTACCTGCATTCGGAGCGGTTCGTCGCCGACATGGTGAAGGCCCTGCAGCTGAACGCCATCAACGAGTTCAAGCGCTTCTACCGTTCTGTGGACGCGCTGCTGATCGACGACATCCAGTTCTTCGCCCGCAAGGAGCGCTCCCAGGAGGAGTTCTTCCACACCTTCAATGCCCTGCTGGAAGGCGGCCAGCAGGTGATCCTCACCAGCGACCGCTACCCCAAGGAAATCGAGGGCCTGGAGGAACGACTCAAGTCCCGCTTCGGTTGGGGTCTCACGGTGGCGGTGGAGCCGCCGGAGCTGGAGACCCGAGTGGCGATCCTGATGAAGAAGGCCGAGCAGGCCAAGGTCGACCTGCAGCACGATGCGGCGTTCTTCATCGCTCAGCGCATTCGCTCCAACGTGCGCGAGCTGGAAGGTGCCCTCAAGCGGGTCATCGCCCATGCCCACTTCATGGGGCGCGACATCACCATCGAGCTGATCCGCGAGTCTCTCAAGGACTTGCTGGCCCTGCAGGACAAGCTGGTCAGCATCGACAATATCCAGCGCACGGTGGTCGAGTACTACAAGATCAAGATCACCGATATGCTCTCCAAGCGCCGCTCCCGCTCGGTGGCGCGTCCGCGGCAGGTGGCCATGGCCCTGTCCAAGGAACTGACCAACCACAGCCTGCCGGAAATCGGCGACGCCTTCGGCGGGCGCGACCACACGACGGTCCTGCATGCCTGTCGTAAAATCGCGGAATTGAGGGAATCCGACGCGGATATCCGCGAGGACTACAAGAACCTGCTGCGTACACTGACCACCTGAACCATCCGCGCAGCCTCACGAGGCAAGGGACGAGACCATGCACTTCACCATTCAACGCGAAGCCCTGTTGAAACCCCTGCAACTGGTGGCCGGCGTCGTGGAACGCCGCCAGACCTTGCCGGTTCTCTCCAACGTGCTGCTGGTGGTCCAGGGCCAGCAACTGTCCCTCACCGGCACCGATCTGGAAGTGGAGCTGGTAGGCCGCGTAGCATTGGAAGAGGCGGCCGAGCCTGGCGAGATCACCGTGCCGGCGCGCAAGCTGATGGACATCTGCAAGAGCCTTCCCGCGGACATGCTGATCGACATCCGCGTCGACGAGCAGAAGCTGCTGGTGAAGGCCGGCCGTAGTCGATTCAGCCTCTCCACCCTGCCTGCCAACGATTTCCCCAGCGTCGAGGAAAGCCCTGGCTCCCTCACGTTTACCTTGCCTCAGGCCAAGGTCCGTCGGCTGATCGAGCGTACCAGCTTCGCCATGGCCCAGCAGGACGTGCGCTATTACCTGAACGGCATGCTGCTGGAAGTGAACTCCAATTCGTTGCGGGCCGTGGCCACCGACGGCCATCGCCTGGCCATGTGCGCCATCGAATCGACTATCGAGCAGGAAGGGCGGCACCAGGTCATCGTGCCACGCAAGGGGATTCTCGAGCTTGCACGTCTGCTCACCGACCAGGACGGCGAAGTCAGCATCGTCTTGGGTCAGCATCATATCCGCGCCACTACCGGCGAATTCACCTTCACCTCCAAACTGGTGGACGGCAAGTTCCCCGACTACGAGCGGGTATTGCCCAAGGGGGGCGACAAACTGGTGATGGGGGATCGGCAGATGTTGCGCGAGGCGTTCAGCCGTACCGCGATCCTGTCCAACGAGAAATACCGCGGCATTCGCCTGCAACTGGCGTCCGGCCAGCTGAAAATCCAGGCCAACAACCCCGAGCAAGAAGAAGCCGAGGAAGAAGTTGCCGTGGACTATACCGGCGGCAACCTGGAGATCGGTTTCAATGTCAGCTACCTGCTGGACGTACTGGGTGTGATGGGCACGGAACAAGTGCGCATTCTCCTGGCCGATGCCAACAGCAGCGCCTTGTTGCAGGAATCGGACAACGACGATTCCGCCTATGTCGTCATGCCGATGCGCCTGTAATCACCTCCCGCGCTGAATGTCCCTGAGCCGCCTTACCGTCACCGCGGTGCGCAACCTGCACGCGGTGACGCTCTCCCCCTCCCCTCGCATCAACATCCTGTTCGGCGCCAACGGCAGCGGCAAGACCAGCGTGCTGGAAGCCATCCACTTGCTGGGTTTGGCCCGCTCCTTTCGCAGCGTGCGACTGCAACCTGTAATCCAGCATGAAACGAGTGCCTGCACGGTTTTCGGCCAAGTCGAACTGGGTGGCGGCGCGCGGAGCCAGTTGGGCGTCACCCGGGAACGTCAGGGCGATTTCCAGATCCGTATTGACGGCCGCAACGTGCGCAGCGCCGCCGAACTGGCGGAAACGTTGCCACTGCAGCTGATCAATCCAGACAGCTTTCGTCTGCTGGAAGGGGCGCCGAAACTCAGACGGCAGTTTCTCGATTGGGGAGTGTTCCACGTGGAACCTCGCTTCCTTTCTGCCTGGGTACGCCTACAGAAGGCGTTGCGTCAACGGAACTCGTGGCTGCGGCATGGTACACTGGACGGTGCTTCCCAAGCGGCGTGGGACCGTGAGTTGTGCCTGGCCAGCGATGAAATCGACGCCTATCGCCGGGAATACATTCAGGCGCTCAAGCCCGTTTTCGAGCAGACATTGCGCGAGCTGCTGGAACTCGAGGGTCTCACGTTGAGTTACTACCGCGGTTGGGACAAGGAAAAGCCGCTGAGCGATGTCCTTGCCGCTTCCCTGCTTCGTGATCAGCAATTGGGACATACACAGGCGGGGCCTCAACGGGCGGATCTGCGTTTACGTCTGGCCCATCACAATGCCGCGGAGATTCTTTCCCGTGGCCAACAGAAGTTGGTGGTGTGTGCCCTGCGGATCGCCCAGGGGCATCTGGTGAGCCAGGCCAAGCGGGGCCAATGCATCTATCTGGTGGACGACCTTCCCTCGGAACTGGACGAACACCACCGGCGAGCGCTGTGCCGCTTGCTGGACGAATTGAATTGCCAGGTATTCATCACCTGCGTCGACCACGACCTATTGAAGGAGGGGTGGCGTGACGAGACACCGGTCTCGATGTTCCACGTGGAACACGGCCGAATCACGCCGCACCCGGTCCATCAGGAGTAAAGCATGAGCGAAAAAAACGCCTACGATTCCTCCAGTATCAAGGTATTGAAAGGCCTGGATGCGGTCCGCAAGCGTCCGGGTATGTACATCGGCGACACCGATGACGGCACCGGCCTGCACCACATGGTGTTCGAGGTGGTGGACAACTCCATCGACGAAGCCCTCGCCGGATACTGCGATGACATCTGCATTACCATCCACTTGGACGAATCCATCACGGTGCGCGACAACGGTCGCGGTATTCCAGTGGATATCCACAAGGAGGAAGGCGTATCCGCCGCCGAGGTGATCCTTACCGTGCTGCACGCCGGCGGGAAGTTCGATGACAACTCCTACAAGGTGTCCGGCGGTCTCCACGGTGTAGGGGTTTCCGTGGTGAACGCGCTGTCAGCCGAGCTGTTGCTGACCGTGCGCCGTGAAGGCAAGGTCTGGGAGCAGACCTACCATTACGGCGTCCCCCAGTTCCCGTTGCGGCCCGTAGGCGAGACCGAGGGGTCGGGCACCGAGATTCACTTCAAGCCTTCCGCCGAGACCTTCAAGAACATCCATTTCAGCTGGGATATCCTCGCCAAGCGCTTGCGGGAACTGTCGTTCCTCAACTCCGGCGTGGGCATCCTGCTGAAGGACGAGCGCTCCGGCAAGGAAGAGCTGTTCAAATACGAGGGCGGCCTGCGTGCCTTCGTCGACTACCTCAACACCAACAAGACCGTGGTGAACGAGGTGTTCCATTTCAGCGTCCAACGTGACGATGGCGTGGGCGTGGAAGTGGCGCTGCAGTGGAACGATGGCTTCAACGAGAACATCCTCTGTTTCACCAACAACATTCCCCAACGGGACGGTGGTACCCACCTGGCGGGCTTCCGCTCCGCCCTCACTCGCAACCTGAACACCTATATCGAGCAGGAAGGCCTGGCGAAGAAGCTCAAGGTCGCCACCACCGGTGACGACGCCCGGGAAGGCCTGACCGCCATCATTTCGGTGAAGGTGCCCGATCCGAAGTTCAGTTCCCAGACCAAGGACAAGCTGGTCTCGTCGGAAGTGAAGACCGCGGTGGAACAGGAAATGGGCAAATTCTTCGCCGACTTCCTGCTGGAGAACCCCAACGAAGCGCGGGCCGTGGTGGGCAAGATGATCGACGCCGCGCGGGCTCGGGAAGCCGCGCGCAAGGCCCGGGAGATGACCCGGCGCAAGGGTGCCCTGGATATCGCCGGCCTGCCGGGCAAGCTGGCGGACTGCCAGGAGAAGGACCCCGCCCTCTCCGAACTGTACCTGGTGGAGGGTGACTCCGCCGGAGGGTCCGCCAAGCAGGGCCGCAACCGCCGTACCCAGGCGATCCTGCCGCTCAAGGGCAAGATCCTCAACGTGGAGAAAGCCCGTTTCGACAAGATGATTTCCTCCCAGGAGGTCGGCACGCTGATCACCGCCCTGGGCTGTGGCATCGGCCGCGAGGAATACAACATCGAGAAGCTGCGCTACCACAACATCATCATCATGACCGATGCGGATGTGGACGGCTCCCACATCCGGACCCTGTTGCTGACGTTCTTCTTCCGCCAGCTGCCGGAACTGGTGGAGCGCGGCTACATCTACATCGCCCAGCCGCCGCTGTACAAGGTGAAGAAGGGCAAGCAGGAACAGTACATCAAGGACGACGAGGCTATGGACGAGTTCATGACCCAGTCGGCTCTGGAGGACGCCAGCCTGCACGTCAACGAGAATGCCCCGGGCATCTCCGGTACCGCGCTGGAAAAGCTGGTGAACGACTTCCGCAGCGTGATGCGCACCCTCAAGCGCCTGTCGCGCCTGTATCCCCAGGACCTCACTGAGCACATGGTCTACCTGCCGCCGGTGAGCCTGGAGCAACTGGCCGACGAGGGTGCCATGCAGGGCTGGCTGAGCGCCTTCCAGGCGCGCCTGAAGGATGCCGAGAAGTCGGGCCTGACCTACAAGGCCAGCCTGCGGGAGGACCGTGAGCGTCACCTGTGGCTGCCGGAGGTGGAAATGGTCGCCCACGGCCTGTCCAACTACGTGACCTTCAACCGGGACTTCTTCGCCAGCAACGACTACCGCACCGTCACCACCCTGGGCGACCAGTTGAACAACCTGCTGGAAGAAGGCGCCTACGTGCAGCGCGGCGAACGTCGCAAGCCGATCGCCACCTTCAAGGAAGCCCTCACCTGGTTGATGACTGAGACCACTCGCCGCTACACCATCCAGCGCTACAAAGGGCTGGGCGAGATGAACCCGGACCAGCTGTGGGAAACCACCATGGACCCTAACGTGCGCCGCATGCTGCGGGTGACCGTGGAAGACGCCATCGTTGCCGACCAGATCTTCAACACGCTGATGGGTGATGCCGTGGAGCCGCGCCGGGACTTCATCGAAAGCAATGCGCTGGCGGTATCGAACCTGGACGTCTGACTACAAGCGGGTGCGCACGAAAAAGCCGGCCTTGAGCCGGCTTTTTCATGGGGTTATGCACGTCCGTACCTGGCGTTCTAGCTGTTGAATATTCCTTATGGAACAAGCAGTTATTTCAAAGGGTGCTAACGCTCATGCCGATTCGTACACAACCTTATCCACAGGTCAGGGAGTAGCCGGCGTTTCGCTGAGGCAACCCTCGCTGTCCAGGCAACCGATCTCCCGCTGAGTGCGTTCTACCCAGGCAAATGCGCGGTCGTTGAGTTCGGCGGCGGCACGGGAGCCCTGCCCCTCGGCGTACATAGCCGGCCCGATAACCACCTGGATGGTCCCCGGGTACTTGGCCCAGCCCGCCTTTGGCCAGAAGCGGCCGGCGTCATGGGCGATGGGCAGCACCGGCATGCCGGCGTTCACTGCCAGGGAGGCGCCACCGCGGGAGAACTTGCCGATCTGCCCCACCGGCACCCGGGTGCCTTCCGGGAACACCAGCACCCAGGCGCCCTGCTCCAGACGTTCGTGGCCCTGGCGCGCCAACTGCTTGAGGGCCGCCTTGGGGTTGCTGCGGTCGATGGCGATGGGCCGCAGCATGGCCATGGCCCAGCCGAAGAACGGCACGTAGAGCAGTTCCCGTTTCACCACCTGGCTCAAGGGTTCGAAGAACGCCGAGAGGAAGAAGGTTTCCCAGGTGCTCTGGTGCTTGGCGAGGATCACGCAGGGACGTTCGGGTAGGTTCTCCAGGCCGCGTATGTCGTAGCGGATGCCCACCACCGTGCGCGCCAGCCAGACCGCCAGGCGGCACCAGTTCTGGATCACGAAGCGGTAGCGGGCGCGGAACGGCAGGAACGGCGCGACGAAGACGCTGACGATGCACCAGACGAAGGAACTGGACGACAGCAACAGGTAGAAGAGAACGGTACGCAGGACCTGCAGGACACTCATCGGGTGCATTCTCGGGCAAGTAGCCGGTCGGCCACGGCCGCCAGATCGTCGAACACCAGCGTGCCCGCCGGCAAGGGTTTTTCCAGGGTACGCGGGCCTTTGCCGGTCTTCACCAGCACCGGCTGACAACCGGCCGCCAGGGCCGCCTCCAGGTCGCCACGGGCGTCGCCGACGAACCACACGCCGTCCAGGGGAACACCGTAGTGGGCGCCGATCCGCCGGAGCAGGCCGGGCTTTGGCTTGCGGCAGTCGCAGCCCTCGTCCGGGCCGTGGGGGCAATGCAGGATCAGCCCCACGTCCCCGCCCTGCTCTGCCACCAGGGCGCGCAGGCGCTGGTGCATGGCTTCCAGGACGTCGGGGCTGTAGTAGCCGCGGGCGAGGCCGGATTGGTTGGTGGCCACCGCCACGGTCCAGCCGCCCCGGGAAAGGCGTGCGATGGCGTCGATGGCACCGGGGATCGGCAGCCACTCCTCCAGGGTCTTGATGTACGCGTCGGAGTCCTGGTTGATGACGCCGTCGCGGTCGAGGATCACTAGCTTCATGGAACGGTGTCAGCGCCGTCGGTCCCGGGCGCGTGGAGCGTCCGGGACCGGCTGGCGTCAGCCCAGCAGGGAGATGTCGGCGACGCCCAGGAACAGCCCGCGCAGGCGGGCCAGCAAGGCGTAGCGGTTGGCACGGACGTTGGCGTCTTCGACGTTGACCAGTACGGCCTCGAAGAAGGCGTCCACCGGCTCGCGCAGCTTCGCCAGGCGCTCCAGGGCCTCGCCATAGCGACGTTCCGCCGCCATGGGCTGCACCGCATGGTCGGCCTGCTGGATCGCCGCATACAGGGCGAATTCACTGGGGTTGTCGAAGTAGTGGGCCTCGACGCTGGCAGGAATCGTACCTTCCGCCTTGCTCAGCAGGTTGGACACGCGCTTGTTCACCGCGGCCAGGGCCTCGGCGTCCGGCAGCCGGCGGAAGGCCTGTACCGCCTGCACCCGCTGGTCGAAGTCCAGGGCCGAGGCCGGGTTCAACGCACGCACCGCCAGATAGGCCGATACGTCGATGCCCTCGTCCTCGTAGCGCGCCCGCAGGCGGTCGAAGATGAACTCCAGCACCTGCTCGGCCAGGCCGTCGGCCTTCACCTTGCTGCCGTAGCGCTGGATGGCGAAGGTCACGGCTTCGTGCAGGTTCAGGTCCAGGCGCTTCTCGATGAGGATGCGCAGGATACCCAGGGCTTGGCGACGCAGGGCGAACGGGTCCTTGCTGCCGGTGGGCAGCATGCCGATGCCGAAGATACCCACCAGGGTGTCCAGCTTGTCGGCGATGGCCACCGCCGCCCCGGTGAGGCTCTGGGGCAGTTCGGCGCCGGCACCACGAGGCATGTACTGCTCGTTGAGGGCCTGGGCCACGTCCGGGGCCTCGCCGTCGTTGAGGGCGTAGTAGTAGCCGGCGATGCCCTGCATCTCGGGGAATTCCCCGACCATCTCGGTGGCCAGGTCGCACTTGCCCAGCAGGCCGGCGCGCGCCGACCGCTGCGGATCGGCACCGATCTGCGGGGCGACGAAGGCGGCCAGGGCCGCGACCCGCTCGGCCTTGTCGTAGACGCTGCCCAACTGGGCCTGGAACACCACCTGCTTGAGACGCTCGTTAAAGCTCTCCAGGCGCTGCTTCTTGTCCTGCTTGAAGAAGAACTCGGCGTCGGTGAGGCGTGGGCGCACCACCTTCTCGTTGCCAGCGACGATCTGCGCCGGGTCCTTGCTGTCGACGTTGGCCACGGTGATGAAGCGCGGCAGCAGCGTGCCGCTGGCGTCCAGCAGGCAGAAGTACTTCTGGTTTTCCTGCATGGTGGCGATCAGCGCTTCCTGGGGCACCTCGAGGAAGCGTTCCTCGAAGGAGCAGACCAGCGGCACCGGCCATTCCACCAGGGCGGTCACCTCGTCCAGCAGGGCCGGCGGCACCACGGCGCGACCGTTCTGCTCGGCGGCCAAGGCCTCGACCCGCTGGGCGATCAGCGCCCGGCGCTCGGCGAAATCCGCCAGCACGTGGGCGCTGCGCAGGTTCTGCAGGTAGCTGGACGGCTGGGCGATGCTCACCGCCTCGGGGTGGTGGAAGCGATGGCCGCGGGACGCACGGCCGGCGCGCCGGGTGAGGATCTCGCACTCCACCACCTGTTCGCCGAACAGCATCACCAGCCACTGGGTCGGCCGGACGAACTCTTCGCGGCGCGCGGCCCAGCGCATGCGTTTGGGAATCGGCAGCGCCGCCAGGGCGCTCTCGACGATACCCGGCAGCAGCTGCACGGCCGGCTGGCCGGCGATCTGCTGGGAGAAGCGCAGCTTCGGACCGCTGCGGTCGATGCGTTCCAGGTCCACGCCGCATTTCTTGGCGAAGCCCAGGGCCGCCGGGGTCGGGTTGCCCTCGGCATCGAAGGCGGCCTGCAGCGGCGGCCCGTCGAGGTTGACGCTGCGGTCCGGCTGCTGCGCCGCCAACTGGTCCACCTGCACCGCCAGGCGCCGCGGCGCGGCGAACGCCCGGGCCGCCACGTAGCCGAGGCCGGCGGCCTTCAGGCCTTGCTCGACACCGGCGAGGAACGCCTCGGCGAGGCTTTTCAGGGCCTTCGGCGGCAGCTCTTCGGTCCCCAGTTCGACGAGAAAATCCTGTGCACTCATTCCGCGGCCTCCTTCAGCTTGGCCAGTACTTCGTCACGCGCCAGCACCTCATCGCGGAGGGCCGGGGTGGCCATGGGGAAGCCCAGGCGTGCGCGCGCCTGCAGGTAGCTCTGCGCCACGCTGCGGGCCAGGGTGCGCACGCGCAGGATGTAGCGCTGGCGCTCGGTCACCGAGATGGCCCGGCGCGCGTCCAGCAAGTTGAAGGTGTGGGAAGCCTTGAGCACCATCTCGTAGGTGGGCAGCGGCAGGTCCAGCTGGCTCAGGCGATTGGCTTCGGATTCGTAGAAGTCGAACAGCTCGAACAGCTTGGCGACGTTGGCGTGCTCGAAGTTGTAGGTGGACTGCTCCACCTCGTTCTGGTGGAACACGTCGCCATAGGTGACCTTGCCGAACGGGCCGTCGGCCCACACCAGGTCGTAGACCGAATCCACGCCCTGCAGGTACATGGCCAGGCGTTCCAGGCCGTAGGTGATCTCGCCGGTGACCGGGTAGCACTCGAGGCCGCCGACCTGCTGGAAGTAGGTGAACTGGGTCACCTCCATGCCGTTCAGCCAGATCTCCCAGCCCAGGCCCCAGGCGCCGAGGGTCGGCGATTCCCAGTTGTCCTCGACGAAGCGGATGTCGTGCACCAGCGGGTCGATGCCGATGGCTTCCAGGGAACCCAGGTACAGCTCCTGGAAGTTCTCCGGGTTGGGCTTGAGAACCACCTGGAACTGGTAGTAGTGCTGCAGGCGGTTGGGGTTCTCGCCGTAGCGGCCATCGGTGGGACGCCGGCTGGGCTGCACGTAGGCGGCGTTCCAGGTCTCCGGGCCGATGGCGCGCAGGAAGGTGGCGGTGTGGAAGGTGCCGGCGCCCACTTCCATGTCGTAGGGCTGCAGGACGACGCAGCCCTGGTCGGCCCAGTACTGTTGCAGGGCGAGGATCAGGTCCTGGAAGGTGCGCATGGCGGGTATGGTCTGGCTCACGGAAAAGTCACCCGATTCGGCGGCGAGGAAAAGCCGCTGAGTATACCCGAAGGCCCCTGGCGGACCCAGCTGGCGCGGTACCGGCGGCACGCGAATCTGCGGGCCGGACGATCTGCTCGCGTGGATTCGGATCAGGGACAGGCCCCTCGATCTGGGTTTTTATACAGCGGTCTGCGCTATAGTCCGGGTCTTTCCTTCCGACCGGAGCGATTCCATGCCCCGCTGCTTCTGGTGCACCGACGACCCCCTGTACATCGCCTACCACGACGCCGAATGGGGCGTGCCCCAGCGCGACCCGCAGCGGCTGTTCGAGATGCTCCTGCTGGAGGGCTTCCAGGCCGGGTTGTCGTGGATCACTGTGCTGCGCAAGCGCGAACGCTACCGTCAGGTGCTGTTTGGCTTCGACCCCGTGCGCCTGGCGCGGATGAGCGACGAGGAGATCGAGCAGCGCATGCAGGACCCGGGGATCATCCGCAACCTCGCCAAGCTCAGGGCGGCGCGGCAGAACGCCCGGGCCTGGCTGGAGCAGCCGGACCCGGCGAGCCTGCTGTGGTCCTTCGTCGGCGGCGAGCCGCGGGTCAACCGCTTCGCCTCCCGTGCCGAGGTGCCGGCGCTGACCGCCGAGGCCGATGCCATGAGCAAGGCCCTGAAGAAGGCGGGCTTCACCTTCGTCGGGCCGACCATCTGCTACGCGTTCATGCAGGCCACCGGCATGGTCATGGACCACACCCTCGATTGCGACCGCCACGCCGCCCTCGCCAGCTGAACGGCAGCTGTCACCCACACGGATAAAACCGTCCGGCATGCGCCTTGTCCTACAGGACGGTTAGACTATTGCCCCCCGATTTTCAGGAGTGACTCGTGGAAAAGCTCAAAGGCGCGATGGTCGTCGGCTTCCTGCGCCTTTTCGCCCTGCTGCCGTGGGCCGTGGTCCAGCGCTTGGGCGGCCTGATCGGCTGGATGATGTGGAAGCTGCCCACCCGCACGGGCCGGGTGGTGCGCATCAACCTGGCCCATTGTTTCCCCGAACTGGACCTCGAGGCCCGGGAGGGTCTGGTGAGGCGCAGCCTGATGGACATCGGCCGGACTCTCACCGAAAGCGCCTGCGCCTGGATCTGGCCGGCACACAAGTCCCTGCGGCTGATCCGCGAAGTGGAAGGCATGGACGTGCTGCGCGAGGCGCTGGCCTCGGGCGACGGCCTGGTGGGCATCACCAGCCACCTGGGCAACTGGGAGGTGCTCAATCACTTCTACTGCACCCACGCCAAGCCGATCATCTTCTACCGCCCGCCCAAGCTGAAGGCGGTGGACGAACTGCTGAAGAAACAGCGGGTACAGCTGGGCAACCGGGTGGCGCCCTCCACCCCCGAGGGCATCATCAGCGTGATCAAGGAAGTCCGCCGCGGCGGCTGCGTGGGGATTCCCGCGGACCCGGAGCCGGCCCTGAGCGCCGGCCTGTTCGTGCCGTTCCTCGGCACCCGGGCCCTCACCAGCAAGTTCGTCCCGTCCCTGCTGGCCCGGGGCAAGGCCCGCGGGGTGTTCTTCCACGCGGTGCGCCTGGAGGACGGTTCGGGCTACAAGGTGATCCTCGAGGCGGCGCCCGAAGACCTCTACGACCCCGACCCGGAAGTGGGCGTGGCAGCCATGAGCCGGGTGCTGGAAAGCTACGTGCGGCGCTACCCGAGCCAGTACATGTGGAGCATGAAGCGCTTCAAGCACCGCCCCGAGGGCGAGGCGCGCTGGTACTGAGGGGCGCCCGCGCCGGGGAAGGGCTGGGCGTCGGCGTCTTTTTGCGCTATTTAGTCCAGACCTCTTCCCGTCGACGGCGGACGCTCATGTCCAGTTCCAACCAGCGCCAGCACCCGCGGGTGCCGATGAAGTGCCGGATCAAGATCGCTCACCCCAGTTTCGGCGAGCTGATCGCCCAGACCCGCGACCTGTCCGACGGGGGTGTCTACATCCGCCACCCGGACCTCGCCGCCTTGCCCCTCGGCACCCGGGTCACCGGCCAGGTGCAGGACCTGCCCATGGAGGCGCCGGTGCTGACCCTGGAGATCATGCGGGTGGACGGCGAAGGCGCGGGCCTGCGCTTCGTACAGGACTGACCGGGTTTCCGACGAAACCCACGCAACGGAAGCGGTGAGCCGTTAGAATCCCGCGCCGCGTCCTTCCGGACGCGACCAATGGGTTCCCTCACCCCATGCACCCTCAAAAAAAGGACGCGTCATGACCTTCGTTTCCCCCGCCGTCCAGCGCGGTACGCTGGTGGGCCTGATCGGCTTCCACATCCTCATCATCATCGCCAGCAACTACCTGGTGCAGTTGCCCATGACCCTGTTCGGCTGGCAGACCACCTGGGGCGCCTTCAGCTTCCCGTTCATCTTCCTCGCCACCGACCTCACCGTGCGCCTGATGGGCAAGGGCCCGGCGCGCCAGGTGATCGCCCGGGTCATGGTGCCGGCGCTGGTGGTGTCCTACGTGGTCTCGGTGCTGTTCCAGGAAGCGGAATTCCGCGGCTTCGGCGCCCTGCTGGAATTCAACCTGTTCGTCCTGCGCATCTCCCTGGCCAGCTTCTTCGCCTACGTGCTGGGGCAGTTCCTCGACATCCAGGTGTTCGACCGGCTGCGCCGCCTGCCCGCCTGGTGGATCGCACCGACCGCGTCCATGGTGCTGGGTAGCCTGCTGGACACCTTCACCTTCTTCTCCATCGCCTTCTGGCACAGCGACAACCCGTTCATGGCCGAGCACTGGGTGGAGATCGCCACGGTGGACTACGGGGTGAAGCTCAGCGTCAGCCTGATCTTCTTCGTGCCGCTCTACGGCATGCTGCTCAACGCCATCGTACGCGCGCTGGGGCGCCGCCCGGCCCTGTCCCACTGAGCACGTGCCCACCGCGCCCATCCGCTGAGCGCCGGGGAAAAGCGGGCCGCTGACCGGCAGCCCGGCCCTGAGCGCTTGCCGGCGGTAAGGCCCTCGGCCAACCGCCGTCAGGGCACCGCGCGCTCCAGCTTGCGCAGGAATACCGTCATTTCCTTTTCCGCCTGCTTGTCCCCCCGGTCGCGAGCCGCGTCCAGGCCCCGGGCCCAGGCGCTGCGGGCGCCGTCGCGGTCGCCGGCGGCCAGCAGCGCCTTGCCCAGCAACTTCCAGGCGGCGGAATAGGTGGGGTCCTGCTCGACGCAGCGGCCCAGGTGCTGCGCCGCCCGGGCGTTGTCGCCCGCGTCCAGGTAGCCCTTGCCCAGGCCGAAGCGCAGCAGCGCGTTGTCGGTGCCCTTGGCCAGCAGGTTTTCCAGGGAATCCAGCATCGGTGCGCTCCGTGCCGGGCCGGGGGCCCGGGGTTCAGAAGAAGGTCAGGCCCGCCTGGAACAGGCGTTCCACGTCGCGGATGTGCTTCTTGTCCACCAGGAACAGGATCACGTGGTCGCCCGAGGCGATCACCGTGTCGCCATGGGCGATCAGCACTTCCTCATCGCGGATGATGGCACCGATGGTGGTGCCGGGCGGCATGTCGATTTCGGCGATGCTGCGCCCCACCACCCGGCTGGAGCGGGAGTCGCCGTGGGCGATGGCCTCGATGGCTTCCGCCGCGCCGCGTCGCAGGGAGTGCACGCTGACGATATCGCCGCGGCGCACATGGGTCAGCAGGGTGCCGATGGTGGCCAGCTGCGGGCTGATGGCGATGTCGATGTCGCCGCCCTGCACCAGGTCCACGTAGGCCGGGTTGTTGATGAGGGTCATCACCTTGCGCGCGCCCATCCGCTTGGCCAGCAGCGACGACATGATGTTGGCCTCGTCGTCATTGGTCAGGGCCAGGAAGATGTCGGTGGCGTTGATGTTCTCCTCCACCAGCAGGTCGCGGTCCGAGGCGCTGCCCTGCAGCACCACGGTGCTGTCCAGGGTGTCCGAGAGGTGCCGGCAGCGGGCCGGGTTCTTCTCGATGATCTTCACCTGGTAGCGACTCTCGATGGCTTCCGCCAGGCGCTCGCCGATGTTGCCGCCGCCGGCGATGACGATGCGCTTGTAGCTGTCCTCCAGGCGCCGCAGCTCGCCCATCACCGCCCGGATGTGGGCGCGGGCGGCGATGAAGAACACCTCGTCGTCGGCCTCGATGACCGTGCCACCGTGGGGCTCGATGGCCCGGTTGCGGCGGTAGATGGCCGCCACCCGGGTGTCCACGGTGGGCATGTGGGTGCGCAACTGGCGCAGTTCCTGGCCCACCAGCGGGCCGCCGTAGTAGGCGCGGATGCCCACCAGTTGGGCCTTGCCCTCGGCGAAGTCGATTACTTGCAGGGCGCCGGGGTATTCGATCAGGCGCTTGATGTAGGTGGTGACCACCTGCTCGGGGCTGATCAGCACGTCCACCGGAATGGCGTCGTTGTCGAACAGGCCGGTGCGGGTGAGGTAGGCCGATTCCCGCACCCGGGCGATCTTGGTGGGGGTGTGGAACAGGGTGTAGGCCACCTGGCAGGCGACCATGTTGGTCTCGTCGCTGTTGGTCACCGCCACCAGCATGTCGGCGTCGTCCGCCCCGGCCTGGCGCAGCACCGTGGGGAACGAGCCGTGGCCCTGGATGGTGCGGATGTCCAGGCGGTCCCCCAGGTCGCGCAGGCGCTCGCTGTCGGTGTCCACCACGGTGATGTCGTTGGCCTCGCTGGCCAGGTGCTCCGCCAGGGTGCCACCCACCTGCCCGGCGCCGAGAATGATGATCTTCATGGAGGTGTCCTCAGCCGCGGGGCGTGGCGGCGATCTTGATCAGCTTGGCGTAATAGAAGCCATCGTGCCCGTCCGGCTGCGGCAGCAGCTGGCGGCCATGGCCGGCCTTGAAGCCGGCGTCTGTGGCCACCTCCAGCTCCCGGGCGCCGGGGGTGCGGGCGAGGAACGCGGCGATGGTCTCGCGGTTCTCCCGGGGCAGCACCGAGCAGGTGGCATAGAGCAGCACGCCGCCCACCTCCAGGGTCGGCCAGAGGGCATCCAGCAGCTCGCCCTGCAGCTGCGCCAGGGCCTCGATGTCCTCGGCCTGGCGGGTCAGCTTGATGTCCGGGTGGCGGCGGATCACCCCGGTGGCGGAACAGGGTGCGTCCAGCAGGATGCGCTGGAACGGCCGGCTGTCCCACCAGCGGGCGGTGTCGCGGCCGTCGGCGGCCACCAGGGTGGCATCCAGGCGCAGGCGATCGAGGTTTTCCCGCACCCGTTGCAGGCGCGTCGGCTCCAGGTCCAGGGCGAGCACCTCGGCCAGCCCCGGCTCGGATTCCAGCAGGTGGCAGGTCTTGCCGCCGGGGGCGCAGCAGGCGTCGAGGACGCGCTGCCCGGGGGCCAGCTCCAGCAGGCCGGCGGCCAGCTGCGCCGCCTCGTCCTGCACGCTGACCCGGCCCTCGGCGAACCCCGGCAGGGTCCGCACGTCCAGGGCCTGGGCCAGGCGGATGCCGTCCACGCTGAAGGCGCAGGGCTCGGCGTCCAGCCCGGCGTCGCGCAGCTCGGCCAGGTAGGCGTCGCGGCTGCCCTGGCGACGGTTGACCCGCAGCAACAGCGGCGGGTGCAGGTTGTTGGCGGCGCAGACCGCTTCCCACTGTTCCGGCCAGGCGGCCTTCAGCGCCTTCTGCAGCCAGCGGGGATGGGCGGTGCGCACCACCGGGTCGCGTTCCAGTTCGGCGTAGAGCGCCTCGCCCTGGCGCTGCGCATTGCGCAGCACGGCGTTGAGCAGCCCCTTGGCCCAGGGCTTGCGCAGGGCCTCGGCGCAGCCGACGGTCTCGCCCAAGGCCGCGTGGGGCGGGATGCGGGTATGGAACAGCTGGTACAGGCCTACCAACAGCAGCGCCTCCACATCGCGGTCAGCCGCCTTGAACGGCTTCTGCAGCAGGCGCTCGGCCAGGGCGGCGAGGCGCGGCTGCCAGCGGGCGGCGCCGAACGCCAGCTCCTGGGCCAGGCCGCGGTCCCTGGGCTCGACCCGCTCCAGCTGCGCCGGCAGGCTGCCGCCCAGGGACGCCTTGCCCGAGAGCACCGGCGCCAGGGCGCGGGCGGCCGCCAGACGCGGATTCATCGGCCCAGCACCGTGCCGGGGGCGAAACGATCGCGGCGGCTGTTATAGAGGTCGGCGAAATCCAGGGGCTTGCCCCCCGGCAGCTGCAGGCGGGTCAGGCACAGGGCGCTTTCGCCGCAGGCCACCACCAGGCCGTCACGGCTGGCGGACAGGATCGTGCCGGGCGCGCCGGTGCCCTGCCCCGGTCTGGCGTCCAGCACCTTGACCGTCTCCTCGCCCAGGCGGGTATGACACACCGGCCAGGGGGTGAAGGCGCGGATGCGGCGTTCCAGTTCGGCGGCCGGCCGCTGCCAGTCCAGGGTCGCCTCGTCCTTGTTCAGCTTGTGGGCATAGGTGGCCAGGGCGTCGTCCTGCACCTCGCCCGCCAGGGTCCCGGTGGCGAGGCCCTCTAAGGCTTGCACCACGGCGGCCGCACCGAGCCCGGCCAGGCGGTCGTGAAGCGTGCCGCCGGTATCCTCGGGGCCAAGGGGTGTACGGGCCTTGAGCAGCATCGGCCCGGTGTCCAGGCCCGCCTCCATGCGCATGACGGTCACGCCCGACTCGGCGTCCCCCGCCTCCACCGCGCGCTGGATCGGCGCGGCGCCGCGCCAGCGTGGCAACAGCGAGGCATGGCTGTTGATGCAGCCCAGGCGCGGGATGTCCAGCACCGCTTGGGGCAGGATCAGGCCATAGGCGACCACCACCATCAGATCCGGCGTCAAAGCCGCCAGCTCGGCCTGGGCTGCCGGGTCGCGCAGGGTCGGCGGTTGGTGCACGGCAATGCCGTGGTGCTGCGCCAGCTGCTTGACCGGGCTCGGCATCAGCTTCTGGCCGCGGCCGGCCGGGCGGTCCGGCTGGGTGTAGACGGCGATCACCTGGTGCCCGGCGTCCAGCAGGGCCTGCAGGTGGTGGGCGGCGAATTCCGGGGTTCCGGCGAAAACGATGCGCAAGGTCGACTCCTTGTAGCGTGGGCACCGCGGAGCGTCAGGCTCCGGAAAAGAAAAAGGCTTGCCGGGGCAAGCCTTTGGGTTCGGGGATCGTCACGCTTGCTGGCGGTGCTGCTTCTCCAGCTTCTTCTTGATCCGGTCGCGCTTGAGGCTGGACAGGTAGTCCACGAAGAGCTTGCCGTTGAGGTGGTCGCACTCGTGCTGGATGCACACCGCCAGCAGCCCTTCGGCGATCAGCTCGAACGGCTTGCCGTCGCGGTCCATGGCGTTGATGCGTACCTTCTGCGGGCGATCGACGTTCTCATAGAAGCCGGGCACCGACAGGCAGCCTTCCTGGTACTGGTCCATGTCCTCGGTCAGCGACTCGAACTGCGGATTGATGAAGACCTGCGGCTCGCTCTTGTCCTCGGAGAGGTCCATCACCACCACGCGCTGGTGCACGTTCACCTGGGTGGCGGCCAGGCCGATTCCGGGTGCCGCGTACATGGTTTCGAACATGTCGTCGATCAATGTACGCAGGGCATCGTCGAACACCTCGACCGGTTTGGCCTTGGTGCGAAGGCGTGGATCGGGAAATTCGAGGATATTCAGAATCGCCATTTGGGTTTGTGATGCACTTGTAGAATAAATTCAAAATCGACTGCTAAGATGATGAGCAGCATTGAAAAACGGCTGAAGAGCCCGGGTGGGGCGGCTCTCAGGCGTCAAGTAGCGAACGAACATAATAAAGGGATTCACCGCATGAGGAAATCATTACTCGCCCTGGTGCTGCTCGCGGCCAGCGGCCTGGTGCAAGCGGCCGTTCAGCTCCGGGACGGCCATCCGGAGAGCTACACGGTGGTCAAGGGCGACACCCTGTGGGACATCTCCGGGCGCTTCCTCCGCGAACCCTGGAAGTGGCCGGAAATCTGGCACGCCAACCCGCAAGTGGCGAACCCCCACCTCATCTACCCGGGCGATACCCTGACCCTGGTGTATGTCGACGGTCAGCCGCGGCTGATGCTCAACCGCGGCGCGTCCCGCGGCACCATCAAGCTGTCGCCCCAGGTGCGCAGCACGCCGATGGCCGAGGCGATCCCGGCGATCCCCTTGGAGGCGGTGAACAGCTTCCTGCTGAGCAACCGCGTGGTGGACAGCGTCGATCAGTTCAAGGCCGCGCCGTACATCGTTGCCGGCAACGCCGAGCGGGTGCTCAGCGGCACCGGCGACCGCATCTACGGCCGCGGGCATTTCGACGACACCC
Source organism: Pseudomonas mangiferae (assembly GCF_007109405.1). GTDB lineage: Bacteria > Pseudomonadota > Gammaproteobacteria > Pseudomonadales > Pseudomonadaceae > Pseudomonas_T > Pseudomonas_T mangiferae. The sequence continues at coordinate 64,664 of NZ_VJOY01000011.1, forward strand.
AGTCGGCCTACGGCATCTTCCGCCAGGGCCGCGTCTACAACGACCCGGAAACCCAGGAGTTCCTCGGCATCAACGCCGATGACATCGGCAGCGCCGACGTGGTGACCCACGAAGGCGACGTGGCGACCCTGACCCTGACCCGTTCCACCCAGGAAGTGCGCCTCGGCGACCGGCTGTTCCCCACCGAGGAACGGGCGGTGAACTCCACCTTCATGCCCAGCGCGCCGACCGAGACCATCAATGGGGTGATCCTCGACGTGCCGCGCGGCGTTACCCAGGTCGGCCAGTTCGACGTGGTGACCATCAACAAGGGCAAGCGCGACGGCCTGAGCGAGGGCAACGTCCTCGCCGTGTACAAGACCGGCGAGACCGTGCGGGACCGCCTCACCGGCGAGAAGGTGAAGATCCCCGACGAGCGCTCCGGTCTGCTGATGGTGTTCCGCACTTACGACAAGATCAGCTACGGCCTGGTGCTGGTGGCCAGCCGGCAGCTGGAACTGCTGGACAAGGTGCGCAACCCGTGACACCCGAACCCCCGCTCCGGCGGGGGTTTTTCGTTCCACCCGCCGCTCGAGCGGCATCGATCAAGGATGATCGTCATGCGTCACCCCCGCCTCGCGCCGGTTTCGCCGGCCGAACTGGAGGCGCGCCTGCGCCTGCATGCCCTGCCCGACTTCGGGCCCCGGCGCTTCCGCCACCTGCTGACCGCCTTCGAGAGTGCCTCCGCTGCCCTCAGTGCTCCCGCCGCCGCCTGGCGCGCCCTCGGCCTGCCGCCCGGCTGCGCGGAAAGCCGGCGTGCGCCGGAGGTCCGCCAGCGGGCCGCCGAGGCCCTGGCCTGGCTGGAGGACGCGCGTCACCACCTGCTGATGTGGGACGCGCCGGACTACCCGGCGCTGCTGGCGGAACTGGACGATGCCCCGCCATTGCTGTTCGTCGCCGGCAACCCGGCGATTCTCGACAAGCCGCAGTTGGCCATCGTCGGCAGCCGCCGGGCCAGCGCGCCCGGCCTGGATAACGCCCGGCGCTTCGCCCGAACCCTGGCCGAGGCAGGCTTCGTCATCACCAGCGGCCTTGCCCTGGGCATCGACGGCGCGGCCCACCAGGGCGCTCTGGACGTGGCCGGGGAAACGGTAGCGGTGCTCGGCACCGGCCTGACCCGCCTCTACCCGCCGCGGCACCGGGAGCTGGCGGCGCGCCTGGTGGCGGAAGGTGGCGCCCTGATCTCCGAGCTGCCCCTGGACAGCCCGCCCCACCCGAGTAACTTCCCGCGGCGCAACCGGCTCATCAGCGGATTGTCCCTGGGGGTCCTGGTGGTGGAGGCGAGCCCCTCCAGCGGGTCGCTGATCACCGCCCGCCTGGCCGCCGAGCAGGGCCGCGAGGTCTACGCCATTCCCGGTTCGATCCACCACCCGGGCGCCCGGGGCTGCCACCAACTGATCCGTGACGGCGCCACTCTGGTGGAAGGCGTGGAGCACATCCTCGAGGCGTTGCGGGGCTGGCAGGCGATGTCGCCGGCCGTGACGCCCCTGGCCGATGGGCCGGAGTCGCCGCTGCTGGTGCTGCTGCGGGCGGCGCCCCATAGCAGTGAAAGTCTGGCCCGGGAGGCGGGCTGGAGCGTGCCGGAGACCCTGGCCGCCCTCACCGAACTGGAACTGGATGGCGCGGTGGCCTGCGAGGCGGGCCGCTGGGTATTCCGCGGCGCCCCCGCCTGAGCGCCGGCCGGCGCGGCCCTGTACACTGCCGCCCAGTCGAGACGAGCGGAGGTTGTCCATGGTCAGCAGTTGGCGCGTGCAGCGCGTGGCCCGAGTGGTCCGCCAGGGCGGTGTGATCGCCTACCCCACCGAGGCGGTCTGGGGCCTGGGGTGCGATCCCTGGGACGAGACGGCGGTGCTGCGCCTGCTGGCGCTGAAGAACCGCTCGCCGGACAAGGGCCTGATCCTGGTGGCGGATACCATCCGCCAGTTCGACTTCATCCTCGACGACCTGCCGGAGGCCTGGCTGAACCGCCTGGCCAGCACCTGGCCGGGGCCCAACACCTGGCTGGTGCCGCACCGTGGCCTGCTGCCGGACTGGATCACCGGAGTCCACGACAGCGTGGCCCTGCGGGTCAGCGACCACCCGCTGGTGCGTGAGCTGTGCGCCCTCACCGGGCCGCTGGTGTCCACCTCGGCCAACCCGGCCGGGCGCCCGTCCGCCACCAGCGCCCTGCGGGTCCGCCAGTACTTCCCCGACCAGCTCGACGCGATCCTCACCGGCCCCCTGGGGGGCCGGCGCAACCCCAGCCTGATCCGCGACCTGGTCAGCGGCCGGGTGGTGCGCCCGTCCTGACGAGGCGGCGGCGGGCCGCCGGCCTCAGGGCACCAGTACGGTGGAACCGGTGGTGCGGCCTGCGGCCAGTTCGGTCTGCGCCTTCGCCGCGTCCCGCAGCGGGTAGCGCTGGCTGACCTCCACCTTCAGCGACCCGTCGGCGATCAACCCGAACAGCTCGTCGGCCATGGCCTGCAGGTTTTCCGGTGTGTTGGCGTAGTGGAACAGGGTGGGCCGGGTGACGTACAGGCCGCCCTTCTGCGACAGCACCCCCAGGTTGACCCCGGTGACCGGGCCGGAAGCATTGCCGAAGCTCACCAGCAGGCCGCGGGGCGACACGCAGTCCAGGGAAATCTCCCAGGTGCTCTTGCCCACCGAGTCGTAGACCACCGGGCACTTGCGCCCTTCGGTGAGCGCGGCGACCCGCGCGACGATGTCCTCTCGGCTGCGGTCGATGGTGGCCCAGGCGCCCAGGGCGCGGGCCCGCTCGGCCTTCTCGGCGGACCCCACCACGCCGATCAGGCGCACCCCCAGGGTTTTCGCCCACTGGCAGGCGATGGAGCCGACGCCACCCGCCGCGGCATGGAACAGCACGGTGTCGCCGGCCTTCAGGGGCGCGGTCTGGCGCAGCAGGTATTGCACGGTGAGGCCCTTGAGCATCACCGCCGCGGCCTGTTCGTAGTCGATGGCGTTCGGCAGGCGCACCAGGTGCGCAGCCGGCAGCACGTGCTGCTCGGAATAGGCGCCCAGGGGCCCGGTGGCGTAGGCCACGCGGTCGCCCACTTGCCACTGGGTGACCGCGCTGCCCACCGCTTCCACCTCGCCGGCCCCCTCGGTGCCCAGGCCCGACGGCAGCGCCGGGGGCGCGTAGAGGCCGCTGCGGTAGTAGGTGTCGATGAAGTTCAGGCCGATGGCCCGGTTGCGCACGCGCACCTCGTGGGGGCCGGGTTCGGCGGGGGCGACGTCGACGTATTCGAGTACCTCGGGCCCGCCATGGGCGCTGAACTGGATTCGCTGGGTCATCGGGATTCTCCTTCACCAGGGGCCTGGGGGTGGACCGCCGGACGCACTCGACCGGCGGGCGAAGGGTTAATCCAAGCGGTCCGCTTGCGCCCTGTCAACCGTGGCGCGCCGACCCCGGTGGTATGCTTGCGCCCTCGCCACGGGCCGCGGCCATGCCCGCCCGGGCGCTTGACAACTGCTGCGGGGGGAACCGTGACCGTATCCATCGAGGCCGTGAAGGCCTACCTGCTGGACCTGCAAGACCGCATCTGCGCCGCCCTGGAGGCCGAGGACGGCGGGACCCGCTTCGTCGAGGACGCCTGGACCCGCCCGGCCGGCGGCGGCGGGCGCACCCGGGTGATCGCCGACGGCGCGTTGATCGAGAAAGGCGGGGTGAATTTCTCCCACGTCCACGGCAGCAACCTGCCGCCCTCGGCCAGCGCCCACCGGCCGGAACTGGCCGGGCGCAGCTTTCAGGCCTTCGGCGTGTCCCTGGTGATCCACCCGCGCAACCCCCACGTGCCCACCTCCCACGCCAACGTGCGCTGCTTCGTCGCCGAGAAGGACGGCGAGGACCCGGTGTGGTGGTTCGGCGGCGGCTTCGACCTGACCCCCTACTACGCCCACGACGAGGACTGCGTGCACTGGCACCGGGTGGCTCGGGACGCCTGCGCGCCGTTCGGCGAGGACGTCTACCCGCGCTACAAGGACTGGTGCGACCGCTATTTCCACCTCAAGCATCGCAACGAGCCGCGGGGCATCGGCGGGCTGTTCTTCGACGACCTCAACGCCTGGGACTTCGACACCTGCTTCGCCTTCATCCGTGCGGTAGGCGATGCCTACCTGGACGCCTACCTGCCCATCGTGCAGCGGCGCAAGGGCCTGCCCTACGACGCGGCGCAGCGGGAGTTCCAGGCGTTCCGCCGCGGCCGCTACGTGGAGTTCAACCTGGTCTACGACCGCGGCACCCTGTTCGGCCTGCAGTCCGGCGGGCGGACCGAGTCGATCCTCATGTCGCTGCCGCCCGAGGTGCGCTGGGGCTACGACTGGCACCCGCAGCCGGGCACCCCCGAGGCGCGGCTGACCGAGTACTTCCTCACCGACCGCGACTGGCTCGCGACGCCCTGATCCCTCCGGCCGCTCACGGCGGCCCATCGACCCCGCGAGGAGCCTCCATGGACCGCTACGGTGTGTTCGGCAACCCCATCGGCCACAGCAAGTCGCCGCTGATCCACCGGCGCTTCGCCGAGCAGACCGGCCAGGCCCTGACCTACGAGGCGCTGCTGGCGCCCCTGGAAGACTTCGCCGGGTTCGCCCGGGCGTTCTTCCGCGAGGGCCGCGGTGCCAATGTCACTGTGCCGTTCAAGGAAGAGGCGTTCCGCCTGGCGGACCGCCTCACGCCCCGCGCCGAGCGTGCCGGGGCGGTGAACACCCTGATGCGCCTGGACGACGGCGGCCTGCTGGGGGACAACACCGATGGTGCCGGGCTGGTGCGCGACCTGGTGCAGAACGCTGGTGTTCGCCTGGGCGGCGCGCGGGTGCTGGTGCTGGGCGCCGGCGGCGCGGTGCGCGGGGTGCTCGAACCGCTGCTGGCGGAAGGCCCGGCCGCGCTGCTGATCGCCAACCGCACCGCCGACAAGGCGCGCCAGCTGGCCCGGCATTTCGCCGACCTGGGCGAGGTGCGCGGCGGCGGCTTCGACGAGGTGGACGGCGCCTTCGACCTGGTGGTCAACGGCACCGCCGCCAGCCTGGCCGGCGAGCGCCCGCCCCTGGACCCGGCATGCCTGCGCCCCGGGGCCCTCTGCTACGACATGATGTACGCCGCCGAGCCGACGGTGTTCTGCCGCTGGGCCGTCGAGCACGGCGCCACCAGCCGGGACGGGCTGGGCATGCTGCTGGAACAGGCCGCCGAGGCCTTCCAGATGTGGCGCGGCGTGCGACCGTCCACCGCCCCGCTGCTGGAGACGCTGCGCCAGCCGGCAGCCGGCTGAGCCCTTCCATCGGCGTTCTGGTACGGAAGTTCCGTTTCTGCAACGTGGCTGCCATGTTCCTTGGCTATAGGTAGGGGCGTCGTCCCCTTTCCCTCTGCCGAGACCGAACCATGCACCGCACCCTGTCCCTCCTCGTCGGCGCCGCCGGCCTGTGCCTGGCCGGCCATGCCGCCGCCTGGTCGCAACCCACCCACAAGAACATCGCCAAGGACGCCCTGGCCTTCCTCAATTCCGCCTACGCCACGCCGGACATGCAGCGGGCCTACCGCTTCTACGTGGACGCCGCCGGCAGCGAGGCCAAGGCCGGGGAAATCCTCGGCCAGGCCGCCTATGACTTCGACGATTTCCAGGACACCCACCTGGGGGGCTGGTGGGTCGGCTACGAGTACGCGCCCATGGGCGACGCCGCCGCCAAGCTGGTGAACTACACCTCCTACTGGCACTTCATCAACATGGGCCGCGACGGCGACGCGCACGGCAACGACCATGGTGGCTACGACTACCGCTACCACAAGGTGGACGGCGGCCTCGGCGACATCGACCGCTACGCCATGATCTACCTGTACAACCGCGAGCTGCTCAAGAGCGACTTCGACACCACCGAGGCACACTACCGCCAGGGCACCCGCTCGGACTGGCAGGCCGACTACGGCGACTTCCAGACCATGGCCTTCCAGCCCATCGATAACGTCGCCAAGTACTGGTTCGACCAGTTCAAGGCCGCGCCGTCGCTGCAGACCATCGGCTACGTGCTGCACGCCACCGGTGACGTGGCGCAGCCACACCATTCGTGGGTGACCTCGGCCAACGGCCACACCGGCTGGGAGACCTGGGTGGACGACCGCTACGTGCGCGAGCGTTTCGCCGACCCCGTGGCGGTGGCCAACCTGATCGGCGCCTACGACACCCGCCAGCCCCTGCGCGACCTGCTGACCCAGACCGCGGCCATCGCCTACCAGCACCCCGAGGCGCTCTACGACACCAGCGACGCCACCCGCATGCGCCTGGCCCGGCAGTTGATCCCGCAATCCGTGGCGCTGACCGCCGCCGTGCTGACCAAGGCCGCGAATGCGTTCTATGGCCAGGACAGCCTGTAACGCCGGCGGCGGCCGGAGCCTGCGGCGACTGGCCTGGGCCGCCTGGCTGGGGATCGCGGCGCCGGTGCTGGCCGCCCCGGCGCCGGAGCCGCCCGCCCTCCGCGCGGTCGCCGAGGCTGGTCGCGACCTGCAGGTGGACGACGAGCGCCTGCCGGCCGCCAGCATCGCCCTGCTGCGCCAGGCCCTGGACCGGCTGCGCGGCGCCCAGGCGCCGGCGGACGCCGAACGGAGCCTGCGCAGGGGGCTGGTGCAGAACCGCCTGCTGGCCCGGGAGGTGGAGACCGGCTTGCCGGAGGGGGTACGCCACGACCTGGATGCACGCACCGAGGACGAGGTCGAGCGCCTGCTGCGGCAGGTCTACGGGCCGCGCGTCGACGAGGGCGGCGAAGCCTTCCGCCTGCCCGGCGACCGCCTCGACCAAGCCGCGCTGCGGGCGCTGCTGGCCTCGCCCGCCGGCATCCTGCGCCTGGACAGCCAACGCCTGGAGCCGGACCAGCGCCAGCGGGCGGCGGCCGTGGAGGCCCTCGCCTGGCACTTCCCGGGCCGGCCGCGGCAGGCGGTGGACCTGCTGACCGTCTACGAGCGCGAGGACGTGCAGGGCCGCGCCGAGCTGCAGCAGGGCAACGTCGACTACCTGGACACCCGCGCCCTCGCTTTTCTGCGTCGCGCCTGGCTGCAGGAGCGGCTGGCGCGCGAAGGCGTCGGCGACGCGGCCCAGGCCGGCTTGCGACGGCTGGTGCGGGACAAGCTGGTGCGCCTGGAGTATCTGCGCCAGCTGGGCCTGGCCGAGGAGATGCACCACCGCTCGGAGGCCCTCGACGCGGCGGCGCGCCAGGTCAGCGAGGCGGACGCCCGGGCCTACTACCAGCGCCATGCCGGGCGCTACCGCAACGTCGCACGGGTCGAGGCGGCGCACCTGCGCCTCGCCGACCAGGCCAGCGCCGACCGGGTCTACGCCGAGCTGCAGGCGGGCCTGGCCTTCGACGAAGCGGTGCGCCGTCACTCCCTGGCCGATGACCGCCAGCTGGAGCCGCCGGGAGACCTGGGCACCGTCCAGGCCCTCGACCCTGGCCTCGACCTGCTGCGCAAGGCCGCGCTGATCCAGCGGGCCGGCAGCGTGTCGCAGCCGATGCGGATCGGCGACGCCTTCGAGATCGTCCAGGTGCGCCGCCGCGAGGATCGCCAGTTGCCCCTGGAGGACCCGTCGGTGCGCGACGAGGTGAACCGCGCCGTGGCCCGGGAACAGCTCGCCGCGCAGCTTCAGGCGCGCCTCGACGGTCGCCTGGCCCAGGCCCGGGTGGATGGCCTGTGACGCGCCTGTTGCTGGCCGCCCTCGCCTGCTGCGCGGCATCGGTGACGGCGGTGCTGTACGGGTTCCCGGCACCGACCACGGCCCCCGCGGTTCCGGTGCCCCGGTCATTGCCGCCCAGCGCCGCGGCCGCGCCGGCCCTGCCTGCACCCTCCGCGCCCGCCCGGCCGGCAGCCCCCACGGTACGCCCGGCCCCGGCGGCGCCTCCGGAGGCGGACGGCCCGGCACCGACCCTCAGCGCGGAGGAAGCCCAGGTGCTCATGCAGGTCATGGCCGAGCGCGGCGACCCGCGCTCCCCGGCCCTGGGCGGGCTGGAGCCGCGGCGCCCGGCGCCGGCGGCGGCGCTGGACGACCCTCGCGCCTACTCCGCCTTCGAGGCCGAGGCGGAACGGCGCCAGGCCCAGGCCTACCTGGATGGCATACGGGAGATTCCGGCGATCCGCGAACGGATCGAGGACGCCGCCCAGTCCGGCGAGCGCGACGCCGCCCAACTGGACGAGGCCCGCGCCGCCCTGCAGCAACTGGAAATGTTGCGCGACAGCCTCGCCCGGGACGCGCCGGGGCTGCTGCCGGAGGCCTCGCCCGCCACGCCCTAGGCGAAGAGGAGAGAGAGCCGGTGTCTCTTAACGTCGGTGGTGGCGGCTGGGTGGATGAGCACAGCGTCATCCACCCTACGGGGCTGTGCGCCAGTCTCGCTCGGGAAGCGCCGGAGTGGGTGCCGGATACGCTGTCGACCGCGCCCTGGGCGAAGAGGATGGGGAAGGCCGCATCCCCCACCTGGTGGATGAAAACAGCGTCATCCACCCTACGGGGATGCGATAGCGCTCGCTCTCGAGCGATGGAGGTGTTGCTGAATGCCTCGCCCCGACACGCCTTGGGTGAAGGCGTGTTTCTCATGGGAATGGCGTCATCCACCCTACGCGTCGGTGGATGGTGGTGCGTGAGGGTGATGGCGATCAGGTGGGCGCGAGTCTTGGATCGGTGGGTCCGTCCTGGGCACTTCGGTAGCGCGGATCGCTCTGCCGGAAACGTCAGGCTTCGCTCGGGCCAGCCCCCGGGGACGGGGAAACGGCGCTTACGCGGGGATGACGTGTGGCGGGTTTGCCGGATTCGGGCACGCGCCAATGCCTGTCCACAGGCTCTAAGTTCTGTACGCAAAGTCGTCGAGCGAAGGTCAGGCAAGGCAAAAAGAGGCGAAGAAGCGGAGTTTACGTGCTGCAAATGAGCATTCTGAGCCGGTTTTTAACGCAGCATCACCGAGCGCAGGCACTTTTCGTACAGAACCTAGGCCGCCGGTCGCGCATCCCGGGACAGGGTGGCGGTGCTGGCGCGCAGGGTCATGCAGTGCTCCCGCAGCAGTTCGTCCAGCCAGGGCGAGGGTCGTTCGCTGGCCGCCCAGAGGGCCTCGGGGGAGATCCAGAGGCCGGTCAGGCGCCAGGCACCGGTGGCCTCCGAGGGGGCCTGCAGGTGGCAGCCGAGGCAGCCCGGGGCGCGCCGGGTGACCTGGGCCAGGCGCCGGAGCAGGGTGCCGGTAGCGACTTCATGGCCGGGCCGGGCGCGGCAACTGAGATGCTGTTCGATGGTCATGGCATTCCTCGCGATCAAAAGGGGCTGGCGGTGGGCCGCACGATCACTTCGCTGACGTCCACCTCGGGCGGTTGGGCGATGGCGTAGCCGATGGCCCGGGCGATGGCGTCCGCCGGCAGGGCGATGCGCCGGAACTCGGCCATGGCGGCCCGGGCGGTGGGGTCGTCGGCCAGTTCCGAGGTGGTCACCCCGGGGGAAATCACACTGACCCGGATCGTCTCGCCGGCTTCCTGGCGCAGGCCTTCGGAGAGGGCCCGCACCGCATACTTGGTGGCGCAGTAGACGGCCGCCGTGGGGCTCACCGCATGGGCACCGATGGACGCCAGGTTGACGAACTGGCCGCTCCCCTGGCGCTGCATCAGCGAGAGCGCCGCGGCGATGCCGTAGAGCACCCCACGCACGTTGACGTCCAACATGCGCTGCCAGTCGTCCACCCGCAGCGCGTCGAGGCGCGACAACGGCATCACCCCGGCGTTGTTCACCTGCACGTCGAGGCGGCCGAAGCGTTCCACGGCGAAGGCCACGAAGGCCTCCATGTCGTCTCGCGCAGTCACATCCAGGCGCGTGCAGACCGCCTCGCCGCCGTCGGCGCGGATCGCCTCGGCCAGGGCCTCCAGGCGCTCGGTCCGCCGAGCGCCCAGCACCACCCGGGCGCCCCGTTTCGCCAGCCAGCGGGCGCTGGCCTCGCCGATGCCGCTGCTGGCGCCGGTGATCGCTACCACCTTGTCGCGTATGCCTTCCATCGTGGAGTCCTCCGTGGACGGCGCCGGATGCGCCGCGATGGAATCAGGCTAAGGCGGCCACCGCGCGCGCCGGTAGGCCATTGCTGCGGGCTTCTTGCCCGATCCTGCGGCTCGCTGGGCGATCATCCATGGCTCGTCCTGATCCGGTCACCCGCACTTGCCCGATTCTCGCCCTGGCTTGCACGATCCTGCCGCGGATCGTCGGCACCGCTGGTGCGCGCGTGGCCAGCCGCTAAGCTGTCGGACCGGTCCTGGAGAACCCCGCATGCCGTCACCGCTTCCCTTCCCGCCGCCTGCCGAGGCGGCGCTGCACCGCGAGCTGACCCAGCGCATCCACCGCCAGTGCCCCGGGGAAGGCATCCACGCCACGGCGGTACCGGCGCTGAGCCTGATCCGCTGCGACGCGCCCACCGAGCCCATGCACGGCGTGCACGAGCCGGCCCTGTGCATCATCGCCCAGGGCGGCAAGGACGTGTTCCTGGGGACCGAGGGCTACCACTACGACGCCCTGAATTTCCTCGTGGTCTCGGTGACCCTGCCGGTCTGCGGCCAGGTGGTGCAGGCGTCCCCGGAGCAGCCCTACCTGTGCCTGCGGCTGTCCATCGACCCCGGCGAGATCGCCCGGCTGATCGCCGACGCCGGTCTCTCCGGCGCGGCCAAGGGCCCGGCCGGCCGCGGGCTCTACGTGCAGCGCCTGGACGAGCCGCTGCTGGACGGTGTGCTGCGGCTGCTGCGCCTGCTGGACGAGCCGGCCGACGTGCCGATGCTGGCGCCGCTGGTGATGCGCGAGATCTTCTACCGGCTGCTGCGTGGGCCCCGCGGTCACCTGTTGCACGACATCGCCATGGCCGACACCCAGGCATACCGCGTGACCCGCGCCATCGAGTGGCTGAACCACCATTACGGCCAGCCGCTGCGCATCGAGGAACTGGCGCGCACGGTGAACCTCAGCGTCTCCACCCTGCACCACCGCTTCAAGGCGGTGACCGCCCTCAGCCCGCTGCAGTACCAGAAGCGCCTGCGCCTGCAGGAGGCGCGGCGGCTGATGCTCTCCGAAGGGCTGGACGCGTCCCTGGCCGGGCACCGGGTGGGTTATGGCAGCCCGTCGCAGTTCAGCCGCGAGTACCGGCGCCTGTTCGGGGCGCCGCCCCTGCGGGACCTGACGGCCCTGCGCCAGGGGCCGAGCGCGTCCGTCGGATAGCGGTGTCCCGGGCACGGGGCGAAAGTGTGAAGGCGTTCACGCCGCGCGGGCGAGACGGGTATGATCCGCGGCGTTTCGCCGACATTTTCCACGAGCGCCCCGCGCGTCGGCGCCGTTCGCGACCGTTTCCCGTCGCGCCGGCCGCGGGACGTCCTCCCGACCCCTCGTTCAGGTGACCGTCTTGAGCATCCGCCGTCCGATCCTCTCCCTGTGCCTCTGCGCCGCGCTCGCCTTCGCCCACCCTGCCGGCGCCGCCGCCAAGACCGTTCCCGCGGTGCAGGAGCTGGCCTCCGGCAGCGCCCTGCTGGTGGACCTGCAGACCGGCAAGACCCTCTATTCCAGCAACCCCGACCTGGTGGTGCCGATCGCCTCGGTGACCAAGCTGATGTCGGCCATCGTCACCCTCGACGGCAACCAGCCCCTGGACGAGTCCCTGACCGTCGACATCCAAGGCGTCAGCCAGATGCGCGGCATCTACTCCCGGGTGCGCCTGGGGAGCCAGATCAGCCGCCGGGAAATGCTCCTGCTGATGCTGATGTCCTCGGAAAACCGCGCCGCCGCCAGCCTCGCCCAGCACTACCCGGGCGGGGTGCCGGCGTTCGTCGCGGCGATGAACGCCAAGGCCCGCGCCCTGGGCATGAGCCACACGCGCTACGTGGAGCCCACCGGCCTGTCGGAGCAGAACGTCTCCAGCGCCAACGACCTGGTGGTGCTGCTCAAGGCGCTGCACAAGTACCCGTTGATCGAGAAATTCAGCACCACCCGCGAGCAGACCGTGGCCTTCCGCAAGCCCAACTACACCCTGGGCTTCCGCAACACCAACCACCTGGTGCAGAAGGCCGACTGGGACATCCAGCTGACCAAGACCGGCTACACCGACAAGGCCGGCCACTGCCTGGTGATGCGCACCGTCATGGCCAAGCGGCCGGTGGCCTTCGTGGTGCTGGACGCCTTCGGCAAGTACACCCACATGGCCGACGCCACCCGCCTGCGGCGCTGGCTGGAAACCGGCCAGGTGACCCCCATCCCGCCGGCGGCGAAAAGCTACAAGCAGCAGAAAAACCTATCCGCGCGCACCGCCTCGCGCAACTGAGGGGCGTTCGCCGGAGCCGCAGCCGGAGTGGCGTATGGGTGGAAAACGCTGCGCGGTTTTCCACCCTACGGTGGTGCTGGTGTGAGTAGGGTGGGAAACGCTCCGCTTTCCCACCGGCGGGGTATCGGATCGGCTCGGCTCAGCGATTCCAGCCTCGGCGCCCCTGGTGGAAAACACTGCGCGGTTTTCCACCCTACGGGTCGGCCGGTGTGGGTAGGGTGGGAAACGCTTTGCTTTCCCACCGGCGGGGTATCGGATCGGCTCGGCTCCGCGATTCCTGCCTCGGCGCCCCTGGTGGAAAACGCTGCGCGGTTTTCCACCCTACGGGGTGGCCGGTGTGGGTAGGGTGGGAAACGCTCCGCTTTCCCACCGGCGGGGCATCGGATCGGCTCGGCGCCGCGATCCCTGCCTCGGCGCCCCTGGTGGAAAACGCTTCGCGGTTTTCCACCCTACGGGTCAGTAGGTGTACTTGGCGGTCAGCATCGCGTTGCGCGGTTCGCCGTAGGTGTCGTAGCCGCCCCAGTGCACGTCGGCGCCGATCGCCGAGTAGTAGGTGCGGTCGAGCAGGTTGGTGGCGTTCAGCTGCAGGTCCAGGTGTTCGTTCACCTGGTAGCCCAGCAGCAGGTCGGCGATGGCGTAGCTGCCCTGCTGGACGCGGTAGTCGCCCTGCGCCGTGGTCACGTCGTTGTAGATGCGGCTCTGCCAGTACAGGCTGCCGCCCACCCGCCAGTTTTCCAGAGGCCCTTGCAGGCGGTAGACCGTGGACACCTTGAACAGGTGCTCCGGCTGGTCGGTGGTGAAGCGCTCGCCTTCCTGCGCCGCGTTGGCGTCGTGCACGTAGCGGGCGCGGGTGTAGGTGTAGCCGGCGCCCACCTGCCACTGCTCGGTGAGGGCGCCCTGCAGTTCCAGGTCGAGGCCCTGGCTGCGCACCAGGCCGGCGGCCTCGTAGCAGGAGGTGCCGGGGTAGGTGGGGCAGCCGCTCTGGTCCCGCAGCAGGCTGGCACGGTCCTTCTGGTCGATCTGGAACAGCGCCAGGCTGGCGTTCAGGGCGTCGTCGAAGTACGCGCCCTTGATGCCCACCTCGTAGTTCTTGCCGGAGATGGGCGTCAGCAGCCTGCCCGAGGTGTTCTTCTGGGTCTGCGGCTGGAAGATGTCGGTGTAGCTGGCGTACAGCGAGTGGTGGTCGTCCAGGTCGTAGACCAGGCCGGCATAGCGGGTGACGTTGCGCGTGACCTTGTAGTCGCCGTCCCCGGTACGGTTGTCGTAGTCGTACCAGTCCAGGCGGCCGCCGAGGATCAGCGTGAGCGGGTCGGCCAGGCTCAGCCGGGTGGTCAGGTAGGCGCCGTCCTGGGTGGTGACTTCCCGGGTCTTGCCGGCGCGGGTGAAGGTCGGCTTGGCCGCGCCCAGGGGGATCAGGCCGCCGCCGTCGTAGCGGCGCACGCTGAAGTCGTTGTCCCGGCGGCTGACCCCGGCCACCAGTTCGTGGGTGCGGCCGAACGCCTGCAGCGGGCCGCTGGCGTACAGGTCGAAGGCGCGCTGGTCTTCCTGGTAGCGGCCCTTGTAGGCCGAGTGGCGCAGCACTTGGTCGTCGTTGCGCTGCAGGTAGGTGCCGGCGAACAGGGCGTCCTGCCAGGCGGAGCGGCCGGCCATGCGCAGGCTCCAGTCGTTGTCGAAGCGGTGCTCCACCTCGGCGAACAGGGTGTCCACCACCTGGTGCTTGTCCTCCCAGTCGGAGCCCGGGTAGCTGGAGCGCGGCAGGTCCAGGTGGTGGCCGTCGGCTCCCAGGGGCAGGCCGCCCCAGAACAGGTTGGTCTGGTCCTCCTGGTGGGAATAGCCCAGGGTCACGGTGGTGCGCTCGCCCAGGTCCGCCTCGCCCACGGCGTAGAGCAGCCCGTGGTCGTGCTCCTCGTGGTCGCGGAAGCCGTTGGCGTCGCGGTAGGAGCCCACCACCCGCCCGCGCAGGGTGCCGCTGTCGTTGAGGGGCGTGGAGGCGTCGAACTCCGTGCGGTAGTCGTCCCAGCGGCCGGCGGCGCCGGTCAGGCTCAGGGAGGGGGCCGCGGTGGGCCGCTTGTGCACCAGGTTGATGGCCGCCGCCGGGTTGCCGCTGCCGGTCACCAGGCCGGTGGCGCCGCGGATCACTTCCACCCGGTCGTACATCGCCAGGTTCGGCTGCACGCCCACCAGCCAGCCCTGGTAGGAACTGGGCATGCCGTCGTACATCACGTTGTCGATGGCGAAGCCGCGGGCGTGGAAGGAGGGACGGCCGGGGCCGTCGGCGCGGCTGAGGAACAGGCCGGGGGTGGACTTCACCACGTCATTGATGCTGGTCATGGCCTGGTCGTCCATGCGCTGGCGGGTGATCACCGTCACCGCCTGGGGCGTCTCGCGGATCGACAGCGGCAGCCGGGTGGCGGTCTGCATGGTGCCGGTGGTGTAGGAGCCGCTGTCCTCGGTGGTGGCGCCCAGGGCATTGGCACCGACGGTGGTGGCGCCGACTTCCAAGGCCTGGTCTGCGGCAGGCTTCACCAGCACGTAGCGGTTACCACCCGCCTGGCGCACCTGCAGGCCACTGCCGTGCAGCAGCCGGGCGAAACCGTCCTCGAGGCCGTAGTCGCCCTGCAGCCCCGGTGTCTGCAGGCCGGCGGTCTCCGAGGTGGCGAAGCTGAGGGTCACGCCGCTGGCGGCGGCGAAGTGGCTGAGGGCGGCGCCCAGGTCGCCGGCGGGGATGTCGTAGGCCGCCGCCCAGGCGGAGGGCGAGGCAGTGGCCAGCAGCAGCGGGCCGGACAGGCCCAGGGCCAGGGTGGACAGGCGGATGCGCCGGGCGAGGCGAGGGGGACGCGGTGACATGGGGGCTCCTGTGGGTGGGCATGGCCGGCGTCTGGGCGCCGTCGCAGGGGGAGCCGAACCACGGGCGGAAATCTGTCACCCTCGGGGTGACATTTTTTTCAGGACGCCGGCCGGTTCAGGCGTCCCGCGCTTCCACCCGCACCCAGTAGCGGGTCAGGTGGCGCACCCGCACCGGCAGCGCGTCCTCCAGGCTGGCCAGGGCGGCGTCGCCTTCGTCCAGGGCGAAGGCGCCCGACAGGCGCAGATCGGCCACCGCCGCGCTGCAGCCCAGGTAGCCGGGCCGGTAGCGCGCCAGCTCGGCGAGCACGTCCTCCAGACGCCGGTCCACCGCCACCAGCATGCCCTCGGTCCAGGCGGAGGTGCCGGGTGGCAGCGGGCCCAGCGGCCCCACCGCGTCGGCGCCGAACACCAGCACCTGGCCGGCGTCCACTCGGGTCGCCCGCTGGGTCGCCCGGCGCGGGCGAACCTCCACCGCGTGGGCCTCTACCATGACCCGGGTGAGGCCGTCGTCCTGGTGCACGCCGAAGCGCGTGCCGAGGGCGAGGATCTGCCCCTCGGCGGTCTCCACGCTCAGTGGCCGGGGGTCCTTGGCGGTCTCCAACAGCAGTTCGCCGCGCCGCAGCAGGACCAGCCGGCGCTCACCGTCGAAGCGCACGTCCACCCGGCTGTCGCTGGCCAGGTCCAGGCGGCTGCCGTCGGGCAGGGTCACCCGGCGGCGTTCACCGAAGCCGGTGGCGTAGTCGGTGCTCCATGGCGAAAGGCGATAGCCCTGCCAACTGGCCAGGCCGAGCCCGGCCAGCAGCGCCAGGGCCTTGAGGGCGGTGCGGCGCTGGCTGCGCGCCTGCTCGAAGGTGGCCGCGGCGACCCCGGCCGGCACTCCGCCCAGGCGCTGCTGCAGCCGTTCGATCCGTGACCAGGCCTGGGCGTGACACGGGTCGCTGGCGAGCCAGGCGCGCCAGCCGGCGCGGGTGGCGTCGTCGGCCGCGCTGTCGTGCAGGCGCACGTACCAGTCCACCGCCTCGGCCAGGGCCGGGTTCATGCGTCGTCCAGCAGCAAGCAGTGCATCAGGGCGCGGGCCAGGTGCTTGCGCACGGTGGTGACCGACACCCCGACCCGCTCGGCGGTCTTCTCGTAGGTGAGGCCGTCCAGTTGCACGGCGAGGAAGACCTGGCGGGTGCGGGCGCCGAGGCCGTCCAGCAGGCGGTCGATGGCCAGCAGGCTGTCGAGGATCTGCGCGCGCACCTCGGCGGATGGCGCGTAGCATTCCGGGCGCAGGGCCAAGGCGTCCAGGTAGGCGCGCTCCAGGCTGCGCCGCCGGTAGAGGTCGATGACCAGCCCGCGGGCGACGGTGGCCAGGTAGTGCCGCGGCTCGTGCAGGCTGTCCGCGGTGCGGGCCAGCAGCACCCGGACGAAGGTGTCCTGGGCCAGGTCGGCGGCATCCGCCGAGTCGTTCAGGCGCTGGCGCAACCAGCCGCGCAGCCAGCCATGGTGGTCGCGATAGAGCGCCGCCAGGCCGGCGTGGGACGCCGTGTCGGAGACTGCCAAGGACATCCCGTGCTCCCGAAGCTTTGTTGCAAATAAGAATTCGTCGCAATTATACGGATGCGCGGTAGAGGAGGGAATGTTTGGTCGTCATGAAGCCGGGGGTAGAGCCGTAGGGTGGGAAACGCTCCACTTCCCACCAAGGGTGGTGGAGGGGTGTGCGGGGTTGCTGGTGGAAAACGCTGCGCGGTTTTCCACCCTACGGATAGGAAGTAGGGTGGGAAACGCTCTGCTTTCCCACCAAGGGTGGTGGAGGGGTGTACGGGGTTGCTGGTGGAAAACGCTGCGCGATTTTCCACCCTACGGGTGGGAGTAGGGTGGAAAACGCTCTGCTTTCCCACCCAAGGGTGATGGAGGGGTGTGCGAGGTTGCTGGTGGAAAACGCTTCGCGGTTTTCCACCTTACGGGTTAGGCAGTAGGGTGGGAAACGCTGTGCTTTCCCACCAAGGGTGGTGAGGAGTGTGCGGGGTTGCTGGTGGAAAACGCTGCGCGGTTTTCCACCCTACGGGTATGGCGGGACGTTCGGTGGCGAGACCTGAGCTTACGGCCCGCCCACCCCGTCGCATCCGTGCGATCCGGCCCAAGGTGTCCGGTACGGGGCTCAGTACTGGTAGCGCAGGGTCATGGCGACGTTGCGCGGTTCCCCGTAGAACAGGGCGCCCCAGTTATTGGAGGTCGGCAGCGTCTGGTAGTAGTGCTTGTCCAGGGCGTTATTGAGGTTGTATTGCAGGCTGAGCTGACGGTTCAGCTGCACGTGTGCATGCAGGTTGAGCAGTGCGTAGCCACCCTGCTCGATGTCGTACGCGGCGGCGCGGGTGTAGGTGCGGCTCTGGGCATAGACGTCACCGCCGATCCGCCAGCGCTCCAGCGCGCCGGGCAGGCGGTAGTCCGTCGAGACCTTCAGCAGGCGCCGCGGAATGCGCGTGTAGTAGTCGCTGCCCTTGCTGGCGCCGGCCACGTATTCGGGGTCGCTGTAGGTGTAGCCGGCGCTGAGGTTCCAGCCTTCCACGGGGGCGCCGGAGATCTCCAGCTCGAAGCCGCGGTTGCGGACCTTGCCGCCTTCCTCGTAGCAGGTGCTGGTGCCGGTGACCCCGCAGACATGAGCGGTGTCCAGGGCTTCGGGCATGTTCAGCAGGTCGGTCTGGAACACCGCCAGCGCGGTGTTGAGGCGCCCCCCGAAGTACTCGCCCTTGACCCCCATCTCGTAGTTTTCCCCCTCCACCGGTTCGAGCAGTTTGTTGCCCGCGCCGTAATAGCTCTGGGTCTTGTAGATCTCGGTGTAGCTGGCGTAGAGCGTGTGCCGGCGGTCCAGGTCGTAGACCAGGCCGGCATAGGGGATGAGCCGGCCGTGTTCCGTGTAGCGGTCGTTGGTGTAGGGGCTGCTGACCTGGTAGTCCGACCAACTGGCGCGGCTGCCGACGATCAGGCTCAGGGCGTCGGTCAGGCTGAACCGCGAGGCGGCGTACAAGCCTTGTTCCTCGCGGACGTACCGGGAGTTCGCCGCGGGCACGTCGGCGATGAGGGGTGCGGGAATGGCACTGTTGTGAACGTCGGTGATGTCGACGGTCGGGGTGTTGGTGGCCGTTCGGGTGCCCACGTCGAAGGTGTCCTTGCGGCGGGTGGCGCCGAGCATCAGCTCGTGGGTGCGCCCGAACAGCTCGAAGGGGCCGGTGGCATAGAGGTCCAGCCCGGTTTGCCGGTCCTCGTAGGCGGCCTGGGAGACGATCAGCTTGTACCGGTCGCCGGAGACGCGGCTGGGGTACGAGGACAGGAAATCGGCGTCGGACCAGATCGAATTCAGCGCCAGGGTCAGCTTCCAGTCGTTGTCGAAGTAGTGGGTGAGGTCGCCGAACAGGGTGTAGTTATTGCGATCCAGGTAGGCCCAGTCGCCCACCAGCGAGGCGGAACGCGACAGCGGGTAGAACGAACCGTCGGCACGGGTGTTCAGCCCGCCCCATTCGTATCCGTTGTTGTCGTCCTTCTGCAGCGTGGCGCCGAGGGTCAGCACGGTGGCGTCGTCCAGGTCCGCTTCGCCGACCAGGTACAGCAGCTGGTTGTCCTTTTCCGCCTCGTCCCGAAAGCTGTTGGCGGTGTTGTAGTAGGCCACCGCGCGCCCGCGCAGGTGGCCGCTGTCCACCAGCGGGCCGGAGACGTCGACCTGGGTCCGGTAGTTGTCCCAGGAGCCCGCGCCCAGCTCGGCGCCCAACCGGAAGTCGCGCGTGGGGCGTTTGCGCACCAGGTTGATGGCCGCCGAGGGGTTGCCGGTGCCCTGCAGCAGGCCGTTGGCGCCGCGGACCACCTCGACACGGTCGTAGATCGCCATGTTGGCGGTGGACATGACGTCCATCGAGTAGTTTTCCGCGATGTTCGAGGGGATGCCGTCGAACTGCAGGTCATTGATCTCGAACCCCCGCGAATAGAACGTCGATCGCTCGGTGCCGATCTTGGTGTAGGTGATGCCGGTGGTGGTGCGGGCGACGTCGTCCAGGGACTGGACGTTCTGGTCGTCCATCTTCTGCCGGGTCACCACCGTCACCGATTGCGGCGTCTCCCGCAGCGAGAGGGAAAGCCGGGTCGCGGTACGGGTGGCGCCGGTGGTATAGGCGCCGCTGCCCTCGGTGGTTTCACCGAGACCGGCGGCGTCGATGCGGGTTGCGCCCAGCTCCAGCGCCTCGTCGCTGCCACTGCGGGGCTGCACGCCGAATGTCCCGCCCTCGGTGATCCTCAGGTCCAGGCCACTGCCGGCCAGGGCCTGCTGCAGCGCCTGGGTGACGGTCATTTCTCCGTGGATCGCCGGCGCCTGTTTGCCGCTGACCAGGGCGGGGTTCAGGGAAATCGCCCGGTCGCCGCGGCTGGCGATGGCATTGAGGGTTTCCGCCAGGTTGGCGGCGGGCAGGTCGAAGCGGACCGTCTGTTCGGCCATGGCCAGCGGGCTGAAGCAGGCCAGGGCGACGGATACGGCAAGGGCGCGGGGCCAGGGTGTGAACACGGAGGGTCTCCTGAAGGTGGGTTGCGTTCAGGAGAGAGGTGGAACGAGCGAGGAAAACCGGACACCGGCGAGCCGTTTTTTCATCCCGCCGGTTCGATCAGGGTCAACCACGGCCCGTAACGCTGGATGCGGATCGGCAGTGTCTCGGCCAGCGCGGTCAGGGCGCGGTCGCTGTCGTCCAGCGGGAATACGCCCTGCACGCGCAGCCCGCGGACCTGCGGCGCGACGCGTACCAACCCGCGCCGGTAGGGCCGCAGGGCGTCGACCACCGCCTCCAGGGGCTCGTCGAGCACGTCGAGGCGGCCGTCGAGCCAGGCCGCGGCGCGCCGGGGGTCGCCGGCCAGGCGTTCGACGGCCCCGGCGTGCAGCCGCGCGGACTGGCCCTCGCGCAACTCCAGGGCTTCGCCGCCGGGCAGGCGGGCGCGCACGGCGTGCTCCAGCACCGCCACGTGAGTGACGTCCGCCTCCTGCCGCACCAGGAAGCGCGTGCCCAGGGCGCAGACATCGCCCTGGGCGCTGCGCACCACGAAGGGCCGCGAGGGGTCGGCGGCGACCCGCACCACCAGTTCGCCCCGGCGCAGCAGCAGCAGGCGCTGGCCGGCCTGGAAGGCGACGTCGACGGCGCTGCCGGCGTTGAGGTCGAGCTGGCTGCCGTCGGCGAGCGTGACGCGGCGGCGCTCGCCGGTGCCGCTGCGCAGGTCGGCGAACACCGCGCGTCCCGGCGCGCTGCGCAGGCCCAGCCACAGCGCGCCGCCTGCCAGGCCGAGCCCGGCGATGCCGCGCAGTACGTCGCGGCGGCCGAGGGCGGGCGGCGCCAGCAGGTCGTGGGCGAGCTGCCGGTCGAGCCGGCGCAGGGTGTCGTAGGGCGCGCCAAGGCGCGCCTGCAGGTGCTCCCAGGCGCGGCGCCGGGCCGGGTCGCCGTCCCGCCAGGCGTCGAAACGGGCCTGCAGGCGGGCATCCGGTGCGCCGGCGCGCAACCGTACCATCCAGGCGATGGCTTCTTCCGCCTCGCGGTCGAGGGGCGAGGGCGTCATGGCCCCACCCCGCTCAGGTAGCACTGGCGCAGGGCCTGGTTCATATAGCGGCCGACGGTGCGTTCGGACACACCCAGCCGACGGCCGATCTCGGCGTAGCCGAAGCCGTCGAGCTGGCTGTAGAGGAAGGCCTTCTTCACCGCCAGCGGCAGGCCGGCCAGGGTGCGGTCGACGAGGTCCAGCGCTTCCAGCAGCATCAGGCGCTCCTCCGGCGAGGGCGCCAGGGCCTCCGGCAGCAGCGCCAGGCGTTCCAGGTAGGCCCGCTCCAGGCGCTGGCGGCGATGGCGGTCATGGATCAGCCGGCGGGCGACGGTGGAGAGGAAGGCGCGCGGCTGCTCCAGCGTGGCAGGGTCGACCCGGGCGGCGAGCAACTGGCAGAAGGTTTCCGCCGCGGTGTCCTCGGCATCGGCGTGGTTGCGCAGTTGGCGCTGCACATGCCGCAGCAGCCAGCGGTGGTGATCGCTGAAGAAGAAGCCCAGCTTGCGGGTGATGGCCGACACGGCGGATGCCACTCGATATGAAATGTGAATTGTTCTCATCTTATCGGTGGCAGGCGATGCCCGGCAATCGCCGGCTCGGCTTCCGCCTGGGTGTAGCGAGGTCGGTACCCAGGCCTCGGCGTATAGGGGTTCGCAGCCATCCAGGCGCGCGCCCCCGTCACCGTCTGACAAAGGGGCTTGGGCACGGTAGTCAGGCGGTGAGGGTTACCGCGAGCCCTTGGTGGAAAACGCTGCGCGGTTTTCCACCCTACGGGTTGGGAAGTAGGGTGGGAAACGCTCTGTTTTCCCACCGGAGGGGGTGGAGCGCTGTGCCGGGGCCATTGGTGGAAAACGCGTTTCGGTTTTCCACCCTACAACGCTCGATCCGCATCCGGGCCTCGGCGTATAGGGGGTCGCAGCCATCCAGGCGCGCACCCGTTCACCGTCTGTCACAGGGGCTTGGGCACGGTAGTAGGCGGTGAGGGTTACGGCGAGCCCTTGGTGGAAAACGCGGCGTGGTTTTTCACCCCACGGGTTGGGAAGTAGGGTGGGAAACGCTCTGCTTTCCCACCAAAGGGCGTGGAGCGCTGTGCCGGGGGCCATCGGTGGAAAACGCGTTGCGGTTTTCCACCCTACGACGCTCGATCCGCATACAGGCCTCGGCGTATAGGGGTTCGTAGCCATCCAGGCGCGTACCTGCTCACCGCCTGGCACAGGGCTTGGGCACGGTAGTCAGGCGGTGAGAGTTACCGCGAGCCCTTGGTGGAAAAAGCTGCGCGGTTTTCCACCCTACGGGTTGGGAAGTAGGGTGGGAAACGCTCTGCTTTCCCACCGTCGGAGGTTGTGGTTTCCACCCTACGGCGCGTGGGGTCACCAGGCGTAGGTGACGGACCCGGTGAGGTTGCGCCGGTAGCCGTACTTGCAGCTGTCGCCGGTGTAGCCGCACTGGGAGACGTAGCGCTCGTCGGTGAGGTTGGAGGCGTTCACCGCCAGCTTCAGCCCTGCCAGCGACGCGTCCAGGTGGGCCAGGTCGTAGCTGAGGGAGGCGTCGTAGAGGGTGTAGCTAGGGACGTGCTCGTCGTTGGCGGTGTCGGTGTAGCCGGCGCCGACGTAGCGGACCCCGGCGCCGATCCCCAGGCCCGCCAGCGGACCGCCCTGCAGGGTGTACTGCGACCACAGCGAGGCCAGGGTCTCCGGGGTGTTGGCGGGGCGGTTGCCTTCCTCGCCGGCGCGGGTGCTGCGGGTGATCTCCAGGTTGGCGTGGCTGACATTGGCGATCAGCTCCAGGGCCTCGGTGGGCTTCGCCTTGCCCTCCAGCTCGAGGCCGCGGGAGCGCACCTCGCCGGTGGCCACCGAGAAGCGGTTGTTGGCCGGGTCCGGGGTCAGCACGTTCTGCCGGGTCAGGTCGAACGCCGAGAGGGTGACGAACGCCTCGCTGCCCGGCGGCTGGAACTTGATCCCCAGTTCGTACTGCCGGCCGGTCTCGGGCTCGAACGCGCTACCGTCCCGTGCCGTGGCGGTGATGTTGGGGAAGAACGACTCGGAATAGCTGGCGTAGGGCGCCAGGCCGTTGTCCGCCCGGTACATCACGCCGCTGCGCCAGGTGAAGGCGTGGTCGCGCTGGTGCAGGTCCGGCGAGGTGTCGTCCTCGTAGTTGTCGGTGCTCGACCGGCTCCAGTCCTGGCGGCCGCCCAGGTTGACGATCCATTTCTCGTCGAAGGTCAGCTGCTCGGACAGGTACAGGCCGACCTGGTCCAGCTTCTGCTGCTGGTTGATGTCGTAGAAGGCGTCCAGGTCGCTGTAGTCCTGGTGGTAGACGGGGTCGTAGAGGTCCAGCGGGCTGACCACGTTGCCGCCCCCCAGCTGGTCGCTGCGGGCGTGCTGGACGTCGATGCCGGCCAGGGTGGTGTGGCGGAAGCGCCCGTGCTCCCAGGTGGCCTGCAGCTGGTTGTCCAGCATGGCGTTCTTCAGGGTCTCGCTGCCCAGGTAGCCGAAACGGCCGGCTGTGCGCTGGTCGTCGTCCAGGCCGTACTGGTAGATCGTCCGTTGTTCTTGGTCGGAGCGGATGTAGCGGGCGTTCTGGCGGAACGTCCAGATGGCGTCCAGGTGGTGTTCGAACTGGTAGCCGACCGACCAGTACTCCGCGTCGTACTTGTCGAAGTCCGGGTCGCCGACGAAGCGGTCGGTGGGCAGGCGCCCGTGGCTCGAGGGCTTCAGGGTGCCGATGCGCGGCAGGGCGTAGTAGCCGAGGACGTTGCGGTCCTTCTGGAACGAGGTGAGCAGGGTCAGCGAGGTGTCCTCGGACGGCCGCCAGCTGAAGGCCGGGGCGATGTACTGGCGGTCGTCCTTGGCGTAGTCGATCTGGGTGTCGCTCTCGCGGAACAGGCCGGTCAGGCGGTAGCTGTAGACGCCGTCGTCGTCCAACGGCCCGCCCAGGTCGGCGGCCAGTTGCTTGCGGTCGTAGCTGCCGACTTCGGCCACCACCTCGTGGAGCGGGACGTCGGTGGGGCGCTTGCTGACGATGTTGACGATGCCGCCGGGGCCGCCCTGGCCGAACAGCACCGAGGCGGGGCCGCGCAGCACTTCGACCCGCTCCAGGCCATAGACCTCGCCGATCATCCGGCTCTGGTTGCTGAAGCTGTACTGGCGCAGGCCGTCGCGGTAGATGCCGCCGCCGGTGGTGGCGTCGAAGCCGCGGATCGAGATGGTGTCCTTGCGGGTGTCGACGCCGTTTGCCTCGCCGTTCACGCCCGCGGTGTAGCGCAGGGCCTGGCCGATGCTCTGGGGCTTCTGGTCGTCGAGCTGCTTGCGGGTCACCACGCTGATGGACTGCGGTGTGTCCATGAGGGCCGTGTCGGTCTTGGTGGCGCTCATGGTGCGTTCGGCGATCAACCCGCTGGCACCGCCCAGCGAGGTGTCGTAGGCGGTGCCACCGATGGTGGTGGCGGGCAACTGGAACGCGGCGTCCGCGGCGCCGGCCTGCAGCACGTAGGCGTCGCCGGTGGCGACGGTGACCAGCCCGGTCCCGGCCAGCAGGCGGGCCAGGCCGTCCTCCACCCCATAGCGGCCTTCCAGCCCCGGGCTGCGCTTGCCGGCGGTGAGCTGCCCGTCGGCGGAAAGCAGGATGCCGGCTTCCCGGGCGAAGCGGTTCAGCGCCTGGTCGAGGGCGCCCGCGGGGATGGCGTAGGTGCGCGCCTGGGTATCGGCGACGGGCTGGGCCTGGGCGGCCGGCAGCAGCGGCAGCGGGCCGGCGGCCAGCAGGCCGGCGAACAGGGCGTGGCGAACCGACAGGTTCAGCCGGCTACGGGTGGGGGCGGGCAGGTGCGGCATTCCGGGTACTCCTCGTGAGAATGCGTCGTGAGCGGGGTCACGGGTATCCCGAGCGAGCCGGCGAAACCGACAAGGGACGGCGAAATTTTTTTCACGGCGCGGTCGTTGCCCGGCGCTCACCCCGAAAAAACGAGGGCCGAAGGGCAGGGCAAGCACTGGTGGAAAAACGGCTCTACCCAGGACGAGCAGCCCGGCCCGCCTTCTACGAGGCCTTCGTCGAGCGTAGGCCCATTTCCTCCTCGGGTGCTGTGCGAGAAGGCATCGAGGGGAGGTGGGGCCAGGCAAAGACGAACCAGGACACGGCGAGCGATCAGGGAGCGTTCCGCTCCCGTTTTCGACGACGCCTCACCGAGCGCCGGCATTTTCCGGACAGCGCCTAGGCCCGCGGCCGCACGGTCACCCAATAGCGGGTGACGGCGTGTACCTCTACCGGCAGGGAGCGTTGCAGGGCCGCCAGCACCCGGTCGGTGTCGGCCAGGGGGAACACGCCGGTGAGGGGCAGGCCGGCGACGGCCGGGTCGCAGCGCAGCACGCCGGGGCGGTGCCGCGCAAGCTCGTCGACGAAGCGGCCCAGGGGCATGTGCTCCACCACCAGGCGGCCCTCGGTCCAGGCGATGGCGTCGAGGTCGGCGGGGCGCGTGTCGCCCATTTCGTCGGCGGAGAACCACAGCTGCCGGCCCGCCTGCAGGCGTCGGGCGGCGGCCCGGCGCGGGCGGATTTCCAGCTCGCCCTGGTAGAGGTCGACCCGGCTGCCGCCGTCGATTTCCCGCACGCAGAAGCGCGTGCCTAGGGCCTGAACGTCGCCGGCCGCGGTCTCCACCACCAGCGGGCGCGGGTACGGAGCGGGGTCGCGGCCGCTGGTGAGCAGCAACTCGCCGGCCAGCAGGCGGATTCGCCGCTGGTGGGCGTCGAACCGGATGTCCACCGCGCTGCCGCTGTTCAACTCCAGGCGGCTGCCGTCGGGCAGGTCATGGCGCAGCCGTTCGCCGGTGCCGCTGCGCAGGTCGGCCAGGGCCTCGCGCCAGGGCAGGTGCGCCTGAGCCAGGTAGCCGCTGCCACCGGCCATCAGCAGCAGGCCCAGCAGTTTCAACGCCTGGCGGCGACGGGCGTCCGGCAGTTCGCGCAGCACCGTGCGGGCCGTGCCGGCGGGCACCCCGGCGAGGGTGCCCTGCAGCCGTTGCAGGCGCTCCCAGGCGCGCCGGTGCTCGGGGTCGGCGGCCTGCCAGGCGGCGAAGCGGCGCTGGGCCTCGTCTTCCAGCGGGCCGCCCCAGTGGAGCATCAGCCAGTGGCTGGCCTGCTCCACCACCGCCGGCGCGATGGGGCTGTCGGGCAGGCGCGTCATTCGGCGTAGAGCACCTGGTAGCAGGCCTGGATGGCGCGGGTCATGTACTTCTGCACCGAGCTGAGGCTGACCCCCAGGCGCGCGGCGACCTGCGGGTAGGTCAGCCCTTCGAACTGGGACAGCAGGAAGGCCTCGCGCACCCGGGCCGGCATGCTGTCGAGCATGGCGTCGATCAGCAGCAGGGTCTCGATGACGATGGCACGGGTCTCCAGGGACGGCGTCTCCGGCTCCGGCAGCGCGGAAAGGCTGTCCAGGTAGGCCTGCTCGATGCGCTGGCGGCGCCACTGGTCGATCACCAGGTTGCGGGCGATCTGCGCCAGGTAGCGGCGGCCCTCGCCGACCCCGGGGAGGCGGCGGGTCACCAGCAGACGCAGGAAGGTGTCGTGGGCGATGTCCGCCGCCCGCTCGCGGTCGCCCAGGCGCCGGCGCAGCCAGCCCTGCAGCCAGCCGTGGTGATCGTGGTAAAGGCGGTGGACGTCCTGTCGCAGCGATGGATCGGGGAAAGCGGGCGTCACCCGAACCTCCGGGAAGGACTAAGTGCGGATAAGAATTGATCGCAAGTGTAGTGCGGACGGGGCCGTCATGGGAATACGCCACCGGGCGCCTGGCAGACGGGGGGTGCCCGCGGAGTTGCCGCCAGGCGTGGCGCCGGTGAAAAAGTGCAGTCCGCACGGGAACCGTATGGTGGGAAACGCTCCGCTTTCCCACCCGCGAGCTATCGGGCGACACGGGCGCAGCGGTGCATATTCGTGGTTGGCAGGTGGAAAACGCTGCGCGGTTTTCCACCCTACGGTTGGGATCGCCTGCGAGGTGGGGCCAGCCAAGCGGTAGGGTGGGAAACGCTCCGCTTTCCCACCCGCGGGCTATCGGGCGAGACGGGCGCAGCGGTCTATGTTCGTGGTTGTCAGGTGGAAAACGCTGCGCGGTTTTCCACCCTACGGTTGGGTCGTCTGCGAGGTGGGGCCAGCCAAGCGGTAGGGTGGGAAACGCTCCTTTCCCACCCGTGGGCTATCGGGTGACACAGGCGCAGCGGTCCATGTTCGTGGTTGTCAGGTGGAAAACGCTTCGCGGTTTTCCACCCTACGGTTTGGGATCGCCCCGCGTGTTGGCGCCGGTCAGCGGCGGGCGGTACGGATGCCTTCGGCCAGGGCCGAGCACAGGTCGAGCACGTCCTGCACGGCCTGCGCCGGGGTCGATGCCTGGGCGATGCGGTCGATCAGCGCCGAGCCCACCACCACGCCATCGGCCAGGCGCGCGATAGTGGCCGCGTGTTCCGGGGTGCGGATGCCGAAACCGATGGCCACCGGCAGGTCGGTGTGGCGGCGCAGGCGTGCCACGGCCTGCTCGACGTGTTCCAGGGTAGCGGACCCGGCGCCGGTGACCCCGGCCACCGAGACGTAGTAGACGAAGCCGGAGCTGCCGTTCAGCACCTTCGGCAGGCGCTTGTCGTCGGTGGTGGGGGTGGTCAGGCGGATGAAGTCGATGCCGGCGGCCTGAGCCGGGTCGCAGAGGTCGGCGTTGTGCTCCGGCGGCAGGTCCACCACGATCAGGCCATCCACCCCGGCCGCCCGGGCGTCCTCGATGAAACGCGGCACGCCGTACTTGTGGATCGGGTTGAAGTAGCCCATCAGCACCAGGGGCGTGGTGGTGTCGTCCTGGCGGAAGTCGCGGACCATCCGCAGGGTCTTCGCCAGGTCCTGCTTGCCGGCGAGGGCGCGCAGGTTGGCCAGCTGGATCGCCGGGCCGTCGGCCATGGGGTCGGTGAACGGCATGCCCAGTTCGATCACGTCGGCCCCGGCCTTCGGCAGGCCCTTGAGGATCGCCAGGGAGGTGGCATAGTCCGGGTCGCCGGCGGTGACGAAGGTCACCAGGGCCGCGCGGTCCTGCTGCTTCAGCTCGGCGAAACGGGTCTGCAAACGGCTCATATGTGCTCTTCCTGTTCGTCGTAGTGGTGCATGACGGTCTGCATGTCCTTGTCGCCGCGGCCGGACAGGTTGATCACCATGAGGTGGTCGCGGGGCAGGGTCGGCGCGCGCTTGAAGGCCTCGGCCAGGGCGTGGGACGACTCCAGGGCCGGGATGATGCCCTCCAGGCGGCAGCACTGGTGGAAGGCGGCGAGGGCTTCGTCGTCGGTGATGGAGGTGTATTCCACCCGGCCGATGTCGTGCAGCCAGGCGTGTTCGGGGCCGATGCCGGGGTAGTCGAGGCCGGCGGAAATGGAGTGGGCGTCGATGATCTGGCCGTCCGCGTCCTGCAGCAGGAAGGTGCGGTTGCCGTGGAGCACGCCGGGCACGCCGCCGTTCAGGCTGGCCGCGTGCTTGCCGCTGTCGATGCCGTGGCCGGCGGCTTCCACGCCGACGATCTTCACGCTGGCGTCGTCGAGGAACGGGTGGAACAGGCCCATGGCGTTGGAACCGCCGCCGATGCAGGCCACCAGGGAGTCCGGCAGGCGGCCTTCCTTCTCGGCCAGTTGCTCGCGGGTCTCCTTGCCGATCACCGCCTGAAAGTCGCGGACCATGGCCGGGTAGGGGTGCGGGCCGGCCACGGTGCCGATCAGGTAGAAGGTGCTGTCGACATTGGTCACCCAGTCGCGCAGGGCCTCGTTCATGGCGTCCTTGAGGGTGCCGGTGCCGGCGGTGACCGGGATCACCTTGGCCCCCAGCAGGCGCATGCGGAAGACGTTGGCCTGCTGCCGGTCGATGTCCGTAGTGCCCATGTAGATCACGCAGTCCAGGCCGAAGCGCGCCGCGACGGTGGCGGTGGCCACGCCGTGCATGCCGGCGCCGGTCTCGGCGATGATGCGCCGCTTGCCCATACGCCGGGCCAGGAGGATCTGGCCGATGCAGTTGTTGATCTTGTGGGCGCCGGTGTGATTGAGCTCCTCGCGCTTGAGGTAGATCTTCGCCCCGCCGCAGTGCTCGGTGAGCCGTTCGGCGAAGTACAGCGGGCTCGGCCGGCCCACGTAGTCGCGCTGGAAATAGGCCAATTCACGGGCGAACTCGGGGTCGGTCTTGGCCTTCTCGTACTCGGCGGCTAGGTCGTGGATCAGGGGCATCAGGGTTTCGGCGACGTACTGGCCGCCGAAGGCGCCGAACAGACCGGTGGCGTCGGGGCCGCTGCGCAGGCTGGACATGGGTGGACTCCTTGGCGTTCCGGGGAACGGCGACGGGGGAGGGAATTCGACGGGCTCGGCCCGGGCATGGCGACCACCTTAGCCACTGGCGCGCCCGGGGAAAAGCGATAAGATCGCCGCTACCTGTCAGTAAAACTCACGGATACCGTGTACATGAACCGCGACCTGCCGCCACTCAACGCCTTGCGCGCCTTCGAGGCCGCCGCCCGCCTGCTCAGTGTCAGCCGCGCCGCCCGGGAGCTGCACGTGACCCACGGGGCCATCAGCCGGCAGGTGCGGCAACTGGAGGAACACCTGGGCAGCACCCTGTTCGTCAAGGAGGGCCGCGGCGTAAAACTCACCGATGCCGGTATCCGCCTGCGGGATGGCGCCGGGGAGGCGTTCGACCGCCTGCGGCTGGTCTGCGGGGAGCTGCGCCAGCAGGCCGGCGACACGCCCTTCGTCCTCGGTTGTCCCGGCAGCCTGCTGGCCCGCTGGTTCATCCCGCGCCTGGATCGGCTCCACGCCGAGCTGCCTGACCTGCGCCTGCAGCTGTCCGCCAGCGAAGGGGAACTGGACCCGCGCCGCCCGGGCCTGGACTCCGTCCTGTGCTTCGCCGCCCCGCCCTGGCCGGCCGACATGGAGGTATACGAACTGGCGGTGGAGCGCATCGGCCCGGTGCTCAGCCCGCGCCATCCGCGGGTGGAAGCGCTTCGCCAGGCGTCAGCCGAAGCCCTGTTGGACGAGGCGTTGCTGCACACCACCTCACGGCCCCAGGCCTGGCCCCAGTGGGTGGCCGCCCAGCACCTGGCACCCGAGCGCCTGCGCCTCGGCCAGGGCTTCGAGCACCTGTACTACCTGCTGGAGGCCGCGGTGGCGGGGCTGGGCATCGCCATCGCGCCGCGCACCCTGGTGGCGGATGAGTTGGCCGCGGGTCGCCTGCTGGCGCCCTGGGGGTTCGTCGAGACACCGGCGCGGCTGGCGCTGTGGGTGCCCCAGCGGGGCGCCACCGGCCGCCGCCCGGCAGGCGGCCAGGAGCGCGCCGGGCGCCTTGCGGCGTGGCTGTCGCAGGAATTGCAGGAGGGGTGAAGCGAGCCGGCGGTACTGCGGCCGGCACGGGCCGGCGCACCGCGGAACGGTCACCGGCATGGGACGCGCGGCGCGAAGCCGCGCGGGGTCACTCGGCGTCGCGGAACATCAGGTAGCCGATCAGGGCAGCGGCGCCGATGGCGAGGCCGGCCACGACCAGGGGATTCTCGCGGGAGTAGTCGCAGGTGGCGGCGCGGGCCTTGTAGGTGCGGTCCTTGACCTCTTCGTAGGCATCGCCCAGCAGGTCGCGGGAGTGGCTCAGGGCGCGCTCGGCGCTGCCGCGCAGGATCTTCAGGGATTTGCGTGACTCGTCGCTGGCATCGCCGCGCAGGCCGTCGAGGGTGGAGATCAGGTTTTCGATTTCCGACTGGATGTTGTGCAGGGATTTCTTCGAGGTGTTGAACAGAGCCATGGTTCGTCTCCTGTTGAAGGGTGAGTGAAGTGTGGACTGCGAGGGGTCCGGAAAGTGCGGCTATGCTGAGCTTGAACTTATCCCGTGGTTTCCCGGACTCAGCACTTAAGGGCGGTCACGCCGCATTCGTCACTGACTTCAGGAGGAACAGCCATGTCGGATCATCACACCTACAAGAAGGTCGAGCTGGTGGGCTCGTCCCAGACCAGCATCGAAGACGCCATCGGCAACGCCCTGGCGGAAGCGTCCAAGAGCATCAAGAACATGGAGTGGTTCGAAGTCGCCGAGACCCGTGGCCATATCGAGAACGGCAAGGTGGCTCACTACCAGGTGACCCTGAAGGTGGGCTTCCGCATCGCCAACAGTTGATCCGGCGCGCTACCCGTCCGGCCGGACCGGCACGGGAGCGCCTCGGGTAGGGCCGAGCGTCGACGACGCGACGCCATGCCGTCCGCACGTGCGGACTCATGTTGTGAGCAGCGAGGGAGCGTTATTCATGAAAAGACTAGCAATGGCGGTGGGGCTCTTCTGCGTGGCGGGGTCGGCGCTGGCCGCGGCCAAGCCGTGCGAAGAACTCAAGGCCGAGATCGACGCGAAGATCAAGGCCAACGGCGCGTCCTCCTACACCCTGGAGGTCGTCGACAAGGGCGCCGGTGGCGACAAGAAAGTCGTCGGTACCTGCGAGGCGGGCAGCAAGGAAATCGTCTACCAGCGTCAGTGAAAAAGGTCACGGATCGCCGGAGTCGGGGTAATGCCCGGCTCCGGCGATTTCACATGGGCAGGCTGCCAGGCCTGCGGTCCATCTCCCCCGCTCCCTTCTGCCGAATTCAGGCTCCAGCCGTGAGGCACGAGCGCGCGCCTGTGAACGCGCGGAGCCCGCTCGGAACGGTGCAGTTCCGAGCGCATGGCGAAACGCTTACCTCCATATGTGTGACTTTTCCTGACGTGATGGGTCGGGAGAGGGCACGAGGGCGCCCATGTAAAATCAAATCAAAAGAAGATTTTTATTTATATGAATAATAACGACTTTATATTTAATAACTTCTCTCTTATCTGATTGATTTAATTGAACTAACTATTTTCCATCGGTTGAAAAATTCAAAGCGCGCTGAAACCGCAAAAGAATGCGGGTTGTGTTTCATTGCATCCACCTCCATATGAAAGCCTCTTCGAAATACTTCTAGGCGGACATGTTTCAACAGGGTTTCATGCATAGAGTTGAAACCGCCTCGCCCTCTTTCACACAGCGTCAGGAGAATGCCCTTATGAACCGTCTCGCCCCTGTTCCGTTTTCCGTACTGGACCTGGCGCCCATTCGCGAGGATGGCGGGCCGGCCCAGGCGCTGCACAACTCCCTGGCCCTGGCCCGGCACGTGGAGGCCTTGGGGTTCAAGCGGTTCTGGGTCGCCGAGCACCACAACATGGATGGCATCGCCAGCTCGGCGACGGCGGTCCTGCTGGGCTACCTGGCGGCCGGTACCCGGACGCTGCGACTGGGGTCGGGCGGGGTGATGCTGCCCAACCACGCGCCGCTGGTGATTGCCGAACAGTTCGGCACCCTGGCCAGCCTTTACCCGGGGCGCATCGAACTGGGGCTGGGCCGCGCCCCCGGAGCCGACCAGGCCACCACCCGGGCGTTGCGCCGGGAGCGTTCCGGCAGCGCCGACGATTTCCCCCAGGACGTGGAGGAGCTGCAGGCGCTGCTGGGGCCGCGTCAGCCGGGGCAGCGGGTCATCGCCATGCCGGGGGTCGGCACCGAGGTGCCTATCTGGCTGCTGGGCTCCAGCCTGTTCAGCGCCCAGCTGGCGGGGCAGAAGGGCCTGCCCTACGCCTTCGCGTCCCACTTCGCGCCGCGCTACATGCACGAGGCGATCCGCGTCTACCGCAACCACTTCCGCCCCTCGGCGGTGCTCGACAAGCCCTACGTGATGCTGGGCGTGCCCCTGGTGGCGGCGCCCACCGACGAAGAGGCGGACTTCCTCGCCACCTCCGTCTACCAGCGCATTCTGGCGCTGATGCGTGGCGAAAGCCTGGTCCTGCAGCCGCCGGTGCCCAGCATGGCCGGGCGCTGGCTGCCCCACGAGAAGGAGGCGGTGGGCAGCTTCCTCGCCCTGGCTATGGTGGGCGGGCCGGAGAAGATCCGCGCCAAGCTGGAAACCCTGCTGGAACAGACCGAGGCGGACGAGCTGATCTTCACCTGCGACGTCTATGAGCACGCCGATCGCCTGCGGGCGTTCGAGCTTCTCGCCGGGCTGCGCGCCTGAGGGCGATGCGCGGCGTCGAACTTGCGGCGCCGCTCGGCCCTCTATGAGCAAAGACCCACGCACAGGAGAGACCGCGTCATGGCAATCAAGAAAACCGCATCCGCGCATTGGGAAGGTGGCATCAAGGACGGCAAGGGCCGCATCAGCACCCAGAGCGGGGCGCTACGGGACAACCCCTACGGCTTCAATACCCGCTTCGAGGGCCAGCCGGGCACCAACCCCGAGGAGCTGATCGGCGCGGCCCACGCGGGCTGCTTCTCCATGGCCCTGTCGCTGCAACTGGGCGAGGCCGGGATGACCGCCGAGAGCATCGACACCAAGGCCGAAGTGACCCTGGAGAAGGACAGCGACGGCTTCACCATCACCGCCGTGCACCTGACCCTGGTGGCGAAGATCCCGGGTGCCGACCGCGAGAAGTTCGAGCAGGCGGTGGACGCGGCCAAGACCGGCTGCCCGGTATCCAAGGTGCTGAACGCCGACATCACCCTGGAAGCCACCTTGGAAAACTGAACGCACTACCCTGCCGGGAGCGGCGCCCTGCCGCTCCCACGGCTCAGATCGGGCCGCAGCGCAATACGTCGGCCCGCGCCAGCAGCCGGCGCTGGGCATCGAACAGGTAACCCTGGGCCTTGAGCACCAGGGGCCTCACCTCCAGGCGATAGCGCTGGCCGGCTGCGAAGCCGTCGTAGCGCACCTCCAGCTGGCAGGTGATGCGCATGGGCTCGCTGACCCCGTCGCTTCCCTGGCTGTTCACCTCGTGCTGGAAGCGCACCCGCAACGCGTGGGCGCCCGGCGTCATCTGGAAATACCGCGCATCGCCGACCCGCTGGTCGTCCAGGCTCATGGCGCTGACGTCATGGCCGGGCGCCGCGTAGACGTCCACCCAGGCCTGGGCGGGGTCCGGCGGCGGCAGGTCGGAGGAGGTGGCGCAGCCGGCCAGCAGGCCGAGCAGCGCGAGGGCGAGGGAACGAGGGCGGGTCATGAGGGCGTTTCCGTGCGGGGGAAACGCCAGAGCATACGCCAGGATGCCGTCCCCGGCCTTCAGACGTCGCCGCAGCGGCCTTCGCGGGCGCGGGCGACCGGCGCGCCGCGCTCGTCCTTCAGCTGCGCCCAAGGCCGGAAGCCGGCGCTGCCGGTGTCCAGGCGATAGCGCCGACCGGCGTCGAAGCCGTCGTAGTCCAGGGTCAGCAGGCAGGTGCGGGACAGGCCGGCGCTGTCCGGGCCGATGTTGGCGGGGTCGACGTCGAACTGCAGGCGCACCTGCAGCTCGTGTTCGCCGGGGGTGACCTGGAAGTAGCGGTCGTCCTCGAGAGGCTGGCTGTCCACCTGGGTGGCCTGCACCACGCCGGCGGTGTCGTCGTCCAGGTCGACCCAGGCCTGGGCAGGGTCATGGCGGGGCATCAGGGAACAGGCGCCGAGCACGGGGAACAGGCAGTAGAGCAACGGGTTTCGCATGGCAGTCTCCGGTGTCGTGGGCGGGGGCCGGGCTGGAGAGGGCGCGGGCGTTCGGGTAGGGTGCCGTCATGGCCTACCCCCGCTTCGCTGCCCTGATCGACCCCCTCGTCCGCGCCCTGGTTCCGCTGTCACTGGCCGCCCTGCTGAACGGTTGCAGCGGGCTGGACTACTACGGCCAGTTGGCCCGTGGCCAGTTCGACCTGCTGCGGGCGCGCCAGCCGGTGGCCGAGGTCCTCGCCACGCTGCCGGCCCAGAGCCCCGAGCGCCGGCGCCTGGCGCTGTCCCAGCAGGCCCGCACCTTCGCCAGCCAGGCCCTGGCCCTGCCGGACAACCGCAGCTACCGGCTGTACGCCGACATCCACCGGCCCTACGTGGTCTGGAACCTGTTCGCCACCGAGGAATTTTCCCTGGCGCCGCGCCTGCATTGCTTTCCCATCGCCGGCTGCGTCGCCTACCGCGGCTACTACCAGCAGGGGCGCGCCCGGGGCGCCGCGGCCCTGTTGCGGGAGGAAGGTCTGGAGACTTACATCGGCCCGGTCCAGGCCTATTCGACCCTGGGCTGGTTCGACGACCCGATCCTCAGCCCGATGCTGGGCTGGGACGACGATCGCCTGGTGTCCACCCTGTTCCACGAGCTGGCCCACCAGCGCGTCTACCAGCCGGACGACACGCCGTTCAACGAGTCCTTCGCCCGCTTCGTGGAGCAGCAGGGGCTGCGCCAGTGGCGGCGCAGCCGCGGTCTGGCGGAC
Source organism: Pseudomonas mangiferae (assembly GCF_007109405.1). Taxonomy (GTDB): domain Bacteria; phylum Pseudomonadota; class Gammaproteobacteria; order Pseudomonadales; family Pseudomonadaceae; genus Pseudomonas_T; species Pseudomonas_T mangiferae. The sequence goes on from NZ_VJOY01000011.1 coordinate 99,638, forward strand.
GTCGATCCGCGCCTGGCGGACCAGGAGGCGCGCTTCACCGAACTGGTGCTGGCCTGCCGGGCGCGCCTGGAGGCGCTGTACGCCCGCGACCTGCCGGCGCCGGCGATGCGCGCCGCCAAGCAGGCGGAGTTCGAGCACCTGCGTCGCGACTACCGGGCCCTGCGGGACGCGCACGGCTGGCGGCAGCCCGGCTACGACGCCTGGATCGAGGCGCCGTTGAACAACGCCAAGCTGCTGCCCTTCGGCCTCTACGACCAGTGGGTGCCGGCGTTTGCCGCGCTGTTCCGCCAGGTGAATGGCGACTGGCCGCGGTTCTACGCCCGGGTCGAGGCCCTGGCCGGCCTGCCCCAGGAGACGCGCTGGCGTGCCCTGGGCGAACTGGCCGGCCCGCCGGCGAACTCGGCCCCGGCGGCGCCGGTCGAAGCGCCAGGGAGCGGCCCGACGCGCGCCGCCCCGTCCCCCTCTACAAGGAACCGTTCATGAAAAGGTATGCCGCCGCCCTCCTGCTCAGCCTGACCGCCCTGCCGCTGCTGGCCGCGCCCAAGGACTGCGAGGCGCTCAAGCAGGAAATCGAAGTGAAGATCCAGGCGGCCGGCGTCACCAGCTACACCCTGGAAATCGTCCCCGCCGCCGAGGTGAAGGACCCCAACATGGTGGTCGGCTCCTGCGCCTACGGCACCCGCAAGATCATCTACCAGCGCAACGACGGCTGATCCCGGCCCTCTCCCGCACCGGCGGCCGGCCACCCCGGCCGCTCGCGCGTCAGGCGAATGCCTGGCGCAGCGCCGCCACGCTGGGGAAGAAATGCTCCGGCGCTTCCGCCTCCAGCTCCTCCCGGCTGCCATAGCCATAGCCCACCGCCGCCGCGTGCAGGCCGTTGTGGTGGGCGCCGATCAGGTCGTGCTTGCGGTCGCCGATCATCAGGGTCTGCGCCGGGTCGAGGCGTTCCTCGTCCAGCAGGTGGCGGATCAGGTCGCGCTTGTCGGTGCGGGTGCCGTCCAGTTCGCTGCCGTAGATCACCTTGAAATGGCGGGCGAAGTCGAAGTGGCGGGCGATTTCCCGGGCGAATACCCAGGGCTTGGAGGTGGCTATGTACAGGGTGCGGCCCTGGCCCTCCACCCATGCCAGCAACTCGGCGATGCCGTCGTAGACCGCATTCTCGTACAGCCCGGTGACCTTGAAGCGCTCCCGGTAATGCGCCACCGCCTGCCAGGCGGTGGCCTCGTCGAAGCCATAGGTCTGCATGAATGCCTGCAACAGGGGCGGGCCGATGAAGTGCTCCAGGCGGGCCAGGTCCGGCTCGTCGATCCCCAGCCGCCCCAGGGCGAACTGGATGGAGCGGGTGATGCCCAGGCGCGGGTCAGTGAGGGTGCCGTCCAGGTCGAAGAGCAGGGTCTGGTAGTGCATGGCGAGCCCCGAGTAGGAAAAAAGGGTCGCCATGGTAGCGGCTTTCGCCCCGGGGTGGAGGCCATAGGGGCCTGAGCCGGGTATGTTCGAAGCCACTATCGATAGGCACTTTTATATAAGAACGCCGTTCGGATCGTCGCGGAACTTCGTTACAGGGGAAATAGTCTCGCTGACGCCGGTTTTTATAACGAGCGACTTTCTTATCTAGTAAGCGCAAGTTGGACGGTGCACGGCAGGGCTTATCACGGAAGTCTTTATCGCCCTGCTATCACGTTTTTCTTCTTATAGAGGTACTTGCCTAAATAACCGTTGAAGAACAGTGATGATAAATACCCCTCGAGAACGGTCACGAGAGGAAAACAGACAAGCCGTTTTCTTATTTCCATCGGTCCATTCGGGCCCGGTCTTCTTCCGTCGTGCTGCTAGGCTGCGGGTTTTGCCTACGCAGGAGGACGCCATGCAGGCATTCAACGGTTCCAAGCTCGCCCTGCTGCTGGCGGACCAGGTGCTGGTCTATCGCCGTGACGACAAGGCGGGCATTCCTTTCCCCGACCACTGGGACCTGCCGGGTGGCGGGCGCGAGGGTGACGAGGACCCGGCCCAGTGCGCGCTGCGGGAGCTGGAGGAAGAGTTCGCCCTGCGCCTGGCGCCGGAGCGGCTGGTCTGGCAGCAGCGCTACGACGGGGTGCGGCCCCAGGCATTGCCCAGTTACTTCCTGGTGGGCGATCTCACCGCTGCCGAGGTGCAGGCGATCCGCTTCGGCGACGAGGGCCAGTACTGGACCCTGATGGCCATCGACGATTTCCTCGACCATCCCGACGCCGTGCCCTACCTGAAGGCCCGCCTGCGGGACTACCTGGCGCAGCGCGGATCCGCCGGGGATCGGGGCTAGCGGTCGTACCCCTCGGCCAGGTGCAGGTCCTTGAGCTTCACGTAGTTGCCGGCGGTGTAGGCGAAGAAGGCGCGTTCCTTGTCGGTCAGCGGGCGGGCCTGGCGGACCGGGCTGCCGACGTAGAGGTAGCCGCTTTCCAGGCGCTTGCCGGGCGGCACCAGGCTGCCGGCGCCGATGATCACCTCATCCTCCACCACCGCGCCGTCCATGACGATGCTGCCCATGCCCACCAGGATGCGGTTGCCCAGGGTGCAGCCGTGCAGGGTGACCTTGTGGCCCACGGTGACCTCGTCGCCGAGGGTCAGGGGGAAACCGTCGGAGTTGAACGGGCCGGCGTGGGTGATGTGCAGGACGCTGCCGTCCTGGATGCTGGTGCGCGCGCCGATGCGGATGCGCTGCATGTCGCCACGGATCACCGTCAGCGGCCAGACCGAGCTGTCGTCGCCCAGGGCGACGTCGCCGATGACCACGGCGCTGGCGTCGACGAACACCCGTTCGCCGAGGGCGGGGGCGAGGCCCCGGTAAGTTCGAATCGTCACGATAGCCACCTCTCGAGCTGCGGGAGCGGTCGATTCTAAATTAAGATGCGCCTCCCGCACGGTGTGAAAACCTCTTCGGGTTGTGGTCACACCCCTCATGTTCCGTTTTTCCAGGTGACTGCCGTGACTGCCAGCAACCCCCTCCTGCAAGACTTCGACCTGCCGCCCTACGACGCCATCCGCCCGGAGCACGTGGAGCCGGCCATCCGCCACATCCTCGCTGACAGCCGCGCGGCCCTCGCCCCGCTGCTGGACAGCCAGCGTGATACGCCCAGCTGGGACGGCCTGGTGCTGGCCCTGGACGAGATGGGCGCGCGCCTGGGCCGCGCCTGGAGCCCGGTGAGCCACCTCAATGCCGTGTGCAACGGCCCGGAACTGCGCGCCGCCTACGAGGCCTGCCTGCCGCTGCTGTCGGAATACTGGACCGAGCTGGGGCAGAACCGCGCGCTGTTTCAGGCCTACGAGGCGCTGGCGAAGAGCCAGGCGGCGGCCGGCTTCGACGTGGCCCAGACCACCATCCTGGAACACGCCCTGCGGGACTTCCGGCTGTCCGGCATCGACCTGCCGGAGGCCGAGCAGAAACGCTACGGCGACATCCAGATGAAGCTCTCCGAGCTGACCAGCACCTTCTCCAACCAGCTGCTGGACGCCACCCAGGCCTGGACCAAGCAGGTCGCCGACGAGGCGAGCCTGGCCGGGCTCACCGACTCGGCCAAGGCGCAGATGAAGCAGGCCGCCGAGGCCAAGGGCCTGGGCGGTTGGCTGATCACTCTGGAATTCCCCAGCTACTACGCGGTGATGACCTACGCCGACGACCGCGCCCTGCGCGAAGAGGTGTACGCCGCCTACTGCACCCGGGCCTCCGACCAGGGCCCCACCGCTGGCCGCTTCGACAACGGCCCGTTGATGGCGCAGATCCTCGACCTGCGCCAGGAACTGGCCGAGCTGCTGGGCTTTGCCAACTTCGCCGAGCTGAGCCTGGCCACCAAGATGGCCGACTCCAGCGAGCAGGTGCTGAACTTCCTCCGGGACCTGGCCCAGCGCAGCAAGCCGTTCGCCCAACAGGACCTGGCGGAGCTCAAGGCCTTCGCCGCCGAGCGCGGCTGCCCGGACCTGCAGAGTTGGGACGTGGGCTACTACAGCGAGAAGCTGCGGGAGCAGCGCTACAGCATTTCCCAGGAAGCCCTGCGCGCCTATTTCCCCATCGACAAGGTGCTCGGCGGGCTGTTCGCCATCGTGCAGAAGCTCTACGGCATCGAGATCGCCGAACTGCACGACTTCCCGCGCTGGCACCCGGACGTGCGGCTGTTCGAGATCCGCGAACAGGGCCAGCACGTCGGGCGCTTCTTCTTCGATCTCTACGCCCGCGCCAACAAGCGCGGCGGCGCGTGGATGGACGGCGCCCGGGACAAGCGCCGCACCGCCAGCGGCGAACTGGTGAGCCCGGTAGCCAACCTGGTGTGCAACTTCACCCCGCCGGTGGGCGACCAGCCGGCGCTGCTCACCCATGACGAGGTCACCACCCTGTTCCACGAGTTCGGCCATGGCCTGCACCACCTGCTGACCCGGGTCGAGCACGCCGGAGCCTCGGGCATCAACGGCGTCGCCTGGGACGCGGTGGAGCTGCCCAGCCAGTTCATGGAGAACTGGTGCTGGGAGCCGGAGGGCCTGGCGCTGATCTCCGGCCACTACCAGACCGGCGAGCCGCTGCCCCAGGATCTGCTGGACAAGATGCTGGCGGCGAAGAACTTCCAGTCCGGCCTGATGATGCTGCGCCAGCTGGAATTCTCCCTGTTCGACTTCGAGCTGCACGCCACCCACGGCGACGGCCGCAGCGTGCTGGACGTGCTGGGGGCGATCCGCGACGAGGTGTCGGTGATGCCGCCGCCGACCTACAACCGCTTCCCCAACAGCTTCGCCCACATCTTCGCCGGCGGGTACGCGGCGGGCTACTACAGCTACAAGTGGGCCGAGGTGCTGTCCGCCGACGCCTTCTCGCGGTTCGAGGAAGAGGGCGTGCTCAACCCGCAGACCGGCCGCGCCTTCCGCGACGCGATCCTGGCCCGCGGCGGTTCCCAGGCGCCGACGGTGCTGTTCGCCGATTTCCGCGGCCGCGAGCCGCGCATCGACGCGCTGCTGCGCCACCTCGGGCTGAGCGCGGAGGCGGCATGAGCGACGCCCCGCTGACCCCGCCCAAGCGCTTCATCGCCGGCGCCGTGTGCCCGGCGTGCAGCGCCATGGACACCATCCGCATGTGGAACGTGGACGGCGTGCCGCACCGCGAGTGCGTGACCTGCGGCTACGCCGACACCCTCAATGCCCAGGGCCAGTCGGTACCCCGGGAACTGCCCACCCGGGTCAACGCCGCGGCCCCCAAGGCACCGGCCGACCCCAAGGTGCAGCCGGTGCAGTTCTTTCCCAACCCCAAGCTGAAGAAGGACTGACCGGGCCTCGCCCGGTTCTCGCGTCGGGCCCGTCGGATGACGGGCCTGTACCGTCCTTTCGATGCGGTCGCCCACGCCTGGCAGGGCGCACCGTTCTCCCGAGCGACCGAAAAACGCCGCGGAGCCTGCCCGTTGTGTGCCCGCCGGCCGCGCTGGCCGGCGATTTCCCGCCCCGCCAGGGAAGTTGAACCTCCCGCTTTTGTAACCAGTCTTTACCAAGGCTGCCGCGCGTGGCGGATTGCCGCGGCGCTTGGCAATAGATAGCTCCCTAATAAACGCCGGGACGGTTCACGTCCCGCATCGACCGTGTTCGCCAGATAAGGTAGTGCCCATGTCAGCCGACGACATCCTCGACTCGCGGCGCAGTTTCCTGCGCAAATCCCTCACCCTGATTCCGGTGGTCACCGTCGCCGGCAGCGGGATCGGCCTGGGCGCCGCGGTGGTGGCGGACCCGGCGCCGGCCCAGGCCAAGGCACGGGACGAGGCGGCCCCGGCGGGCAGCGGCACGGCCTACCAGCCGGTGTTCTTCACCGCCGAGGAATGGGCCTTCGTCAACGCGGCGGTGGCGCGGCTGATCCCGGCCGACGCCACCGGCCCTGGCGCCCTGGAGGCCGGGGTGCCGGAATACATCGACCGGCAGCTCACCACGCCCTATGCCACCGGCGCCACCTGGTACATGCAGGGGCCCTTCGTCGCCGACGCCGCGCCTGAGTTCGGCTACCAGCTGCGCCTGGTGCCGCGGGACATCTACCGCCTGGGCATCGCCGCCGCCGACGACTGGTGCGGGCGCCAGTACGGCAAGCGCTTCGCCGAGCTGGACGCCGCCACCCAGGACCAGGCCCTAGGGCTGCTGGAAGCGGGCAAGGCCACGTTCGACGCGGTGCCGGCCAAGGTGTTCTTCTCCTACCTGCTGACCAACACCAAGGAAGGCTTCTTCTGCGACCCGATCCACGGCGGCAACAAGGGCCTGGTGGGCTGGAAGCTGGTGAACTTCCCCGGCGCCCGCGCCGATTTCATGGACTGGGTGGAGCGGGGCGAGCGCTACCCCATCCCGCCGGTGTCGATCCGCGGCGAGAGGGCCTGAGCATGGCGAACGCGATGAAGAAGGCCGACGTGGTGATCGTCGGCTTCGGCTGGACCGGGGCGATCATGGCCAAGGAACTCACCGAGGCCGGCCTGCAGGTGGTGGCCCTGGAGCGCGGGCCGATGCGCGACACCTACCCGGACGGCTCCTACCCCCAGGTGATCGACGAGCTCACCTACAGCATCCGCAAGAAACTCTTCCAGGACCTGTCCCGGGAAACCGTGACCATCCGCCATGGCCTCGACGACGTGGCGCTGCCGAACCGCCAGCTGGGTGCCTTCCTCCCCGGCGACGGGGTCGGCGGCGCCGGCCTGCACTGGTCCGGGGTGCACTTCCGGGTCGACCCGGTGGAATTGCGCCTGCGCAGCCACTACGAGGAACGCTACGGCAAGGGCTTCATCCCCGACGGCATGACCATCCAGGACTTCGGGGTCAGCTACGAGGAACTGGAGCCCTACTTCGACTTCGCCGAGAAGGTCTTCGGCACCTCCGGCCAGGCCTGGACGGTGAAGGGCGAGACCGTGGGCCAGGGCAGCGGCGGCAACCCCTTCGCGCCGGACCGCTCCGACCATTTCCCGCTGCCCTCGCAGAAAAACACCTACTCCGCGCAGCTGTTCCAGCAGGCGGCGGCGGCGGTGGGCTACCACCCCTACAACCTGCCCTCGGCCAACACTTCCGGGCCCTACACCAACCCCTACGGCGTGCAGATGGGCCCGTGCAACTTCTGCGGGTTCTGCAGCGGTTACGTCTGCTACATGTACTCCAAGGCCTCGCCCAACCTGAACATCCTGCCGGCCCTGCGCCAGGCGCCGAACTTCGAGCTGCGGCCCAATTCCCACGTGCTGCGGGTCAACCTGGACAGCAGCGGCAGCCGCGCCACCGGGGTGACCTACGTGGACGCCCAGGGCCGCGAGGTGGAGCAGCCGGCGGACATCGTCATCCTCGGCGCCTTCCAGTTCCACAACGTGCGCCTGATGCTGCTCTCCGGCATCGGCAAGCCCTACGACCCGAAGACCGGGGACGGGGTGGTGGGGCGCAACTTCGCCTACCAGAACATGGCCACCATCAAGGCTTACTTCGACCAGGACGTGCACACCAACCCGTTCATCGGCGCCGGCGGCAACGGCGTGGCGGTGGACGACTTCAACGCCGACAACTTCGACCATGGCCCCCATGGCTTCGTCGGCGGTTCGCCGTTCTGGGTCAACCAGGCCGGCACCCGGCCCATCGGCGGCATCTCCAACCCGCCGGGCACCCCGGCCTGGGGCAGCGCCTGGAAGCGCGCCACCGCCGAGAACTACACCCATCACCTGTCCATGGATGCCCACGGCGCCCACCAGTCGTACCGCGACAACTACCTGGACCTGGACCCCACCTACAAGGACGCCTACGGCCAGCCGTTGCTGCGCATGACCTTCGACTGGAAGGACAACGACATCCGCATGAACCAGTTCATGGTCGGGAAGGTGCGCCGCATCGCCGAGGCCATGAACCCCAAGGCCCTGGCGATCCTCGGCAAGCAGCCCGGCGACCGCTTCAACACCCAGAGCTACCAGACCACCCACCTCAACGGCGGGGCGATCATGGGCAGCGACCCGAAGACCAGCGCGGTGAACCGCTATCTGCAGAGCTGGGACGTGCACAACGTGTTCGTCCCCGGCGCCTCGGCGTTCCCCCAGGGGCTGGGCTACAACCCCACCGGCCTGGTGGCGGCGCTGACCTACTGGGCCGCCCGGGCGATCCGCGAGCAGTACCTGAAGAACCCCGGCCCGCTGGTGCAGGCATGAGGAGGCTGGCCATGAACCCGTTCACCGCAACCGCCCTCGCCCTGACCCTCGCCGGCCCGGCCCTCGCCGCGCAGCCTCCCGCGCCTGACGAGGGCGCCGATCCGGCGCTGATCGTCCGCGGCGACTACCTGGCCCGTGCCGGCGACTGCGTCGCCTGCCACACCGCCAAGGGCGGCAAGCCGTTCGCCGGCGGGCTGCCCATGGAGACGCCCATCGGCACCCTGTATTCCACCAACATCACCCCGGACAAGACCGGCATCGGCGAGTACCGCTTCGAGGACTTCGACAAGGCGGTGCGCCACGGCATCGCCAAGGGCGGCGGCACCCTCTACCCGGCGATGCCGTACCCGTCCTACGCGCGCGTCAGCGACGAGGACATGCGCGCGCTGTACGCCTACTTCATGCATGGTGTGGAGCCGGTGGCCCAGGAAAACCGCGACAGCGACATCCCCTGGCCGCTGTCCATGCGCTGGCCCCTGGCGTTCTGGCGCTGGACCTTCGCGCCGAAGGTGGAAGCCTTCGTCCCCGCCCCCGGCCAGGACCCGGTGGTGGCCCGCGGTGCCTACCTGGTGGAAGGCCTCGGCCACTGCGGCGCATGCCATACCCCGCGCGCCTTCACCATGCAGGAGAAATCCCTCGATGCCGGCGACGGCGACGCCTTCCTCTCCGGCAGCGCGCCCCTGGAGGGCTGGATCGCCAAGAACCTGCGGGGCGATCACACCGACGGCCTCGGCAGCTGGAGCGAGGCGCAGCTGGTGGCCTTCCTCAAGACCGGTCGCAGCGAGCGCAGCGCGGTGTTCGGTGGGATGTCCGACGTGGTGGTGCACAGCATGCAGTACCTGCGCGACGACGACCTGCTGGCCATCGCCCGCTACCTCAAGTCGCTGCCCGCCCGGAACCCCCAGGACACGCCCCACGCCTACGACCGCCAGGTGGCCGACGCCCTCTGGAAGGGCGACGACAGCCGTCCCGGCGCGGCCCTCTACCTGGACAACTGCGCCGCCTGCCACCGCACCGACGGCCAGGGCTACGCCCGGGTATTCCCGGCCCTGGCCGGCAACCCGGTGGTGCAGACCGAGGACCCCAGTTCGCTGATCAGCCTGGTGCTCAAGGGCGGTACCCTGCCGGCCACCCACCAGGCGCCGTCCACCTTCACCATGCCGGCATTCGGCTGGCGCCTGAGCGACCAGCAGGTGGCCGAGGTGGTCAGCTTCATCCGCGGCAGCTGGGGCAACCGCGGCGCGGCGGTGAGCGCGCGAGACGTGGAGCGCCTGCGGGACGACGACTCCGCCCACACCTCCGGGGACGACATCGGCCAGGTGACCGACCACAGCGGCGGCTAGCGCCAGCGGGTGCGTCTGGCGGCGGGTCGTGTCGAGCGCCGCCAAGGTGCGGGCTCATGCGGTCCCGGCGATGCGGGCTGGCGGGGATGCGCGGTGCTGGACGATGCGGCCGGAGGTCGGGGTAGTTCCAGTGACCCGTCTTGGACGCCCGCGCGACCAGGGCCCCCGCTGTGCCGGCATCGTGAAAGCGAGGGAAAGACGGCGGTCGTTGTCCGTTCGGCGCTATCGACGGGGTTTCTACCGTTAGCCGGCAAGACGCCCGGCGGGGTAGAGTGGCGCGACGTTCCGCTGTTCGAGTCGTGCCATGTCCCGCCCGCGTTTCCTGCCCGATGGCTTCACCCTGACCCTGGTGGCGGTGGTCGCCCTCGCCAGCCTGCTGCCCTGCCAGGGCCGCGTGGCGGTGGCCTTCGACGGGCTCACCAACCTGGCCATCGGCCTGCTGTTCTTCCTCCACGGCGCCAAGCTGTCCCGGGAGGCCATCATCGCCGGCGCCACCCACTGGCGGCTGCACCTGCTGATCTTCGCCTGCACCTTCGTGCTGTTCCCGCTGATCGGCCTGGCCCTGCGACCGCTGCTGGCGCCATGGGTCACCCCGGAGCTGTACGCCGGCATCCTCTACCTGTGCGCCTTGCCGGCCACCGTGCAGTCGGCCATTGCCTTCACCTCCCTGGCTCGTGGCAACATCCCGGCGGCCATCTGCAGTGCCTCGGCCTCCAGCCTGCTGGGGATCTTCCTCACCCCGCTGCTGGTGAGCCTGCTGCTGGACCTGCATGGCGAGGGCGGCTCGATGCTCGACGCCATGCTGAAGATCGTCCTGCAGTTGCTGGCGCCGTTCATCGCCGGGCAGATCGCCCGCCGCTGGATCGGCGCCTGGGTCGGGCGCAACAAGCACTGGCTGCGCTTCGTCGACCAGGGGTCGATCCTGCTGGTGGTCTACACCGCCTTCAGTGCGGCGGTGATCGAGGGCCTTTGGCACCAGGTGCCGCTGCCGGCGCTGCTGGCCCTGGTCCTGGCCTGCGGGTTGATCCTCGCCCTGGCCCTGGGCGCCACCACCGGGCTGGCGCGGCTGCTGGGTTTCCACAAGGAGGACGAGATCACCATCGTCTTCTGCGGCTCGAAGAAGAGCCTGGCCAGCGGCGTGCCCATGGCCCAGGTGCTGTTCGCCGGCGGCTCCATCGGCGCGGCGATCCTGCCGCTGATGCTGTTCCACCAGTTGCAGCTGATGGTCTGCGCGGTGCTCGCCCAGCGCTACGCGCGGCGGTCCGACGCGCCGTTGCCGGTCGAGGCGACCGCGCGGTCCTGAACCGTTCGGCGGCTGGGCTTGTGGCGAGGGGATGTCACTAATACTGTATATGCGAACAGTATCGGTGGAGCGTCCCAGATGTCCAGCGCGAGCCTGCCGCCCCGCGGCCGTGGCACCGGCAGCAACCCCTACAACCGCTTCGCCCCGACCCGCTCGGTGCCCAGCGACGACGGCTGGTACGAAGAGGCCCCGCTGCCCTGCGTCACCGAGGTGCGGGTCGAGACCGCCAAGAGCATCATCAGCCGCAACCAGTCTCCGGACCTGCCCTTCGATCGCTCGATCAACCCCTACCGGGGCTGCGAGCACGGCTGCATCTACTGCTACGCGCGCCCCAGCCATGCCTACTGGGACCTTTCCCCGGGGCTGGACTTCGAGACCCGGCTGATCGCCAAGACCAATGCCGCGGCGCTGCTGGAGCAGGAACTGTCCAAGCCCGGCTACGTCTGCGCCCCCATCAACCTGGGCGCCAACACCGACCCCTACCAGCCCATCGAGCGGGACCAGCAACTGACCCGGCGCTGCCTGGAGGTGCTGCTGCGCTACCGCCACCCGGTGACCCTGGTGACCAAGGGCTCGCTGATCCTGCGCGACCTGGACCTCATCAGCGAACTGGCGGAGCAGCGGCTGGTGGCGGTGATGATCAGCCTCACCAGCCTCGACGACGAACTCAAGCGCATCCTCGAGCCGCGCGCCGCGGCCCCGAGCGCGCGGCTGCGGGCGATCCGCGTGCTGCGGGGCGCCGGGGTACCGGTGGGGGTGCTCTGCGCGCCGATCATCCCCATGGTCAACGACCGCGAGCTGGAGCATCTGCTGGAGGCCGCCCGGGATGCCGGCGCCCAGTCCGCCGCCTACATGCTGCTGCGCCTGCCGCGGGAAGTGGCGCCGCTGTTCGAGGAATGGCTGGCCGCCCACTACCCGCAGCGCGCCGAGCACGTCATGAGCCTGATCCGCCAGTGCCGCGGCGGCGAGGTCTACGACAGCCGCTTCGGCCACCGCATGCGCGGCCAGGGGCCGTTCGCCGAGCTGCTGGCCCAGCGCTTCGCCGTGGCCCTCCGGCGCCTGGGCCTGAACCGTCGCGGCGACTTCGGCCTGGACTGCAGCCGCTTCGCCCCGCCCGGCGGCCAGCTGTCCCTGCTCTAGGGGTGTGTCTGGCCGTTATCCGGAAATCGTCAGGACACGCTGCGCTTGGAAAAAGCCGCGTTCTCGCCCCGCCCCGGCAGCACGCTCCGGCATCGGCTGGCGAGCGGGGCCATCGGCCAGGAGCCGACGTCTCGATTGCACCCGGTCCCGCCCGGGCGGCGCCCCGCCCCGATTCGCCGCCCGGGCGCAGGCGACGGACGCGGTGGGCAAGGTGCGCGGGGGCTGGCATGCTGACAGGCCGCACGGCCCATGAACCGACTCGCCCGCGCGGGCGTCCGACACATGCGGAAAAACCTCGAGGCCCGTGCCAGAGCGGTCCGTTCAGCTTCGCTTAAGCTTGCCGCCGTAGGGTGACCCGGTAGCGAGCCAGCCGGCCCGGCGTTTCGCCGATGCCGCAAGAGGGCTCGTGGACGCGCTAGCGACATGGGACTGTTTCTTCCGCCAGCAACGAAACCAGAGGTAGGGATATGAGCGACAACGACCCGAGTGCGGCGCCCGCGGAGACGGAGAACGCCGAGACAGCGCTGCAACGCATCGTCGAAGGCTTCCTGCGCTTTCGCCACGAGGTGTTTCCCCAGCAGGAAGAGCTGTTCAAGAAACTCGCCACCGCCCAGCAACCCCGGGCGATGTTCATCACCTGCGCGGACTCGCGCATCGTGCCCGAGCTGATCACCCAGAGCTCCCCCGGCGACCTGTTCGTCACCCGCAACGTCGGCAACGTGGTGCCGCCCTACGGGCAGATGAACGGTGGCGTCTCCACCGCCATCGAGTTCGCTGTGCTGGCCCTCGGGGTGCAGCACATCATCATCTGCGGGCATTCCGACTGCGGCGCCATGAAGGCGGTGCTCAACCCCGAGACCCTGGAGCGCATGCCCACGGTCAAGGCCTGGCTGCGCCATGCCGAGGTGGCCCGCACGGTGGTGGCGGACAACTGCACCTGCGCCGGGCACGAAGTCCTCGGCGTGCTCACCGAGGAGAACGTGGTCGCCCAGCTCGACCACCTGCGCACCCACCCGTCGGTGGCCTCGCGCCTGGCCAGCGGCCAGCTGTTCATCCACGGCTGGGTCTACGACATCGAGACCAGCGCCATCCGCGCCTACGACGCCGAACGCGGGCAGTTCCTTCCCCTCGACGGCGAAGGCCCCGTGCCGATGGCTACGCCCAAGGCCCGCTACAGCGGGTCCTGAGGCACTTCCCAACGCCCGCTGACGTCACGCCGGGCCGGACAACACGCCCACCGCTTACGCCTGCCCGATACCGCGCCCTCGCGCGCGGTGTCGCCATCCGTCATGTGCCGAAAACGTGCAGGAGCCCCATCATGCTCGACTCACTCAAGACAACCCTGCCTCGCGACGCTCTGGCGTCCGTGGTGGTCTTCCTCGTCGCCCTGCCCCTTTGCATGGGCATCGCCATCGCCTCCGGCATGCCGCCGGCCAAGGGCCTGGTCACCGGCATCGTCGGCGGCCTGGTGGTGGGCTGGCTGGCCGGCTCGCCGCTGCAGGTCAGCGGGCCGGCCGCCGGCCTGGCGGTGCTGGTCTTCGAACTGGTGCGCACCCACGGCATCGCGCTGCTCGGGCCGATCCTGGTGCTGGCCGGCCTGCTGCAACTGATCGCCGGGCGCCTGCGCCTGGGGTGCTGGTTCCGGGTCACCGCGCCAGCGGTGGTCTACGGCATGCTTGCCGGCATCGGCGTGCTGATCGTGCTGTCCCAGGTCCACGTGATGCTGGACGCCCAGCCCCAGGCCTCCGGCCTGGCCAACCTGCTGGCGTTCCCCGGCGCCCTGGGCGAGGCCCTGCCGGTGCTGGGCGGCGGCCTCGGCCTGGACGCCGCGCTGCTGGGCCTGGGCACCATCGCGCTGATGGTGGCCTGGGAGCGCCTGCGCCCAACGCGCCTGCGCTTCCTGCCGGGGGCGCTGATCGGCGTCACCCTGGCCACCGCGGCGAGCCTCTGGCTGGGGCTGGAGGTGAACCGGGTGGAGGTGCCGGCGACCCTCGCCGACGCCATCGACTGGCTGCGCCCGGCCGACCTGCTAGCCCTGGCCGACCCGACGCTGCTGGTGGCGGCCCTGGCCATGGCCTTCATCGCCAGCGCCGAGACCCTGCTCTCGGCCGCCGCGGTGGACCGCATGCAAGCGGGCCCGCGCTCCGACCTGGACCGCGAGCTGACCGCCCAGGGCGTCGGCAACCTGCTCTGCGGGGTACTGGGGGCGCTGCCCATGACCGGGGTGATCGTGCGCAGCTCGGCCAACGTCCAGGCCGGCGCCCGCACGCGGCTGTCCACCGTCTTCCACGGCGCCTGGCTGCTGGCCTTCGTCATGCTGCTGCCGGGGGTGCTGCAGAGCATTCCGGTCGCCAGCCTGGCCGGGGTGCTGGTCTACACCGGCATCAAGCTGGTGGACCTCAAGGCCCTGCGCGGCCTGGGCCGCTACGGACGCATGCCGATGGTGATCTACGCCGCCACCGCCCTGGTGATCGTCTGCACCGACCTGCTCACCGGGGTGCTGGTGGGCTTCGGCCTGACCCTGGCCAAGCTGGCCTGGAAGGCCTCGCGGCTGAAGGTCAGCCTGGTCTACCGGGATGCCCGGCGCGCCGAGCTGCGCCTGGTGGGCGCCGCCACCTTCCTCAAGGTGCCGCTGCTGGCCCGGGTGCTGGAATCGGTGCGCCCTGGCACCGAGCTCCACGTGCCGCTGGACCACCTGAGCTACATCGACCACGCCTGCATGGAGCTGCTGGAGGACTGGAGCCGTGCGGCGGCGGCCAGCGGTTCGCGGCTGGTGATCGAGCCGCGGGCGCTCAAGCGGCGCCTGGAAGGGCGGTTGCGCGGGGCCAGCGCGGTGGGCTCGGCCAAGGCCGCCTGACGCGACGGCGCGGCGGCCTCAGGTCGGCGCGCCGTCCAGCTGCAGGTCCACCCCGAGGCGTCGGGACAGGCATGGCCAGCGCCGCCAGGCCGACTCGGTGGACGGGTCGTCCAGGCGCGCGCGGTAGCTGCGCACCGACTCCTGGGCGAAGGCGCGCTCGTCCAGAAACCCGTCCACCGCGTGGTGCACCGCTTCGTCCAGGCGGTTGGCGAACGGTTCGCCGATCAGCTGGTGGGCCACCAGGTTGGCCACGGTGGTGTCCAGGGGGATCAACGGGCGGCCGAGGTGGGCGATGTAGCGGTCGTTCACTTCCTCCACCAGGCGGTGGGCCAGGTAGGCCTCGTCCAGCAGCCCGTCGAGGCCATCGTGGCCTTCCATCAGCGCCGGCGGCTGCAGGAAGAACTGTTCCGCCACCTTCAGCACCGGTTTCACCTGGTCCTCGATGCCGGCTTCCCGGGCCACCTCGGCGGCCGCGTCCAGCAGCTCCGGCACCTCGTCCAGGTAGGCGGCGACGAAGGCGGCCAGGGCGCCCCGCGGGTCGGCCTGGGGCAGGCGGATGGCGGGGTGCAGGTGGTCGAGGCGGGCATCGAGCAGGCGCGCCAGGTGGCCGGTGGCGGCTTCGTGGCGATGGGCCTGCTGGATCAGCGCGCGCAGGGCGGCAGTGTTCATGGGGACTCCTGTAGCGAAGGTCGTGGGGCGGGGAACGGTCGGCCTCTACCTGGCGTACGACGGCGGCCGACCGGCGCGGCGTCACCGCCGGCTACGGAAAGCCGACGGTCGACGCCGACCGTCACAGACGTTAGCCGCTACCGCGCACCGCCTAAGACCGCTTCGGCATAAACCATTCTTGATTATTCGCGAAGGGCATAACCAACGACCGTCCATCGGCCTGCAGCCCTTGTGCCATGGGCTCCCGGCACGTCGGCGGGTCGCGCCGGGGCGTCGTTCATCTCGCGTTGTCAGCCTGGGGACCCTGGCTATACTCGGTCTCGAAAGGCGTTACCTGATGAGTCCGACTGCGCGTTCGACCGAGCGTCCGGCCGTTGAAGTCAGCCGTATCGACAGCCGCTCCCTTGGCCGCAGGCACAGCCGGCGGGATAACAAGAACGATAAGGGGAACCGCGATGACGCGTCATCCAAGCGCATGGATGAGCTTCCTGCTGTGGCTACCGTTCGAGACCGTGCAAGCGGCCTGGACGGTGAACATGGCGCCCGGCGCCACGGCCACCAGCCGTTCCGTCTTCGACCTGCACATGACCATCTTCTGGATCTGCGTCGCCATCGGCGTGGTGGTGTTCAGCGTGATGATCTGGTCGATGATCCTGCACCGCCGTTCCACCGGCCAGCAGCCCGCCCATTTCCACGAGCACACCCTGGTGGAGGTGGCCTGGACCGTGGTGCCCCTGGTGATCCTGGTGGTCATGGCGATCCCGGCGACCCGCACCCTGATCCAGATCTACGACCCCTCGGAGTCCGAGCTGGACGTGCAGGTCACCGGCTACCAGTGGAAGTGGCACTACAAGTACCTGGGCCAGGACGTGGAGTTCTTCAGCAACCTGGCCACGCCCATCGAGCAGATCCACAACCAGGCCGACAAGGACGACCACTACCTGCTGGAGGTCGACCAGCCCCTGGTGGTGCCGGTGGGCACCAAGGTGCGCTTCCTGATCACCGCCACCGACGTCATCCACTCCTGGTGGGTGCCGGCCCTGGCGGTCAAGAAAGACGCCATTCCTGGCTTCATCAACGAATCCTGGACCCGCATCGACAAGCCCGGTATCTACCGCGGCCAGTGCACCGAGCTGTGCGGCAAGGATCACGGCTTCATGCCGGTGGTGGTGGAGGCCAAGAGCAAGGAGGACTTCGCCGCCTGGCTCGCCGACAAGAAGGCCGAGGTGGCCAAGCTCAAGGAGCTGACCGACAAGGAATGGACCCGCGAGGAGCTGGTGGCCCGGGGCGACAAGGTCTACCACACCACCTGCGCCGCCTGTCACCAGCCCGAGGGCCAGGGCCTGCCGCCGATGTTCCCGGCGCTCAAGGGCTCGAAGATCGTCACCGGGCCGAAGGAGAAGCACCTGTCCACGGTGTTCCACGGCGTGCCGGGCACCGCCATGGCGGCCTTCGGCAAGCAACTCTCGGAGGTCGACCTGGCCGCCGTCATCACCTACGAGCGCAACGCCTGGGGCAACAACGACGGCGACATGGTCACCCCGAAGGACGTGCTGGCCCTGAAGCAGGCCGAGGAGAAATGACATGAGCGCAGTGATCGAACCGGGCCACACCGAAGCCGCTCATGACCACGCCCACGGCCCGGCCCGCGGGCTGTCGCGCTGGCTGCTGACCACCAACCACAAGGACATCGGCACCCTCTACCTGTGGTTCAGCTTCTGCATGTTCCTGCTGGGCGGCAGCATGGCCATGGTGATCCGCGCCGAGCTGTTCCAGCCGGGGCTGCAGATCGTCGAGCCGGCATTCTTCAACCAGATGACCACCATGCACGGGCTGGTGATGGTGTTCGGCGCGGTGATGCCGGCCTTCGTCGGCCTGGCCAACTGGATGATCCCGCTGATGATCGGCGCGCCGGACATGGCCCTGCCGCGGATGAACAACTTCAGCTTCTGGCTGCTGCCGGCGGCCTTCGGCCTGCTGGTGAGCACCCTGTTCACCGCCGGCGGCGGGCCCAACTTCGGCTGGACCTTCTACGCGCCGCTGTCCACTACCTACGCGCCGGAGAGCGTCACCTACTTCATCTTTGCCATCCACCTGATGGGCATCAGCTCCATCATGGGCGCGATCAACGTGGTCGCCACGGTGCTGAACCTGCGGGCGCCGGGCATGACCCTGATGAAGATGCCACTGTTCTGCTGGACCTGGCTGATCACCGCGTTCCTGCTGATCGCGGTGATGCCGGTGCTGGCCGGGGTGGTGACCATGATGCTGATGGACATCCACTTCGGCACCAGCTTCTTCAACGCGGCGGGCGGCGGCGACCCGGTGCTGTTCCAGCACGTGTTCTGGTTCTTCGGCCACCCGGAGGTGTACATCATGATCCTGCCGGCCTTCGGCGCGGTCAGCTCGATCATCCCCACCTTCTCCCGCAAGCCGCTGTTCGGCTACACCTCCATGGTCTACGCCACGGCCAGCATCGCCTTCCTGTCGTTCATCGTCTGGGCCCACCACATGTTCGTGGTGGGGGTGCCCTTGGTGGGCGAGCTGTTCTTCATGTACGCCACCATGCTGATCGCGGTGCCCACCGGGGTGAAGGTGTTCAACTGGGTGTCCACCATGTGGCAGGGCTCGCTCACCTTCGAGACGCCCATGCTGTTCGCCGTGGCGTTCGTCATCCTGTTCACCATCGGCGGTTTCTCCGGGCTGATGCTGGCCATCGCCCCGGCGGACTTCCAGTACCACGACACCTATTTCGTGGTGGCGCACTTCCACTACGTGCTGGTGCCCGGGGCGATCTTCGGGATCTTCGCCTCGGCCTACTACTGGCTACCCAAGTGGACCGGCCACATGTACGACGAGACCCTCGGCCGCCTGCACTTCTGGCTGTCCTTCGTCGGCATGAACGTGGCGTTCTTCCCCATGCACTTCGTCGGCCTCGCCGGCATGCCGCGGCGCATCCCCGACTACAACCTGCAGTTCGCCGACTTCAACATGGTGTCGTCCATCGGCGCCTTCACCTTCGGCGCCACCCAGCTGCTGTTCCTGTTCATCGTCATCAAGTGCATCCGCGGCGGGCGGCCGGCGCCGGCCAAGCCCTGGGACGGCGCCCACGGCCTGGAATGGACGGTGCCCTCGCCGGCGCCCTACCACACCTTCAGCACCCCGCCGGAACTGCCGGTGGAGGAGCGCCAGCCGTGAGCCGCGAGACGGTCCGGCGGGCAGGGAGGCAGCCATGGAGCGCACCCTGAGCACCCCGCGGCTGATCCGCCGCCTGTTGCTGGCGGTGGTGGCCATGTTCGGCTTCGGCTTCGCCCTGGTGCCGATCTACGACGTGATGTGCAAGGCCCTGGGCATCAACGGCAAGACCGCCGGCTCGGCCTACGAAGGCCGCCAGCAGGTGGACGAGACGCGCCAGGTGCGGGTGCAGTTCCTCGCCACCAACGCCGCCGGCATGTCCTGGGACTTCCACCCCAAGGCCGACCAGCTGGAGGTGAGGCCCGGCGCCAGCAACGAGATGCTCTTCGTCGCCTACAACCCCACCGACCGGCCGATGACCGCCCAGGCCATCCCCAGCGTGGCGCCCGCCGAGGCGGCGGCCTACTTCCACAAGACCGAGTGCTTCTGCTTCAGCCAGCAGGTGCTGCAACCGGGCGAGCGCATCGAGATGCCGGTGCGCTTCATCGTCGACCGCGAACTGCCCGGCGACGTCTTCCACCTGACCCTGGCCTACACCCTGTTCGACGTCACCGCGCGGCACCCGCCGGTGGCCCAGGCGCCGCGGACCGGCGCGACCAAGGAGAACCCCAATGGCTAGCCACGAGCACTATTACGTCCCGGCCCAGAGCAAGTGGCCGATCGTCGCCACCCTCGGCCTGCTCATCACGGTGTACGGCCTGGGCACCTGGTTCAACGACCTGAAGGCGGCCCGCGAGGCCTCCCACGGGCCGCTGATCTTCTTCGTCGGCGCGCTGTTCATCGCCTACATGCTGTTCGGCTGGTTCGGTGCGGTGATCCGCGAGGGGCGCGCCGGCCTCTACAGCCCGCAGATGGACCGCTCGTTCCGCTGGGGCATGACCTGGTTTATCTTCTCCGAGGTGATGTTCTTCGCCGCCTTCTTCGGTGCGCTGTTCTACATCCGCATGTGGTCCGGGCCCTGGCTGGGGGGCGAGGGCAGCAAGGGCGTGGCGCACATGCTCTGGCCGAACTTCCAGTACACCTGGCCACTGCTGCACACCCCGGACCCGAAGCTGTTCCCGCCGCCCAAGGCGGTGATCGACCCCTGGCACCTGCCGCTGCTGAACACCGTGCTGCTGGTGACCTCCAGCTTCACCGTGACCTTCGCCCACCACGCCCTGAAGCGCGGCGACCGGCGCAAGCTCAAGGCCTGGCTCGGCGCCACGGTGCTGCTGGGGGCGTGCTTCCTGGCGCTGCAGGTCACCGAGTACGTGGAGGCGTACCACGAGCTGGGACTGACCCTCGGCTCGGGCATCTACGGCGCCACCTTCTTCATGCTCACCGGCTTCCACGGCGCCCACGTGACCATCGGCGCACTGATGCTGGGGATCATGCTGGTGCGCATCCAGCGCGGGCACTTCGACGCCCACCAGCACTTCGGCTTCGAGGCGGCCAGCTGGTACTGGCACTTCGTCGACGTGGTGTGGGTCTGCCTGTTCGTCTTCGTCTATGTACTCTGACCCGCGCCAGGCGCTACCAGGTGGTATGGGCCACCAGCTGGCCGCTGTAGAAGCCCCAGGCGATCAGCGCGACGGTGAACGCCGCCAGCACCGCCCGCAGGGTCAGGGCGTTGACCAGGCGCGAGCTGCGGCCCTCGTCCTTCACCAGGAACACCAGGCCGCCGAACAGGCTGGCCACGGACGCCAGCAACAGAACGACGATGGCGAGCTTGAGCATGGCGGTCTCCTGGCGCGAGGGGGTGTCGGCCAGTATAGCCAGCCGCCCCGGCGACGCTGCTTCCGCCCTGGCCTGGGGCCCAGCGTGGCGGTGTTCCTGCTGCTGCCGCTGCTGGTGGGCCTGGGGGCCTGGCAACTGGCCCGGGCCGAGGAAAAGCGCGTGATGCTGGCAGCGGACGCCCGCCAGCAGGCCCTGCCGCCCCAGCCCCTGGAGCAGGTCCTGCAGGGCGCCGCGCCGGGTGGCAGCCGGGTGCGCCTGGAAGGCCGCTTCGATGCCGACCATGCCCTGCTGCTGGACAACCGCACCCGCGACGGCCGTCCCGGCGTGGAGCTGCTGCAACCTTTCCACGACGCCGCCAGCCAGCGCTGGGTGCTGGTCAACCGGGGCTGGCTGCCCTGGACGGACCGGCGTGTGCCGGTGGCCTTCGACACGCCGCCCGGGCCACAGGCCCTGACCGTCGACCTCTACCGGCCGCCGGGCCAGGTGCTGGAGCTGCGCCAGGTGGCCGGCGAGGGCTGGCCGCGGCTGGTCAACCGGGTCGACGCACCCGCCCTGTGGACCGCCCTCGGTCGCGACGGCGTGCCCCTGGAGGCGCGCCTGGAGGGCGGCCCCGCGGCCTACCGGGTCGGCTGGCCGACGGTGAGCCTGGGCCCCGAGACCCACGTCGGCTACGCCGTGCAATGGTTCGCCATGGCCGCGGCGTTGCTCGCCCTTTATTGCTACCTCGGCATCCGCCGGGCCCGGGAGGTGGTCGATGAACCCCAGCCTGTACCTCTCTGACACCCCTTCGCCCCGCGGTCGCGGCCGTTGGCAGCTGCTGGGCCTGCTGGCCCTGGTGCTGGGGCCGATGCTGCTGGCCTCGGCCATGTACCGCTGGCAGTTCTGGGTGCCCGAGGGCCGCAGCTTCCACGGCGAACTGCTGGGGGATGGCCGCGACCGCGCCGCCCTGGGCATCGCGGAGGCGGCCACGCCCGCTGCAGCGGCCGCGCCGGTGGCGGCTTCGGAGGTGGACGCGCCGGGCGACCGCTGGCAAGTGCTGGTCACCAGCCCCGACGACTGCGCCGAGGCCTGCCGGCGCCTGGTCTACCTTGCCCGGCAGATCCACATCGGCCTGGGGCGCGAGGCGTCCCGCGGCGAGCACGCCCTGGCCAGCGCCACCGCGCCCACGGCCGACTACCGGGCGACCCTGGCGCGGGACTACCCGCGCCTGCGCCGCTACGACCTGGACGCCGGGCGCTACCGCGGCGCGGTGCCGGGCGGCGAGCCGGCCCTGTGGATCGTCGACCCCCACGGCAACCTGGTGCTGCGCTACCCGGCCGGGGTGAACGGCAAGGCCGTGCTGGACGACCTGCGCCACCTGCTGAAGCTGTCGAAGATCGGCTGAACCCTGGCTGCCGGCCCGGCCAATTCGCTGGAGCAAAACCGCGAGGCGGCCGGTCAGACAGTCTCGATGCGAGGAGAACCCATGCCCCGACGCGCCCGCCCCGGCTTCCCCCTGGCCTGCGCCGCCACCCTGCTGGCGTTGCTGGTGGTGCTGCTGGGCGCCTATACGCGGCTGACCCACGCCGGGCTCGGCTGCCCCGACTGGCCGGGCTGCTACGGCTTTCTCGCGGTGCCCCAGGGCGAGGTGCAACTGGCCCACGCCGAGGCGCGCTTCCCGGACGCGCCGGTGGAAGCCCACAAAGGCTGGAACGAGATGATCCACCGCTACTTCGCCGGCAGCCTCGGGCTGGCCATCCTCGCCCTGGCGGTACAGGCGTTGCGCCATCGCGGGCGCCCCGGCCAGCCGCTGGGGCTGCCCCTGGTCCTGCTCGGGGTGGTGATCGCCCAGGCCGCCTTCGGCATGTGGACGGTGACCCTCAAGCTCTGGCCCCAGGTGGTCACCGCCCACCTGCTGGGCGGCTTCTGCACCCTCGGCCTGCTGTTCCTGCTGGCGCTGCGCCTGTCCGGCGCCTGGCCGCCGCGCCCGCTGGCGCCCTCGCTGCGGGTGTGGGCGGGACTGGGCCTGGCGCTGGTGGTGGGGCAGATCGCCCTGGGCGGCTGGGTCAGCGCCAATTACGCGGCCATGGCCTGCATCGACCTGCCCACCTGCCACGGCCAGTGGTGGCCGGCGGCGGATTTCGCTAACGGCTTCCACCTGACCCAGCACATCGGCCCCAACTACCTGGGCGGGCAGCTGGACAGTGACGCCCGCACGGCCATCCACCTGACCCACCGCCTCGGCGCCCTGACCCTGGCGCTGTACCTGCCGCTGCTGGCCTGGCGCCTGTGGCGGGCGGGCCTGGCGCGCCTGGCCGGGCTGCTGCTGGCGGTGCTGGCGCTGCAACTGGCCTTGGGGGTGAGCAACGTGCTGCTGCACCTGCCGTTGCCGGTGGCGGTGGCCCACAACGGCGGCGGTGCCTTGCTGCTGCTGACCCTGATCCTGACCAACTACCGCGTGCGGCCCCTGGCGGCGCCCGCGGCCGAGGCCCGCGCGGTGCCGCGGGATGCGCCGGCGCTGGAGCGCCTGGCGACCGACTGATGCCCTGAGGAGAAAGAGCCATGGCTACGCTATCGTCCGCGCAGCGCGTCCACGCCGGCTGGCGCGACTACCTGGA
The DNA here is from genome assembly GCF_007109405.1 of Pseudomonas mangiferae. Taxonomy (GTDB): domain Bacteria; phylum Pseudomonadota; class Gammaproteobacteria; order Pseudomonadales; family Pseudomonadaceae; genus Pseudomonas_T; species Pseudomonas_T mangiferae. The sequence goes on from NZ_VJOY01000011.1 coordinate 122,611, forward strand.
GCTGACCAAGCCGAAGGTGGTGGTGCTGATGCTGATCACCTCCCTGGTGGGCATGTTCCTGGCCACCCGCGCCGGCGTGCCGTGGACCGTGCTGCTGTTCGGCAACCTGGGCATCGCCCTGTGCGCCGGCGCCGCGGCGGCGGTGAACCACGTGGTGGACCGGCGCATCGACTCGATCATGGCCCGCACCCACCGCCGGCCCCTGGCCGAGGGGCGGGTCTCGCCCGCCGCGGCCCTGGCCTTCGCGCTGCTGCTGGCCGTCGCCGGGCAGGGCTTGCTGCTGGCCTTCACCAACCCCCTGACCGCCTGGCTGACCCTGGCCTCGCTGCTGGGCTACGCGGTGATCTACACCGGCTTCCTCAAGCGCGCCACGCCGCAGAACATCGTCATCGGCGGTGTCGCCGGGGCCGCGCCGCCGTTGCTGGGCTGGGTCGCGGTGACCGGCCAGGTGAGCGCCGAACCGCTGCTGCTGGTGCTGCTGATCTTCGCCTGGACGCCGCCGCACTTCTGGGCCCTGGCGATCCACCGCAAGGCCGAGTACGCCAAGGCGGACATCCCGATGCTGCCGGTCACCCACGGCGAGCACTACACCAAGGTGCACATCCTGCTCTACACCCTGGCGATGATCGCGGTGAGCCTGATGCCCTTCGTCATCCACATGAGCGGCCCGCTCTACCTGCTCTGCGCCCTGGCCTTGGGCGCGCGCTTCCTGCGCTGGTCCTGGGTGCTCTACCGCGGCCACGACCCGCGGGCCGCCATGGGTACCTTCCGCTATTCCATCGCCTACCTGTTCCTGCTGTTCATCGCGCTGCTGGTCGACCACTACCTGCTGCTGAACCTATGATGCGCGGCGGGTCCCGCGGCCATGCGGGGCCCGGCCGCCAGCGGCCGACCGTCTTCTCGGAACAGGCAAGCCTATGACCCGCGTGCAGAAAACCGTCTTCATCCTCGTCGCCGTCGTCGCCCTGGTGATGGGGCTCACTGTCTACAAGGCCCTGAGCGAACGCCACCAGCAGGACCCGGTGCGGCTGCTGGACGCCGGCATTGTGCTGCTGCCCCAGAGCCGTACCCTGCCGGAACTGAGCATGACCGACCAGGATGGCCAGCCGCTGCGGGTGGATACCCTGAAGGGCCGCTGGAGCCTGCTGTTCTTCGGCTACACGTTCTGCCCGGACATCTGCCCCACCACCCTGGCCCAGCTGCGCGAGCTCAAGGGCAAGCTGCCCGAGGAAGCCCGCGCGCGGCTGCAGGTGATGCTGGTGAGCGTCGACCCGAACCGCGACACGCCGCAGCAGCTCAAGCAGTACCTGGGCTACTTTGACCCCGCCTTCCGCGGCGCCACCGGCGATTTGGACACCCTGCAGAAATTCGCCGCCGCGGTGAGCATCCCGTTCATCCCCGCCGACACCAGCAAGCCCAACTACACCGTCGACCACAGCGGCAACCTGGTGATCATCGGCCCGGACGGCACCCAGCGCGGCTTCATCCGCGCGCCCCTGAACAACGCCAAGCTGGCCGACCAGCTGCCGTCCCTGGTGGCCGGCGACTGACGCACGGGCGCGCCGCGCCATCCACCAAGGGGGTGTCGTGAGAGGAGTGGGGAGAAGCGGTCAGGCGAGCGTCGCGGGGCGGGTCGCCAGGGGAACGCCGGGCGCCGGTGGGGCGCCCGTCGTCGGGGGCCGTCGCCGGCCCGCGGGGATCAGAACGCCGGGACCACGGCGCCCTTGTATTTTTCCTGGATGAACTGCTTCACCTCGGGGCTGTGCAGGGCCTGGGCGAGCTTCTGCAGGGCCGGCGCGTCCTTGTTGTCGGCGCGGCTCACCAGGATGTTCACGTAGGGCGAGTCGGCGCCCTCGATCACCAGGGCGTCCTGGGTCGGGTTGAGCTTGGCTTCCAGGGCATAGTTGGTGTTGATCAGCGCCAGGTCCACCTGGGGCAGCACCCGCGGCAGGGTCGCCGCTTCCAGTTCACGCACCTTCACGTGCTTCGGGTTGCCGACGATGTCCTTGGGCGTGGCGAGGATGCCGGTGCCTTCCTTGAGGGTGATCACCCCGGCCTTGGCCAGCAGGAGCAGGGCGCGGCCGCCGTTGGTGGCATCGTTGGGGATGGCCACGCTGGCGCCGTCGGGCAGGTCTTCCAGGCGCTTGACCTTGCTGGAGTAGGCGCCGAACGGCTCCACGTGCACGCCGGTCACGCTGACCAGTTCCACCGAGGTCTTGCGGCTCTTGTTGAATTCGTCCAGGTAAGGCTGGTGCTGGAAGAAGTTGGCGTCCAGGCGCTTCTCCGCCACCTGCACGTTGGGCTGCACGTAGTCGGTGAACACCTTCACCTCCAGCTCCACCCCTTCCTTGGCCAACTGCGGCTTGAGGAACTCGAGGATTTCCGCGTGGGGCACCGGGGTCGCGGCGACCTTGAGGGTCTCCGCCTGGGCGGAGAACGCGGCGACGGCGGCCAGGACGGTCAGCAGTTTCTTCATGGGAAGGCTCCTTTGGTTTCGGGGTAGCGATGAGGCGGGCGACAGGCCCGCCCGCGCCGGTTCACTTGCGGGAGAAATGCACCACCAGGCGATCGCCCACGGTCTGCAGCACCTGCACCAGGATCAGCAGCAGGATCACCGTGACCACCATGACGTCGGTCTGGAAGCGCTGGTAGCCGAAGCGGATCGCCAGGTCGCCGAGGCCGCCGGCCCCCACCACGCCGGCCATGGCGGTGTAGGACACCAGGGTGATGGCGGTGACCGTGGTGGCGGCGATGATGCCGGGGCGGGCCTCCGGCAGCAGGGCGTTGAGGACGATCTGCCGGGTGGTGGCGCCCATGGCCTGGGTGGCCTCGATGATGCCGCGGTCCACCTCCCGCAGGGCGGTCTCCACCAGCCGCGCGAAGAACGGCGTGGCGCCCACCACCAGCGGCGGGATGGCCCCGGCGACCCCCAGGGAGGTACCGGTGATCAGCACGGTGAAGGGGATCATCACGATCAGCAGGATGATGAACGGCAACGAGCGCAGCACGTTGACCAGCAGGGAGAGCAGGGCGTAGACGCCCTTCTGCTCGAACAGCTGGCGTGGCCCGGTGAGGAACAGCAGCACCCCCAGGGGCAGCCCCAGCAGCACGGTGAACAGCAGCGAGCCGCCCAGCATCAGCAGGGTGTCCAGGGTCGCCAGCCAGATTTCCGCCCAGTCGATGTTCTGGACCAGGGAAGCGAAGGAAGCGTCCATCAGCGCAGTACCTCCAGGTGCACGTCGGCCGCGCGGAAGCAGTCCAGGGCCGCCTCCACGTCGCCGCCGGTGAGGGCCAGGGTCAGTTGGCCGTAGGGCACGTCCTTGATGCGGTCGATGCGCCCGGCCAGGATGCTGTAGTCCACCCCGGTCTGGCGCGCCACGGTGCCCAGCAGCGGCGCGTAGGTGGAGTCGCCCTGGAAGGTCAGGCGCAGGATGCGCCCCGGCACGTGGGCGAAGTCGTCGCGCTGCTCGTGTTCGTCCACCTGCTCGGCCTCCAGCACGAAGCGCTGGGTGGTGGGGTGCTGCGGGTGCAGGAAGACGTCCGCCACCGGGCCTTCCTCGACGACGGTCCCGGCGTCCATCACCGCCACCCGGTCGCAGACCCGGCGGATCACGTCCATCTCGTGGGTGATCAGCACCACGGTGAGCCGCAACTCGCGGTTGATCTCCGCCAGCAGCTGCAGGACCTGGCCGGTGGTCTGCGGGTCGAGGGCGCTGGTGGCCTCGTCGCACAGCAGGATCTTCGGCCGGGTGGCCAGGGCCCGGGCGATGCCGACCCGCTGCTTCTGGCCGCCGGAAAGCTGCGCCGGGTATTTCTTCGCGTGGTCGGACAGGCCGACCCGGGCCAGCAGTTCGGCGACCCGCGCCTCGATCTCCCGCCGCGACAGCTCGCCGGCCAGCTTCAGCGGCATGCCGACGTTGTCGGCGACGGTCTTCGACGAGAGCAGGTTGAAGTGCTGGAAGATCATTCCGACCCGCTGGCGGAAGCGCCGCAGGCCCTCGCCGTCCAGGGCGGTGATGTCCTCGCCGTCCACCACGATGCGCCCGCCGCTGGGTTCTTCCAGGCGGTTGATCAGCCGCAGCAGCGTGCTCTTGCCGGCGCCGGAATGGCCTATCAGGCCGAAGATCTGCCCGCCTTCGATGGTCAGGCGGCTGGGATGCAGCGCGGGAATCTCGCGTTTGCCGACCGTGTAGGTCTTGTGGACGTTGTGGAACTCGATCACGGGACGAACCTTGTGGGTGCGAGGTAATTCGGTAAAGGGGGGCGGTGAGCGCCGGGGGCGCGCATTTTAGCCTGAACCCTTATGCAAACTTAGTTTTTGTTTGGCGGGCGCCCGAGCGAAAAAGCATAAGCCGATGAGCGGACCCGGGGTCACGCCTGCGACAACACGGACGATCAACGGGGCGGAACGCATGGCGAAGTGCGCCGGTCACTACCTAGACCTGCGACGGGGCCCAGCCTGTACCCGCCGCCTCGAATGCGACGACCGGCCCGCCGCCTGGCGGGACCGGTCGCACGAGAAAACCGACGCCCCGCCCGGGGCCGCCTACGAGGAGTCTACAACCGATGGCCATCGACAAGCCTGATGCCACCCCGAGCGAGCTCGCCGGGACCGATACCCTGGACCGCGCCAACCACAACGCCAAGGTGGACAGCCTGGAGCGCTTCCGCTCCGACGCCACCGGCAAGGCCCTGCGCACCAACCAGGGGGTGAAGATTTCCGACAACCAGAACACCCTGCGGGTGGGCGCCCGCGGGCCGTCGTTGCTGGAAGACTTCATCATGCGGGAGAAGATCACCCACTTCGACCACGAGCGGATTCCCGAGCGCATCGTGCATGCCCGCGGTACCGCGGCCCACGGCTATTTCCAGGTCTACAAGCCCCTGGGCGACACCCTCTCCAAGGCCGGCTTCCTGCAGGACCCGGCCAAGCAGACCCCGGTATTCGTGCGCTTCTCCACGGTGCAGGGTCCCCGCGGCTCCGGCGACACCGTGCGCGACGTGCGCGGCTTCGCGGTGAAGTTCTTCACCGAAGAAGGCAACTTCGACCTGGTGGGCAACAACATGCCGGTGTTCTTCATCCAGGACGCCATCAAGTTCCCGGACTTCGTCCACGCGGTGAAGCCCGAGCCCCACAACGAGATCCCCACCGGCGGCAGCGCCCACGACACCTTCTGGGATTTTGTCTCGCTGACCCCGGAATCCGCCCACATGGTGCTGTGGACCATGACCGACCGGGCCATCCCGGTGAACCTGCGCAGCATGCAGGGCTTCGGCATCCACACCTTCCGCATGATCGACAAGAAGGGCGTGTCGCGCTTCGTCAAGTTCCACTGGAAGCCCAAGCAGGGCGTGCGGTCCCTGGTCTGGGACGAGGCGCAGAAACTGGCGGGCAAGGACACCGATGCCCACCGTCGCGACCTCTGGGAAGCCATCGAGAGCGGCGACTACCCGGAATGGGAACTGGGCGTGCAGATCGTCGAGGAGAAGGACGAGCACACATTCGACTTCGATCTGCTGGACCCCACCAAGATCATCCCCGAGGAGCTGGTGCCGGTGACCCCCATCGGCAAGATGGTGCTCAACCGCAACCCGGACAACTTCTTCGCCGAGACCGAGCAGGTAGCGTTCTGCCCGGCCCACATCGTGCCGGGGATCGACTTCTCCAACGACCCGCTGCTGCAGGGCCGGCTGTTCTCCTACACCGACACCCAGATCAGCCGCCTCGGTGGGCCGAACTTCCACGAGATCCCGATCAACCGGCCCCTGGCGCCGAACCACAGCAACCAGCGCGACGCCATGCACCGCCAGCGCATCGACAAGGGCCGTGCCTCCTACGAGCCCAACTCCATTGACGGCGGCTGGCCCAAGGAAACCCCGCCGGGCCCGGTGGACGGCGGCTTCGAGAGCTACCACGAGCGCGTCGACGCCCATAAGGTCCGCGAGCGCAGCGAGTCGTTCAAGGATCACTTCTCCCAGGCCACGCTGTTCTACCACAGCCTCTCCAAGCCGGAGCAGGAGCACGTGGTGGACGCCTACAGCTTCGAGCTGGGCAAAGTGGAGCGGCAGTGGATCCGCGAGCGCCAGGTGAAGGAAATCCTCGCCAACATCGACCTGGACCTGGCCCAGCGGGTGGCCCGCAAGATCGGCGTGGAACCGCCCACCGCCCCCACCGTGCCGCCGAAGAAGCCGTCCCTGGAGAAGTCCCCGGCTCTGAGCCAGCTCAACCTGCTGTCCGGCAACATCAAGGGCTTCAAGGTGGCGGTGCTGATCGCCGACGGCGTGAACGGCGCCGAAGTGGACGCCATGAAGAAGGCCCTCAAGGCCGAGGGCGCCCACGTCAAGGTGCTCGGTCCCACCGCCGGCCCGGTGAAGGGCGCCGACGGCAAGCCGGTACCGGTGGACGGTTCCGCCGAGGGCCTGCCGTCGGTGGCGGTGGATGCCGTGTTCGTCCCGGGCGGCGCCCAGAGCGTCAAGGCCATGCAGGATGACGGGGTGTACAAGCATTACCTGCTGGAAGCCTACAAGCACCTGAAGGCCATCGCCCTGTCCGGCGAAGCCAAGGACCTGCTGCAGGCGGTGCACCTGACCGCGGACGAGGGTCTGCTCACCGGCGCCGACGTCAAGGCGCTGCAGAAGCCGTTCTTCGCCGCCATGGCCAAGCACCGGGTCTGGGCCCGCATGCCGAAGATCAAGTCGATCCCGGCCTGACGCCCGCCGCGTCACCGAGCCCCCGCCGCCCTCCGGGCCGCGGGGGCTTTTTCATGGGCGTCCGCCGCGGGCAGGCCCGGGCCAGGGCGGTCCGCCGTGCCGACCACCCGCTGCGGACGACCGCGCGACCGGTGGCGAGGGCCCGCGATCGCCGCCGTTACCCTTGGAACGCCGGGCATCCTCGGGCACACTGCCGGCCTTCTTCACGTCGCGGCACGGCCGACCCGCTCCGAAAGGGAATTCAGCATGCAGTCGAAGACCGTCCCGCCCGCCTCCGCCGATACGCGCCCACGCCTGGCCGGCCTGGACTTTCTGCGCGGGTTCGCGGCGCTCTGGGTCCTGATGTTCCACGTCGTCGAACTGGTGCCGGCGGCCTACCACGGCCCGTATTCCCCCTACCTGCTGCACGTGGGCTGGAACGGCGTGGACCTGTTCTTCGTGCTCAGCGGTTTCCTCATCGGCGGGCTGCTGGCGGCCGACCGCGGCGAGACCCGGGGCGGCTTCCTGCTGCGGCGCGTCCTGCGCATCTACCCGGCCTTCCTGGTGGTGGCGGTGGCCTGCCTGCTGGGCACCCGGCCGCACCTGCTGGAAGAGCCCTGGGTGCTGGTCAGCCACCTGTTCATGGTGCACAACCTGGTGCCCGGCCATGGCGGGGCCATCAACGGGGTGCTCTGGACCCTGGGCAGCGAGTTCCAGTTCTACCTGCTGGCGGCGCTGCTGCTGGGGCTGGTGCGCGGTCCCCGCGCCTGGTGGACGCTCACCCTGGCGATGCTGGGCATTTCCCTGGCCAGCCGCTACGCGGTGTTCCACCTGTGGCAGGAGCCGGGGCAGCGCTTCTTCCTCGGCACCCAGCTGCCGGGCATGCTCGGCCTGTTCGCCGCGGGCTTCGCGGTGGTGAAGCTGCGGCCGCTGTGCCGCGCCGCCATCGAGGCGCACTTCGCCCTTTGCGCGGCCTCTGCCGCACTGCTGCTGGTGCTCTACCTGGGCTGGCTGCGGGGGCACATCGGCGATTACTGGGACGTCGAGGTTCCGGTGGTCTGGGGGCGGTTCTTCACCGCGGTGGTGTTCGGCTACCTGGTGCTGGTGTTCGCCTGCGTGCCGCCGGCGGTGGGCCGCTTCTTCCAGCGCAGCGGCTGGGTCTACCTGGGCGAGATCAGCTATGGGGTCTACCTGGTGCACCTGCCGGTGATGGAGACGATGGCGACGTGGGCGCCACGCTACCTGCCCGGGCTGACCTGGTACGGCTACCTGGGCCTGCTGCTGGCCGTGGTGGGGCTGCTGGCCACCGCCCTCCACGTCGTCGTGGAAAGGCCCTTCATCGCCCTCGGCCGGCGCCTGTCCAGCCGGGCCCGCCCGGCACCCGCGGCGCCTGCCCGCCCGACGCTGCGCCCGGGCCTCGACTGAGGCGGCCAGGGGCGTCGGGGGTTGCGTCCTCCGCGGGCCGGGATCAGCCGGTGAAGGTCTCCGGGTCCGGGCCGAGGCGCTGGCCGCGGTCCAGGGAGGCGATGCGCTGCAGGTCGGCCTCATCCAGCTGGAAGTCAAAGATCGCCGCGTTCTCCTGGATGCGCGCCGGGTTCGCCGATTTCGGGAAGACGATGGAGCCTAGTTGCACGTGCCAGCGCAGCACCACCTGGGCCGGCGTCTTGCCATGGCGGTCGGCGATCTCGCGGATCAGCGGGTCGGCCAGCAGCTCGCCGCCCTGGGCCAGGGGGCTCCAGGCCTCGGTGGCGATACCCTTGTAGGTGCCCAGTTCGCGCAGCGCCCGCTGCTGCAGCCAGGGGTGCACCTCGATCTGGTTCACCGCCGGCACCACGCCGGTCTCCATGATCACCGCCTCGATGTCGTCCTCGCGGAAGTTGGAGACCCCCACCGAGCGGATGCGGCCTTCGTCGCGCAGGCGCAGCATGGCCTTCCAGCTGTCGACGAACTGATTGCGCTGGGGGCACGGCCAGTGCACCAGGTACAGGTCGACGTAGTCCAGGCCGAGGCGCTGCAGGCTTTCGTCGAAGGCCTTGAGGGTCTCGTCGTGGCCCTGACGGTCGTTCCACAGCTTGGTGGTGACGAACAGCTCATCGCGGGGCACGCCGGCGCGGGCCAGGCCCTCGCCGATGCCCCGCTCGTTGCCATAGATGGCGGCCGTGTCGATGTGTCGGTAGCCCAGCTGCAGGGCGGTCTGCACCAGGGCCGGGGCGTCCGCGTCCGGCGTCTGCCAGGTGCCCAGGCCGAGCTGCGGGATGCGGTGGCCGTCGTTGAGCTGGACGTAGGGAATGTTCATGGTCGCTCCTTGCTGAGGAATGGCGGCGGGCGGCGCCGGGCCTCGCTGGGCCGCCCTTCAGGGACATGTGACCGGCGACCGCTCGGGTTTCTCCCCTGGCGCGCGCGGCCCCATCCTCAGGCGCGGCGCGGCAGGGCGAAGCTCAGCAGGAACAGCGCGGCGGCGGCCACCACGATGGACGGCCCGGCCGGGGTGTCCTTGTACCAGGACAGGGCCAGCCCGGCGCACACCGCCAGCAGCCCCAGCAGGCTGGCGCCGCCGGCCATCTGCTCCGGGGTGCGGGCGTGGCGCTGGGCGGCGGCGGCCGGGATGATCAGCAGGGAGGTGATCAGCAGCACGCCGACGATCTTCATCGCCACGGCGATCACCACCGCCACCAGCATCATCAGCGCCAGACGGATCGCCGCCACCGGCAAACCTTCCACCCGGGCCAGTTCCTCGTGCACGGTGATCGCCAGCAGCGGCCGCCACAGCGGCACCAGCAGGGCCAGCACCAAGGCGCTGCCGCCGAGGATCCAGGCCAGGTCGGTGCGGCTCACCGCCAGCAGGTCGCCGAACAGATAGCCCATCAGGTCGATGCGCACGTCGGGCATGAAGCTCAGGGCCACCAGACCCAGGGACAGGGTGCTGTGGGCGAGAATCCCCAGCAGGGTGTCAGAGGCCAGGGGCTGGCGCTGCTGCAGGGTCACCAGCAGCACCGCCAGCAGCAGGCAGCCGACGGTCACCGCCAGGGTCGGGCTGACGTCCAGCATCAGTCCCAGGGCGACCCCCAGCAGGGCCGCGTGGGACAGGGTGTCGCCGAAGTAGGCCATGCGCCGCCAGACCACGAAGGAGCCGAGGGGGCCGGCCACCAGGGCCAGGGCCAGGCCGGCGAGCAGCGCGTTGAAAAGGAAGTCAGCCATGGCGCGGGGATTCCGGAAGCAGGCGCGAGAGGGAGCGGGGCATACGGGCGGGCGCGGCGTCAGTCGGTGCGGTCACGGGGCGCTCCGGGCGCCAGGGCGCCCGGGCCGTGGGTGCAGCCGGGGCCGTGGACGTGGGCCGGGCGCAGCACCACGCCGCCGTGGAGGTCATGGGCATGGTCGTGGTGATGGTGGTAGACCGCCAGGCTGCGGGCGTCACCGCCGAACAGCTCGAGGAACGCCGGGTCGCCGCTGACCTGTTCCGGGTGGCCGCTGCAGCAGACGTGGCGGTTCAGGCAGACCACTTGGTCGGTGGCGCTCATCACCAGGTGCAGGTCGTGGGAGACCATCAGCACGCCACAGCCATGGCGCTCCCGCAGGCGGCCGATCAGCCGGTACAGCTCGGCCTGGCCGGCCACGTCGACCCCCTGCACCGGCTCGTCCAGCACCAGCAGCTCGGGCGCCCGCAGCAGGGCGCGGGCCAGCAGCACCCGCTGCAACTCGCCACCGGAAATCCGCTGCAACGGGCTATCGATCACTGCCTGGGCGCCCACTTCCCCCAGGGCCGCCAGGGCCCGGGCGCGGTCCACCTTCGGCACCAGGCGCAGGAAGCGCAGCACGCTCAGGGGCAGGGTAGGGTCCACCTGCAGCTTCTGCGGCATGTAGCCGATGCGCAGGCGCGGCTTGCGCCAGACGCTGCCGCTGTCGGGCTGCAGGAGGCCCAGCACGGCGCGCACCAGGGTGGTCTTGCCGGCGCCGTTGGGGCCGATCAGGGTGACGATCTCGCCGGGCTTCACCGCCAGGCGCACGTCCTGCAGCACGTCCTGGCCGGCGAAGCGCACGCCGACCCCGTCGAGGCGGATCAGCGCGTCGCTCATGCCGCCGCCTGGCAGGGGGCGCACAGGCCCAGCACTTCCACGGTTTGCCCCTCCACCTGGAAGCCCACGGTGCGCGCCCCGTCGAGGATCGCCGTGCTGATGGCCGGGTGTTCCAGCTCCACCGCGGCGTGGCAGCTGCGGCAGATGAGGAACTGGCCCTGGTGGGCCTCGCCGGGGTGGTTGCAGCCGACGAAAGCATTGAGCGAGGCGATGCGGTGGACCAGGCCGGTCTCCAGGAGGAAATCCAGGGCCCGGTAGACCGTGGGCGGCGCGGCGCGGCGGCCGTCCTCGCCGCTCAGCACGCCGAGGATGTCGTAGGCGCCCAGGGGCTTGTGGCTCTGCCAGACCAGCTCCAGCACGCGCTTGCGCAGCACGGTCAGGCGCACCCCCAGCTGCGCGCAGATACGCTCGGCGCTGGCCAGGGCATCGCTCACGCAGTGGGAATGGTCATGGGGCAGGCAGGCCAGGGAGGCCCGGGACGGCGATGGTTCGGTCATGGCGGCGGCACAAACGGGTGAAGGACGTTATTCTATAACTCTTTTCCCGCCAGGTGTGCTGCCGTGACGCGACCGCTCTTTCTGCTCTGCCTCTGCCTGCTGTCCCTCGGCGCCCGGGCCGAGGTCCGCCTGCTGACCAGCATCAAGCCGCTGCAACTGATCGCCGCCGCGGTGCAGGACGGCGCGGGCCAGCCCACCATGGGCGAGCCCGATATGGGCCAGCCCGATGTGCTGCTGCCACCGGGGGCCTCGCCGCACCACTATGCGCTGCGCCCGTCCGACGTGCGGCGGGTGCGCGGCGCGGACCTGTTCTACTGGGTCGGCGCCGACCTGGAGGGCTTCCTCGACAAGCCCCTGGCCGGCCGCGACAAGCCCACGGTGGCTGTGCAGGACCTGCCGGGCCTGCACCTGCGCCGCTTCGAGGCCGACGGCAGCGCCCACGCCGCCGACGAGGAGCATGACCACGACCACCGCCCCGGCAGCCTCGACGCCCACCTCTGGCTGCTGCCGGCCAACGCCCGGGTGATCGCCGCGCGGATGGCCGCCGACCTGGCCGCCGCCGACCCGGCCAACGCGGCCCGCTACCAGGCCAACCTGAAAGCCTTCGAGGCGCGCCTGGCCCGCCTCGACCAGCGCCTGACCGCGCGCCTCCAGCCCCTGGCCGGCAAGCCCTACTTCGTCTTCCACGAGGCCTACGACTACTTCGAACAGGCCTATGGCCTGCGCCATGCCGGGGTGTTCAGCGTGCTGGGCGAGGTGCAGCCCGGCGCCCGCCACGTGGCGGCCATGCGCGAACGCCTGCAGCAGGCCGGCCCCAGCTGCGTCTTCAGCGAGCCGCCGCTGCGCCCGCGACTGGCGGAAACCCTTACCGCCGGGCTGCCGGTGCGCCTGGCCGAGCTGGACGCCATGGGCGCGGGCCTGGCGCCCGCCGCGGACGGCTACGAGCGCCTGCTGGACCGCCTGGCCGACGGCCTCGCGGACTGCCTCGGCGCGCTCTGATCGCCGCCCTTCAGGGCGCGCCGGGTGGTGCGTCCTCCGGCAGGCCGAAGGCGTACAGGGTGTTGTCGCTGGCGCCCAGGTAGACGCGCCCATTGGCCACCACCACGGAATGCTGGATCGGCCAGCCGTCGCCCACCGGGCGGTCGAGCCGCACCTGGCCGTCGGCGGCGTCCAGCACCTGCAGGCGACCGTCCACCGTGGCGACGAACACCAGGCCGTTGGCCAGGGCGGGCGAGGCCAGCACCGGCGCGCCCAGGTCCGTCGACCAGCGCAGCCGGCCATCGACGGCGTCCAGGGCCCTGACGCGCTGGTCCCGCGAGCCCAGGTAGAGCACCCCGTCGGCATAGGCGGCGGAGGTGGCCAGCTGGTCCCCCTCCGGGGCCCGGGTGCCCACCGGCACCGCCCAGCGCGGCGTGCCGTCGGCCTGGGCGAAGGCGTACAGGAGGCCGTCGTTGGATTCCACGAACACCGCGTCGCCTCCCGCCAGCGGTGGCGATTGCAGGGCGCCGCCGGTGGGGGCGCGCCAGCGCAGGTGGCCGTCGTCGGCGGCGAAGGCATACAGGCTGCCGTCGTGGACGCCGACGAACAGGGTGCCGCCGGCCAGGGCCGCCGAGGCGGTGATCGCCCCGCCGGTGTCGGCGCGCCACAGCAGTGCCCCGCTGGCGACGTCCAGGGCATACACCCGGGCATCCTTGGAACCGACGAAGACCCGCCCGTCGGCCACCGTCGGCGAGGCGATCACGAAGCCCTCGGTCTGCAGCGACCAGCGCGGCGCACCGCTGCGGGCGTCGAACGCCGAGAGACGGCCGTCCTCCCGCGAGCCGCTGATCACCAGGTCGCCCGCCAGGGCCGGCGAGGACAGGCCGAAGCCGTCCCCGGTGCGCGACCAGTGGGTGGTGCCGCTGGCCTCGTTGAGGGCGCTCAGGCCATAGGCGCGGCGCCCGGCCGCCGAGCAGCCGACGTAGAGCAGGCCGTCGCGCACGGCCGGTGAGGTGTACAGCTGGCCGCCGCAGCGGAAGGTCTTGCGCCAGTGCAGGGTCAGCTCGCCCAGGCGCGCGGCTCTCAGGCGGGTTTCGTAGAGGGCGTGGCGGGTGTGGGCGGCGTCGAAGCCGAACTGCGGCCAGGGCGCGTCCAGTCGCAGGGCCGCGCTGGCACGGGCGGTGGCACCGCGCAGGGTCAGGCGATGCAGGCCGGCGCGGGCCGCGGTTGGCGTGTTCGCCCGGGCGCGCAGGGCGCCGTGGCCGTCCGCCGCATAAGCGGGGGCCAGGGCCTGGTCGTCCAGGTACAGGGTCAGCGGCTCGCCGGGGGCGAACCCGGCGGCGTCGAAGCCCAGGGGCTGGCCGGGGGGCACGCTGGGGCGGTCGAGGGTCAGGCTGGCGGCGTCGGCGAAGGACACGACGAGACCGAGCAGCCAGGCGAGGCGGGCAGGGCGACGGGACATGGCGGCGGGCTCCGGAGGGGACGGGTACCAGCCGTCGACGCGGGTCGCGAATGCGCCAGTCGCTCAGGTATAGCAGGCGCCTGGGGCGGTCGCCGCGGGGTTTTTCGGTCAGTCGACCCGGCGCTGCTCGTCGGGGCGCGGGTGGGTGCGCCGCCAGTCGTCCAGCTGGATCACCCGGCCGTCGTCGGCGGGCGGGGCGCGGAAGGGGTGCGGGTCCATCTCGATGGGGCCGGGGCGCGGCCCGAACATGCACAGGCTGCCGGCGTGGCGCTGCTCGCCGGTGACGGTGAACTCGAAGCCGTAGACCCGTGCCAGGCGCCGCCGGCCGCCTGCATCGCGGACCCAGCGGATGCCGCGGAACGCCACGTTGTCGTCCAGCAGCTGCACTTCCTGGGCCGCGCAATGCTGCTTGACCCGCGCCAGGGCGCGCTCGCGCACGCCGTGCACGCGCCAGAACCAGGCCGCGGCGGCGATGAACAGCAGCAGGACCAGCAGATCACTCAGAGTCAGCATGTCGCCTCCCATGGCAGGGGGGCCAGCTTACCCGAACCCCCGGCGGGTTTCTTGCCCTGGCCGACGATCTTGGTTAGCGTCCGCTGCCGTCCCGCGTCGCCGACGCGTCCCGTTCGTCCGAGGTAGTCGATGAAACGCACGCCCCACCTGCTCGCCATCCAGTCCCACGTGGTGTTCGGCCACGCCGGCAACGGTGCCGCGGTGTTTCCCATGCAGCGCCTGGGGGTGGACGTCTGGCCGCTGAACACCGTGCAGTTCTCCAACCACACCCAGTATGGCCGCTGGACCGGGGATGTCCTGGCGCCAACGCAGATTCCCGCCCTGGTGGACGGCATCGCCGCCATCGGCGAGCTGGCCCGCTGCGACGCGGTGCTCTCCGGCTACCTGGGCTCGGCCGCCCAGGGCCGGGCGATCCTCGAGGTGGTGGCGCGGATCAAGCAGGCCAACCCGGCGGCGGTCTACCTGTGCGACCCGGTGATGGGCCACCCGGAGAAAGGCTGCATCGTCGCGCCGGAAGTCGGCGCCTTCCTGCTGGAGGAAGCGGCGGCGGTGGCCGACTACCTGTGCCCGAACCAGCTGGAGCTGGACAGCTTCGTCGGCCGCCGGCCCGAGTCCCTGGCGGACTGCGTGGCCATGGCCCGCGAGCTGCTGCGGCGCGGGCCGCGGGCGGTGCTGGTGAAGCACCTGGACTACCCCGGCAAGCCCGCCGACCGCTTCGAGACCCTGCTGGTGCAGGCGGACGCCTGCTGGCACCTGTCGCGCCCGCTGCTGGCCTTCCCGCGCCAGCCGGTGGGGGTCGGCGACCTCACCTCCGGGCTGTTCCTCGCCCGCCTGCTGCTGGGGGAGAGCCCGCGGGATGCCTTCGAGTCCAGCGCCGCGGCGGTCCACGAGGTGCTCCTGGAAACCCAGGCCTGCGGCAGCTACGAGCTGCAGCTGGTGCGCGCCCAGGACCGCATCGCCCACCCGCGGGTGAAATTCGAGGCGCAGGCGCTGTGACCGGCGTCACCCTGCGGCCATCCGCCCCAGGGTCTACGCTTCATCCCCGGCGCCGGCTTTCGCTAGGATAGCGGCGCCGGTCCACCCCTTCTTCCAGCGGATCACCCCGTGACCCACCCCAGACGCGTACGCTCCGGAGCCTGGCTGGCGCTGTTCGCCATGCTCCTGCTGCTGGCCGGGCCCCTGCTCTCCCAGGGCCTGGCCCAGGTGCGCGCGGGCGGGCACGCGGCGGGCTGGATGGCGCAGATGGACTGCGGCACCGAGCACGGCCCGATGGCCAGCGGCTCGCCAGACCGGGTCGCGCCAGACCGGGTCTCGCCAGACCGGGTCGGCCCAGTCGCAATGGACCATGGCGCCATGGGCCACGGGATGGCGGGCCCGGCCGAGGCAGACGCCGGCCTGACCACGCCCGCCGCCGACCCCATGACGCCGGACGAGCACTGGGCCAAGTGCGGCTACTGCACCCTGCTGTTCAATTCCCCCGCGCTGACCGCCACCGTCCTGGCCCTCCCGGCCGCCGGGGTGCAGGCCGACTCCCGGCGCGTCGCGCCCCTGGCCGAGGGCCACGCCCGCTCGGCGATCTTCCCCGGCGCCCGCACGCGCGCGCCTCCGCTCACCGCCTGATCGACCCACCCCCAAGGAACGGCCCGCCGGCCCGCTCCGTACCTGTGCCTCGCGCGCGGGGCGGCGGGGTGGCGGGCCCCCGTCGTCTCGATCATGGAATCCACATGTCCGCATCCTTCGTTCCCGGGCGGCCGCTGGCCGCTCGTCCGCGGCCGGCGCACCCGGCTACCGCCCGTCTGCTGGTGGCCGCCTGCGGCGGCCTGATGGCGCCCCTGGCCCTGGCTGACAGCGCGCCGGCTCCCGCCGAACTCGACGCCACGGTGATCACCGCGGTAGCCCCCAGCTCGCCCCTCACGGTGGTCACCGACCCCAAGGTCCCGCGTCAGCCGGTGCCCGCCAGCGACGGCGCCGACTACCTCAAGACCATCCCCGGCTTCGCCGCCATCCGCAACGGCGGCAGCAACGGCGACCCGGTGCTGCGCGGCATGTTCGGCTCGCGCATCAACCTGCTGGCCAACGGCGGGCAGATGCTCGGCGCCTGCCCCGGCCGCATGGACGCCCCGACCTCCTACATCGCCCCGGAGAACTACGACAAGCTGACGGTCATCAAGGGCCCGCAGAGCGTGCTCTGGGGCCCCATGGGCTCGGCCGGCACGGTGCTCTTCGAGCGCGACCCGGAGCGCTTCGGCGCGCTGGGCAGCCGGGTCGACGGCACGCTGCTGGCCGGCACCGACGGCCGCCTGGACAAGCGCCTGGACGCCGCTGTCGGCGGGCCCCTGGGCTACCTGCGGGGCCTGGCCAACACCTCCCGCGCCGATGACTACCACGACGGCGACGGTCACCGCGTGCCCTCGCGCTGGGACAAGTGGAACGGCGACCTGGCCCTGGGCTGGACCCCGGACGAGGACACCTGGGTGGAGCTGTCGGGCGGTCGCGGCGACGGCGAGGCGCGCTACGCCGGGCGCGGCATGGACGGCGCCCGCTTCCTGCGGGAAAGCCTGGCCCTGCGGGCCGAGCGCAGCCGCCTGAGCGAGACCCTGGAGAAGGTCGAGGCGCAGCTCTACTACAACTACGCCGACCACGTGATGGACAACTACAGCCTGCGCCGGCCATCGGGCAGCGGCATGATGGCCGGGCCCATGGCCGCCAACGTCGACCGCCGCACCCTGGGCGGGCGCCTGGCCGCCACCTGGCGCTGGGACGACCTGCAGTTGGTGGCCGGGGCCGACGGCCAGGCCAACGAACACCGCCAGCGCTCGGCCATGGGCGAGGGCACCTACGACCGCGTGCCCTATGACAAGGACGCCGATTTCCACACCTACGGCGCATTCGGCGAGCTGACCTGGTACGCCGCCGATGACCAGCGGCTGATCGGCGGCGCCCGCCTGGACCGCGCCGAGGTCCGCGATCACCGCTCGCGCATCGGCTCGGGGATGATGAGCCAGCCCAACCCTACTGCCGGCGAGACCCGCCGCGACACCCTGCCTGGCGGCTTCCTGCGCTACGAGCGCGACCTGGCCGGGATGCCCGCCACGGTCTACGCCGGCCTCGGCCACACCGAGCGCTTCCCGGACTACTGGGAGTTGTTCTCGCCCGAGGGCAGCCCGGGCGCGGTCAACGCCTTCGACGGGGTGAAGCCGGAGAAGACCACCCAACTGGACATCGGCCTGCAGTACCAGGGCGAGCGCCTGGAGAGTTGGGCGTCGCTGTACGCCGGGGTGGTGCGCGACTTCATCCTCTTCGACTACAGCGAGCGCGGCGCCATGGGGCCGTCGTCCCTGGCGCGCAACGTCGACGCGCGCATCGCCGGCGGCGAGCTGGGGGCCGCCTATCGCTGGAGCGCCCATTGGAAGAGCGAGGCGAGCCTGGCCTACGCCTGGGGCGAGAACCGCGCCGACGGCGAGGCCCTGCCGCAGATGCCGCCCCTGGAGGCGCGCCTGGGGCTGAGCTACGAACGCGATGCCTGGAGCGCCGGCGCCCTCTGGCGGGTGGTCGCCGCCCAGCACCGGGTGGCCGACGGCAAGGGTAACGTGGTGGGCCAGGACTTCGGCGACAGCGCCGGCTTCGGGGTCTTCTCCCTCAACGGCACCTACCGGGTCAGCCGCAACCTGACCGTGAGCGTCGGTGTCGACAACCTGTTCGGCAAGGACTACGCGGAGCACCTGAACCTGGCCGGCGACGCCGGCTTCGGCTACCCCGCCGAGGTCGCCCGGGCCATCGACGAACCGGGCCGCACCCTGTGGACCCGGGTCGACTTCCACTTCTGAGCGCGCCGGCGAGGAGCCTTTCCATGAGCGACAGACGCGTGTCCTTCTACACCCTGGCGTGGCGCTGGCATTTCTATGCCGGCCTGTTCGTCGCGCCCTTCATGATGCTGCTGGCCCTGACCGGCCTGGTCTACCTGTTCAAGCCGCAGCTGGACCTGTGGCTCGACGCCGAGCTGCGGGTGGTGGCGCCGGCGGGCCCGGCACTGTCCGCCGACGCGCTGCTGGCGCGGGTCGGCGAGCTGCGTCCGGCGGCGCAGGTGAGCAAGTACCTGCCGCCGCCGGCGGCGGACCGCAGCGCCGAGTTCGTGGCGAGCGAGGACGGCCGCGAGCTGAGCCTGTTCCTCGACCCCTACCGCGGCACCCTGCTGGGTACCCAGGACGCCCGCTACAACCTCCAGGCGGTGGCCCGGGCGCTGCACGGCGAGCTGATGCTGGGGACCCCGGGCGACCGCCTGGTGGAACTGGCGGCCGGCTGGGGCGTGGTGCTGACGGTGTCCGGCCTGTACCTCTGGTGGCCCCGGGGGCGCGGCCTGCGGGGCGTGCTGTGGCCGCGGCTGAATGCCCGCGGCCGGTTGTTCTGGCGCGACCTGCACGCCGTGCTGGGCGCCTGGGGCGCCTTGCTGCTGCTGTTCATGCTGCTCACCGGGATGACCTGGACCGGTTTCTGGGGCAAGGCCTTCGCCGGCGCCTGGAACCACTTTCCGGCGGCCATGTGGGACGCGGTGCCCACCTCCGGGGCCCAGGCCGGCAGCCTGAACCGGGTCGAGGCGCAGACCGTGCCCTGGCCGGTGGAGAACACCCCGTTGCCGGTCTCCACGGGGCATGCCGGTCACGCCGGCCATGGTGGCGGCGACGGCCACGGCGACCACGGCCATGAGCCGGCGCCGCCGCGCATCGGCCTGCAGGCGGTGGTGGAGCGCGCCGCTGCGGCCGGGGTGGTGCCCGGCTACAGCATCACCCTGCCGGTGGCCGCCGACGGCGTGTACACCGTGGCGATCTTCGCCGACGACCCCCGCGACGATGCCACCCTGCACCTGGACGCCTACACCGGCGCGGTGCTGGCCGACGTGCGCTGGCGCGACTACGGCGCGGTGGCGCGTACCGTGGAGACCGGCGTGATGCTCCACGAGGGCAAGCTGTTCGGCCCCCTCAACCAGGCGCTGATGGCCGTGGTCTGCCTGGCGATCCTGCTGGGCTCGGCCAGCGGCCTGGCGATGTGGTGGCTGCGCCGGCCCCAGGGCCGCCTCGGCGTGCCGCCGCTGCCCCACGGGCTGCCGCTGTGGAAGGGCGGGGTGGCGATCATCGTCGCGCTCGGCCTGCTGTTCCCCCTGGTGGGCGCCTCGCTGCTGGCGGTCTGGGCCCTGGACCGGCTGGTGCTGGCGCGCCTGGCCGGCAACCGGCCGCTGGCCGAATGAGCGTGACGTTGCTTTCCCGCCCGGCGGCCTGCCGCCGCCGGCGCGTTCCCTGTCGATTCCCTGGAGACCTTCCCATGCGCAAGACCCTGCTGACCCTGGCCGCCGTGTTCGGCCTGTCCGCCGCCGCCCTGGCCCACGAATACCAGGCCGGCGCCCTGCACATCGACCACCCCTGGGCCCGGGCGATGCCCGCCGTGGCGCCGACCGCCGCCGCCTACCTGGTGGTGCACAACCACGGCGAGCAGGCCGACCGCCTGCTGGGCGCCGACACCCCGCGGGCGGACAAGGTGGAGATCCACCGCCACGTCCACCAGAACGGCCTGATGAAGATGGAGGCGGTGGACGGTGGCGTGGAAATCCCCGCCGGCGGAGAGCTGAAAGTGACCCCGGGGGACTACCACCTGATGCTGTTCGGCCTCAAGCAGCCCCTGGAGGATGGCCAGCGCTTCCCCATGACCCTGCATTTCCAGAAGGCCGGCGACGTCACCGTGGACATCGCCGTGCAGAAGGACGCCCCGGCGCCCGCTGCGCCCGCCGACTCGGGGCATGCCCACGAGGGGATGGACCATGGCGCCATGGATCACGGGGGCATGGACCACGGCACCGGCCAGCCCTGACCGGCGCGCCCCCCGGCGCCGGCCTCAGGCGGCGTCGGGGGTGGCGTGGGGGTTAACGCCGTCGGTGATGTGCTCGATCATGCTGCGGGCGATTTCCCGTTCGCCCATGATCACCAGGTCGGCGCCGCGCTGCTGCAGGTGTTCCACCTCGGTATCGAAGTGGGCCCGGGCCATGATCTCCAGGGTCGGGTTGACGCTGCGGGCGTACTGGGCGATCTCCCCCGCCTCGAAGCCGTTGGGGATCGCCAGCAGCAGCCAACGGGCCTGTGCCAGCTCGGCGCGGTCCAGCACATCCTGGCGCGCCGCATTGCCCAGCACCGCGCTGAAGCCCTGCTGGCGCAGCTCGTCGATGTGATCGCGGTCGTTCTCCACGATCACCAGGGGGATGCCGCGCTCCCGCAGGTTGCCGCTGATCAGCTTGCCCACCCGGCCGTGGCCGATGAGGATCGCGTGGTCGCGCTCGGTGATGGGCGGCGGCTGGTCCATTTCCTTGGCGTGGTGGGTGCCGCCCTTCAAGCGATGGCCCTCGCGGCGTTCCAGCCAGGGCTGCAGGCGGTCGATGGCGAGGAACAGCAGCGGGTTGATGGTGATGGAGAGGATGGCGCCCGCCAGCAGCAGGTCGCGGCCCTCGTCCGGCAGCAGCTTCAGGCTCACCCCCAGGCTGGCGAGGATGAAGGAGAACTCGCCGATCTGCGCCAGGCTGGCGGAAATGGTCAGGGAGGTGGACAGCGGGTGGCGGAAGGCGAGCACGATCAGCGCCGCAGCGATGGACTTGCCGATGACGATCACCAGAAAGGTGCCCAGCACCGGCAGCGGCTGCTGGATCAGGATCGCCGGGTTGAACAGCATGCCCACCGAGACGAAGAACAGCACGGCAAAGGCGTCCCGCAAGGGCAGCGAGTTCTCCGCCGCCTCATGGCTGAGTTCCGATTCGTTGAGCACCATGCCGGCGAAGAACGCGCCGAGGGCGAAGGACACGTCGAACAGCTTGGCCGAGCCGAACGCCACCCCCATGGCGATGGCCAGCACCGAGAGGGTGAACAGTTCCCGGGAACCGGTGCCGGCCACCTTGGCCAGCACCCAGGGCACCACCCGCCGGCCCACCACCAGCATCAGCACGATGAACGCGGTGACCTTGCCCAGGGTGAGCAGCAGGTCGAACACCAGGTTGCCGTCGCCCTCCGCGGCCTGGCCGCCGAGCATGCCCGAGAGGGCCGGCAGCAGCACCAGGGCCAGGACCATCACCAGGTCCTCGACGATCAGCCAGCCCACCGCGATGCGCCCGCGGCGGCTGTCCATCAGCTGGCGCTCCTCCAGGGCCCGCAGCAGCACCACGGTGCTGGCCACCGACAGTGCCAGGCCGAATACCAAGCCGCCGCCCAGGGTCCAGTCCATGGCCCAGGCCAGGGCCATGCCCAGCAGGGTGGCCACGGCGATCTGCACGATGGCGCCGGGGATGGCGATGTTCTTTACCGCCATCAGGTCCTTGAGGGAAAAATGCAGGCCGACGCCGAACATCAGCAGCATCACGCCGATTTCCGAGATTTCCATGGAGAGCCCCTGGTCCGCGACGAACCCGGGGGTGAAGGGCCCGCACGCCACGCCGGCGAGCAGGTAGCCGACCAGCGGCGGGAGACGGATACGAGCGGCCAGGGTGCCGAAGATGAAGGCCAGCACCAGGCCTACGGCAAGTGTGGCGATGAGCGGAGTGTGATGGGGCATGGGGAGGGCTCCTTCCTGTGCGCGCCGGGAACGCTCCCACGGCTCTGCAAGGCTTGGGCCATGGCGCGAGGGGGAGAGTTCGGCGGGGTTCACGGGCGGACCCGTGGGGAGACGGCGAGGCCGCGTCCGGGAAGGGTAGCGTGATAGCGGTAGCCTATCTATCGCGGGCTACCGCAAAGAGCGGCTCAATTTTAAACAGAACGTGTCATGCCGATTGGCCGGTCGCGGCGCCCCGCAGGTCGCGGTAGCGCTGCTCCAGTTCCTGGCGGATCTCCCGGCGCTGGCGGCCTTGCTCGAAGCGCCGGCGCTCCTCGGCGGTCTGCGGTTCCCGGGGCGGCACCGGCACCGGCTGGCGGTTCTCGTCCAGGGCCACCATGGTGAAGAAGCAGCTGTTGGTGTGGCGCACCGAGCGCTCGCGGATGTTCTCGGTGACCACCTTGATGCCGATCTCCATGGAGGTGCGCCCGGTGTAGTTCACCGTGGCCAGGAAGGTCACCAGCTCGCCGACGTGGATCGGCTGGCGGAAGGTCACCTGGTCCACCGAGAGGGTCACCACGTAGTGGCCGGCGAAGCGGCTGGCGCAGGCGTAGGCCACTTCATCCAGGTACTTGAGCAGGGTGCCACCGTGGACGTGGCCGGAAAAGTTGGCCATGTCCGGGGTCATCAGCACGGTCATCGTCAGTTCGGCGTTGCCGGGTTCCATGGGCGCGCTCCGTCGGGGGGATGGTCGGGCTACCTTAGCCGGGCCCGGCCGCTTTGCCCATGGCGCCGCCGCCTGGCCTTCTCAGGCGTGCACCAGGTACCAACGCCAGTCCTGCTCGCCCACCTCGCCCATGAACTGCCGGTATTCGGCGCGCTTGATGGCCAGGTAGACCCGCAGGAAGTCCTCGCCGAAGGCCTCCCGCGCCCAGGCCGAGCCCTCCAGGGCGCGCAGAGCGGTGAGCCAGTCGGTGGGCAGCGGTTCGCCGCCCTGGGCGTAGCCGTTGCCGCGGATCGGCGTGCCGGGGTCGAGGCGTTCGCGAAGGCCCCGGTGCAGCCCGGCCAGCAGCGCCGCCGCCGCCAGGTACGGGTTGGCGTCGGCGCCGCCGATGCGGTGCTCGATGTGCCGGCTGGCCCGTGGCCCGCCCGGCACGCGGAACGACACGGTGCGGTTGTTCACCCCCCAGGTGGTGGCCAGGGGCGCGTAGCTGTTGGCCTGGAAGCGGCGAAAGGAGTTGGCGTGGGGGCAGAACAGCGCCAGGGATTCCCGCAGGCTGGCCTGCATGCCGCCGATGGAGTGGCGCAGCAGGGTCGCCGCCGTGCCGTGGCCGGCGCCGTCCAGGTCCTCCAGGTCGCAGGCGTAGCGGTTGGCGCCGTCGGCGTCGGCCAGGCTGACGTGCAGGTGCAGGCCGCTGCCGGCCAGGTCGCCGAACGGCTTGGCCATGAAGCAGGCCTGCAGGCCGTGGCGGTTGGCCACGCCCTTCACCAGGCGCTTGTAGCGCACCCCCTCGTCCACCGCCTGGAGGGCGTCGCCGCGGTGCTCCAGGGTGATCTCCACCTGGCCCGGGGCGTATTCGGAAATCGCCGTCCGCGCCGGCAGGCCCTGGCGCTCGCAGGCGGCGTAGAGGTCGTCGAGGAACGGCTGCAACTGCTCCAGCTCGTAGACCCCGTAGACCTGGGTGGCGCCGGGCCGCTGGCCGTTGGCCTGGCGCGCCGGCAGCGGCCGGCCGTCGGCGCCGCGCTCGCGGTCCAGCAGGTAGAACTCCAGCTCCACCGCCATCACCGGGTAGTGGCCGTCGGCCCGCAGCCGCTCGATCACCCGCGCCAGCACGTGGCGCGGGTCGGCCGCCGCGGCCGGCTGGCCGTGCTCGGGGTGCATGCTCACCTGCACCTGCCCGGTGGGCTGGTGGCGCCACGGTTGCAGGGTCAGGCTGCCGGGCAGCGGGTAGGTCCAGCAGTCGGCGTCGCCCACGTCCCAGACCAGCCCGGTCTCGTCCACGTCGTCGCCGTTGACCGTCAGCCCGAGGATGGTGCTGGGTAGCGGCCGGCCGCTCTCGTACACCGCCAGCAGTTCGTCGCGGTGCAGCAGCTTGCCGCGGGGCACGCCGTTGGCGTCGATGAGGAACAGTTCGATGCTGCGCACCTCGGGGTGGGCGGCGAGGAAGTCACGGGCTTCCCGGGGATCGGCGAATCGCATGGTGGCTACTCGTGGGTGGCCGGGGCGCGGCCCCGGGGATCGGGTCAGGCCAGGCGCGCGCCGGGCAGGGCCAGCAGCTCGCCCAGGGCCTCGTCGAGGGTCGTGACCAGGCGCGCCACGTCGGCTTCGGTGGTGTCCGGGCAGCACAGGGTCATGTTGTGGAACGGCGTGATCAGCAGCCCGCGGTTGATCAGGTACAGGTGCAGGGCCCTCTGCAGGGCGTCGTGGAAGGCCGCCTCCGCCTCGGCGCCGGAGCGCGGCGGCGTTGGGCAGAACTGGAATTCGCAGCGGGCGCCCAGTTCGGTCACCGACCAGGCCAGGCCATGGCCGGCGATCACCCGGCGGAAGCCGGCCGCCAGGCGCTGCGCCAGGGGCAGCATGTGGGCGTAGGCGGCCTCGGTCATCACCTGTTCCAGGTTGACCCGCATGCAGCGCATGGCCAGGGCGTTGGCCGACAGGGTGGTGCCCATGCCGCTGTGGCCGTGGCCGCCGTGCTGGCTGGCGTGCTGCCGTGCCAGGTGCATGGCCCGGGCCATCTCCGCGGTGCAGCCGTAGACCGAGCACGGCACGCCACCGGCGATGGGCTTGCCGAGGGTGATGAAGTCCGGCTGCAGGCCCCAGGCGCGGGTGCAGCCGCCGGGCCCGGTGGACAGGGTGTGGGTCTCGTCGACGATCAGCAGGGTACCGTAGCGGCGGGTAAGGGCGCGCACCTGGTCGAGGTAGCCCGGGTCGGGCAGGACCATGCCGATATTGGTCATGGCCGGCTCGCAGAGCAGCGCCGCCACGTCGCCGCCGGCCAGGGCGGCTTCCAGGGCGGCGAGGTCGTTGAACGGCACCGCGCGGCTGGTCTTGGCCAGGTTGCGCGCCTGGCCCAGCAGGCCGGGGCGGTGCACCGTGCGGCCGTCACGGCAGCGCACCAGGGTGTCGTCCACGGTACCGTGGTAGCAGCCGTCGAACACCAGCAGCCGCTTGCGCCCGGTGATCGCCCGGGCCCAGCGCACCACGAAGCGGTTGGCGTCGGTGGCGGTGGTCGCCACCTGCCAGAACGGCAGGCCGAAGCGCGCGGCGAGCAGTTCGCCGGCCACCACTGCGTCCTCGCCTGGCAGCATGGTGGTCAGGCCGTCGGCTCCTTGCTCCGCCAGCGCCCGGGCGATGGGCGCCGGCGAGTGGCCGAACATCGCCCCGGTGTCCCCCAGGCAGAAGTCCACGTAGGTGTGGCCATCCACGTCGACGAAGCGCGCGCCCCGGGCGTGGCGGACGAACAGCGGCGAGGGCGTCGACCAGTCGCTCATCCAGTGCATCGGCACGCCGCCGAACAGGGACTGGCGGGCGCGCTCGGCGAGGGCCACGGAGGCGGGGTTGGCGGCGAGGAAACGCTGCCGCTCGCGGGCGGCGAAGGTTTCCACGGCAGAGTCGGCGATGCCACTGGCGGTCATGCTGAACACCTCGTGCGAAGGAGTCGCCATCGTTGTTTTGTGATCACAGAATGTCAATAGCCACTTCGAATGGGGCCGCGATGGGCTAATCTGTCGCTTTCGTGATCACAGAACGAGGTGCGCCATGCGCAATTGCAGCCTGACCCTGTCGCAACTGCCGGCGCCGCCGGCCGGGAAGGCCTGAGATGGCCGATGCCAACCTGCAGCAACGGCTCTACCAGGCGCTGCGCCAGGCCCTGCTGGACGGCCGCTTCCAGCCCGGCGAGGCGCTGAAGATCCGCGACCTGGCCAGCGCCTGGGGCACCAGCCCGATGCCGGTGCGCGCCGCCTTGCAGCGGCTGGTGGCCGAAGGCGCCCTGGAAGGCGAGCCGCAGCGCTCGGTGCGGGTGCCGCCGATGACCGAGGCGCGCTTCCGCCAGCTGTTCGAGGTGCGCCTGAGCCTGGAGGGGCTGGCCGCCGAGCTGGCCTGCCCGCGCGTGACCGCCGAGGCCCTGGCGCAGCTGGAGGCGGAGGTGGCGGAAATGGACGCGGCCCTGCAGCGCCGGGACATCCGCACCTACCTGGCGGCCAACAGCCGCTTCCACCTGGCCCTCTATGGCGCCTGCGACAACCCGCTGCTGCTGCGCCTGATCGAATCCCTGTGGCTGCAGGTGGGGCCGTTCTTCAACCGGCTGTTCACCGAGGCCGACCTCAACCTGCGCCTCAACGGCTTCCACGACGAGGCCTGCCGCGCCCTGCGCACCGGCGACGCCCGGGCGGTGCGTCACGCGGTGGAGCAGGACCTGCGCTACTGCGGCCAGTACCTGGCGGGGTTGCTGCGCCTGGAGGCGGATGCCCCGGCCCGCAAGTCGGGTGCCGCCGCCCGGGCGGGTCGCGGCGCATCCACCCGGACCCGACCCGGCCAGTCTGCGTCGGCACTCGGCATACCGAGCCGCGCAGCCAGGGGCTGAGGCGGCCGCCACCGGTGTGCGGCAACTGTTTCGACATGTTGCCCTGCGCCGGAGGCGCGAAGACGCGATGGTACGCTCCCGCTGACCGGCAACCGCCGGTCGCCCCACCCCGGACCGAGGAGCCCCGCCATGCATGCCATCAGCTTCATCCAGGACCTGGCGGTGATCATGCTGGTCGCCGGCGTGGTCACCGTGCTCTGCCACCGCTTCCGCCAGCCGGTGGTGCTGGGCTACATCGTCGCCGGCTTCATTATCGGCCCCCATACCCCACCCTTCGGCCTGATCCACGACGAGGAAACCATCAAGATCCTCGCCGAGCTGGGGGTGATCTTCCTGATGTTCTTCCTCGGCCTGGAGTTCTCCCTGCGCAAGCTGGCCAGCGTCGGCTCCACGGCGTTCCTCGCCGCCTTCATGGAAATCGTCCTGATGGTCTGGCTGGGCTACGAGATCGGCCGCTTCTTCGGCTGGACCCACATGGACGCGATCTTCCTCGGCGCGATCCTCGCCATGTCCTCCACCACCATCATCGTCAAGGCCCTGGGCGACCTGAAGATGAAGCACGAGCGCTTCGCCCAGCAGATCTTCGGCGTGCTGATCGTCGAGGACATCCTCGGCATCGGCATCATCGCCCTGCTCTCGGGGATCGCCGTGAGCGGCACCGTGGAGGCCGGCGAGGTGGCCGGCACGGTGGGCCGGCTGACCCTGTTCATGATCGTCGCCCTGGTCATCGGCATCCTGCTGGTGCCGCGGCTGCTGGCCTACGTGGCGCGCTTCCAGAGCAGCGAGATGCTGCTGATCACCGTGCTCGGGCTGTGCTTCGGCTTCTGCCTGCTGGTGGCCAAGCTGCAGTACAGCATGGTGCTGGGGGCCTTCCTGATGGGCGCCATCATGGCCGAGTCGCGCCAGCTGCCGCAGATCGAGCGGCTGGTGGAGCCGGTGCGCGACCTGTTCAGCGCGATCTTCTTCGTCGCCATCGGCCTGACCATCGACCCGTCGATCCTGCTGGAGCACCCCTGGCCGATCCTGGTGATCACCGGCGCGGTGATCCTCGGCAAGATGATTTCCTGCGGCACCGGCGCATTCCTCGCCGGCAACGACGGGCGCACCTCGTTGCGGGTCGGCATGGGCCTGTCGCAGATCGGCGAGTTCTCGTTCATCATCGCCGCCCTGGGCACCACCCTGGGGGTCACCAGCGACTTCCTCTACCCCATCGTGGTGGCGGTGTCGGCCATCACCACCCTCAGCACGCCCTACCAGATCCGCGCCGCCGACCCCCTGAGCCGCTACTTGGCGCGGGTGATGCCGACCCGGGTGGCGCGGGTCTTCAGCCACTACGGCGACTGGCTGCGGAGCATCCAGCCCCAGGGCCAGAGCGCGGTGCTGGCGAAGATGATCCGGCGCATCCTGCTGCAGATCGGGATCAATTTCGCGCTGGTGGTGGCGATTTTCCTCGGCAGCGCCTGGTTCGCCGACTCCCTGGCCCTGCGCCTGGACCCCTGGGTGGGCCAGGAGAACCTGCAGAAGGCACTGATCTGGGGCGGCGCACTGCTGGTTTCCCTGCCGTTCCTGATCGCCGCCTACCGCAAGCTCAAGGCGCTGTCGCTGCTGCTGGCGGAGATGAGCGTCAGCCCCGACCAGGCCGGGCGCCACACCGCCCGGGTCCGGCGGATCGTCGCCGAGGTGATTCCGCTGCTGTCCCTGGGGGGCATCGTGCTGCTGCTGATGCCGCTTTCGGCGAGCATTCTGCCGACCCTGGAGTTGCTGGTGGTGATCGGCCTGCTGGCCGCCGGGGTCAGCGCGCTGCTCTGGCGCTGGCTGATCCGCGTGCATTCGCGGATGCAGATCGCCCTGATGGAGACCCTGGACCGCCCGGAGCCGCCATCCCACTGAGGCAGGCAGAGCGCCGGCGGCAGCGGTGGATCAGTCCGCCAGCCACACGTCCCGCACCCAGTGCCAGACCGAGTCCCAGGTCTCCTCGGTGAGTTCGCCGTCGTCGCCGTCCCACAGGGTCACCTGGCCCTCGATGTCCACCACGTAGTAGTCGCGGCCGTCCTGGCAGATGGGCAGCAGGTCGCGCGGCAAGCCGGCGTCCCAGGCGTTGGCCGCCACCTCCGGCAGGTAGGTGTGGGACTGCGGGTCGGTGGCGGTGACCGGCTCCAGCCGGCCGTAGACCACGTCGCTGACCTTGAGCAGGAATTCTCGCAGCTCGAAGGGCAGGTTGATCAGCAGCTGTTCCTCGATCTCCACCAGCAGGTCGTCGTCCGGCAGCTCCAGCGGCACCGGCACCGGCTCGTTCACTTCACGCAACTGTTCGATGACTTCTTCCACGGCCAAGGCCCTCCCGTTCAGACGCGCTTTATACCCCAGGCGCCGCGCCGCGACGAACCCCGCCGTGGCTCAGAAGGCCTGGGTGTACTGGCGGAAGGGCGGGATGGTGTAGTGCACGCCGTGCTGGCGGCAGTCCTCGAGGGTGCCCTCGGCGTCCGCGCGCAGGTGGTAATAGCTCTCCCCGGCCTGCTCCTGGGGGGTGTCCACCAGGTCGCGGGTGAGATCGATGTAGGGCGCCGCCAGCAGGTCGTCCTGGCGGGTGCCGCCGGTCTTGGCGTCGACACTCTCGCCGGCCCAGGGAATCAGCCGCTTGCCCTCCAGCCAGTGCACCGCGGCGCGGGAGGTGCCGTCCGGCCAGACGTAGGCCACCAGGCAGAAGTGATTGGTGTGGCGGTTGGCCCGGGCCTCCAGCAGCAGGCGGCGCAGGTCGTGGCGCGGGTCGCGGAAGCGGTCGTCGATGGACGGCGCGGCGTGGCGCGGCTGGCCGGGGAAGATGGTCCGGGTGGCCTCGACGCGCTCGGTGGCGACGAAGGAGGTGAGGCCCAGGGGTGCCAGCAGCAGCACCAGCAGGCCGAGGCGGCGCGTGGTCGGCAGGGAAATGGCCATGGGCGCCTCCCTAGGACCGGCCGGCGCGGGCGCCGTACGTCGGGTGGAGAAGCCCGGCCACGTGGGCGTCGGGGGTGGAGTGCCATGCCTGGCTCATGATCGTTCGTCCCTAATGTCTGTCGCGGGTTCGCGTGTGCGCCGTCCGCTCGTGCGGTCCGGTTACGTCCTGTCGCGTACCGAAGGTTAACCTGTGGTGACACCCTGCGGTCAAGTGTCGCGTCTTTTCGCCCGCGGGTGGCTCGACGCCTGCCCGTCGACCTCCTACCATCGACCCCGGTTCCCCGCACAGGCAGGACAGCCCCCATGGCGATCGTTTGGCTCAGTCAACATCACCGCGAGCTCGACAAGGTCACGCTCTACGCGATCCTCGCGCTGCGTGCCCGGGTCTTCGTGGTGGAGCAGAAGTGCCCGTACCTGGATGTGGACGGCGAAGACCTGCAGGGAGACACCTGCCACGTGACCGCCTGGGAAGGCGACACGCTGCTGGCCTGCCTGCGCCTGCTGGACCCGGCGCGCCACGACGGCGAGGTGGTCATCGGCCGCGTCGCCAGCGACGCCGCCGCCCGCGGCAAGGGCCTCGGCCACGGACTGATGGCTCGCGCCCTGGAAACCTGTGCCGAGCGCTGGCCCGGCCACCCCGTCTACCTCTCCGCTCAGGCGCACCTGCAGGCCTACTACGGCCGCTACGGTTTCGAGCCGGTCACCGGCGTCTACCTGGAAGACGACATCCCCCACATCGGCATGCGCCGCCCCTGAACGCGGCGCATCCTACAGGAGTGACCCCTTTCGTGGAGCCTCTCGATCTCTACCGGCAGCGCATCGGCCACACCGGTGACTGCGCGCCAACCCTGGACACCCTGGCCGCGCTGCAGGCCGCCCACATCGCCAGCATCCCCTTCGAGAACCTCACGCCGCTGCTGGGGATGGAAGTGGACCTGGACCCCCAGGCGCTGCTGGACAAGCAGGTGAGCGACCAGCGCGGTGGCTACTGCTACGAGCAGAACCTGCTGTTCCTGCGCATGCTGCACACCCTCGGCTTCCGCGCCCGCGGCCTGGCCGGGCGGGTGCGTTGGAACCTGGCGGATGACGCCCCGCCGACCCCGCGCACCCACATGCTGATCCTGGTGAGCCTCGACGACGGCGAGTACATCGTCGACGTCGGCTTCGGCGGCCTGACCCCCACCGGCCCGCTGCGGCTGGTGCCGGACGTGGTCCAGGAAACCCCCCACGAGCCTTTCCGGCTGCTCCAGGACGGCGAGGGCTACACCCTGCAGGGCCTCTCCTGCGACGAGTGGAAGACCCTCTACCGCTTCGACCTGAGCGAGCAATTGGAGGTGGACTACCGGCTCGCCAGCTGGTACCTGTCCCACTGCCCGGCGTCGCTGTTCGTCAACGACCTGATGGTGGCGCGGGCGCTGCCGGGGGTGCGCCACAGCCTGTTCAACGGCCGCTACAGCCGGCAGACGATGGGCGAGGAGAAGCAGACCCGCACGATCGCCAACGTCGGCGAGCTGCTGGACCTGCTGGAAGGCCCGTTCGGCCTGCGGGTGCGCCACCTGCCCGGGGTGGTGGAGCGGCTCGGGCCACTGCTGACCGAGGCGTACTGACCCCAGTTTCCCGATCCCACCTACGAAAAACCCGGGCAGCGCCCGGGTTTTTTCATGCCGCCGATCAGGCGTTCTGCCGGATACCGGCGACCCGCCAGGGCTGGTTGTCGCCGTGTTCACGCTCCATCCGCCAGCTCTCGCTGAAGCCTTCGCCCTGGTCGAAGCGCGAATTCTTCGACAGGCCGCTGAAGGTCAGGGTGGCGACGGTCTTGTCCGCCAGCTCGTCGACGCCGTCCAGCTGCACCTGCAGGTTGTCGATGTAGGTGGACTGGTAGGCATCGCCCAGGCTGGCGCGCTCTTCCTTGAGGAAGGCCAGCACCTGCGGGGTGACGTACTCGGCGATCTTGTCCATCTCCGCCGCGTCCCAGTGCTGCTGCAGGTTCATGAAGTGCTCGCGGCCGGCCTCGACGAAGCGCTGCTCGTCGAACCAGGCCGGGGCGTTGACGGCCGGGCGGGCGACCGGCGCGGCGCTGCCGAAGATCGGCGCCTGGGCCTCGGGCATCTGCCGCTGCAACGGGCCGGCGGCCAGGGGCTGGCCCTGATGCTGGCGCTTGCGCGCGGCGAGGAAGCGGAACAGCACGAAGGCGATGAGGCCGAAGATCAGGATGTCGAAGAACTGCAGGCCCTGGAAGCCATCGCCCATGAACATCGAGGCCAGCAGGCCACCGGCGGCGAGGCCGGCCAGAGGGCCGAGCCAGCGCGAGGCACCGCCGGCGGCCGGGGTGCGGCCCGGGGCGGTGGGGC
>NZ_VJOY01000012.1 GCF_007109405.1 Pseudomonas mangiferae
GGGGCTGGCGCGGCGAGCGGGGCCGGGGGGACGACGGCCAGGGTCGTCATGCGCGGCTCCCGGCCAGGGCGGCGCGGATGAGAGGAGGGGTAGGGCGCAAGGGATTCATCACGGGACTCCAGTGAAGGTCCCGGCCACCTTAGGCGGTGGCATTGCTGACGAAAACTTACTTACCGGAAGGCCTATGCTGCGCCGAACGCAACGGTTCCAGGCACGGCCTCAGAGGCTGTGGCGGTCGCAGAAGGCCTTGAGGGTCTGCCGCAGCCAGCGGTGCGCGGGGTCGTTGTCGAAGCGCGGGTGCCAGGCCTGCATGATCGCCACCGGCTCCAGGGCCACGGGCAGGCGGAACGAGCGCAGCGGCAGGCCCAGCCGCGCCACGCTCACCAGCAGGTGTTCGGGCAGGGACAGCAGCAGGTCGGATTCCGGCAGGGAGAACATCGCCGAGTGGAAGTTGGGGGTGATCAGCGCCACCCGCCGCTGCAGACCCAGGTCCGCCAGGGCCTGGTCGATGGGGCCGTGGGCCCGGCCACGGCGGGACACGCTGATGGCCTCGTAGGCGGCGAAGCGCCGCGGCGTGATCTCTTCGTCGAACAGCGGGTGGTCGGCCCGGGCCAGGCCGACGATGGTGGTGGCGAACAGGCTCTGGATCTTGATCTCCGGGCCGAGCTCGCGGGTCGCGCTGATGTACAGGTCCAGGCGGCCCTCCCGCAGCGCCTCGTCGTCGTCGCCGCCTTCTCCCTCGGGAACGAAGCGCAGCACCGTGCGCGGCGCTTCCTGGCGCAGGACGTTGAGCAACTGGGCGCCGAAGGGCGCGATGAACACGTCGTTGGCCCGCAGGTTGAAGGAGCGCTCCAGGGACTTCAGGTCCACCTCGTCCTGGCAGTTGAAGACCTGCCCGGCCTGCTCGACGACCCGGCGCACCTGGTCGCGCAGGGCCAGGGCGCGGGGCGTGGGCACCAGGCCGCGACCGGCGCGCACCAGGATCGGGTCGCCCACCGCCTCGCGGATGCGGGTCAGGGTCCGGCTCATGGCGGCGGCGCTGAGGTTCATGCGGCGGGCGGCGCCCACCACGCTGCCTTCGTCCAGCAGCGCATCCAGCGCCACCAGCAGGTTCAAATCCGGGATGCGCATCGGTCCTGCCCGTTCCGCGAGTGAGAGCGCAGGGATCTTAGGGGCTGCCCGGCGCGCCGTCGAGGGAGGGGGCGGTCGCGCCAGGCCCCGGGTGGTGGTCCGTGCGCGGTGCGCAACGAATCATTGCGCCCGGGGGCCTTCCCCGTCGGCGGCCCCGGGCCAACCATGGGCGCCTTCTCCCCGACCGGACCCCCGCCATGCACCGCCCGATCCTGATCGCCATCGATGGCGCACCCCACAGCCGAACGCTGCTCGACGCCGCCGTGGGCATTGCCCGTCCCGACCGCCACGTCCTGCATGTACTGATGGCGGTGGACGTGGCCTATGCCCTGCCGCGGGAGGGCGCCTTCGAGCGGCGCGAATACCCCGCCGCCAGCGAGGAAGACCGGCATGCCCGGCACGCCCTGGTGGTGGCCTTGGCGCACCTGCACGCCCTGGGCTTCACGGCGGACGGCGCCCTGGTGGCCGGCGACCCGGCCCCGGTGATCCTCGCCGAGGCCCGGCGCATCGACTGCGAGCTGATCGTCATGGGCCACCGCCACCTGTCCCGCTTCGGCCGGCTGCTGGACCCGTCCATCAGCGCCGAGGTGCTGGACCACAGCCCCTGCCCGGTGCTGGTCGCCCGCTGCCCGGCCTGAGGGCGGGCGATGGTCGGCTCGTCCTCGTGCTTGTGCCGAGCGCTCCGGCCCGGCTCGTCCTGGCGCACGATGGTTCGAGACAGCCCCCCCTCGCTCCGGCTAGGCTGTGCGACTTCCAAGGAGTCGTCATGTCCCGTTCCCACGAAGTCCTGCGCGGTGCCCGCGACACGGTGCCGATGATCCTCGGCGCCATTCCCTTCGGCATCCTCTTCGGTACCCTGGCCGGCGCCTCCGGGCTGTCGCCGGCCCTGACCATGGCCATGTCCCTGCTGGTCTACGCCGGGTCGGCGCAATTCATCGCCGTCACCCTGCTGGCGGGCGGCGCCGGCCTGGCGGTGCTGCTGCTGACCACCTTCGTGGTCAACCTGCGCCACGCCTTGTACAGCGCCACCCTGCAACCCTTCGTGCGCCACCTGCCGGCCCGCTGGCGGCTGCCCCTGGCCTTCTGGCTCACCGACGAGACCTTCGCCGTGGTCCAGCACCGCTATGCCGAGCGGGACGCCTCGCCGTACCGCCACTGGTACTTCCTCGGCTCCTGTCTGGCGATGTACGGCAACTGGCAGCTGTGCACCGCCATCGGCCTCGCATTCGGCCGGGCGGTACCCGACCTGGCCGCCTGGGGCCTGGACTTCGCCATGCTGGCCACCTTCATCGGCATCGTCGTGCCGATGCTGCGCAACCGACCCCAGGTGGCGGCGGCCGTGGCCGCCGGGCTGACTGCCCTGGCCTGCCAGGGCCTGCCGTACAAGCTGGGGCTGATGGCCGCGGCGCTGGTGGGCATCGTGGTGGGGGTGCTGCTGGAGCGGCGGCAAGCCGTGGAACCGCTGGGAGAGGGCGCCTGATGGACCCGATCGTGCTGATCCTCGGCATGGCGGCGATCACCTTCGCCATCCGCTACAGCCTGTTCGCCTGGCCGGACCTGCGCTTCCCGCCCCTGGTGAAGCAGGGCCTGCACTATGTGCCGACCGCCGTGCTGACCGCCATCGTGGTGCCCGGCATGCTGCTGCCGGACGGCCGCCACTGGGCCCTGGCCTGGGACAACGCCTACCTGCTGGCGGGGCTGGCGACCGTGCTGATCGCCGCGCTGACCCGGCATTTGCTGGCGACCATCGCCGGCGGGCTCGCCTGTTTCTTCCTGCTGCGCTGGGCCTTCGGCCAGCTGCCGCTGTGAATCCGACGGGAAAATAGCGGAAAACCCGGCAATTCCGTGGCGCGGGTGTGGCGTGGCGGGGTCGTTGTGCAGTCCAATGCGGGACGGCCGGCTCCGGCCTCCACCCACTCAGGTCTTCGGGGAATCATGAGCACCCACTCGCAGTTCGCCCTGCTGGGCAAGAAGCGTTTCCTGCCGTTCTTCGTCACGCAGCTGTTCGGCGCCTTCAACGACAACATCTTCAAGCAGTCGCTGATCCTCGCCATCCTCTACAAGCTCGCGCTCTCCGCCGACACCGATCGGGGCATGCTGGTCAACCTCTGCGCGCTGCTGTTCATCCTGCCGTTCTTCCTGTTCTCCGCCCTGGGCGGGCAGGTGGGCGAGAAGTTCGCCAAGCACTCGCTGATCCGCGCCATCAAGCTGGCGGAGATCGGCATCATGCTGGTGGGCGCGGTGGGCTTCATCGGTGGACACCTGCCGCTCTTGTACCTGGCGCTGTTCGCCATGGGCACCCACTCGGCGCTGTTCGGCCCGGTGAAATACTCGATCCTGCCCCAGGCGCTGCGCCCCGCGGAACTGGTGGGCGGCAACGCCCTGGTGGAGATGGGCACCTTCCTGGCGATCCTCGCCGGGACCATCGGTGCCGGGGTGATGATGAGCCGCGACGGCTACGCGCCCCTGGTGTCCGGCGCCATCGTGCTGGTGGCGATCGCCGGCTACCTGTGCAGCCGGGCGATCCCGCCGGCCAGCGCCGCGCTGCCGGGGCTGCGGCTGGACTGGAACATCTTCCGCCAGTCGTGGGTGATCCTGCGCCTCGGCCTGGGCCAGCGTCCGTCGGTGTCCCGTTCCCTGGTGGGCAACTCCTGGTTCTGGTTCCTCGGCGCCATCTACCTGACCCAGATCCCGGCCTATGCCAAGGGCGTGCTGGGCGGCGACGAGAGCGTGGTGACGCTGATCCTCACGGTGTTCTCGGTGGGCATCGCCCTGGGCTCGATGCTCTGCGAGCGACTGTCCGGCGGCAAGGTGGAGATCGGCCTGGTACCGTTCGGCTCCATCGGCCTGACGGTCTTCGGCATCCTGCTCTGGTGGCATTCCGGGGGCTTCCCGCCAGCGGTAGGCGCCGACGTCCACGACTGGCTGGCGGTGCTGCGGCAGCCCCAGGCTTGGCTGATCCTCGGCGACATCCTCGGCATCGGCCTGTTCGGCGGCTTCTACATCGTCCCGCTGTACGCGCTGATCCAGTCGCGCACGGCGGAAAGCGAGCGGGCCCGGGTGATCGCCGCCAACAACATCCTCAACGCGCTGTTCATGGTGGTGTCGGCCCTGACCTCGATCCTCTTCCTCAGCGTGGCGGGGCTGTCGATCCCGCAGCTGTTCCTGGTGGCGTCGCTGATGAACGTCGCGGTGAACAGCTACATCTTCAAGATCGTGCCCGAGTTCGGCATGCGCTTCCTGATCTGGCTGCTGGGCCACTCCCTGTACCGGGTGGAGCACCGCGGCCTGGACGTCATCCCCGACGAGGGCCCGGCGGTGCTGGTGTGCAACCACGTGTCCTTCGTCGACGCGCTGCTGGTGGGCGGCGCGGTGCGCCGGCCGGTGCGCTTCGTCATGTACTACAAGATCTACGACCTGCCGGTGCTGAACTTCGTCTTCCGCACCGCGGGCACCGTGCCCATCGCCGCGCGCCACGAAGACCTGCTGATCTACGACCAGGCGTTCAAGCGGATCGCCGAGTACCTGCGCAACGGCGAGGTGGTGTGCATCTTCCCCGAGGGCAAGCTGACCGCCGACGGTGAGCTGAACGAATTCCGCAACGGCATCGAGCGCATCCTCCAGGAAACCCCGGTGCCGGTGATCCCCATGGCGCTGCAGGGCCTGTGGGGCAGCTTCTTCAGCCGCGACCCGAAGAAGCGCCTGTTCCGGCGCATCTGGTCGCGGGTCAACCTGGTGGCCGGCCCCGCCCTGGCCCCCGAGCAGGCGGACCGCCATCTGCTGCAAGCCCAGGTAACCGCGCTGCGGGGCGACCGCCGCTGAGGCCGCGCCCATGAAAAAACCCACCGATCGGCGGGTTTTTTCATTTGCAGCAGGTCAGTGGCTGAGCTTGAGGCCCAGCAACCCGCAGACGATCAGCGCCACGCTGATGATCCGCATCCAGGCCATGGACTCGCCGAACAGGATGATCCCGGCGATCACCGTGCCCACCGCGCCGATGCCGGTCCACACCGCATAGGCAGTGCCCAGGGGCAGGTGGCGCATGGCGAGGCCCAGCAGGCCGAGGCTCGCCGCCATGGCGGCGACGGTGAGGACGGTGGGCAGCGGACGGCTGAAGCCTTCCGTGAATTTCAGGCCGACGGCCCAGCCGACTTCGAACAGGCCGGCGAAGAACAACAGGATCCAGGACATTCTCGACTCCTAGGGAGGGTAGTGGGGTCGTCCCCGGATAGGTCGTCACGGCGGGGTCGTCCCCGCCGCCATTCCCGTCACCGTCGGCATCGCCGCGCGGTCAGGCTTCCTGGGAAGCCGGGGCTTCGTCAGAGGCCCTGGGGAATCTCCTCGCCGCCGAGCGCCTCGAACAGCGCCGGCAGGAATTCCACGAAGGTCAGCATCATCAGGGTGAAGCTGGCGTCCTGCTGGCCGAGGGCATCCTCGCCGCCGTCCTGCTCGGCCTGCTCCTGCAGCAGGTCCTCGAAGCGCAGGCGCTTGACCACCAGCTTGTCGTCCAGCACGAAGGACAGCTTGTCCTGCCAGGCCACGGCCAGCTGGGTCACCAGCTTGCCGGCGTTCAGGTGCAGCTGGATCTCGTCGCTGGCCAGGTCCTGGCGCTTGCAGCGCACCACGCCGCCGTCCTCGTGGGTGTCGCGCAGCTCGCACTCGTCCAGCACGTGGAAATCGGCGGCGGCCTGCTGGGTCTTCAGCCACTCGGTGAGGGTGGCGGTGGGGGCGATCTTCACCGACAGCGGCCGCACCGGTAGCGAGCCGATGGCCTCGCGCAGGGTGGACAGCAGGTCCTCGGCGCGCTTCGGGCTGGAGGCGTCCACCAGGATCAGGCCCTGGGCCGGGGCGATGGCGGCGAAGGTGGTGCCGCGGCGGATGAACGCCCGGGGCAGGAAGGCCTGGACGATCTCGTCCTTGATCTGGTCGCGTTCCTTCTTGTAGACCTTGCGCATCTGCTCGGCCTCGATCTCGTCCACCTTCTCCTTGACGGCGTCACGGACCACGCTTCCCGGCAGAATGCGCTCTTCCTTGCGCGCGGCGATCAGCAGGAAGCCCTGGCTGGCATGGACCAGCGGTGCGTCGGCGCCCTTGCCGAAGGGGGCGACGAAGCCATAGGTGGTCAGCTCCTGGCTGGCGCACGGACGGGCCGGCTTGGCGGCCAGCGCGGTCGCCAGCGCTTCGGGCTCGAAAGCGACGTCCTGGGTGAGGCGGTAGACCAGAAGATTGCGGAACCACATGAGGGAAAGCTCTCCAAACGCAAAGGGCGCATTATTCTCCCCTCCACGGTCGAGGCCAAGCCTGCGCTAAGCCTTTGGAACACCTGAAAAATTTTTTTTGAAAAGGGGGTTGCCAGAGTGGGGGCGGCTCTCTAGAATGCGCACCACTTCGAGAGCGAAGGGTGATTAGCTCAGCCGGGAGAGCATCTGCCTTACAAGCAGAGGGTCGGCGGTTCGATCCCGTCATCACCCACCATCTCGCCTTCGAGGTTACGCGCAGCGGTAGTTCAGTCGGTTAGAATACCGGCCTGTCACGCCGGGGGTCGCGGGTTCGAGTCCCGTCCGCTGCGCCATATTCGCTTCCTGGGTCCACTGAACGCCCGGAAGCCTCGAGAAAGCGGCCGAAAGGCCGCTTTTTTCGTTTCTGCGTTTCCTTTCCTTTTCTTTTCTTTCTTTCTTTTCTCGAGCCTGCTGGCTGTTCGTTGCCCGCGATGTGCGATAGGTCTCCTCCTTTTCGCCCGTTGTTCAACGGTGGGCACCCAGGGCCGGCATGAGACTCCGCGGGTCGATGCGCCGCAGGCGCTGAAGCGCCCGCACCCGGGCGCCCCAGATGAAGCACGATACCGGCCTGACCTCCCACCACTGGCGGTTGCAGGTACGGGTCGACGAAGCCGTGTGCCGCCTGGCCAAGGGCGCTTCGGTAGGGGAGGTGGTGCGCCGCCGGGCTCTCGCAGCGCCAGCGCCTTTGTCTGCATGTTCCGCCTACCGGCACAGCCCCGGCCACTCCTTGGACTGGGCGAGTCGGGGCGCCTGGCCAGGCGCGAGCGAAAGTGGGCATCGCCGGGTTTTCCGAGTGAAACGGGAACCGGGCACAAATTAGGTTTGTCGGCTAATTGTTGGTATGTCATCTATTGCGCTATCCTGCGCGGCATGCCTACCGACTCCCATGCGCTCCATCTCGCCTTTGGCCCGGCGGTCGCCCAACTGGCCCGCCAGTGGCGCCGGGTGATCGATCGCCAACTACAACCCCTCGGCTTGACCGAGGCCACCTGGCTCTCGCTGCTGCACCTGTCCCGGGCGCCTGCGCCGCTGCGGCAGAAGGAGCTGGCGTTCTCCCTCTCCCTGGACAGCTCCTCGGTGGTCCGCCTGCTGGATGCCCTGGAGGGCGCCGGCTACATCGAGCGCCTGGAGGCCATGGACCGCCGGGCCAAGACCATCCACCTCACCGCGCCGGGCCGCGCCCTGGTGGAACAGGTGGAAGGGATCGTCGCCGAGGCCCGGGCGCGAATGCTGGCCGAGGTCGCGGACGCCGAGCTGGCCGCCGCGCTGGCGGTGCTGACGAAGGTCTCCGCCACCCTGGCGACCCTGCTGGAGCCCCAGCCGTGAAACGCCTGCGGGCCAGGGCGAGCGGCCGGTGACGCGCACCCGCCCACCCCTCTGGCTGCTGGTGCTGGTCACCATGAGCGGCACCCTGGCCATGCACATGTTCGTCCCCGCGCTGCCCTACGCCGCCCGCGACCTGAGTGCCAGCGTCGGGCAGACGCAAATGACCATCAGCCTGTACATCATCGGCCTGGCCATCGGTCAACTGTTCTATGGCCCGCTGTCGGACGCCCTGGGCCGCCGGCCGATGCTGATGGTCGGCCTGTCCCTCTACACCCTGTCCGGGATCGCCGCGGTCTTTGCCTTCAACCTGCACATGCTGGTGGCGGCGCGGCTGTTCCAGGCCCTCGGCGGCTGTGCCGGCCTGGCCCTGGGGCGGGCCATCGTCCGCGACACGGCGGACGCAGAGCGGGTGGTCAGCCAGCTGGCGCTGATGAACCTGATGATGATGATGGGCCCGGGCCTGGCGCCGATGCTGGGCAGCGCCGTCGCCGACGCCTTGGGCTGGCGGGCGGTGTTCGGTGTATTGGCGGCCCTGGGGGCGCTGGCGCTGTTCTCGGCGCTGCGCCTGCTGCCGGAGACCGGCCAGCCCAGCGGCCGTTTCAGCGCCGGCATCCTGCTGCGGGACTACCGGGCGCTGCTGGGCTCGGCGCGCTTCGTCGGTTTCGCGCTGGGCGGCGGCGTGGCCACCACCTCGGTTTACGCCTTCATCGCCTCGGCGCCGTTCATCTTCGTCGAGCAACTGCACCGGCCGCTCCACGAGGTGGGCTACTACCTGGGCCTGATGATCTTCGGCATGTCCGTGGGCAATGCCCTGACCAGCCGACTGATCCGCCGGGTGTCCCTGGATCGCCTGCTGCTGGGCGGCAACCTGCTCAGCCTGTGCAGCGCGGTGGCCCTGCTGCTGCTGGCGGTGGACGGCCGGTTGAGCGTCGCCGGCGTAGTGGGGCTGATGTTCCTCTTCACCTGCGGCGTGGGCTTCACCGGCCCCGCGGCCCTGACCCGGGCCTTGGGCAGCGACCCGCGGCTGGTGGGCTCCGCGGCCGGCCTGTACGGCTTCACCCAGATGATGTGCGGTGCCATCAGCACCTCGTTCGCCAGCTTGGGGAGCGATGCCGCGGTGTCCGCCAGCGCGGTGCTGGCCGGCGCGGTGGCGCTGGGTCAGCTGGGGTTCTGGCTGTCGATCCGGCGGGAGCGGGCGTTCTCTTCCGAATAGTGGCCTGCGCGGCGCTTCAGAGCAGCACGCCGTCCTCGGCCTGGGGCGGGGCCGGCGCCGGTTCTTCCAGTAGCTCTAGCACGGAAATCTCCAGGGTGCGGCACAGGGCGTTCAGCGGCAGGTCGTTGGGCTGGGTGTCGAACGGGTCGGAGATCTGGTCGCCCAGGGCGTCCAGGCCGAAGAAGGTGTAGGCCAGCACCCCCACGGCGAAGGGGGTGAACGCGCCGATGCTGTTCACCAGGCAGAACGGCAGCAGGAAGCAGTAGATGTGCACCACCCGGTGCAGCATGAGGATGTAGGGGTAGGGGAT
This sequence comes from Pseudomonas mangiferae, assembly GCF_007109405.1. GTDB lineage: Bacteria > Pseudomonadota > Gammaproteobacteria > Pseudomonadales > Pseudomonadaceae > Pseudomonas_T > Pseudomonas_T mangiferae. Next base: position 9,260 of record NZ_VJOY01000012.1, read on the forward strand.
CGGCGTGTAGGCGATCCGCTCGCAGCCGGCCAGCACGTAGGACAGCCGGGTCAGCTGCTGGTCCATCTCCACCTGCACGATATCGCTGGTGCCCGCCTGCTGGGCCCGATCCACCACCCGTTTTCCCAGCAGCCCCAACAGCGCGTTGGGCAGGTTCTGCTTGCCTTCCAGGGTAGCCGCGGCTTCCGGGTCCAGCAGGCGCGCCACGTCGTCGCTGGAGGGCTCGCGGCGCAGGTGGTCGCGCAGGGCATAACCGAAGCCGATCAGGGTATGGGCCAGGGCCAGCCGCTCGCTCCTGGCCAGGCCGGGCATGAAGCTGACCAGTTGGCGGGTGAGGTTGCGGCTGACAATCAGCAGCTCGCCCCACAGGGTGCGGGCCTCCCAGAAACGCTGGTAGGCCACGGTGTTGCGAAAGCCGAGGAAGATCGCCAGGGTCAGGCCCCAGAGGGTGAAGGGGGTGGCGGTGAGCACTACCTTGTAGTGGTAGAGGGTGCCGTGGGTCGCCACCACCACGGTGCTGATGAACATGGTGAACAGCACCTTGCGCCAGATGACCGGGATGATCGACCCCTTGAGGGAAAACAGGAGGACCCAGACGGAGGGATTCTGCGGGCGCGTGATCATGGCGAGGGCTCGGCTGGCGGGACACGGGACCGGCGGCGAGGCGCCGGGGGCGGGGAGTATACCGCGCCGCGCCTCTCAGCCGGCGGCCAGCGGCGGCAGCCGTCGGGCGATGGGAGTGGTCTTGACGATGGCAGTGTGGGTCTCGGCCAGGCTGGCGAGGCTGTCCAGTATCTGGTCCAGCTGCTCCAGGGAACGCACCAGCAGGCGGGCGATGAAGCAGTCCTCGCCGGTGACCTTGTCGCACTCGGTGAACTGCGGGATGCCGCGCAGCGCCCGCTCCACCTCGTGCAGCCGGCCCGGCAGCGGCTTGATCCGCACGATGGCCTGGAGCTGGTAGCCCAGCGCCCGGGGGTCGACGACGGCGCTGTAGCCGGTGACGACCCCACGTTCCTCCAGCCGCCGCAGGCGCTCCGCCACGCTGGGCGCGGACAGCCCGCATTGCGCGGCGAGAGTCTTGAGGGCGCTGCGAGCATCCGCGGTCAGCGCCGCCACCAGGGTCTGATCGATGGGGTCCAGCTCCATATGCATGTCCTGAAAAGGCGAATTGGGAGAAATGCCTGAAAAACGAAGGCGAGGCTCCAGGTTAGCCTTGCCCATTCCCTGGAACAAGCCGCTGTCAGGGCGTCATGCTGTAGCCCTGACCGACCCAGGAGGATTCCATGGATACCCAGGTGAAGCGCGGCTCGCTGGAAATGATCGCCGCCATGACGATTTCCGGGACCATCGGCTGGTGCGTGGTGGGTTCGGGCCAGCCGGTGTTGGCGGTGGTGTTCTGGCGCTGCCTGTTCGGCGCCGGCGCGCTGCTGCTGGTGTGCGCGGCCCTGGGCCTGCTGCGCCGGCTCGACCGGCGTACCCTGGCCCTGGCCGCCGCCAGCGGGGCGGCCATCGTCGGCAACTGGCTGCTGCTGTTCGCCGCCTACCGGCACGCCTCCATCGGCGTCAGTACCGCTGTCTACAACACCCAGCCGTTCATGCTGGTGCTGCTGGGGGCACTGGTGCTGAAGGAGCGCCTGGAGGGGCTGAAGCTGGCCTGGCTGGGACTGTCGTTCCTCGGCATGCTGGCGATCGTCAGTGTCCATGGCGGCAGCGCCTCGCCCGGGGGGCACTACCTGCTGGGTATTGCCCTGGCGCTGGGGGCGGCGGCGCTGTACGCGCTGGCCGCGCTGGTGGTGAAGCGCCTGAGCGGGACGCCGCCGCACCTGATCGCGCTGATCCAGGTGCTCACCGGCATCCTCCTGCTGGCGCCCTTCGTGGCCTTTCAGCCCTTGCCCCGGGGCCCGGTCGCCTGGGGTCTGCTGGGGCTGTTGGGAGTGGTGCACACCGGGCTGATGTACATCCTGCTCTACGGCGCCATCCAGCGCCTGCCCACGGTGCTGGTCGGCTCCCTGGGGTTCATCTACCCCATCGTCGCGATCCTGGTGGACGGGATCGCCTTCGGCCACCGTCTGCTGCCGGTGCAGTGGGTCGGCGCGGCGGCGATCCTGCTGGCCGCCGCTGGCCTGCAGCTGGGCTGGGGCCGGCACGGCTGGGAGGCCTGGCGGGCTCGGGCGAAGCGGCGCTCGGCCTGAGGCCGCCCTCCGTCCGGCCAAGCGAACGGCGCCGGCGGGCCCCGGTCAGCTGTCCAGAGCACCCCGCGACGACGGGGTGGCCGCCCCACCGACCGAGATCGCCCCATGAGCCCGATGTCCCCGAACCCACCGCTGCCGTTCGAGCCTGCCTTCGAGCAGGTCGCCGATGACGAGGCCGAAACCGCTAATGCACTCGTCGAGACGATGCACACCATCCTCGAAACCACCCTGCAGGACTATGGCCATCCGGTGCGCGCCGTGCACGCCAAGGCCCACGGCCTGCTGCACGGCGAACTCGAGGTGCTGGAGGACCTGCCGCCGGCCCTGGCCCAGGGTGCCTTCGCCCGGCCGCGGCGCCTGCCGGTGGCGCTGCGCTTTTCCACCAACCCGGGCGACCTGCTGGACGACCGGGTGTCCACGCCGCGGGGCCTGGCCATCAAGCTGATCGGCGTGGAAGGCGAGCGGCTGCCGGGCAGCGAGGGCGATGTCACCCAGGATTTCGTCCTGCAGAACGCCAAGGCCTTCACCGCCCCCGACCCCAAGCAGTTCCTCAAGACCCTGAAGCTGCTGGCCAGGACCACCGACAAGGCACCGGGGCTGAAGCGCGCGCTGTCCACCGTGCTGCGGGGCGTGGAGACGGCAGTGGAGGCCCTGGGCGGCGAGAGCGGCACCCTCAAGAGCCTGGGCGGCCATCCGATCCGCAACCCCCTGGGGGAGACTTACTACAGCGTGGTGCCGCTGCTCTATGGCCGGTACTTCGCCAAGCTCAGCGTGGCGCCGGTGTCCCCGCAACTGACCGCCCTGAGCGGACAGCCCCTGGACCTGGAGGATGACCCGGATGGCCTGCGCGCCGCGCTGCGGCGCTTTTTCGCCGAGCATGACGGCATCTGGGAAATCCGTGTGCAGCTGGCCACCGACCTCGAACGGATGCCCATCGAGGACGCCTCGGTGGAGTGGCCGGAAGACCTCAGCCCCTACGTCGCGGTGGCGCGCCTGCGGGTGCCGCGGCAGGCGGCCTGGTCGGACGCCCGCCAGGCGCAGATCGACCAGGGCATGGCTTTCAGCCCCTGGCATGGCCTGGCCGCCCATCGCCCGTTGGGCGGGATCATGCGGGTGCGCAAACCTGCTTATGAGCATTCCTCGGCCTTCCGCGCCCGCCACGGCGGGTGCCCGCTGCACGAGCCGCGGGACTTGGAGCGTCGCTGACCCGCGCCCGGTGCCAGCGACGCCTGGCAGGGGCCGGGAGGTCGCTGCGCACCGTCAGGCGCCGCGCCTTAGCGGGAATGGCAACCAGCTACTAGATTGCTAGCGTGGCCTCGGCGGCTTCGTCGGGAAGCCGCGCCTGCGCCTGACAAGGATCGAAATGCCAAACGCATCAATCGTGGACGAAAGCGGGTTCCGCCGGATCCTGCTGCGCAATATCCGGGTACCCATGGCCATGGGCATCGTCGGTGCCGGGCTGTTCGTGGCGCTGATCGGCTACCTGCTCTACCTGCTGAGCTGGGTGGAACATACCGACATCGTGATCGGCAACGTCAACGATGCCTACCGCACCACCATCGATCAGGAAACCGGCCTGCGCGGCTACCTGCTCACCGGCGACGTGCAGTTCCTGCAGCCCTACGAACAGGCCCGGCCGCGCTTGAAGGCGGACATGGCCGGCCTCGCCGAACTGGTGAGCGACAACCCGCCCCAGGTCAACCGTGCCCACCGTATCCAGGAACTGCAGGAAGAGTGGGGCCGCTACGCCAGCGAGATGATCGCCCTGCGCCGCGACGGCAGGGACGTGGGCAACCTGATCCCCGAGGCACGGGGCAAGCCGCTGATGGATGCCATCCGCCAGGAGTTCACCGATTTCGTCGCCCTGGAGCAGCGCCTGCGCCACGAGCGCAACGAAAAGGCCAGCAACGCGGCGTTGCTGATCATCATCCTCTACCCGCTGCTGAGCCTGGGTTTCAGCGCGGTGATGGGCGTCTTCAGCCGCCGTGACCTGATCAGCCTCTCCGGCCGCTACGACGACTCCCTGCAGAAGCAGATGGACTACACCGAGCACCTGCGGCACCAGGCCTGGATGCGCGAGGGGCAGAGCCTGCTGGCGGAGCGCATCCTCGGCCACCAGTCCTCCGAGGAGATCGGCCGGCAGCTGCTGGCGTTCCTCGCTAGTTACCTGGGTGTGGCGGTGGCGGCGCTCTACGTGCGCGAGGAAAACGGCGACCTGACCCGGGTCGCCACCTACGGTTTCGCTCCGGAGCACCAGGGCCTCCACCAGCGCCTGCGCGGCGGCGAGGGGCTGGTGGGCCAGGTGGCCCGGGAACAGCGCACCCTGGTCTTCGAGGGGCTGCCGCCGCGCTACCTGAAGGTCAACAGCAGCCTCGCCGAGGGCGATCCCCTGAGCGTGATGGTGGTACCGACCATCCTCAACGGGCAACTCAACGGCGTGCTGGAACTGGGCTTCCTGCGCCCCCTGGCGTCCCGGGACAGGGCCCTGGTGGAATCCGTCACCAGCAGTCTGGCGGCCTCCATCGAGGCGGCCCGCTACCGCGAGCGGCTCCACGAGGTGTTGACCGAGACCCAACAGCTGAACGAAGAGCTGCAGGTGCAGCAGGAAGAACTGCGCACCGCCAACGAGGAACTGGAGAGCCAGGCTCAGGTGATCCTGCAGTCCCAGGCCAGCCTGGAAGTGCAGCAGACCGAGCTGGAGCAGACCAACCTGCGCCTGAACGAGCAGGCCCAGCGGCTGGTGCAGCAGCGCGACGCCCTGGACGAGCAGAACCGCTTCCTCAGCCAGGCCCGCCAGCAGGTGGAGGCCCACTCGGAGGAGTTGCAGCGGGCCAGCCGCTACAAGTCGGAATTCCTCGCCAACATGTCCCATGAGCTGCGCACCCCGCTGAACAGCGCGCTGATCCTGGCCAAGGTGCTCACGGAGAACCGCAAGGGCAACCTGGACGAGGAGCAGCTGCGCTACCTGCGCATGATCCATTCCTCCGGGACCGACCTGCTGCGGCTGATCAACGACATCCTCGACATCTCCAAGGTGGAGGCCGGGCACCTGCAGGTGTGCCTGGACGAATGCGGGGTGCCGGAGCTGGTGCAGGGCCTGCACAACGCCTTCCAGCCCCTGGCCCAGGAGAAGCAGCTGAGCTTCAGCGTGATCCTCCATCCCAAGGTGCCGCGCACCATCCATACCGACCGCCACCGGGTCGAGCAGATCCTGCGCAACCTGCTCTCCAATGCCATCAAGTTCACCGAGAAGGGCGAGGTGGACCTGGAGGTGCACTGCGACGAGGGCGGCGTGCGCTTCGACGTGCGCGACAGCGGCATCGGCATCAGCGCCGAGCAGTGCGCCTTCATCTTCGAGCCGTTCCGCCAGGTGGACGGCAGCAACAAGCGCCGCTATGGCGGCACCGGCCTGGGGCTGTCCATCTCCCGGGACCTGGCGCAACTGCTCCACGGTCGCGTCGAGGTGGAGAGCGAACTGGGCAAGGGCAGCCGCTTCAGCCTGTGGCTGCCGGAGCGCTGCGACGACGAGGCGGACGACACGCCGCCGCCGTCGGCCGAGCCGCCACCGGTGGCGGAGGTCGCGACGCCCATCGCCGAGGCGCCGGCCACCCCCGCGGCGGATGCCAGCGGCGAGATCCTCTCGGCGGTGCCCCGCTCCGATGCGGCCCTCGCCGACGACCGCGACCGGGCGGAAAGCGACGGCCGCTCGATCCTGGTGATCGAGGCCGAGCCGCCCTTCGCCCGCAGCCTCTACGAGCTGGCCCACGAGCTGGACTACCGCTGCCTCATCGCCGACAGCGCCAGCGAGGGCATCGCCCTGGCCGAGGAGCAGGCGCCCGACGCGATCCTCCTGGACACCCGCCTGCCGGACGATTCCGGGCTCTCGGTGCTGCAGCGCCTCAAGGAAAACCCGCGCACTCGGCACATCCCGGTGCACGTGTTCTCGGCCCTGGACTACAGCGAACCGGCCCTGCACCTGGGCGCCATCGGCTACGCCAGCAAGCCGGTCACCCGCGAGCAGTTGCAGGACGTGTTCAGCCGCCTGGAAGCCAAGATCACCCAGAAGGTCAAGCAGGTGCTGCTGGTGGAGGGCAACGCCCAGCAGCGGGAGACCTTCAGCCAGCTGATCGGCGACGGCGACATCCGCATCAGCACCGCGGAGCGGGGCGAGGAGGCCCTGGCGCTGCTCCACGGCGACCCCTTCGACTGCATGATCGTCGACGTCGACCTGCCCGACATGCGCCTGGCGGAGCTGTTCCAGCAGATGACCCGCGACGAGGACTGCTCCTTCCCACCGGTGATCGTCTACGCCAGCCGGCGCCTCAGCCGGGACGAGGAACAGGAACTGCTGGAGCATTCCCGTTCGCTGATCATCAAGGGCGCGCGCTCGCCGGAGCACCTGCTGGACGAGGTGACGCTGTTCCTCCACCAGGTGGAGGCGGAACTGCCCAACGACCGCCAGCAGATGCTGCAGCAGGCCCGCAGCAGCCAGGACCGGATACTGGAGAAGCGCTGCATCCTGGTGGTGGACGACGACGTGCGCAACGTCTACGCCCTGACCGGCGCCCTGGACCTCAAGGGGCTCAAGGTGGAGACCGCGCGCAACGGCGAGGAGGCCCTGGAACGCCTCGGCGAGGTGGAGGGCATCGACCTGGTGCTGATGGACATCATGATGCCGGTGATGGACGGCTACGAGGCGATGCGCCGCATCCGCCTGGAGCCCCGCTGGCAGAACCTGCCCATCATCGCGGTGACTGCCAAGGCGATGAAGGAGGATCACGAGCAGTGCATGGCGGCCGGCGCCAACGACTACATGGCCAAGCCCATCGACATCGAGCGGCTCTATTCGCTGATCCGGGTCTGGCTGCCGAAACGGCAGCGCTTCTGAGCGGAGTCTTCGTGGGGTGGGAGACGCAGTCGGGCGCACGGGGCTGATTTACCCGGAGGGAAGTCGCGGCGTTCGTGGCGTTCTCGGGCGCCCCCATTTCCCGGGTCGCCCCCTGCCGTTGCGGGCTTTTTAGTCGTTCGGAATAAGAAAAGAATAAAAGGCCATTTTCCGTTCTAACGCCATTGGTGCAGCATGGCGGCTCGTGCTTCCCACCCAGGATCGTGCCGTGTCCCTGCTCACCCATCCCCATGCTCGTGAATTGACCAAGTCGGTGCGGGCCACCGTGCTGGTCTTCGAGGACGCCCGCTCCCGGGAGCTGCTGGAACGCATCGAACGCCTGGCCCCCAGCGAGGCCAACGCACTGATCGTCGGCGAGACCGGCACCGGCAAGGAACTGGTGGCGCGGCACCTGCACCGCCTCAGCCGCCGCGGCCAGGGGCCGTTCGTCGCGGTCAACTGCGGCGCCTTTCCGGAAACCCTGGTGGAAAGCGAGCTGTTCGGCCACGAGAAAGGCGCCTTCACCGGCGCCACCACCACCAAGGCCGGCTGGTTCGAGGCGGCCAACGGCGGCACGCTGTTCCTCGACGAAATCGGCGACCTGCCGCTGAACATGCAGGTCAAGCTGCTGCGGGTGCTGCAAGAGCGGGAGGTGGTGCGGCTCGGCTCGCGCAGCGCGATTCCCATCGACGTGCGGCTGGTGGCGGCCACCAACGTCAACCTGGCCGACGCGGTGGTGGCCGGGCATTTCCGCGAGGACCTGTTCTACCGCCTGCACGTGGCCGCCATCCACCTGCCAGCGCTGCGCGAGCGGCCCGGCGACATCCTGCCCCTGGCGCTGTTCTTCCTCGAAGAGCACAGCCGCCGGCTCGGCTACGCCCGCGCCACCCTGAGCCCCGAGGCGGAGCGCAAGCTGCTGGCCCATAGCTGGCCGGGGAACATCCGCGAGCTGGAGAACGCCATCCACCATGCGCTGCTGGTGTGCCGCAACCGCCTGGTCCAGCCGACCGACCTGCACCTGGTGACCCTGCCCCTGGCCCATCGCCAGGAGGAAGGGCCTTCCGCGGCGTTGGCCACCAGCCTCGACGCGGCCTTCACCCAGCTGTTCGAGGAAAACCTGCCGAACCTCTACGAGCACATCGAGGAGACCTTGTTCCGCAGCGCCTACCGCTTCTGCCACGGCAACCAGCTGCAGACCGGGCGCCTGCTGGGCATCAGCCGCAACATCGTGCGGGCGCGGCTGGAGAAGATCGGCGAACTGGTGCCGGTGGAGCGTCCGCGCCGGTCGCTGGGGGCGTACGGGCCCTGACGGCTGGGCCATCACAGATTCCGACGCGGAGAATCCGGACAGGTCCCTGACCAGGCCCCCAAACCGAACGTCATCCGAGCGGGTGTCCCTGACCGGGCGTCCCTAACCGGGCGTCCCGACCCGGCGGTCCGGCCATGGCGCTGATGCGATGACCCGGCAGTCCGGCGGCGCTGAACCCCGTCGCGCCCGTCGTGCTCTGACTACCAGAGCCGCCGCGGATCGCCGCCATGAGCCAGTCCCTCGACGAGTACAACCGCAAACGTGACTTCGACGCCACGCCGGAGCCGCCCGGCGGCGCCCGCGACAGAGGCGGGGAGCCCCACGCGCTGCAGTACTGCATCCAGAAGCACGATGCCAGCCGGCTGCATTACGATTTCCGCCTGGAGCTGGACGGCACCCTGAAGAGCTGGGCGATCCCCAAGGGGCCGAGCCTGGACCCGACGGTCAGGCGCCTGGCGGTGCAGGTGGAGGACCACCCGCTGGACTACGCCACCTTCGAGGGCCACATCCCCGAAGGCCACTATGGCGCCGGCGACGTCATCGTCTGGGACCGCGGCCTGTGGCAGCCCAAGGGCGACCCGGCGCAGGCCTATGCCAAGGGGCGCCTGACCTTCGCGCTGAAGGGGGAGAAGCTGGCCGGCCAGTGGAGCCTGGTACGTACCCACCTGGAAGGTCGCCAGGTGCAGTGGTTCCTGATCAAGCACGACGACGAGGCGGCACGGCCCGAGGCGGGCTACGACATCGTCCGCCAGCAGCCGGACAGCGTGCTCAGCGAACGCACCCTGGTACCCCGGGCGCGCGGCGCCGCGCGGCGCAAGGCCAGGCCATCCGCTCGTGACCCGTCCGCCGGGAAAACGACCCCCGTGGAAGCGGCCACCGTGGAAGCGGCCACCGCGGAAACGGCCGCCGTGGAGACGGCCACCGCAGACCCCGCCGACCTGCCCGGCGCGCGCCGCGCGGCCCTGCCGGACAGCCTCAAGCCGGAACTGGCGACCCTGGTGGAAAGCGCCCCGGCGGGCGACTGGCGCTACGAGATCAAGTTCGACGGCTACCGCATCCTCGCCCGCATCGAGGCGGGCACGGTGCGCCTGTTCACCCGCAACGGCCACGACTGGACCCCGAAGATGCCCCACCAGGCCAAGGCGCTGGAGGCCCTGGGCCTGGACTCCGCGTGGCTGGACGGCGAGGTGATCGTGCTGGACGAGCAGGGCCTGCCGGATTTCCAGGCCCTGCAGAACGCCTTCGAGGCGGGTCGCAGCAACCGCATCGTTTACTACCTGTTCGACCTGCCGTACCTCAACGGCGTGGACCTGCGCCGGGTCGCCCTGGAGCATCGCCGCGCCGCCCTGGCGACGGTGCTGGCGCCGCGCGACGACGCGGTGCTGCGGCTGTCCGAGGACTTCGCCGAGAGCGCCGAGAGCATGCTGGACAGCGCCTGCCAGATGCACCTGGAAGGGCTGATCGGCAAGCGCCTGGGCAGCCCCTATGTGTCCCGCCGCAGCGACGACTGGATCAAGCTCAAGTGCACCCATCGCCATGAGTTCGTGGTGGTCGGCTACACCGAGCCCAAGGGCGCCCGCAGTGCCTTCGGTGCGCTGCTGCTGGGGCTGCACGACAAGGACAGCGGCGTATTGCGCTACGCCGGTAAGGTGGGCACCGGGTTCAACGAGGCCACTCTGCGCAGCCTGCACGCGCGGCTGCTGCCCCTGGAGATCCCCGGGCCGGCGGTGGTCAACCCGCTCACCGGCGCCGAGGCCCGGGGCGTGCACTGGCTGAAGCCGGAACTGCTCGCCGAGGTGGCCTACGCCGAGATGACCCGGGAAGGGGTGATCCGCCACTCGGTGTTCCAGGGCTTGCGGGAGGACAAGCTGGCCGAGGCCATCACCGAGGAAACGCCGAAACCCGCCGCGGCGGTGGACCGCCCGGCCACCCCGGCCCGCAAGGCGCCGGCCGGCCGCATCCGCATCAGCCACCCCGACCGCGTCATCGACGCCACCGAGGGCACCACCAAGCTGCAGCTCGCGGAGTACTACGCCAGCGTCGCCGACTGGCTGCTGCCCCACCTGAAGGACCGGCCGGTGGCCCTGGTGCGCGCCCCCGAGGGCATCGCCGGCGAGCTGTTCTTCCAGAAGAACGCCGCGCGCCTGGCGATCCCCGGGATCGAGACCCTGGGCAAGGAATACTCGGGCCAGCCGGTGATGCTGATCAACAGCCTGCAGGCGCTGATCGGTGCGGTGCAGATGAGCACCGTGGAACTGCATACCTGGAACGCCACCGCCGCCGACCTGGAGCGGCCGGACCGCTTCATCCTCGACCTGGACCCGGACCCGGCGCTGCCCTGGAAGAGCATGGTGGAGGCAGTGCAACTGGTGCTGACGGTGCTGGACGAACTGGGCCTGGTGTCCTTCCTCAAGACCAGCGGCGGCAAGGGCATCCACGTGGTGGTGCCCCTGGCGCCCCAGGACGGCTGGGCCGAGGTCAAGGCGTTCAGCCAGGCGATCGTCCGGCACATGGCGCGCCTGTTGCCGGAGCGTTTCACCGCGGTCTCCGGGCCGAAGAACCGGGTCGGGCGGATCTTCATCGACTACCTGCGCAACAGCCAGGGCGCCACCACCATCTGCGCCTTCGCCGCCCGCACTCGCGAAGGCCTGCCGGTGTCGGTGCCGGTGGCCCGGGAGGAAGTGGCCGGGCTCAAGGGCGGCAACGCCTGGACGGTGCACACCCTGCACGCGCGCCTGGCCGACCTGGAGGCCGATCCCTGGGCCGGTTATGCCGCGGTCCGCCAGACCATCACCGCGGACATGCGTCGGCGCATCGGCTTGCGCTAGCGGCCTTCGTCGGACGCCGCCGCCAGGCAGGGGTCGAGGGAGCGGCGCAAGGGAAGGGCTCGTCGGCGCGACGCCGCAGCGCGATGCCGGCGCTCAGGGGATCGAGAATCCGAAGGCCCCCCCGGCGACGCCACGGGCGGCCCCGAACGCACTATCCGTCGATGGCTGCACGGGTGGACAGATACCGTGCTCCGCTGGCGGCGCCCAGGTGCCATGCCGTGATATCACCGGCGGTCTTTCGCAAGCCGGCCGTGAGCTCGGCTTGCCTGGTCGCCCTTCATTTCCTGCGACTGCACGGGCAACGCGCCGCCCCACGGACTCGCCCGCCCCGAACGGCCGAAGGGCCGGTCGTTCACCGGCCCCTACGCCCCGTGGTCCCGTCGCGGGCCTTCAGAGCAAGCTCATCAGGGCCGCCTTGGCGATGGCCTGGGTCTTGTTGCGCGCGTGGAGTTTCTGGGTGATGCGCTTGATGTGGAAGTTCACCGTGCTGCGGGCGACGAAGATCTGGTTGGCGATCTCCTCGGCGGTGAAGCCGTCCGCGCTGAGGCGCAGCACGTGCAGCTCGCGGCGGGTGAGGGCCTCGGTCGCTTCCAGGGTGCGGTCCAGCTTGCGCTCCAGGGCGGCGGCATCCAGTGCTCGCCGGCAGATGTGGTAGGCCGCCGGGCGCAGGGCCTCCAACTGCTCGGCAGACGCCGGGGCCGGGGCGTCGCTCAGGGCCAGGATCGCGTGACGGCCGCCGCTCAAGGGAAAGCGGAAGGCGATGCCCGCCGAGACGGCGTCCGCGCCCGCCGCGGCTGGCAGGCCAGCCCACAGCGGGCCCCGCTGCCAATGCACGGTGTCGTCCGACCCGTCCGGGTCGAGCACCGGGTCCCGCAGCCAGGCGCGCTGCTCGTCGTAGTGGCGGCGCAGGCTGTCCGGGTAGTCGTCGTAGGCGTACACCGAGGGTGCGGAGACCGGGAAGGGCTGGCGCAGGGCGAAGAAGAACCGGGCGAAGCCGGTGCTGGCCCGCACCAGGTCCTGAAGGTCGCAGAGCCGGCCGAAGGGAGGTGTGAGGCGGATGAAAGTGAAGCCGGCTCTGCGAGCGGCGGTCGGGGTGCTGTCCATGGCGTCCTCCATGATGGTCCAGGGTGCGTGGTGCGGCAGCGGGGCGTCCATCGCCCCGCCGCGGGAAATCAGGGGGTCCGTTCGGTGGCCAGGGGGCGTCGGGACGCGGCCGGGCGCACCGGGTCCGCGGCCTGCAGCACGCCGGGAATCTCGCCGCTGTCCAGGCGCTCGCGCAGGGTCTGCACCAGGCTGCGCATGGCCTGGGTGATGCCCGGTCGCGGCGGGCTCAGGGCGTACAGGGTCACCGGCTCCGCCTCGTGGGCCTCGAACAGGATGGCCAGGTGGCCGCTGCGGATGTCCTCGGCGCAGGCGAACAGCGGCAGGTGAGCCACCCCCTGGCCGGCGCGCACGGCGGTCAGCAGCATCGGCAGGCTGTCGCTGCTCAGGGCGCTGTCGCGCAGCGGCCGTGGGCGGGCCTGGCGCAGCGGCCAGGGACGCAGCGCCTGGGGCGTGCCGAAGCCCAGGCAATGGCGATCCTCCAGCTCGTCGGGGTGGCGCAGGGATCCCAGCTGGCGCAGCAGCGACGGGCTGGCCACGGTGACGAAGCGCAGGCGGGCCAGGGCATGGGCCACCACCCGGGAGCCCGCCCGCGGCGGCTCGTCCAGTTGCAGCGCCAGGTCCAGGTCCTGGGTCAGGCCGGTGGATTCGCCCTGGGCCAGCAGCGACAGCCGTACCTTGGGGTGGCTGGCGACGAAGTCTCGCAGCAGGCTCGGCATCAGCTCGTGAAGCAGCGCGGGGACCCCCAGGCGCAGCGGCCCCATGGCTTCCCCCAGGGCTTCCAGGGCAACGCGTTCGGCGGCCTGGGCGGCGTCCAGCATGGCCAGTGCATGGCGGTAGACCTGCTCGCCCACGGCGGTCATGGCGAAGCTGCGGGTGCTGCGCTCCAGCAATCGCACGCCGAACCGCCGCTCCAGCTCGATGATCCGCCGGCTGAGCAGGGAGCGGGCGATGCCGGTGCGCCGCGCCGCGGCCGAAAAGCCCCCGGCCTCGATGACCCGGATCAGCAGGTACAGATCGCCGAGGGTGCCCGCCTGGGTCAGCGGTGAGTCCTTGACGATGCCGGACTCGGCCAGGGTGAGGGAAGCGTCGGGGCTCGGGGTCGGGCTGGTCATCGGTGCGGCACGGCGGCAGTGAGGATGGGCGGCATCCTAAGGGCTGCGTCCGGGGCGGGAATTTGCTGGAGCGGACGGCGCCTTTTCCGCAGCGGTCAGCCCTTGTGACCGTCCTCGCAGAATAGGCCACGCGCGGCGGGCCAGGCGGCCGTTTCATTGCGGCGCGCCGCCCGCCCGGGCAAAGCCGGCGCAGTCCCCGCGGTGGGCGGAACGCCGCGCCGCTGCTGGGCCTGCGCCCGGTACCGCGCGGGCAGGTGCTTTGCCAGCGGGCGTCCGCCGCCGCCTTCGCGCCCTGCTGTTTCCCGGGCCGCCCGCTTGAAACGGAGCCGTTACCGTGCGTCGGATTGTTCGAAAGGGTCTATGGCAGGGCGACGTGGGCGACCGGTCGCCACCTGCACCGAACTTATCCCTACGCGCGGGTGCCAACGCTGGAGCCGCCCCCGGCGGCTTCACCCATCATGATCACGGAGGACCTCATGAACCGCACCCTCGCCACCTGCCTCGCCTGCGGGCTTTCCCTCGCCACCCTGGCCCGGGCCGACGACGCCCCGTCTCCCACCGCGCCGCCGGGCCAGGAGAAGTCCACCCGCACCGGCTTGCTGGAAACCGGAGCCGCCGCGCTGCAGGCCCACGCCCCGGTGAAGGGGTTCGATATCTACCTGGTGGGCTTCCACCCCATGAAGGACCAGCCCACCCGGCAGATGGAGGCCCACCACTACTGCCACCAGGTCAACGAGGACTTCGCCCAGTGCGTGCTGTTCGACGGCAACACCGAGAAGGCCAACCTGAACGGCATCGAGTACATCATTTCCGAAACGGTCTTTCAGGGCCTGCCGGAGGCGGAGAAGGCCTTCTGGCACCCCCACAACGGCGAGATCCTCACCGGCCAGCTGGTGGCCCCGGGGATTCCCCGGGCGGCGGAGGCGCAGCTGATGCGCGCCAAGATGAACAGCTACGGCAAGACCTGGCACGTCTGGCACACCGGCAGCGACGGCCAGCCCGGCGACAGCCTGCCCCTGGGCGAGCCGATGCTGGCGTGGTCCATCAACCGCGATGGCGAGGTGGACCCCGGCCTGCTGGAGGTGCGCGAGGCCCGCACCGACCGCGCCATCTCGGCCATCCGCCGTGAGCGAGCGCCGCTGCAAACCCTGGCCCACCCGCAGTCCGGCGTGGATGCCCTGAAGGATCGCTTCGGCCGCGAGACCCGGGACATTCCCGGCGTGGTGGACGCGGGCGCCGCCGGCCGGCCCTGACGGCATCAACCCCGTGGCGGTACCCGGCCACGGGCGAGGGCGTGCCTAAGTTCTGTACGAAAAGTGCCTGCGCTCGGTGATGCTGCGTTAAAAACAGGCTCAGAATGCTCATTTACAGCACGTAAACTCCGCTTCTTCGCCTGTTTTTGCCTTGCCTGACCTTCGCTCGATGACTTTTCGTACAGAACTTAGAGGTCGCCGCGGGCGGCCAGGGCGACGATGCGGTCGGCGGTGCGGCAGGCGATGGCCTGGATGGTCAGGGACGGGTTGACCCCGCCGACGGTGGGGAATACCGAGCCGTCGCAGACCCACAGGTTGCGCACGTCCCAGCTGCGGCAGTCGGCGTCCACCACGCTGCTGTCGGCGTCGAAGCCCATGCGTGCGGTACCTCCCAGGTGGCAGGTGTTCTCCGCCTCCGACCAGATGTCCCGGGCGCCGATGGCGTCCAGGCCGCGACCCATGAAGTCCAGGGCGTGGGCCACCAGGCGCCGGTCGTTGTCGCCCATGGACCAGGTGACCCGGGCGACGGGCAGGCCGTACTGATCGTGCTCGTCGGCCAGGGTCACCCGGTTGCGTTCCTGGGGCAGGGTTTCGCCGACGATCTTCAGGCCCACCTGGTGGTTGTAGTGGCGCATCTCATCCACCAGGGCCTGGCCCCACAGCCCATGGTTGCCGGTCTGGGTGGCGACCCAGGCGGCGGGCAGCGGCCCCTGGCTCATGAAGCAGTAGCCGCCGAAGAAATCCTTGCCCCGGTCCTCGTAGTTCCAGTGCTCGCACAGGGCCAGGGACGGCGGCCCCTTGTACCAGCGCACCTCTTCCTCCAGGTGCCCCCAGACGGCGTTGTTGGTCTGCACCATCAGGTTGCGCCCTAGCAGCCCGGAGCGGTTCGCCAGGCCGTCGGGGTGACGCGCGCTGGCGGAGTTGAGCAGCAGCCGGGGCGTCTCGATGGCGTAGCCCGCCACCACCACGTGGCGGGCGCGCTGGAACTGCCAGCGGCCTTCGCGGAAATAGTGGACCCCGCTGGCCAGGCCGTCGCCGCCGGTCTCGACGCGGCCCACCATGGCCAGGTCGCGGATTTCCGCCCCGGCGCGTACCGCCCAGGGAATCCAGGTGGTGAGGGCGCTCTGCTTGGCGTTGGTGGAGCAGCCGGAGACGCAGAAGCCCCGGTAGACGCAGGGCGGCGCGTCGCCCCGGGGCGCCGAGAGGGTCGCCAGGGGCGTGGGCGACCAGTCCACCCCCAGGGCGTCGCAGGCACGGGCCAGGGCCAGGCCAGCGCCGTTCACTTCGTGTTGGCGGTACGGGTAGCGCGGGCGCTTCGGCCCCCAGGGGTAGGTCACCGGGCCACTGATCTTCAGGGCCTGCTCCATTTCGCGGTAGTAGCGCCACATTTCCCGCCAGTCCAGCGGCCAGTCGACCCCGTAGCCCAGCAGGGAGCGGGACTTGAACCACTCCGGGCGGAAGCGCAGGGACACCATGGAGAAGTGCACGGTGCTGCCGCCCACCGCCTTGCCGCTGTTGTTGCTGCCCAGTTTGAGCGGGTTGTCGCCGTCGCAGAGGCGCTCGTCCAGCCAGTAGAGCTTGGCCTGGTGTGCCTCGTCGGAGGCGAAGTCCTCCAGGGGCCGCCACCAGGCGCCGGCATCGAAGGCCACCACCGAGAACCCGGCCCGGGCCAGCTTGCAGGCCAGGGGCGCGCCGCCGGCACCGGTGCCGACGATGACGAAGTCCACCGGCTCGTTCTGCGGGTACTCGCGCATCGGCAGCCAGGCGCCGGGACGCAGCACGTCGGGCGCCCGCCCGTGGCGGCCGCGCGGTGTCTCCAGGGCGTCCATGAACCGATCAGCGCACACGGCGGTTGGCCTCCCGGGCCTCGTCCTCGCGCCCGGGGCGCGCCTCGGCGGCTTCCCAGGGATCGCGGCGGTCACTGTCCAGGCGTACGTAGCCGCGGGGTCCGGCGGGACCGCCGAAGCCGATCTCGTTCCAGGCGGTGGGGTGCTGGTAGTAGGCGCCGGTGATGTCGTGCACCATCCGCTCGCTGAAGAACAGCGCCGGCGGCATGCCGCCCCAGGCGGGGTGGTGCAGCATGCCCTGCTGCATGGCGGTCAGCAGCGCGTCCTGCTGGCCGGCCGACAACGCCACGAAGGGCTGCTGGTGGCGCGCCTCGGCCTCGGCGTCGAGGGCGGCCAGGCCGCGGGTCCAGGCGTCCTGCAGGTGCGGCAGGCGGGTGTCGCGGTAGCCGTCGCCCTGCCGCTCGAACACCTTGGCATCCACCATGGCCGCCAGGGGCACCGGTGGGCGGTCGGCCGGCTGCGGCAGGATGCGCGCACAGAGAGCGTTCAGCAGCGCCCACTGGCGGGCGTCGAAGAACCGCGGTTCCCGCGGCAGCGCCAGGCGCGCGTCCACGGCGCGGCGGGTCGGCTCGTTCCACGACGGGCCATTGCGCTTGTGCAGGACGTCGTAACCCGGGTAGCGGGGCAGGCTCATGGCAACCTCCAGGCCGGACGCCGCCGCCACAGCCGCGCGTGGAACGGGGTGAGATGGCGCTCCTCGTCCAGCAGGGCGTGGGCCGCGAGGCCGGCCAGGGCCAGCCCGGTGAAGCTGGGCGGTGCCGGCAGCGGCGGGCCGGCGTGCAGGTTCTGCCGCCAGTTGCTCCAGCCGCCATGGCTGCGGGTGATGCCATAAGCATGGAAGGCGCTGCCGGCCAGGCCCAGCAGGGTGGTGAAGCGCAGCCACAGGCGTGACAGGGCGCGCAGGCCGGGGCGGTGCGGGCCGGCCAGGGCGGTACCGGCCAGCAGCGCCGCGGAAACCGGCGGGGCGGTCACCGGCAAGTACATCGCCGGGTTCTGGAAGGCCCCGCGGAAATGCAGCAGGCCGGCCTCTGCGGTGGTGCCCAGCAGGCCGGCGGCGCACATCAGCGCCACCGCCTGGCCGGCGGGCAGGCCGAACACCCGGGGCACCCTGTCACCGGCGGCGTCGCGCACCCGCTCGCCGTAGTAGCCCAGCAGCCCGGACAGCACCAGGGCCGCCGGTGCCCCCAGGGGCGCGGCGTAGAACAGGTGGGTCCAGCCGAAGCCGCCGGGCCGTTTGCTGACGTTGTAGAGATGGAAGCCGCTGCCCACCAGGCCAGTGAGGCCGGCCGCCAGGTAGCAGCCGTCCCGCAGGCGGTGGGCTGCGGCGGCGTCGTCCCGGTGGCCATGGCCGCTGGCCAGCAGGGACAGCAGGGAGGTGGCCAGGGGCGTGTACATGGCGCGGTTGTGGAAATCGCCCCGGGCATGCTCCAGGGCGCTGTCCGCGGCCACCGCGAGGGCCAGCAGGCCGGCACTGCGGTTCAGGGTGCGCGCCGCCTCCACCAGGACGTCGGTATCCGGGCGCAGGCGCCGCCGGGGTGCGCGGGTCTCGCGGGCCTGCCAGGTCCAGGCGACCGCGCCCATGAGGGCGGTGGCGCCGAGGGTGACGAGGCGAAGAGTATGCGGGGTCGCCATGGAGACTCCTCAGAGCGCGTAGCGGGCGGCGTCGGCTCGCTTGAAGACGAGGCCGTTTCCGGGGCGGTCCAGCGCCGGGGCGATGAGCCCGTCGTTCACCGTAGGCGCGCCGTCGAACAGCAGGGCTTCCAGGCGCACGTGATCGTGGAACCATTCCAGGTGCCGCAGCCGCGGAGCGGCGCAGCACACCGGCAGGTGAAGCGCTGGTGCGCAGTGGGCCGACAGGTCCAGGTGGAAGGCATCGCAAAGGGCCGCGGCCTGGAGGAAACCGCTCACGCCACCGCAGCGGGTGATGTCCGCCTGCAGCACGTCCACTGCGCCCAGCAGATGGCGGAAGTCGTCGGCGGTGTAGGCGTATTCGCCCGCGGCCACTGCCATGGGCAGGCCGGCGGCGGCCAGGGCATCCCGTACCCGGCGCAGCCCCTGGGGGTCGTCGGAACTGACCGGCTCCTCGAACCAACTGATACCGAGATCGGCGATGCCGCGGGCGAAGGCGAGGGCGCTGGCCACGTCGTGGGCGCCATTGGCGTCGACGAATAACCCCGCCTCCGGACCGATGGCGGCCCGCGCCGCCCGCACCCGCTGCACGTCGCGGCCTGGGTCGGCGCCGACTTTCATCTTCACCCAGCGGCAACCGTCGTCCTGTACCCAGCTGCCCAACTGCTCCGCCAGGCGATCGTCGTCATAAGAGGTGAAGCCGCCGCTGCCATAGACCGGCACGCGGTCCCGCAGCCGGCCCAGCAAGGTGGCCAGGGGCAAGTCCAGCAGCTTCGCCTTGAGGTCCCACAGGGCGCAGTCCACCGCGGAAATGGCGCAGGCGGCCAGGCCGGAACGGCCCAGGTTGCGTACCTCGCGCCACAGGCTGCGGGTGATCCGCTCCGGCGCCAGCGGGTCGGCGCCCAGCACCCGCGGCTGCAGGGTATCCAGGATCAGCGGCGCCATGGCCGCTGCGCCGTAGGTGTAGCCAAGGCCGGTCTGGCCGCCGGCCTCGATCTCCACCACCACCAGGGTGGTGGCATCCCAGGCGAAGGTGCCGTCCGCCTCCGGCGCATCGGTGGGCACCCGGTAGGCGGAAGCCCGAAACGCCGTGACCGGCGCGTCCCTGCGGCCCACGTCATTTATCCTTGTGATGGCCCGGCAGCACCGAGCTGAGCACCTGCTTGGCGGTCTGCACGATCACGCTGCCTTCGTCGGGGTCGCCGCGCAGCAAGGTGGTGGCGAACTTCTTCGCCTGTTCCAGCTTGATATGGGGCGGCAGCGGCGGCACGCTCGGGTCGGTCTTGAATTCCAGCAGCACCGGCCGATCCGAGGCCAGCGCCTCCTCCCAGGCCTGGGCCACGGCGTCCTCACGGTCGACGTAGATGCCCTTGAGGCCGATGGACTCGGCGAAGCGGTGGTAGGGCACATTGGGGATGTCCTGGGACGCCTCGAACTTCGGGTCGCCCTCCATCACCCGCTGCTCCCAGGTGACCTGGTTGAGGTCCTCGTTGTTGAACACCGCGCAGATCCAGCGGGGGTTGTCCCAGGTCTGCCAGTATTTGGCCACGGTGATCAGCTCGGCCATGTTGTTCATCTGCATGGCGCCATCCCCCACCAGGGCGATCACCGGCCGTTCGGGATGGGCGAACTTGGCGGCGATGGCGTACGGCACCGCGGCGCCCATGGAGGCCAGCCCGCCGGACAGCGAAGCCATCATGCCGCGGCGCATCTTCAGGTCGCGGGCGAACCAGTTGGCGCAGGAGCCGGAGTCGCTGGTGACGATGGCCTGCTCCGGCAGGCGCGGCGACAGTTCGAAGACGACCCGCTGCGGGTTGATCGGGTTGGCTTCCACCAGGGCACGCTTCTCCAGGGTCTCGTCCCAGTCGGCACGCCATTTCTCGATGCGTTCGCGCCAGCCGCGCTCGGTCTTCTCCTGCAGCAGCGGCAGCAGCGCGCGCAGGGTTTCCGCGGCGTCCCCGGCCAGGTTCACCTCCATGGGGTAGCGCAGGCTGAGCATGTCCGGCTGCAGGTCGATCTGCACGCCGCGGGCCTTGCCTTCCTCGGGGAGGAATTCGGAATAGGGGAAGCCCGAGCCGATCATCAGCAGGGTGTCGCAGTCCTCCATCATCTTGTAGCTGGGCTCGGTGCCCAG
This sequence comes from Pseudomonas mangiferae, assembly GCF_007109405.1. Lineage (GTDB taxonomy): Bacteria > Pseudomonadota > Gammaproteobacteria > Pseudomonadales > Pseudomonadaceae > Pseudomonas_T > Pseudomonas_T mangiferae. The sequence goes on from NZ_VJOY01000012.1 coordinate 29,553, forward strand.
CAGGCCGATGGAGCCGGTGACCCAGGGCAGGTCGTCCGGCAGGGCCGCCTTGCCCAGCAGCGCCTTGGCCACCCCGGCGCCGAGCTTCTCGGCCACCTGGATCACCTCGTCGGTGGCCTGCAGGGCCCCGGCGCCCACCAGGATGGCCACCTTCTCGCCAGCGTTGAGCACCTCGGCGGCCCGCTGCAGGTCCGCCTCGTAGGGCACCACCTTCGGCTTGCTGTAGCCGACCCCGGAATGCACGGTGCCGTGGGCCCGGGGCGGCTCGGAATAAGGCATTTCCTGGATGTCGTTGGGCAGGATGATGGCGGTCACCCGGCGCTCGCCCACCGCGGTGCGGATGGCCCGGTCCACCAGGTGGCGCACCTGTGAAGGCGCGCTGGCCTGCTGGACGAAGGCGCCGGCCACGTCCTTGAACATGGACAGCAGGTCCAGCTCCTGCTGGTAGTGCCCGCCCAGGGCGGTGGTGGCCTGCTGGCCGGCGATGGCCAGCACCGGCATGTGGTCCATGCGGGCGTCGTAGAGACCGGTGATCAGGTGGGAGGCGCCGGGGCCGGAGGTGGCGATGCAGACCCCCAGGCCGCCGGTGAACTTGGCGTCGGCGGCGGCCATGAACGCGGCCATTTCCTCGTGGCGCGCCTGGATGAAGCGAATCTTGCCGTTGGCCCGGTTCAGCGCACCGAACACACCGTTGATGCCGTCCCCCGGGTAGCCGTAGATGCGGCGGACCCCCCACTGGTACAAGCGCTCGACGAGAAAATCTCCGACTGTCGTGGCCATCTGAAACCCTCCTCCTGGAAGCCGTGAAATGGGCGACGTTGCCTGGCGTCTACCAGTCCTAGACCGGGCGCCTTCGCCAGAAGGTCCCGCAACATTCTGAAAAACTCCCGGGTGGTCGCCGTGGCCTTCGACCGCTCAGGGCTGAACGCTCCAGGCCTCCCCCGGCAGCAGGCAGGTACGCCCGGCGGCGTGCACCAGGGTGAGCGGCGCCGTGGCCGCGGGGTCCAGGCGCACCTGAACGCGCCTGTCGCGCAGGTCCACCTCCACCCGCTGGCCGCGGTAGCGCAGGGCCAGGGCGATGTCGGGCAACGCGGCTGGCGGCGCCGGGAACACCCGCAGGCCGTCGAGCCCCGGGCTGATCCCCAGGTAATGGCGCTGCAGCACGTCCAGAGAACCCGCCAGGGAGCCCAGGTGCACGCCCTCCAGGGCACCGCTGTCCGCCGGGGCGTCCACGTCGGTGCGCAGGCACTGGCAGAAGCAGGTCCAGGCGATCTCCGGCTCGGCGTCCACCAGGGCGCCGGCGCAGATCATCTTCGACAGGCTGGACTCATGGGTGACCCGGGCCAGGTGGTAGGCCACGGTGCGCCGGCCGGCTTCTTCCTCCAGCGGGTAGCCGAGGTGCTGGAACAGCGCCCGCAGCTCGTCGGCGCCGAACAGGTAGCGGAACATCAGCACGTCCGGCTGCTTGGTGGCCTGGTAGCGGTTGCAGGTGTCGTGGCGGGTCTCCAGGAACCAGTCCAGGCGCGGGTGATCGGCGCTCAGGTCGGAGCAGGGCGGCGGTGCCAGGGTCTGGAAACCGTCGAACTGGTCGAGCACGCCGTCCTCGCGGAACGGCAGGTACAGACGCCGGCCGATGCGCGCCCACGCGTCCAGCTCCTCCGGCGCTACGGCCAGACGCTGACGCAGGGCGCTGGCCCGCTCCGCGGGCAGGCGGGCCAGCAGGTCCAGGGCGCGCTGCAGGGTCCAGGCGGCCATGAGGTTGGTGTAGGCGTTGTTGCGCAGACCCGGCTCGGTGGCGTCGGGGTAGGCGCTGTGGTACTCGTCGGGACCCACCACGCCGTGGATGACATAGCGTTCCAGGCCCTCGTCGTAATGGGCCAGGCTGGCCCAGAAGCGGGCGATCTCCAGGACCAGGTCGCCGCCGTCCCCGGCCAGCAGGTCCTCGTCGCCAGTCGCCAGGTACAGCTGCCACACGTCGTAGACGATGGCCGCGCCGATGTGCCGCTGCAGGTAGGTGTTGTCCCGCATCCAGCGGCAGGACAGCGGGTTGTACTGGTAGGGCGGGGTTTCCTCGTCGCCGTGCCGGGCGCTGCGCCACGGGTAGAGGGCACCGCGCAGGCCGCAGCGGCGTGCCCGCTCCCGGGCCTTGTCCAGGCGCCGATGGCGGTAGCGGAGCAGGTTGCGGGCAAGCTCGGGGAAACGGGTGCTGAGGTAGGGGAAGGCGAACAGCTCGTCCCAGAAGATCTGCCCGGAGTAACCCTCCTGCCAGCCCTTGGGCGGCAGCCCCTGGTCGCGGCCGATGCTCAGGGGCGAGACCGCCTGCAGCACGTGGAACGCCGCCAGCTCCAGCAGCCGCTGCAGGGTAGGGTCCGGGGTCTGCAGCGGGCTGTCGGCCCACAGGCGTGCCCAGGCTTGCTGGTGGTCGGCGCGCAGCGCCTCGTAGGGAGCGTCGGGCAGGCGGCCGCGGACTTGGGCACAGGCCGCCTCGGGCGCCTCCGGGAGGTCGTCGTCCACCTGCACGACGACGCGCTTTTCCAGCACCAGGCGGCCTTCGGACGGCCACGGGATGCAGGCTTCCTGCACGAGACGCTGGCCGTCGCGACGGGTTTCCCAGCGGGGCGAATGACCGGGCACCCGGGTGCGGCTGGCCAGGGCCAGGCGGCGCTCGGGCGCATGCAGACCGGCGGCGATCAACGCGTCGCTGCCGATCCCCTCCAGGTGGTGGACCTGGAGGCGGCGCCCCTCGTAGGCCCGGTCCCGGTCCACCAAGGCATTTTCCACCGCACCGTCCAGGGTGGCGCGCAGGGTCACCGCCGGCAGCGGCGTCGACGCCTCCAGGGTCCAGCGCAGCACCGCCAGGTCCGCTTCGGCCATGCTGACGAAGCGCTCTTCGTGCAGGGTCAGTTCGTGGCCGTCGAGGCGGAAGCGCAGCCGGCGCCACAGCAACCCCAGGCGCGGCTCCAGGCACTGCCGATAGTCGAGCCGTTCCACGCCGTCGAGATCGAACCAGGCACCGTCGCCGAGGCGCAGGGTCAGGCCGAACGGGTCCGGCAGGTTCACCAGCGCGCCGAGGGCGGTGACCTCGCCACCCGGCTGGCGCGGGGCGGCGGGGCGCGGCGCCTCGTCGTACCAGCCGGCCCGGTAGAAGCCGGCATAGTGGTCGTCGGGCCGCTGCGGCCCGAGCGCTCTGGCGGTCTCGGGCGGGCTGGCGCGCCAGGACAGCACGCCGTTGCCCAGGCTGAACAGCGCCTCCCGGCGCCGCTCGTCCAGGGGGTCGTAATGCGCGAAGCGCAGGGGGTCGCGGTCGTCGCCTGCGCTCATGCCAGCCTCCGCGCCTGGTGCAGCCGCTCGCGGGCCAGGGGTTCGACCTGGTCGCGTCCGGCGTAGGCGCCCTGGGAGCCGTAGGCGGTGACCGCCAGGCTGGAAGCTGCCACGCCCCAGGCGGCGGCTTCCAAGGGCGCGCGGCCTTCCAGGCGGGCGATGGCGAACGTGCCGGTGAAGGCATCGCCCGCCCCGGTGGTGTCCACCGGCTCCACCTCGCGGGGCGGGATCAGGGTGGCACGGCCTTCCTCGACCACCACGCAGCCCCCGTCCGCCAGCTTGATGCAGACGATGTCCACCCCGGCATCGCCCAGGCGCCGCGCGCCCTGGGCGATGCGCTCCAGGCTGTCCAGGCGCTCTCCCAGCAGGGCGGCGGCCTCCTCGACGTTGGGGGTGAGGGCGCCCATTCGAGGCAACAGGTCGTGCTCCAGGCGCTCGGGGAACGACGGGTCGAGCACCACGGCGATGCCGATGCGGGCGGCCCTGTCCAGGGCACGGCGGACCACCCAGGCCGGCACCTCGTAGTCCAGCACCAGGCAGGCGGGGCCCTGCAGGTCGTCGAGGCGGGCCAGGGCGCGGGCGCATGCCGCCTCGTCCCACTGGTCGTTGGCGTTGTTGGCCAGGACGATGACTTTCTTCGCGTCCGGCGGCACCATGATCATGGACACCGCGGTGGCTGCCCCGGCCGCCTGGCTCACCCCGGACACGTCCACCCCCGCCTGCCGCAGCGGTGCCAGGGCCTGCTCCGCCAGCTCGTCGTCGCCGACCCGTCCCAGCAGCAGGCTGCGGTGGCCGAACCGTGCGCCCAGGTAGGCAGTATTGGCCGCCTTGCCGCCGGGCAGGCGGCGGAAGTCATGGGCGAGCAGCGTTTCCTGGCTGCCGGGCGCCGCCTCCACGCGCACCTGGAAGTCGGCATTGATGCTGCCCAGGGACAGAAGGGTTCCCGGCATGACGGCGCTCCTGGAGATGGCGATGATGGTTCAAGTGACCGGCATGGCGCGGCTGGGTTCGCCGCTTCGCTGGCCGCGCCGGCTCAAGCACGCGGCTCGCCGGCGAGGGAGGGCGCACAATCGCGCCCGGGGGCGGTCACCGCACGGCGCTGGCGCCAGGCGATCGCCAACAGCGCCAGCAGGCCGCCGAGGGCAGCCAGGGCCATGTCCTTCTGGGCGTCCCAGGCATCGTCCTGGGCACCGACGAAGGCGGCCGACTCGTCACCGCCGAAGAACTCGCCGCCGACCCATTCGATCAGCTCATAGATCGCCGACGAGGCAAGGATGAAGTCGAGCACGAAGAAATAGCTCCAGAACCCCCGCAGCGGTGTCAGCCTGAGCAAGATGCAGCGCAGCGGATGGGCCAGCAGCAGGCCATAGGCAAAATGCACCAGCCGGTCGAAATGGTTGCGTCGCCAGCCAAAGGACGCCTTCAGGGAGTCGCCGCCGAGGGCTTGCCACCCGGCGTCGTAGGGCACCCGGGAATAGGTGAAGTGGGCGCCCAGCTCATGGAGGCAGAGGTAGGCGAACAACAGGACCACCGCCGAGCGCGGCAGGGCGAGGCGGCGATGGCCGTAGGCGAGGGCGAACCCCAACGCCACCACCAGGAGGTTTTCCAGGAGCCAGTCGCCCCGGTTGAAGGGTGCGATGCCCAGGGCGACGAACACCAGGGCGAAGGCACCGGCCCAGCCCAGCAGGAAACGGCGCGGCGCGGGTTCCCCGTTCATGGTCGGGGTACCCGACGGTAGTCGGTGCGCCTGCGGGTGAGGCGCGAACGAAATAGAAGCGGGACTGCGGATCGACTGCTCAAGAGACCCCTCCGGTTGCGAACTGCCCTGCCGGCCCCGGTCGGACTGGCAGGGCCAGGGTGTCCGCCGCCGGACCGGCCGGCAGCGGACGGATCGCCATCAGGCGGCCATGCGCGCGCATTCCTCCGCACACGCCAGGCATGCCCTGGAGCAGGCCTGGCAATGCTCGGCCTCGTGCTTGCCGCACTCCTCGCCGCAGGCGCGACAGATGTCCGCACAGAGCCGGCAGAACGCCTGGGCATTCTCGGCCTCGCGGGCCATCAGCCGGGCGGCCAGCAGGCACAGGTCCGCGCACTCGCGGTCCAGGGTGATGCAGCGGGCCATCATCTTCACGTCCTGTTCCTGCAGGCAGGCACTGGCGCAGGCTTCGCAGGTCATGGCGCAGTCGAGGCAGGCCTGGATGCAGGTTTGGTAGGCAGTATCGTTGAGCATGTTCGTATCTCCCGTATGGGCTGTATCGAATCGTCAGTACAGGGGTCGTTCGGTCACGCCGACGCGGCCCAGGGCGGACGATCCAGCGGGTCGGGAAAGAAGGAGGCATAACGGGACGGTGGTGACGCCTCGGCCCTGACCGCCGCGAAGGGGCCTGGGAGGAGTGGTGCGAGGGCGGGAATCGGCAACGCACAGCACAGCGGCTTGCCACAAAGCGAATGGCCGCAGGGCACAGGGTCCAGCGACGGACCCGAGGCCGACCAGCTCGGCTCCTCGGCGCAGGCTCCCAGCCCGTGACAGGCGGCCAGCAGCGGTTCACCCAGCATCAGCAAGGCGAGCAACAGCGCGAGAAAGGTGGGCCGTCGGGTCATGGAAGAAACCGCGTCGTGGGCACAGGAAAATGGAACGCCGGTCCTGCTGGGAAGTTCAGCGCGTCCGTCCGGCGGATGACGCAGGCCCGGAGTCGGCATTCTGCTCGTATCAGTTCGCCAGCTTTCGGCGAATTGCACGATCGTTCCGATGCAACGCTTCCGCTAACGAGTTGGAAAGAGAAGCAATTTTCCGCCCGTCCGCTCTGGCATATCCCGTGCTGCCTTTGCTGGGCCTCAGCCAGCCCGCCAATCCCACTGCCACGCCACCACTGCGACACGAGAGGAGGCTTCCATGATCACCGTTCCCAGCGGTATCCGTCCCGCCCAACTCGAATACGAACTCACCTTCAAGCACCGGGGCGATCTGAGCCTGCAGCTGCAGCTCAACGGCAATCAGCGTGTGCGCCTCGAGGCGCTGCCCAGCGCCTTGCCCCTGGACCGTTGCGAAAGCCCCAGCGTGCGGCGTTTCGCTCGCCGTCGGGCGTAGCAAGGGTTGCCGTCGTCACGAAGGAACGGCGCCCGAAGGCGCCGTTCCTTTGCTGTGCCATGACCTTGGCAATCAGGCCACCGGCTTCGGGATGGTGGAGGCGGGCTCCTTGAGTTCCGGCTTGGGCTCGTCTGTGTCCGTGGCCGCCTGCAGCGCCGGCGTGGCGTCGTCCACAGGGCTCTCGGCGTTCCGGGGTCCATCAGGCATTGGGGTGTTCATGCGGGTCTACCTCCTGAGTGTGTGCTCGGACGGTAGAAAAGAAGGCCGGTGCCGAAGTTCAGATCGGACATGCGCACGGTCGGATGCTGACGCATCGGACAAACTTCGCAATGGTTACCGCATGTGCCGGATTAACGCGCTGAAGTATTCGCGATGTGGCTGCGTATTAAATGCGGGATGTGAAGGGGTCGACAGTATTCGCGGAAGTGCGTGCAGGCAGGGTAATAGATCGACTGCCGTTTTAATGCGTCGGGGCGAGAAGCACTATCGCGATGAGGCGAAGAAGAATACGGGGTGGCCAAATGGCGGAATCCGGTCCGCCGTCCCTGCGGCCTTCCCGGTATGACATACGATGCAGCGATTATTCGGATATCTGCTGGATATCCAGCACGACCCACACGTCCAGTCCTTTCTTGCGGGCGGCTTTCTCGGCTTCCAATTGAGCGGTGAGCTTGCTGATGGAACTGGAACGGTGCTGGAAGCGGAAGGGGGCGCCGCCCGTCTTCTTGCGGACGCTGAGCTCGACCAGGGTATAGGTGGCGCGGGAGCGGGGTTTCTGTTTCGGAGCGACGGCGATCGCAGGCGTGAGGCCCAGGGCTTCACGCATTTCCGCCTCTGAAATGGGGTTAGAGCTCAATGCGGTGTCCTTGACGAATGAAAAGCAACGGCCCGATAGGCAGGCTCCTGCCCTCTGACGCGCCCGCGAGGGCGTGGCGGCATGGAAAGAAGGAGGGAAACGGGAAGAATATCCCGAGGCGGCCATGATAGAAGAACATCGGCAATAAGGAAACATTCTCGATTGCTCGGCGATGAACCTTTCCCGCACTAAAGGGCGGGCCTTATTGATGGAAGAGCAACTTTCAGGGCGACCCGGACATATCCATGCCCGGGTGTTTCATTGACAGACTATTTACACTTCCACCGGTACTTGTTTACCGGGGGATCGGCTACAAAACGCATCCAAGTGACCGAGAAACTTATCGAGTCTTATCGGTTCGTATGCCCCATAGCCGAGGCGGCACCTCCCTGCTAAGCTCGCGGCTTCACCGAAACCGCCGCAAGGCGTATGACAAGGAAACAGCATGAAACAACATCGGTTGGCGGCGGCGATGGCCCTGGTGGGCCTGGTTCTCGCAGGGTGCGACTCGCAGACCAGCGTGGAACTGAAGACGCCCGCGCAGAAGGCCTCCTACGGGATCGGCCTGAACATGGGCAAGAGCCTGTCGCAGGAAGGCATGGACGACCTGGATTCCAAAGCCGTTGCCCAGGGCATCGAAGACGCCATCGGCAAGAAAGATCAGAAGCTGAAGGACGAAGAGCTGGTCGAAGCGTTCGCCTTCCTGCAGAAGCGTGCCGAAGAACGCATGACCGCGATGAATGAGGAGTCGGCCAAGGCCGGCAAGAAATTCCTCGAAGAGAACGGCAAGCGCGAAGGCGTGGTGACCACCTCGTCCGGCCTGCAGTATGAAGTAGTGAAGAAGGCCGACGGCGCCCAGCCCAAGCCCAGCGATGTGGTCACTGTCCACTACGAAGGCAAGCTGATCGACGGCAGCGTCTTCGACAGCTCCATCCAGCGCGGCAGCCCCATTGATCTGCCGGTCAACGGCGTGATCCCGGGCTGGGTCGAAGGCCTGCAACTGATGCACGTTGGCGAGAAGTACAAGTTCTACATCCCCAGCGACCTGGCCTACGGCGCCCAGAGCCCCAGCCCGGCGATCCCCGCCAACTCGGTCCTGGTGTTCGACCTGGAACTGATCGGCATCAAGGACCCGTCCGCCGAGCCGAGCCCCGAGCAGGCTTCTCCGGAAGAGAAGCCGGACGCCGACGCCAAAGGCTGATCCGCGTCGCTCACCGAAACGCCCCGTCCCGACGGGGCGTTTTCGTTTGTGCCGGTCATCCGGCGAACACCGTGGCGACCGGCCGGTCTGAACGCAAAGGCGGACGGCTTCCCCGTCGTGCTTATGCACATTGCGCTCGACGCCCGGCCGTACCTGCAGGCATTTTGCCGCTGTCAATGGCCCGATAACCTAACTTGCTGTTTTAATTGGTTTTTATTGGCTGGGCAAAAAACGCCCGATCTGTAGGGAACCCGCACCACCCGGGCGTTTGCGTGTCTCATCCCACGACTATGCACATGTTTATCCACAGGCTTCGTGGATAACCGCCGGCGAGCCCGCTGCCATGCGGGTTTGCCGCGACCGGCCCGAGCCGGATCGGCAGCAGGCCCTTCGATCTCCAGGAGTTGTCATGAAAATGCCGCGTCAGTTTTCCCGCTACCTAGGCCTCGCCGAGCGCTTCCTCGCTCGCGGCCGTCTGCCGGCGTTGCTGCTGGCGGTGGCGCGCAAGCGGGGCCGTAGCGGCGGCCGGCTCGCCGGGGTGAAGGAGGACCTGCACCTGCTGCAGGCGCTCTGCGTGGCCTGGTGGCGCGGCGACTACCGCCGGATCGAGCGCCAGGCCTTGCTGTCGGTGGTGGGGGCTCTGCTGTACTTCCTCACGCCCGTGGATGCGATCCCCGACTGGTTGCCCGGGGTCGGCCTAGTGGACGACCTGGCGGTGCTGGCGTGGGTGATGCGTACCTGGCACGGCGAACTGGAGCGTTTCCGCCGCTGGCGCGATGCCCAATCGCCCACCTTGCGTGAAGAACTGGATCGCCTGCCCAGGGCGGAGCGGGTAGAGCCGCCGGTTTCCTGAACGCCACGGGCTGCATTCGGCGGGAAACGGAGTTTAAGATGGGCGCTTTCAGGGAAGTGCCGCGACCGGCACTGCATTCCGTGGAGCGTGGTATGAGCGTGCAAGTGATCACTCGGGACGGCGAAGCCGAATATGCTGTCCTGCCCTGGGCCGAGTACCAGGCCCTGCTGCGAGAGGCCGGCCGCCTGCCGTTCCAGGACCGGGACACCACCCGGGCTCCTTTCGAACACCTGGCCGCCCTGCGCGAAGCCCGCGGCATGACGCCCGAGCAGGTGGCGCGGGACGTCGGCATCAGCCCGGCCTATCTTGCCCTGATCGAGCGAGGCGAGCGGCAGCCCGACGATGCCATTCGCCGCGCCCTGGCCCGGGTCCTCGGCCTGGCGGGCTGGGAGCCCGAGGCTTGAGCGTGCGTATCGCCCGGCAGCACTGGCAGGCGCTGCTCGGCGAACTGGATGACGCGCGCCGCCAGCGCCACCTGGTCACCTACCGCGCCTTGATCGAGCGGCTGCAATTGCCGCCGCCGGCCATGCAGGTGCTGGCCGCCGCGCTGGAGCATCTGGCGGCCTTGGATGCCCGCGCCGAGCGACCGCTGCGCAGCGCCCTGGTGATCAGCCAGAGCGCCAGCCGCCTGCCACGCACCGGCTTCTTCGAATGCGTCGAGCGGCTCGGCCGCTTCTCCGGGCCACCGGACGGGATCGCCGCGGCGTCCTGGCATGCCTCCGAGGTGGCCCGCGTCTTCGAATTCGATTACCCGGAGGTGCCCTGATGGCGGGTTTGCCGCGTTCCCCGAAACTGTTGTTCTGGCACCTGCGGGCGCGCCTGGGCTATGCCGTGGCGCGGCGCATGCTGCGGGTTTCCTGGCTGGTGAAGCAGCCCCGCGCCTGGAACTGGATGCAGGGGCAATACGGGCGCATGGCCAACCTCGGCCATGTGCCGGCCCAGAGTTTCTATGGCCACCTGTTGCTGTACCGCGGGCAGGGGTTCGGTGCCCAGGAAGAGGGCATGCGCCTGCTGCGGCTGGCGGCCGAGGCGGGGGATGGCAAGGCTGCCTACCAACTGGGGATGCTGGCCTTGGCCGGGGACACCCGGCATGCCGCGGACGCCGGTGAAACGGCCCGCTGGTGGGAACTCGCCGCCCGCCACGGCCATCCCCTGGCGCCCCACAAGCTGGCGGCGCTGTATCGCGATGGCGGTCGCAACCTGCCGCCGGATGCCGAGGCCGCGGCCCGCTGGGCGCAACAAGCCGGCTGAGGTCAGGGGGCGTCGATCACGTGCAGGCTGTAGCCGGGGATCGCCTTGGCGTGGCGCTTGGCGTCCGAGGCCAGTGCCGCGAGGCGACTGGCATCCAGGTGCGCGCCGGCGTCCGCAGCCAGGTTCACCACCCCCACCGAGAGGGACAGCAGCGGGTATTCCCGGCGCTGCCCGAGCCGGTCGTGGGCGATGAAGCAACCGGCGTCCAGGTGCTCGCGGCAGTAGAAGCGTCGGCACTGGCCCTGGAAGTCCTCCAGTAGCCCGTTCAGCCGCGCCCGCCAGTCCGTCGAGCCCAGCACCAGCATGAAATCGTCGCCACCGATGTGGCCGACGAAGTCCCGCGCCGGGTCCACCCGCTGGCTCAGGCACTGGGCCAGGCACAGCAGCACTTCGTCGCCCTTGGCGTAGCCGTAGAGGTCGTTGAAGGGCTTGAAACTGTCGATGTCCACGTAGCAGATCGCCGCGGCCCGACCGTGCTGCAGCAGGCGCCCGAGGCATTGCTGGATCGGCACGTTGCCCGGCAGCAGGGTCAGCGGATTGGCGTAGCGGGCCTGCTGGATCTTAAGCTCAGTGATCAGCTTGAGCACGTCGATGACCCGTCCCAGGCCGCGGTAGCGGCCGTCCTGAACGATGATGAAGTCTTCCTCGATGCGTTGTCGGGCGCGGCTGGTGAGCAGCCGGCTGACCTGTTGCAGGGATTGCCGGCGCTCTACTGCGAGGAAGTCGCGGCTCATCAGCCGGCTGATGGGCTTGCGGGCGAACAGATCGGTGGCGAACGGCTTGAGCAGGGCTTCCGACAGGGAATGGCGGTGGACGATGCCCACCGGCTGGTCGTGCTCGTCGAGGACCGCCAGAGAATTGAGGTTCGCCTGGGCCTGGAAAGCATCCAGCACGTCGGCGATGGGAGTGTTCTGGTCCACGGCGTCCTGGGGGTTGAGCAGCGCATCCAGGTCGCGGCTGTCGTCGGCGACGAATGCGCGCGGGTTGTCCCGGGCGGGCAGCTGCACGTCCCGGGGCGGGTTGGCTTCGGGGCGCGCGATCAGGTAGCCCTGGACCAGGTCGACGCCCATTTCCGCCAGCACCTGCAGCTCTTCCTCCTGCTCGATGCCCTCGGCGATCACCTGGGCGCGTGAAGCCTTGGCGATCTGCAGGATCGAGCCGACGAACTCGCGCTTCACCGCGTCGCGGTGGATGCCGTCGATGAAGTGGCGGTCGATCTTCACGTAGTCCGGTCGCAGTTCCGACCACAGCCGCAGGCTGGAGTAGCCGGCCCCCAGATCGTCCAGGGCGATGGAAAAGCCCATGGCGCGGTAGTGGTGTAGCGCGTTCTGCAGCAGCGCCACGTCCTCGGTGGGCGCGTGCTCGGTGAGTTCGATCACCACCCGGTCCGGGGAAATGCCGAAGGCCTGCAGCACCTGCAGGGTGCGCCCCGGCTGGTGCGCCGGTTCCAGCAGGGATTCCGGCGAGACGTTGATGAACAGGCGTCCGTCCAGACCCAGCTCCTGGAAGCGGGCACAGATCCGCCGGCGGCAGGCGATCTCCAGTTCGCTCAGCCGGCCACTGTGGCGGGCGGTGGCGAACAGGGTGACCGGGGAGTGCAGCGGGCTGTTGGAAGGTCCGCGGGTCAGGGCTTCGTAGCCGAGCACGCGGCGTTCGGAGAGGCAGACGATGGGTTGGAACAGGCTGGTGAGGTCCCCGTGAGCGAGGATCTGGTCCAGGGCGCTCAACTGCTCGGTGACGGTCATGGCGGAACTCGTGATGGCCGGAAAAGAAAGAGGCCGCACAAGGCGGCCTCCTCTATTTCACGACAGCTGCGTGACAGACTGATGACGGCTCAGTGCTTGGCCATCTTGGTGTCCAGCGCCACGTAGTCCAGCAGGATCTGCCCGCTCTCGGTGAGGTAGGCGTCATCCTGGGGCTTGGTCTTTTCCTCCTCCACCGGCAGCGCGTCCTCGTCTTCCTTCTTCAGCTCCTTGAGCAGCGGCTCGCCCTTGGCCTTGCGGCGGGCGTTCTCCATGGCCAGTTGCTGGTTCTCGATTTCGGTCTGCTGGGCGCGGCGCTTGGCTTCGTTGAGGCTGACGGCGGTCTCGTGCATGAGCTTCTGCGCCAGGGCCAGGCGGTCGCGGCTGAAGACGAAGTCCGGGTTGCTCTGGGTGCGGGCGTCGTGGCGGCTCTTGAGCTGGTCGAGGAATGGCTTGAACGGGTCGTTCGCCGGCTTGATGGCGGGGCGGATGCTGTCCCAGGGCATGGCCTCGGGCAGGGCGCTCTCACCGATTTCCTTGGTGTCCACCGTGGCCGGGTACTCGATGTCGGGGATCACCCCCTGGTGCTGGGTGCTCTGCCCGGAGACCCGGTAGAACTTCGCCAGGGTCAACTTCAGTTCGCCGTGGTTGAGGGGCTGGATGGTCTGCACGGTGCCCTTGCCGAAGGTCTGCCCGCCGAGGATCAGCGCACGGTGGTAGTCCTGCATGGCACCGGCGAAGATTTCCGAGGCGGAGGCGGACAGGCGATTCACCAGCACCGCCATGGGGCCTTTGTAGTAGGCCTTGCCCTCGTCGTCGGCCAGCACGTCGACCCGACCGTCACTGTTGCGCACCAGCACCGTCGGACCCTGGTCGATGAACAGGCCGGTCAGCTCGGTGGCTTCCTGCAGCGAGCCGCCGCCGTTGTTGCGCAGGTCGATGACCACGCCGTCCACGTCCTCTTTCTGCAGCTCGCTGAGCAGGCGCTTCACGTCGCGAGTGGTGCTCTTGTACTCGGGATCGCCGGCGCGGTAGGCCTTGAAGTCCAGGTAGAAGGCCGGCACCTCGATGATGCCCAGCTTGTAGCGATGGCCCTCGTGGTCGATGTCGATCACCGATTTCTTCGCGGCCTGCTCTTCCAGCTTCACCGCTTCACGGGTGATGGAAACGATCTTGCTGGAGTCGTCGTTGGGGGCATTGCTGGCCGGGATGACCTCCAGGCGCACCCGGGAGCCCTTGGGCCCGCGGATCAGCTTGACCACCTCGTCGAGGCGCCAGCCGATCACGTCCACCATCTCGCCGTTGTCCTGGGCGACGCCGACGATCTTGTCGGAGGGGGCGATCTGCTTGCTCTTCTCGGCCGGGCCGGCGGGTACCAGACGCACCACCTTGGTGTGGTCGGCATCGCTCTGCAGGACGGCGCCGATGCCTTCCAGCGAGAGGCTCATGTTGATATCGAAGTTCTCCGCGTTGTCCGGGGAGAGGTAGTTGGTGTGGGGGTCGTAGGTCTGGGCGAAGGCGTTGATGTAGGTCTGGAAGATGTCCTCGGCGCGGGTCTGCTCGAGGCGCGCGTACTGCCGCTTGTAGCGTTTCACCAGCAGGTCCTGGATGGCCTTGGTTTCCTTGCCGGCGATCTTCAGGCGCAGCACCTCGTCCTTGACCTTCTTGCGCCAGAGTTCGTCCAGGGCGGCACTGTCCTTGGCCCAGGCGGCCTTCTCGCGGTCCAGTTCCATGTCCTCGTCGACGCCGAAGTCGATGCTGTCGACGCCCTTGTTCAGCTGGGCGAGGGCATAGTCCATGCGCTGCTTGAGGCGGTCCAGGTAGCGCTTGTAGATGGAGAAGCCCGGTTCCAGGTCGCCGTTCTTCAGGAAGTCGTCGAACTTCGTGCGCCAGCGATCGAACTCGGCGATGTCGCCGGCGGTGAAGTACATCCGCGCCGGGTCGAGCATCTTGAGGTAGCCCTCGTAGATCTTCACCGAGCGTTCGTCGTTCAGCGGCGGCTTGTTGTAGTGGTGGCGCTTGAGCAACTCCACCACGTTGAGACTGGCCACCACCTGTTCGCGGTCGGGTTGCAGCGCGTCCCAGCTGTTCTGGGGCGAGACCTTCGCCTGCAGCGGCAGGGCGCTCAGGCCGAGGATCAGGGCGAGGGTGGTGCAGGGGAGGAAGCGCTTCATGCTGATTCGACGTCGGGACCGGTGATAACGCATATTAGGCCGTCATTGGAGGCGCCGGGTTCAACCGGCACAATGCGAAAGCCCGGCATCCGCCGGGCTGGTTCGAACTCACTATGGAGGCAGCGTGAAGGCATTGCAAGGCGTCGAAGGACGCGTCGAATGGCAAGAACGACCCTCTCCGGACTGCGACGCGGGGCAGATCCGCGTGCGTGTGGCAGCCGCCGGATTGAACCGTGCCGACCTGCTGCAGCGGGCCGGTTCCTACCCACCGCCGCCCGGTGCCAGCGATACCCTGGGGCTGGAATGCGCCGGGGTGGTCAGCGAAGTCGGACCCGGTGTCGACTGGAACGTGGGCGACCGGGTGTGCTGCCTGCTGGCGGGGGGCGGCATGGCCCAGGAGGTGGTGCTGGACGCCCGCCATGCGCTGCCGGTACCGGAGGGCCTGTCCCTCGCCCAGGCGGCGGCATTGCCCGAGGTGTACGCCACCGCCTGGCTCAACCTGTTCCAGTTGGCGCGCCTGCAGCCGGGCGAGAAGGTGCTGCTGCACGCCGGCGCCAGCGGTGTGGGGTCGGCGGCGATCCAGCTGTGCAAGGCGTTCGGCAACCCGTGCTGGGTGAGCGTCGGCTCCGAGGAGCGCCTGGCGCACTGCATCGCCCTGGGCGCCCAGGGCGGCGTGCTGCGCAAGCAGAACCTGGAGAGCCTGCGGGAGCTGGGTCCGTTCGACGTGATCCTCGATCCGGTCGGCGGCCAGTACGCGGAACTCAACCTGGGCCTGCTGGCGCGAGACGGCCGCTGGGTGAACATCGGCCTGATGGGCGGCCGCGAGGCGCGCCTGGACATGGCGCAACTGCTGGGCAAGCGGGTCCAGGTGATCGGTTCGACCCTGCGCAACCGCGACGACGGCTTCAAGGCCGAGTTGCTGGCGGACCTGCGCCGGCAGGTCTGGCCGCTGTTCGCCGAAGGCCGGCTCGATCCGTTGCTGCAGCGCCGTTTCAGCCAGGACGAGGCGGCCGATGCGTTCGCCGCCCTGGAGAGCAACCAGATCGCCGGGAAGATCGCCCTGGTACTGGACCCGGACCTGGCCTGAGCGCCAACCCGTGCGTCGGACGGGCGCCACGGGCCATGATTTAGTGAAGCAATCATGGTCATGGCTATAAGCAATGAGGCTTTTGCCTCGTGGCGTCCTAAGATTGACCTCAGTTTCCGAACTGCATACATCCCAACCAAGGAGTCAGCAATGTCCGTGATCAACACGCAAATCAAGCCCTTCAAAGCGCAAGCGTTCAAAGCCGGCAAGTTCATCGAAGTGAGCGACGCCGACCTGAAAGGCAAATGGTCCGTGTTCTTCTTCTACCCGGCCGACTTCACCTTCGTCTGCCCGACCGAACTGGGTGACGTCGCCGACCACTACGAAGAGTTCCAGAAGATCGGTGTGGAGATCTTCTCCGTGTCCACCGACACCCACTTCACCCACAAGGCCTGGCACGACAGCTCCGAGACCATCGGCAAGATCCAGTACGCCATGATCGGCGACCCGACCCTGCAGATCAGCCGCAACTTCGAAGTGCTGCGTGAAGACCAGGGCCTGGCCAACCGCGGTACCTACATCGTCGACCCGGAAGGCATCATCCAGGCTTTGGAAATCACTGCCGAAGGCATCGGCCGCGACGCGTCCGACCTGCTGCGCAAGGTGAAAGCGGCCCAGTACGTCGCCAGCCACCCGGGTGAAGTCTGCCCGGCCAAGTGGAAGGAAGGCGAAGCCACCCTGGCCCCGTCCCTGGATCTGGTCGGCAAGATCTAAGCGTCACCCCCCGAAGCGGACGGCCCGGCCGTCCGCTGCGTCTCCCGAATCCCCTCGCCCGTCACGGGTGGGTGCTCCGCACCCGCCGAGGGGTTTCTTTGCCCGTCATGACAGGAATCGCACGCATGTTGGACGCCAACCTGAAGTCCCAGTTGAAGGCCTATCTGGAAAAGGTCACCCAGCCGTTCGAGATCGTCGCGTCCCTCGATGACAGCGACAAATCCGCCGAGCTCAAGGGCCTGCTGGACGATATCGTCGGCCTGACCGACAAGATCACCCTGAAGACCGATGGCGACGATGCCCGCACGCCGTCCTTCGCCTTGAACCGCCCCGGCGTCGATATCGGCCTGCGGTTCGCCGGCATCCCCATGGGCCACGAATTCACGTCTCTGGTGCTCGCGCTGCTGCAAGTCGGCGGCCACCCGTCCAAGGAAAGCGCCGAGTTGCTGGATCAGGTGCGCAACCTGGACGGCGAGTACCACTTCGAAACCTATTTCTCCCTGTCCTGCCAGAACTGCCCGGACGTGGTCCAGGCCCTCAACCTGATGGCAGTGCTGAACCCCAACGTGCGCCACGTCGCCATCGACGGCGCGCTGTTCCAGGACGAGGTCAGCGAGCGGCAGATCATGTCCGTACCGAGCGTCTACCTGAACGGCGAGCCGTTCGGCCAGGGCCGCATGGGCATCGCCGAGATCGTCGCCAAGCTGGACACCGGTGCCTCCGCCCGGGATGCCGAGAAACTCAATGCCAAGGCGCCGTTCGACGTGCTGATCATCGGTGGTGGCCCGGCTGGTGCCGCCGCGGCGATCTATGCCGCCCGCAAGGGTATCCGCACCGGCGTCGCCGCCGAGCGCTTCGGCGGTCAGGTGCTGGACACCATGGCCATCGAGAACTTCATTTCGGTGCCGGAAACCGAGGGGCCGAAACTGGCCCGGGCGCTGGAAGAGCACGTCAAGGCCTACGAGGTGGACGTGATGAACCTGCAGCGCGCCGCCAGCCTGACCCCCGCCAGCGAAGCCGGCGGGTTGCACGAGGTGGCCTTCGCCAGTGGCGCGACCCTCAAGGCGAAGACCGTGATCCTCGCCACCGGCGCCCGCTGGCGCGAGATGAACGTGCCCGGCGAGCAGGAATACCGCGGCCGCGGGGTCGCCTACTGCCCCCACTGCGACGGCCCGCTGTTCAAGGGCAAGCGGGTGGCGGTGATCGGCGGCGGCAACTCCGGCGTCGAGGCGGCCATCGACCTGGCGGGTATCGTCGCCCAGGTGACCCTGCTGGAGTTCGATAGCACGCTGCGCGCCGATGCCGTGCTGCAGAAGAAGCTCTACAGCCTGCCCAACGTGACGGTGGTCACCAGCGCGCTGACCAGCGAAGTGAAGGGCGACGGCCAGAAGGTCAGCGGCCTGGTGTACAAGGACCGCAACTCCGACGCGTTCGTCAGCCTGGAACTGGAAGGCATCTTCGTGCAGATCGGCCTGCTGCCCAACTCCGACTGGCTCAAGGGCACGGTGGAGCTGTCCCCGCGCGGCGAGATCATCGTCGATGCCCGGGGCGAGACCTCGCTGCCCGGGGTGTTCGCCGCCGGCGACGTGACCACGGTGCCGTACAAGCAGATCGTGATCGCCGTGGGCGAAGGCGCCAAGGCCTCCCTGAGCGCCTTCGACCACCTGATCCGCAGCGTCTGATCTACCCGGGGCGCGGTCCGGCCGCGTTGCCTGCCTTCACCCACGGCCCGCGCGAGCGGGCCGTGGCGTTTCCGGTATCCTGCCGGCTTTTCCTGCCAGGATGCCCGTCGTGGAACAGTCCCTCGTCGAACTCATCACCCTCATCAGCTCCGGCTGCATGAGTGAAGCGGACATCGCCCGCATCGCCGCCGAAGCGGCCCAGGCCTATGCCGACCCGGAGGCTTTCCTCGCCGCCAACCCGGACATCAACTACGACGACGATTTCCCGATTCCCCTGGGGGAATGGGTGGTGGTGGGCAGCCTGCCGGACACCGTGCTGTTCCAGGCGGACCGCTACGACGAGCTGTTCGAGCGGATCACCGGATCCTTCAGCGATGCCGTCACCTTCACCATCAAGCCGCGCCAGTTGGCCAAGGTGGAGGCCCTGCGAGCGCTGAACAGCATCCAGGTTCAGCTGAGCAGCCTCTACCCGGAGAAGGGCGGCTACGTGCTGGTGGATTTCAGCGAGCCTCTGGATGACGAATTGCAGTGCGTGCTGGTGTACACCTGCGACCTGCCACGGGTGATGGCCCTGGCGGTGGAGGTGGGGATCGCCGCTGCGCCCGCCTACGAGTCGTTGCGGGCCGCACTCGCGACCTGAACGGTCGGACCGGGTGCCGGGAACGCTAACGGCACCATGGGGGGCACCGCCCGAAGGCTCGCAGCGCCCGGTCGCCGGGCTGGTCAGGTGCTGTAGGAAACGTGCCTGCACTCGGTGAGCGTCGGTTCGGACTGCGCATCCACCGAGGGTGAATTCCGCGTCCTCGCTTGCCTTTGCCCGCCTGACCGCCGGCGACTTGTCCTGCGGAGCTAGTGCAGGTGCAGGATCAGCGCGCCGAGGATCACCGTGCCGACGCCGCTCCACTGCACGGGGTTCAGGCGCTCCTTGAACAGCAGCACGCCGAGGATCGCCGCGATGCCGCCGGACAGGGTGCTGAGCACGGTCACCACGGCGACCGAGCCCTGCAGGGCGCCTACCGAGAAGGCGGAGAACGCGCTGAGGTTCATCAGGCTTGCGGCCAGCAGGGAGCCCACGTATTTCAACGGCGGCCGGCTGAACTGGCCTGGTCGCCTGAGCAAGGCGCCGGTCAGCGACAGCAGCCCCACGGCATAGCCCACCCACAGCACCGGCACGACGCCCATCGCCGGCAGCGCGTAGCGGCCTTGCAGCCAGAAGCTGCACCCGTAGAGCAGGGCCGCGAGGATGGCGAAGCCCAGCGCCTGTCGCGGCGCATGGTTTTTCTGCGGGGGGCGGCCGAAGGTGACGGCGGTGAGGGCCACGCCCAGCAGGCAGGCGCCGAGCCCCAGCCCTTGCAGCGTGCCCAGGTGTTCGCCGGACAGCCAGGAAAGCAGCGCCGTCACCGCGCCGTAGCTGGTGACCACCGGCGCGACGATGGCCGCCTGGCCGACGGAAAAGGCCCGCGACAGGGTAAGGGCACCGGAAACGGTGAAGAGTGCGGCCAGCAGGGCGCTGCCCCAGGCGGCCCAGGGCGCCGCCAGGGCACCCTGCGCGATGTGCGGAAAGGCCACCACGACCAGGCTGACCATCAGGAAACCCAGCGCCTGGCCGAAAAACACCGTCCTCTGCACCCCCACGTTGCGGGTGTTGAAGCCAGCGAGAAAATCGGTGACGCCCCAGCACAGCGCGGCGAGCAGGCCCATCAGAACGTCCAAGGCAGCTCCTCAAGCGCCGGCAGGGGTGCCGACTATAGCGTCATGTGCAGGTCGCGCGTCGCCAGTCGTTCTCCCAGCGATTGAAGAGGCTACGCGTACCGGCTGCGGGAGCGTTTCAGCGCCAGGTGAGGATCGGCCAGCCGGCGGCCTGGGCATGGGCGCGCAAGGCAGGGTCCGGGTTGACCGCATGGGGGTGGTCGACCCGCTGCAACAGCGGTAGGTCGTTGCGCGAGTCCGAATAGAAGCTGGCGCCCCGCAGGGTCTCGCCCTGTTCCTCCAGCCAGGCGTGCAGGCGCGTCACCTTGCCATCCCGGTAGGTGAGCACGCCGCGGGTGCGACCGCTGTAGCTGCCGTGCTGCTCCTCCAGGTCGATGGCGAGCACCTCGTCGATACCCAGGCGCGCGGCGATCGCGGCCACCAGGAAATGCGCCGAGGCGGAGATCACCAGCAGGCGGTCGCCGGCCGCCCGGTGGCGTGCCAGGCAACGGCAGGCGTCGCTGTAGAACAGGGGTTCGACGACGTCCTCGACGAAGGGCTCCACCACGAAGGCCACCTCGTCCACGGTACGCCCCACCAGGGGCGCCAGGCTGAAGGCCATGTAGTCTTCCATGGCCAGCTTGCCCTCGCCGTAGAGGGCCATGAGCGCTTCGTCGCGTTGCACGAAGCTGTCCGCGTCGACCCAGCCCAGGTGCGCCATGTGGTGGCTCCAGAGGCTGGCGCAGTCGCCGTGGATCAGCGTTTCGTCGAGGTCGAAGATCGCCAGTGCCATCAGGCCACCTCGCGCACGGCGGCGGCGTCGATCACCAATCGCAGGGCCTGGCCGTCGCCATAGAGGTCGTCCGCCGAGCGGTTCAGCACGTCCACCAGCAGCTCCACGCCGCGGGCCTCGACCCGGTAGCGGATGACGTTGCCCAGCAGGCTGTGGCCGCGCACCTGGGCCTCGATCCCGGCGTCGCCGCCGATGCCGATGGATTCCGGGCGGATCGCCACCCGGCCGTTCACCGGGCGCGCCAGCAGGCGGCTGGCGCTGTCCGCGTCGAGCAGGTTGTAGTTGCCGATGAAGCCGGCGGCGAAGGCGTTCACCGGTGTGGTGTAGAGGGTCTCGGCGTCGCCGCTCTGGACGATCCGCCCGGCATCCATGAGGAAGATGCGGTCGGACAGGGTCAGTGCTTCTTCCTGGTCATGGGTGACGAAGAGGGTCGTCAGGCCCAGTTCCAGCTGGATGCGACGGATCTGCTCGCGCAGGTGCTTGCGGATGCGCGCGTCAAGGGCGGACAGCGGCTCGTCCAGCAACAGCAGGCGCGGCCGGGTCACCAGGGAACGGGCCAGCGCCACCCGCTGGCACTGGCCGCCGGATAGCTGGTGCGGGTAGCGACCCGCCAGCTCCCCCAGCTCCACCAGTTCCAGGACTTCGCGCACCCGCTGGTCGCGGTCGCCGGGGGCCACCTTCTGCATGCGCAGGCCGAAGGCCACGTTCTGCTCCACGGTCATGTTGGGGAACAGCGCGTAGCTCTGGAACACCATGCCGATGCCGCGTTTCTGCGGCGTCAGCGGAACCAGGTCCTGGCCATCCAGGAGGATGCGTCCGCCGTTCACTTCGGTCAGCCCGGCGATGCAGCGCAGCAGGGTGGACTTGCCGCAGCCGGACGGCCCCAGCAGCGTGACGAATTCGCCCTGGGCGATCTCGCAGTCGATGTCGCTGAAGATGGGGGTGGCGCCGTAGCGTTTGTGCAGGCCCTGGATGCTCAGGAAACTCATGGCTTGTCCTTGTTCAGGCGATTGGCCGCCCAGGTGAAGACCAGTACGAAGAAGAAGTAGGAGATCACCAGGGCACTGTTGAAGTGGCCGCTGCTGTTGCGCATGTTGTTCAGGTACACCTGCAGGGTCTCGTAACGGCTGCCCACCAGCAGGTTGGCGAAGACGAACTCGCCGAAGAGGAACGAGAACGACAGGAACAGCGACACCATCAGGCCCTTGCGCAGGTTTGGCAGCACCACCAGCAAGGCCGCCTGCCAGGTGCTGGCGCCCAGCAGGTGGGCCGCGTCCATCAGGTCGCGCAGGTTGATCGCCTGCAGGTTGTTGGCGATCGCCCGGTACATGAACGGCAGCGCCACGGTGAAGTAGCAGCCGATGAGAATCCACGGCGTACCCACCATGGCCAGCGGACCGGAGCCATACAGTTGCAGCAGGCCCACCGAGGACACCACCGGCGGCACCGCGAAGGGCAGCAGGATGAGGATGTTCATCAGCCCGTCCAGGCGCGGGAAGTGGTAGTGCACCACGAACATCAACGGCAGGATCAGCACCGTCGACAATGCCAGGGCGCCGAAGCAGACCACCAGGGACTGGCCGAAGGCCCGCAGGAAGCGCTCGTCGCTCCACAGCGCCAGGTACCACTTCAGGGTCAGCCCCTCCGGCAGGATGGTGGCGGACCAACTGGTGGCCAGGGAGTAGAGCAGGGTGCCGGCCAGGGGCAGCAGCAGGATCAGGAACAGCCCGTAGACCACCGCCCGGTGGTAGACCCCGGCGGGTGTGACGTCAGCGCGCGACATGGTAGCTCCTCCTCAGCAGCCACTGGTGCGCGGCGGTGATCACCAGCATCAGCCCCACCAGCACCATGGCCAGGGCGCTGGCCATGTTGGGATCGAGGAAGATGTCGCCGGCCACCATCGCCGCGATGCGGATCGGCAGCACGTTGAAGTTGCCGGTGGTCAGGGCGTAGACCGTGGCGTAGGCGCCCAAGGCGTTGGCCAGCAGGATGACGAAGGTGCCCAGCAGGGCGGGGGTCAGCACCGGCAGGCCGATGTGGCGCCAGAACTGCCAGTGGTTCGCCCCCAGCAGCGCGGCGGACTCGCGCCAGTCTTCGCGCAGCGCGTCGAAGGCCGGGTAGAGCAGCAGCACCCCCAGGGGAATCTGGAAGTAGGTGTAGAGCACGATCAGCCCGGCCTTGGAGTAGAGGTTGAAGTCCTCGATCAGGCCGCTCTGCTTGAGGATCAGGGTCAGCGCACCGTTGAACCCCAGCAGGATGATGAAGGCGAAGGCCAGGGGCACGCCGGCGAAATTGCTGGTCATGGTGGAGAACGCCATGACGAAGTCCCGCAGCCGGGAATCCACCCGGCGCAGGGAATAGCTGCCCAGCAGCGCCACGACGATGCCGATCAGGCTCGACCAGAAGGCGATCTGCAGGCTGTGCTTGATGGCCTGCAGGTAGAACGGCGAGTCGAACACCTCGCGGAAATTGCCCAGGCCCCAGCCGTCCACGGCCTCCAGGCTGTGGGTCGCCACCCACACCAGGGGGGCGATCTGGAACAGGCCGAATACCACCGCGAAGGGCAGCAGCCAGAGCAGCGCCAGCCACTTGCTGCGTGAATGCTTCATGCCAGCAACTCCCGGCAGTAGGGTTTGTCGTGGGAAACGCCGAGCAGCTGGCAGACGGTGCCGCACAGCTCGGTCTGGCGCGGGCGGGCCTCGCCGCTGAGGCTGAAGGCGTCGCCGATGACGAACAGCGGTACCTCCCGTTCCTCCGGCAGCAGCCCGTTGTGGCTGCGATCGGCGTTCATCCCGTGATCCGCGGTGACCAGCACCTGGTAGCCGGCCTCGAGCCAGCCCCGCAGGTAGTCCGCCAAGAGAATGTCGGCCTGCCGCGCGCTGTTGCGGTACTGGGGCGAGTCGAGCCCATGGCGGTGGCCGGCGTCGTCGATGTTCATCGGGTGCACCAGGAGGAAATTCGGCCGGTGCCTCAGGCGCAGGCTCTCCGCATCGGCGAACAGGTGGGAGTCCGGGTAGTGGTCGGCGTAGTAGAAGTGGCCGTGCTGGATGGGCAGCTCCGGCGCGTCGGTGTGGCGGTCGCGGGCGGCGACGAAGGGCGAGCGGTTGTACAGCTCGCTGACCCAGTGGTAGGCCGCCGCGGCGGTGCCCAGGCCGGCGGCGCGGGCGTAGTGGAACACGCTCTGCTCGCTGGACAGGCGCGACACGCCGTTGTGGACGATGCCGCTGTCCAGGGGCGGCACGCCGGTGAGGATGCATTCGTAGAGAGGCCGGGACAGCGCCGGCAGTTCGCATTGCAGGCCGTAGAGGGCGCCACGTCCGGCGGCGCAGTAAGCCTGGAGGTGGCCCAGCGCGTGCCGGGCCACCTCCAGGTTCAGGCCATCCAGTACGACCAGGATGACGTCATGTCTCATCGGCGGCGGTCACTGCATGTTGATGATGACGTGCTCCTGCCACAGGCGCGGCAGGCGTTTGGAGGTGGTTTCCCAGGCCTGGGCGTCGCGGATCGGCGTGACTTTGGCGTACTGCTCGGAAGGCAGCAGCTTGGCCTGCACGTCTTCCGGCAGGGTCAGGTGGTCGGCGCGGATCGGCCGGGCATAGCCGCGGGCCAGGTTGATCTGGCCGGCGTCGCTGAGGATGTACTCGCGGGCCAGCTTGGCGGCGTTGGGGTGCTTGGCGAACTTGTTGATCAGGGTGGAGTAGCCGGAGATCACCGAGCCGTCGCCCGGGATCAGCACGTCGAAGCGCGTCGGGTCGATCTGGTCGCGGTAGCTCAGGCCGTTGAAGTCCCAGACGATGCCCACTTCCACCTCGCCCTTCTCCAGGGTCTGGATGGTGGGGTTGGACAGGGACAGGCGACCTTGCTTGGCCAGTTCGGCGAACAGCTCCAGGCCCGGCTGGATGTTCTTCTCGTCGCCGCCATTGGCCAGGGCCGCGGCCAGCACGCCGTTCACCGCCTGGGCGGCCGAGCTGACGTCACCGATGGCCACCTTGTACTTGCCGGACTTCAGGTCCGCCCAGGTCTTCGGCGGCTCCTTCACCAGCTGCTTGTTGACGATGAAGGCGATGGAGCCGGTGTAGGCCAGCAGCCAGTGGCCGTCCTTGTCCTTGGCCCAGTCCGGTACCTGGTCCCAGGTGCTGGGCTTGTACGGCTGGGTGACGCCCTGCTGCACGGCGATGGGGCCGAAGGCGGCGCCCACGTCGCCGATGTCGGCGCTGGCGTTGTCCTTCTCGGCGGCGAACTTGGCGATTTCCTGGGCCGAGCTCATGTCGGTATCCATGTGCTTGAGGCCGTAGAGTTTCTCCAGGTCGCCCCAGGTGCCTTTCCAGTTCGCCCAGCTGTCCGGCATGCCGACGCTGTTCACCGCGCCTTCGCCGCGGGCGGCCTGTTCCAGGTTCTTGAGGTCCGTGTCAGCGGCCACCGCCTGGTTGCCCAGGAGAACGGCGCTTCCCAACAGTGAAGCCAGCAGCAGGCGTTTCATATGAAGCTCCTTAGCAGGTGGGGAATTGGTCTAGATCAGCAAGACCCAGGCCAATCTAGGGTGCTTTGATGACGGTTTCGTGGCAGGAGCGGGCGTACGGCGTGGGCATCGGTCCCGCGGCGATTAGCGTAGACCACCCGCCGGGGCTTGTCTGGGGTTGCGCCTGGCACAGCCCGTGCAGTGTCACGGCCCTGTCATCCGATCGTCATCCGCAGCATCTAGCATGCAGCCCCACCGGACCCTGGCGCGCCATTTCAGTGCTGGTCTATTCCAGAAGGGAGTGTTTCGATGCGCGACGAAGCGCCCCGCACCGTGACCGCCATCTGCCGCGCCCTGCAGCAGCAGATCGAGCACGGGCTGCTACCCCTGGGCGGCAAGCTGCCTGCCGAGCGCAAGCTCAGCGAACTCTTCGCTACCACGCGTATCACCCTGCGCGAGGCCCTGGGTCAGTTGGAAGCACAGGGCCTGATCTACCGCGAGGAGCGCCGCGGCTGGTTCGTTTCGCCGCCACGCCTGGACTACAACCCCCTGGTGCGTAGCCACTTCCACGCCATGGTGAGCGAGCAGGGCAGGGCACCGTCCACCGACGTGCTGAGCGCCCGCCTGGTGCCGGCGCCGGTGGAAATCTGCGAGCTGCTGGAGTTGCCGGCGCTGTCCGCAGTGTTCCAGATCCGCCGCGCTCGACGCGTCGACGAGCGTCTGGTGCTGTACGTCGAGCACTACCTGAACCCCGCCTACTTCCCGGGCATCCTGGACCACGACCTGACCCGTTCCCTCACCGAGCTGTACGCGTGCCAGTACGGCATCCACTATGGCCGCGTGCGCTTCGACATGCTTCCCACCGCCCTGCACCCGGACGCCGCCGCCGCCCTGCGGGTGTCCCCCGGCAGCCCCGCCCTGCGCATCGTCCGCCGCAACCGTGACCAGCATGGCCGGCTGATCGACTGCGACCTGGAATACTGGCGCCACGACGCGATCCAGGTGCGCGTAGAAGTCCCCGAGTAGGCCTGCTGGCCCTTTCTGTGGACGCGTCCACAGTGCCGGCATGTCGGATTTTTCGGCGAGCCGCGAGCTCTTATGATCGGCTTTTCACCGTCGAGCGCTGAACATGCTGGTTTTCAAACGCAACACCCGGGAAGGACAACCGGTGCCGGGGCAGATCACCCTGGTGGTGGGCAACAGCTTCGTTGTCAAGCTGGTAGGGCTAGGGCCGGACAAGAAGCATTACGTGATCAAGAGCGACAGTCCCTGCGTGGAGGTCCAGCAGAAAGCCGACGACCGCTTCCAGGAACAGGCCATCCGTTTCAAGGCCAATATGGCCTGCCAGGGCGCTCGGATCACCGTCTACGAAAAAACTTCTGGCGACCGTACTCCTCTAGAATTGAAGATCAACGTGCTGGAGCCACTGGTGCTACCTCCGGAAAATACGGATGAGGGGCTGTTGGCGCGATTGCTATTGTCTGAGGTCGTGCAGCCTAGCGCTCCCGGTTATCCGGGAGCCGAAGAGACTTTTCTCAGCATGCAACTGATGCGTCAGGTACTCGAGAATAGAATGTCTTTTCCTAAGTTTTCGATATTCAGTAACCCTTCCTCAAGGTCGAT
Source organism: Pseudomonas mangiferae (assembly GCF_007109405.1). Classification (GTDB taxonomy): domain Bacteria; phylum Pseudomonadota; class Gammaproteobacteria; order Pseudomonadales; family Pseudomonadaceae; genus Pseudomonas_T; species Pseudomonas_T mangiferae. Next base: position 56,086 of record NZ_VJOY01000012.1, read on the forward strand.
GCTGGCGATTATTACGGCAGGGGGCGGTAATGAGTTCGACGGATTTGGAGCGTATCCCCGCCTGAGCAGTGAAAAAATTGGAAGCTTTAACGTCACGTTGCGTAATGCTAACGATGGTAGTCATATGAAATTCGAAGCCTACCGCCAGCATGTAAAAAATATACTGGATGTTGCAAATGGAAGGGTCCCGAAAATACCTGGTAGGAATTATGGTTGGAGAACAGTGGGTGCTGGACCCGCTGGAGGTTCCTACGTCCCAGGTCCTATTGTAGGTGGGCAGCAATTTAACACGCTTCGGGACGACGTTTTAAAGGAGAACGGAATAAAATGAAGTGTATCTCGATTTTTTTTGTTTTTTTAGCCTTGTTTACGCAGGTAATGGCAGGCGAATTATTTTCGCCCTCTATACTTTCTGGGCCCATAGGTCATGTAAATTTATCTAAAGATCCTAATTTCGTTAATTACGAATATGATTTAATGTATTTGGTCGCTTATTCTGAAAAAAACAATCAGGCTAACAATTTCTGTTTGGTTGGATATCGTTGGGAAGATGGAAAAACGAGAGCGGTAGTGCATTGGCGAGAAGAGAATCTGCTTTTTATTTGGCCTGGCCGAGATATTGCTCCTGAGGAGTATGGGAAATATTCAAGCAGTCTGCTAACCACTAAAAGTATAGATCTCAATCACAATGTTGTTGAGCGGGAAGATCAAATGGCCATGTCTACATACTTGCGTCGTGATGTGGAAGGCACACTTGATGATTGCTCGCGCCATGGCACTCAATACGAGCTTAAACCATTCACGCCGCCGCCGGAGAACAGTGATGATGATTGGTAAGCGTTTTGTCGTCTATTAGTCATGAATGCTTTTTCGAAATCTTTAAAGGATAAATTTTCGATTATTTGGTTTTTGGCATTAATTATTGATTCGGTAGCTGCAGGTGATTATGCTGAGAACTCTATATTGGAGGGTTGGGTTGTACGTATTGAACTGAGTAACTATGTGCAATTCAAGAATTTTCAATATGACCTTATGTATCTTGTCGCCCATGCAAAAAGGAATTCACAGGCCAATAATTTTTGTTTGGTCGGGTATCGGTGGCCCAATGGGGCTGTGAGGGCTGCGGTTAATTGGAAAGAAGAAAGCTATCTATATATTTGGTCGGGACGCCGAATTGTGCCGGAAGAATATGGGGACTATGCCAGTAGTCTGATAATGTCGGACAGCATTGATTTGAAGCACAGCGTAGTTGATCGTGAAGACCAAATGGCTATGTCGACCTATCTGCGTCGCGATGTGGAGGGTACGTTAGAGGACTGTGCTAAGCATGGCGTGGAATATGAGTTGAAACCTTTCACGCCTCCGTCGCCGAAAGATATGGATGACTGGTAGTCTGGCTGTGTATTTGTTACATGCAGTGATGTTTGTCAGTTGGAAAATTTCTACCGGATAATATATTTTAGGTTGCAAAATGCACTGTCTAGCTTTAGCTGTTTTTCTGTGGTCATAAGTTTTTGGAGCTTGTTTCTGGTGAATTAGGGTTGTGCATGTATCCAAGGCTAATGCGAATATTCGCTATCACGTTGTTGTTGACTAATCCAGTATCAGCAAATGAAAGCTTTAAGAGTTCTATATTTCAGGGGCAGGTGGGGTATGAAAATTTAACGCGGCTACGGCAGTATAAAGATTTCCAGTATGACCTCATGTATCTCGTAGTCGCTCTCAAGAGAAATTCGGAGGTCAATCATTTCTGTCTCTTGGGCTATAAATGGCCGAGCGACAAGATGAAAGCGATGGTGTATTGGACGGAAGGTAGTCGGATTTTCCTATGGTCGGGAAGGGATACCGTCCCCGAAGACTATAGCGACTATGCGAATAGCCTCATCTCGTCTCCCAGCATCGACCTGAAGAAAGATGTCGTAGAGCGGCAGGATCCGATGGCCATGTCTACCTACCTGCGCCGCGACGTGGAAGGCACGCTGGAAGACTGCGCCCGTCACGGTATCCAGTACGAGCTGAAGCCATTCACGCCTCCCGTGAAAAGCGAGGATGACAGGTAAGACCTCCCGCGGCACCCCCAGAGGAGAACGACGAGGCGATCGTCCGGTAGCGCCTCCGCCTTCTGGCTGTTGGCGGCTAGAATCGCTGGATCTTTCCAGGAAGCATTCCCATGGCATTCAAGGCGATTCAGGTGCAGCCCGGTGGGGGCTACGACAAGGTCGTGGTCGGGTCCTGCGAGGCGGCGCCGCCGGCGGCGGGCGAGATCAGTGTGCGGGTGCGCGCCAGTTCGCTCAATTACCATGATTTTGCGGTGGTCAGTGGCCTCTGGGGACCCAGCGAGACGCGCATCCCCCTGGCGGATGGCGCGGGTGAAGTGGTGGCGGTAGGCGACGGCGTGAGCGAGTTCGCCGTGGGCGATGCGGTGGTGAGCACCTTTTTCCCCGACTGGCTCGATGGCCAGCCCCACGTGGAAGGCTTCTCCCGGGTGCCGGGGGATGGCCTTGATGGCTACGCCCGCGAGCAACTGACCGCGCCTGCCACCTGGTTCACCCGTGCGCCCCGTGGCTGGAGCTTCGCCGAGGCGGCGACGCTGCCCACCGCCGGCCTCACCGCGTGGCGTGCGCTGATGGTGGATGGCGGTCTCATGCCGGGCGAGACGGTGCTGGTCCAGGGCACCGGCGGCGTATCCATCTTCGCCCTGCAGTTCGCCAAGCTGGCGGGTGCCACGGTCATCGCCACCTCGTCCAGCGACGAGAAGCTGGAGCGCCTGAAGCGCCTGGGTGCCGATGCGCTGATCAACTACCGCAGCACGCCGGCCTGGGGCGAGCGGGTGCGCGAGCTGACCGATGGGCGCGGCGTCGATCATGTGGTGGAGGTAGGCGGCCCGGGGACCTTGGAGCAGTCGATGACCGCTGCCCGGATCGGCGGGCATCTGGCCCTGATCGGCATTCTCACTGGCATCTCCGGCGAGCTGAACCTTGTCCCCGCGCTGTTCAAGCAGCTGCGCCTGCAGAGCGTGCTGGTGGGCAGCCGCGCCCAGCAGCAGGCCATGGTCCGGGCCATCGACGCCAACGGCCTGCGGCCGGTGATCGATCGCCACTTCCCCCTGGACGCCCTGGTGGACGCGTTCCGCTACCAGGAAAGTAACCGTCACGTCGGCAAGATCTGCGTGGATCTCTGAGGCGCAGCGGGCGCGCAGAGCCGGCTCGTCGCGGGGGCGCAACTCCCTCCGGTGGCTGCCCTCCAAGCCTGGGTACCCTAATGGAGGATGACTCATGCGCCAGACGCTCGTTTCCGCCCTGCTGATCGGTGTTCTCAGTCTGCCGGCGTTCGCCCAGTCCCCGGTCGGCACGCCGGAAAACGGCAAGGGCTCGCCCAGCAGCACCGGCAGCGCCGCCCAGCAGGACATGAAGACCCACACCGATGCCAAGGACAACGTTGTAACCGAGGACGGCCGCAAGGTGAACCCCGGCACTACCGCTGAGCCCGGCGCCAAGCCGGATGGCGAGGCCCAGCCGGATCATTCCTCGCGCACCTCCGGCAGCGGCGGTGCCCACGACCACTCCACCGATCCCGGCAGCCTGGAATAGGCCGCTGGCATTACCCCCGGGCATCCGGCATTTGCCGGCCGGGTGCGCGGCCATGTCGGCCGCCTTCCATCAACGGTCCGCGTGCCGCCGATGCCCCGCCGTGGTAATAAGCGGCATCGTCGAGCAGGAGCCGTTCAATGGGCAGGATTCGAGTGGGTGTGGTGTTCGGTGGGCGTTCGGTAGAGCACGAGGTGTCGCTGCAATCGGCGAAGAATATCGTTGACGCCCTGGACCCGGCACGGTTCGAGCCGGTGCTGATCGGCATCGACAAGGACGGGCGCTGGCACCTCAACGAGGCCGCCCGCTATCTCATCGCCGCGGACGATCCCGCACGCATTGCACTGGAACGTTCTGGTCGCGACGTGGCGTTCGTTCCCGGGAGTCAGGGCGGATCGCTGAAGGAGGCAAGCGGCCTGGGGGCGCTGGGGATAGACGTCGTGTTCCCCATTGTTCACGGCACCCTGGGTGAGGACGGCTGCCTGCAGGGCCTGCTGCGCATGGCCGACCTGCCGTTCGTAGGGTCTGACGTGCTGGGCTCGGCGGTCTGCATGGACAAGGACGTGGCCAAGCGCCTGCTACGGGACGCTGGCCTCGCCATCACGCCTTTCGTCAGCCTGACACGTCGCAATCTGGCGCAGCTGCCTTTTGCCGAGGCGGTGCGTCGCCTGGGCACGCCGCTGTTCATCAAGCCGGCCAACCTGGGCTCATCGGTGGGGGTCAGCAAGGCCGCCACGGAGGCCGAGTACGATGCGGCGCTGCGCCTGGCGCTGGACTACGACGAGAAGGTGCTGGTGGAGGCGGCGGTACAGGGCCGCGAGATCGAGTGCGCGGTGCTGGGCAACGACGAGCCCATCGCCAGCGGGTGCGGCGAGATCGTCGTGGGCCAAGGCTTCTATTCCTACGACAGCAAGTACATCGACGACGAGGCCGCGCGGGTGGTGGTGCCGGCGGACATCGACGCCGTCACGAGCGAGCGCATCCGCGCCCTGGCCGTGGAGGCGTTCCAGGTACTGGGCTGCTCCGGCCTGGCCCGGGTCGACGTGTTCCTCACCGAGCGTGGCGAGGTGCTGATCAACGAGCTGAACTCGCTGCCCGGTTTCACCCGCATCAGCATGTACCCCAAGCTCTGGCAGGCCGCGGGCATGAGCTACCAGGCGCTGGTGAGCCGGCTGATCGACCTGGCCTTGGAACGGCATGCCACCCGCCGGCGGCTCAGGCACAACCGTTAGGCGAAGCCGCGGAGGCGGCGGCCGGCATGAAACCGGCCGCCTCCCACCTCAGGGCAGGTCGCGGCTGGCGTAGAAGGCGCTCAGCACCTTCACCAGATGGGCCAGGTCATGGCTGCCGGCCAGTTCGCGGATGGAGTGCATGGCGAAGGTGGGCAGGCCGATGTCCACGGTGCGCACCCCCAACTGGCTGGAGGTGATGGGGCCGATGGTGGAGCCGCAGCCCATGTCGCTGCGGGTCACGAAGCTCTGCACCGGTACTTCGTTCTCCAGGCACAAATGGCGGAAGAACCCGGCGGTCTCGCTGTTGGTGGCGTAGCGCTGGTTGCCGTTGACCTTGATCACCGGGCCGGCATTGAGCTTGGGCCCGTGGTTGGCGTCGTGCTTTTCCGCATAGTTGGGATGGACGCCGTGGGCATTGTCGGCGGAGATCAGCAGCGAGCGCTGCACCGTGCGGGCGAAGGCATCGCCCTCCGGCAACAGCCGGCGCAGCACCTGTTCGAGGAACGGGCCGTCGGCGCCGCAGGCCGAGCAGGACCCCACTTCCTCGTGGTCGGTGCAGACCAGCACGCAGCTCTCCTCGCCGTCGGCATCCAGCAGCGCCTGCAGGCCCGCGTAGCAGGACAGCAGGTTGTCCAGGCGCGCGCCGGCGATGAAATCCTGCTCGAGGCCGATGACGGCTGCTGCCTGGGTGTCGTAGAAACTCAGTTCGTAGTCCAGCACCGCGTCGGCGCTGATGCCGTGCTCGCGGCCCAGTTGCTCTGCCAGCAGCTCGCGGAAATCCCGGCGTTCGCCGCTGGCCAGTTGCGCGAGGATCGGCGGCAGTTCGTTCTGGGCGTTGATCGCCCAGCCCAGGTTGGCTTCGCGGTTGAGGTGGATCGCCAGGTTCGGGATCACCGCCAGGGGCGCCTGGAAGTCGACCAGCTGGCTTTCCACCTTGCCCGCCGCACGGTAAGTGACGCGCCCGGCCAGGGACAGGTCGCGGTCGAACCACGGGGCGAGCAGGGCGCCGCCGTAGACTTCCACCCCCAACTGCCAGAACCCCTGCTTGTACAGTTCCGGGTTCGGCTTCACCCGCAGGCACGGGCTGTCGGTGTGGGCGCCCACCAGGCGGATGCCGCCGTCCAGGGCCGGGCGGCGCCCCTGGCGGATGGCGATCAGCGAGGAATCGTTACGGGTCACGTAGTACAGCCCGCCCGGTTCGATGCGCCAGGCGTCGCGCTCGTCGAGGCGCTGGTAGCCGGCGGCTTCCAGGCGCTGGGCGAGGCTGAGGGTGGCGTGGAACGGAGTGGGCGAGGCTTTCAGGAAATCGATCAGGCCCTGGTTCAGGTCTTCGCGCATACGGGGCTCCAGAGGGTGATCGGCGAAGTCTATCGCATCTGCGTCGGAGCGCTCGGCGGGGGCCGTTCAGAACGGCGCCGGGCTCTCGAAGCGCAGGCGTTCGCCGCTTTGAGGGTGGGTCAGGCCGAGCTGGCTGGCGTGCAGGCAGAGGCGATCCCGCAGGGTCAGGGCGTCGCCTTCGGCATACAGGCGATCGCCCAGCAGCGGGTGACCGATGGACAGCATGTGCACCCGCAACTGGTGCGAGCGGCCGGTAATGGGGGTCAGCTCGACGCGGCTGTAGGCGCCGCAGCGCTCCAGCACGCGCCAGAAGGTCAGGGCGTGGCGGCCGTCGACGTGGTCCACCACGTGGCGCGGCTTGGTGGGCGGGTCGTAGCGCAGCGGCAGCTCGATGCGCCCGCTGTCGGCCTCGGGCTCGCCCCAGCAGAGGGCGGTGTAGGCCTTCTCGGTCTCTCGGTCATGGAACTGGCGAGACAGTTCCCGGTGGCTGTCGGCGTCCCGGGCCAGCACGATCAGGCCGGAGGTTTCCCAGTCCAGGCGGTGGACGATGCGCGCGTCCGGGTAGCCGTTCTCCTGCAGGCGGGTCACCAGGCAGTCGCGGTTGTCCTCGGCGCGGCCGGGGACCGACAACAGCAGGGTGGGTTTGTCGACGACCAGCACGGCGGCGTCGCAATGGACGATTGTGATCTGCGAAAGCGGCATGGAGAGGGGCCCGGAAACGCCGGCGGCGGCCGAAGCCGCCGCCGTGGACACCCGCGGAATCAGCGTTCCGGCAGGGTGATGTTGAGTTCGAGGATCGAACAGTCGCCCTGGTTCTCCAGCGCGACCTGGACCTGGTCCTGATCGATGTTGACGTACTTGCGGATCACTTCCATCAGTTCCTGTTGCAGGGCAGGGAGGTAGTCCGGCTGGCTGCGCTGACCCCGTTCGTGGGCGACGATGATCTGCAGGCGTTCCTTGGCGATCGAGGCGCTGCTCTGCTTCTTGCGCTCGCGAAAGAAGTCGAAGATGTTCATTCTCGACCTCCGAACAGCCGTTGCAGGAAGCCTTTCTTCTGGACGTCCAGGAAGCGGTGGGGCATTTCCTTGCCCAGCAGGCGGTCGACGGCGTCGCTGTAGGCCTGGCCGGCGTCGCTCTGGTCGTCGAGGATCACCGGTACGCCCTGGTTGGATGCCTTGAGCACCGCCTGGGACTCGGGGATCACCCCCAGCAGGTTGATGGCGAGGATTTCCTCGACGTCCTCCACGCCCAGCATCTCGCCCTTGGTCACCCGCTCCGGGTTGTAGCGGGTCAGCAGCAGGCGTTCCTTGATTGGCTCCAGGCCCTGCTCTGCGCGTCGCGACTTGCTGGCCAGCAGGCCCAGCATGCGGTCGGAGTCGCGGACCGAGGAGACTTCCGGGTTGGTCACGACGATGGCTTCGTCGGCGAAGTACATGGCCAGGTGAGCGCCTTTCTCGATGCCGGCGGGAGAGTCGCAGACTACGTATTCGAAGGTCTTGGCCAGCTCGTCGATCACCTTGCCGACGCCTTCCTGGGTCAGGGCGTCCTTGTCGCGGGTCTGGCTGGCGGCCAGCACGTAGAGGTTCTCCAGGCGCTTGTCCTTGATCAGGGCCTGGGTGAGGGTCGCTTCGCCGTTGATGACGTTGACGAAGTCGTACACCACGCGGCGCTCGCAGCCCATGATCAGGTCCAGGTTGCGCAGGCCGACGTCGAAGTCGACGATGACGGTCTTGTGCCCGCGCAGGGCGAGACCGGTGCCGATGGCGGCGCTGGATGTGGTTTTGCCGACGCCGCCCTTACCGGACGTGACAACGAGAATCTTGGCCAAGGTGATCCACCCTAAAAATGAAAAAGAAATCAGAACGTGCGGCCGCGTCGCGGGCCCGGATGAAAAAAGGTGAACCAGGACCCGTTCGAACGATTGAAAACCGCGGCAGTATCCGTTAAAGGCGGGTGATGTTCAACACATCGCCCGACAGGTTGATCTGCACCGCCTGGCCCCACAGAGGGTCGCGCCGCAGGTCGTCGGCGACCTTGTACTGACCGGCCACAGAGACCAGTTCGGCCGCCAGCTGCTGACAGAAAATGCGGGCCGCCGGGTTGCCCTTGACCCCGGCCAGCGCCCGGCCGCGCAGCGGGGCGTACACGTGGATGTTGCCGTCGGCGAGAAGTTCCGCGCCCGGGCTCACGGGGGCCAGTACCAAGAGGTCGCCGCCCGGGGCATAGACCTGCTGGCCGCCGCGCACCGGGGTGGTGATCACCCGGGTGGGGCGGACGTCCGGCTGCGCCGGCTTCTCGGGCTCGCGTTTGCGTTCGCCGCCCGGCTCGATCGGCCGCTCCCGGGCGCCCGAGGGCGGCAGCACCGGCAGGTCCAGGGCATCGGCGGCGGCCACCAGCTCGGCGCGGCTGGCGCGGATCGCCAGGGTCCGCAGGCCATGGCGGCGACAGACCGCCATCAGCGCCGCCAGGTCCAGGGTCGTCTGGCTTTCCGGCAGCTTGTCCAGGGCCAGTACCAGCGGCGTGTTCTGGAAGAAGGCGGGCGCCTGGGCGACCTTGTCGGTGAGTTGCCGGTCCAGGCGCTCCAGGTCGTCGTGTACCAGCTCCATGATGGTGATGGCGAGCATGCTGCCCTTGAGCTGGAACACGGGGTCTTGGTCGAGGAGATCGGCTTGGCTCATGGTAGGCCCACAACATGGAATGGCGAGGACTTATAACGGGAAATGCCGACGCTGGCTACTGCTGGCGGGGCGCCTTCCGTGCCCGCCTCGGGGTAGAATGCCGGCCCTTCATCGACCAGGGTTCGCCCATGGAACGCCCGCGGTTTCGCGCCTCTTTCCTTCATCCGCGCTTCTGGCCGCTGTGGCTGGGCCTGGGCCTGCTGTGGCTGGTGACGCAGTTGCCCTACCGGGTGCTGCTGGGGCTCGGGCGAGTGGCCGGCGCGCTGCTCTACCACCTGGCCGGCTCGCGCCGGCGGATCGCCGCGCGCAACCTGGAGCTGTGCTTCCCGGCGCTGCCCGCGGCCGAGCGGGAGCGCCTGCTGAAGGCCAACTTCGCCTCCATGGGCATCGCCTTCTTCGAGATGGCCATGAGCTGGTGGTGGCCCCGGGCCCGGCTGGCGAAGCTGGCCCACATCGAGGGGCTGGAACACCTGCGGACGGCCCAGGCGGAGGGCCAGGGGGTGATCCTCATGGCCCTGCATTTCACCACCCTGGAGATCGGCGCCGCGCTGCTGGGCCAGGTCCACACCATCGACGGCATGTACCGCGAGCACCGCAACCCGGTGTTCGACTACGTGCAGCGGCGCGGGCGCGAGCGGCACAACCGTGACGCCACCGCCATCGAGCGCGAGGACGTGCGGGCAATGCTCAAGGTGCTGCGGGCCGGGCGGGCCATCTGGTACGCCCCGGACCAGGACTACGGCGCCAAGCAGAGCCTGTTCGTGCCGCTGTTCGGCATCCCGGCCGCCACCGTCACCGCCACCAGCAAGTTCGCCCGACTGGGGCGGGCCCGGGTCGTGCCCTTCACCCAGCAGCGGCTGGCCGACGGCTCCGGCTACCGGCTGACCCTGCACCCGCCCCTGGAGGACTTCCCGGGGGACAGCGAAGAGGCCGATTGCCGGCGCATCAATGCCTGGGTCGAGGTGTCGGTGAGCGACTGCCCGGCCCAGTACCTGTGGGCTCACCGCCGCTTCAAGACCCGTCCGCCGGGCGAGCCGGGCCTGTACCGCAAGGAGCGCTGAGCGAAGACGGCTCCTATACTCGCTCGCAGTCCCTGCCTGGAAGCCGCCCATGACCGATGCCGACCGCTCCGCCCAGCCCGTCACCGGGCTCATCCTTTCCGGCGGCGGCGCGCGGGCGGCCTACCAGGTGGGGGTGCTGGCGGCTATCGCCGACCTGCTGCCGAATGCCACCTACAACCCGTTCCCGGTGATCGTCGGTACCTCGGCGGGGGCCATCAACGCGGTGGCCCTGGCCTGCGGGGCGCTGCACTTCGGCGAGGCGATCCGCCGCCTGACCCGGGTCTGGCAGGGCTTCCATACCGCTCAGGTGTACCGCAGCGACTGGCTCGGGGTGGCGCGCCAGAGCAGCCGTTTCATCGGCCAGGGGCTGTTCGGCCTGCGTCGCGACGAGCCGGTGGCGCTGCTGGACAACAGCCCGCTGCGGGACCTGCTGGCGCGGGAGCTGGACTTCACCGGCATCGCCGCGGCGGTGCGCCTGCGGCAGTTGCGGGCGGTGGCGGTGACCGCCTTCGGCTACGAGTCCGGCCAGGCGATGACCTTCTACCAGGGCCGCGCCACCATCGACCCTTGGTTCCGTCACCGCCGGGTGGGCATCCCGACCCGCCTGGAGGTGTCGCACCTGATGGCCAGCTCGGCGATCCCGCTGATCTTCCCGCCCCAGCGGCTCAACCGCGAATACTTCGGCGACGGCGCCGTGCGCCAGTCCGCGCCCATCAGCCCGGCGCTGCACCTGGGCGCGAGCCGGGTGCTGGTGGTGGGTGTGAGCGGCAATACCCGGCACGGCGACGACGGGGCGATCCGGCTGCGCACCGGACGGCCGCCGACCCTGGCGCAGATCGGTGGGCACATGCTCAACAGCACCTTCGTCGACAATTTGGAGACCGATATCGAGATCCTCGAGCGGATCAACCAGATGAACCTGGCGATGCCCGAGGAGCGGCGTTCGCGCGCCCTGGGCAGCAAGCCGGTGGAGGTGTTGATCGTGTCCCCCAGCCAGCCCCTGGACGTGATCGCCGCGCGCCATCGTCACGAGATGCCGCGGGCGCTGCGCCTGTTCCTGCGCGGCCCGGGCGCAACCAAGGCCAGTGGCGCCGGCGCCCTGAGCTACCTGCTGTTCGAGCCGGGCTACTGCAACGAGCTGATCGAACTGGGCTACCAGGACGCCATGGCCCAGAAGGACGCCCTGCTGGCGTTCCTGCACCTGCGCGAGGCGCCGCGGCCTGTGCCGCTGGCGGTCGTGCCAGGGGCGTCAGCCGGCGAAGGGCAGCAGCAACGCGCCGCCCAGGGGCATGCCCAGTGCCAGGCCCACGCTCAGGCGTGGCCGGTAGGGCAGCAGCAGGACCAGTGACAGGCTGGCCGCCCCCAGCAGCCCGACCCACAGCACGCTGCCCACGGTGATGCCGTGGTGGGCAACGCAGGGCGCCCAGGAGGCTGCCACCCCTAGCCAGCCCCCCAGGCGCAGCAGGCGGGCCCGGCGCGGCGAGGGTGGGGCGCCGAAGACGTCGCCGTGGTGGCGGTTCATGGCCAGGCACAGGCCGCAGAACCCGGCGTAGGCCAGGCCGAAGGCGAGCAGGCTCATCCGGCGATCTCCCGGGCGGGCGCGAGGCCGTCGGCAGGCGCCGCCTCGGCCCTGGCGCGGTGGGTGGGGGCCACCTTGGCCGGGCGCTCGCCGCGTACCGGCTTGGCCGGCGGCCGGTGCCGCGCCACCTTCCAGGCCAGCCAGCCCAGCAAAACGCCCAGGCCCAGGCAGGCCAGGTCGAAGCCGCCCAGTATCCAGTCGGCGTAGCGCCAGCCGCCCGGCAGGCTCAGCAGGCCGCAGGCCAGGTCCAGCAGCGGGATGCCGCCCAGCAGGGCGGCGCCCAGGCCCAGTTGCTCGACCCAGGCGCGCTTGTGGGGGCGCAGCCAGGGGTGCAGCAGCGCCAGGCTCCAGGTGATGAAGAACACGTGCACTTCCCAGGCGGCGCGCTCGCCGAGCCCGGCGGGCAGCAGGCGGTTGGCCCACAGGTAGGCGGCCATGGCCACGGGCAGGCCGGCCAGGGCGCCGACGTTGAGCGCCCGCACCAGGCGCAGGCCGGCATCCGCCTTGGCCTGCTTGGCACTCTGGGCGGCGCGCTTGACCACCCAGAGCACCAGGCCGCTGGCGATCATGAAGCAGCCGGACAGGCCGCAGACGATGTACAGCCAGCGCAGCAGCGGTTCGGCGAAGCGGCCCATGTGCAGCCCGTAGAGGGTGTGGTAGAGGGTCGCCACCGTGGCCGGTGAGCGGACTTCCTCCAGCACCTGGCCGTCGGCGCCGAACACCAGGCGTGGCGCCATGCGGCTGACGTGGCCCCCGTCGCTGCCCAGCACCTCGATTCGCGCGTTGGCGTCGCCCGGGTTGTGCACCACCAGGCCGCCCACCGCGACGCCGTTCCAGTGCGCCCGCGCCCGCTCCAGCAGTGGCTCCAGGGCGGGCAGCGGCGCTGCCTGGCCGCTGCGGGGGATCGGCTGGACCCGTGGCGACAACTCGCTGTACAGCTCCAGGCGCTGCTTCTGGCCGTACTGGGCCAGGCCCGGCCAGGGCATATAGATGTGCATCAGCATCACCAGGCCGCTGAAGGTGATGAGCAGATGGAACGGCAAGGACAGCACGGCGGACACGTTGTGGCCGTCCAGCCAGGAGCGCTGGCCCTTGCGCGGGCGCAGGGTGAAGAAGTCCTTGAAGATCTTCTTGTGGGTGACGATGCCGGTGATCAGCGCGACGAACATGCTCAGGGTGGCGAGCCCGACGATGATCCGCCCGGTGATCGGGCTCACGTGCCAGAGCTGGAAGTGGAAGGCGTAGAAGAACTCGCCGCCCCGGGTCGCGTCCTCGTCCAGGGCGTCGCCGGTGGCGGGGTTCAGGGTCGCGCTGCCGAAGCGGCGGCCTTCGCCGCCCGGCCAGAACGCCTTGACCACCGGCCGGCGCTCGTCCGGCAGGGTCAGGGTCCAGCTGGGCGCGTCCGGCGCCTGGCGCTCCAGGCTGGCCACCACCTTCTCCAGGTTCAGCGCCCGGGCATCCAGGGCGTGGCGGTCGGGGCGCATCCAGTGGTCGATTTCCTCGCGGAAGTAGCTGGCGGTGCCGGTGAGGAAAATGGCGAACAGCAGCCAGCCCAGCAGCAGGCCGCTCCAGGTGTGCAGCCAGGCCATGGATTGGCGGAAACCTTCTTTCATGACAGCACTCCGTTCTTCGCCAGCCAGGCGAGCCCGCCCAGCACCAGGGCCGGTACGCCGATGCCCAGCCAGGCCTGCAGGGCCGTGCGGCAGGCGAACGCCCAGAGCACGGCGCAGAGGTACACCAGAAAGCTCACCATCACCCCGGTGAGCACCGCCTCCGAGCGGGACATGGGCAGGAACAGCGCCAGGCAGATGCCGCTGGCGGTGGCCAGGCCGTAGCCGGCGAAGACCGCCGCGACGCCGCGGGACGCCACCGCCAGGCGGTAGCGGGTGGAGAGGGTGGCGCCTTTCACGACGACGCCCCCGGGACGGCACCGGCAGGTCGCGCCCGGCGAGGCGCGTGGCGCTCGGGGAGCATGAGGGTCTCCTGGTTCATTCGGGTTGCCCGGCGGCGAAGCCCAGGGCGCGGCCGCTGGCCACCAGCGCGGTGGTGCCGTGGCCTTCGTCGGGGAAGATGCGCAACTGGCTGCGCAGGCCGGCGCGCTCCAGGGGCGCCAGGGTCGCGGCCAGCTCGCGGACGTTGTCCACCATGCGCCGGCTGTCCAGCCGCTGCCGGCGAGGGTCGTTGCCACCGGCGTCGAGGGGCGACGGTTGTTCCAGCGCGCCGACCCCGAGGAACAGCCGCAGCGGCTGCGGGCGGTCCGCCAGGCGCTGGGCGAAGGCCCGCTGTTCGTCGAGGATCTGACGGTGGTTCCACCAGATGGACGGGCTGATCGCAAGGTAGGTCTGGAACGCCTGGGGCCGGGTGAACAGGGTGTGCAGGGTAAACAGCCCGCCGTAGGAGTGGCCGAACAGCGTCTGCCGCTGGCGATCCACCGGGTAGCTGCGCTCGATCAGCGGCTTCAGCTCGTCTTCCACGAAGGCCAGGAAACGGTCCGCGCCACCCTGGCGGCGCGCCTGCTCGTCCCCGGTGTCGCTGAGATCGGCGGCCGGCGGTGTGTAGTCCTCGGCCCGGGCCTGCTCGTCGTTCAGGCCATCGATGGGGTAGCCGATGCCCACCACCAGCGTGGGCGCCTGGCCGGTGACCGCGGCGCGTTTCTCCTGGGCGCGGGCCTGCAGGGCCAGCAGCGGGAACTGCGCGTTGCCGTCCAGCACGTAGATCACCGGGTAGCCCGTTGCCGGCGCCGGTGCGCTCGGCTTGGAGACAAAGATCCGGTAGCTGCGCCCGGTGTGGTGCGAGGGCAGGTCGCGCTGCACGCTCTGGGGCAGCACCGCCGGGGCCCAGCCCGTTGCCCCGCTCCCGGCGGCGAAGGCCGACGGGGCGAGGCCGAGGACGCAGGCCAGGATCAACAGCGTTTTCATCCGTTCTCCTTGGCGCCCGCCGAACGGGCGCCGGTGGTTCACCAGGTGTATGTGAGCGACGCGGTGACGTTGCGCCCCGAGCCGTAGTAGCAACTGGCGACGCTGCCGCAGGTGGCCACGTAGAGCTCGTCGGTCAGGTTGCTGGCGTTGAGGGCCACCGCCGTGCCTTTCATGCCCACGCGGCTCAGGTCGTAGCGCACCGCGGCGTCGATGAGGGTGTAGCCGCGGATGTGGTAGAGGTTGTCCGCGTCGCCGTAGGTGCTGCCGGTGTAGCGCGCGCCGGCGCCCAGACCGAGGCCGGCCAGCGGGCCGTCATGGAACACGTAGTCGGCCCAGAGCGAGGCCATGTGCCGCGGCACCTGGGCGAGGCGCTTGCCCAGCTCGCTGCCGGTGCTCTCGGTGATTTCCGCGTCCAGGTAGGTGTAGCCGCCGGTCAGGCTCAGGCCCTGGGTCAGGGATGCCTTGCCCTCCAGTTCCACGCCGCGGGTGCGGCTTTCGCCGCTCTGCTTGTCGCACAGGCTGGGCAGGCAGGTGGTGTGGGTCGGGTCGGTGTCGTCCACGGTGATGTTGTTCTGCACCAGGTGGAAGACCGAGAGGGTCAGGTAGCTGTCGCTGCCCTCGGGCTGGAACTTGATGCCCGCTTCGTACTGCTCGCCCTCGGTGGGCTCGAAGGGCTTGCCGTCCCAGCTTTCGCCCACCGCCGGTTCGAAGGAGGTGGCATAGCTGACGTAGGGCGCCAGGCCATTGTCGAACAGGTAGGTGGCGCCGGCGCGCCAGGTGAAGGCGTCGTCCTTGGTGACCGTGCGGCTGTCGGTGCGGCGGTTCAGCTGGTCGTCGTTGAAGTGGTCCTGGCGGCCGCCCAGGGTGAAGCGCCAGTTGTCCAGGGCGATCTGGTCCTGCAGGTAGACGCCGGTCTGGCGGTTGGTGGTGTCGTAGTCGGTCTGCACCGCCAGGGTCGCCGGCACCCGCGCCACGCCGGTATGGACCGGATGGAAGATGTTGATCGGGGCGATGTTGGGGTGGTTGCTGATCTTGCGGGTGTGCTCCCAGTCCGCCTGCAGGTAGTCCAGGCCCACCAGGGTGGTGTGCTGCAGCGCGCCGGTGGCGAAGTCCGCCTGCAGGTGGTTGTCCACCGTTACCGAGCGGGCATCGCCGTCGCCGTAGGCGGCGCGGCGGCGCAGGGTGTGGCCGTCCGGCTGGGTGTCGCCCAGGGATACCGCGCCCTTGTACAGGGTATCCACGTGGCTGTAGCGCAGGTTCTGGCGGAACGACAGGTTGTCGTTGAGGCGCTGGCTGAAGTCGTAGCCCAGGGACCACTGTTCGCGGTCGAAGGTGTTCCAGTCCTTCTCGCCGAGGAAGGTGTCGCGGTCGATGCGCCCGTGCGGGGTGCGCAGGGTGCCGGTCATGGGCAGGAACTGGTAGGTGGAGCCGCCTTCGTCCTTCTGGTACTGGCCCAGCAGGGTCAGCTCGGTGTCCTCGCCGGGCATCCAGGTGAGGCTGGGGGCGATGAAGGTGCGCTGCAGGTCGGTGTGGTCGACCTGGGCGTTGCCGTCGTTGAACGAGCCGACGATCCGTCCCAGCCAGTCGCCCTGGCTGTCCAGCACGCCGCCGGTGTCCAGGGCCAGCTTGTACTGGTCGTAGCTGCCGACCTGCAGCATGACCTCGTTGCGCTGGTTGGCATCCGGGCGCTTGCTGACCATGTTCACCAGCCCGCCGGGGGTGACCTGGCCGTAGAGCACCGCCGCGGGGCCCTTGATCACTTCCACCCGCTCCAGGCCGTAGCTGTCGAACTGGGTGGTGGTCCACTGGCCGCCGCGCAGGGTGCGCAGGCCGTCGAGGTACAGGTTGTTGCTCCAGCTGCCGGCGTCGAAGCCGCGCACGCGGATGTCGTCGGCGCGGCTGTCGATGCCCGAGGCCTCGGCGCGCACGCCGGCGGTGTAGCGGACCGCCTCGGCGACGGTCTGCACGCCACGATCGTTCATGTCGTCACGGGTGACCACCGAGATCGACTGGGGAATCTCCCGTAGCGCGGTGTCGGTCTTGGTGGCGCTCAGGCTACGCGTGGCCACGTAGCCCTGGACCGGGCCGAGGGCGCGCTCGCTGTCGGCGGCGCTCTGCACCACGGTGGTGTCCAGGTTGAGGGCGGCACCGGTGGCGGCCGGCTCCAGGGTCACGGTGTCGGCGTCGGTGAAGCGGTAGGTCAGGCCGCTGCCGGCCAGCAGGTGGGCCAGGGCCTGTTCCCGGCTCATGCGCCCGCTCACCCCGGGCGAATGCCGGTCGCGGGCCATGGCCGCGTCGAAGAACAGCTGGATGCCGGTGGTCTCGGTGAACTCCACCAGCGCGGTGCTCAGGGTCTGCGCGGGGATGTCGAACCGCTGCCCCTGGGTCTCGCTGCCCGCGCCGGCGGCGAGGACGGTGCCGGCGGGCAGGGCCGTGCCGGCCATGGCCAGGGCCAGCAGCAGCGAGGCGCTGCGGGGACGGTGGAAGGGTGATGAGGGTCGCTTGGACATGGTGGTGGTTCTCCCCGATGCTCGCCGCGCAGGGCGCGAGCGAGGCTTAAGATATCAAATGCGAAAAAATCTTATTTGATAATTCGCCCCACTAAGACGGGCGAGCAGCGGGTGGAGCATTAGTCCCAGGGCAAAATTTTTTTCAGGACGCGGGTCGCACCAGCACCAGCCAGTCGGTGGCGCGGGTCAGCCGCACCGGCAGGACCCGGGCGATGGTGCGCAGGGCGGCGTCCGGGTCGTCGGTGCGGAACACCGCAGTCACCGGCTGCCGCGCCAGCGCCGGGTCGGTGACCAGGATGCGGCCGTGGCGATAGCGCTGCAGTTCGGCCAGCACGTCGACCAGGGGCGCCTCAACGAACACCAGCCGGTCCCGGCGCCAGGCCAGGGCGCGGCGCAGGTCCACCGGTTCCGCCGGGTGCAGGCCGGCGTCGTCGTAGCGCACCTGCTGGCCGCGGCCGAGGGTGTCGTGGGCTGCGCCGGCCTCCACCGCCACCTGGTGCTCGGTGACTGTCAGGCTGGCTTGGTCGCCGTCGCGGCGCACGGCGAAGGCGGTGCCCAGGGCACGCCCGCGCAGGGGGCCGGCGTCCACCACGAAGGGCCGGGCCGGGTCGGGGCTCACCTCGAAGTACGCTTCGCCGCGGTACAGGTGAATGCGCCGGCGGTCGGCGCTGAAATCCACCGACAGGGCACTGTCGCTGCCCAGTTCGATGCGCGACCCGTCGGCCAGGGTCAGGTGGCGATGCTCGCCGACGCCGCTGCGGTAGTCCGCCAGCACCCCGGTGCGCAGCATCGATCCGACGCCCAGGGCCAGCAGCAGGCAGGCCGCGGCGGCCAGCAGCGAACGGCGTCGCCGGGTACGCCGTACCGGCTGGGCGGAAGGTGGAGGTGCGAGATGCGGCGCCAGGTCGTCCAGGCGCCGCCAGAGGCGCTGCGCCCGCTGCCAGGCGGCGCGGTGGTCGGCGGAGGTCTCCAGCCAGGCCGCGAAGGCCGCCCGGTCCGCCGCGCTGGCCGCCTCGTCCTGCAGCCGCACCAGCCAGGCCAGGGCTTCTTCTGCAAGGCTGTCGGTGGGCAACGGCGGCGCGCTCATCGGTCGCGCTCCGAGGCGTCGTCGCCCATGCAGCGTTCCAGGGTGGCCAGGGCCTTGACCATATGCACCATCACGGTGTTCTTGGCGATGCCCAGGCGGCTGGCGATCTCCGCGTAGGAGAGCTCCTCGAACTTGGCCAGCATGAACACCTCGCGGCAGCGGGGCGGCAGGTTGTCCACCTCCCGCAGCAGGCGCGCCAGCTCGCTGCGCTGCAGGGCCTCGGCTTCCGGGGTGGGCTTGGGGTCGGCGATGGCGTCGACGGTAGCGGCATCGGCCTCCACCTCGACCCCCAGCCCGGCGTGGCGCTGGTGGTCGAAGGCCAGGTTGGAGGCAATGCGGAACAGGTAGGCGCGGGGGTTGCCGATGCCCGCCGTCTCGCGGCCGGCCAGGCGCAGCCAGGTTTCCTGGGCCAGGTCCTCGGCGAGGGCGGCGCAGCCCAGGCGCCGGGCGAGAAAGCGGGTCAGGGCGGCGCGTTGCTCAGTGAAGGCGTACAGCAGTTTTTCGCGATCCTTGAACATCGCCAGTGACCGGGCTGGGCAAAAAGGGCGGCCACTGTAGCGTCTATGAGATCGATTCTCAATCCTAAGTGGCGTGCGCCCCCCCGGCCCTCAACCAGCCAGGCGGCCAGCCCGGTAGTCGCGCAGCGCCTGGTCGATCTCCTCCCGGCTGTTCATCACGAACGGCCCGTATTGCACGATGGGCTCCCCCAGCGGGCGGCCGGCCAGCAGCAGGACCCGGGCGCCGTCGGCGCTGTCCAGGATCAGCTCGCCCGCGTCGCCGAGCCGCGCCAGGTGACCCTTGGCCACCGTCTCGCCGCCCACCTGCAGCGCACCTTCGAACACGTACAGCAGGACCCGCAGGCCATCGGCCAGGCGCGGCGCGACCCGTGCGCCGGGCGCCAGGGTCAGGTCGTACAGCTGGGGGTCGGTGACCGGGCGCCGGACTGCGCCTTCGACCTGCACCTGGCCATCGTCGAAGTGCCCGGCGATCACCCGCACGGCGCTGCCACCGGCCAACGGGCGATGGGGAATCTCGTCCGGATCGAAGTCCCGGTAGGACGGCTCGCCCAGCTTGTCCCGCGCCGGCAGGTTCAGCCACAGCTGGAAACCGCGCATGGTGCCTTCCTGCTGTTCCGGCATCTCGCTGTGAATGATGCCGCGGGCCGCGGTCATCCATTGCACGCCGCCGTTGCGCAGCAGGCCCACATTGCCCAGGTGATCCTCGTGGCGCATGCGCCCCTCGATCATGTAGGTGACGGTCTCGAAACCGCGGTGGGGATGGGGTGGGAAGCCGGCGACGTAGTCGTCGGGGTTGGCGGAGCCGAATTCGTCCAGCATCAGGAACGGGTCGAAGCGCCCGTCGCCGGGCTCGGCCAGCACGCGGGTCAGGTTGACCCCGGCGCCGTCGGACGTGGCGCGGCCCTGGCTCTGGGCGATGATGGTACGCACGGTGGGGGATGACATGGCAAACCTCCTCATCAGGTGTGAGGCGGATGCTAAAGCAGGAAATACAATGGATGGTCTCTGTTTTTACGTAGAAACCATCCGGATTTTGGATGGGTTCTCAGGCGGCGCTGCTTTCCACCACCGAGCCCCGGTGTTCTTCCAAGTATTGGGCGAGGGCGTCCCGCTGCGACGGGCTCAGCTCCAGACCGAGCTTGGTCCGCCGCCAGAGGATGTCGTCCAGCTCACGGGCCCATTCCTCGCGACGCAGGTAGTCCACCTCGCGGGCATGCAGGCCGGCGCCGAAGTCCTGGCCCAGGTCGTCGAGGCTGTTAGCGCCTTCCAGCAATGTCCAGGCACGACTGCCATAGGTGGTGCTCCAGCGGCTGGCGAGCGCCGCGGGCAGCCAGGGGTTGTGGGCCTGCAGGCGTGCGGCCAGGGCCTGCGGGTCGTCCATGTCCTCGCCACCGGGCAATGGCGTGGCGGCGGTCCAGCTGGCCCCCAGGCGCGGGAAATGCGGGGCCAGGAGCGCCATGGCCGACTCGGCCAGCTTGCGGTAGGTGGTCAGCTTGCCGCCGAATACCGACAGCAGGGGCGCCTCGCCGGCCTCGCCGGATGTGGACAGGGTGTAGTCGCGGGTGATGGCCGAGGGCTCGTCCGACTCGTCGTCGCAGAGGGGGCGCACCCCGGAGAAGGTATGGAGGATCTGGCTGCGGTCCAGGGGGCGGGTGAAATGGGCGTTCACCACCGCCAGCAGGTAGTCGATCTCTTCGTCGCTGATGCGCACCTGGGCCGGGTCGCCCTGGTACTCCCGGTCGGTGGTGCCGATCAGGGTGTAGCGGTCCAGGTAGGGGATGGCGAAGACGATGCGGCGGTCTTCGTTCTGCAGGATGTAGGCGTGGGTGCCTTCGTACAGGCGCGGCACCACGATGTGGCTGCCCTGGATCAGGCGGATGCCGTAGGGCGAGCGCTGCTTGAGGTCTTCCTTGATGAAGCGCGCCACCCAGGGGCCGGCGGCGTTCACCAGGGCGCGGGCGCGGATCGCGTAGCGGCTGCCATCGGCCCGCTCCAGCTCGATGTCCCAGAGGTCCTTGCTGCGCCGGGCACTGAGGCAGCGGGTACGGGTGTGGAGGTGGGCACCGTGTTCCCGGGCGGCCATGGCGTTGAGCACCACCAGACGGGCGTCGTCCACCCAGCAGTCGGCGTATTCGAACCCGCGGGCGATTTCCGCCTTCAGCGGGCTGGTTGCGTCGAAGCGCAGGCCGCGGGAGGCTTTCAGGCGCTGGCGCTTGCCCAGGTTGTCGTAGAGGAACAGCCCCGCGCGGATCATCCAGGCCGGCCGCAGGTGGGGGCGGTGGGGCAGGACGAAGCGCATCGGCTTGACGATATGGGGAGCCTTGGCCAGCAGCACCTCGCGTTCGGCGAGGGCCTCGCGGACCAGGCGAAATTCGTAGTGCTCCAAATAGCGCAGGCCGCCGTGGATCAGCTTGCTGCTGGCGGACGAGGTGTGCTGGGCGAGGTCGTCCTTTTCGCAAAGGAACACGGAAAGCCCGCGACCCGCGGCGTCCGCGGCGATCCCCACACCATTGATACCGCCCCCGACCACGGCGAGATCGTAGACTTCGGCGAGCGGGGTGGAGGATGAAGGCGTTGGGTTCATGGGCGGTTCCCCGGTGTCGAAAATGAACGCGTTTATGTTCGAATACGAAAATAGCTTAGTCGAGTGCACGGATATTGACCAGCCCGGGTTCGTATTCGATCGGTCGGCGTCGTCCAAAAAAGGCAGCCGCCACCGGGCCATGCCCCTGGATAGGGTGGCCGGAGGGTGAAGAAAGGGGGAGTGCGTCGGCCGGCGGAAGGCCGGCCCTTGGGCTCAGACCAGGTCCAGGTGGACCTTGTGCTGGGCCATCAGGCGCGTCACCGAGGGCGGTGGCGGGCTGTCGCTGAAGACCCGGGTGACCAGGCTGATGGGCCCCAGGCGCACCACGGCGTTGCGGCCGAACTTGCTGGAGTCGGCAGCCAGGAACACCTGCCGGGCGTTATCGATGATGGCCTGGGACACGCGCACTTCCTGGTAGTCAAAGTCCAGCAGGCTGCCATCCTCGTCGATGCCGCTGATGCCCACCAGGGCGAAGTCCACGCGGAACTGCTGGATGAAGTCCACCGCCGCCTGACCGACGATGCCGCCGTCGCTGCGCACCGTGCCGCCCGCCACCAGGACTTCGAAGTCCTCCTTGCCGGCGAGGATGGTGGCCACGTGCAGGTTGTTGGTGATGATCTTCAGGTGGCGGTGATCCAGCAGCGCCCGGGCGATGGCCTCGGTGGTGGTGCCGATGTTGATGAACAGCGAGGCATTGTCCGGCACCAGGCGGGCGATGGCCTCGGCGATGCGCTGCTTCTCGTCGCGCATCTGGTCGGCGCGCATGGTATAGGCCGTGTTCTCGATACTGGAGTCGTAGGCCGCGCCCCCGTGGTAGCGGCGCAGCAGGCCCTGTTCGGCCAACTGGTTGATGTCGCGGCGGATGGTCTGCGGGGTGACCGCGAACATCTGGGCCATCTCTTCGATACTCAGATAGCCGCGCTCGCGGACCTCCTGGATGATGCTCTGCTGTCGTGGAGGCAGGTTCATTCGTCGTTCTCGTGCGGCCGGGCCCGGGTCCCAGGAAAGTCCCCAAGGATGCCGCACGAGGGCACCCGCTGTCAGCCGCCCATATGCGGGCGACTGGCAGCGGGTGGGCAAAGGGCCGGCCCCGGAGGGGCGTCGCCTCAGAGGTCGCCGTCGTCCCAGCCGCGGGTACGTTCCACGGCCTTTCTCCAGCCGGCATAGCGTTTCTCGCGTTGGTGCTCGTCGCACTGCGGCTCGAATACCCGCTCGATCACCGCCTTGCGCTTGAGCTCATCCAGGCTGCTCCAGAAGCCGCTGGCCAGGCCCGCCAGGTAGGCGGCGCCGAGGGCGGTGGTCTCGCGCATTTCCGGGCGCTCCACCGGCGTGCCGAGCAGGTCGGCCTGGAACTGCATGAGGAAGTTGTTGGCTACCGCGCCGCCGTCCACCCGCAGGGCCTGCAGGCGCTCGCCGGCGTCCTGCTGCATGGCGTCGAGGACGTCGCGGGTCTGGTAGGCGATGGATTCCAGGGTGGCGCGGATCAGGTGGTCCACCTTGACCCCCCGGGTCAGGCCGAACACCGCGCCGCGGGCGTAGGGGTCCCAGTAGGGCGCGCCGAGGCCGGTGAAGGCCGGCACCAGGTAGACGCCGTTGCTGTCCTTGACCTTGGTGGCGAAGTATTCGGAATCGAACGAGTCGTTGATCACCTTCAGTTCGTCCCGCAGCCACTGCACGGTGGAACCGCCGTTGAACACCGCGCCTTCCAGGGCATAGCCCACCTCGCCGCGGGGGCCGCAGGCGATGGTGGTGAGTAGCCCGTGGGTGGAGTCCACCGCCTTGTCGCCGGTGTGCATCAGCAGGAAGCAGCCGGTGCCGTAGGTGTTCTTGGCCTGCCCGGGTTCCACGCACATCTGCCCGAACAGCGCCGCCTGCTGGTCGCCGGCGATACCCGCGATGGGAATCGCGCCACCGCCGACGCCGCCGATGCTGGCCTCACCATAAAGGGTCGAGGACGGCTTCACGGTGGGCAGCATTTCCCGGGGCACGTCGAGGACGCGCAGCATCTCCTCGTCCCACTCCAGGGTGTGGATGTTGAACATCAGGGTGCGCGAGGCGTTGGTGTAGTCGGTGACGTGCACCTTGCCTTCGGTGAGCTTCCAGATCAGCCAGCTGTCGATGGTGCCGAACAGCAGCTCGCCGCGCCGGGCCCGCTCGCGGCTGCCCTCGACGTGGTCGAGGATCCACTTGACCTTGGTGCCGGAGAAATAGGGGTCGATCACCAGTCCGGTGATCTCGCGGACCCGTTGCTCCAGGCCGTCGCGCTTGAGCTGCTCGCAGATGGCGGCGCTGCGCCGGCACTGCCAGACGATGGCGTTGTGGATCGGCCGGCCGGTGTGCCGGTCCCAGACCACGGTGGTTTCGCGCTGGTTGGTGATGCCGATGGCGGCCACGTCGTCGTGGCCGATACTGGCCTGGGCCAGGGCCTCCACCAGGGTGGAACTCTGGGTCGCCCAGATTTCCATGGGGTCGTGCTCGACCCAGCCGGCCTGGGGGTAGTACTGGGCGAATTCGCGCTGGGCCTGGCTCACCACGTTGGCGTCGCGGTCGAAGACGATGGCCCGGGAGCTGGTGGTGCCCTGGTCCAGGGCGACGACGTATTTCTTGTTGTGGGTGTCGGTCATGGCGTAAGCCTCGGGGCGGAAGGGGTCAGGATGCCTGCATCTTGGTCACCGGCGCGGCGTCGACGGGCTCGCCGAGCACCGCCTCCAGGCGCACGGTCTCGGTCACCGCCACCACCGGCAGCACGCTCGGCAGGTGACGGGCGATCAGCAGACGATAGCCGCCCGCGCCCAGGCAGGCGCCAACGATGGGCGCGAAGATCGGCACCAGGAAGTAGGGAGTCTCCCGGCCGCCGGTGAAGGCCAGCGGGCCCCAGCCGGCCAGGTAGGTCATGAGTTTCGGGCCGAAGTCCCGTGCCGGGTTCATGGCGAAACCGGTCAGCGGGCCCATGGCGCTGCCGATCACCGCGATCAGCAGGCCGATCAGCAGCGGTGCCAAGGGACCCTTGGGCAGGCCGTTGCCGTCGTCGGTGAGGGCCATGATCACGCTCATCAGGATCGCCGTGATGATGGCTTCCACCAGGAACGCCTGGCCCACCGACAGCAGCGGGTGCGGGTAGGTGGAGAACACCGCCGCCAGGGGCAGGCTGGCCTCGCTGCCGCGCACGATGTGCTGGCTGCTTTCGTATTCGAAGAACAGGCCGCTGTAGAGGCCGTACACCAGGGCGGCGGCGCAGAAGGCGCCGGCCACCTGGGCGACGATGTAGAAGGGCAGCTTGCGCCGTTCGAAGCCGGCGAACAGGCACAGCGCGATGCTCACCGCCGGGTTCAGGTGGGCGCCGGAGACGCCGGCGCTGAGGTAGATCGCCATGCTCACGCCGACCCCCCAGATGATGCTGATCTCCCACAGGCCGAAGCTGGCGCCGGCGACTTTCAGCGCCGCGACGCAGCCGGTGCCGAAGAAGATCAGCAGGGCGGTTCCGAGGAATTCGGCCAGACACTGGCCCATCAGCGTGGGGGTTGCGGCAGGTGCGGACATGGAGGGTCCCTCTCTCTGTTCTTGTATTTATGGCGGGTTGCCGGGAAGATTGTTCAGATTCGAAAAAATATAGTCAGAAAGGAATGCTGTCAAAGCGCGAAGGTGAACGTTCGGACCGAAACGGACCGGTGGGTTTCAGGCGCGCTGGGGTTTGTGAAGCGCTTGGCAGAACTGCTGAGACGGCCGTCACGAACGGCCTTGAGCGGCATGCCGGCATGGGCGCTGGCGAGCCGATGGCTTAAGGTGAGCGCCTGCCGTCCGTCCTGTCCGGAGTAGCCATGACCCCCGCCATCGACTTGTTGAAGAAAGCCCGCGCCGAGCATCGAGTGCACAGCTACAGCCACGACCCAAAGGCGCCGTCCTACGGCCTGGAGGCCGCGGAAAAGCTGGGGCTGGACCCGGCGCGGGTGTTCAAGACCCTGCTGGCGGCCACCGAGAAGGGCGAGTTGCTGGTGGCGGTGGTGCCGGTGTGCGGCAGCCTGGACCTGAAGGCCCTGGCCACCGCCGCCGGGGCGAAGAAGGCGGACATGGCCGACCCCCAGGCGGCCCAGCGCGCCACCGGCTACCTGGTGGGAGGCATCAGCCCACTGGGCCAGAAGAAGCGCCTGCGCACCTTCATAGACGACAGCGCGCAGCAGTACCCGAGCATCCATGTCAGCGCCGGCCGGCGCGGCCTGGAAGTGGAATTGAGCGCGGCGGTGCTGGCCGAACACACCCAGGCCCGCTTCGCCGCCATCGGCCGACCATGACAACCTGCCGCCGGGTCCTCCCGGCGGTTTTCCTCCATCCGTTCCCAGGGGTTTTATGTCCCGTCATCTGCTTGCCATCGACCAAGGCACTACCAGTTCCCGTGCCATCGTGTTCAACCTCGACGGGGTGCCGGTGGCCAGCAGCCAGCGGGAATTCCGCCAGTACTTTCCCCAGGACGGCTGGGTCGAGCACGACGGCGAGGAGCTTTGGGCGAGCACCCTGCAGGTCTGCCGCGAGGCGCTGGCGAGCCAGGGCCTGAGCGCCTCGGATATCGCCGCCATCGGCATCACCAACCAGCGCGAGACCACCCTGGTGTGGGACGCCCGCAGCGGCGAGCCGATCCACAATGCCATCGTCTGGCAGGACCGGCGCACCGCCGACTACTGCGCCGAGCTCAAGGCGGCCGGCCACGAAGCGCGCATCAGCGCCCGCACCGGGCTGCTCATCGACCCGTACTTCTCCGCCACCAAGCTGCGCTGGATTCTGCAGAACGTGCCGGGCGCCCGGGAGCGGGCCGAGCGCGGCGAGCTGCGCTTCGGCACCGTGGACTGCTTCCTGCTGTGGCGCCTCACCGGCGGCGCGGTACACCGCACCGACGCCACCAATGCCTCGCGCACCCTGCTGTTCAACATCCACGAGCAGCGTTGGGACGAGGACCTGCTGGCGTTGTTCGACATCCCCTCCAGCCTGCTGCCGGAGGTCCTGGATTGCGCGGCGAACTTCGGCACCACCTGCGCCGACCTGCTGGGGGCGCCGATCCCGGTGCTGGGCATGGCCGGCGACCAGCAGGCCGCCCTGGTGGGCCAGGCCTGTTTCCAGCCGGGCATGGTGAAGAGCACCTACGGCACCGGCTGCTTCATGATCCAGAACACCGGGGCGACGCCAGTGACCTCGAAGAACCGCCTGCTCACCACCGTCGGCTACCGCCTGGGCGGCCAGGTCAGCTATGCGGTGGAGGGCAGCATCTTCGTCGCCGGCGCGGCGGTGCAGTGGCTGCGCGATGGCATCAAGCTGATCGACCACGCCCGGGACACCGAGGCCCTGGCCGAGCAGACCGGCCACGCCTGCGGCGTCTACCTGGTGCCGGCCTTCACCGGCCTCGGCGCGCCCTACTGGGACCCGAAGGCCCGCGGGGCGATCTTCGGCCTGACTCGTGACACCGGGATCAAGGAAATCGTCACCGCTGGCCTGCAGTCGGTCTGCTACCAGACCCGCGACCTGCTGGAAGCCATGCGCCAGGACGGCGCGGCGGCGCCCAGTGCCCTGCGGGTGGACGGCGGCATGGTGCAGAACAACTGGGTGATGCAGTTCCTCGCGGAAATCCTCGGGGTCCCCGTGGAACGTCCCCGGGTCACCGAGACCACCGCCCTCGGCGTGGCCTACCTGGCCGGCCTGCAGGCCGGGTTCTACCGCGACCTGGACGAGATCGCCAGCCACTGGCAGCGCCAGCAGCGCTTCGAGCCGACCCTGGACGATGCGCAGCGCGACGGGCTCTATGCCGGCTGGCTGGATGCCGTGGTGCGGGTGCGCAGCGCCGGCTGAGGCCATCTCGCCGAGCCGGTCGGGGGGGGGCGCCGGCTCATCGGCATGAGCCAGGAGGACGGTCACGGCGCGGAGCGGTCGCGATGCCCGCTGCGCCGCACGCCTCCGAGGCGGCGGCCACCGTCCGCGAACACCGGCGCCACGTGTCCGGCGAAATCCGGCCAAAGTGTACGGGGCGCCGGCAGGGCGGGGTGGGCATGCTCGGTGGGCCTTTTCATCGGAGATACGCCATGCCCCTCGATTTCCACCAGATCGACGCCTTCGCCACGGGCCTCTTCGCCGGCAACCCGGCGATGGTCTATCGCCTCGACCACTGGCTCGACGACGACCTGATGCAGCGCATCGCCGCCGAGCACAACCTGTCGGAAACCGCCTTCGTGGTCCGCGAGGGCGCCGGCTGGCGCATCCGCTGGTTCACCCCCTCCGCCGAAGTGCCGCTGTGTGGCCATGCCACCCTGGCCGCTGCCCACGTGTTGTTCCAGGTGTATGGCGAGCCGGGGCAGCGACTGGACTTCGTCTGCCGCAGCGGCGCCCTGGCGGTGGCGCGGGAGGGCGAGCGGCTGGTGCTGGACTTCCCCGCGCAACCGGCCCGGCCCATCGCGGCACCCGAGGGCCTGGCGGACATGCTCGGCCAGACGCCGGTGGCGGTGCTGGACGCGCCGCAACTGCTGGTGGTGCTGGAGTCGGAAGAGGCGCTACGGGCCTGCGCGCCGGACATGGCCGCCCTGAAGCGCCTGCCCTGGGGGCTGGTGATCGTGACGGCGAAAGGCCGGGAGCTGGACTTCGTTTCCCGCTGCTTCGCGCCGACGATCGGCATCGACGAGGACCCGGTGACCGGATCGGCCCATTGCATCCTGGTGCCCTACTGGGCCGAGCGGCTGGGTCGCACGGCGCTGGAGGCGTCCCAGGGCGGCGCCCGGGGCGGGCGTCTGTGGTGCCGGCTGGAAGGGGAGCGGGTGAAGATCGGCGGCCACGCGGTGATCGTCGCCAGCGGCCGCCTGCACCTGGCGTGAGGCGATTCAGGCGGCGCCGCTGAAGCGGCGCACGCCGTCCTCCTGGTTGGCCGGGGCGGCGGCGCTGGCCGGGTAGAGCACCAGATGTGCGGCCGCGACGCGGATGCCCACCTGCTGCCCCGGCGCGTAGTCGGTCTGGCTGGGGAACACCGACTCCAGCTGTGTGCCGGTGGGTAACCGCAGGCGGTACAGGGTCGCTGCGCCGAGGAACGTCTTGCCCAGCACCTGGGCCTGCAGCGGGCTGTCCGGCGCGTGGACGATGTCGTCCGGGCGCAGCAGCACGTCCACCGCGCTGCCGCTCTGCCAGGAATAGGCCCGGTTACCGCGGATCACCCCCAGTTCGGTCTGCACCGTGTCCGGGCTCTGCATCTCGCCGCGGATGAAATAGCCCTGGCCGATGAAGCTGGCGACGAAGGGCGTCTGCGGCTCGTGGTAGAGGTTGTAGGGGGTATCCCACTGCTCCAGGCGACCCTGGTTGAAGACGCCCACCTGGTCGCACACGGCGAAGGCTTCTTCCTGGTCATGGGTCACCAGGATGGCGCTGGTGCCGCGACTCTTGAGGATGTCGCGCACTTCGTGGCTGAGGCGCCGGCGCAGTTCGCCGTCCAGGTTGGAGAACGGCTCGTCCAGCAACAGCAGCAGCGGTTCCGGCGCCAGCGCCCGGGCCAGGGAGACCCGTTGCTGCTGACCGCCGGACAGCTCGTGGGGGTAGCGCTTGCCGAGGCTGGCTAGGTTCACCAGCTCCAGCAACTCGGCAGTGATGCGCGCCTTGTCCGGATGCTTGCGGATGCCGAAGGCCACGTTGTCCGCCACGCTCAGGTGGGGGAACAGCGCGTAGTCCTGGAACACCATGCCGATCCGGCGTTTCTCCGGGGCGAGGGTGTGGCCGGCGGCGGACAGCCGCTCGCCGGCCAGGCGAATCTCGCCGTCCTGCACCGGCTCGAAGCCGGCGATGGCGCGCAGGGTGGTGGTCTTGCCGCAGCCCGAGGAGCCCAGCAGGCAACCGATGTCGCCGGCCCTCAGGTTCAGGTTGAGGTGATGGACCACGGTCTGGTCGTGGTAGCCACAGGCGACGTCGCGAAGGCTGAGCAGGGTGTCGTTCATGCGTGGGAGGCGTGTTCGATGAGGAATTCGAGAAGCGCTTTCTGCGCGTGTAGACGGTTCTCGGCCTGGTCCCAGGCGCGGGCGCGGGGGTCGTCCAGCAGGTCCTCGCTGATCTCCTCGCCGCGGTGGGCGGGCAGGCAGTGCAGGAACAGCACCCCCGGGTCGGCGGCATCCAGCAGCGCCCGGTCCACCTGGTAGGGCCGGAACAGCGCCAGGCGCCGCTCGCCGTCCTCTTCCTGGCCCATGGAGGTCCAGACGTCGGTGCTCACCAGGTGCGCACCGGCCACCGCTTCCCGTGGGTCGCGGACGATCTCCACGCGGCCGGCGGCGCGTTCGAGGAACGCGGCCTTCGGCTCGAACCCCTCGGGGCAGGCGATGCGCAGGCGGAAGTCGAATTGCTCCGCCGCTTCGATGTAGGTGTTGCACATGTTGTTGCCGTCGCCGATCCAGGCCACCGTCTTGCCGGCGATAGTGCCACGCTGTTCCAGATAGGTCTGCATGTCGGCGAGCAATTGGCACGGGTGCAGGTCATCGGACAGGCCATTGATCACCGGCACCCGGGAGTGGGCGGCGAACTCGGTCAGGGTGCTGTGGGCGAAAGTGCGGATCATCACCCCGTCCACCATCCGCGACATCACCCGGGCACAGTCGGCGATGGGCTCGCCACGGCCGAGCTGGGTGTCGCGGGGGGACAGGAAGATCGCCTGGCCGCCGAACTGGATCATGCCCGCCTCGAAGGACAGCCGGGTACGGGTGGAGGCCTTCTCGAAGATCATCCCCAGTACCCGGTTGCGCAGGGGTTCGTAGAGCACGCCGCGGTCGCGCAGGTCCTTCAACTCCACGCCTCGGCGGATCAGGCTGTTCAGCTCGGCGGGCGTACAGTCCATCAACGAGAGAAAATGCCTAATGCTCATGATTCACACCTTACATCGGGCCGGGCTTCCTTTTTATTGGGAAAAGAAGGGAAGCCGCGGCAAAGGCCGCGTGAAGCGACGGAAAAAGGGAAAGGCGCGATCTTATAAGTAAATGTCGCCGGGGAACAAGGCGCGGTGACCGGCCGGTACCGAGGCCCCGAGCCTGCCCGGAATCGCGGTCCCGGCGCAATGGCGGGATGTGCAGGATTCCCCGACGTAAGGACGACGAAACGCCGGAACGCCCAAGCGGCACCGTGAGACTGAACAGGGAGAACCCCTGAAAGGAGACTCCAAATGACTCTGTGGACTATCTGCGCCCTTACGGTCGCCGTGGCGATCGCGCTGTTCGACCTGTGGGCGTTGCTGAGCGTGTTCCGAAGCGACAAGCCCTTGGGCGTCCGGCTTGGCTGGGCGGCGGTCATCGTGGCGTTGCCGGTGATCGGCCTGGCGGTCTGGGGCAAGTTCGGTCCCCGGGCGGTGGTGGAGCCGCCCAGTTCGCCCGAACATAGCAAGGGCTGACGATACCGATTGGGTTCAGTGGCCCGTGAGCCAACCTGCCGGGGCGTTCCGGTGGCCGAAAGCTGTGCGCCGCGCCGCTTGCGGACGAATAGCTCTTGGCGAATTTAGAGGGTCGGCGCTAGCGTTAGGCTTCCATGGGTCTTGGATTCAGGAGGAAATCAAGATGAACTTCGAACAGTTCCAGCAATTCTGCGTCACCAATCGCAGCAAGTCGCTGGCGCTCACGGCAATGCGCGAGCACTTGCTGGCGACAGGGCGTGAGGGGGATCGCCTGGTCGCCAGCGAATGCCTGGCGAAGCGATTGGAAATTCTTCAGCAAATGAATGCGGTATGCGGGGAGTTTCCCCAGGATGCCGGCCGCGCCGCCAATTTCATGCGCTGAGCACCGGTGACCCGCGTGCGGCCTGTGTCTGGCCGTATGCGGGTAACCACGTTCACCCTTCGGTCCAGCAGCGCGATCAGGTCTAGGACTTCCTTGAGGAGTCGTCGTAACGGGGTCCAGCGCTTCGGAAACAGTCTTGCCAGGATGGTGGTTCCGCCCGCGTTGGGTTCTCCATCTTCAGCACAATGCCCTAGAGCCCCGGTCACGACCCGGTGCGGCCGTGTCATGCAGGCGCCCAGTACCAGTCGATACTCCGCCACGTTGGGGACATAGTTAGTGTCATGCGCCATAGCAACGCTTTCTGCATATGAGGTCAATTGACCATCATAAAAAGCGTTTGCATCAAGCAGTCCGCCCTTCATTCCAGCGTGATTATTTATATAGTCGACCATCGGAAAAGAATTTGGCATGGATATTTAAGCGAAGCGGTTAATTGCATTTTGATTGCGAACGTTACCATTTGTCCGTTTCGAAGAACTCCCGGGAGTGCCTATCTCTCTCAATCATAAGAAGCAATGGTGCTTCTTATGCAACGTATCAAGGAGAATGAAAATGGCCGATAATCGCCAAGGCAATAACAACCCGGGTAACTTTGCCAACGACCGTGAACGCGCTGCCGAAGCCGGCCGTAAAGGCGGACAGTCCAGCGGCGGTAACTTCGCCAATGATCGCGAAAAAGCGTCGGAAGCCGGCCGCAAGGGCGGACAGCACTAATTGAGTGCTGGCAGTAGAAAATACTCCGTGTGAATGACCGCGGGCATGAGGGGTGAAACCTGGTATTCACGCGGAGTATTCCTTGAATAACTACGTTTATTTGATGTGGCGTTGAACCAAAGACTCGCATTGGTTCTTCTCGGTCAGGAGCCAATGCGAGTTTTTGTTGGATTTCAAACAGCGCACTAACGAAGTGCTAAACGAAGAAAGCCCTGCATCGCAGGGCCTTTGGCGGCGGACCTGGCCTCAGCGTTTGGCCGTGGCGTCCGGATCTTCCGAACGGCGCATGAAGGCCTGGGTGGTTTCCGGCAGATGGTCCAGCAACCACTGGGCCATGGCCTTCTCCTGCTCCAGGATGCGCTCGCAGGCCGACGCGGTCTGCTCGTCACCCAGTTCCCGGGCGGCGGCGATCAACACGGTGTAGGTGGAAATCTCAACGCATTCAAAGGTATAGCCGGCCATGGCGCCCTTCACCACCTCGTCGCTCATGGCCATGCTACCCACTGCCTGGCCGAAGGCCATGAGCTTGCCCGCCAGGTCCTTGAAGGTGGACGTGGAGCCGCCCAGTCGGATGATGCATTCATCCAGCAGACGCTGCTGCCCCCGGGTTTCCTCGATGTGTTCCTCGATGCGGGCCTTGAGCTGCGGATAATGTTCCAGGCGGCTCGACTGGGCCTTCAGCATCTGTTCCGCCTGTTGCTCCATGCCGTGGGCATCCCGCAGCCAATCCAGCAAGTTGTCTTTCTTGGACGTCGTCATTACGGTCTCCTGGGTATGAGGTTGACCTTATGATCGTCCCCTGATGGGGAGTATTAGGTCCTGTACGGAAAGTGCCTGCGCTCGGTGATGCTGCGTTAAAAACAAACTCAGAATGCTCTTTTACAGCACGTAAACTCCGCTTCTTCGCCTCTTTTTGCCTTGCCTGACCTTCGCTCGACGACTTTCGTACAGAACCTGGTTCCGAGCTTCGGCCGAACAGCTTTGCTGAATTATTTATTTATGATTCCACGCCGTAGGTGTCAGTTTATTGCCATTATTTCGTTCGTCCGGAGTGCAAAACCGACGCCGCTTACATTTCCTCCGTTATGACGACGGGCAAATCGTCCATATTCAGGGAAGAGCTTCATGAATTATTACGCAACGGCAGCTGGCAATGGCTCGGTCTTGATGGAAGCCAATACGCGTTGTCCTGCATTACGTGCCAATGCAACGCACGAATGGCTGGCCGGGAAAACGCTTCCTGGAAGGTGGGTCCGTTTGGCGAAGATTGACGTCCAGGTGGGCCCATACGAAGACGGGTATTCATTCAGCGATAGCGCATGAAATTCCGGCTAGCAACGTACACCCCATAACGCCCTGAGAGGTTCATGCACAACAAGCGGCTGCAATACACCGTACGCATCGCCGAGCGGAACCCGGCGAACCGACTGCTGGAGCAAATCGGCGGTCCTCAGGGCGAATGGAGCGCAGCCAATGACCCGGAATGGACCTACATCGAGTCGCCGCAGCCGGCGATGGATGGTGTGATGGAACCGCTACGATGATTCTTCGGCGGACGAGCAGGACACCCTGGCAAATAGGGTGGTGCGTACCCTGTCCGATCCGGAAGCCGATCCGCTCACCGGCGCCGAACTGGGATCGTTATCCCACGCCACCGGCCAGCGTTGACCGGGCATAAAAAAGGCGGTGCATGCCTTGCACCGCCTTTTTTGTTTCCTCGCACTCAGTGTTTGAGATGGGCGCGAACCTTGTCCGCCGAGACGCCCACGGCCTCCACGGCCGCCTTCAATTGGTCCTCGGATACACCCAGGGCCTTGGTCCAGTAATCGACTTCGTGCCGTTCATGCACATTGATACGGCTACGGTCGGCACTGCCACGGTTTTTCAGGTCGTCCATCGCTCACTCCTCAATGGGATTCTTTTGGCTCGACAGGGTTGGCTTCAACGAGTTGAAGGTCCTCTAGAGAGGTCTCGACCTGCGCTTCGGTTCCAAGCTTGTTGTAGTAAGCCTTCAGGGCTTCCAGTTCCTTGCGATCCATTTCCTCCAGATTCAACAGCTGATCGTGGGCGCCCTGGGTCGCCCGCAAGAGTTCGTCCAGCTTGATGTGGACGGCGTCGGTGTCCCGGTTCTGGGTGTTCTGGATCAGGAACACCATGAGGAAGGTGACGATGGTGGTGCCTGTGTTGATGATTAACTGCCAGGTGTCGTTGAAGTGGAAGATCGGCCCGGTGAGCGCCCAGAGCACGATGATGGCGATGGCCAGCTGGAACGTTCGGGCACGCCCGCACCACTCGGCCAGGGTGCGGGCGAACGTATGAAAGGTGAAGGGCGTGCGCTTCATCATGAACTCTTTTTGCGACGGCTAACTCCATTTGACCTCACTGGAAAAAAGGAAAGTTCCGGGAGAATGATCGTTGCAAGTTACTGATATCAAGATGAAGGCCATCTTGCAGTTTGCAATCCTTAGAAGTAACGAAATGGGATGAAAGCCGCGGTTTTAAAGGGTTTTCGATGTTGGCACGCCCTCTGCAATAGCTTGGCGGTATCCAACTCTGGGGGTCGCCATGAACATCGATTTCGCTACCATCGAAGCCGCCTTTCCCGATTACAACCTTTCCGTTAGCCCGCGTCCGGATGGCTCCCATCTGCTGACCCTCTTGAAGGACGGCGAGCTGCACCAGCGCGTGGTACCGGCCCCTCATTCAGGCATTCCAATGCGCACCGAGTGGGTGATCAGCGCAATCCGCCGCGATCTGGATCTGGAAACCGGCCGCGTCCCCACCGTGGCGGACTTGCAGAGCCAGGCCCGCCGCCTACTGCCCACTTATGCACCCAACACCGAGATTTCCTACGAGCGCCGCGTCGACCGCGTACGCACCCGCTACACCCAGAAGGCGGCGCTGCCCCGTTACGCCTGATGGAGATGGCGGACGCCACTCCAGCGCCCCGCGAAATCGCTTGTCTTGTGCGGCATCCCCGCCGCTTTCGAACCTGAAAACCACGAGGTGAAACATGGCCAGAAAGACCATCGAAGATCTGTTCATCCATGAGCTGTCCGACATCTACAGTGCCGAGAAGCAAATCACCCGGGCACTGCCGCGCATGGCGCGGTCTTCTACCAACCCGCTGTTGGCAGAAGCCTTCAAGTCCCACCTGGAAGAAACCCAGGGCCAGATCGAGCGGATCGACCAATTCGTCGAAGCGACGGGCCTGAAGCTCAAGCGCATGAAGTGCGTGGCCATGGAAGGGCTGGTGGAAGAGGCCAAGGAACTCATCGATGAGATCGAAAAAGGCGAAGTGCTGGATGCCGGCCTGATCGGCGCGGCCCAGAAGGTCGAGCACTACGAGATTTCCGGCTACGGCACCCTGATTGCCATGGCCAAGCACCTGGGCATGAAGAGCAGCGCGGTACAACTGCTGGTGGACACCCTGAAGGAAGAAAAGGCTGCCGACGAGAAGCTGTCGGCCATCGCCGAGCAGGGTGGCGACCAGGCCGCGACCCTGAAGAAAGCCTGATTTTTTGGGCATCCCGGGGTGGTGGTTCAACTGACCGCCACCCCTTTCGTTTGTAGCCCTACAGTCAAACTATTCAACTCACTGAATAGTTCCGCGTCGTCCCGGCTCGATCACTTCTTGCCTGCCCAGTGCCGCTCGATGCACTGAATCACGCCTCAGATGACGTCGCGTTGATTGCAAAACGCTATTCCGCAGGATCTACCGTTCGTCATGCATGAAGAACTTGTGTGACGCCGCTTCATTCAGACCCTTTGTTGAATGATTTCAACCGATACCTTCTGCGATCGTTGCTTGCGATGGCAGGGGTATGCGGGTGCTCCGTTATCCGCGTTTACTGCGTGAGCGCTGGGCGCTCTTCCCCGTGTGCGTGGGAATGTCCCAGGGGGAAAAAGGTCACTGGCGGCCGCTTGTGCTTACAGGAGTGCAGCAACAGGTACCCATCAGCGCCGTTGTGAAGGCGCCGCGTTGGCTATCGGGTTGTGCAAGGGCGAGTGGCGCTGGGTATGATTCCGCGCCGCTGCGGGCCGGGGATTCCGGTGTGCAAGAGCGCTATCGGGCATACGAATGGATCATTAATGGAAAAGCGCAAACAGCCAGGCCAAGGAAATACCCTACCCAGCAATCTTCCTTTCCCGGTGGTGGGGCTCGGTGCCTCCGCGGGTGGCTTGCAGGCGCTCTTGACGTTCTTCGAGAACATGCCCAAGGACACCGGCATGGCGTTCGTGGTGGTGATGCACCTGGCCCCGGACTTCGAGAGCAGCGCCGACAAGATCCTCGCCAAGTCCACCAAGATGCCGGTGCAGCAGGTCACCCAGACGACCCAGATCGAGCCCAACCACGTCTACCTGATCTCGCCCGCCCTGCACCTGATGATGCAGGACGGTTACCTGAGCGTGCGCGAGCGCGAGGCGGGCCAGCCTCGGCACATCGCCATCGACATCTTCATGCGGACCCTGGGGGATGCCCACCGGGAGCACGCGGTCGGCATCATCCTGTCCGGTTCCGGCAGCGATGGCACCATCGGCATGGTGCGGATCAAGGAACAGGGTGGCGTCACCCTGGCGCAAGTGCCGGAAGACGCCGAGTACGACAGCATGCCGCGCAGCGCCATCGCCTCGGGGGAAGTGGACTTCATCCTGCCGGTGGCGGACATGCCGCAGAAATTGTTGGACCTGTGGGAGAACATCCGACGCATTCGCCTGCCCGCCGATGCCGACGTGCATGCGCCCATCAAGCCCATCGGCGACCCCGAGCTGGCCCGGGAGGCCGAAGTGGCGCTGCGGGACATCATCGTCCTGCTACGGACCCGCACTGGCCATGATTTCAAGCACTACAAGCGAGCTACGGTGTTGCGGCGCATCGAGCGGCGCCTGCAGGTAAACCGCCTGAGCGACCTGCCCAGCTACCGCGATTTCCTCCAGGCGACGCCTGACGAGACCTCTTCGCTGCTGGACGACATGCTCATCGGCGTGACCAATTTCTTCCGCGATCGCGAGGCCTTCGAGGCGCTGGAGCGGGACGTGATCCCCCAGTTGCTGAATTTTCCCCCTGAAGGCGAGGGGGAAACCTCCGCTGTGCGGGTGTGGTCGGCAGGCTGTTCCTCCGGCGAGGAGGCCTATTCCCTGGCCATGCTGCTTTCGGACCAGGTGGACTACAGCGGCACCAACCACAAGATCCAGGTGTTCGCCACCGACATCGACGAGCACGCCATCGCCATGGGCCGCGGCGGTACCTACCCGGAGAGCGTGGTCAGCGACATCCCGCCGGCGCGCCTGCGCCAGTATTTCTCCAAGGAGCAGAATTACTACCGGGTGAAGAAGGAGATCCGCGAGCGGGTGCTGTTCGCCCTGCACAACCTGCTGCGGGACCCGCCGTTCTCCAAGCTGCAATTGATCGTCTGTCGCAACCTGCTGATCTACCTGGAGCGGGAGGTGCAGGCGGACATCCTGCAGATGTTCCACTTCGCCCTGGCCCCTGGTGGCTACCTGTTCCTCGGCAGTTCGGAGTCGGCCGACGTCTGCTCGACGCTGTTCACCGCGGTGGACAAGAAGAACCGCATTTACCGCGCCAAGGCCGTGTCCAACCTGGTCCGCCCGACCACGCCGCTGCCCTTCACCAACTACACCAGCATGTCGGTGGCCAGCGTCGGGGAGAAGAAAGAGCGGCGCAAGGTCTCCTTCGCCGAGATCCACCAGCGGGCCCTGGAGCAGTACGCGCCCCCCAGCGTGGTGGTGAACCACGAGTCGGACATCGTTCACATGTCCGACCGGGCTGGCCGCTTCCTGCGCTACGTGGGCGGCGAGCCCTCCCACAATCTCCTGTCCCTGGTGCACCCGGACCTGCGCCTGGAGCTGCGCACCGCGCTGTTCCAGGCGATCCAGACCGGCAAGAGCATCGAGGCGCGCCGGGTGCACTTCGTCAACGAGGGGCTCAACTCTTACATCAACATGGTGGCCCGGCCGTTCAAGGACCTGGACGCCGACTTCGTGCTGGTGCTGTTCGACGAAGTCGAGGAGACCATGAGCGGCGAGGGCAAGGGCCCCCGGGACGAGACCAAGGACAGCGTGCTGTCCCAGCTGGAGGGTGAGCTGCAGCGCACCAAGGAACAGCTGCAGGCCACCATCGAGCAGTCGGAAACCTCCACCGAGGAGCTCAAGGCCTCCAACGAGGAACTGCAAGCCATAAACGAAGAGCTGCGCTCCACTACCGAGGAGCTGGAGACCAGCAAGGAGGAGCTGCAGTCCATCAACGAAGAGCTGATCACGGTCAACCAGGAGCTGAAGTCCAAGGTCGAGGAAACCGGGAAGATCAACGACGACCTGCAGAACCTGATCGCCTCCACCGACATCGCCACGGTGTTCGTCGACAAGCGCATGCGCATCAAGTCGTACACGCCGCGGGCCACGGAAATCTTCAGCATCATCAGCTCCGACACCGGGCGCTCCCTGCTGGACATCACCCACCGCCTGGACTATCCGGGCATGGCCGATGACGCGGCAGCCGCGTTCGAGTCGCTGCGCATCATCGAGCGGGAGGTCCCCAGCAAGAACGGACGCTGGTACATCGTTCGCCTGTTGCCCTACCGCACCACGGAAAACCTCATCGACGGCGCGGTGCTGACCTTCATCGACATCACCGAGCGCCGCGAGGCCGAGGACCGGGCCCGGGAAGGGGAGGCGCGCCTGCGCCTGGCGGCCGAGAGCACCCGGGACTTCATCATCATCACCTTCGACCGGGCCGGGAACATCACCAGCTGGAACCGCGGCGCAGAACGGGTATTCGGCTACCGCGAGGATGAAGTGATCGGCCGCTCCGGCGACCTGATCCTCACCGAGGAAGATCGCCAGGCCCGGGTGCTGAAGCAGGAAATGGAGCGCGCCGAGCGCGTGGGACGCGCGGAAGACGAGCGCTGGCACCTGCGCAAGGACGGTTCGCGGTTCTTCTGCAGCGGCGTCACTACCCCGCTGGTGAACGACGGCCACCACGGCTTCGCCAAGATCGGCCGTGACGTCACCGAGAAGAAACGCCAGGAAGACGAGCAGGAGAACCGCCTGGAGCGCACCCAGGTGAGCAGCAAGCTGAAGGACGAGTTCTTCGCCATCATGTCCCACGAGCTGAAGCAGCCGCTGAACATCATCCAGCTGAACGCCGACCTGATCGCGCGGCTGCCGGTGATCCAGAACCAGCGAGTCGCCGGCAAGGCGGTGGACACCATCCAGAATGCGGTGCGCAGCCAGGCGCGGATCATCGACGACCTGCTGGACCTGTCGCGGATCCGGACCGGCAAGCTGAAATTGAGCACCAGCCCGGTGCTGCTCCAGCAGCATGTCAACGACGTGCTGGAAGGGTTGCGGGGCGACGCGGCAGCCCGTTCCATCCGCCTGGAGCTGACCATCCCCCCGGTGGAGCAGGAGCCCCTGGTGGTGACCGCCGATCCGGTGCGCCTGGCGCAGATCATCGGCAACCTGGTGAGCAACGCCATCAAGTTCAGTCCGGACAACAGTGTGGTACAGGTGCGGGTGCAGCGCGAAGACGCCAGGCTGCGCCTGGACGTGCAGGACCAGGGGCCAGGCATCTCGGCCGAACACCTGCCGAAGATCTTCGAGCTGTTCGGCCAGGCTCCCAACCGCGACAGCATCCATAGCCGCGGTGGCCTGGGCATCGGTCTGGCCTTGGTGCGGCAACTGGCGGAAGCCCATGGCGGTCGGGCCGAGGCCAGCTCGCCGGGACTGGGCCAGGGCGCCACCTTCAGCGTATGGCTGCCCCTGTGCCAGGACCAACCGGAAGAGGTAAACAGTGAGGCGCCCTCGGGCAATCAACTGGCGGGCAAAGCCATCCTGCTGGTAGAGGACTCCAGGGAGGTCTGCGACGTCATGCAGGCGCTGCTGGAATTGGAGGACGCCCGGGTGACGGTAGCCTACGACGGCCATCAGGCCCTGGAGATCGCCACGGAAACGTCCTTCGACCTGGTGCTGTCGGACATCGGCATGCCCGGTATGGACGGCATCCAGCTCATCGGCGAACTGCGCAAGCTGCCGGCCTTCGCCGCCACCCCGATCGTCGCCCTGACCGGTTTTGGCGCGCGCAACGACGTGGCCCGGGTGCTGGAGGCGGGGTTCGACACTTACCTGGTCAAGCCGATCGCCGTGGACAATCTGCAGCAGGCGCTGAAGTCCCTGTTGGGCGAGGACAAGTAGCGTCCTCGCAAGCGGGCCGATCGCGACGGTGCTTCTGGCGCGCGAGCCGGCGGCCCATTGCGGACAGGCATCGCGCCCTTGCCCTCG
Organism: Pseudomonas mangiferae; assembly: GCF_007109405.1. Classification (GTDB taxonomy): domain Bacteria; phylum Pseudomonadota; class Gammaproteobacteria; order Pseudomonadales; family Pseudomonadaceae; genus Pseudomonas_T; species Pseudomonas_T mangiferae. The sequence goes on from NZ_VJOY01000012.1 coordinate 95,957, forward strand.
GGCGGCAAATAGTGATGGCAGGAATCATCAGGACCCCGAGCGCGCAGGATCGTGTGGGGGCGTTTCGTAGCGGTGCGGTGAGCACACCCCCCGGTTTGCCGGGTTTTCCCCTTCCCGCCCGTGCAGTGTCGGCTGGCTCCGGGTAGACCTGGGGCGCTTTCGCCGCGGGCGGCTATCCTCAACCCGGCTCGTTCTCCTCCGGTAGCCGTGGAGCCGGGGCGCCTGCGTGCGCCAGGGCGAGCGCACCTGTCCGGCTGCGAGGCCGCGGGTAACCGGGGACGTCTGCCGTATCCTCGCCGCCCTGGTCCTGCCAAGCGCGCTGCCCAAGTCTCGCGGCCCTCATCCGTCCCGGAGAACCGCCGATGAAGACCGCTCATTTCCTCCCGCTGCTGGCCCTGCTGGCCGGCGTCCAGCCCATGGCCCGCGCCGAGGCCGACAACCCGAATCTGTTGCCGGGCCTGTTTCCCCGCGAGCCCTTCCAGTACCGGGCGTTCGCCCAGTACGAGGGTGGCAGCCTGGGCACCGACGTTTCGTTCGAGGTGCCCGGCGACAAGCGCCTGGTGATCGAGACCGTGAGCATCCGGCTGGAAACGCCCCACGACCAGCAGGCCACGTCGGTCTCGGTGAGGACTGATGTCAACGGCGTCACCGCCTGGCATGAAATCCCGTTCTCCAAGTCGGCGACCTTCACCACCGCCTTCCGGACCACCATCAACCTCTATACCGGTGCATCGCCGGTGCGCCTGTATGCGGACCCGGGGAGCACGGTGTACGTGCTGACCCAGCGGGACGTTTCCACCTGCCCGAGCGACTGCGGCGCCAGCAGCGTCTTCCTGTCGGGTTACCTGGTGTCCGCGTTCAGCCCCAGCCTCGCGCCCTAAGAGCGACGCCCGGGGCCGGTTCGGATCGCCAGGGGATACTGGAAGAGCGCCGTCTCGTAGTGGCGGCTGTCAGCTGCGGTTGCAGCCCGCGGGTAACGCCCAACTGGTGGCGGGCCGCTGATCTTTCAGGGCTTCGGGCACGTCGATGGGCGGCTCGTCAGGGCCGAGGATGCGTTCCAGCTCGTGCACACTGATGAGGAAGGGGTCCAGGTCGGTGCCCAGGTCGTTGCGGTGGGGGAGGTACCAGGCGATCAGCGTCTCTTCGCCGCTGTCGGGGTCGGTGGTGCGAATGACCCGCCAGAAGTACTCCGGCGTGCGGATGCCGTGGGAGTCGACGAAGAAGTCGTTGGCCCGGTCGGCCTCTTCGTCGCCATAGATCACCCCGCCGATGACGTCCACCGGGCGAATGTCCCGGTAGCATTCGGCGACCAGTTCGGTGGCGTACCAGGTGCGCCGGTTGTGCTGGCTCCACTGGGGCACCAGGTTGGGCATGTGGTTGGTTTCCAGCATGGTGTCCAAGTCGTCGTCGAACTGGTTGATGGGCGCCAGGTGGCCCACGTCGAACCCCGGGTGCACCTGGGCGTAGCGGCGGGTGGTCAGTTGCTGCGCACAGCCCGCCGGGAATGCCTGGTCGAGGGTGAAGGCGCCGGGGCGCTTGAGAGTGCCGTGGTCGGCGTCGAGGTGGTAAGTGAAGCGGTGCGCCTCGCCGCGCTGGCAGTCGTAGAGCAGGGCGAAGCGGCCGTAATCGATCAGGGTCAGCGTCACCGGGGGCGGCGAGAAGATGCCCTGGGGCACGTGACGCGGGGTCTCCGGTGGCGGTTGGGTCGGCACCTGACCGCAGGCGGCCAGCAGCAGGAGCAACAGGGCGAGGAACGACTGGCGCATGGCATACCTGCGAGGGGGCTGGAAGCGGGCCGGCACTCGGGCAGTATGGCGCCTGGGGCCGGTTCCGCCAGGGGCTCGCCGGCGTTCGCCGCGTTTCGCCGGGCATCGCGTCGGTGACGCGCCCGTCGGACGCGGCGAATATCCGTCGCCGAGGCCTGTCACAGAGGGATGCGCCATCGCCACGGCGCCGCGTTCACCCCTGCGGCGCGCGTCGGCTTCGATTCCATCGCTGAAAGGAGGTCGATCATGAGCACAGCCTTCCACGAGGATGTCAGCAATAACGTGTTGCGCCACATGAAAGAGGGGGGGTTCGACTTTTCCCGCGTCCACCCCATCGAGTTCTACGCGATCTTCCCGGACGAGGATCATGCCCGGCTCGCCGCCGACCAGTTCCGCGGCGAGTGGCTCAAGGCCCAGGTCTCTCAGCAGGACGGCACCTGGCACCTGCAGGTGAGCAAGGTGATGTACGCCACGTCCAGTGGCATCGACGATTTCGAACAGGACCTGGAGGCGGTGGTGGAGCCCCTGGGGGGGGTGCTGGACGGCTGGGGGGTGACTCAGGAACTGCCGGCCCAGAGCGCCTGAGGCCCAGACCGGGCGGGAGAGGGCGGGGTGGGCCCGCCCCCGTCGTCGGCGAGACGGACTACTCGTCGTAGTCCATCCAGCCGCCCAGCTGTTTCCAGCGGTTGACGATGCCGCAGAACAGCTCGGCGGTCTTCTCCGTGTCGTAGCGGGCGGAATGCGCCTCGCGGCCATCGAATTCGATGCCAGCGCTCTGGCAGGCCTTGGCCAGCACGGTCTGGCCGTAGGCGAGGCCGGCCAGGGTGGCGGTATCGAAGCTGGAGAACGGGTGGAACGGGTTGCGCTTCATGCCGATGCGGTTCACCGCCGCGTTGAGGAAGCCCAGGTCGAAGCTGCTGTTGTGGCCCACCAGCACGGCGCGCTTGCAGCCATGGGCCTTGAGCGCCTTGCGGATGCCCCGGAAGATTTCCGTGATGGCATGCTCCTCGCTCACCGCCATGCGCAGCGGATGGTCTAGCTTGATCCCGGTGAACTCCAGCGCCGCGGCCTCCACGTTGGCGCCGGCGAACGGCTCCACGCGGAAGAAGTAGGTGTGCTCGGGATAGAGGAAGCCCTTCTCGTCCATGGTGGTGGTCACCGCGGCGATCTCCAGCAGGGCGTCGGTGGCGGCGTTGAAGCCGCCGGTCTCCACGTCCACCACCACCGGCAGGTAGCCGCGGAAGCGCCGCGCCATGGGATGGCGCGCGGCGCCGCTCGGGGTGTCCAGCTCGTCGTCGAACAGCTCTTCGCTCACGCGTTGTCCTCCAGCAGGCGCCAGCGCAACGGCTCGCCCGCGCGCAGCGGGATCACCGTGTGGTCGCCCAGCGGCAATTCCTTGGGTGCATTCCATTCTTCCCGCACCAGGGTGACGGTATCGCGGTTGCGGGGCAGGCCGTAGAAATCCGCGCCATGGTGGCTGGCGAATGCCTCCAGGCGGTCCAGCGCGCCACGCTGCTCGAAGGCTTCGGCGTACAGCTCCAGGGCGGCGTAGGCGGTGTAGCAGCCGGCGCAGCCGCAGGCGGCTTCCTTGGCGTGCCGCGCATGGGGCGCGGAGTCGGTGCCGAGGAAGAACTTCGGGTTGCCGGAGGTGGCGGCGTCCAGCAGGGCCTCCTGGTGCACGTTGCGCTTGAGGATCGGCAGGCAATAGAAGTGCGGACGGACGCCGCCCACCAGCATGTGGTTGCGGTTGTACAACAGGTGGTGCGCGGTGACGGTGGCGCCCACGTTGGCCGGGGCGGACTCGACGAACTGCGCGGCGTCCCGGGTGGTGATGTGCTCGAACACCACCTTCAGGGTGGGGAAGCGTTCCACCACCGGGCGCAGGTGTTCGTCGATGAAGACCTTCTCCCGGTCGAAGACGTCGATCTCGGCGCGGGTCACTTCGCCATGCACCAGCAGCGGCAGGCCCACCTCCGCCATGGCTTCCAGGGTCGGGTAGATCAGCTCGAGACGGGTCACGCCCGAGTCGGAGTTGGTGGTGGCGCCCGCCGGGTAGAGCTTTGCCGCGTAGACGAAGCCGCTGGCCTTGGCCTCGCGGATTTCCTCGGGGCGGGTCCGGTCGGTGAGGTAGAGCACCATCAGCGGCTCGAAGGCCCGGCCCGCCGGCCGCGCGGCGAGGATGCGCTTGCGGTAGGCATCCGCTTCCCCGGCATTGCGCACCGGCGGCACCAGGTTGGGCATGACGATGGCGCGGCCGAAGGTGCGGGCGGCGTCGCCGACGGTGTGGGGCAGCAGCGCGCCGTCGCGCAGATGGATGTGCCAGTCGTCGGGACGCAGCAGGGTCAAGCGGTCGGACATGGGAGCTTCCAGGCGGGTAAATCAAGGAAGGAATGCTACCGGAAAAGCCCCCCGCCGGGCACCGGCGACTATCAAGTTTCGCGAGCCGCGACCGATAGCCCCTTCAGAGTCGCGCTACCGCTGGAGCCTGCCGTGCGCCCCCATCTTGTTCTGCTTAGCCTGTTCATCAGCCTGCCCGCCGCGGCCATCACCTTCCAGACCCGCCTGGAGAAGGTGGAATGGAAAGTGGACGGCGATATCTTCGAATGCCGGCTGTCCCAGCCCATCACCGACTTCGGCAGTGGCGAGTTCGTCCGCCGCGCTGGCGAGCAGGCCACCTTCCGCCTGAAGGTGCGCGAGCGCTGGATGGGAACCGGCTCGGCCACCCTGCTGGCCGCCGCGGCGCCCTGGCAGCCGGGGCGCGGCGACATCAACCTCGGGTCGGTCAGCGTGGCCACCGGCGAGGTGCCGTTCAACAGCTCCCAGGACCAGGCCGGCCGCCTGCTCACCGGCCTCATGGAAGGCCGCAGCCCGGTGGTCCGCCACCGCGCCCGCAGTGGCAACGAGCCGGTGGAAATCCGCCTGTTACCCACCAAGTTCCGCCAGGCCTACAACGATTACCTCACCTGCACCGCCAAGCTGCTGCCGGTGAACTTCGAGCAGATCCAGAAGACCCAGGTGGGCTTCCCCGGCAGCGGTACGGACCTGGACGACATGGCCCGGGCCAAGCTGGATATCATCCTCGAGTACATCAAGGCCGACCCCAGCGTGAATCACATCGAACTGGACGGCCATTCCGACAACGGCGGCAACCGCCTGACCAACCGCGACCTGTCGCGGCGCCGCGCCCTCGCGGTGGCCGACTACCTCAAGGCCAACGGCATTCCCGAGGCGCAGATCGTGGTGCGCTTCCATGGCGAGCAGTACCCGCTGGTGCCCAACAAGGGCGAGGCGAACCGGGCGAAGAACCGCCGGGTGGCCATCAGCCTGTCCCGGGAGACCGCGCCCAGCGAGGCGCCCACCACGCCCGACACCGCCAAACCGGCCATTGCCGCACCCGCTGCCACGTCCTGAAATCCGCGAAAAGGTGTCGCGGGACTGACCCATTTTGTCGCCTGGTCATCAGAAGCTGTCGCGCCTCTGTAAATCCCTGGGCGGGAGCAGTAGAATCGCTCCTTTTCCGACACCCTCGGGGAGTTGATGGCAATGGCGGATGTGAAGAAGGTCGTCCTGGCGTATTCCGGTGGCCTGGATACCTCGGTGATTCTCAAGTGGCTGCAGGACACCTATGCCTGCGAAGTGGTGACCTTCACGGCCGATCTCGGCCAGGGCGAGGAGGTCGAGCCGGCCCGCGCCAAGGCCCAGGCCATGGGCGTCAAGGAAATCTACATCGACGACCTGCGAGAAGAATTCGTCCGCGACTTCGTCTACCCGATGTTCCGCGCCAACACCGTCTATGAAGGCGAGTACCTGCTGGGTACTTCCATCGCGCGTCCGCTGATCGCCAAGCGCCTGGTGGAAATCGCCAACGAGACCGGTGCCGACGCCATTTCCCATGGCGCCACCGGCAAGGGCAACGACCAGGTGCGTTTCGAACTGGGCGCCTATGCCCTGAAACCCGGGGTCAAGGTCATCGCCCCCTGGCGCGAGTGGGACCTGCTGTCCCGGGAGAAGCTGATGGACTACGCCGAGACCCACGGCATTCCCATCGAGCGCCACGGCAAGAAGAAATCCCCGTACTCCATGGATGCCAACCTGTTGCACATCTCCTACGAGGGCGGCGTGCTGGAGGACACCTGGACCGAGCACGAAGAGGACATGTGGAAGTGGACCGTGTCGCCGGAGAAGGCGCCGGATACCCCCACCTACCTGGAGCTCACCTACCGCAAGGGTGACATCGTCGCCCTGGACGGCAAAGAGATGACCCCGGCCCAGGTTCTCACCGAACTGAACCGCATCGGGGGTGCCAACGGCATCGGCCGCCTGGACATCGTCGAGAACCGCTACGTGGGGATGAAGTCCCGTGGCTGCTACGAGACCCCCGGCGGCACCATCATGCTCAAGGCCCACCGCGCCATCGAGTCCATCACCCTGGACCGCGAAGTAGCCCACCTGAAAGACGAGCTGATGCCGAAGTACGCCAGCCTGATCTACACCGGCTACTGGTGGAGCCCCGAGCGGCTGATGCTGCAGCAGATGATCGACGCCTCCCAGGCCAGCGTGAACGGTGTAGTACGCCTCAAGCTGTACAAGGGCAACGTTATCGTGGTCGGCCGCAAGTCCGACGACTCGCTGTTCGACGCCAACATCGCCACCTTCGAGGAAGACGGCGGCGCCTACAACCAGGCCGACGCCGCGGGCTTCATCAAGCTGAATGCGCTGCGCATGCGCATCGCCGCCGGCAAGGGCCGCACGCTGTCCTGAGGCCTGCGCCTCGACGGATGACCCTCGCGGTCAAGGAACCCCGGTCCGGTACCGGGGTTCTTTTTTTGGAGTCGAAAAAAGAGGAAGAGACGCCATGCGACTGCTCCATACCATGCTGCGGGTCGGCGACCTGGAACGGTCCCTCGCGTTCTACACCGAGGTGCTAGGCATGACCCTGCTGCGCCGCAAGGACTACCCGGACGGGCGCTTCACCCTGGCCTTCGTCGGCTACGGTGACGAGGCGCACAACTCGGTGCTCGAGCTGACCCACAACTGGGACAAGCCCGCCTATGAGCTGGGTACCGGCTACGGCCACATCGCCCTGGAAGTGGAGGACATCTACCAGGCCTGCGAGGACATCCGCTCCCGGGGTGGACGAATCGTGCGGGAACCGGGACCGATGAAACACGGCAGCCGGGTCCTGGCATTCGTGGAAGATCCGGATGGATACCGCATCGAGTTGTTGTCGCCGGTTTGAATACAGCGATGTATATCCCGATTCGATGACGGCCTAACTTCAAGGGGACGCTTTCCATACTTTCGATAGGCGACAGCGAGAGGCTGTCTGATATATAAGGCGATAATCGCGTTAATTGTCCTACAAGTTTTATCGAACAAATAAAAAAGCCCCGTCATGGGGCTTTTTTATTTGTTCGCTCAGTCAATCCTTATTTGTCAGGCCTCGCGTCCGAAGTCCAAGGCCTGGGCCGTCCATTGTTCCCGTTGTTTCGTGCTGGAGTTCATGATCGGGCCGAAGCTGGAAATCTTGACTGGCTTGATCCCGCTGAACTCCAGGATGGTCTTCTTCATCTGGTGATGCCCCGGCATGCTGAAGATCCAGCGGTAATACCAGGGCGGGGTGTCCATGGTGACCAACAGGTGCGCCGAGCGCCCGGCCAGCAGCTTGTCCCAGAACTTGGAATTCTGCCGGTACTTGAAGGCGAAGCCGGGAAGGAACACGCGGTCGATGAAGCCTTTGAGCAGGGCCGGCATGGCGCCCCACCAGGTGGGGTAGACGAACACCAGGTGCGCGGCCCAGGTGATCGCCTCCTGGGCTTTCACCAGGTCGTCCTCCAGGGGTTGGATGCGCTTGTAGCCCTCGTGCAGCGTGGGATCGAAGCGCAGGTCGCCCAGGCGAATCTGCTTCACCTGGCAGCCGGCCTGGGTGGCGCCCGAGGCATAGGCGTCCGCCAGGTGCGCACAGAGGCTGTCGGACGAGGGATGGCCGAGAATCAACAGGATTTTCTTACTCACGGGGTCACTACCTTGCAAGTGGACGAAGCCGCCGCACGGTAAAGCCTGCCCTTATGGGAGAGTCAATAAACGCTCCAGACAGGAAGCATCTCGCCGCTGGTTTTTAGTTGCACGTCCGTACCAGAAGAGGTGCTGCAGGGTCTTCCTATTCGATGAGGCTGTCCTACCTGTAGCTCGTGTCTCCGAAGAAGGATGCTTTCCTTAACCTCAATTTCTTCCTATCCGGCCCTACCTCAGGGCTTCAAGTCGCCGGTAAGCCTGGGTTCCGGGAGGGTTTCAGCTGCCTCCCACCCACCGTTCGCACCGCGTTCGTTGCCATTTATCCCGCCAGAATGTGGCCGTTCGTCGCAGCGAGGTGCGTTCTGTATCGGTTTTTTTGCAGCGTCAGCGGGTGTCGAAAGCCCCCGGCAGGCCTGTGTCTTTCGTGAATGAGAAGAACAAATTGGTCTGCGCAGCGTGACCGGCTTTCAGTTTATTCAGGTACTTCAGTGCCAGATTCGCTGACTTTGCCTTCAGGGCCGTCGAGCCCGTCTCTCTTGGTCCTGCAGAGCAACTGTTTGATTTGTCTATGAAAAAAACAGCGATCAAGAATCAAAATAAATAGGCAGTGTTGTGACAAGGCCTGAAACGTAACCTCCTTGAAATAGTAACTTTCCAAGTGCAGTAAAGTGCGTCATTTACTGGTGGTTAATTAGAGGCGGCAGTCTATAGCCCTCAGATGAATAAAAAATGTGCATCGCGAATTAATGTGCGCGAAATTAATACGGCGTGAAAAATCCGTATTCCGGTGTATTCCAAGTGGGAAATAAGCGAGGGGGTCGTGTTGACTCTTCCTTAAAGGGCGAGTTTAGATTGCGCCGGCCGCAGCGAGACGCGCCGGATATAACGGCGATATTACGTAGTAGGCTTACGGATATATAAGGAGCTCATCATGAACAATCCGCTGGAACTGGATGCCGTTATTATGAGCACACGTGAAATACTTTCCCAGTTGTTGGTCATCGAGATGGACGATATCGAGGCTGACAGCAGCATCGTCGACGACCTGTCTGCCGATTCCCTGGACATTGTAGACCTGAGTTTTCAACTGGGCCGCCTGTATGGCTGCACCCTGCCCAAGACCAGCGTGCTGGATCACGCAGCGGCGGTCTGCGGCGACATCCAGGAATTCGTCGGCGACACCGGCCTCACCGAGAGTGGCAAGGCTCTGCTGGAAGGCAGCCTGAGCGCCTATGCCCCTGGCCAGCTGCGCCTGGGCATGAAGCCTGCCGACGTGTTCGCCGCCACCACGGTGCGCAACTGGGCCGAGCAGTGCCGCAACGTCTTCAACTACCTGCCGGCCGGTTGCCCGGAATGCGGCGGCATCCAGGCCACCCTCAACGATCGCCAGCAGGTGGTCTGCGGTGCCTGCAGCACCCGCGTCACGCCCCTGAATGGCGACGAATCTCCCGGCGTCTGGTGGAGAAATACGTCGCCACCCACCTGGAAGCCAACGCCTAGGAGTCGGCCATGCGGGCTCGCGAAGTCTTCGTCACCGGCTACGGCCTGGTGGCGCCCACGGTGCTGGACGCGGAAACTTTGTTCCAACGGATCAGCGACAGGCAGTCCTGCGTTCGCGAGCATCCGCTGTTCGCCGAACTGGGCTTTCCCAATACCGCCGCCGGCTATCTCGACGATGAGCAGTGGCGCCACCTCAATGCCGGTTTTGCAGGCGACGCGAGCGGCCAGCCGCGGCAGACCGTCCTGGCCGACTATGTGGCCCGGCAGGCCCTGGACCACGCCGGGCTGTCGTCCGGCGCGTTCCGCCAGGTCGACAGCGGGCTGTTCGTCGGCTCCAACAAATACTGCGCCAATAGCCAGGAACTGGACCAGGTCAGCCTGTTCCTGGACCGCCAGGGTCGCCTCGACCTGGACCGCTATATGCAGCGGCCGGCGCGGGCGGAGCATCCCTTCGCCCGCCGGGTCGACCAGCAGACCGCGTACCTGGCGGCCAGCCTGGGCATCCGCGACCACGTCTACACCCATTCGGACGCCTGCGCCGCCGGGACCATGGCCATCGGCAGCGCCTACCGCGCCATCGAGCGGGGCGACATCGACCTGGCGCTGTGCGGCGCGGTCGAGCTGATGGCCAACGAGTTGCCGTACTCCATGTTCAACAGCCTGGGCGCCCTGTGCCAGAAACCCGAGTTCGGCGCCGCCGGGCAGAGCCGGCCGTTCATGCGCGACCGCTGCGGCTTCGTGCTCGGCGAGGGCGCCGCCCTGCTGGTGCTGGAGTCCAAGCAGCACGCCGAACGGCGCGGCGCACGGCCCCTGGGCCGGGTGCTGGGCTACGCCAATTTCTGCGAGTCGGAAAAGATGACCTCCAGCAGCCGCGACGGCAGCACGTACGCCCATTGCATGGAGGCCGCCATCGAAGACGCCGGCCTGCTGCGCTATGCGGTGCAGCACGTGAACACCCATGGCACGTCCAACCAGGTCAACGACAGCTGCGAGGCCCATGCGCTGAAGCGAGTGTTCGGCAAGATGCTGGGGGACATCACCCTGACCGCCAACAAGTCCGCCATCGGCCATTCCCTGGCCGGCAGCGGTGCCATCGAGGCGGTGCTGTCGCTGATCACCCTGCGCGACGGGGTGGTCCTGCCGACCCTCAACTACGACGAGGCCGACGCCGAATTCCCCGAGCTGCGCCTCGTCAACCAGCCGACCCGCCAGGCGGTGAGCGTGGTGCTATCCAATTCGTTCGGCTTCGGTGGGGTGAACAGCTCCATCGTGCTGGGGAGGGCCTGACCATGCCGTGTGCCAACCGAGCGGTCTACCTGCATGCCCAGGCGGTGTTGAATGTGGCCGGCGACGAACCCGCCGCGTTGCGCGGCGAGACGCCCGCGCCACGGCCCCTGTCTTTCGATCCGGCGCGCCTGGCCCATGCCCTGGCGACGCCGCGGCTACCCACCGATCGCTTCGACCGCAAGATCCAGCGCAGCGTCGAGCCCCAGGGCCTGCGCCTGCTGTATTGCGCCGCGCGCTTGGCGCGGGCGCTGCATGCCCTCGATCTGCCGCCGGAGCGGGTCGCCCTGTGCGCGGCGATTCCCGAGGTGGATGCGCCGAGCCCCTGCTGGGACGCCGTGGAGGCCATGGGGCGCCAGCCGGAACGGCCGGTGGCCGGCCTGCTGGCGAACACCCCGCCGCTGCATGCCCTGACCCTGCTCAACAGCAGCGTCATGGCCTATGTCGCCGAGGCGCTGCACTGCAACGGCCCCATGGGTGGCTACTGCTCCCAGGCCAACGCCGGCCTGGACGCGCTGATCGAGGCGGTGCTGCAGGTGGCCGAGGACAACGCCGACGCGGCCCTGGTCATCAGCAGCAGCCCCAACCTGACCCCGGCGCTGTACCTGCGCGACGGCGCCGGGCCGCGTGAAACCGTGCATGGCGAAGGCGCCGCCGCGCTGCTGCTGGCGACGGCCCCGGCGGCAAGCGGACCGCGGGTGCGCATCGCCGGCCACGCCCGTGGCTACATTGCCAGCGCCGAGCGCGCCGAGGCGGTGCTGCGCCAGGTGCTGGACCAGGCCCTGCAGGGCGAGCGCCTGGCCCTGAGCGACGTCCGGCGGATCGTCGCCGACCGCCACGACCCGCTGCTGGCGGAGCTGCTGCGGGATGCCCCGGTGCAGGCCGGCAGCCGCTGCGCCGTCGGCGAACTGGGCGCCAGCGGGCTGCTCACCGACCTCGCCTGCGTACTGGCGGAGCCGTCGACGGAGGTCTGGGGCGAATCCCATTACGCGCTGCTGCTGTCGCATACCGCCGCGGGCCACGTCGGGGCGGTGCTGTTGGCTATCGACGAACAGGAGAAAGGCGCATGAGCGCGACACGGATTGTGATAACCGGCATGGGGGCGGTGACCGGTTTCGGTTTCGAGTGGGCGCGCATGTGGAGCGACATGCTCGAAGGCGCCCATTGCATCCGCCCCTGGCACCCGGATGAAAGTGGCGAGGAGAGTTTCCCGGTGCGCTTCGCCGCGCCGGTGGACCTGTCGCGGCTGCCGGCCTACCTGGAGGACCACCCGGCCTGGCGCACACCGCTGGAGACCCGCAGCCGCTACGGCTGGATCGCGGCCAGCCAGGCGGCCCGGGACAGCGGCCTGGACGCGGCGGCCTGGCGCAACGCGGCGGTGCTGTGCGCCTCTGGCGCGCCCCAGCACGTGGTGGCCGACATGCGCCTGACCCTGCCGGAGAACCCCCAGGAGCGTCCGGACGGGTCGCACCTGGTGCGGCGCGCCGAGCGGGTCGCCCACGACGGCTCCCTGCGCCAGGGCAACGACCGCCTGGCCCGGGTGATCGCCGATCACCTCGGCTGCGAGGGCCCGGTGATCAACGTCAGCAGCGCCTGCGCCGGCGCTGCCCAGGCCATCGGCAACGCCTTCCACATGATCCGCCGTGGCGAAGTGGCGCTGGCCATCGCCGGCGGCGCCGACTCGGTACTCAACCTGGACACCATGGGGGCGCTCTACCTGCTCGGCGCGGCCAGCGGCGAGCAGCGCTGGGGCGCGGACCTGTGCCGGCCCTTCGATCGCGACCGCAGCGGCCTGATCGCCGGGGAGGGCGGTGGCTTCGTGGTGCTGGAGCGCCTGGAGCATGCCCTGGCCCGGGGCGCCACGCCCTACGCCGAGGTGATCGGCTACGGCAGCAGCCTGGACGCCTATAAGGTCACCGCGCCGGGCCCCCAGGGCCGCGGCAGGCGCGCCTGCGCTTCGGCCTCTATTGCTGCCAGGACAGTTACACCCACCCGTCCCTGGAGGCCTACGCCGAACTGGTGCAGGACAGCAGCGGCGAACACGGCCTGGACGCCGCGCGCCTGGCCCGGCGGGTGCTGCAGGAACGGGCCCCGGACCCGTTCTTGGTGCTCAAGAGCCTGAGCAACGGGCTGCTGGGGGGGATTAGTCTGGCCTGCAAGCTGGAGTGCGAGTGCAACGCCTACATGCAGGGCGTGGCCGGCAACCAGGCAGCCCTGCGCGAAGCCTGCGCGGCATTGCAGAACTACCGCATCGACGCCGCCATCGCGGTAGGCGCCGGCAGCGAGCTGGACGCCCTGGGCCTGGGCCGGCGTCATCGGCACCCGCGGTGCCGACGCGTTTCGTCCGTTCGACGAGGACGGCGAGGACGGCGAGGGCGGCATTGCTGGGGAAGGCGCCGCGGCCCTGGTGCTGCGCCGCGCCGCGGACCTGGCGGAGGACGCACCGCAGATCCACCTGGCCCACCTCGCCGCCCAGGCCGATATCGCCGCCCTGGACTGGCCGGGCGACACCGACCTGCTGGTCTGTGGCGGTACCGCGCGGCCCGACGAGGACCGTCGCCTGGCCGGGCTGTACGCCCGCGGCGGCGCTCGAAACGTCACCGCCAGCCAGCCCCTCACGGCATTCTTGCTCAACGCCGACTACTCCAAGGCCCTGACCCTCTACACCATGACCTCGTCGGTGGCCGGCGACTACCAGAGCCTGCTGGACCGTCTCGACGCCTGGCTGGCGGTGAACAAGCCGGCCAACCTGGAGGTGACCCATGCCGGCACCCCGGTGATCTGGACCGGCGTGCTCCACGAGATCACCCGCGGGCAAGTGCTCAGCTTCACCCTGGCAACCCTGGTGGTGACGCTGATGATGATGCTCTGGCTGAAGTCGGTACGCCTCGGCCTGCTGGGCATGCTGACTCTGCTGACCACTTCGGTGACCCTCTACGGCTGCATGTTCCTGCTGAAGATTCAGCTGAACATCGGCACCACTCTGGTGACCTTCCTGGTGGTGGGGGTGGTGGACTACGCGGTACACCTGCTGTCGCGGATCAAGCTGCTGGTGCAGCAGGGCATGGACGTGGACCCGGCGATCCTCCAGGCCATGCACAGCGTCGGCCGCTCCACGGTGGTCAACGTGGTGATCTTTTCGGTGGGTTTCCTGGCGCTGCTGTTCTCCGACTTCAAGCCCATCGTCGATCTGGGCGCCCTGGTAGCCCTGGCGCTGTTCACCAGCGGGGTGATGACGGTGCTGGTGGTGGCGCTGATCTCGCCCTGGTTCTTCGGCGCCATCGTCGCCGAGCGCGACCGCCGGGTGGCGGCTGCGCCGGCGTCCCTGGACGGGTTGGCCCCGCTGCCGGGCTAGCGGCCGAGGCGGCCTGATCGCCGCGATTCGCTCCATGCTCCACCTTTGCCCACCGCTTGCGGTGGGCTGTTTTTTTGGGGGTGTGGCGATCGTGGCGTGGGCGCGGGGTGTGGCAGGCGCTGCAGCAGGCCCCTCAGAGGTGACCCGCCACCAGACTCTTCTCGGCCTGCGCCAACTGCCGTTCCAGAGGGCATTCCTCACGCGCGTCCTTGAGGTTTTCCTCGAAGTCCAGCAGGCCCTGGTAGAGCTGCTGCATGCTGCCGATCTGGGTCAGCAGTTCCTTCTTCTTGCGCTGCACCTCCCGCTGCGCCAGTTCCCAGGGGAACGCCTGGCCGCTGTAGTCGCGGAGGATGCCCTGCAGTTCCTTCAGCTTGAAGCCGAGCTGCTGGGCGCACTTGATGAAGCGCAGGACTTCCACGCTTTCCTGGCTGTAGATCCGGTACTTGCCCTCGCGCTGGGGCTGCGGGATCAGGCCGATTTCCTCGTAGTGACGAATGCTCTTGACCGTGGTGCCGGAGAGTTTGGCTGCTTTTCCTATGTACATGACAAATGCCGTCTTGCTGTGGGGTAACGATGAACGAAGGGGTTGGACACACGGGAAACGGAAAAGGATGACAGGCGAGCATTTCCTCCATGAAAGTGCCGGAAAGACGAAGGCCGCCACGCCAGGCTGAACGCCGCCGGACGACCGCCAAGACTTGGGCGATGGACGGAGCGAGAGGGCGAACGGGGCGACGCGACGAGGGTGAGGTCAGGGCCGCAGAGGCGAAGGAGCAGCGGGCGGCGAACCGCGGGGAACGGGGGATGCCATCGAATGTACCTCTCCATGGGGTCAATGGTCCGTAGGGTCCGGCGCGGGGCCGGATACCCTGGGGGCGTGCCGTACTGCCTGGCACGCCGGGTTAAATACCCTATAACGTGTAAGGGTTCATGTTTTTTATGTAACCAGATTTATTTGACGAATAATAGTCGGCATCCGCGCCCGAACCGCCGCCGGTCGCGACGGCAGGGGGAGCCCGGGAAACGTGTTTTTTCATCGCCAAGAAAAAGCCCCGCGGACGCGAGGCTTACAGGTCGAAATCATAGTCCGCCAATTGTCGCTTCAACCGCCGCTCTTCCAGCAGGTTGTCGATGACGCGGCGTTTCGTCAGGTTGGTCTTGGAAACCTCGACGGGCTTCTCCACCACCTCTTCGGCATCGTCGGCGACGAATTCGTCTTCGATCCCGATCTCGTCTTTGTCGGCGCTCATGGCTCGCTCCAGTGATCGAGGGGCTGATGGCGCACCTTATAGCGGCAAAGGCCGAGACCGTACAAAAGATTTTTTCAATCGAACGCACCGCTGAAGAGGCGGCGTTTCAATCGTCGCTGGTCTTGTCCGGGTACTCGCACAGGTCTTCGATGCGGCAGCTGCCGCAGCGGGGCTTGCGGGCCTGGCAGACGTAGCGGCCGTGGAGGATCAGCCAGTGGTGGGCATCCAGGAGGAACTCCTTGGGCACCACCTTCATCAGCTTGCGCTCCACCTCCACCACGTTCTTCCCGGGGGCCAGGCGGGTGCGGTTGCTGACCCGGAAGATGTGGGTGTCCACCGCCATCACCGGGTGGCGGAAGGCCGTGTTGAGCACCACGTTGGCGGTCTTGCGGCCGACACCCGGCAGCGCTTCCAGGGCCTCGCGGTCGTCCGGCACCTCGCCGCCATGGCGCTCGATCAGTTGGCGGCAGGTCTCGATGACGTTCTTCGCCTTGCTGTTGTACAGGCCGATGGTCTTGATGTAGTCGGACAGGCCCTCCACCCCCAGGTCGAGGATGGCCTGGGGCGTGTTGGCCACCGGGTACAGCCGGGCCGTGGCCTTGTTCACCCCTACATCGGTGGCCTGGGCAGAGAGGATCACCGCGATCAGCAGCTCGAAAGGGCTGCTGTAGGCCAGTTCGGTCCGGGGTTCCGGGTTGTCTTCCCGCAGGCGGCGGAAGATTTCGTAGCGTTTCTCGGCGTTCATGGCGATGGGTCAGGGCTTCCACAGGGTTTTCGCGGCCAGCAGCAGGCCGAGCAGGATCAGGCCGCCGGGCGCCAGGCTGGCCAGGGGCAGGCCGGCGATAGGCAGCGAGAGGCCGGCATCGCCGTGGCCGGTGAGCCAGCCGGCCCCGGCCAGCAGCGTACCCTGGCCGAGGGCTTCGCGGAGCAGGCCCAGCAGCGGAGCCAGCAGGGCGAAGCCCAGCACGTCGCCGATCCCCGGCGCCGGGGCGTGGTCCTGCGGCAGGCTGCAGGCCACGGCGGGCGGCACCAGCAGGGCCAGCCAGGGTTGCAGGCCGGCGGCCAGGGGATAGGCGAAGGCCTGCAGCAGCAGGTCGGCCAGGCTGGCGAGGGTGAGGGCGGCCACCAGCACCCAGGCGGGCCCGCCGCTGCCGGGCAGCCGCCCGCGAACATAGCGCCCGGCCAGGTGGCTGCCCCCCAGCACCAATAGGCCGGCCAGACCCAAGGCCAGGCCGTCGAGGCCGCGGCAGGTGCCTCCCAGCAGGGCGGGCAGGGCCAGGAGCAGCAGGCGCGCGCGGTTCATGGCGTGTCTCCGGCCAGCAGGGCGTCGCGATGGGCGTCGAAGAAGCGCAAGGCACGTTGCAGCGCGTCGGTGACCGCCCGGGAGGTGACGGTGGCGCCGGCGATCTGGTCGGCCGCTCCCAGGCTGTCCGGACGGCGGTTTTGCAGGCCGTGCAGCCAGCCGACGTGACGGGCGAGATCACCGAGGCCCGGGGTCTCGTGCTGTTCCAGCACCTTCACGCCGACCAGACGGCCGTCCCGGTCGATCGCCACCCACAGGCGGATCGGTCCTTCGTAGCCGTCGGCGCTGACCGGCAGCAGTACCGCCTGCGCCATGCCGGCGCGGCGGGCCTGGTAGCCGGGCGCGGCGTCGGCATTGCCCAGCAGGCCGCCAGCGGGCAGGGCGACGGGGTGGTCCAGCGGGCGGTCGTCGTGCAGCTCGGCCGGCAGCAGGTCGAACAGGGCGCGCTCGGCGGCGGCCTGGCGCTGGGCGGCGATCCGCGGCGCCAGCAGCAGCGCCACCAGCAGGCACAGCAGCACGCCGGCGCCAGCCAGCGACAGGGGCGCCATCGCCCTACGCATCGGCGGGCGCTCCGCGACTCGCCAGCCGCTCCAGGCCGGGCAGCGCCAGGTTCATCAGCAGCACGGCGAAGGCCAGCCCGTCGGGGTGGTGGCCGGCTACCCGGATGAGGTAGGTGAGCAGGCCCACCCCGGCACCGAACAACCAGCGCGCGCGAACGCTGCGCGGACCGCTGACTGGTTCAGTGACGATGAAGAAGGCGCCGAGCATGGTGGCGCCGGCGAACAGGTGGAACAGCGGCGAGCCGTGGGAATCCGAGCCGGCGCCGTTCCAGCCCAGCAGGCTGGCAAGGAACAGGCTGCCCAGCAGGGCCGCCGGCGTCTGCCAGGGAATCACCCGGCGCCACAGGAGGTACAGCCCGCCCAGCAGGAAGGCCAGGTTCACCGCTTCGCCGAGCCGCCCCGCCACATGGCCGAAGGCGGGGTCCCCGGCGAACAGCTCGTCCAGGGTCAGGCGGTCGTTGTGGCGCACCCGGTCGAGCACCGTGGCCTGGCTCCAGCCGTCGATGTCCGGCGCCAGGCCGAGAACCCGCTGCACCGCCGGCCAGGCGTCGTGGGCCGCCGCCGGTGCGGGCCACTGGTTCATGGCGGCAGGAAAGCTCGCCAGGACGAAGGCATAGCCCAGCATGGCCGGGTTCAGCGGGTTGCGGCCGAAACCGCCGAACAGCGCCTTGCCACCCAGGCTGGCCATTGCCGAGGCGCTCACCGCCAGCCACCACGGGCCTTGGGCCGGCAGGGCCACAGCCAGCAGCAGCGCGCTCACCAGGCCACTGCCTTCGGCCAGCGGCGGCCAGCCGAGCAGGGCGCGCTCGGCCGGGCAGCGGGGTTGGCCGGCCAGGCGTCGCACCGCTGCCTCGCAGAACAGGTGGGTGGCGACGCACAGGCCCAGCTGCAGGGCCACGCCGAGGCCCTGCATCGCCAGCAGGACCAGCAGCCCCGGCAGGCAGGCGAGCAGCACCGCGCTCATGGCCGGGCGCGGGTCGAGGCCGAGGGGGTCAGTCGGCGCGGTGGTCATTCAGGCGGCTCTCGGCCCGGACCAGGCGCTGGCGGGCCCGCTCCAGGGCGACGGGGTCCGGCGGTTCGCGGCGCGTCTGGACCTGCAGCTCGGCGCGGGCGTAGGCCAGTTCGGTCTTGAGGGCACGTTGCTCGGCGTCGACCGGGCGCTTGTCGATGCGCTGCAGCGCCGGCGGCGGCCGCCCGCAGGCGGCCTCGGCGGCGTGCAGGGCCTGCTCGGCGTCGGCCAGGGCCTGGCGCAGGGCGGTGCCGTCCTCGCCGCGCTGCTCGGCTTCGCGCAGAGCGGCGCGGCGGGTGACGTAGGCCACCTTGGCCTGTTTCAGCGCCTCGCTGCCGGCGGCCGGTGGCGTGTCGGGCTGGAGTTGGCGCAGGGCGGCATCCGCCCGCTCGGCGTCCTCCCGCAGGGTGTCGAGCTGGGCCTGCTGTTGCGCGTCCGGGGTCGCGCCGAAGCGCTTCTGCGCCTTGAGGAACTGGGCCCGGCCCATGGCGGCGGCGATGCGCGCCTGCTTGAGGGCATCGCCCTGACTGGCCACCGCCGGTGTATCGGGGGCGGCCGGCGCGGCCAGGGCCGCATCCAGGGCCGCCTGGGCGGCGTCGGCGGCCTGCTGCAGCGCCTGCACCTGGGCCGCGAGGGTATCCCCGCCATGACGCTCCAACTGCTTGCGGGCCTTCTCCAGGGCAACCCGGGCCATGGCCGCCTCGATGCGCAGGCGCTTGGCCCGCTCGCCGTCGCCGGCGGCCTGCCGGGCGCGTACCCGCGCCAGGGCGGCGTCCAGGGGCTGGGCCGCAGGCGCCGGGGCGGCGGCGAGCGGATTGCCCGCGGGTGAGCGGCGCGCCCGTTCCGCCTGGCGCTGGGCCTCGTCGCGCCGCAGGCGGGCCTGGCGCTGCCGGTAGCGCTGGCGGAAGTGCCCGGCGCGGGCGCGCTGGGCCTCGGCGGCCGGCGCCGCGAGGGGAAGCAGGTCGATGCAGTCCACCGGGCAGGGCGCGACGCACAGGTCGCAGCCGGTGCATTCGTCCCGCAGCACCGTGTGCATCAGCCGCGCGGCGCCGACGATGGCGTCCACCGGGCAGGCCTGGATGCACTTGGTGCAGCCGATGCATTCCGCCTCGCGGATGAACGCCACCTGGGCGGGTGTCGGCCCGTCCGCGGCGTCCAGGGGCAGTGGCGGACGCTCCAGCAGGCGGGCCAGGGCGGCGATGGTGGCCTGGCCGCCGGGTGGGCATTTGTTGATCGCCTCGCCCCGGGCGATGCCTTCGGCATAGGGCAGGCAGGCGGGGTGCCCGCACTTGCCGCACTGGGTCTGGGGCAGCAGGGCGTCGATGGCCTGGATGCGCGCGGCGTCGCTCATGGCAGCACCCCGTCGAGGCCCAGCAGTGCCAGGCCCAGCAGGCCGGTGCCGATCAACAGGGCCGGCGCGCCCTGCAAGGCGCGCGGCAGGTGCGCGCGGGGCAGGCGCGCCTGCAGGTCGGCGGACACCTGCACCAGCAGCCAGAAGCCCAGGCCCAGGGTCGCTCCCATGGCCAGTGCGGCCAGTAGGTCGGGTTGGTGAATCGCCCCTTGCATCGCCCCCAGGCCGGCGCCGTTCAGCACCACCGGGAGCAGGCCGGGGGCCGCGGCGGGGCGCAGGCGGCGCTGCAGGGCGACGCTCGCCCAGGCCAGGGCCAGCAGCAGCGGGACCTGCAGGAACAGGCGCAGTGCCTGCAACGGCGAGGAGGCCGACAGCCCGGCCTCCAGGCACCAGGCTGCGGGCGCGGCCAGGGTCGCCAGCAGGGCGGTGGCCGGCCCCAGGGCGCGGACCCGGGCGGGGGTGGCGTCCGCCGGCGCGTCGAGGCCCACCAGCACATGGCTGGCCAGCACGGCGCCCAGCAGCAGGGGGAGGAGGTCGGTCATGCGCGCAGGGATAGGGTGGAGGGACCGCGCATTATCCGGGATGCGGCGGACCGCGTACACCCGCGGCCGCCGCAGGGTTCAGGGACGCGGCGGCGGGTCGCGGCGACGGACCGCCCGGCGCCAGAGGGCGCGCAGCAGCAGAGCCAGGGGGAACAGCAGGACCAGGAACGGCAGGCCGTAGACCAGCATTTGCAAGGCCTGGAGCGTGCCTTCGGTCAGGGTGTCCAGCAGGTTGCCCGTCGCCTCGCCCAGGCGGGCCAGGCGCCCGGCGGGCGCGCGGTCGGCGCTGAAGTCCACGGTCAGCCGGTTGGTGGCGATGCGTTGGCGCAGGCGCTCGGCGTCCCGCTGGACGTCGGCCAGTTGGGTCTCGACGTCGGCCAGCTCCCGGGCCACCCCCAGCAGGTCGGCCACCGCCAGGTCCTGGCGGGCCTGGTAGCCCTGCAGGAGGGTACGCTGGCGCTGCAGGCGTTCCAGGCGCTGGTCGGTGTCGCCGACGGCCTGGGCCAGGTCCTCGGCGCGGCTGGACCGGCTTTCCAGGGTGGCGTCCTGGGCGGCCAGGGCCACCAGCTTGTCCACCGCTTCCGGCGCCGTGCGCACGCTCACCTGGGCCGAGGGGTAGGCCCCGCTGCTGCGCTCCAGGCCCAGCAGGTCGCAGGGGCCGAAGCGTTCCTCGGTGCAGGCGTTGCGCAGGGCATCGAGGCGCTCATCCAGCCGCTCCGCGGCGATGCGTACCGCCACCTGGTGTTCGTACGCCAGGTACGCGCCGGCTTTGGCCTGCTCGCCGCTCAGCAGCGGGGCGGCTTCCGGGGCGGCGGCCGGCCCGCGCGGGGCCGCGTCGTGCCCAGCGGAGCAGCCGGCCAGGAGCAGCGGTGCCACCAGCAGGGCGCCGGCCAGCGCTTTCGTCAGCCTCCGCGCCATGGGCCTCATTTCACCCGCTGGCCGGGCCGGGCGCCGCTGTCCGGGCTCAGCAGGTAGATCTCCTCGCCGCCGGGGCCGGCCGCCAGGACCATGCCCTCGGAGACGCCGAACTTCATCTTGCGCGCCGCCAGGTTGGCCACGTAGAGGGTCAGGCGGCCTTCCAGCGCGCTCGGGTCCGGGTACGCGCTCTTGATGCCGGAGAACACGTTGCGCTTGGCATCGCCGATGTCCAGGGTCAGGCGCAGCAGCTTGTCGGCACCCTCGACGAACTCGCATTTCTCGATCAGGGCGATGCGCAGGTCCACCGCGGCGAACGCGTCGAAGGCGATCTCCGCCGCCAGCGGCTCCTTCTTCAGCTCGCCGTTGCCCGCCGGCGCGTCGCTGGCGGCGGCCAGGTCTTCCCGGGAGGCGGCGACCATGGCCTCCACCTTCGCCGGCTCGATGCGGGTGAGCAGCGGGGTGAAGGCGTTCAGGGTGTGGTCGGTGAGGCGGGTCAGGTGGTCGTCCCAGGCGAGCGGGGCGACGTTGAGGAACGCCTCGGCGTCCGCCGCCAGTTTCGGCAGCACCGGCTTGAGGAAGATCACCAGCAGGCGGAACAGGTTGATCCCCGCCGCGCAGATCGCCTGCACCTCGTCCTGCTTGCCCTCCTGCTTGGCCAGGGCCCAGGGCGCCTTGTCGGCGATCCAGGCGTTGGCGCGGTCGGCCAGCGCCATGATCTCGCGCATGGCGCGGGAGAAGTCGCGGGCCTCGTAGGCGTCGGCGATGGCCGGCGCGGCCTGGCGGAACGCCTCGCTCAGGGCCGGCGCGGCGTCGCCGCCCACCAGCACCCCGGCGTTGCCCTTGTGGACGAAGCCGGCGCAGCGGCTGGCGATGTTCACCACCTTGCCCACCAGGTCGGAATTGACCTTCTGCACGAAGTCATCGAGGTTCAGGTCCAGGTCGTCCACCCCGCGGCCCAGCTTCGCCGCGTAGTAGTAGCGCAGGTATTCCGGGTTGAGGTGGTCGAGGTAGGTGCGCGCGCGAATGAAGGTGCCGCGGGACTTGGACATCTTCTGCCCGTTCACCGTCAGGTAGCCGTGCACGTGGATGCCGGTGGGCTTGCGGTAGCCGGCACCTTCGAGCATGGCCGGCCAGAACAGCGCGTGGAAGTTGACGATGTCCTTGCCGATGAAGTGGTACAGCTCGGCCTCGGAGTCCTTGTTCCAGAACGCGTCGAAGTCCAGTTCCGGGGTGCGGTCGCAGAGGTTCCGGAAGCTGGCCATGTAGCCGATGGGCGCGTCCAGCCAGACGTAGAAATACTTGCCCGGTTCGTCCGGGATCTCGAAGCCGAAGTAGGGGGCGTCGCGGGAGATGTCCCACTCCTGCAGGCCGGCGTCGAGCCATTCGGCGATCTTGTTGGCCACCGCTTCCTGCAGGGTGCCGCTGCGGGTCCAGCCTTCCAGCATGGCCTGGAAGTCCGGCAGCTTGAAGAAGAAGTGCTTGGAGTCGCGCAGCTCGGGCGTGGCGCCGGAGATGGCCGACTTGGGGTTCTTCAGTTCGGTGGGCGCGTAGGTGGCGCCGCACTTCTCGCAGTTGTCGCCGTACTGGTCCTCGGCCGCGCACTTGGGGCAGGTGCCCTTGATGAAGCGGTCCGCCAGGAACATGCCCTTGTCCGGGTCGAAGTACTGGGTCACCGAGCGGGTGGCGATGTGCCCGGCGTCCCGCAGCTTCAGGTAGATGGCCTCCGACAGCGCGCGGTTCTCGTCGCAGTGGGTGGAGTGGAAATTGTCGAAGGCCACGCCGAAGTCGGCGAAGTCGGCACTGTGCTCGGCCTGCACGCCGGCGATCAGCTGCTCCGGGGTGATGCCCTGCTTTTCCGCCCGCAGCATGATCGCCGAACCGTGGGCGTCGTCGGCGCAGACATAGATGCACTGGTGGCCGCGCAGTCGCTGGAAGCGGGCCCAGACGTCGGTCTGGATGTATTCCACCATGTGGCCGAGATGGATCGAACCGTTGGCGTAGGGCAGGGCGCTGGTGACGAGGATCTGGCGGGTCTTGGACATGGCGTTCGGCTGTACGGGCTACGGAGGAAAGTCGGCCACTATAAAGGAAGCCGCGCGGCGCCGGCCACACGCCCGGCGCAAAAGCGGGACGTTGCGCCGCGGCGCCGGGCGGGCGCCGGCTGCTATGATGCCCGCCTGTTTCGCTCAGTCTTTCGGAGTCGCCATGAGTACCCTGAACCGCGCCACGGTGGAGGCCACCCTCCGCCAGTTCACCGATCCCCATCTCGACCAGGACCCGGTGAGCGCCGGCTGCCTGCGCGGGGTGGACATCCAGGGCGGGCAGGTGCGCGTTCGGCTCGAACTGGGCTACGCCGCCGGGCTGTTCAAGGGCGGCTGGGCGCAGACCCTGCAGATGGCCCTGGAGAACCTGGACGGGGTGGAGAGCGCCCGGGTCGAGGTGGACTGCCGGATCGCCGCGCACAAGGCCCAGGACCAGGTGCCGGCCCTGGCCAACGTGAAGAACGTCATCGCCGTGGCCTCCGGCAAGGGCGGCGTCGGCAAGTCCACCACCGCCGCCAACCTGGCCCTGGCCCTGGCCCGGGAGGGCGCCCGGGTGGGCATGCTGGACGCGGATATCTACGGCCCCAGCCAGGGCATCATGTTCGGCCTGGCCGAGGGCACCCGGCCCAAGGTGCGCGACGAGAAGTTCTTCGTGCCCCTGGAGGCCCACGGCGTGCAGGTGATGTCCATGGCCTTCCTCACCGACGACGACACCCCGGTGGTGTGGCGCGGGCCGATGGTCTCCGGTGCGCTGATCCAACTGATCACCCAGACCGCCTGGGACGACCTGGACTACCTGGTGATCGACATGCCGCCGGGTACCGGTGACATCCACCTGACCCTGGCGCAGAAGATTCCGGTGTCCGGGGCGGTGATCGTCACCACGCCCCAGGACCTGGCGCTGCTGGACGCGCGCAAGGGCGTGGAGATGTTCCGCAAGGTGAACATCCCGGTGCTGGGGGTGGTGGAGAACATGTCGGTGCACATCTGCTCCCAGTGCGGCCATGCCGAGCACCTGTTCGGCGAGGGTGGCGGCGAGAAGCTGGCGAGCCGCTACGGGGTCGACCTGCTGGCCTCGCTGCCGCTGTCCATGGCCATCCGCGAGCAGTCCGACGGCGGCAAGCCCACCACCGTGGCCGACCCGGACAGCCAGATCGCCATGCTCTATCAGTACATGGCCCGGCGGGTCGGTGCGCGCATCGCCCAGGCCGGCCAGGCGGCGCCGCTGCCGCCCATCGTGGTCAGCGACGACTGACCCCTCGCCCCGCGTTTCCCGGCGCGGCGTCACCGCCGCGCCTCCCCGCCGATTCCCGCCTGTACGCCCGCGACCTGCAATGGGTCGAACTCGCCGACGCTTTCGCTGACGAAACATTCTGATTCAACTGCTCAAGGTCATCGGCGATGGCACAGATATTCAGCCGCGCGGCTGACACCTGGTTTCGCGTCGCCATGCTCGTCATCGTGGGGGGACTGATCGGTGTGTTCATCGTCGCCATGCTGCTGGAACGCTCCGACTACCAGACCGGCCGCGGCTGGACCGTGGACCAGCCGGTGCCCTTCAGCCACCAGCACCACGCCGGCGCTCTGCAGATCGACTGCCGCTACTGCCACGCCGGGGTGGAGCGTTCGGCCCGGGCCGGCTTCCCGCCCACTCACACCTGCATGAGCTGCCACTCGCAGCTGTGGACCCAGGCCGAGATGCTGGCGCCGGTGCGCCGCAGCCTGGAGGAGGACCGTCCGTTGCGCTGGAACCGGGTGATCAAGCTGCCCGACTACGTGTACTTCCAGCATGACGTCCACGTGCAGTCCGGGGTCGGCTGCGTCAGCTGCCACGGCCAGGTGGACACTATGCCCCTGCTGCACAAGGCCGAGCCGCTGAGCATGAGCTTCTGCCTGGAATGCCACCGCGACCCGGCGCCGCGCCTGCAACCCCGGGAAACAGTGGCGGACATGGCCTGGCACACCGACGAGGACCGCCGGCACCTCGGCGAACGGCTGATGCGCGAGTACCGGGTCGACCCGGCGGGCCTCACCTCCTGCAGCGTCTGCCACCGGTGAGCGGCATGGCACGGATGCCGGTGGATTTCGCCGCGTTGCGCCGGGAGCTGGAAGGCCGCCAGGGCCGCCGTTACTGGCGCGGGCTGGACGAGCTGGCGCAACGGCCCGAGGTGCAGGCGTTCCTGGAGGCGGAATTCCCCGGCGCGGCGCCGCAGCTGGATCGCCGCCGCTTCTTGCAACTGATGGGCGCCTCCCTGGCCATGGCCGGCCTCGCCGCCTGCGGCGAGACCCCCGAGCAGGCGGTGCCCTATGTGGAACAGCCGGAGAACCTGATCCCCGGCCGGCCCCTGTGGTATGCCAGCGCCGTGCCGTTCGCCGGCTACGCCCAGCCGGTGCTGGGCAAGACCCACGCCGGCCGTCCCACCAAGCTGGAAGGCAACCCCGACCACCCGCTGTCCGCCGGCGCCTGCGACGCGTTCACCCAGGCTGCGGTGCTCCAGCTCTACGACCCGGACCGCTCCCAGGCGCCGCGTTACAAGGGCCGCGAGAGCAGCTGGGCGGCGTTCCAGCGGGCCATCGCCCAGTACCGGCCACGCCTGGACGCCGAGCAGGGCCGCGGGCTGCACCTGGTCTGCGGGGCCAGCAGCTCGCCGACCCTGGCGCGCCAGCTGGACGCCCTGCGCCAACGCTGGCCACGGGCGCGGCTGTACCACGGCGAGGCATTCGCCGAATCCGCCCGTTACGCCGCTACCCGCGCCGCCTTCGGCGAGCCCCTGGAAACCCGTCTGTACCTGGACAAGGCCGAGGTAGTGCTGACCCTGGACGACGACCTGCTGGGCCCCGGCCCGCGCCAGACCCCGCTGCAGCGTGGCTGGGCACAGCGCCGCCGGGCCGCCGCGGAAGGGCAGGGCGAGGCCTCGCTGTACGCCGTCGAGGCACTGCCCGGGCTGACCGGCGCGGCGGCGCGGGAGCGCCTGGCCCTGGCCCCTTCGCAGCTACCGGCCCTGGCCTGGGCGCTGGCCGCTGTCCTGGGCGAGCCGGTCGTCGCCGACCCCGACCTGGCGCCCGCCACCCGGGCCTGGGTCGAACGGGTGGCGGCGCACCTGCAGGCCGCCCGCGGCCGCAGCCTGATCAGCGCCGGCGCCCACCTGCCGGTGGCGGTGCAGGCCCTGGTGCAGCGCCTCAACCAGCGCCTGGGCAACCTGGGGATCACCGTCGACCACGCCGCGCCGGTGCTGCTGGGGCATGCCGACGAGGCGCCCTGGGAGGACCTGGCGAGCCTGAGCGACCGGCTGCGAGCGGGTGAAGTGGAATGCCTGCTGCTGCTGGACTGCAACCCGGTCTACAGCGCCCCCGACGCCCTGGGCCTGGTGGATGCCTTCACGCGGGCGCCGCTGCGCCTGCATGTCGGCCCCTATTACGACGAGAGCGCCGCCCACTGCCAATGGCACCTGGCCCTGGCCCACCCCCTGGAAAGCTGGAGCGACGTGCGCGGCGTCGACGGCAGCGCCTGCCTGGTGCAACCCCTGGTGCGCCCCTTGTACAGCGCCCGCTCGCTCCACGAAATCCTCGCCCTGTGCCTGGAGGACCGCGAGCCCGATGGCCTGGCCCTGGTCCGCGAGACCTGGCGCGAGGTGGACGAAACAGCCTGGCGCGCGGCCCTGGCCAGGGGCCTGGTGGAGCCCGCGGCCGCGCCCCGGCCGGTGCCCCCGGCCCTCGCGCCGCAGCCCGATGCCGACGGCCAGGCCGCGGGCGAGGCGGGCGGGCGCCTGGAACTGCGCATCGCCCCGGACCCCTGCGTCTGGGATGGCCGCTTCGCCAACCTGGGCTGGCTGCAGGAGTTGCCCAAGCCCTTCAGCAAGCTCACCTGGGACAACGTGGTGGGCCTGTCTCCCGCACTGGCCGAACGCTACGGCGTGGCCAACGGCGACCTGCTGGAGGTGAGCCTGGGGGACCGCCGGCTGCGCGGCCCGGCCTGGATCGAGCCCGGCCAGGCCGAGACCCTGGTGGCGCTCTACGCCGGCTACGGCCGCAGCCGCGCCGGGCGCGTCGGCAACGGCCTGGGCTATCGCGCCGCGGCGCTGCTGGCGCGGGACGGCGGCGTCGACGGCCTGGACGTGCGCCTGGCGCCGGTGGGCGAGCGGGTCGAACTGGCCAGCACTCAGTTGCACCACGCCCTGGACGGCCGCGACCTGCTGCGCAGTATGAGCCGCGCCGACGCTGCCCGGACCCCGGCACCACCCCGGGAATTGCCCACCCTGTACCGCTCCGTCACCCCGGAGGGGCCGCAGTGGGGCATGTCCATCGACCTCGACTTGTGCACCGGCTGCAACGCCTGCGTCACCGCCTGCCAGGCGGAGAACAACATCGCTGTGGTGGGCAAGGAGCAGGTGGCCGCCGGCCGCGCCATGCACTGGCTGCGCATCGACCACTACTACGAGGGCGGCCTCGACGCGCCGCGCTCGGCGTTCCAGCCGGTGCCCTGCATGCACTGCGAGCAGGCACCCTGCGAGACCGGCTGCCCGGTGAGCGCCACCGTGCACGGCCACGACGGCCTCAATGAGATGGTCTACAACCGCTGCATCGGCACCCGCACCTGTTCCTCCTTCTGCCCCTACAAGGTGCGGCGCTTCAACTGGTACGACTGGAACGCCCAGGACGCACCGTCCCTGGAGGCCCAGCGCAACCCCAACGTCAGCGTGCGCGGGCGTGGCGTCATGGAGAAATGCACCTACTGTGTGCAGCGCATCAGCGAGGCGCGCATCGAGGCGAAGAAGGCCGGCCGGCCCATCGCCGATGGTGAGGTGCGCACCGCCTGCCAGCAGACCTGCCCGTCCGGCGCCATCGTCTTCGGCGACCTGGCCGACCCCGCCAGCGCGGTGAACCGGGCGCGGGATTCCGCCCGCCGCTACGCCCTGCTGGAGGAACTCAACACCCGGCCGCGGACCACTTACCTGGCGCGCCTGGACGACGAGCCGGGGGAGGGGGCCGAACATGGCTGAGTGGCGCTCGTCCGACCTGCCGCCGCCGGGGCCGATCCTCCACGGCACCGGGCACTTCCTGCCGCGGGACCTGAGCGACCAGGAAGTCTCCCGGCGCATCCTCGACGTCGCCCACCAGTTCCCCCGGCCCCGGGCCTGGTGGTGCCTGTTCGGCCTCGGCGGGGTGCTGCTGGGGCTCTACCTGCTGTCGGTGATCGTGCTGTTCTGGAACGGCGTGGGCGTCTGGGGCAACAACACCCCGGTGAACTGGGCGTTCGACATCCTCAACTACATCTGGTGGCTGGGCATCGGCCACGCCGGCACCTTCATCTCCGCGCTGCTGCTGTTGCTGGAGCGGCCCTGGCGCAACTCCCTGAACCGCCTGGCGGAACTGATGACCCTGATGGCGGTGGTCTGCGCCGGGCTCTACCCGATCCTGCACCTGGGGCGGCCATGGCTGTTCTACTGGACCATGCCCTATCCCAACAGCATGGGCCTGTGGCCGCAGTTCAAGAGCCCCACCGCCTGGGACATGTTCGCCGTGGTGACCTACCTGGTGGTGTCTGCGCTGTTCCTCTACCTGGGCGCGCTGCCGGACTTCGCCGCCGCCCGCGACCGTGCCCGCCGGCGCGGCGCCCAGGTGGCCTATGGCCTGCTGGCCCTGGGCTGGCGCGGCTCGAACCGGCAATGGGGCCACTGGCGGCGGGCCTACCGGGCGATCGCCCTGCTGGCGGTGCCCCTGGTGTTCGCGGTGTCCAGCGGCTACTCGTTCCTCATGGCCCTGGGGGACCAGGCGGGCTGGCACTCCACGGTGTTCCCGCCGTACTTCGTCGCCGGCGCGGTGTTCTCCGGCTTCGCCCTGGTGTCGCTGATCGCCATCGGCCTGCGCTGGTTGCTGTGCATCGAGGCGCTGATCACCCCGCGCCACCTGGACATGCTCGGCCGGCTGCTGCTGGCCACCGGCTGGATGACCGCCTACGGCTATTTCGCCGACGTGTTCATGGCCTTCTATTCCGGTGATCGCCACGAGATCGATGTGACGATGGCGCGCCTGGCCGGGCCCACCGCCTGGAGCTTCTGGCTGGCCATCGGCTGCAACGTCGGCCTGCTGCAGGCCCTCTGGTGGCGCCGCGTGCGGCAGAGCCCGCGGGCCCTGGCGGCGGTGGCCCTGGCCGTGCTGGTGGGGATGTGGGCGGAGCGCTTCATGCTGCTGATCACTCCGCAGACCACCGACCATCTGCTGTCGGCCTGGCGCGGCTACACGCCGTCGTTCTGGGAAATCTCGTTGTTCATCGGCAGCTTCGGCGTGTTCATCGTGCCGTTCAGCCTGTTCATCCGCTTCGTGCCCATGGTCTCGGCCTTCGAGCTCAAGCAGGTGCTGCACCGGGAACGGGAGGCCCGCCATGGCTGAGCCCCGCCACGGCCTGCTGGCCGAATTCGCCGATGCCCGGGCGCTGATGACGGCCATGGGCGAAGCCCGCGCCCGCGGCCACCGGTGTCTGGAGGCGTTCAGCCCGTTCCCCCTGGAAGAGCTGGAGCCGGCGGATCGCCGGGTCAGCTACATCGCCCTGGGGGGCGGCCTGTTCGGCGCGGCCCTGGGCCTGCTGATGCAGGTGGGCGGCAGCCTCGACTATCCCCTGGACATCGGCGGCCGGCCGTTGCTGGCCTGGCCGTCGTTCATCACCGTGACCTTCGTCCTGGCGGTGCTGTTCGCTGTGCTGGCAACCGTCCTCGGCCTGCTGCTGTGCTGCCGCCTGCCGCGGCTGAACCACCCGCTGTTCGACGCGGAAGCGTTTGCCCGGGCTTCCGAGGACCGCTTCCTGCTGCTGGTGATGGATGAGCCGCCATTCTCCCGCGCCGACACCGCCGCCTGGCTCGCAGGGCGGGCCCTGAGCGTGGACGAGGTGACCCTGTGAACGCCCGCTGGCACGCCGGAGTGGTGCTGCTCCTGGCGCTGGGCGGTGCCGGCTGCGACGACATGAGCCGCCAGCACAAGGCCCAGGACCAGGCCGCCAGCACGTTCTTCGCCGACGGCAAGGTGGACCAGGCGCCGCCGCCGGGGGTGGTATCCCGGGAACAGGCGGCCCGCGACGCCGAGCTGGCCCGGCGCCCGCCCCTGGATGCCGCGCTGCTGGCCCGGGGCGCCGAGCGCTACCGCATCTACTGCGCGCCCTGCCACGGCCTGGCCGGCGACGGCCACGGGCTGGTGGTGGCGCGAGGCTTCCCGGCGCCGCCGGCGTTCACCGAGGCGCGCCTGCGGGAGGCGCCCGATCGCCACTTCATGGAGGTGATCGCCAACGGCTACGGGCAGATGTACGGCTACGCCGCACGGGTGCCGCCGGCGGATCGCTGGGCCATCGTCGCCCACATCCGCGCCCTGCAATTGAGCCAGCACACCGAGGCGGCGAGCCTGCCGGATGCCCAGCGCCGGGCGCTGCCGGGAGGTGCCCCATGAGCCGGCTGGCATTCCCGCGCGGCTGCCGCTGGCCGGCCCTGGTGGGCTTGCTGGGGTTGCTCGGGCTGGCCTGGGTGCAACCGGCGGCGGCTGCCGCCGGTGGGCTGGTGGCGCTGGCGGCGGGGTCGGCGCTGCCCCTGGGCTGCCTGCTGCTGGCCCTGCTGCTGCCGCTGGTGGACGGCGACTGGCGGGCAGTCCTCGGGCCGGGCCTGGCCCGTGGCCTGGCGGCGCTGCCGGGGCTGGCGCTGTTGCTGCTGCCGGTGCTGCTGGGGTTCGGCCTGCTGTATCCCTGGGTCGACGAGCAGGCCGACGGGTTCCGCGGCCTGTACCTGTGGGGCCCGGCCTTCGTCCTGCGCAACCTGGTCTACCTGGGCGCCTGGCTGGCCCTGGGGTGGCTGGCGCGGCGGGGTTCGCCGCTGCGCTGCGCCCAAGGGGCGATCGCCGCCGTGCTGCTGGGCACCCTAGCCGCCCTGGACTGGCTGATGGCCCTGGACCCTCATTTCCTGTCCACCCTGTTCGGCCTGCTGGTGATCATCCGCCAGCTGCTCACCGGCCTGGCCTTCGCCGGGCTGCTGGGCCTGGCCGCGCTGACCCCGCCCCGGGCGCGGATCCTCCGCGGGCTGCTGCTGGCCGGGTTGCTGCTGTGGCTGTACCTGCACGTCATGCAGCTGTTGATCGTCTGGTCGGTGGACCTGCCCCACGAGATCCGCTGGTACCAGCGCCGCGAGACAGCGGGCTGGGGTCTGCTGGGCGCCGGCCTGGCCGGGCTCCAGGTGCTGCTGGCAGTGGGGCTGGCCTCGCCCCTGGGCAGCCGCCCGGCCGCGCTGCGCCTGGCCTGCGGTGCGATCCTGCTGGGCGGTGTGCTGGAGGCCCTGTGGCTGACGCTGCCCCTCCTGGCCGGGATCGCACCCGCCTGGGCCCTGGCCCTGGGCACGTTGTTGGCCCTGCTGGGGGGCGTCGCCGTGCTGCTGGGCCTGACCTGGCCCCCGCCCGCTGTCGATCCGCTCAGCGACGCCGTTCCCCGGAGGACCCCATGACGCACCCGAGCCACGACCGCGACCCCGTGCGCGCGCGGGTGGACCCCCAGTCCCTCGCTCAGGGCTACGAGCGCCAGGACGCTCAGCCGCGGGGCATCCTGCTGGCCGGGGCACTGATCCTGGCGGCGCTGCTGGCCACCGCCCTCGGTGTGGCCTGGATGCTCGCCGGGCTGCGCACCCATGATGCCCAGCAGCAACCGCCGCTCACCGCGGTGGAAAGCGAGCCCCTGCGGGCGCCGGCGCCGCGCCTGGAGGCCGACCCGGTGGCGGACGGCCGCCGCCTGGCCCACCGCGCCCGCGAGCGCCTGAAAGAGTACGGCTGGATCGATCGCCAGGCCGGCATCGCCCGCATCCCCCTGGAGGAGGCCCAGCGCCTGCTCGTGGCGCGGGGCTGGCCGAACCCGGCGGACGCGGAGGCGCAGCCATGATCCGCCGCTGCCTCGTTACCCTGCTGCTGCTGGCGGCGCTGCCGGTCGGCGCCGCCAGCGAGCCGTTCGACCCCATCGCGGCAGTCGGCATCGACACTGCGCGCCAGGGCGATCCGGTGCCGGCGGACAGCCGTTTCGTCGACCAGGCGGGCAGGGCGGTGCGCCTGGGGGACCTGCTGGACGGCCGGCCGGTGCTGCTGGTGCCGGTCTATTACCGCTGCCCCAATGTCTGCGGGCCGGCCCTGGCGACCCTGTTCAACATGCTCGCCACCCTGCCGTACCAGGCCGGGCAGGACTACCAGGTGATCGCCTTCAGCTTCGACCCTAAGGAGACCCCGGACGACGCCCGGGCCGAGCAGGCGAAGCTGGCCAAGCGCTGGCCGGCCCTGGCCCGCGCCGCCGGCGTGCACTACCTCACCGGCGACGCGGCGAACAGCGCCGCCCTGGCTGCGGCCATCGGCTTTCGCTACCGCTACGACCCGGCGATCCAGCAGTACGCCCATGCCTCGGCGGTGGCGGTGCTGACCGGCGATGGCCGGCTGTCCCGCTGGCTGTACGGCCTTGGCTACCAGCCCACCGACCTGCGCCTGGGGCTCACCGAGGCCGGCCAGGGGCGCCTGGGCGGGGTCACCGAGCAACTCCTGCTGCTGTGCTACCACTACAACCCCCAGAGCGGCACCTACAACAGCCTGGTGATCCACCTGCTGCAGGTGGGCGGGGTCGGCACTGCCCTGGGCCTGGCGCTGTTCATCGGCGTGACCCTGCGCCGCGAGCGCCGTGGCCGCGACCGTGCGGAGCCCGGCGAATGAGCGGCTTCGTGCGCCTTTGGCCGGAACAGGCCTCCCACTACGCGGCCCAGGTGGACTGGCTGGTGATCGGCTTCACCGGGATGATGGCGATGTTCGTGGTGCCGGTGTTCGTGTTCATGTGGGTGTTCATTTTCCGCTACCGCCGTGGCCACGCCGCCGAGCGCGACCACCGGCCCTCCGGCAGCCTGAAGGTGGAGCTGACCTGGATGGTGCTGCCCTTCATCGGCGCCCTGGTGCTGTTCGTGTACTCCGCGCGGCTGTTCTTCGAGGCCCGGGTGCCGCCGGCGGACGCCCTGGAGATCCAGGTCACCGCCAAGCAGTGGATGTGGAAGTTCCAGCACACCGGCGGCCAGCGGGAGATCAACACCCTGCACGTACCCGCCGAGCGGCCGGTGAAGCTGACGATGATCTCCGAGGACGTGATCCACAGCCTGTTCTTCCCCAGCCTGCGGGTGAAGCAGGACGTGCTGCCGGGGCGCTATACGGAGATGTGGTTCCAGGCCGAGCGGCCCGGTACCTACGACGTCTACTGCGCGGAATATTGTGGCACCGACCACGCCGCCATGACCGCGCGCCTGGAGGTGCTCAGCCCCAGCGACTACCAGCGCTGGCTGGAAGGCGCCGACGAGGGCCGCAGCCTGGCCGCCCAGGGCGAGGCGCTGTTCCGCCAGTTCGGCTGCAGCGGCTGCCACGGCGCCGCCTCGGTGACCCGGGCGCCGCCCCTGGAGGGGCTCTATGGACGCTCCGTGGCCTTGGCCGACGGCAGCCGCGTGGTGGCCGACGACGCCTACCTGCGGGACAGCATCCTGCTGCCGCAGAAACAGGTGGTGGCCGGCTACGCGCCGGTGATGCCCACCTACGCCAATGTGATGGACGAAGAGGCGGTGGCGCGCCTGGTCGCCTACCTCCGCTCCCTGGCCGACCCCCGGCCCGAACCGGCTACCGGCCCTTCCGAGGACAATCGATGAACACGCTCCCGACGGCCGCCGATGCGGCACCGCGCAGCTACCTGGACGCGGCCCACGGCCTGCGCTCGTGGCTGTTCACCGTCGACCACAAGCGCATCGCCGTGCTGTACATGCTGGCGGTGACCTTCTTCTTCTTCGTCGGCGGCCTCGCGGCCAGCCTGATCCGCATCGAGCTGGTGACCTCGGAAGGGGACCTGCTCACCGCCGACGGCTACAACCGTGCTTTCACCCTGCACGGGGTGATCATGGTCTGGTTCTTCCTGATCCCGTCGATCCCCTCGGTGTTCGGCAACTTCCTGGTGCCGTTGATGATCGGCGCCCGGGACCTGGCGTTCCCCCGGCTGAACCTGATCAGCTGGTACCTGCTGATGGGGGGCGGGCTGTTCACTTTGCTGGCCCTGGTGCTGGGCGGGGTGGACACCGGCTGGACCTTCTACACGCCGCTGTCCACGATGTTCAGCAACGGCCACGTGGTGGCGGTGATCTGCGGGGTGTTCGTCGCCGGCTTCTCGTCGATCCTCACTGGCATCAACCTGATCGTCAGCATCCACACCCTGCGGGCGCCGGGGATGACCTGGTTCCGCCTGCCGCTGTTCGTCTGGTCGATGTACGCCACCTCCATCATCCTGGTGCTGGCCACCCCGGTGCTGGCGATCACCCTGGTGCTGGTGGCGGCCGAGCACCTGTTCGGCATCGGCGTGTTCGACCCGCGGCTGGGGGGCGACCCGCTGCTGTTCCAGCACCTGTTCTGGTTCTACAGCCACCCAGCGGTGTACATCATGATCCTGCCGGCCATGGGGGTGGTCAGCGAGCTGATCACCGCGTCCGCCCACAAGCGCATCTTCGGCTACCGCTTCGTGGCCTTCTCCAGTATCGCCATCGCGATCATCGGCTTCATGGTCTGGGGCCACCACATGTTCGTCGCCGGGCAGTCCATGTACGCCAGCATGGTGTTCTCCCTGCTCAGCTTCCTGGTGTCGATCCCCTCGGCGATCAAGGCGTACAACTGGACCGCCACCCTCTACAAGAGCGACCTGACGGTCCACGCGCCGTTCCTGTTCGCCCTGACCTTCGTCGGCCTGTTCATCGTTGGCGGCGTGACCGGGCTGTTCCTGGCCCTGCTGGCGGCGGACCTGCACGCCCACGACACCTACTTCGTGGTGGCGCACTTCCACTACATCATGGTGGGGGCGGCGGTGGCCGGGTACTTCGGCGCGCTGCACTTCTGGTGGCCGAAGATCACCGGGCGGATGTACCCGGAGCTGTGGGGGCGGATCGCCGCGGTGATGATCTTCTGCGGCTTCAACCTGACCTTCTTCCCGCAGTTCCTGCTGGGCTACCTGGGCATGCCGCGGCGTTACCACAGCTACCCGGCGGACTTCCAGTTCCTCCACGTGATGTCCTCGGCGGGCGCCTCGATCCTTGCCGTGGCCTACGCGCTGCCGCTGTTCTACCTGGCCTGGTCCCTGCGCTATGGCCAGCGCGCGGCGGTCAACCCCTGGGGCGCCGCGGGGCTGGAATGGCGCACCGCCTCGCCGCCGCCGGTTCACAACTTCAACAGCCCGGTGGTGGTGGACTTCGAAGCCTACGACTACGCGCCGGAGGCGGCCCGTGACCGCCTCTGAGGCCCGCCCCGCCGAGCAGTTCGAGGACCTGCGGCAGCAGGCCGAGGCCGACCGGCTAGGCATGTGGCTGTTCCTCGCCAGCGAGACGATGATGTTCGGCGGGCTGCTGCTGGTGCTGTGGTTCTACCGGCTGTCCCACCCCCGGGAAACCGCCGAGGCCCTGGCCTCCATGCACTGGCTGCTGGCCACCGGCAACACCGCGCTGCTGCTCACCGGCAGCCTGTGCATGACCCTGGCCCTGGCCGCCGCCCGAGAGGGCGAGGCCCGGGTGCTGCGGCGCTGGCTGTGGGTCGCCGCGCTGCTGGGGCTGGGCTTCCTGGCCGGCAAGTCGGTGGAGTACGGGCTGGAATTCCAGGAAGGGCTGCTGCCCGGCAACGATCCCGCGTCGCCCCTGAAGAGCGGCGCGGCGCGGCTGTTCATGAACGTCTACCTGACCGCCACCGCCCTGCACGGGGTGCACATCCTGGTGGCCGTGCTGCTGGTGGGCGGGCTCGCCTGGCGGGTGGGGCGCGGCAACCTGCCGGTCCCGGCCAAGGCGGTCACGGTGGAAATGATCGCCCTCTACTGGCACGTGGTGGACCTGATCTGGCTGTTCCTCTACCCGACCCTGTACCTGGCGGGGAGGGGCGCATGAAGACCCGGGCGGTCCTGGCGTATCTCCTCCTGCTGGCGCTGCTGCTGGTCCAGGCGCTGCTGGCCGGGCTGGTGAAGCCGGCGCCCGGCGTGCCGATCATGCTGCTGGCCCTGGGGCAGGCGCTGGTGCTGCTGCTGGGCTTGGTGGAGCTGCGCGCCAGTTCTGCCCTGGTGCGGCTGTTCGCCGCCGCCAGCGCATTCTGGCTGCTGCTGATGTTCAGCCTGACCTTGGGCGAGCTGCTCACCCGCTAGGGCCCGCGCGCCATGCCGGGCGCCGCCGCTGTTTGCCGGCCTGGGCGCATCCGGTAAGATTCGCCCCTCGACTTTTCCGCCGCCTCACTCAGGACGCCCGCCATGAGCATCAAATCGGATACGTGGATTCGCCGCATGGCCCAGGAACATGGGATGATCGAGCCCTTCGTCGAGCGCCAGGTGCGCACCGAGGGCGCCGAGCGGCTGATCTCCTACGGCGTGTCCAGCTACGGCTACGACGTGCGCTGTGCCGACGAATTCAAGGTCTTTACCAACATCCATTCCGCCACCGTGGACCCGAAGAACTTCGACGAGAAGAGCTTCGTCGACGTCAAGGGCCCGGTGTGCATCATCCCGCCCAACTCCTTCGCCCTGGCGCGCACCGTGGAGTACTTCCGCATCCCGCGCAACGTGCTGACCATCTGCCTGGGCAAGAGCACCTACGCCCGCTGCGGGATCATCGTCAACGTCACCCCGCTGGAACCGGAGTGGGAAGGCCACGTGACCCTGGAGTTCTCCAACACCACCACCCTGCCGGCCAAGATCTACGCCAACGAGGGCGTGGCGCAGATGCTGTTCCTGGAGTCCGACGAGGCCTGCGAGGTGTCCTACAAGGACCGCGGCGGCAAGTACCAGGGCCAGACCGGCGTCACCCTGCCCAAGACCTGACGCGCTTCCGGGCGCGGACACGCGGCCGCGCCGACCGCCCGTGCCCCGACGAATAGCCTTGAATTATTCGCCGATTCCTTCGCTCTACCGTGCGTACACCCCATTTGCCCGCACATGCTGGAGACTTGTCGGAGGAACACGCAAATGAGCATTACGGGAATCGAACAGAACCTGCCGGGTACCGGCATCGTCCAGATCGGGCTGATCGCCGGGGTCTTCCAGTCGGCCAACGACGCGGTGGCGCAGCCGCTGGCGGTCCAGGCCCTGCGTACCCAGTCGCTTCACGCGCAGACCTTTCCCGGCCAGCCCGGGCCGGACGTGCCGGTGGAACCGGGCGTGCCGGACCAGCCCCTGGAACCGGGCCTGCCCACCGAGCCCGACCAACCGCCCCCGGCGCCGGTCGTCTAGTCGGATGCGGGTGTGGCTTCCACACCCGCCACACGTTTCCTGCAGTCAGTCAAAGGATCGTTCATGAGCCAATGGAAAATCGCCTATAGCCAGGACAACAACACCCAGGTGCTGGATGTGGACCTGCCGGCAAAGCCGGACATGGCGGAAGCCGCCGAACTGGTCCTGAAATCGGTGCTCAAGAAGGGCGAGCTGGGTGAGGTGAAGCTTACCGACGTCCCCGAGGACCACCCAGAGCCCACCATCGCCCGCCTGGAAAAGCACGCCATCATCATCACCGGCATCACCCAGGGCTGATGTCACGGCCTGCGGGCCTCCCTCTGGCGCTCCATGAGGAGCCCACCCCGTTTCACCCGCCTTCTTTCACCCCGTTCCGTTGGTCGGCCGCCCGCTGGGCGCCCGCCACCGGCCAGACCCCGCCATCCCCGACAACGTACAGCGTCCGGCCCGGCTGCGCGTCCACGGCGAAGCCGCCGGTGAACTGGCCGAAGGCGGGAAGCAGGCCCACCGTCTGGTCCAGGCAGAAACACGGCAGGCGCAACCGCTGTCGCCCGCGGCCGCTCAGGTGGAACACCGGGTGCACGTGGCCGGCCAGTACATAGCGCGTCGGATGGGGCGTGGGCTCATGCTGCAGGGCGAAGGGGCCCATCTCTAGGGGCTCGGCCACGGTGTCGATGCCCAGTTCCAGGGGCGGATCGCCGGCACGGCGGTCGTGGTTGCCGCGGATCAGCACCAGGTGCAGGCCGGCGTGGCGGGTGCGCCATTCGGCCAGGGTGGCGAGCGTGGCCGGGGCGCGGGATTCCCGGGCATGGAGGAAGTCGCCGAGGAAGATCAGTTGCTCGCACGGGTAGCGCTGCAACAGGGCGTCGAGGCGCTGCAGGTTGCCGGCGGTGGTGCCATGGGGCACCGGCTGGCCCAGGCGGCGATAGGCCGCGGCCTTGCCGAAGTGGGCATCGGCGATCAGCAGGGCGCGGCGGGCCGGCCAGTAGAGAGCCTTGTCCGCCAGCAACCAGAGGGTCTCGCCGGCGAGGGTCAGGGCCAGGTGGTCGTTCACCTCGGCTCACCGGTGGCGGGCACCGCGGCGTCCGGGTCAGGGCCGGCGGCCTGTTCCAGGTCGCGGACCATGCGGGCGATGCGGTCGGCGAGTTTCTCCGAACTCATGCTCTCCCGGAAGCGCTCCACCAGCAGCGGGAAGCCCAGGGGCGTCGGCCGCTTGATCACCTGCACCTGCAGGCGCCGCTCGCCCATCCGTTGCAGGGTCTGCGCCAGGCGCTGCACCTCCAGTTCCTGGCGCAGCACTTCCTGCTGGGCCTGGCCCAGCAGCAGGTTCTGCGGGTCGTACTGGCGGAATACGTCGAAGAACAGCCCGCTGGACGCCTGCAGCTGGCGCGCACTCTTGCCGGCGCCGGGAAAGCCGGTGAATACCAGCCCGGCGATCCGCGCGATCTCGCGGAAGCGTCGGCGCGCGAGTTCGCCGGCGTTGAGGCTGGCCAGCACGTCGTGGAGCAGGTCGCCGGGCTCGAACAGGGTGGGGTTCAGGCAGGCGCTCCAGTCCACCTCGGTGGCCGACAGCAGCTCGAAGCCGTAGTCGTTGACCGCGATGGAGAAAGTCACCGGCTGGCGCTGCCCCAGGCGCCAGGCGAACAGGCTGGCCAGCCCCAGGTGCACGTGGCGGCCGGCGTAGGGGTAGAGGAACAGGTGCCAGCCCTCCCGGGATTTCAGCACCTCGGCCAGCAGGTTGTCCTCGGTGGGCAGCGCCGACCAGGCTTGCTGGACTTCCAGCAGCGGGCGCACCAGGCGCATCTCCGGGCTGGCATAGACGCCTCGGTCGGCAGCGCCCAGTTCGGCCACCACGGCGTCCGCCAGCTCGCTGGAAAGCGGCATGCGCCCGCCATTCCAGCGCGGCACCGCCGCCTTGCGGCCGCTGGAGCGGCGCACGTAGGCGGTCATGTTCTCCACCCGCACCAGTTCCAGGGTGCGCCCGGCGAAGAGGAAGCAGTCGCCGGGCCGCAGGCGGGCGACGAAGCCTTCCTCGATGCTGCCCAGGGAGCCGCCGGCGCCGCCCTTGGTCCAGTACTTCACGGTGAGGCTGGCATCGCTGACGATGGTGCCGATGCCCATCCGATGGCGCCGCGCCAGGCGCGTGTCGGGCACCTGCCAGAGGCCGTCGGCGTCCGGCTCTACCCGGCGATAGTCGGGGTAGGCGGTGAGGGAGTGGCCGCCATGGCGGACGAAGGCCAGGGCCCATTCCCAGTCCTCGGCGGAGAGGTCCCGGTAGGACCAGGCTTCGCGCACCTCGGCGTAGAGGGCGTCGGGGCGGAAGCCACCGCCCAGGGCGATGCTCACCAGGTGCTGGACCAGCACGTCCAGGGGCTTGTCCGGGGCTTCCCGGGCCTCGATGCGCCGCGCCGCCACCGCATCCTGGGCGGCGGCGGCTTCGATCACCTCCAGGCTGTGGGTGGGCACCAGGGTGACCCGCGATGGGCGGCCCGGCGCATGGCCGGAGCGCCCGGCCCGTTGCATCAGGCGCGCCACGCCCTTGGGTGAGCCGATCTGCAGCACCCGCTCCACCGGCAGGAAGTCCACCCCCAGGTCGAGGCTGGAGGTGCAGACCACCGCCTTCAGGCGGCCGTCCTTGAGGCTGGCCTCCACCCAGTCGCGGACCTCGCGGGCCAGGGAGCCATGGTGCAGGGCGATCAGCCCGGCCCAGTCCGGGCGCGCTTCCAGCAGTGCCTGGTACCAGATTTCCGCCTGGGAGCGGGTGTTGGTGAACACCAGGGCGGTGGCGCTGGCCGCCAGCTCCGCCACCACCTGGGGCAGCATGCGCAGACCCAGGTGACCGGCCCAGGGGAAGCGTTCCAGGGAGGGCGGCAGCAGGGTATCCACCCGCAGGGTCTTGGGGGTGTGGCCCTGGACCAGCCGGCCGCCGCCTTGGGGCACCAGCACCTCCAGGGCATGGGGCTGGTTGCCGAGGGTGGCGGACAGGCCCCAGACGATCAGGCGGGGGTTCCAGCGCCGCAGCCGCGCCAGGGCCAGCTGCAGCTGCACGCCGCGCTTGTTGCCCAGCAGCTCGTGC
The DNA here is from genome assembly GCF_007109405.1 of Pseudomonas mangiferae. Classification (GTDB taxonomy): domain Bacteria; phylum Pseudomonadota; class Gammaproteobacteria; order Pseudomonadales; family Pseudomonadaceae; genus Pseudomonas_T; species Pseudomonas_T mangiferae. Next base: position 136,191 of record NZ_VJOY01000012.1, read on the forward strand.
CATTCGTCCACCACCAGCATGCGCAGCGAGGCGAACGCCTCCCGGGCATCTTCCCGGGTCAGCAACAGGGTCAGGCTCTCCGGCGTGGTGATCAGCGCACTGGGCAGGCGCCGCGACTGGCGGGCCCGTTCGGCGCTGCTGGTGTCGCCGGTGCGCAGGCCCACGGTCCAGGGGATGTCCAGCTCCTCCAAGGGCGCTTCCAGGGCCTTGGCGGTATCCGCCGCCAGGGCCCGCATGGGGGTGATCCACAGCACGCTCAGGGGCGCGGCGGCGGGTTTGCGGCTGCGGGGCTTGCCGC
>NZ_VJOY01000013.1 GCF_007109405.1 Pseudomonas mangiferae
CCCCCACGCCCGCCCCCAACCGGTAAACTGTCGCCCTCTGTTTCCGGAACGGTTTCCATGCGCCTGTCCCGTTTCTTCGTCGACGCCCCCTTGTCCCTCGGTGACCACGCCCTGCCCGAGGCCCAGGCCCATTACCTGGGTCGCGTATTACGCCTGGGCGCGGGGGACGCGGTGCAGCTGTTCGACGGCAGCGGCGCCGAGTACCGCGGCGAGGTACTGGAGGTGGGCAAGAAGCAGGTGCGCGTGGCGCTGCATGAGCGCCTGGACGGCTTGGCCGAGTCGCCGCTGCGGCTGCACCTGGGCCAGGGCCTGTCCCGGGGCGAGCGGATGGACTGGGCGATCCAGAAGGCCACCGAACTGGGCGCCACGGAGATCACTCCGATGGTCAGTGCCCGTTGCGAAGTACGCCTGAAGGATGAGCGGGCCGACAAGCGCCTGGCCCACTGGCGGCAGGTGGCGATCAGCGCCTGCGAGCAGTGCGGGCGCTCGCGGGTGCCGGTGATCCATCCGCCCTTGGAACTGGCGGACTGGCTGGCCCGGGTGGACGCCGACCTGAAGCTGGTGCTGCATCCCCTGGCCGTGCCCCTGAGCGACCATCCCCGGCCGTCCAGCCTGGCGCTGTTGATCGGGCCCGAGGGCGGCCTGGGCGACGAGGAAGTGGAGCAGGCCCGGCAGGCGGGCTTCCAGGCCCTGCGCCTTGGCCCACGGGTGCTGCGCACCGAGACCGCGCCGGTGGTGGCCCTGAGCGTGGCCCAGCACCTGTGGGGCGATTTCTGACCCCCTGAAACGCAGAAACCGGAGCCAGGCCCCGGTTTCCGATCAGGCGACGACGAGACTCAGAGGTCTTCGAGGATGTCCGCCATGTCGTCCGCGTGCTCTTCTTCCTCGGCGAGGATTTCCTCGAACAGACGGCGAGTGGTGGGGTCGTCGTTGCCCAGGTAGGAGACGATCTCCCGGTAGCTCTCGATGGCGATGCGCTCGGCCACCAGGTTTTCGGTGACCATGTCCTTGAGGCTTTCCCCGGCCACGTACTCGGCGTGGGAACGCTGCTCAAGGCCGTTGGGGCTGAAGTCCGGCTCGCCGCCCAGTTGCATGATGCGCTCGGCGATCTTGTCCGAGTGGGCCAGTTCCTGCCCGGCGTGCTCGAGGAACTCGTCGGCCGCCACGCTGGCCTTCAGGCCGGTGGCCATGAAGTAGTGGCGCTTGTAGCGCAGGTAGCAGACCAGCTCGGTGGCCAGGGCCTCGTTGAGCAGGCGCAGCACCGTGGGGCGGTCGGCGCGGTAGTCTTCGGTCACCGCCCCGTTCTCGATGTGCCGGCGGGCACGCTCGCGCAGGGTCTGGACGTCCGTCAGCTGTGTCGTGTTCATGCTTGGTTCTCCATTGACTCATCCGGTACGAATCACCGGTCTGCGGCCGGTTTCGTCACTTGCCTTGGTGTGAGTGCCGCCGGTCGAGAAAAGTTTTATCGAGACGCGGGAGACACACGCCGGATGCGCCGCGGACGCGGCGATTCCCGGCGCCCTCATGGCGGTCGGGACGAATGGTCGCAGGCAGGTGCAACTGGCGTCAGGGACGAGGCGGGATGAACGCGAGGGAGAGAACGAAGCTGCGCCGCGCCAAGGTAGCGCGGCGCGGGAACGGCGGGCTCAGATCAGGCCGGCGTCTGCCAGCTTCTGCTCCAGGGCCACCAGGTCGGGAATGCGCACTACCTCGTCGCCCAGCTGCACGGCGTCCAGCTCCAGGGGTGCCCGCTCGGCACTGGCGCGGACCAGCTCCGGCCCCACCTTCACCGCCCGCGGGATGCCCTGCACCAGCAGGGCGATGAACTTCACGTGGGCCCGGCCACCCAGGGCGTTGATCACCGCCACCCGGGCATTGCCGCCCACCCGGGTCTCGCCGCCGGACGCAGCCTCGAAGGACAGCAGCGGCAGGCGCAGGTCGCGCCAGGCCACCTGGCCGAGGAACCAGGCCGGCATGCCCTCGACGGCCTGGGCGGCACGGTAGGGGATCAACTCGGCCACCGCCACGTTGGGCAGCAGCAGGGTGCGGTCGGACAACGGCACCAACAGCCCGGTAAGGGTGCTGGCGGCATGGGGATCGAGTACGGCTTGGCTCATGGCACGGGTTCCTGTGGGCGAAGACGGCGGGCTCAGGCCACCTGCGTCGCCAGATGATTCACCAGTTGGGCGGCCAGCTCCCGCGGCTCGCCACTGAAGCTGCTGTAGCCGCCTTCGCGCAGGCTGTCGGGCATGCTCGAACAGACGCAGCTGTCGGCGCGCTGGGTCCAGATGGCGCCGCCCTGGCGCCGCAGGTAGGCCGCCGCGGCGCTGCCATCGCTGCCCATGCCGCTGAAGGCAATGACCCCGCAGCGCTCGCCGAAGTGCTGGCCGAGGTTGAGCATCATCTGGTCGATGGAAGGGCTGTAGGGCTCCGGCCAGGGGCGCTCGCCCACCTGCATGCGGCCCTCCTCGTCGAAGCCCAGCTCGCGGCTGATGGGCACCACGATCACCTCGCCGCAGCGGACCGGGTCGCCCGGGCGCACGCCTTTCACGTGCCACTGGCTGTGACGGCCCACGGCCTGGGGCAGCGCGCTCTCGAAGTGGGGGTCGATGTGCTGGGCGTAGACGAACCCCACCGGCAGCCCGCCGGGCAGCGCGTCGAGGAACGCCTTCACCGCCGCCGGTCCGCCGAGGGACGCGGCCAGCAGCCACACCTGGCGCGCCGGCTCGCCAGCCACCAGCGGGCTGTCGGCCAGGGCCTGGGGCAGGGTCACCCGGGACGGGCGCTGGGCCTCGTCCAGCAGCGCCTGCAGGCTCGGCCCCACCGCCTGGGTGGGGTCGCCCACCAGGCGCTTGAGCTTGCCCACCAGGCGCCGCTCCCAGCGCGGGTAATGCTCGGAATGACGCTCGGGGGCATGGCCCTCGCCGAACAGCACCGGCGCGCTGGCACGCTCCAGCAGGCTGTCGATCAGCGGCGAATCCTCCGACTGGGCCAGGTCCACCAGCCACAGGTCGGCCTCGCAGGCGGCCAGGGCCTCGTCGTCGAGGCGCGCGGGGTCGCTGTTGAGCACCACGCGGTAGCCGTTGCCGGCCAGGGCCTGCTGCAGCACGTGGCGCTGCAGCGAGGTATCGGCGAGCACCGCGATGCGGGCGGCGGTCTTGTCGGTCATGGGCGTTTGGCCAACTGCTGGATGGTCTCGAGCAGCAGCGATTCCTGGTACGGCTTGCCGAGGTACTGGTTGACGCCGATGGCCATGGCCCGCTCACGGTGCTTCTCGCCGGTCCGCGAGGTGATCATGATGATCGGCAGGTCCTTCAGGCGCTCGTCGTGGCGCACCAGGGTCGCCACCTCGAAGCCGTCCATGCGTGGCATCTCGATGTCCAGCAGCATGATGTCCGGCTTGCGCTCCTGCAGCTGGGCGATGGCGTCGACCCCGTCCTTGGCGGTCAGCACGTTCATGCCGTTGCGCTCCAGCAGGCGGCTGGTGACCTTGCGCACGGTGACCGAGTCGTCCACCACCATGACCAGGGTCGGCCGCTCGTGCTCGGCTTCCAGGGGCAGCGCCGGCATGCTGGCCGAGCGTTGCAGCGGCTGGAACAGCTGCGCGTGCATGGCGCGGATGGTCGCCAGCAGGTCGAGAATCACCACCACCCGGCCATCGCCGAGGATGGTCGCGCCGGAAATCCCCGGCACGCCGGCGAACTGCGGGCCGAGGCCCTTCACCACGATCTCCCGGGAACCGGCGAGACTGTCCACCTGCACCGCCACGGCGTGCTCGGCGGAACGCACCAGGATCACCGGCAGCGGCAGGCTCTGGCCCACCAGCTTGGGGTGCTGGCCGTTGTTCAGCAGGTCGCCCAGGTACTTCAGCTCGTAGGCCTGGCCGGCGTACTCGAAGCGCGGCGCGTCCGGCTGGTAGTAGGCCTCCAGCTCGAAGGGGGAAACCCGCACGATACCCTCGATGGTGTTCAGCGGGATCGCGTAGAGGTCTTCGCCGGAGAGCACCATCAGCGCGCGGTTGACCGACACGGTGAACGGCAGGCGGATGAGGAAGCGGGTGCCCACGCCCGGACTGGACTCGATGGTCATGGAGCCGCCCAGCTGCTTCACCTCCGAGTGCACCACGTCCATGCCGACGCCACGGCCGGAAATCTGCGTGACCCGCTCGGCGGTGGAGAACCCGGCCTCGAGGATGAACTGCAGGACCTCGTGGTCGGACAGCTCGGTGTCGGTGCTGAGCATGCCCCGCTCGATGGCCTTGCGGCGCACCGCGTCGAGGCGGATGCCGCCGCCGTCGTCGCTCAGGGCGAGAACGATGTCGCCGCCCTCGCGGCCCAGTTCCAGGCGGATGGTGCCGGCGTCCGGCTTGCCGGCGGCGCGGCGCGCCTCGACCGGCTCGATGCCGTGGTCCACGGCGTTGCGCAGCATGTGCTCCAGGGGCGCGACGATGCGCTCCAGCACAGAGCGGTCCATCTCGCCTTCGGCGTTGCCGACGACGAATTCCACCTGCTTGCCCAGCTCGCCGGCCACCTGGCGGACGATCCGCCGCAGGCGCGGCACCAGGCGGTCGAAGGGCACCATGCGGGTACGCATCAGGCCTTCCTGCAACTCGGTGTTGACCCGCGCCTGCTGCAACAGCAGGGTCTCGGCGTCGCGGTTGCGCGCCGCCAGGGTTTCCTTCAGGTCCAGCAGGTCGGACGCGGACTCGAACAGGGCGCGGGACAGCTGCTGCAACTGGGAGTAGCGGTCCATCTCCAGCGGGTCGAAGTCCTCGTAGCCGGCCCGCTCCGCCTCGGCCTGGTAGCGGCTGAGGATCTGCGCCTGGGTCTCGGTGTCGAGGCGGCGCAACTGATCGCGCACCCGGTCGATGGTCGCTTCCATCTCGCCGAGGGTGAAGCTGAAGTCGCTGACCTGCTGCTCCACGCGGCCGCGGAAGATGGAGGTCTCGCCGGCCAGGTTGACCAGCCCTTCCAACAGGTCGGCCGGCACCTTCACCAGTTCCTGGGGCGCGCGGCGGGAGGCGGCGTCCTGGGCCACTTCCTCGGCGCGGCGCACGAACGGCAGCACCGTGGCCGGCGCCAGGGGCTCGGCAGGCACTTCGCTGGCGGCGGCGATGATGGGCTGGCTGAGGGACGGCATGGGCGTGGGGACGTCGGCCTGGGGCTCCGGCGACGCGGCCTCGGCTTCGCTTTCCCCCAGGCGCTGGCGCAGTTGCTCCAGTTCCGCCTGCAGGCCTTCGAAGCCGGTCTGCACGTCGACGAACAGGCTGTCCGGCCAGGGCGCGCCCTGCTGCTGGGCCTCGGCGAGGTGTTGTTCCAGGGCATGGCTGAGGTCGCCCAGGCGTTTCTGCCCGGCCAGCCGCGCGCCCCCTTTCAGGGTGTGCAGGACGCGCTGCATGTCTTCCAGCGCGGCGCCGTCGTCGCGGGCGTCTTCCCAGCGGCCGAGGGCGCCCTCCAGGGCCTCCAGCAGGTCGTCGGCCTCTTCCAGGAAAATGTCGAGGATATCCGCCTCGGCGTCCTCGTCCCGGTCGGCCAGCGCTTCCGGCTGCAGGTGGATGCTGGTGGGGACGCTCAGTTGCTCGTCGGGGTTGGCGCGGAAGCGGCGGATCGCCTCGATCAGCGCCTGGCCGTCGGGTACCCGGCGATGGTCGCGGACCGCCTCCAGCATGCCGGCGAGCCGGTCGTGGCAGTCCTGCAGCAGGCCGAACAGCGCCGGGCTGGCACGCAGGCGGCCATTACCCAGGCCTTCATAGAGGAATTCCAGTTCATGGGCCAGGTCGCCGATCTCGCGGATCTCGGCCATCCGTGCACCACCCTTGAGGGTGTGCAGGTCCCGTTGCAGGGCTTCCAGTTCCAGGCTGTTGTCGACGTCCTCCATCCAGCGCTGCAGCGAGGCGCCCGCGCTGTCGACGATGTCGAAGCCTTCCTCCAGGAAGATCTCCACCAGCTCCGGGTCGCGGTCGTCATCCAGCACCGGCTCGGCAGGACTGTAGGTCGGCGCCGGGGTCAATACAGCCCGAGGTTCCGGGTCGATGCTCGGCTGCGGAGTCTCCGCGTCATGGTCAGGCCGTTCGGCCTCGACGGCATCGGCATCGGTGTCGGTGTCGGTGTCGGTGTCGGTGTCGGTGTCGGTGTCGGTGTCGGTATCGTGGACAGGGGAAGCCGCGAATTCGGCGTCGAGCGGTTCGGCGGTATCGGTCCGGGACTTGGCGTCGGCGTCGGCGTCGGCGTCGGCGTCGGCGTCAGCGTCAGCGTCAGCGTCAGCGTCAGCGTCAGCGTCAGCGTCAGCGTCAGCGTCAGCGTCAGCGTCAGCGTCAGCGAATGTATTCGCATCGGATGCATCGGCGGGACTGTCGAGGGATGCGTCGTCGGCCGAGGCCTCGGACACATCCGCCTCGTCCAGCTCCAACACCGGCAGCTCGTCGAGTTCCACCTCGGGTAGCGGCGGCAGCTCATCGGAAGCGGTCGCCTCGAGGGCGCCCAGGTCCGAGTCATCCCGTTCGAGGGCATCGTCGGTGAGCCCGGCCGGTGCGATATCGCCTTGCTGGGACACCAACTCGTCGCCTGTCTCCCCTGCCTGCGGGTCATCCGACCCAGCCTGGGCCGCCGGCTCATCGGCGGCCTCGGGGTCCGAATGCTCGTCCAACTCCAACGCAGGGACATCGAAGTCCAGGGAGTCCGGCTCGCTCAGCAGCGACGGCTCCTCGAAGGCCTCGTCAGCAAGGACGACGTCGCCCTCGTCCCGGGAAGTCAAAGAGGCATCAGCGTCCCGGTCAGCAGCCGTCTCACCCTCTTCTTCCTCCAGGATCGGCAGGGCATCGGCGTCGACCGACGCAGCCTCCTGCTCGAATGTGGCGAAATCGGCGATCAGCGGATCGTCGGCCACTTCATCGAGGGTCGTGTCGGTGGCCAGGTCGCGGGGATCGGGCTGGCCCGGTTCCCCGTCCAGCACCGGCAGCTCATCCAGGCCCGGCAGATCCGGGCGCGCGGGTGGCGAGTCGGCCTGAACCTCGGCGATCTCCGCCTCGGCCACGGCGCGCTCGTCGCTCGGCAGCTCCGGCTCGGCGGCCGGCGCATCCTCTTCCGGCAGTGGCAGGTCGTCGAGGATCGCCGGTTCGTAGGGCTCGATCCGCGGCGCCGGGGATTCGTCGGCGGCGGTGAGGTCGCCCGGCTCGGTCAGGGAATGCGGCCGGGCATCCGCCTGGGGTCCGCGGGCGGACTCAGGGAGCGCGGCCGCCGCCGGAAAAGGGAGGGAGCCCCCCAGGCGGAAGGCATGGATCGCGTCGATCAGGTCTCGTGGGTCGACCAAGGGGCGGCCGGCCTGCAGGTCTTCCAGCAAGACGGCGAGGCGGTCGTGACTGCGTTGCAGGAGGTCGGCAAGCGCCGGCGAATGGCTGTAGCGATGGTCCACCAGGCCCTCGTAGAGGGACTCCAGCTCATGGGCCAGGTCGCCCACCGGGCGGATTTCGGCCATCCGCGCACCGCCCTTGAGGGTGTGCAGGTCCCGTTGCAGGGAGGACAGCACCAGGCGGTTGTCGGGATCGCCCAGCCAGCGCTCCAGGGCCTGGCCGGCGCTGTCGAGGATGTCCACCGCTTCCTCGAGGAAGATCTCCACCATCTCCTCGTCCAGTTCCGGGACGGCGTGAGACCGTGTGGAAACGTCCGGTGTAGCGACGTCCGACGTGGCGACGCCCGACGTAGCGACGCCCGGGATTTCCGAGGTCTCGACGGGCGCCGGCGCCAGGTCGAGCTCCTCTACCTGCAGGCCGGAGTCCGGCTCCAGCAGCGCCAGGGCCGCCGGATCGAGGGCCTCGTCCAGCAAGGCGCGCAAGGCCACGACACGTTCGTCCTGGGGCGTGACCTGCAGGCCGGCGGCGACCTGGTCCATCATGCTGATCAGGGCTTCGTGGGCGGCTTCCGCCTCGTCGAAGAAGCGTTCGCTGACCGCCAGACGGCCGCCTTCAACGGCCCCGTAGAGGTCCAGCAAGGCGCTGGTCAGGCCTTCGATCTGCGGCAGCTCGGCCATCTCGGCGCCACGGCCGAGGGTTGCCAGTTCTTCCAGCAGCGCGCCCAGTTCCTGGCGCTCCGCCGGGTGCTCGCGCCAGCGGCGCAGCAGGTCGCCGGCGTCCAGCAGGATGTCCATGCCCTCGGCGAGGAAGATGGAAATCAGCTGCGGGTCGCGGGCCTCGCCCTGTTCGCCGAGGCGCGCGGCTTCGGCACTCTCCAGGCGCTCCTGGTGCAGGCGTTGGATGCGCGCCAGCAGCTCGGGGGTACCGGGAATGGTGGCCAGCGGGTGGTGCTCCAGCTGGTCCAGGCCCAGCCGGAACAACTGCTCGGCATCGTGCAGCAGCTCCGCCTCGGACAGGTCCATGGGGATCAGGTTGGTCTTGAATTCCTTGGCCATCTTCTCCAGCGGCGTGGCGATCTCCGCGATGGGCAGGATGCCGGCCATGTGCGCGCTGCCCTTGAGGGTATGCAGGGCGCGCTGCAGGGCATCAGTCACCGGCTGCGGCAGGCGCTGGGCGCAGTCGGCGAGGAAGCCCACCAGGGTGTCCAGGTGGTTCTCCGCCTCGTTGCGGAAGATCTCCAGCAGCTGCGGGTCGAGTTCGTCGTCGGCGGCGCTGGCCTCGACAGACGGCTCGGCAACGCCGTCGACCGAGCCTTGGGGCGCGGCATCGGCCTCGGCGCGGGGCGTGTCGTCCGCTTCGGCCGGGGCCGGCGTGTCCGCGGCCGGGGCGTCGTCGGGGGACGGGACGGGGGACGGCGGCGGGCCGTCGAAGTCCGGCGGAGTCTCGCCGCGGGCCAGGGCGTGGGCCGTGGCCGCCAGGCGGTCGACGTCGTCCCGCTGGCGCTGCGCCTTGTCGGCGAACTCCTGCACCAGTTCCGGCAGCAGGGCGACCACGCCGTCCACCACGTCGTGCAGCGCCACGCTGGGCTGGATGCTGCGGTCGAGGATGCGGTTGAACAGGTTCTCGATGGACCAGGACAGTTCGCCGATGACCAGGGCGCGGACCATCCGGCCACTGCCCTTGAGGGTGTGGAAGGCGCGGCGGACTTCGGTGAGGGCCTCACGATCCTCGGGGTCGGCCTTCCAGCGCGGCAGGTACTCGCCGATGGTCTCCAGGACCTCGGTGGCCTCCTCGATGAAGACCTCCATCAGTTCCTCGTCCACCGGCTCCTCGCCGGCCGGCGGCGGCAGCAGGCTCGGCGGCACGTCGCGGGCAGGCGGGTTGATGGGCTGCACCGGCGCGGCCATCACGTCGGCCATGGACAGCGGCCGTTCCACCGGGGTCTCCGGCGCCACGGGCTCCGGCGGTGCGCTGGGCAGCTCGACTTCGGGTAGGTCGAGGGCGGCGATCTCCGCCTCGTTCAGGGCCTGGGGTGCGTCTTCCAGGCTGTCGAAGCTCAGTTCTTCCAGGACGAATCCTTCGTCCAGGGGCACGTCCTGGGTGGTGTCCAGGGTAGGCAGTGGCGCCAGGGGCTCCGGGCTCTCCAGGGTCAGGTCGAGCCGCTCGGTGTCCGGGGTCGGCTCGTCCAGCGGCGCCAGGTCCCATTCGGGCGTCGGCGCCCAGCTCTCGGCGGTGGGCTCGGCCGGCGGCTCGAAGGCCACGTCCGACAGGTCCCAGGGGTCGTCCAGGGACGACCCCGGCTCATCGGAAGCCGCGCCCTCGGAGGGGAGGTCCAGGCTGAAGGTATCCAGGTCGAACGCCGATGCGTCGGGCGCCGCCGCGTCGGGCACTGTCGCATCCGCTGCAGTTGCATCCGTTGCGTCCTCGGGGCGCGTGTCCTCGAAGAGGCTGTACCCGCCCGCCGATTCCTCGAGGGCGGCATCTTCCACCGTCGGCTGGTGGGCGGCGGGCGCTTCCAGGGCGTCCAGGCTCAGGCCGGCGGCCTCGTCCAGGCGCTCGTCCGGGAACGGCGCGTCCTGTTCCTCGGGAGCGGCCAACGGCTGCTCCAGCTCGTCCTCTTCCGCGGCCAGCACTTCCAGGTCCTGCAGCGGGTCGGCCAGGGGCGCCAGGGCCTCGTCGTCCTCGGCGTCGAGGATCGACGGGGTCGGCTCCAGGCCGTAGCCCAGGGCCCGCAGGCTGTCCTCGGCGACGTCCAGGATCAGGTCGCCCTGGGTCGCGTGGTCTTCCGCCAGGCGTTCCAGGTAGTACTCGACGGAGGTGATGGCGTCTGCCAGGGTGTCCAGGCTCTGCCAGTCCGGCACCACCTTGCGCACCAGCAGTTCTTCCTGGATGTAGCGGTTGCTGGCTTCCAGCAGGGCCGCGGCACGGGCCAGGGGGATCATCGCCAGGCCACCGCGGACCTGGGTCAGCAGGTTCGGCACCCGGGCCAGGTGTTCGTGGTTCCACTGGGAGGCGATGAACTCGATGATCGCGTCCTTGGCCTGCTCCAGACCGTTGCGCGCTTCCTTGATCACCAGCTGGTGGATCTGCGTCACGTCGGTGGTGGGCAGGTGGCTCTGCTCGCTGCGGCTGTCTTCCGCCGGGCCGCCGACCATGCCGGCCAGAGTCGCCTCGACGTACAGCAGCGCGCCAGCGACGTCCATCAGCACCGCGTCGCTGGGCTCGCGCTTGCCCAGGGACAGGCTGTGCACCACGTCGATCTGGTCGAGGATCACCTTGCGCGGCTGGACGAAGCCCAGCACCGCCAGGGTGTCGGCGATCTGCTTGAGGGGCGCCAGCTGGGCATCCAGCTCGGCCACGCCCTGGCGATCGCTGCGGACGAAGAGGTCCAGGCTGTCCTTGATCCGCACCAGTTCCTCGCAGAGGGCGGCGACCACCGAGCGCATGGCGTCGCGGTCCGGGCCGGCCAGGCGTGCCCGCTCCTCGTCCACCACGTCGTTGTCCGGCAGGGCGTCGTCGAGGCGGTAGCGATCCTTCAGGGCGCGGATGCGCGGCGACTCGGCCGGAGCCTTGGCGACGTAGAACAGCAGGTTCTTGGTCAGCTCTTCCGGGGCCGGCTGGTTGATGCCCTCGGCGCCCTGGTCCAGCAGTCGCTTGAGTTCCTTGTCCACCTGGCGCAGCAGGGTGCGCACGGAGGTGCCGTTGACCACGCTGCCGTTGGCCAGGCCCTCGACCAGGCCGGAGGCGATCTGCCACAGCGGCCCCAGGGGGGCTTCCTGGCACAAGGATTCGAGGCGGGCGAAGACCCGCGCCATGTAGCCGAGGTTGGTGGCCAGGTCCTGGTTGCGGATCACCCCCACCAGCGCCACCTGCAGCATCTGCCGCAGCTTGCGCAGCAGCACCGGCAGCTCCGCGGTGCGCAGCTGGGCCAGGGACTCGTGGGACAGCGCCGGCGCCTGGCCGGAGAGGTCGGGGGCGAACAGGCTGGTTTCCGACAGCAGCTTCTCGCCACGGGCGGCGCGCAGGTCGTTGAGCAGCGGCAGCAGCACCATAGGCAGGTCGCGGCGCGCAGTCTGGATGCGATCCAGGTACACCGGCAGTTGCAGGATGGCCTGCATCATCACTTCCAGGGCTTCGCCCTGGTTCGCCACGCGGCCGTCCATCAACGCCTGGGCGAGCTGCTCCATCTCCTCGGCGAGCAGGGCCGCGCCGTAGAACTCGACCATCTGCAGCGTGCCGTGGACCTGATGTATGTAGGTCAGGCAGAAACGCATGCGGGTCGGGTCCTGGGTGTTCTCGACGAACGCCTCCAGGGCCTGACGGGCCTGTTTCAGGGTTTCCGCGATCTCACCCTTGACCCATTCCAGGGCGACATAATCGTGCCGATCACCCATTGCGACTCCACTGTTCACCTTGAGCTACCCCTTCCGGGTAAACGCCAGAACCCGCTCGTCGGCCACCGGCTCCAGGTCCGGATGCTGCCAACCGGCCACTTCGCCCACCCCGATCACCAGCAGGCCCCCAGGCACCAGGCGCTCGGCCAGGCGGTTGAGGATCTCGCGGCGACGCCAGCGACGAAAATAGATCAGCAGGTTCTGACAAAAAATTACGTCCATGCCGGACATCGGCGCCTTGGCCAGGTCCAGCACATTCAGTCGCGCACAACACACTCGCGCGACCAGATCGGGTACTACCTTGAACCCGCCCTGCATCGGGCGGAAATAGCGCTCGGCCACTGCCGCGTCCATCGCTTCCAGCCGGCGCGCCCCGTAGAACGCGTCGCGCGCCTTGTTCAGCGCGCTCAGGCTGATGTCGGTACCGGTGACGCCGAAACGCTCCGGCCACTCGCTGCCACGCAATGCCTCGGCGGCGACCATGGCCAGGGAATACGCTTCCTCGCCGCTGGAACAGCCGACGCTCCACAAGGCCCAGGGCCGCTGCGCCACCGCCTCGACCCGCTGACGCAGGTACGCGTCGAGCACCTCGAACGACGGCGGATGGCGGAAGAAACGGGTTTCCTGGACGGTCAGGCGATCCAGCAACGTCGACCATTCCACCGCGCCCCGCGGGCCGTCGGTGACCTGGCGGTAATAACTACGGTAGTCGTCGATGCCCAGTTCGCGCATGCGCGTGCGCAGGTTGGTCTGCAGGAACGAGCGGCGCTGCTCGCCGATCACCACGCCGATGCGGTCCTCCAGCAGCGTGCGCCAGTCGTGGAACTCCGCCGCGGACATGTCCGCCAGGGGTTTCAAGGCCCAGACGCCGCTTGGCTGCATGCCGTGCCCCTCGCCCTCGTTCATGGCCGCTGGCGGCGCCCCTCAGGAACGCCGCGCCTCCTTCGCTCAGGCCTGTTCCGGGGTTTCCGGCAGGTTGAAGCCCGAAACCGACTTGCGCATCTCGCTGGCCATCTTGGCCAGGTTGCCGATGCTCTTGGCGGTCGCGGTGGTACCGGCGGACGTCTGCGAGGTGATCTCCTGGATCACGTTCATGGTGTTGGAGATGTGGCCGGCGGACGACGCCTGCTGGCGCGCCGCGTTGGAGATGTTCTGGATCAGCGCCGCGAGGGTCTTGGATACCTTCTCGATCTCTTCCAGGGCCACACCGGCATCCTGGGCCAGGCGGGCACCGCGGACCACCTCGGAAGTGGTCTGCTCCATGGAGATCACCGCCTCGTTGGTGTCGGTCTGAATGGTCTTCACCAGTGCCTCGATCTGCTTGGTCGCCGCCGAGGAACGTTCTGCGAGGCGCTGTACTTCGTCCGCTACCACCGCGAAGCCGCGGCCCGCGTCGCCGGCCATGGACGCCTGAATTGCGGCGTTCAGGGCGAGGATGTTGGTCTGGTCGGCAATGTCGTTGATCAGGCTCACGATGTCCCCGATCTCCTGGGACGATTCACCCAGGCGCTTGATCCGCTTGGAGGTGTCCTGGATCTGCTCGCGGATGTTGTCCATGCCGGTGATGGTGTTGTGCACCACCTCGTTGCCCTTGTTGGCGATGGCCACGGAACGTTCCGCCACCGCGGTGGATTCCGAGGCGTTCGCCGATACCTGGTCAATGGAGACCGCCATCTCGTTGATCGCCGCGGAGGCGCCGGCGATTTCCTGGGCCTGGTGCTCGGACGCCTCGGCGAGGTGCATGGCGGTGGCCTGGGTTTCCTGGGCCGCCGCTGCTACCTGGACCGCGGTCATGTTGATGGTCTCGACGAGGTCGCGGAGCTGGTCGATGGAGTAGTTGATGGAGTCGGCGATGGCACCGGTGAAGTCCTCCGTCACCGTGGCCGCCACCGTCAAGTCACCGTCCGCGAGGTCGGCGATCTCGTCCAGCAGCCGCAGGATCGCCGCCTGGTTCCGTTCGTTCTTCGCCGCGGTTTCCGCCAGTCGGGCCCGGGTGCTCTGCACCATCACCAGGCCGATCAGGATGATCGAACCCAGCGCCAGGGCGCCCAGCACGTAGCCGGCCAGGGTGTTGACGTAGCGACCGGCCGCCAGGTTCTCGAAGCCGATGGCCAGTTTCGAGGCCTTGTCCAGCAGGGTCTGGGAGTCGGTGAAGATGGTGTTGGCGGATTCGCGGACCTGGAACAGTTCCGGCGAGGTCTCGAGGATTTCGTCCACCGAACCGGAGACGAATTCGAACAGCTCGGAAATCTCCTGCAGGCGGTCCAGGGCTTCCTTATCGGTCACCTTGGTGATTTCCATCGCCGCGTTGCCTTCGATCATGGCGCTCAGAACGCGGCCGAACAGGCTGGCGTCGCGGCCGAACATGTCGGCGGCCTGCACCGAGTCCTGGTCACCGGCGAGCACCTTGTTCACCGAGCCGAGGATCCGTTCTGCCAACAGCGACTGACGCTGGGCCACGGCCACCTGGGCCGCGGGCGCGCCGCTTTCCAGCAGGATGTCCACGACTTCCTCGTACTCGACCTGCAGCTGCGGGATGGTTTCCGCGAGGGTCGCGGCCACCTGGTGCAGCGACAGTACGGTCTGTTCGCTGGCCAGGATGGCGTCGGCGTTCTTGCGCAGGCTGTCCCAGTCCTTCTGCACCAGGCCCATGTCCTCGCGGACGGCATCGGGTGCGGGCGGCAGGCCGCTGGCCTCGTCGCCATTGACCAGGATGCCCCAGCGCTTCTCGAAGTCGTTGCGCGCGTCCTTCAACAGGGCGAAGGCCTCGGCCTTGCCCGCCGCCGCTTCGGTGGCGTTCTTCGCGATCCGCTGGGACAGCACGCGCAGCTCGCCCGCGTGGCTGATGTACTCCTTGTCGTAGTTCGACTGAGTACCGAGATACGCGAAGTTGGCGAACAACAGTACGATCGAGACGATCAGGACCACGAAGAGTCCGGCGATCAGCGTACTGCTGCGCATACCCGCGAGAGGATTGCCTGCATTGAGTCTTTTCATTATCTGGCCCCCGCCTGGACCTACCACACACACGTTTTTTCCATGTAACGCCAAAGGACCGGCGATGCCGGTCCGACCGTAAACCGCGGATCGGGTAGCCCCCGCCGCGAGCGGGACCCGGAGGCCCCGCCTTGGATGGGGTCCACCCCATCGAGTCGCTGTGAAACGTATTGCGCCGCCCCGGACGGGCCGGCTAGACCGCCACGTCCAGGAACGCCTGGTCCTGCGCCAGCGCGTGGGGGCTGAAGACCAGCCACGGCCGCTCGCGCTGGAAAACCCCATGGATGAAGCGCTGGATCGATGCTTCCAGCGGCGGTAACTGCTCGGAGAAGCCGTCCACCGGGAAATGCTGCATGCCGTAGACTTCGTCGACGATCAGGCCGGCGAAGATCTCCCGGTGGTCGACCACCAGGACCCGCCGCTGCTTGCGCAGCGGCGACAGCTCGCTGCCGAAGAACCCGCAGAGGTCCATCACCGGCAGCAGTCGGCCACGCACGTTGGCGACACCCTTCACCCAGCCCTTGACGCCCGGCAGCAGGGTGTAGCGGGGCTCATGGAGCACCTCGCCCACCTCACCCATGGGCGCCACCAGGTAGCGGTCGCCCATGCGGAAACCGATGCCGCTCCAGGTCTGCACCGCGGCCTGCTGCGAAGGCAGGCCGGCCGCGAGCGCCCGACAGCGCTGGTCGATCTCGAGGAGGATCTGGAAGGGGGTCTGCGTGTCGGACATGCCGGGCCGTGGCCTTCTTGTTCTCGTTATGGAACGTCGTGCCCGGCGTCAGCCGGCCAGCACGGCACTCAGGGTCTTGAGCAGCGTGTCTTCGTCCACCGGCTTGGTCAGGTAGTCGCGCGCGCCCTGGCGCTTGCCCCAGACCTTGTCGGTCTCCTGGTCCTTGGTGGTGACGATGATCACCGGAATGTGGCTGGTCTCGGCATCCTTGGTCAGCTGACGGGTCGCCTGGAAGCCGTTCAGGCCGGGCATGACGATGTCCATCAACACGGCGTCCGGCTTCTCCTGGCGCGCCAGCGCCACGCCGTCGGCGCCATTTTCCGCCTTGAGGACCTGATGACCGTGCTTTTCCAGCATCGCGGTCAGCTTGTACATCTCGGTCGGAGAGTCATCAACAATCAGAATTCGAGCCATGGTGTTCCCTATGCGGAAGAGGCGTTGCGGCCGGATGGCAAGCGTCAGGAGGCTTGTTCCACCGGCGTGAAGGCCGGCACGTGCGTCTTGATGGCACCGAGCAGCTCTTCCTTGCTGAAGGGCTTGGTGAGGTACTGGTCGGACCCGACGATGCGGCCTTTGGCCTTGTCGAACAGACCGTCCTTGGAAGACAGCATGATAACCGGCGTGGATTTGAAAGCGCTGTTGTTCTTGATCAGGGCGCAGGTCTGATACCCGTCGAGCCGGGGCATCATGATGTCGACGAAGATGATGTTGGGGTGGGTGTCGGCGATCTTGGCCAGTGCATCGAACCCGTCGACGGCGGTGATGACTTCGCAACCCACTTTCTTCAGCAGAGTTTCCGCGGTGCGACGAATCGTTTTCGAATCGTCGATCACCATCACCTTCAAACCCTCGGAATGCTGTTCCATGTTCGCCCTACCATCGCCTCGGTGATTCGTTGTTTTTGCGTTCTACAGTGCGCCTGAGGCCCTACCACCGATGGGTTGCGACCCAATCTCGCGGCCTTTTTAGCACACTCTCCAAACGCAATCTATAAGCCCCGGGCGGTCAAGGTTTTCCCTTGACCGCCCGGGGCACCGGCGCCACCCTGAGCGCCTGAATTCTAGTCTCGGCAGCGTCCTGCTGCCGCTTTTCTTGCGGAGGAAAATCCCCCATGAGCGTTCGCCTCGGGATTGTCATGGACCCCATCGCGCGCATTGCCTTCAAGAAGGACAGTTCGCTGGCGATGCTGCTGGCCGCCCAGGCGCGCGGCTGGTCGCTCTTCTATATGGAACCCCAGGACCTCTACCAGAAAGCCGGCGAAGCCCGTGGACGCATGCGGGCGCTGCGGGTCTTCGAGGATGCGGGGCACTGGTTCGAGCTGGAGGCCGAGGCCGACGCGCCGTTGCACGAGCTGGACGTGGTCCTCATGCGCAAGGACCCACCCTTCGACAACGAGTTCGTCTACGCCACCTACCTGCTGGAGCAGGCGGAGCGAGCCGGCGTGCTGGTGGTCAATCGGCCGCAGAGTCTACGGGATTGCAACGAAAAATTCTTCGCCACGCAGTTTTCCCAGTGCACCCCGCCGACCCTGGTGAGCCGGCGAGCGGATATTCTGCGCGAGTTTGCCGAAGAACAGCGTGACATCATTCTCAAACCCCTGGATGGCATGGGCGGTTCGTCGATATTTCGTCACCGCGAGGGCGACCCGAACCTTTCGGTGATCCTCGAGACTCTCACCGCCCATGGCACCCAGCAGATCATGGCGCAACGCTACCTGCCGGCCATCAAGGACGGCGACAAGCGCATCCTGATGATCGACGGCGAGCCGGTGCCCTACTGCCTGGCGCGCATCCCGGCCCAGGGCGAGACCCGCGGCAACCTGGCCGCCGGCGGTCGCGGCGAGGCCCGCCCGCTCACCGAGCGCGACCGCTGGATCGCCGCCCAGGTGGGCCCGGCGCTGCGCGAGCGGGGCCTGCTGTTCGTCGGCCTCGACGTGATCGGCGAGCACCTCACCGAGATCAACGTCACCAGCCCCACCTGCATCCGCGAGATCGACCGCGCCTACGACACCCGGATCGGCGAGCGGCTGATGGACGCGATCGCCGGAAAACTGGAGGCCCGCCGCACGGCCTGACGCGCCTCGCGGCATTCGCACGGCTTTCTTTCCAGGCTGCTACCTGCTTCATAGACTTTTATCGGGACGCTGGGCAGACTGCGCGCAACCCGAGCCAAGCCGATCCGAAATGAACGCAAGCCCCTACCCAGCCGACTCCGCCCGTACCGCTGTACGCCCGGCGGATCGCCTGGGATTCACCCTGTTCCTCGCCGCGCTGCTGCACCTGGCGGTGCTCCTCGGGGTCGGCTTCTCCCTCGCCGAGCCGGCACAGATCAGCAAGACCCTGGAAATCACCCTGTCCACCTTCAAGAGCAAGGAAAAGCCCAAGGAGGCGGACTTCCTCGCCCAGGACAACCAGCAGGGCAGCGGCACCCTGGAGCACAAGGCGACGCCGAAGACCACAGAGCAGGCGCTGTTCCAGGACAGCGAGATCAAGCGCGTCACCCCGCCCACCACGCCGCGCCAGGCCGCCCATGAGGAAGCGCCCAAGGCCGCCGTGGCGACCCGCTCGCCGCAGCCGCGCAAGACCCCGGTCAAGCACGAGGAAGCCAAGCCCGAGCCGGAGGCCCGCCAGGCCCCGGTGTTCGACAGCGCCCAGCTGTCGTCGGAGATCGCCAGCCTGGAGGCGCAGCTGGCCCAGGAACGCGAGCTGTACGCCAAGCGGCCGAAGATCCACCGCCTGAACGCCGCCTCCACCATGCGCGACAAGGGCGCCTGGTACAAGGAAGAGTGGCGCAAGAAGATCGAGCGGGTCGGCAACCTCAACTACCCCGACGAGGCGCGCCGCCAGCGCATCTACGGCAGCCTGCGGCTGCTGGTGTCGATCAACCGCGACGGCACCCTCTACGAGGTGCAGGTGCTGGAATCCTCCGGCCAGACGGTGCTGGACCAGGCGGCCATGCGCATCGTGCGCCTGGCCGCGCCTTTCGCGCCGTTCGCCGGCGACCTGTCGGAATTCGACCGCCTGGAAATCATCCGCACCTGGCGCTTCGAGCGCGGCGACAAGCTCTCCAGCCGCTGAGGCGCACGGGTGCCGCCGCTCGGGCGGCAGGGCGACGGCGGTGGCTTTGCGCTGGCCGTTCGACGCTTTAAGCTTACCGTCATGAAAAGCACCGCGCCGACCTACCTCAAGCATCACCTGCTGATCGCCATGCCGCACATGGCCGATCCGAACTTCGCCCAGACCCTCATCTATGTGGTGGACCACAACGAGCAGGGCGCCATGGGCCTGGTCATCAACCGCCCCAATGGCCTGTCCCTGGGGGACGTGCTGGAGCAGCTGCGCACCGACTACGAGCCGCCGCTGCACTGCCAGGGCATCCCGATCTACGCCGGCGGCCCGGTGCAGACCGACCGCGGCTTCGTCCTGCATCCCCCCGGGCGGACCTTCCAGGCCACCGTGGAGCTGGGCGAGCTGGCGCTGTCCACCTCCCAGGACGTGCTGTTCGCCATTGCCGATGGCAGCGGGCCGGCGCGCAGCCTGGTAGCCCTGGGCTACGCCGGCTGGGAAGCGGGCCAGTTGGACGCCGAGCTGGCCGACAACGCCTGGCTGACCTGCCCCGCCGACCCGGAAATCCTCTTCGAGCTGCCCGCCGAGGCGCGCCTGGATGCCGCCGCCCGCCGCCTGGGCATCACCCTCGCGCTGCTCACCGCCCAGGCCGGCCACGCCTGATGGGCGCCGCCGCGGACAGACCGCTGCGCCTGCTGCTCGGCTTCGACTACGGCACCAAGCAGATCGGCGTGGCCGTCGGCCAGGTGGTCACCGGCCAGGCCCGGGAGCTATGCACCCTGAAGGCGCAGAACGGGGTGCCGGACTGGACCCGGGTGGAGGCCCTGGTCAAGGAATGGCAGCCCGACGCGATCGTCGTCGGCCTGCCGCTGAACATGGACGGCACCCCCAGCGAGATGAGCGCCCGCGCCGAGAAATTCGCCCGCCGCCTGAACGGCCGCTTCGGCCTGCCGGTACACACCCACGACGAACGCCTGACCACCTTCGAGGCCAAGGGCGAACGCCTGGCCCAGGGCCAGCGCGGCGGCTACCGGGAGCGCCCGGTGGACGCCCTGGCCGCCGCCCTGCTGCTGGAAGGCTGGCTGGCCCAGCACGCACACACCTGACGAGGAACGCCGATGTCCCTGCCCGATCCCGCCGACCTGCTGCCGCGGATGGCCCGCGCCCTCACCGATCACCTGCATGAGCGGCGCATCGAGGCGCCGCGCTTCATCGGCATCCACAGCGGCGGGGTGTGGGTCGCCCAGGCCCTGCTGGAAGCCCTGGGCAGCGACGCGCCGCTGGGCACCCTGGACGTCTCCTTCTACCGCGACGATTTCACCCGCAAGGGCCTGCACCCCCAGGTGCGGCCGTCGGCGCTGCCCTTCGAAGTGGAAGACCAGCACCTGGTGCTGATCGATGACGTGCTGATGAGCGGGCGCACGGTCCGTGCCGCGCTCAACGAGCTGTTCGACTACGGCCGGCCCGCCAGCGTGACCCTGGTCTGCCTGCTGGACCTGGACGACCGCGAGTTGCCGATCCGCCCCGACGTGGTCGGTGCCGGCCTGTCCCTGGCCGCCGGCGAGCGGGTAAAATTGCTCGGCCCGGCGCCGTTGCGACTCGAACGCCAGGCCCTCGCCTCCGCTTCCTGAACCCTCCGACCCCAGGGCCCGCCCCATGCCGACAGACGCCAAGCGCCCGCTGCAGCTCAACGACCAGGGCCAGTTGCGCCACTTCCTTTCCCTCGACGGCCTGCCCCGGCCGCTGCTGACCGAACTGCTGGACACCGCCGACTCGTTCCTCGAAGTGGGCGCCCGGGCGGTGAAGAAGGTCCCCCTGCTGCGCGGCAAGACGGTGTGCAACGTGTTCTTCGAAAACTCCACCCGCACCCGCACCACCTTCGAGCTAGCCGCCCAGCGGCTCTCCGCCGACGTCATCAGCCTGAACGTCTCCACCTCCTCCACCAGCAAGGGCGAGACGCTGTTCGATACCCTGCGCAACCTGGAGGCGATGGCCGCCGACATGTTCGTGGTGCGCCACAGCGATTCCGGCGCCGCCCACTTCATCGCCGAGCACGTCTGCCCGGACGTGGCGATCATCAACGCTGGCGACGGCCGCCACGCCCACCCGACCCAGGGCATGCTGGACATGCTCACCATCCGCCGCCACAAGGGCGGCTTCGAACAGCTCTCGGTGGCCATCGTCGGCGACATCCTGCATTCCCGGGTGGCCCGCTCCAACATGCTGGCGCTCAAGGCCCTGGGTTGCCCGGACATCCGCGTGATCGGCCCGAAGACGCTGCTGCCGGTGGGCGTCGAGCAATACGGCGTGCGGGTCTTCAGCGACCTGGCCCAGGGCCTGAAGGACGTCGACGTGGTGATCATGCTGCGCCTGCAGCGCGAACGCATGCAGGGCGGCCTGCTGCCCAGCGAGGGGGAGTTCTACCGCCTCTATGGCCTCACCCAGCAGCGCCTGAAGCTCGCACACCCGGACGCCATCGTCATGCACCCGGGACCGATCAACCGCGGCGTGGAGATCGAATCGGCGGTCGCCGACGGTGCCCAGTCGGTGATCCTCAACCAGGTCACCTACGGCATCGCGGTGCGCATGGCGGTGCTGTCCATGGCCATGAGCGGGCAGACCGCCCAGCGACAACTCAACCAGGAAGCCGAGGAGCAAGCCTGATGCGTATCCGTATCCTCGGGGCCCGGGTCATCGACCCTGCCAGCGGCCTGGACCGGGTCGACGACCTGTATCTCGACGCCGGGCGCATCGCCGCCCTGGGCGAGGCGCCGGCCGGCTTCGATGCCGAGCGCACCGTCGACGCCCGGGGCCTGGTGGCCGCGCCCGGGCTGGTGGACCTGTCGGTGGCCCTGCGCGAGCCGGGCTACAGCCGCAAGGGCAGCATCGCCAGCGAGACCCTGGCGGCCGCCGCCGGCGGCGTCACCAGCCTGTGCTGCCCGCCGCTGACCCGGCCGGTGCTGGACACCGCGGCGGTGGCCGAGCTGATCCTCGACCGCGCGCGGGAAGCCGGCCACGCCAAGGTGTTTCCCATCGGCGCGCTGACCAAGGGCCTGGCCGGCGAGCAACTGGCCGAACTGGTGACCCTCGGCGACGCCGGCTGCGTGGCCTTCGGCAACGGCCTGGCGCCGCTGGCGGACAACCGCACCCTGCGCCGCGCCCTGGAATACGCGGCCACCTTCGACCTGACGGTGATCTTCCATTCCCAGGACGCCGAGCTGGCGGAGGGCGGCCTGGCCCACGAGGGCGCCACGGCCAGCTTCCTCGGCCTGCCGGGCATCCCCGAAACCGCCGAGACCGTGGCCCTGGCCCGGGACCTGCTGCTGGTGGAGCAGAGCGGCGTGCGCGCCCACTTCAGCCAGCTCAGCAGCGCCCGCGGCGCGCGGATGATCGCCGAGGCCCAGGCCCGCGGCCTGCCGGTAACCGCCGACGTGGCGCTGTACCAGCTGATCCTCACCGACGAGGCCCTGGCCGGCTTCTCCAGCCTGTACCACGTGCAGCCACCGCTGCGCACCCGCGCCGACCGCGACGGCCTGCGCGAAGCGGTGCGCGACGGCACCATCCAGGCCATCGCCAGCCACCACCAGCCCCACGAACCGGACGCCAAGCTGGCGCCCTTTGGCGCCACCGAGCCGGGCATCGCCAGCGTCGAGTTGCTGCTGCCCCTGGCCCTGACCCTGGTGCAGGACGGCCTGCTGGACCTGCCGACCCTGCTCCAGCGCCTCGGCGCCGGCCCGGCCGCGGCCCTGCGCCTGCCGGCCGGCACGCTGCAGGTGGGCGGCCCGGCGGATCTGGTGCTGTTCGACCCCCAGAGCTCCACCCTGGCCGGCGAGCACTGGTTCTCCCGGGGCGACAACTGCCCCTTCATCGGCCACTGCCTGCCCGGGCAGGTGCGCTACACCCTGGTGGACGGTCGCCTCAGCTACGAGGCCTGAGCGTCCGCCCCGCCATGAAAAAGGCCGCGTGAGCGGCCTTTTTCATGGGAGCGTGACGTTACGGGTTCGGCGCCACCGGCGCCCCCTTCCAGGTGGAAGCGCTTTCGCTGGCGGTAACCTCCATGGCCTCGCGGATCGCCCGCTTGCGGTGTTCCTCGGCGCGCCGGCTGAAGTACCAGGCGAGGAAGGTGAACAGCGAGACGGACAGCAGGATCAGGCTGGCCACCGCGTTGATCTCCGGCTTCACCCCCAGGCGCACGGCGGAGAACACCTCCATGGGCAGGGTGGTGGAGCCCGGCCCGGAGACGAAGCTGGCCAGCACCAGGTCGTCCAGGGACAGGGCAAAGGACATCATCGCCCCCGCCGCCAGGGACGGCGCGATCATCGGGATGGTGATCAGCACGAAGACCTTCCACGGCTTGGCGCCCAGGTCCATGGCCGCCTCCTCGATGGACAGGTCCAGTTCCCGCAGGCGCGCCGATACCACCACCGCCACGTAGGCCGAGCAGAAGGTGGTGTGGGCGATCCAGATGGTGGAGATGCCCCGCTCCTGGGGCCAGCCGATCAACTGGGCCATGGCCACGAACAGCAGCAGCAGCGACAGACCGGTGATTACCTCGGGCATCACCAGCGGCGCGGTGACCATGCCGCCGAACAGCGTGCGGCCGCGGAAGCGCGGGATGCGGGTCAGCACGAAGGCCGCCAGGGTGCCGAGGAAGGCCGCGGAGATCGCCGTGTAGAAGGCGATTTCCAGGGAGCGCATCACCGCGTTCATCAGCTGGGTGTTGTCCAGCAGGCCGACGTACCACTTGATCGACCAGCCGCCCCACACCGTCACCAGCCGCGAGGCGTTGAACGAGTAGATCACCAGGATGACCATGGGCAGGTAGATGAACAGCAGGCCGAGCCAGAGCATCACTTGGGAGAAACCGAAGCGCTTCATACCTTGCCCTCCAGTTCCTTCGCCTGGTTACGGTTGAACAGGATGATCGGCACGATGAGGATCGCCAGCATCACCACCGCCAGGGCGGATGCCACCGGCCAGTCGCGGTTGTTGAAGAACTCCTGCCAGAGCACCTTGCCGATCATCAGGGTCTCCGGGCCGCCCAGCAGCTCGGGGATCACGAACTCGCCCACCACCGGGATGAACACCAGCATGCAGCCGGCGATGATGCCGTTCTTTGACAGCGGCACGGTGATCTTCCAGAAGTTGTTGATGTGGCTGGAGCCCAGGTCGGACGCCGCTTCCAGCAGGCTCAGGTCGTGCTTCACCAGGTTGGCGAAGAGCGGCAGGATCATGAACGGCAGGTAGGAATAGACCACGCCGATGTACACCGCGATGTCGGTGTTGAGGATCTGCAGCGGCGCGTCGATCAGGCCCAGGCCCTGCAGCACGCCATTGAGCAGGCCGTTGTTGCTGAGGATGCCCATCCAGGCATAGACGCGGATCAGGATCGCCGTCCAGGTCGGCATCATGATCAGCAGCAACAGCACGGTCTGCAGTTCCTTGTCGGCCCGGGCGATGGCGTAGGCCATGGGGTAGCCGATCAGCAGGCAGATCAGGGTGCTGAAGAACGCCATCTTCAGGGAGCCCAGGTAGGCCGCCAGGTACAGCGGGTCCTCGGTCAGCATCAGATAGTTGCCGAGGTTGAGGACGATGGACAGCTGGTTGTCGGCCCAGGTGTAGATCTCGGTGTACGGCGGGATCGCCACGTCGGCCTCGGTGAAGCTGATCTTCAGGACGATGGCGAACGGCAGCACGAAGAACAGGAACAGCCAGACGAAGGGCACGGCGATGACCCCGTGCCGGCCGTTGGGCAGGCGTCGTTTCAGGCGGCTGAGCTTCATGATTGCAGCACCACGCCGCTGTCGTCTTCCCAGTACACGGTCACCTGGTCGTTCCAGGTCGGCCGCTTGCCGTGGCGCTCGGCGTTGGCGATGAAGGCCTGCACCACCTGCCCGGAGCCCAGCTTGATGTAGTACACCGAGTGGCCGCCCAGGTAGGCGATGTCGTGCACCGTGCCGCGGGCCCAGTTGTAGTCGGGGTGCTCGTGGTCGGCCGGCAGCTGGGCGCTCATCAGCAGCTTCTCCGGGCGCAGAGCGTAGGTGACGCGCTTGTCCTGGGCCCGGGTGCTGATGCCGTGGCCGATGTAGATGGGCCGTTCCAGTTGCGGGCAGGCGATCACCGCGTGATCGGAGTCGTCGGCGATCAGCTCGCCGTCGAACAGGTTCACGTTGCCGATGAACTCGCAGACCATCCGGCTCGCCGGGGTCTCGTAGATGTCCATGGGGCTGCCGATCTGCTGGATGTAGCCCAGGTGCATGATGGCGATGCGCTGGGCCATGGTCATGGCCTCCTCCTGGTCGTGGGTCACCATCACACAGGTCACCCCCACCCGCTCGATGATCTCCACCAGCTCCAGCTGCATCTGCGAGCGCAGCTTCTTGTCCAGGGCGCCCATGGGCTCGTCCAGCAGCAGCAGCTTCGGCCGCTTGGCCAGGGAGCGCGCCAGGGCCACCCGCTGGCGCTGGCCGCCGGAGAGCTGGTGCGGCTTGCGCCGGGCGTACTGGGTCATGTGCACCAGCTTGAGCATTTCCGCCACCCGCTGGTCGACCTCGTCCTTGGACAGGCGATCCTGCTTGAGGCCGAAGGCAATGTTCTGCGCCACGGTCATGTGGGGGAACAGCGCGTAGGACTGGAACATCATGTTGATCGGCCGCTTGTAGGGCGGCATGTCGGTGATGTCCTCGCCATCGAGGAAGATCCGCCCCGAGCTGGGCCGCTCGAACCCGGCGAGCATGCGCAGCAGGGTCGACTTGCCCGAGCCGGAGCCGCCCAGCAGGGCGAAGATCTCGCCCTTGTTGATGGTCAGGGAGACGTCGTCCACCGCCACCGTCTCGTCGAACTGCTTGGTCACCCGGTCGATCTTGACCAGCACCTCTTTCGGCTGCTGCTCGCCCTCGAGGGCTTTCTTGTAGGCACCGGAGGCTATTGCCATTACCACACTCCCAGAGTCTTGCCGCCCGTCCACGACGGCGGGCGCTTGTAGTTCAGCGGACCGGGTCCGCGAGTGCTTCGAACAGGTAGGCACGCCTGGACGGCCGACGCGCGCCGGCCGTCACCGTTCGCCAGCGGTCATTTTCCCGATTTGATCTTGGTCCAGCTACGCGTCATCAGGCGCTGCACCTTGGGCGGCAGCTCGGCGGAGACGTAGAGGCGATCGAGCACCGCCTGGGGCGGATACACCGAGGCGTCGTCGCGCACGTCGGCATCCATGTAATCGCCGGCCTTCAGGTTGGGGTTGGCGTAGCCCACATGGTCGCTGACGTGGGCGATCACGTCGGGGCGCAGCAGGTAGTCGATGAAGGCATGGGCTTCCTTGGCATTGGCCGCGTCCGCCGGCACCGCCAGCATGTCGAACCAGAGGTTGCCGCCCTCTTTCGGGATGCTGTAGACGATCTTCACGCCCTTGCCCGCCTCTTCGGCGCGGTCGGCCGCCTGCAGCACGTCGCCGGAGAAGCCGGCGGCCACGCAGATGTCGCCGTTGGCCAGGTCGCCGATGTACTTGGAGGAATGGAAGTAGGTCACGTAGGGCCGCACCGCCATCAGCTTGGCCTCGGCTTTCTGGTAGTCCGCCGGGTTCTGGCTGTTGGGGTCGAGGCCCAGGTAGTTGAGCACCGCCGGCAGCATCTCGTCGGCGGAATCGAGGAACGCCACGCCGCAGCTGGAGAGCTTCTTGATGTTCTCCGGCTCGAACAGCATGGACCAGGAATCGATGTGGTCGACGCCCAGCGCCGCCTTCACCTTCTCGACGTTGTAGCCGATGCCGTTGGTGCCCCACAGGTACGGCACCGCGTACTGGTTGCCCGGGTCGTTGGCTTCAAGCTGCTTGAGCAGCTTGGGGTCGAGGTTCTGGAAATTGGGCAGCAGGCTGCGGTCGAGCTTCTGGAAGGCGCCGGCCTTGATCTGCTTGCCGAGGAAATGGTTGGAGGGCACCACCACGTCATAGCCGGTGCGGCCGGCCAGCAGCTTGCCTTCGAGGGTCTCGTTGGAGTCGAAGACGTCGTAGACCACCTTGATCCCGGTTTCCTGCTGGAACGCGGACAGGGTGTTGTCGCCGATGTAGTCGTTCCAGTTGTACACGTGGACGACCGGCTCAGCCCGCACGCCGGTGCTCAGGCACAGGGTCAGCGCGGCGACGGAGGAAATCAGCGTGTTGCGCGATGGAAGAAGCACTCGATAGCCCTCTTGTTGTTCGACCACCCGACTGCCGGGGTGGCTCGCGGTGATCCGGCGTGACGCGGCGGATGGCCGGGCGCGGCGGGGAGCCGCGCCCGGTCGCGCTCACTTGCCGGACTTGATCTTGGTCCAGCTGCGGGTCATGGCGCGCTGCACCTTGGCCGGCAGGTCGGGGAAGGTGTACAGCTTCTTCATGACGGCATCGCTGGGGTACACGCCCGGGTCGTTGCGGATCGCCTCGTCCACCAGCGAGGTGGCGGCCGCGTTGCCGTTGGGGAACTGCACGACGTTGGTGATGGAAGCCATCACCTCGGGCTTGAGCAGGTAGTTCAGGTAGGCGTGGGCGGACTCGACGTTCTCGGCGTCCTTGGGAATCGCCACCATGTCGAAGAAGCTGCCGGCGCCTTCCTTGGGAATGTTGTATTTCACGGTCACGCCGTTCTTGGCTTCCTCGGCGCGGGACTTGGCCTGGTAGATGTCGCCGGAATAGCCGATGGCCACGCAGATGTTGCCGTTGGCCAGGTCGCCGATGTACTTCGAGGAGTGGAAGTAAGTGACGCTCGGGCGGATCTTCAGGAACAGCGCCTCGGCCTTGTTCAGCTCGTCGGTCTTGTCCGAATCGGGCTTGAAGCCCAGGTAGTGCAGGCCGGCCGGGATGATCTCGGTGGGCGAGTCGAGGAAGGCCACGCCGCAGGACTTCAGCTTCTCGATGTTCTCCGGCTTGAACACCAGGTCCCAGGAATCCACCGGGGCGTCGGCGCCCAGGGCGGCCTTGACCTTCTCCGGGTTGTAGCCGATGCCGATGGTGCCCCACATGTAGGGGAAGGCGTACTGGTTGCCCGGGTCGCTGACTTCCAGGGTCTTCAGCAGGTCGGGGTTGAGGTTCTTCCAGTTGGGCAGCTTGGCCTTGTCCAGGGGCTGGTAGACGCCGGCCTTGATCTGCTTGGCGAGGAAGGAGTTGGACGGGACCACCACGTCGTAGCCGGACTTGCCGGCGAGGAGCTTGGCCTCCAGCACTTCGTTGCTGTCGTAGACGTCGTACACCACCTTGATGCCGGTTTCCTTCTGGAAGTTCTCCAGGGTGTCCGGGGCGATGTAGTCCGACCAGTTGTATACGTGCAGCACTTTGTCGTCGGCCTGAGCGAGGCCGGCAACGGTGCTCGCCAGGGCGGCGGCGAGCAGGGTCTTGCCGAAGGTCTTGATCATGCGGGTAGCTCCGTTGTTGTCTGTTATTCCGGTGGCGTCGTGCCGGGACCGCCCGGGCATCCCGAGGCGATCCGGGTGGCCGGAAGAGGCGTTTGCCCCCTGCCGGCACCCGGCGAAACGGGATCGATCCTCCCGTCGCGGGCGGCGCCTGCCTGCGCCGCGGAGCCTTGCGATTCCTTCACGTCACCACGGGGTGAGCCTGGCCAACGCACTGGCGCAGTCTGGCAAGGACCGGGGCGGTTTTACAACCGTCCCGGCGTCCCCGCCAGCCGGGCGCGGAGGCTCTAGCCCAGGATATCGCGGGCGGTGAGGTCGAGGCATTCGCGGGCCTTGCTCACCAGCTCGTCGATCTCCGCCTCGCTGATCACCAGCGGCGGCGCGATGATCATGGTGTCGCCCACCGCGCGCATCACCAGGCCGTTGGCGAAGCAGTGCCCGCGGCAGACCATGCCCGCCGACAGTTCGGAGGGGAAGCGCGCGCGGGTCTGCTTGTCCTTGACCAGTTCGATGGCACCGAGCATGCCCAGGCCGCGGACCTCGCCCACCAGCGGGTGGTCGGCCAGCTCACGCAGGCGTTTCTGCAAGTACGGTGCCGTTTTCGCCTTCACCGTCTCGAGGATCTTCTCTTCCCGCAGGATGCGCAGGTTGGCCAGGCCCACCGCCGCCGCCACCGGGTGGCCGGAGTAGGTGAAGCCGTGGTTGAAGTCGCCGCCGGCGTTGACCACGTCGAACACCTCGTCGCTGACGATCAGCCCGCCCATGGGCACGTAGCCGGAGGTGAGGCCTTTGGCGATGGTCATCAGGTCCGGGGTGTTGCCGTAGTAGTCGCTGCCGAACCACTCGCCGGTGCGGCCGAACCCGCAGATCACCTCGTCGGCGACGAACAGGATCTCGTACTTGTCGAGGATCTCGCGGATCTTCGGCCAGTAGCTGTCCGGCGGCACGATCACCCCGCCGGCACCCTGCACCGGCTCGGCGATGAAGGCGGCGACCTTGTCCTCGCCCACCTCCAGGATCTTCTTCTCCAGCTGCTCGGCCGCCCACACGCCGAATTCGTCCGGGCTCATGTCGCCGCCCTCGCCGAACCAGTAGGGTTGCGGGATGTGCACGATGCCGGGGATCGGCAGGTCGCCCTGCTCGTGCATCGCCTTCATCCCGCCCAGGCTGGCACCGGCCACGGTGGAGCCGTGGTAGCCGTTGATGCGGCCGATGATGACCTTCTTCTGCGGCTTGCCCTTGAGCGCCCAGTAATGGCGCACCAGGCGCAGCATGGTGTCGTTGCCCTCGGAGCCGGAACCGGTGAAGAACACGTGGTTCATGCCCTCCGGGGCGATGTCGGCGATGGCCTCGGCCAGTTCCAGCACCGGCGGGTGGGCGGTCTGGAAGAAGGTGTTGTAGAAGGGCAGCTCGCGCATCTGGTTGGCGGCCGCTTCCACCAGTTCCTCGCGACCGTAGCCCACCGCCACGCACCACAGGCCGGCCATGCCGTCGAGGATCTTGTGGCCCTCGCTGTCCCAGAGGTACACGCCCTCGGCCTTGGTGATGATCCGCGGGCCGTTCTCCTGCAGCTGCTTGTAGTCGCTGAACGGCGCCAGGTGGTGGTCGCGGCTGAGCGCTTGCCACTTGAGGGTCTGCGGGCTTTTCGCTGGGCGGGTCATATCGGATCTCCTGGAAAAACGGGCTCGGCGGGGCCGGGCCGGAAAGGGTGTGCGAAGGCGCGTGCCTGCGCCTTCGCGGTTCGCGTCGTGGGCCGGATCAGACCGAGAACAGCAGGAACTCGCGTTCCCAGGAACTGATCACCCGCTTGTAGTTCTCGTGCTCGGCGCGCTTCACGGCGACATAGCCGCGGATGAACTTGGTGCCGAGGTATTTCTCCAGCGGCTTGCAGTTCTCCAGGCGCTCCAGGGCGTCCTCGATGGTAAGGGGCAGGCGCAGGTTGCGTCGTTCATAACCGCGACCTTTCACCTGGGCGCTGGGCTTGATGCCCTCGGTCATGCCGATGTAGCCGCACAGCAGGCTGGCGGCGATGGCCAGGTACGGGTTGGCGTCGGCGCCGGCCAGGCGGTTCTCCACCCGGCGGTTCTGCGGGTTGGCGTCCGGCACCCGCAGGCCCACGGTGCGGTTCTCCTCGCCCCACTCCACGTTCACCGGCGCCGAGGTGTCCGGCAGGAAGCGGCGGAACGAATTGACGTTGGGCGCGAACAGCGGCAACACCTCGGGGATGAACTTCTGCAGGCCGCCGATGTGGTGCAGGAACAGCTCGCTCATGGAGCCGTCCTCGGTGGAGAAGATGTTCTTGCCGGTCTTGATGTCGATGACGCTCTGGTGCAGGTGCATGGCGCTGCCCGGCTCGTCGGTGATCGGCTTGGCCATGAAGGTCGCCGCCACGTTGTGCTTCAGCGCCGCCTCGCGCATGGTGCGCTTGAACACGGTGATCTGGTCGGCCAGGTGCAGCGCGTCGCCATGACGGAAGTTGATCTCCATCTGCGCCGGGCCTTCCTCGTGGATCAGCGTGTCCAGGTCCAGCTCCTGGGCCTCGCACCAGTCGTACATGTCCTCGAACAGCGGGTCGAATTCGTTGGCCGCGTCGATGGAGAACGACTGGCGCCCGGTCTCGGGACGGCCGGAGCGGCCCAGCGGGACCTGCAGCGGCAGGTCCGGGTCCTCGCAGCGCTTGGTCAGGTAGAACTCCATCTCCGGCGCGACGATGGGCTGCCAGCCCTTGTCGGCGTACATCTTCAGGACCTTCTTGAGGATGTTGCGCGGCGACAGCTCGATGGGGTTGCCCATCTTGTCGAAAGTATCGTGGATCACCAGGGCGGTGGGCTCGATGGCCCAGGGCACCAGGTACACGGCGCCCTCGTCCGGACGGCAGAACATGTCGATGTCCGCCGGGTCGAGCAACTCGTAATAGATGTCGTCCTCGACGTAGTCGCCGGTGACGGTCTGCAGCAGCACGCTCTCGGGGAGGCGCATGCCCTTCTCGTCGAGGAACTTGTTGGTCGGCGATATCTTGCCGCGGGCAATGCCGGTCAGGTCGCTGATCAGGCATTCGACTTCGGTGATTTTGCGTTCTTTCAGCCAGCTGGTGAGCCGGTCGAGCTTGCTAGTCATAAAGACCTCAGGGTTTAGAGCCGGACAGGGCCGGCTCAGCGTTTCCCCGCCCTCTCCCTGCAAGCCTCACCAAAGGCCTGGAAGAGGGCGAGATAATTCGGGTTGGAGCTTACTCGCCATTCGGGGTGCCATTGCACCCCCACGGCGAAGCCCCGGGCGCCTTCCACGGAGACCGCCTCGATCAGGCCGTCCGGCGCCACCGCCTCCACCCGCAGCCCCGGCGCCAGACGCGCCACGCCCTGGCCGTGGATGGAGTTCACCGCGAACGCCGCCGGCAATCCGAGCCCGGCGAACACCCCGCCGGGCTGCACCTGCACGTCGTGACGCGGGGCATATTGTACGTCCAGGGGCTGGTCGGCCGGCTCGCGGTGGTCCATCAGCCCTTCGACTTCGTGTACCTTCGGGTGCAGACTGCCTCCCAGGACCACGTTCAGTTCCTGGAAGCCCCGGCAGATGCCCAGCAGCGGAATGCCCGCGTCCAGGGCGGCGCGCAGCAGCGGCAGGGTGGTGGCGTCGCGGGCCGGATCGTGCGGGGTGCCGGGCTCGCTGGCGGAGCCCTGGTAATGGTGCGGTTCGATGTTGGACGGGGAGCCGGTGAAGAGCAGGCCGTCCAGGTTGTCCAGCAGCGCCGCCGGATCGAGGGCCGCGCCCAGGGCGGGAATGATGAGCGGCATCCCGCCGGCGGCCTCGGCCACCGCGCGAAGGTATTTGTCGCCAGCGATGTGGTAGGGATGCAGACCGATCTGCTTGGTGCAGGCGGTCACGCCGATCAACGGCAGGCGAGACATGGGACACCCGTAGTTATTGCT
Organism: Pseudomonas mangiferae; assembly: GCF_007109405.1. Lineage (GTDB taxonomy): Bacteria > Pseudomonadota > Gammaproteobacteria > Pseudomonadales > Pseudomonadaceae > Pseudomonas_T > Pseudomonas_T mangiferae. The sequence continues at coordinate 31,839 of NZ_VJOY01000013.1, forward strand.
GTTATGGGTGAAGCGGCGGCGGAGCGTACACGCCTGGCGCGGGGCGGACTGAAGGCCCCCGGAGGCCACTCGTGACGTTCTGCGACTGCCCACAAGGTGCGACCGAGCTTAGCCTTGTTCATTTTTTTACACAATAGGGGCGTAAAAAATTGAACACACCCTGCTGAGCATCGCGCCGGCAGCGGGTTGCAGCGGGTTCCAACACCCCGCAAACGCCCCAAAAACGGCCTTGAAGCCTCTTTTTAGGGCAAAATGGTGCGCTATTGACATCCATTGGTGATTCGGATTGACTCACACCTCAATCAGCGCGTGATTGATATTTTTAACAAGATAGGTGTTCCATCATGTCGGTACCCCCGCGTGCCGTTCAGCTCAATGAAGCTAACGAGTTCCTCAAGAAACATCCCGAGGTCCAGTTCGTCGACCTCCTGATCGCGGATATGAATGGGGTGGTCAGGGGCAAGCGCATCGAGCGCGCCAGCCTGCACAAAGTCTACGAACGCGGCATCAACCTCCCCGCCTCACTGTTCGCCCTCGACATCAACGGCTCCACCGTGGAAAGCACCGGCCTCGGTCTGGACATCGGCGACGCCGACCGCATCTGCTACCCCATCCCCAACACCCTGTGCGACGAGCCCTGGCAGAAGCGCCCCACCGCGCAACTGCTGATGACCATGCACGAGCTGGAAGGCGAGCCGTTCTTCGCCGACCCGCGGGAAGTGCTGCGGCAGGTGGTGAGCAAGTTCGACGAGCTGGGCCTGACCATCTGCGCCGCCTTCGAACTGGAGTTCTACCTGATCGACCAGGAGAACGTGAACGGTCGGCCGCAACCGCCCCGCTCGCCCATCTCCGGCAAGCGCCCGCAGTCGACCCAGGTCTACCTGATCGACGACCTGGACGAATACTCCGACTGCCTGCAGGACATCCTCGAAGGCGCCAAGGTGCAGGGCATCCCGGCCGACGCCATCGTCAAGGAAAGCGCCCCGGCGCAGTTCGAGGTGAACCTGCACCACGTGGCCGACCCGCTCAAGGCCTGCGACTACGCCGTGCTGCTCAAGCGCCTGGTGAAGAACATCGCCTACGACCACGAGATGGACACCACCTTCATGGCCAAGCCCTACCCGGGCCAGGCCGGCAATGGCCTGCACGTGCACATCTCGCTGCTGGACAAGCATGGCAAGAACATCTTCTCCAGCGAGGATCCCCAGCAGAACGCCGCATTGCGTCACGCGATCGGCGGTGTGCTGGAGACCCTGCCCGCATCCATGGCCTTCCTCTGCCCCAACGTGAACTCCTACCGCCGCTTCGGCGCGCAGTTCTACGTGCCGAACTCGCCGAGCTGGGGCCTGGACAACCGCACCGTGGCCCTGCGCGTACCGACCGGTTCGTCCGACGCGGTGCGCATCGAGCATCGGGTCGCCGGGGCCGACGCCAACCCGTACCTGCTGCTCGCGGCGGTCCTGGCGGGCGTGCATCACGGCCTGACCAACCAGGTCGAGCCGAACGAGCCGGTGGAAGGCAACTCCTACGAGCAGAACGAGCAGAGCCTGCCGAACAACCTGCGCGATGCCCTGCGCGAGCTGGACGACAGCGAGATCCTGGCCCGCTACATCGACCCCAAGTACATCGACATCTTCGTCGCCTGCAAGGAAAGCGAACTGGAGGAATTCGAGCACTCCATCTCGGACCTCGAGTACAACTGGTACCTGCACACCGTCTGAGCCCCAGCGCACCGGCCCCCGAGGGGCCGGTGTCGTTTCAGCCCCTCGCTCCCCGCCTTTCACCCCGTCCCCCTTCGCTTTTGTCGCCTGCCGGCGGCGCCCCGCGGCGCCAGGCTTGCGGCGCGGTGTCCGGCTGGCGTCCAATAGCGCCGCGCCGATGTACAGGAGGTTCCCATGCCGCGCCCCGCCACCGTTCGAAAACCCCGTCCGAGCAGCCAGGCGCGGATCGCCGCCATCCTCGACGCGGCGCGACAGCTGCTCGCCCGGCACGGCATGGCCGGCCTGTCGATCTACGCCATGGCGGAACTGGCCGGGATGCCGCCCTCCTCCGTCTACCACTTCTTCGCCAATGTCGGCGCGGTGCTGCAGGCCCTTACCGCCGACGTCCACGCCGCCTTTCGCGCCTGCCTGGAAGCACCGGTGGAACACGACGCCCTGGGCGACTGGCGCGACCTCTCACGGCTGGTGGAGGAACGCATGCTCGGGGTGTACGCCGCCGACAGCGCCGCCCGCCAGCTGATCCTCGCCCAGCACGGCCTGGCCGAGGTCACCCAGGCGGACCGCCTGCACGACTTGGAGCTGGGCCGGCTGATGCGCGACCTGTTCGAACGGCATTTCCCGCTGCCGCCGCTGCCCGAGGACCTGGACGTGTTCGCCCTGGCCATGGAGCTGGGGGACCGGGTCTACGCCCGCTCCGTGCAGCAGTACGGCGACATCGTCCCGCGCTTCGCCGAGGAAGGCCGACGGGTGTTCGACGCCTACCTGGCCCTGTACCTGCCGCCGTTCCTGCCGAAGCGACCGCGCCCGCTGGATTGATCTTGCCCAGGTCGCATATACGGATATTTATCCGCAAATAAATCGAAACCCGCCATTCAATAGAAAAATTGCGCTGTCCTGGCGGATTTATATCGACTATAAATCCGGACCACACGGTCCTACGCGGGTGGCGGGCGGCCGGGTTTCGACAGGCGGTACCGCCTTCGGCCTCCTGCCCGTGAGCGCCACGCCCGTTCGCGGGTCGGATCACTATCGGTTTCCTACACGAGGTATGCCCCATGTCCCGTATCGTCTCCGTCGCCGCGACCCAGATGGCCTGTTCCTGGGACCGCGAGGCGAACATCGCCACCGCCGAGAAGCTGGTCCGCCAGGCGGCCGCCCAGGGCGCGCAGATCATCCTGATCCAGGAACTGTTCGAAACCCCGTACTTCTGCCAGAAGCCCAACCCCGAGTACCTGCAGCTGGCGACCCCGGTCGACGAGAACCCGGCGATCCGCCACTTCCAGGCCCTGGCCAAGGAACTGCAGGTGGTGCTGCCCATCAGCTTCTTCGAACTGGCTGGCCGCGCCCGTTTCAACAGCATCGCCATCATCGACGCCGATGGCCGCAACCTGGGCATCTACCGCAAGAGCCACATCCCGGACGGCCCGGGCTACCACGAGAAGTACTACTTCAACCCTGGCGACACCGGCTTCAAGGTGTGGAACACCCGCTACGCCAAGATCGGCGTGGGCATCTGCTGGGACCAGTGGTTCCCCGAGTGCGCCCGCGCCATGGCCCTGATGGGGGCGGAGATCCTTTTCTACCCCACCGCCATCGGCAGCGAGCCCCACGATGCCTCCATCACCTCCCGCGACCACTGGCAGCGGGTGCAGCAGGGCCATGCCGGCGCCAACCTGATGCCCCTGGTGGCCAGCAACCGCATCGGCAAGGAAGAGCAGGACGGCTACGACATCACCTTCTATGGCTCCTCCTTCATCGCCGACTCGTTCGGCGCCAAGGTGGAAGAATTGGACGAGACCGAGGAAGGCGTGCTGGTGCACAGCTTCGACCTGGACCGCCTGGAGCACGTGCGCAGCGCGTGGGGCTCGTTCCGCGACCGCCGGCCGAACCTCTATGCGCCGCTGAAGACCCTCGACGGCCAGCTTGAATCCTGACCCGCAGCCCCTCCTCGCGCCGGCCCCCGTGGCCGGCGCCTCCTTCCCGACTCACTGAAGGCGAGCGCCGATGAAACCCCTCGACAGCACTCCCCGGGCCGACGGCTTCCGCATGCCGGCGGAATGGGAACCCCACGTCCAGACCTGGATGGTCTGGCCGGAGCGCCCGGACAACTGGCGCCTCGGCGGCAAGCCCGCCCAGGCCGCGTTCACCGCGGTGGCCCGGGCCATCGCACGCTTCGAACCGGTCACCGTCGGCGTGTCCGCCGGCCAGTACGCGAACGCCAGTGCCCGCCTGGACGACCCCAACATCCGCGTGGTGGAGATCAGCAACGACGACGCCTGGGTGCGGGACACCGGGCCGACCTTCGTCATCGACGAGCGGGGCGAGGTGCGCGGCGTCGACTGGACCTTCAACGCCTGGGGCGGCCTGCTCGGCGGCCTGTACTTCCCCTGGCAGCGCGACGACCAGGTGGCCGGCAAGATCCTCGGCCTGGAGCGCTGTGCCCGCTACCGCACCGAGGGCTTCGTGCTGGAAGGCGGCTCGATCCACGTGGACGGCGAAGGCACCCTGATCACCACCGAGGAGTGCCTGCTCAACCGCAACCGCAACCCGCACCTGGCGCGCGCCGACATCGAGGCGGTGCTGCGCGACCACCTGGCGGTGGACACGGTGATCTGGCTGCCGGACGGTCTCTACAACGACGAGACCGACGGCCACGTCGACAACTTCTGCTGCTTCGTACGACCCGGGGAAGTGCTGCTGGCCTGGACCGACGACCCGCAGGACCCCAACCATGCCCGCTGCCAGGCGGCGCTGAAGGTGCTGGAGCAGGCCCGGGATGCCCGCGGCCGCGCGCTCACCGTGCACAAGATGCCGATCCCCGGGCCGCTGCACGCCAGCGAAGCCGAATGCGCCGGGGTCGATGCCGCGGTCGGCAGCCAGGCCCGGGAAGCCGCCGTGCGCCTGGCCGGCTCCTACGTCAACTTCCTCATCGTCAACGGTGGGGTGATCGCCCCGTCCTTCGACGATCCCCAGGACGAGGCGGCCCGCACCCTGCTGCAGCGGCTGTTCCCCGACCGCGAGGTGGTGATGGTGCCGGGCCGGGAAATCCTCCTGGGCGGCGGCAACATCCACTGCATCACCCAGCAGCAGCCGGCGCCTCGCCGCCGCTGACGCAGCGGCCCCCGCCCCGTGGCGGGGGCCGTGACCGCTGCGTCACCGTCGCCAGGCGACGACCGGTCACCTCCCGGCCCCTCGCAAAACTTGTACAAATTTTTCGCCGCGTATAGATTTTAATCATCCGCCGTCGCCTGGATCGCACCGCCGCGCCCGGTGACCTTCGCCCGCCGATCACCTCCGTCCCCTCCCCGCCGTCGAGGTCGTCATGTTCAACGCCCGCCTGAAGCACGAACTGGCCGCCTGCCAGGCCCGCCTGGCCGACCTGCTGGCCGAACGCGACGCCCTGGGCCGCTCCACGGCGATCCTCGAATACGCCCCCGACGGCACGCTGCTGGACGCCAACCCCCTGGCCCTGCAGCTGCTGGGCTACGCCCCGGGCGAGGTGCGCGGCCAGCACCATCGGCTGTTCTGCGACGCGGGCGACGCCGCCAGTGCCGACTACCGGCGCTTCTGGGACGCCCTGAAGGCCGGCGAATCCCGCCGCGGTACCTTCCGCCGCCAGGCCAAGGGCGGCCGCACGCTATGGCTGGAGGCTTGCTACGAGCCCGTGCGCGATGCCCAGGGCCGCGTGACCAAGGTGCTGGAGCAGGCCCGCGACGTCACCGCCTCGGTCAGCGAAACCCAGGAACGGCAAGGCATCCTCAAGGCACTGAACCGCTCCATGGCGGTGATCGAATTCAACCTGGCCGGCGAGGTGCAGTGGGCCAACGAGAACTTCCTGCAGACCCTGGGCTACCGCAGCCTGGACGAGATCCGCGGCAAGCATCACCGGATGTTCTGCGAGCGCAGCGAGAGCGAATCGGCGGCCTATCAGCAGTTCTGGCAGCGCCTGACCCGCGGCGAGTTCATCTCCGACCGCTTCAAGCGCCTCAGCCGCGATGGCTGCACCGTCTGGCTGCGGGCCACCTACAACCCGGTGTTCGACGACCAGGGCCGGCTGTACAAGATCGTCAAGTTCGCCACCGACACCACCGAGCAGGTCAACCGCCACCTGGCCGAGGCCCAGGCGGCGCAGATCGCCTACACCACGTCGCTGCAGACCGACGCCATCGCCCATCGCGGCGCGGACGTGGTGCAGCAGGCGGTGACCGCCATGCGCAAGGTGGCGGACGAGGTGCAGCAGGCGTCCAGCGGCATCGAGGCCCTGAGCCAGCAGTCGCAGATGATCAGCAGCCTGGTGGGCACCATCAGCGGGATCGCCGAGCAGACCAATCTGCTGGCCCTCAACGCCGCCATCGAGGCGGCCCGCGCCGGCGAACAGGGCCGCGGCTTCGCCGTGGTGGCGGACGAAGTGCGCCAGCTGGCCGGGCGTACCAGCCAGGCCACGGTGGAAATCGTCGACGTGGTGCGCAAGAACCACGCCCTTGCGGAGACCGCGGTGACCCGCATGGCCGCCAGCCGCACCCAGGCGGAACAGGGCGTCGACCTGGCCAACCAGGCCGGCGCGGTGATCGTCGAGATCCAGGACGGCGCCCGCCACGTGGTGGACGCCATCAGCCAGTTCGCTTCGACCCTGGAACAGGACGACTGACCCGCCGACGACCGGCGCATCAGCGACCCGCGCAGCGGCGCCGGACGAGCCGGCGCCTCGTCGACCTCAGAGCTTGGCGATGGACACCTCGGTGGACTTCACGAAAGCGATCACCTCCGAGCCCACCACCAGTTCCAGCTCCTTCACCGAGCGGGTAGTGATCACCGAGGTGACGATACCGGCGGCGGTCTGCACGTCGATTTCCGAGAGCACGTCGCCCTCGACGATTTCCTTGATGGTGCCCTTGAACTGGTTGCGGACGTTGATGGCTTTGATGGTCATGACACTCTCCTGGGGTAAGGGGCGGTCGCTCCTGCGAGCCGCCCGGGGCGAATCGTTTAGGGGTAGGCGCCGCTAGAGCGCCCAGCGCAGCTGCGTCGGCAGCGGCGAAACGGGGTCGGGCTGGGGCGGGCCGGACGGCAGTGCCAGGACCCGGTCGAGTACCTCGGCCTCCAGCGCCGCGAGGGCCGCGGAGCCATGCCGGCGCGGGCGCGGCAGGTCGATGGCGAGGTCGAGACCGATCTCGCCCTCCTCGATCAGGATCACCCGGTCGGCCACCGCCACCGCCTCGTGCACATCGTGGGTCACCAGCAGCACGGTGAAGCGCTGCTGCTGCCAGAGGGTCTCGATCAACTGCTGCATCTCGATGCGGGTCAGCGCATCGAGGGCGCCCAGGGGCTCGTCCAGCAGCAGCAGGCGCGGCTCGTGGATCAGCGCGCGGGCCAGGGCGACCCGCTGCTTCTGCCCGCCGGACAGCGCTGCCGGCCACTCGTGGGCGCGGTCCGCCAGGCCAACGGCCCGCAGCGCGTCTTCGGCGCGGGGCCGCCAGTCGCCGCTCAGGCCGAGACCGACGTTGTCGATCACCCGCTTCCACGGCAGCAGTCGCGCATCCTGGAACATCAGCCGGGTGTCGCCGCGGGCGGCGGCCAGGTCGGCGTCGCCCGCCAGCAGGCGCCCGCCGCTGGGGGCATCGAGGCCCGCCAGCAGGCGCAGCAAGGTGCTCTTGCCGCAGCCGCTGCGGCCCACCACGGCGACGTACTGGCCGGCCGGCACCTGCAGGTCGATACCCCGCAGCACCGGTCGCTCGCCGAAGGATTTCGACAAGCCCCGGGCTTCCAGGGGCAGGCCGCGGCCGAGCCGCGACGGGTGTTCGAGGGCGGTCATGCGCCACCTGCCTTGGCCCGGTAGGCCGGGTGCCAGCGCAGCCAGACGCGTTCCAGGCCGCGGGCGGCGAGGTCCGCCAGCTTGCCCAGCACCGCGTACAGCAGGATCGCCAGGACCACCACGTCGGTCTGCAGGAATTCCCGGGCATTCATCGCCAGGTAGCCGATACCGGCGCTGGCGGAAATGGTCTCGGCGACGATCAGCGTCAGCCACATGAAGCCCAGGCCGAAGCGCACCCCCACCAGGATCGACGGCAGCGCCCCCGGCAGGATCACCTGGCGGAACAGGGCGAAGCCGGACAGGCCGTAACTGCGGGCCATCTCCACCAGGGCCGGGTCGACGTTGCGGATGCCGTGGTAGGTGTTGAGGTACAGCGGGAACAGCGTGCCCAGGGCCACCAGGAAGATCTTCGCGCTCTCGTCGATGCCGAACCAGAGGATCACCAGGGGGATCAGCGCCAGGTGCGGCACGTTGCGGATCATCTGCACCGAGCTATCCAGCAGGCTCTCGCCCCAGCGGGACAGGCCGGTGATGAAGCCCAGCAGCAGACCGAGGCCGCCGCCGATGACGAAGCCGACCGCGGCGCGCCAGCCGCTGATGGCCAGGTGCGACCAGATCTCGCCGCTGCGCACCAGGGCCACACCGGCCTCGAACACCGCGCTGGGCGCCGGCAGGATGCGGCTGGACAACCAGCCGCTCTGCACCGCCAGCTGCCAGGCCAGCAGCAGGGTCACCGGCAGCGCCAAGGGCGCCAGGTGATGGGCCCAGCGCGCCAGGGGCCGGTCGGGGGATACGGAAACGCTCATCGCACCCTCCTCACGGCGTGGCCGCCGCCCGGGCGACGTCGGCCGGCGGCGTCCAGACCACGTCGCGGATGCTCAGGCGCTTGGGAATCAGCTTGAGCTCGGCGAAGGTGTCGGCGATGCGTTGCTGGGCTTCCACCACCGGCGGCTCGACGAAGCGGGCGCCGAAGCCCTGGCGCTTCACCGAGACCAGGGTGATCGCCGGCGGCAGGCCCAGCAGCGGCGCCACCTGGGCGGTCACCGCGTCCGGGTCGGCCTTGGCTTCCTCGCCGGCGGTGCGGATTTCCTCCACCAGGGCACCCAGCACCTGCGGGTGCCGCTCGGCGTAGCCACGGGCGGCCAGGTAGAACTGGTTGTTGTCCACCAGCCCGCTGCCGTCGCGCAGGGTGCGTGCCTGCAACTGCGCCTCCGCGGCGGCCTGGAACGGGTCCCAGATCACCCAGGCGTCGACACCGCCGCGCTCGAAGGCGGCACGGGCGTCGGCCGGGGCCAGGTACACCGGCTGGATATCGCTGTAGTGCAGGCCGGCCTCCTCCAGGGCGCGCACCAGCAGGTAATGCACGTTGGAGCCCTTGTTCAGGGCGACCTTCTTGCCCTTGAGGTCCGCCACCCGCTGCAGCGGCGAATCCTTCTGCACCAGGATCGCCTCGCCGGCCGGGGCCGGCGGTTCATGGGCGACGTAGAGCAGGTCGGCGCCGGCGGCCTGGGCGAACACCGGCGGCGTCTCGCCGGTGACGCCGAAATCGATGGAGCCCACGTTCAGCCCTTCCAGCAGCTGGGGGCCGCCGGGGAATTCGGTCCACTTCACCTCGATGCCCTGGGGCGCGAGGCGTTTCTCCAGGGTGCCCTTGGCCTTGAGCAGGACCAGGGTGCCGTATTTCTGATAACCGATCCGCAGGGTCTCGGCCTGTGCCTGTCCGACGGCGCCATACGCCCAGGTCGCGACGAACAGGGCGACCAGACTCCGGCGCAAAGTATTCCGGCGCATGAAGGCGCTCCTTTGCTGAGGGGGGATTGGAAGCCACCTGCTCGCCCGTTGACGGGCCAGTGAGGCGGGGCCGGCGGACCGGCAGTCGAGCGGGCCGCGACACGCGCGGCCTCGATCGGGAAGCGGGGTTCAGCGGTTGGGTTGCGGGGTCAGCCGCAGGTAGGGCCGGACCGCCTTGTAGCCGCGGGGGAAGCGCTGGCGGATTTCCGCCTCGTCCTGCAGCGACGGCACGATCACCACGTCGTCGCCGTCCTGCCAGTTGGCCGGAGTGGCCACCTTGTGGCTGTCGGTCAGCTGCAGGGAATCGATCACCCGCAGGATCTCGTTGAAGTTCCGGCCGGTGCTGGCCGGGTAGGTGATGATCAGCCGGACCTTCTTGTTCGGGTCGATGATGAACAGCGAGCGCACGGTCAGGGTGTCGTTGGCGTTGGGGTGGATCAGGTCGTAGAGGTCGGAGACCGCGCGGTCGGCGTCCGCGATGATGGGGAAATTCACCACCGTATGCTGGGTCTCGTTGATGTCGTCGATCCACTTCAGGTGGGAATCCACCGGGTCCACCGACAGGGCGATGGCCTTGACGCCACGGGCGGCGAATTCATCCTTCAGCTTGGCGGTGAGACCCAGCTCGGTGGTGCACACCGGCGTGAAGTCGGCCGGGTGGGAGAACAGCACGCCCCAGCTGTTGCCCAGCCACTCGTGGAAGCGGATGCGGCCTTCGCTGGAATCCTGTTCGAAGTCGGGGGCGATGTCGCCGAGGCGGATGCTCATGGAAGTGCTCCTGGAAGGTTCGAATGTGAGAGCACTATGCGGGGTCGCGATTCGAATTAAAAAGAATAAATAAAAATTTATTTATAACTTTTTGATCGTAAACCCGTTTTGCCTTACTACCTCGCTCACGCGTGCCCGACAAGAGGCAGCACGTCAGCCGAACGCAGCCGGCAGCGGTACGCCAGAACGAAAAACGGGCGCCTCCCCGCCAGGGCGAGGGGCGCCCGTCATCCCCGGGGCGGCAGGCCGCTCCGGGGGCCAGGCCGGTGTCAGAGCAGCGGCAGGGTGTAGCTGACGATCAGGCGGTTCTCGTCCTGGTCGCGCTGGCTGGCCAGCTCGCTGCGCAGCGAGGCGTTGCGCCAGGACAGGCCGAGGCCCTTGAAGGAGCCTTCCGGTACCACATAGGTCACCGCGAAGTCACGCTCCCACTCGGAGGCATCGCCGCTGGCGCTGTCGATATCGTCGCCGTGCAGGTACACCAGGGCGGTGGTCAGGCCGGGCACGCCCACCGACGCGAAGTCGTAGGCGTACTGGGCCAGCCAGGTGCGCTCGCCGGCGCGCTGGAACTTGCCGATCTGCCGATCGGTGATCAGGTAGGCGGTGGAGCCGTCGCCCTGGTTGAGGAACGGGAAGTCGCTGTTGCCATCGACCCGCTGGTAGCCGCCGCTCAGGGCGTGGCCGCCCAGGGTGTAGGTGACCATGGCGCTCCAGGTGCGGTTGTCCACCTCGCCGCGGTCGGCGTCGCCGGTGTTCCAGTAGCCGGCGCTGCGGTAGCCCTCGGCGCGGCCGGCGGCGTTGCCGTTCTTGCCGTCGGAATCGCTGAGGAAATAGCGCAGGTCGGTCTTCAGGGCGCCCACCGGCAGGGCCAGGTTGTGGGTCAGGCCGAGGAAGTGCTGTTTGTAGAAGTCGTCCAGGCTGCCGTAGTAGTACTGCGCCAGCAGGTCCTTGCTGATCTTGTAATCGCCACCGGCGAAGTAGAACTCGTTGCTGCGACGGCCGCTGGCACCGCCGGCGCCGGAAATGGCCAGGGCCTCGTCGTCGGTGGAGTTACGCCCCTTGGCGTGCTCCAGCTTGCCGCCGGTGAGGGTCAGGTTGTCGATCTCGTTGGAGGTGATCTGCGCCCCCTCGAAGGTCTGGGGCAGCAGGCGGCCATCGTTGTAGGTCACCACCGGCAGCTTCGGCTGCAGGGTGCCCAGGCGTGCCTCGGTCTTGGAGAACTTGACCTTGCCGGTCAGGCCCAGGCTGGCGAAGTCGTCCACCGCCTCGCCGTTGCTGTCGGTGGGGAACACCAGGCCGCCGCGGTTGGCGCTGGTGGGGTTGTAGTGGGTGCCCTTGCCGGAATCCAGGCGCAGGCCCAGCAGGCCGATGGCGTCGACGCCGAAGCCGACGGTGCCCTGGGTGAACCCGGAAGTGTAGTTGAAGATGAACCCCTGGCCCCACTCCTCCTGCTTGGAGGGGTCGGCCGCACCGCTGCGGTTGTCCTGGTTGATGTAGAAGTTGCGCAGGGTCACGCCCGCCTTGCTGTCCTCGATGAAGCCGGCGGCGAACGCCGACTGTGCGAGGAAGCCTGCTCCGGTGGCGACCGCCATGGCCAGAAGGGATCTTTTCATTGTGTGCATCTCGTTCAAGAGGTGGATAAGCGTTTCACCGCGTGGAAAACGGGCAGCCACGCGGGAACTGCGCGGTAAACCGCGCCTGGCCGGTTGCGCAGGAAGCGCAACGCCACGGACGAAGGCGACGGAAGTGGATCAGAGACGCCCGGGCGTCCCGTTCGGATACAGGACGGGACGAACGAACCGAATGCAGGGCAGGACGTGCAGAGAAGTCATCGGTGATACCCCAGGCGATCTTGTTATGGCGCCGGGACGACGAATGCGCCCCGGTCGAGCCGGCAAAGGCAGGGAGCGTGCCAAGCCCGATCTTCGCCCGGAAGGCCGCGCCGGCACCCGGGCGCGACGTCCCGGAATGCCGCGAAGGGTAGTGAACCTGGCGCCGATCCGCCATAAACCTTTCGTCCATGAGCGGATTTCCGCCGAGGGCCACGGATACGGCCCGGTCCTTGTTCCCTGGGTAGCCCACCACCGATGCTCCGATGAAAGTCGAATCCGTTCCGCAAGCGTAGCCTGCGGCGATGGGCGCGACTGTAGTGGGCGCTCCTAATAATTAAAAAGAATTTTTTATCCCTTGCTCATTCCCCAGACATATAAGCGGCTCATTGAAAAAACCTCAGACAGGCCGGGCGTTGCGCACCGACAACTGGGTATTGAGGGTCCAGAAATCGTAGAGCACCCCAACGCCCAGCAGGCCGAAGGTCATCAGGTACAGCAAGCCGGTGATCCACTTGCCTTGGTACATGCGGTGCACCCCGAAGGCGCCGAGGAACGTGAGGAGTATCCACGCCACGTTGTAGTCCAGCGGGCCGGCGTGGAAGCGCAGGTCCGCCTCGCGATCCATAGACGGGATCAGCACCAGGTCGATGATCCAGCCGATGAACAGCAGGCCGAAGGTGCAGAACCAGATGGTGCCGGTGACCGGCCTGCCGTAATAGAAGCGGTGAGCACCGAGAAAACCGAAGATCCACAGCAGGTAGCCGATGACCTTGCTGTGGGTGTCCTGATTCGCCTGCACCGGGATCGGCTGCATGAGGAAGGCTCCTGGGGGAATGGAACCGTTTCGACCCGTCCCGGCCGTCAGGGTGCCGGAAGAAACCGCCGAACGGCCCCGGCTCCACCTTGCGGCCCCCGCCATCCCACCTCGATACTGTATGGAAATACAGCCAGCGAAGCCGACCATGCAGTTGATCGACAAGCTCACCGTTCTCGCCGACGCCGCCAAGTACGATGTGTCCTGCGCCAGCAGCGGCGCGCCCAAGCGCAGTTCCAAGGGCAAGGCGGGGCTGGGCGCCACCGACGGCATGGGCATCTGCCACAGCTTCACGCCGGACGGGCGCTGCGTGGCGCTGCTGAAGATCCTGCTGACCAACTTCTGCCTCTATGACTGCCAGTACTGCGTCAATCGCCGCTCCAGCGATGTGCCGCGGGCGCGCTTCACGCCGGAGGAGGTGGTCCGCCTGACCCTGGACTTCTACCGGCGCAACTGCATCAGCGGCCTGTTCCTCAGCTCCGGCATCATCCGCTCGGCGGACTACACCATGGAGCAGCTGGTGGAGGTGGCCCGGCTGCTGCGGGAAGAGCACGAGTTCCGCGGCTACATCCATCTCAAGACCATTCCCGACGCCGCCCCGGAACTGATCGCCGCGGCCGGGCGCTATGCCGACCGGCTCTCGGTGAACATCGAGCTGCCCAGCGAAAGCAGCCTGGTGCGCCTGGCACCGGAGAAGAACGTCGGCACCATCAAGCAGGCCATGGGCGCCATCCGCCTCGGCGAGGAAGAAGCCCAGGCCGAGCGGCGCGCCCCGAGCTTCGCCCCCGCCGGGCAGAGCACCCAGATGATCGTCGGCGCCGACGCTACCGATGATCGCACCATCCTGCACACGGCGCAGACCCTGTACGGCGCCTACCGGCTGAAGCGGGTCTACTACTCGGCCTTCAGCCCGATCCCCCAGAGCCCCGCCAGCGTGCCGTTCGAGGCGCCGCCGCTGCTGCGGGAGCACCGCCTGTACCAGGCCGACTTCCTCCTGCGCGGCTACGGCTTCAGCGCCAACGAACTGCTGGGGGAACCCGGCAACCTGTCCCTGGACATCGACCCCAAGCTGGCCTGGGCTCTGGCCAACCGAGCGCAGTTCCCGGTGGACCTCAACCGCGCCGAGCCACGGCTGATCGCCCGGGTCCCGGGCATCGGCGTGCTCACCGCCAAGCGCCTGGTGGAACTGCGCCGGCAGCGGCGCATCCGCTATGCCGACCTGATCCGCCTGCGCTGCTCCATGGACAAGCTCAAGCCCTTCATCGTCGCCCACGACTACCGGCCGGCCGCCGCCGGGGCGGACTCCACCGCGCTGCGCCGGGCGCTGCGGGAAACGCCGGCGCAAATGGCCCTGTGGTGATGCAGCCGGTCCGTTTTTCCGGGCAGTTCGCCGACTGGCGCCGCGTCAGTCGGCGTCTGCTGGCCAGCGGCGCGGCGCCCGCCTCCCTCACCTGGCAGGTGGACGGCGACGGCGAGGACCTGTTCGCGGATGCTCCCATGGCGGCCGACGAGGCCGCGGCCAATACCCCGGTGCGGGTGCCCCGGGACCTGCCGGCCCTGCTGGAGCAGGCGGCGCGGTTCCGCGCCGAGGACCGCTGGGCGCTGCTCTACCGGATTCTCTGGCGTGTCTGCGGCGGCGACCGCACGGCGATGCTGGCGGGCGACCCGGACGGCGGCGAACTGCACCGGCGGATCAAGGCGGTGCGCCGCGAGGCCCATCACCTGCATGCCTTCCTGCGCTTTCGCGAGCGGGATGCGGCCCTGGGCGCGCCCCAGTTCGTCGCCTGGCACGACACGGCCCACGACGTCCTGGACCTGGGCGCCGAGCACTTCGCCAAGCGCATGGGGCGGCACACTTGGCTGGTGGCGACACCGGAAGGCGTGGCCCGCTTCGACGGCCAGCGCCTGCACTACCAGCGCCCCTGCCCGGCGGACATCCGCGCCTTCGCCGAAGGCCTGCGGGACGACGGCGAGGCGCTCTGGCAGGCGTACTACACCAGCACCTTTAACCCGGCGCGGCTCAACCCCAAGGTCATGCTCAACCACATGCCGGCGCGCTTCTGGAAGCACCTGCCGGAAGGGCCGTTGATCCCCGACCTGATGAGCCGCGCCCGGGCCGGCCAGCAACGGCTGGCCCAGACCGCCGCAGTGGGCGAGCAACCGGGCCGCCAGGTGCTGATCGCCCGGGAGCGGGCCCAGCCCCAGCGGCAGCTGCCCTCCTCCCTGGACACCTGCCGCAACTGCGACATCTGGCGCGACGCGACCCAGGCGGTGCCCGGCCAGGGTCCGGCACAGGCGAGCATCATGCTGGTGGGCGAGCAGCCCGGCGACCATGAGGACCTGGCGGGCCGGCCCTTCATCGGCCCCGCCGGCGAGGTGCTGGCCCGCGCCCTCGCCGCCGCCGGCCTGAGCCGCGACGCACTGTACCTGACCAATGCCGTGAAGCACTTCAAGTGGGAGCCCCGGGGCGGCCCCACGGGGCGCTCGGCGACCCGCAAGCACGCCACGCCCAAGCCGGCGGAGATCCGCGCCTGCCACGGCTGG
Organism: Pseudomonas mangiferae; assembly: GCF_007109405.1. Classification (GTDB taxonomy): domain Bacteria; phylum Pseudomonadota; class Gammaproteobacteria; order Pseudomonadales; family Pseudomonadaceae; genus Pseudomonas_T; species Pseudomonas_T mangiferae. Next base: position 47,118 of record NZ_VJOY01000013.1, read on the forward strand.
CTGGACAAGGAAGTGCGGGAGGTGAACCCACGGGTGATCGTCGCCCTGGGTCGCACGGCCCTGGCGTCCCTGCTGGAGGTGCACGACCCGCAGCGCCTGCGCCTGGCCGACTTCACCGGGCGCCCGTTCCGGCACCTGGGTCGCTGGATCCTGGTGGGCCCGCACCCGGCCGCCATCCTCCGCGCCCAGGATGGCGGTGCGGCGTTGTATGACACCCTGGTCCAGGCCCTGGCGGAGGCCGCCCGGCTCCAGCAGGAAACCGAAGACTCAGCCGCCGCGCTCGACGGGTGAGACGAGGAATGCGGCGTCGGCACGACCCCGCTGGCACCCCTGATTCGAATACCCTTCTCCGCGCGCCCACAGGTCAAACGTTCCCGCTGCAAAGGTGCTCGCCGGCTACGCTGGAGAGGCCGGTGAGCCTGTCGGCTGCCTGTAGTCAGACGTGTTGCCTTCAGCCTCGACCGGAGGAGGAGCCACCCACCGGCATGCCCATCGGGGACACGCGCATGATTCTGCGCGAGCTGGCAGGCTTGGCGGAAGGCAGAGGCTGACCGGTGAGGCCAGGAAGGAAGAAGGAAAGAAAGCAGGGCGGCGCCGGCGCGCCACCCCGGGTCGGTCAGCGGAAACGCCGGCCGGGATCGTCTTCGCTGATTTCCAGGCTCAGCCCCTGGGCGACGTTGCTCAGGTGGTCGCCATCGGTCTCCGAGCCCAGCTTGATCAGCAGGCGCAGGTCGTTGGCGGAGTCGGCGTGGGCCAGGGCGTCCTCGTAGGTGATCTCGCCCTGCACGTAGAGGTTGTACAGCGCCTGGTCGAAGGTCTGCATGCCCTGCTCGGTGGAGCGCTTCATCAGCGGCTTGAGCTCGTGCACCTCGCCCTTGCGGATCAGGTCGGCGGCCAGCGGGGTGTTCAGCAGCACCTCGATCACCGCGCGGCGGCCTTTGCCATCCGGCGTCGGCACCAGCTGCTGGGCGACGATGGCGCGCAGGTTCAGGGACAGGTCCATCCACACCTGCTGCTGCCGGTCGGCCGGGAAGAAGTGGATGATCCGGTCCAGGGCCTGGTTGGCGTTGTTGGCGTGGAGGGTCGCCAGGCACAGGTGGCCGGTCTCGGCGAAGGCCACGGCGTAGTCCATGGTTTCCCGGGTCCGCACCTCGCCGATCATGATCACGTCCGGCGCCTGGCGCAGGGTGTTCTTCAGCGCCACCTCGAAGGATTCGGTGTCGATGCCCACCTCGCGCTGGGTGACGATGCAGCTCTGGTGCTGGTGGATGTACTCGATCGGGTCCTCGATGGAGATGATGTGGCCGCTGGTATTGCGGTTGCGGTAGCCGATCATCGCCGCCAGGGAGGTGGACTTGCCGGTGCCGGTGGCGCCGACGAAGATCACCAGGCCACGCTTGGTCAGCGCCAGCTTCTTGAGGATTTCCGGCAGCTTGAGGTCGTCGAGGGTCGGGATGTTGGTCTCGATCCGGCGCAGCACCATGCCCACCAGGTTGCGCTGGTAGAAGGCGCTGACCCGGAAGCGGCCGATGCCCCGGGCGCTGATGGCGAAGTTGCACTCGTGGTTCTCGGCGAAGTCACGGCGCTGTTGCTCGTTCATCACCCCCAGCACGGTCTCGCGGGTCTGCTCCGGCGACATGGCCGTCTTGGTCACCGGCATGATCTTGCCGTTGACCTTCATCGAGGGCGGGACCCCCGCGGTGATGAAGAGGTCGGAGCCGCCTTTTTCCACCATCAGGCGCAGCAGTTTTTCGAATTCCATTTGGTTCACCTAACCACGCCGACCTCGGCCGCCACGGGCGGGATGCCGGCGCGGGCGTGCAGACGCCACCGGCCCGGACGGACGTCCCTCGCGGGCGTCGTCCTCGATTGCTTAGAAGTTTTCCGGGTTCTTGGACTTTTCCCGGGCGTTCTCGCGGCTGATCAGCCCCTTGGCCACCAGGTTCTTCAGGCAGGCGTCGAGGGTCTGCATGCCGAGGCCGCCGCCGGTCTGGATCGCCGAGTACATCTGCGCCACCTTGTCCTCGCGGATCAGGTTTCGGATCGCCGGGGTGCCGATCATGATCTCGTGGGCCGCCACCCGGCCGCCGCCGATCTTCTTGATCAGGGTCTGGGAGATCACCGACTGCAGGGACTCGGAGAGCATCGAGCGGACCATGGATTTCTCCTCCGCCGGGAACACGTCCACCACCCGGTCGATGGTCTTGGCCGCCGAGGTGGTGTGCAGGGTGCCGAACACCAGGTGGCCGGTCTCCGCGGCGGTCAGCGCCAGGCGGATGGTCTCCAGGTCGCGCATCTCACCCACCAGGATGATGTCCGGGTCTTCCCGCAGCGCCGAGCGCAGCGCCTCGTTGAAGCCGAGGGTGTCGCGGTGCACCTCGCGCTGGTTGATCAGGCACTTCTTCGACTCGTGGACGAACTCGATGGGGTCTTCCACTGTGAGGATGTGGTGGTACTTGGTGGCGTTCAGGTAGTCCAGCATCGCCGCCAGGGTGGTGGACTTGCCGGAACCGGTGGGGCCGGTGACCAGCACAAGGCCGCGGGGCACGTCGGAGATCTTCTTGAAGATGTCGCCCATGCCCAGGTCTTCCATGCTCAGGACCTTGGACGGAATGGTCCGGAACACCGCGCCGGCGCCGCGGTTCTGGTTGAACGCGTTGACCCGGAAGCGCGCCACGCCCGGCACCTCGAAGGAGAAGTCGGTCTCGAGGAACTCCTCGTAGTCCTTGCGCTGCTTGTCGTTCATGATGTCGTAGATCAGCGCGTGGACCTGCTTGTGGTCCATGGCCGGGAGGTTGATCCGGCGCACGTCGCCATCCACCCGGATCATCGGAGGCAGACCGGCGGAAAGGTGCAGGTCCGAAGCGCCCTGCTTGGCGCTGAACGCCAGCAGCTCGGTAATATCCATGGGGGCTCCCCAATTCCAGCAAGCGATGGTCGGCCGTCGAGGGTCGGCAGGGGCGGCCGACGCGCATGGCCGGCCTCGCTCGCAACGCTTTTGAACGGCCTGTTAGAATGCCGCGGACCCAAGACGGCCGGGCTATAGAGCGCAGGTAATGTCCACGATAGCAGAGAATATTGCAAAGGTTCGCGCGCGTATCCGTGAGGCGGCGCAAGCCTTCGGACGAGAAAGTGCGGAGATCGGCCTGCTGGCGGTCAGCAAGACCAAACCGGCGCCGGCGATCCGCGAAGCGTTCGCCGCCGGCATCGCCGATTTCGGTGAGAATTATCTGCAGGAAGCCCTGGCCAAGCAGGACCTGTTGCAGGACCTGCCGCTGCACTGGCATTTCATCGGTCCGATCCAGTCCAACAAGACCCGCGCCCTCGCCGAGCGCTTCGACTGGGTGCATGCCGTGGACCGCCTGAAGATCGCCGAACGCCTCTCCGCCCAACGCCCCGACCACCTGCCGCCGCTCCAGGTGTGCCTGCAGGTGAACGTCAGCGGCGAGGCCAGCAAGTCCGGCTGCGCCCCCGAGGAACTGCCAGCCCTGGCCGCCGCCGTGGCGCGCCTGCCCCGCGTGCGCCTGCGCGGCCTGATGGCGATTCCCGAACCCACCGACGACCCTGCCGAGCAACGCGCCGCCTTTGCCCGCCTGCGCCAACTGCGGGACGACCTGGGCATGGACCTGGACACCCTGTCCATGGGCATGAGCCACGACCTGGAGGCCGCCATCGCCGAGGGCGCCACCTGGGTGCGCATCGGCACCGCGCTGTTCGGCGCCCGCGACTATGGCACCCTCCCCGACACGACTCCGCACAGTTAGATAAAGGAAGCTTTCCATGAGCACATCCCGCATCGCCTTCATCGGCGCCGGCAACATGGCCGCCAGCCTGATCGGCGGCCTGCGCGCCCAGGGCCTGGCGGCCGACCGCATCCATGCCAGCGACCCCGGCGCGGACCAGCGGGCAAAGCTCGCCGCCGAGCACGGCATCGCCCTGTACGCCGACAACGCCGACGCGGTGGCGGGCGCCGACATCGTGGTGCTGGCGGTCAAGCCCCAGGTGATGCGCAGCGTCTGCGAACAGCTCGGCCCGCACCTGCCGGCCCATGTGCTGGTGGTGTCCATCGCCGCCGGCATCACCTGCGCCAGCCTCGCCGCCTGGCTGGGCGGCGAGGCACCACGACCCATCGTGCGCTGCATGCCGAATACCCCGGCGCTGCTGCGCCAGGGCGTCAGCGGGCTGTACGCCAACCCGGCGGTCTCCGCCGCCCAGCGCCAGCAAGCGGAAGAACTGCTGAGCGCGGTGGGCGTGGCGCTGTGGCTGGACGAGGAACACCAGCTGGACGCGGTGACCGCCGTCTCCGGCAGCGGCCCTGCCTACTTCTTCCTGCTCATCGAGGCCATGACCGCCGCCGGCGCGCAGCTGGGCCTGCCCCGCGAAGTAGCCGAACGGCTGACCCTGCAGACCGCCCTGGGCGCCGCCCGCATGGCCCTGGACGGGGACACCGATGCCGCCGAACTGCGCCGCCGCGTCACCTCGCCCAACGGCACCACCGAGGCGGCGATCAAGACATTCCAGGCCGGTGGCTTCGAAGCCCTGGTCCAACACGCCCTGGAGGCGGCCGCGCGCCGCTCCGCGGAACTGGCCGGGCAACTGGGCAACTGAGCGATTAGACGAACCACGGAGCGACCATGATCGGACTGAACACCGCCCTCATCTACGTGCTGCAGACCCTCGGCAGCCTCTACCTGCTGATCGTGCTGCTGCGCTTCATCCTGCAACTGGTGCGTGCGGACTTCTACAACCCCCTGAGCCAGTTCGTGCTGAAGGCCACCCAACCGTTGCTGCGGTCGCTGCGGCGGATCGTGCCCGGCTTCGGCGGCCTCGACCTGGCCTCGCTACTGCTGGCCATCCTGGTGCAGATGCTGCTGATGCTGGTGACCCTGGCGCTGATGGGCTACGGCGTCGCCGGCTTCCTGCCCAACGTGCTGGTCTGGTCGCTGATCGGCGTGACCTCGCTGTTCCTCAAGGTGTTCTTCTTCGCCCTGATCGTCAGCGTGATCCTCTCCTGGGTGGCACCCGGCAGCTACAACCCCGGCGCGCAGCTGATCAACCAGATCTGCGAACCGCTGCTGAGCCCGTTCCGGCGCATCCTGCCGAACCTGGGCGGCCTGGACCTCTCGCCGATCTTCGCCTTCATCGCGCTGAACCTGCTGGACATGCTGGTGATCGGCAACCTGGCGGCGATGACCCAGATGCCGAAGATCCTCAGCCCGTTCATGTGAGGCACGGCGGGCCATGGCCTTCTTCCGCTGGGACGGCGAGGACCTGATCCTCGACTGCCACCTGCAGCCCCGCGCCAGCGGCGACGCCTTCGCCGGGCTGCACGGCGAGCGGCTGAAGATCCGCCTCACCGCGCCGCCGGTGGACGGCAAGGCCAACGCCCACCTGCTGGCGTTCCTCGCCGACGCCTTCGGCGTGGCCAAGAGCCAGGTCAGCCTGGAAAGCGGCGAGCTGAACCGGCAGAAGCGGGTTCGGGTGCGCCAGCCGAAGCGCCTGCCTGACCTGCCGGGGCTGGCCCGCCAGGGCTGAGCCGGGCCGGCCGCCGGCGAATACGCCACCCGTGGGTGGCGACCCGACCGCCGCGCCGGAATACCTGCGGCACACGAACGCCCGGGGCTGCCCGCCTGGGGCTACCCGCCTGGGGCCGCCCGCCTGGGGCCGCCCGCCTGGAACGACCCATCCGGAGTTGCCCGCCCGCACCCATCCACCCAAAACGGCCCGCCCGCAGATGCCCACCAGGGCCGCCCAGCGAGAACCGACCGCTCGGTACCCCGCCGCGACCTTACGCCCTCCCGGCCGATTGACGCGCCTGGCGCCCCCCGCATAATGCCGCGACGTTTCTGCGCCCGCCCGACGGCGGCGCACCCACCCCCCACGAGGAAGTCCGGATGAGCATGGAGCGTCTCAGCCAGCAGGTCGATGCCTACGTCGCCTGGAAGCGCGAACTGATCCGCGAGATCATCCGCTACCGCTCCTGGCTGGAACACAACCGGCTCAACTCCGACGCGGTCCACGCCAAGCTCGAGCGCGCCCTGCGCCTGCTGCGCACCGACCACATCACCCTGGCCTTCGTCGGCGAGTTCTCCCGCGGCAAGACCGAGCTGATCAACAGCCTGTTCTTCTCCCAGTACGGCCAGCGCATGCTGCCGTCCCAGGCCGGGCGCACCACCATGTGCCCCACCGAACTGTTCTTCGACCCCCGCTCGGAACGCGCCTATATCCGCCTGCTGCCCATCGAGACGCGCATGGCCGACGCCAGCGTCGCGCAGTTCAAGCGGGTGCCGCGCCACTGGGTGAACATCCCCCTGGACCCGGACGACCCGGAGAACATGGCCCGGGCTTTCGCCCAGGTTGCCCGCAGCAAGCCGATGCCGGTGGAGCAGGCGATCCAGTTGGGCTTCCACCCCGACGCCCTGGAGCCGGACGACAAGCCTGACCACGTGCGGGTGCCGGCCTGGCGCCATGCCCTGGTGAACATCGACCACCCGCTGCTGCGCCAGGGCCTGCGCATCCTCGACACCCCGGGCCTGAACGCCCTGGGCAGCGAGCCGGAACTGACCCTGTCCATGCTGCCTGCGGCCCAGGCGGTGATCTTCCTGCTCTCCGCCGACACCGGCGTCACCGCCAGCGACATGGATATCTGGCAGCAGCACGTCCGCCTGCTGGACGAGGACACCCAGACCAGCCTGTTCGCCGTGCTGAACAAGATCGACGTGCTGTGGGACGACCTGGCCGGCGAGGCCGCCGTGCAGCAGGCGATCCAGCGCATCCAGGACGGTACCGCACGGCAGCTCGGCCTGCGCCGGGAGGACGTGCTGCCGCTGTCGGCCAAGCAGGCGCTGCTGGCCAAGGTCCGCGACGACCGCGCGCTGCTCGAGCGCAGCCAGCTGGGGCCCCTGGAGACGCTGCTCTGCGAGCGCATCGTGGCGCGCAAGGAACGGCTGATCGAGGACCGCGTGGTGGCCCAGGTACTGGGCCTGCTGCAGAACAGCCAGCACGCCCTGAGCCTGCGCCTGGAGCGCATCCGCGACCAGCGCACGCTGCTCGCCGGGCACCAGCAGGACAATGGCCAGATGCTCTTCGAGCTGACCGCCCGCACCAAGGACGACCACGCCCAGCACCATCGCCGGCTGCTGGGCCTGAAGACCAACCAGCGCCTGCTCAAGCGCCAGGGCGACCTGCTGCGCATGGCAGTGCGCTCCGACCGCCTGGAGCAGCACCTGCAGAAGGTCCGGCACAACCTCACCGGCAGCTGGACCACCCTGGGCATCAACCAGGCGATCCTGCATTTCTTCCGCTCGGTGGAAAGCGACCTGCAGACCTTCCAGCACGAGGCGGACATGGCCAACCGCATGGTGGCCGCCATCTACCGCCGCCACAGCGAGGAGAACCCGCTCCACGGCATGGACGCGCCGCACTTCGATGTGCGCCGCTACCAGCGCGACCTGGCCCACCTGCGGGACAAGGCCGACCGCTTCCGCCTGCAGGTGAAGACCCTGCTCACCGAACAGCGCTCCCTGACCCGGCGCTTCTTCGCCACCTTGGTGCAGGAAGTGATCGGCCTGCACCAGCGCCTGCGCCGGGAAGCCGCCCAGTGGGCCAACGACGCGCTGATGCCGCTGATGCAGCACACCCTGGAGCACAAGCAACTGCTGGAGAGCCACATGCTGCGGCTCAAGGCCCTGGCCCAGGAAACCCAGAGCGCCAGCCAGCGGGTGCAGCAGCTCGGCCATTACGCCGAGGAACTGGAAGCCCAGCTGGCCCAGGCCAACGACATGCTGCGCATCCTCCGCCGGCCGGCGCCGATCCAGCGCCAGGGCAAGGTGGTGACCCTGCCGGGCGCAGCGCGTCCGCCCAGCCTGGAACAGGCCTGAGGGCTGCGGGAGGCGCGCCGCGTCGGGCCGGCGGCCGCCTTGCCGCGGGGGGCGGCGCTCTTTAGACTGGCGCCTCTTCCGCACCCAGAGCTGGCCCGATGCCCTCCGTCTTTCCCGAAGATTCCGTTGGCCTGGTCACCCCGCGCACCCTGCGCTTCAGCGAACCGCTGACCCTCGCCTGCGGACGCAGCCTGGCCGACTACGACCTGGTCTACGAGACCTACGGCGAACTGAACGCCGCCCGCAGCAACGCGGTGCTGATCTGCCATGCCCTGTCGGGCCACCACCACGCTGCCGGCTACCACCACGAAGACGACCGCAAGCCCGGCTGGTGGGACAGCTGCATCGGCCCCGGCAAGCCCATCGACACCCGCAAATTCTTCGTCGTCGCCCTGAACAACCTGGGCGGCTGCAACGGCTCCACCGGCCCCACCAGCCCCAACCCGGCCACCGGCCGGCCGTACGGCGCGGACTTCCCGGTGGTGACGGTAGAGGACTGGGTGCACAGCCAGGCGCGCCTGGCCGACCAGCTGGGCATCGAACGCTGGGCGGCGGTGGTGGGCGGCAGCCTCGGCGGCATGCAGGCCCTGCAATGGACCATCAGCTACCCGCAGCGGGTGCGCCACTGCGTGGCCATCGCCTCGGCGCCCAAGCTGTCGGCGCAGAACATCGCCTTCAACGAGGTGGCGCGCCAGGCGATCCTCTCCGACCCGGACTTCCACGACGGTCACTTCCAGGAACACGGTACCCTGCCCAAGCGCGGGCTGATGCTGGCGCGCATGGTGGGCCACATCACCTACCTGTCCGATGACGCCATGGGCGAGAAATTCGGCCGCGGGCTGAAGAACGACAAGCTGGCCTACGACTTCCACAGCGTGGAATTCCAGGTGGAGAGCTACCTGCGCTACCAGGGCGAAGAGTTCTCCGGGCGCTTCGACGGCAACACCTACCTGCTGATGACCAAGGCCCTGGACTACTTCGACCCGGCCGAGGCCCACGGCGGCGACCTGGCCAAGACCCTGGCGGTGGCCGAGGCGGACTTCTGCGTGATGTCCTTCACCACCGACTGGCGCTTCTCCCCGGCCCGCTCCCGGGAGATCGTCGACGCGCTGACCGTGGCCCGCAAGAACGTCTGCTACCTGGAAATCGACGCGCCCCAGGGTCACGACGCCTTTCTCATCCCGATCCCCCGCTACCTGCAGGGGTTCGGCGCCTACATGAACCGGATTCTGGTGTGACCCCGATGCGTGCCGACCTGGACATCATTCAAGAATGGATTCCCGCCGGCAGCCGGGTCCTCGACCTGGGCTGCGGCGACGGCGAGCTGCTCGCCTGGCTGCGCGACCACAAGCAGGTCAGCGGCTACGGCCTGGAGATCGACCCCGAGAACATCGCCCGCTGCGTGGAAAAGGGCGTCAACGTCATCGAGCAGGACCTGGACAAGGGCCTGGGCAACTTCACCAGCGACAGCTTCGATGTGGTGGTGATGACCCAGGCGCTACAGGCGGTGCACTACCCCGACCGCATCCTCGAGGAAATGCTGCGGGTCGGTCGCCAGTGCATCATCACCTTCCCCAACTTCGGCCACTGGCGTTGCCGCTGGTACCTGGCGAGCAAGGGGCGCATGCCGGTCTCCGAATTCCTGCCCTATACCTGGTACAACACGCCGAACATCCACTTCTGCACCTTCGAGGACTTCGAGGCGCTCTGCCACCAGTTGCAGGTGAAGGTCATGGACCGCCTGGCCGTCGACCGCGAGCACCGCCACGGCTGGGCCAGCCGCGCCTGGCCGAACCTGCTGGGGGAAATCGGCATCTACCGGGTCAGCAGCCCCCGCGCCCAGGACCACCGCATCGCCGTCTGACCCTCGACACCCCGGCCCCGCGCCGGCCCCGACAGGAGAACCTTCCATGCGCCGCCTCGCCCTGATGCTCTTCACCCTCTGCCTGGCCCTGCCCGCCGCCGCCGAACGCATGCAGCGCTTCGGTGACCTGGAGGTGCACTACAACGCCTTCAACTCCGGCTTCCTCCAGCCGGACACCGCCGCCGCCGCGGGCCTGGTGCGCAGCAAGACCCTGGGCGTGGTCAACGTCACCGTGCTCAAGGACGGCAAGCCCGCGCCGGCCCAGGTGGGCGGCGAGATCAAGGACCTGCTGGGCAAGCGCACCCCGCTGCAATTCAAGGAAGTCCGCGAGAGCGGCGCCCTCTACCACCTGGCGCAATTTCCCATCGGCAGCCGCGAAGTGCTGAGCTTCAGCCTGGACATCCGCGGCACCGACGGCGAGGCGCACCGCATCGACTTCAACCAGGAAATCTTCCCCGACGAATGAATACCCTCGACCAACTGGTGCTGGCCAGCCACAACGCCGGCAAGCTCAAGGAACTCCAGGCCATGCTCGGCGCGCGGGTGACGCTGCGCTCCGTCGGCGAATTCAGCCAGGTGGAGCCGGAAGAGACCGGCCTGTCCTTCGTCGAGAACGCCATCCTCAAGGCGCGCAACGCGGCGCGGCTGTCCGGCCTGCCGGCCCTGGCCGATGACTCCGGCCTGGCGGTGGACGCCCTGGGCGGCGCCCCCGGCATCTATTCGGCGCGCTACGCCGACGGCCAGGGCGACGCGGCCAACAACGCCAAGCTGCTGGCGGCCCTGGCCGACGTGCCGGACGCCGCGCGCGGCGCCCAGTTCGTCTGCGTGCTGGCCCTGGTGCGGCACGCCGACGACCCGCTGCCGATCCTCTGCGAGGGGCTCTGGCAGGGGCGCATCCTGCACCAGGCCCGGGGCGACCATGGCTTCGGCTACGACCCGCTGTTCTGGGTGCCGGAGCGGGACTGCTCCAGCGCCGAGCTGGCGCCGGCGGACAAAAACCAGATCAGCCACCGCGCCCGCGCCATGGCCCTGCTGAGGCAGCGCCTGGGGCTCTGAGGAGCGCATCGCCCGGCGAGGCGGATAGGGTTTCACGATCAGGTCCGACCGGGTAGGTCCGACCGGGCAGGTCCGGCCGGATAAGCCCGGCCCGGTGAGGCCCCGCGCCTCGACACGAACACCGCCGCGCGCCCCCCGGCACGGAGCCACGCCGCTCCTCGCCGGCGACAGCTCGTCCGCCGGCATTGGTAGTTGGGCGAACTCCTGCGACCATAGCGCCCCCTTCGACGCCTAGCCGTGACCCCAGCCGTGTTCCCGCTTCCGCCCCTGGCCCTCTACGTCCACATCCCCTGGTGCGTGCGCAAGTGCCCGTACTGCGATTTCAACTCCCACGCGGCCGGCCCGGCGCTGCCGGAAGACGCTTACGTGGACGCGCTGCTGGCGGACCTGGACGTCGACCTGCCCCAGGTCCACGGCCGGCCGCTGACCTCGATCTTCTTCGGCGGCGGCACCCCCAGCCTGTTCTCGGCCCGGGCGCTTGGCCGGCTGCTGGAGGGCGTGCAGCGGCGAGTGGCATTCGCCGCGGACATCGAGATCACCCTGGAGGCCAACCCCGGCACCTTCGAGCAGGCGAAATTCCGCGACTACCGGGCGCTGGGCATCAACCGCCTGTCCATCGGCGTGCAGAGCTTCCAGGGCGACAAGCTGGCGGCCCTGGGCCGCATCCATGACGGCGACGAGGCGATCCGCGCGGCGGACATGGCCCGCGCCGCCGGCTTCGACAACCTCAACCTGGACCTCATGCACGGGCTGCCCGGGCAGACCCTGGACGACGCCCTGGCCGACCTGCGAACCGCCATCGCCCAGGCACCCACCCACCTGTCCTGGTACCAGCTGACCCTGGAGCCCAACACGGTGTTCTGGAGCCAGCCGCCGCAGTTGCCGGAGGACGACACCCTCTGGGACATCCAGGAAGCCGGCCAGGCCCTGCTGGCCGAGCACGGCTTCGCCCAGTACGAGATCTCCGCCTATGCCCGCCCCGGGCGCCGGGCGCGGCACAACCTCAACTACTGGACCTTCGGTGACTTCCTCGGCCTCGGCGCCGGCGCCCACGCCAAGCTGACCGACCCCGACGGCCGTATCCGGCGCACCTGGAAGACCCGCCTGCCCAAGGACTACCTGGCCCCGGGCAATGCCTTCCGCGCCGGTGAGCGGCATCTGGACGCGGACGAGCTGCCGTTCGAGTTCCTGATGAACGCCCTGCGCCTCACCGAGGGCGTGGCCGCCGCCGACTTCCCTGCCCGCACCGGCCTGCCCCTGGCCGGGCTCGCGGCTGGCCGCCGCGAGGCCGAGCGCCGCGGCCTGCTGCTGCCCGACCCCGAGCGCCTGGCGGCCAGCCCCCGCGGCCAGCTGTTCCTCAACGACCTGCTGCAACTGTTCCTGCCCGACGACTCGACCCCGGTACGCGGCCCCGCGGGCTGATTCGCCGTCGGGGGCTGTGCCGCTCTCGCCGGCTCCAGGGTGCCCGGCGGGGCTCGCGACATCGCCGGGCAGGCCTGCCACGCCGCTCGCCCCGGCCCGCCAGACGACGGCCAACCGCGTCCCGGAGCGATTCGCTGCAGGCCACGCCGCCCGGGGCTTGCAACGGTTTACCGGCGTCAAATTACGGGCATTCCCGCACATCACAACCGTCGGCGAAAAAGGCCTGTCGCGGTTGCGCAAAAAGCCAAGCGTTCCGGTAGGCTATGCCGCGATTTCGTCATCGGGCACACGGAGCCGGCCGAGTGTTGGATCCCCGCAGCATCATCTTCATCCTGTCCGCCCTCAGCCTGCTGATGGCCGTGGTGCTGTTCGCCATGCCACGCTCGGTGCGCGAGCGGGTGGGCGGCGCGCGCTACTGGAGCAGCGCCATGCTGATGGTGGCCACCGCCTCGCTGCTCTACGGGCTGCGCGGGATGATCCCGGACTTCTTCTCCCTGACCCTGGCCAACTTCGCCGGGCTCGGCTCCATCGCCCTGATCTGCGCCGGCGGGCGCTGCTTCTTCGAACGGCCGCCGCGCCACGCCGCCCTGCTGGGCAGCGTGCTGCTGGCCAACGCCCTGATGTTCTACTTCTTCCACGTGGAGGATCGCCTGGCGGTGCGGGTGGTGATCTTCTCCTCCCTGTCGGCGGCGCTGATGGCCTACTTCGGCCTCGACGTGCTGCGCCACCGGCCGCGCCAGCCCGACCGCGCCCAGTTCCCCTACCTGTTCACCGCCGGCAGCGTGTTCATCGACGTGGCGATCTCCGGCCTGCGCATCCTCAACGCCCTGGCGATGCCCACCCAGGGTGGCGACTTCCTCGCGCCGACGCCCATCAACGTGCTGTATTTCTCCACCCACAGCCTGCTGGCCATCTGCATCTCGGTGGGCTTCATCCTGATGCTCAACGACCGCCTGCACGCGCTGCTGATGCACCAGCTCAGCCACGACGCCCTGACCAATGCCTACACCCGCCGCATCGTGGTGGACATGGCCACCCGCGAGCTGGCCGCTGGCGCGCGGAAGCCGGCGTCCCTGCTGCTGCTGGACATCGACCACTTCAAGCGGGTCAACGACGAGCGCGGCCACCAGACCGGCGACGAAGTGCTCAAGCACGTGGTGCGGGTGCTGATCGGCGGCCTGCGGGCCAATGAGCCCCTGGGCCGCTACGGCGGCGAGGAATTCATCGTGCTGCTGCGCGGCACCGACCTCGACACCGCCCTGCAGGTGGGCGAGCGCCTGCGCGCGCGCATCGCCGCCAGCCCCTACCGCGGAGGTGGCGACGCCGACCCGCAGGCCATCACCGTGAGCATCGGGGTGGCCACCGCCCGCCCCGACGAAACCCTGGAACAATGGCTCAGGCGCACCGACACCGCGCTCTACGACGCCAAGCGCCACGGCCGCAATTGCGTGGTCGCCGGCTGAACGAGGACTTCCCATGCAGTACGCACTCGACCTGATCGCCCACCTCTCGCGCCTGTGCCGCGCCCACCTCTCGGAGATCGCCCTGGCGCTGATGGCCACCCTGCTGGTGCTGCTGGGCCCCGGCCTCAATGCCTGGGTCCGGCAGCGCATCGGCGGGCTCAACCTGGTGCTGCGCAGCCTGCTGTTCGTCGGCCTGTGCCTGCTGGGCTACGGCCTGGCGATGGTCTGGCTGACTCCCTGGCTGGTGAAGGGCCTGGGCTACTTCAACAACTACACCCTGGCCCCTGCGCTGCTGCTGGCGCTGCTGCTGATCGGCATGCTGGCCGAACGCAACAACTGAGGACGACCGCGTGGGTGGGCCAGGCCCGGTTCACCTGACGGGAGCAGGCTGACGTCCAGGTCGGCGCAGCGAATCCCCCTGCCGGCGCTGACCCGCTTGAGATAGCCGCTGCGCCGAGCCAGCCCCCTGACGCGGCGGGCGGCGAATGGCGGCCGGTGGGCGCCAGGCAAAAAAAAGCCGCCCGAAGGCGGCGGGTTGGCCAGGCAGGCCGGAATCGGTATCAGATGCCCTCGCGGCGCAGCGCCTGCGGGGTGAAGTCGCGCGGCCCCAGGGGGGGATGGAAATCGTACATGGGCTCGTTGTTGTCCATGCCGTCGACGAAATAGCGGCCGCCGTTCAGGTCGTACAGCGTCTCCAGGGTGCTGCCGAACATCGGGACATCGTAGTAGCTGATGGGGTGGCTTTCCTGCAGCCCGCTCAACTGGCCGTTCTTGTCGTAGTGGTCGACGGCGAGGATCTGCCAGCTGTCCTCGTCCACGTAGAAGCGGCGCTTGGCCACCGGGTGGCTGAAGCCCTTGCGCAGGCTCGCCTCCACCACCCACACCCGGTGCAGCTCGTAGCGCAGCAGGTCAGGGTTGACGAAGTTGGGCGTCAGGATGCGCTCGTAGGGAATGCCCTTCTGGTGCACCGCGTAGCTGTTGTAAGGCACCAGCATTTCCTGCTTGCCCTTGAGCACCCACTCGTAGCGGTCCGGCGCGCCGTTGTAGGAGTCCACCATGTCCGAGGTGGCCATGCCGTTGGTGTCCGGCTGCAGCGAATCGTAGGCCAGCATCGGCAGGCGGCGCACCCGGCGCTCGCTGCGGTTGAAGCGCCAGGCCTTGCGGATCGACAGGACCTGGTCGAGGGTTTCCTGCACCACCAGGGCCGACCCCGCCAGCCGCGACGGCGCCACCACGGTGTACTTGTAGTAGAACAGGGTGTTGTTCAGGTCCTGGGGCGTCACGCCTTCGCGGCCGTAGACGAAGTACACGTCGCGGTCCAGCTTGAGCAGCGTGTAGGTGCCATTGGCCAGCACCGCCGCCTGGTTGGTGACGAAGTGAATCTGGTCGCCGCGGTAGCGCATGATGTGGTTCCAGATCACCTCCTGGCCGTTGGCCGGGATCGGGAACGGCACGCCGGAGGCGGCCCCTTCCACGCCGTTGCCGCCGGAGATCAGCTGCGCGTGGCCGGCGTTGTAGCGGGTCGCGTCGTAGATGCGCTGGGGCGCCGCGGCGCTGCGGTGGGTGGGGAACACCCGCACGTGGAAGTCCGGGTGGCGGCGCACCAGGTCCTTGAGCCCCTCCGGCAGCTGCGCCGCATAGCGGTCGACGTTCTGCGCGTCGATCACATACAGCGGTTTCTCGCCGGCGTAGGGGTCGGGATGGTGCATGCCGCTGCGGTAGTCCGCCGGCGGCGTGGCCAGGCCGCCGTTCCAGGCAGGGATGGTGCCGGCCGCGTTGCCGGCCCGCTCGCCGCCCAGCGGGGTCAGGTCCTTGCCCAGTTGCTCGACACGCGCGTCCTCCACCGCGGCCTGGGCCTGCAGGGCGCAGGCCGCCAGCAGCGTGATGCCTAAACGTTTCAACACAAGCGCTCTCCTCGCGGCGCTGGCCGGTGGCCGCGTCCGCTTTTGTTGTTATCGCCGTCGGCGGGGCCGCGGCATCGTCAGTGGCGTTGAGGTGAGGAAACCGTCCTGGGGTGCCGGGTGGTCCCGGTCTGTCTTTGTGTTCTTCCCTGGGGCAGCCGGACGGGCCGGCGCCGCGTGAATCGATGTGTCCTTCAGTCGATGCGTTCGAACTTCAAGTCCCAGACGCCATGGCCCAGGCGCTCGCCGCGGCGTTCGAACTTGGTCACCGGGCGTTCCTCCGGGCGCGGCACGTAGGTGCCGTCGGCGGCGCGGTTGCGGTACCCGGGCGCCGCGTTCATCACCTCCAGCATGTGCTCGGCATAGGGCGCCCAGTCGGTGGCCATGTGCAGCACCCCGCCGACCCGCAGCTTCTGCCGCACCAGCTCGGCGAAGGCCGGCTGGACGATGCGCCGCTTGTGGTGGCGGGACTTGTGCCAGGGGTCGGGGAAAAACAGCAGCAGGCGCTCCAGGCCGCCGTCGGGCACGCAGTCTCGCAGCACTTCCAGGGCGTCGCAGCTGTACACCCGCACGTTCTGCAGGTCTTGGGCGAGCAGGCCGCTGAGCAGCGCGCCGACGCCTGGCTTGTGCACTTCCACGCCGATGAAGTCCTGCTCCGGCGCGGCGGCGGCCATCTCCAGCAGGGACTGGCCCATGCCGAAGCCGATCTCCACGGTCAGCGGCGCGCGCCGGCCGAACACCTCGGCGAAATCCCGGCGACCGTCCTCCAGGGCCAGGCCGAAGCGCGGCCAGCCGCGGTCGAGGCCGCGCTGCTGGCCTTCGGTCATGCGGCCGGCGCGCATCACGAAGCTCTTGATGGTCCGGTGCGGGCGTGCCTCGGGCTGCACGTGTGGGTCGCTCATGGAAAACCTGTCTAGTGAATGCGCAACGCGGGGCGGCCATCCGCCCTGCGGAAAATCAGCGGACCAGCCCGTCCAGCGGCGAGGAGGCGCTGGCGTAGAGCTTCTTCGGCATGCGCCCGGCCAGGTAGGCCAGGCGCCCGGCGATGATCGCGTGCTGCATCGCCGCGCCCATCATCACCGGGTCGCCGGCATGGGCGATGGCGCTGTTCATCAGCACCCCGTCGCAGCCCAGCTCCATGGCGATGGTGGCGTCGGAGGCGGTGCCGACCCCGGCGTCCACCAGCACCGGCACCTTGGCTTCCTCCAGGATGATCCGCAGGTTGTAGGGGTTGCAGATGCCCAGGCCGGTGCCGATCAGCCCGGCCAGGGGCATCACCGCGATGCAGCCCATGTCGGCGAGCTGGCGGGCGATGATCGGGTCGTCGCTGGTGTAGACCATCACGTCGAAGCCATCGGCCACCAGGGTCTCGGCGGCGCGCAGGGTCTCGATGACGTTGGGGAACAGGGTCTTCTGGTCGGCCAGCACTTCCAGCTTGACCAGCGAGTGGCCGTCCAGCAGCTCCCGCGCCAGGCGGCAGGTGCGCACGGCCTCGGCGGCGTCGAAGCAGCCGGCGGTGTTGGGCAGGATGGTGTAGCGGTCCGGCGGGATCACGTCCAGCAGGTTGGGCTCGCCGGGGTTCTGGCCGATGTTGGTGCGGCGCACCGCGACCGTGACGATCTCCGCGCCGCTGGCTTCGATGGCTCGGCGGGTCTCGTCCAGGTCCTTGTACTTGCCGGTGCCCACCAGCAGGCGCGAGCCGTAGGTCCGGCCGGCCAGGGTGAAAGGCTTGTCGCGCAGAACGTCGCTCATCGGGGAAACCTCCAGTGCAGGGGACGGGGGAAGACCAGGCCGTCGGCCCTAGCCGCCGCCGATGGCATGCACCACTTCGACGCGGTCGCCTTCGCGAAGCACCGTAGTGGCGTGCTGGCTGCGCGGCACGATGTCCAGATTGAGTTCGACCGCGACGCGGCGGCCCACCAGTTGCAGGCGTTCGAGCAGGCCGGCGACAGGCTCGCCATCGGGCAACTCGAAAGGTTCACCGTTCAACTGGATGCGCATGACGGACGGTCACAACTGTGAGGGGGTCGGCATTCTAGCCCCGAACGCGGCGGATGACCAAGGCCGCGGGCGGCCTCCGGTCGCCCTCAGGCCAGGCGCCAGGCGCACAGCCCCAGGCAAGCCCAGCCCACCAGGAACGCCACTCCGCCGATCGGGGTAATCATGCCCAGGCGGCCGATACCGCTCAGGGTCAGGGCATAGAGGCTGCCGGAGAACAGCAGCACGCCCACCGCGAAGGCGCCGCCGGCGATCCCCAGGGTGCGGCTCGGGACGTGCAGGGCCAGCAGGCCGACCCCCAGCAGCGCCAGGGCATGCACCAGCTGGTACTGCACACCGGTGTGGAACACCGCCAGGTACTCGGCGCTCAGGCGGCTGCGCAGACCGTGGGCGGCAAAGGCGCCGAGGGCGACACCGGTAAAGCCGGCGAATGCCGCCAGCAGCAGGAACAGACGGGCCATGATCACTCCGGTACGGGCCGGCCATGCCGGCGGAAGACGGGTCGTGTGCCACCCCGAACGGCGGCGGGCGACGTGCGGTCTGTATAATGGCCCGCTTCCGCAGCCCAGGCCAAGCGCATGATCCGCACCCTGTTCCGCCGCCTGTTCAAGGTCCTCGCCTGGTTCGCCGCCGGTTCGGCGCTGGTGGTGCTGGCGCTGCGCTGGATACCGCCGCCGGGCAGCGCGCTGATGCTGGAGCGCAAGGTGGAATCCTGGGTCGACGGCACCCCGGTGGAGCTGCGCCGGGACTGGCGCCCCTGGCGCGAACTGCCGGACGACCTGAAGATCGCGGTGATCGCCGCCGAGGACCAGAAGTTCGCCGAGCACTGGGGCTTCGACGTCGGCGCCATCCGCGCCGCCATGGCCCACAACGAACGCGGCGGCACCCTGCGGGGCGCCAGCACCCTGAGCCAGCAGGTGGCGAAGAACCTGTTCCTCTGGTCCGACCGCAGCTGGCTGCGCAAGGGCCTGGAGGTCTGGTTCACCGCGCTGATCGAGCTGTTCTGGTCGAAGCAGCGGATTCTCGAGGTCTACCTGAACAGCGTCGAATGGGGCGACGGCGTGTTCGGCGCGGAAGCCGCCGCCCGCTATCACTTCGGTGTCGGCGCGCCCTACCTGTCCGCCCAGCAGGCCTGCCTGTTGGCGGCGGTACTGCCCAACCCCCGGGAATGGAGCCCCAGCCGCCCCGGCGCCTACGTCGCGCGCCGTGCCGGCTGGATCCGCCGGCAGAGCTATCAGTTGGGCGGTAGCCACTACCTCGACCAACTGCGCCCCCGCTACCCGGACGCCTGGCCCCAGGCCCTGCGCTGACGCGCCGATCCGCAGGCATGAAAAAGCCGCCTCCAGGGCGGCTTTTTCGTCGGGCGCGAACCCGGTTCGCTTACGCCTGAATGAAGCCTTTCAGCTTGTTCATGGCGTTCTTCTCCAACTGGCGAATGCGCTCGGCGGAGACGTTGTACTTCGCCGCCAGGTCGTGCAGGGTCGCTTTCTCCTCCGCCAGCCAGCGCTGGTAGAGAATGTCGCGGCTGCGCGCATCCAGCCCTTCCAAAGCCTCGTGCAGGTTGGCGTTGGCGCTGTCGCTCCAGTCCGCTTCCTCCAGCTGGCGTGCCGGGTCGTAGCGATGATCTTCCAGGTAATGGGCGGGCGACTGGTAGGCCGCGTCGTCGTCGGCATCCGCCGCCGGATCGAACGCCATGTCCTGGCCGGTGAGCCGGCTTTCCATCTCCCGCACCTCGTGGGGCTCGACCCCCAGGGTCTGGGCGACCGCATTGACTTCGTCGTTGTTCAGCCAGGCCAGCCGCTTCTTCTGGCTGCGCAGGTTGAAGAACAGCTTGCGCTGGGCCTTGGTGGTGGCCACCTTGACGATGCGCCAGTTGCGCAGGATGAACTCGTGGATCTCGGCCTTGATCCAGTGCACGGCGAAGGACACCAGGCGCACGCCCATCTCCGGATTGAAGCGCTTCACGGCCTTCATCAGGCCGACGTTGCCTTCCTGGATCAGGTCGGCCTGGGCCAGGCCGTAGCCGGCGTAGCTGCGGGCGATGTGCACGACGAAGCGCAGGTGCGCCATCACCATCTGCCGGGCCGCTTCCAGGTCCTGATGGTAGAAGAGGCTTTCGGCCAGTTCGCGCTCCTGCTCGACGCTCAGCAGCGGGATGCTGTTGACCGCGTGCACGTAGGCTTCGAGATTGGCTCCCGGCGCCAGGGCATAGACAGGTTGCAATGAAGTGGTCATGCGAATCCTCCGATTCACGAAACGGTCCGCAGTGTAGCATCGCCCCTTGGGCGGCAACACGGCTGGAAAAGTTCCTTTACAGATAGTGCCTATCGACCCTGTCGATGACGGCTCCAACCCAACGGTTCAGCGAGGCGCCAGTTCGCTCAGGTGCCGCGCCACCGCCAGCCAGGCGCCGATGTAGCCGAGGAACACCGCCCCCAGCAGCAGCGACAGGCCGTCGCCCATGGGCACACCGGTCAGGGCGAAGTCGCTGCCATACAGCCCGGCCAGGCGGATCACCGCGTCGTTCAGCCAGTGTAGCCCGTAGGCCAGCACCAGCCAGGACAGCAGCCCGGCGCCGACGCCGTACAGCGCGCCCATATAAAGGAAGGGACGTCGCACGTAGCCATCCGTTCCGCCTACCAGCTTGATGACCTCGATTTCGTTGCGGCGATTCTCGATGTGCAGGCGGATGGTGTTGCCGATCACCAGCAGCAGCGCCAGCACCAGCAGCACGGTGAGGCCGAAGATGAAGCGGTCGCCCAGGGTGAGAATCGCCCCCAGGCGCTCCACCCAGACCAGGTCCAGCTGGGCCTGCTGCACCTGGGGCATGTCCGCCAGGCGGGTGCGCAGGGCTTCCAGGCCGGCCTTGTCGAGAGTCGCCGGGGTCACCAGGATCACCCCGGGCAGCGGGTTCTCCGGCAGCTCCTTGAGGGCCTGGCCGAGGCCGGAGTCCTGCTGGAATTCCGCCAGGGCGCGCTCGCGGCTGATCCATTCCGCCTCCGCCACGTCCGGCAGGGCGGCGATCTCGTCGCGCAGGCGCTGGCCGTCCTGCTCGCCGGCGTCCAGTTGCAGGTAGAGGGAAATCTGCGCCGCCCGCTGCCAGGAACCGGCCAACCGCTCGACGTTGGTCAGCAGCAGCGACAGGCCCATGGGCAGGGACAGGGCGATGGCCATCACCAGGCAAGTGAAGAAGCTGCCGATGGGCTGCCGACCCAGGCGCCGCAGGCTGTCCAGCAGGCTGGCGCGGTGGCTTTCCAGCCAGGCGTGGAACAGCTGGCCGAAGCTGGGGCCGTCGTCCTTGTGTTCGGGTTTGCGTGGTGCGCCGCCGACCCGCTCGGCGGGCTGCGGCGAGGGTTCGCGGGTGGCGCTCATCGGCTCGCCTCCCCGTCGCCGATCAGGCGGCCGCGCTGCAGGGTGAGCATGCGGTGGCGCATGCGGGCGATCAGCGCCAGGTCGTGGCTGGCGATCAGCACGGTGGTGCCGAGCCGGTTGATGTCTTCGAACACGCCCATGATCTCCGCCGCGAGCCGCGGGTCGAGGTTGCCGGTGGGTTCGTCGGCCAGCAGCAGCGCCGGGCGGTGCACCACTGCCCGGGCGATGCCGACCCGCTGCTGCTGGCCGGTGGACAGGTCGGACGGCAGCTGGTCGGCCTTGTCCGCCAGGCTCACCCGCTCCAGGGCGACGCCGACCCGCTTGGCGATCTCCGGCTTGGACAGGCCGAGGATCTGCAGCGGCAGGGCGACGTTGTTGAACACCGTGCGGTCGAACAGCAGCTGGTGGTTCTGGAACACCACGCCGATCTGCCGGCGCAGGAACGGGATCTGCGCGTTGGTGATCTGCGCCAGGTCCTGGCCGGCCAGCAGCAGCTTGCCGGTGGTGGGCCGCTCCATCGCCAGCAGCAGCCGCAGCAGGGTGCTCTTGCCGGCGCCGGAGTGCCCGGTGACGAAGAGGAATTCGCCGCGTTTCACGCGAAAGGACAGCTCATGGATGCCGACATGGCCGTTGGCGTAGCGCTTGCCGACCTGTTCGAAGCGGATCATGACGGGGCCTGACCTCGGCTGGTTGTACGGATGGCGGGGCGGGACGGCGCCACTCAGGCGCCTCGCTCGGCGAACAGCGCCTGGACGAAGGCATCGGCCTCGAAGGTGCGCAGGTCGTCGATGCCCTCGCCGACGCCGATGTAGCGGATCGGCAGGCCGAACTGCTTGGCCAGGGCGAAGATCACCCCGCCCTTGGCGGTGCCGTCCAGCTTGGTCAGCGCCAGGCCGGTGAGTTCCACCGCCTGGTTGAACTGGCGGGTCTGGTTGATCGCGTTCTGCCCGGTACCGGCGTCCAGCACCAGCAGGACCTCGTGGGGCGCGCTGTCGTCCAGCTTGCCGATCACCCGGCGAACCTTCTTCAGCTCCTCCATCAGGTTGTCCTTGGTGTGCAGGCGCCCGGCGGTGTCGGCGATCAGCACGTCGGCGCCGCGGGACTTGGCGGCCTGCACCGCATCGAAGATCACCGAGGCCGAGTCGGCGCCAGTGTGCTGGGCGATCACCGCGATGTCGTTACGCTCGCCCCACACCTGCAGCTGCTCCACGGCGGCCGCGCGGAAGGTGTCGCCGGCGGCCAGCATGACCTTCTTGCCGTCCTGCTGGAGCTTCTTCGCCAGCTTACCGATGGTGGTGGTCTTGCCGGCGCCGTTCACGCCGACCACCAGGATCACGTAGGGCCGGCGGGTGTCGTCGATGCGCAGCGGCTGCTCCACCGGGCGCAGCAGGACGGCCAGCTCTTCCTGCAGAGCCTTATACAGCGCGCCGCTGTCCGCCAGCTCCTTGCGGGCGACCCGGCGGGTGAGGTTCTGCACGATCACGCCGGTGGCCTCGACGCCGACGTCGGCGGTGAGCAGGCGGGTCTCGATCTCTTCCAGCAGGTCGTCGTCGATGGCCTTGCGACCGAGGAACAGGCTGGCCATGCCCTCGCCAAGGCTGGCGCTGGTCTTCGCCAGGCCCTGCTTGAGGCGGGCGAAGAAGCCCCCGCGGGCCTCCTCGGCCGGAACCGCCGGCGGCGCGGCCACGGGCTCCAGCGGCTCGGCGCGGGGCGCGGCGGGCTCGGCCTCGCCCCGCAGGCGGGCGAAGAACCCGGTGGGCGCGGCCGCGGGCGCTGGCGTGGGCGCGCGGCCCAGCTCGGGGTCGCCGGTGACCTCGGCGGCCGGGGCCGCGGGCGGCGCGACGGGTTCGTCCTGGGGCACCGGCGCCAGGGGCGCGGTGGCCGGCGGCGCCAGCTCGACGGGCAGCGCCGGTGCACCAGGCGTCGAGGCGGATTGTTCGAATGCCGGAGCCGGAGCCGGAGCCGGAGCCGGAGCCGGAGCCGGAGCCGGAGCCGGTTCGACGGGCACCTGGGTGGAGGGGAGTTCCGCGTCCTCGGTGACGCCAGAGGGCACGTTAGCCGGGCGCCCGGCGCTCAGGGGCTCGACCGGCGTCGCGGTGAACGCCGCATCGGCGGGCGACGTATCGACCGGCACATCGGCCCGCGGCGCATCGACAATCGGCTCATCGACCGTTGGCGCAGCGGCGCCCGACGCGACGGCGCCCGACGCAGCGGCGCCCGACGTATCGACGGTCGGAGGGACGGGGGGGGATTCGGGAGCGACCGGGGCGTCCTGGGTCTTGCGCCGCAACCAGCCGAACAGCGATTTCTTCTCGGCGGGCTCCGCCGGGGTCTTCTTGTCGTCGTTGGAACCAAACATGGGTCGCTTGCATCTCAAGGGGGCGCTCGCGCCGGGCCTGGCCCGGCCTGCATCGCCGCCCCGTAAAAGGATGGGGTATCCTAGCACCTCTTTCGCCCGGCGGCGCCATGGCTGCCCCGGGCCGTCCAGAAGGTCCCTGATCACCCATGAATGTCACCGCCCGCCGCCTGGCTGGCCTGCTGCTCGGCACGCTGTGCGTGCCTTCGCTGGCCAGTGCTTCCGACCCGCAAGCCACCCATGAATTCAGCCTGGACAACGGCCTCAAGGTAATCGTCCGAGAAGACCACCGGGCCCCGGTGGTAGTTTCCCAGCTCTGGTACAAAGTCGGCTCCAGCTACGAGACGCCCGGCCAGACCGGCCTGTCCCACGCCCTGGAACACATGATGTTCAAGGGCAGCAGCAAGATGGGCCCCGGCGAGGCGTCCCGGGTGCTGCGCGACCTCGGCGCCGAGGAAAACGCCTTCACCAGCGACGACTACACCGCCTTCTACCAGGTCCTGGCTCGCGACCGCCTGCCGGTGGCCCTGGAGCTGGAGGCCGACCGCCTGGCCAGCCTGGCCCTGCCCGCCGACGAGTTCGAGCGGGAGATCGAGGTGATCAAGGAAGAGCGCCGCCTGCGCACCGACGACAAGCCCGGCGCCCTCGCCTTCGAGCGCTTCAACGCCATGGCCTACCCCGCCAGCGGCTACCACACGCCCACCATCGGCTGGATGGAAGACCTCAAGCGGATGAAGATCGAGGAGCTGCGCACCTGGCACGAAGCCTGGTACGCGCCCAACAACGCCACCCTGGTGCTGGTGGGCGACCTCACCGAGGCCGACGCCAGGCAACTGGTGCAGCACTACTTCGGCGCCATCCCCAGCCGCCCGACGCCGCCGGCCAAGAAGCCCCTGGAACTCCCCGAGCCGGGCGAGCGGCGTACCGTGCTGCACCTGAAGACCCAGCTGCCGAGCCTGCTGTTCGGCTTCAACGTGCCGGGGCTCGCCACCGCCGCCGCGCCCCGCGAGGCCCAGGCCCTGCGCCTGATCGCGGCGCTGCTGGACGGCGGCTACAGCGCGCGCCTGCCGTCGCGCCTGGAACGCGGCGAGGAACTGGTGAGCGGTGCCTCCGCCAACTACGACGCCTTCACCCGCGGCGACAGCCTGTTCGTGCTCAGCGCCACCCCCAATGCCCAGAAAGGCAAGACCCTGGAGCAGGTGGAAGCCGGCCTCTGGCGCCTGCTGGACGACCTGAAGCAGACCCCGCCCAGCGCCGAGGAGCTGGAACGGGTGCGCGCCCAGGTGATCGCCGGGCTGGTCTACGAGCGCGACTCCATCACCAGCCAGGCCACCACCATCGGCCAGCTGGAGACCGTCGGCCTGTCCTGGAAGCTGATGGACGAGGAGCTCAGCGCCCTGGAGGCGGTGACCCCGGCCGACGTCCAGGCCGCCGCCCGCACCTACTTCACCCGCTCGCGCCTGAGCGTCGCCCACATCCTGCCCGAGGAGGCGTCCCATGACTGAGCGCACCGCCCTGCGTCGCGGCCTGCTCGGCCTCACCCCGCTGCTGCTGGGCGCCCTGCTGGGCGTCGCGGCGCCCGGCGCCCTGGCCGAGCCCGTCGCCCGGCCGGCCCTGGAATCCCTCGCCGCGCTCAACGGCCAGGCCCCCGCCCGGCGCACCCTGGACATCCAGAGCTGGCGCACCGCCGAAGGCGCCCGGGTGCTGTTCGTGCCGGCCCCGGAACTGCCGATGTTCGACCTGCGCCTGACTTTCGCCGCCGGCAGCGCCCAGGACGGCGACGCGCCCGGCCTCGCCCTGCTGACCAACGCCATGCTCAACGAAGGCGTGCCGGGCAAGGACGTCACCGCCATCGCCCAGGGCTTCGAGGGCCTCGGTGCCCAGTTCGGCAACGGCGCCTACCGCGACATGGCGGTGGTCTCCCTGCGCAGCCTGAGCGCCGCCGACAAGCGCGACGCCGCCCTCGACCTGTTTACCCGGGTCATCGGCCAGCCCACCTTCCCCGAGGACTCCCTGGCGCGGATCAAGAACCAGATGCTCGCCAGCTTCGAGTTCCAGAAGAAGAACCCCGGCAAGCTGGCCGGCGATGCGCTGTTCGCCCGGCTCTACGGCGACCACCCCTATGCCCACCCCAGCGACGGCGACGAGAAGTCCGTGCCGGCCATCGGCGTCGAGCGCCTGCGGGCCTTCCACGCCAAGGCCTACGCCGCCGGCAACGTGGTCATCGCCCTGGTGGGCGACCTGGACCGTTCCCGCGCCGAGGCCATCGCCGCCCAGGTCTCCAAGGCCCTGCCCAAGGGCCCGGCGCTGCCGCGGCTGCCCGCGCCCAAGGCGCCCGAGGCCGGCACCCAGCACATCGAGTTCCCCTCCAGCCAGACCCACCTGATGCTGGCGGAACTGGGCATCGAGCGGAACGACCCGGACTGGCCGGCCCTGTACCTGGGCAACCAGATCCTCGGCGGCGGCGGCTTCGGCACCCGGCTGATGGAGGAGGTGCGGGAGAAACGCGGCCTGACCTACGGCGTGTACTCCGGCTTCACCGGCATGCAGGCCCGCGGGCCGTTCCTGATCACCCTGCAGACCCGCGCCGAACTCAGCGAGAACACCCTGGGCCTGGTGCGCACGATCCTGGCCGATTACCTGGCCGGGGGTCCCACCCAGAAGGAGCTGAACGACGCCAAGCGCGAAACCGCCGGCAGCTTCCCGCTGTCCACCGCCAGTAACGCCGATATCGTCGGCCAGCTCGGCGCCATCGGTTTCTACGACTTGCCGTTGACCTACCTGGAGGACTTCATGGCCAAGGTCCAGGCGTTGAGCGTGGCGGACGTGAAGGCGGCAATGGCGCGCCACCTCGACCCGAACGCGCTGGTGATCGTCACCGTGGGCCCGAAGGTGGCGCAGCAGCCGCTGCCGGCGCCCACCGAAAAGCCTCTCGAACAACCCCTCGCGGTCCCGGAACACTGATGCGCGGCCAGACGGTCAAGCCGGCCAAGGCGCCGGCCAAGCCCCACGGCGGCGAGGGCTCGTTGCGGATCATCGGGGGCGAATGGCGCAGCCGGCGCTTCGCCTTTCCCAACGGGCCGGGCCTGCGGCCCACTCCGGACCGGGTGCGCGAAACGCTGTTCAACTGGCTGGCGCCGCACATCGAGGCGGCGCGGGTACTGGACGCCTTTGCCGGCAGCGGCGCGCTGTTCCTCGAGGCGCTGTCCCGGGGCGCCGGCCAGGCCCTGGCCCTGGACACCAACGGAGAGGCCCTGGCGGCCCTGCGCAAGCACCTGGACACCCTCGGCTGCCCCCGCGGCCAGGTGGTCCAGGGCGACGCCCTGCGCTACCTGGAGAACCAGCCGGCGCAGCCTTTCGACGTGGTGTTCCTCGACCCGCCGTTCCACCAGAACCTGCTGCAGACCGCCTGCGAATCGCTGGAAAACCGCGGCTGGCTGGCGGACCATGCCTGGATCTACAGCGAGAGCGAGGCCCCACCCTCCACCCTGGGGCTGCCGGGCGCCTGGCGCCTGCACCGGGAGAAACAGGCGGGCCACGTCCACTACGCCCTGTGGGAACGGGGCTGAGGCCGACCTCCCGCGTACCGGCCGCGCGCGAGCCGGACCGCGCACCACCGGGCTGAGCCGGCTGAACACCGGCCTTCCCTGGCGAACCGACAGGCCGCGACCCCTTCAGGATGACGGGCGCCGGCCCGTCGCTCGCTTCATTTTCGGAACACCCGATGCCCGACGCCGCTTCCGCCCCCTTCCGCCCCGCCTGGTGGCTGCCAGGGCCGCACCTGCAGACCCTGTGGTCGCCGTTCTGCCGGCCCGCGCCGCGCCTGGAACGGCAGCGCGAGCGCCTATGGCTGGCGGACGGCGACTTCATCGACCTGGACTGGCACGGCGCGCACCGGGCCGATGCGCCCCTGGTGCTGGCGCTCCACGGCCTGACCGGCTCCTCCGCCTCGCTTTATGTGCTCGGCCTGCAAGAGGCCCTGGCGGCCCGCGGCTGGGCCAGCGTGGCGATCAACTGGCGCGGCTGTTCCGGCGAACCGAACCTGCTGCCGCGGGCCTACCATTCCGGCGCCAGCGACGACCTGGGCGAGGTGATCGAGCACCTGCAGGCGCGCCGGCCTCTGGCGCCGCTCTATGCGGTGGGCTATTCCCTGGGCGGCAACGTGCTGCTCAAGTACCTGGGCGAACGGGGCGCCGACTGCCCGTTGCAGGGGGCGGCGGCGGTGTCCGTGCCGTTCCGCCTGGACCAGTGCGCCGACCGCATCGGCAGCGGGTTCTCGCGGGTCTACCAGGCGCATTTCATGCGGGCCATGGCGGCCTACGTGCGGGACAAGCAGCGGCTGTTCGCCCACCAGGGCATGGCGGACCGGCTGTCGGCCCTGGAGCGCCTGGGGCCCCTGGACGGGCTGCGTACCTTCTGGGAGTTCGACGGGCGCTTCACCGCCCCGCTGCACGGCTACCGCGACGCCGAGGACTACTACCGGCGCGCGTCGAGCCGCTACTTCCTGGGGGCGATCCGCACGCCGACCCTGCTGATCCAGGCCCTGGACGACCCCTTCGTGTTCCGCCACAGCCTGCCGGAGCCGGGCGAGCTGTCGCCCAGCACCACCTTCGAGGCGCAGGCCCGGGGTGGGCACGTGGGATTCGTGGAGGGGTCGCCGCGGGCGCCGGGGTACTACCTGGAGCGGCGCATTCCGGCCTGGCTGGCGGCGGTGCACGGCGACGCCTGAGGCGTCGCGTCACGGTGAAGGCGGGGAGTCCGGCGGCGGCCCGCCGGGTCAGGCGTCGTCGCCGGCGTCGTCCTCGTCCTGGCCGTCACGGGCCGCCCGCAGGGGCTGCACCCGCTCGGACAGGGGGATCTCGTCCGGGTTTTCCTGCCGCGCCACCTTGGAGAAGGCGAAGATCACCTCGCGGACGATCTTGCGCTGGCTCGCCGGCAGGCAGAGGAAGGCATCGATGGTCTCGCGCTCCAAGTAGTTGAGGTCCTGCCAGCGCTGTTCGTATTCGTTGATGCGGTTGTCCACGTCGGTGCCGAAGCGCAGGTACTGCGGCGGCACCTTGAGCCATTCGGCCAGCACCAGGACCTTGTCCTCGGACGGGTAGGTCTCGCCACGCAACCAGCGGCGCACCCCGTGCAGGGTCACCGTCCGGCCCCAGCTGCGCAGGTTGAACTCGCGCTCCAGCACGGCCGGGCGGGGTTCGTAGCCGGCGCGGCGCATGGCGTCCTGCAGGCGTTCGGCGAATTTGATCTTGGCTTCGTTCATGGAGATCGACGTGGCGGCAAAGGCGGCCACGTTACGGGAAATTGCAAAGCGATTACGTAATCGGATGGATTATTCGGTTAAGTTTTCGCTAGACTTTCGGTCACCGACCTTCCGGTGTGTGATCCATGTCCAAAAGTCTGCTGGAGCAACTTCCCGATATCGTCGCCCGCGGGCGGCAGCAAGCCGAACGCCTGCTGGAAAGCCTCGAGGGCCGCCACCGCATCGCCCTGCAAACCCGCGAATGGGTACTGCCGGCGCGGGATGCGGCGATGCCCGACTGGGTCGACGGCCTGCGCGACCAGGCGCCCGAGCCCGGCGCCTGGAGCAACCGGCTGATCTACGGCGACAACCTGCTGGCCATGGCCGCGCTGCTGGCCGGCGACGAGGACGGCACGCCGAGCCTGCGTAACCGCATCGACCTGATCTACATCGACCCGCCCTTCGATTCGCGCACCGACTACCGCACCAAGGTGCTGCTGCCGGGGGTGGAACTGGAGCAGCGGCCGACGGTGATCGAGCAGTTCGCCTACTCCGACACCTGGTCCGAGGGCACCGCCTCCTACCTGGCGATGATCACCCCGCGGCTGCTGCTGATGCGCGAGCTGCTGGCCGCCCACGGCTCCATCTACGTGCACCTGGACTGGCACGTCGGCCACTACGTGAAGCTGGTGATGGACGAGGTGTTCGGCAAGGAGAACTTCGTCAACGAGCTGATCTGGCAGGGCGCGGTGGGCGACACCTCGGCGAAGAACCGCAAGTTCATCAAGTCCCACGACACCCTGTTCTTCTACCGCAAGGGCGCCGCCGAGCCGGTCTGGAACGACGTCTTCCAGCCCTTCAGCGATGCCAGCGACAAGCTCTACAGCCGCCAGGACGCCGGCGGGCGCTTCCGCCTGGCGCCGGTGGACAACCCCGGCGGCGGCGGGTACGTCTACGACCTGGGTCTGGGCGAGAAGATGCCGCGCAACGGCTACCGCATGCCCCTGGCCACCGCCCTCGACTGGCTGCGCCAGGGCCTGCTGCTGGTGGAGCCGGGCAAGGTGCCCGGCAAGAAGCTCTACAAGAATCCCCACGGCGTGCGCTGTCGCGACGTCTGGACCGACGTGCGCTCCCTGCAGGGCAGCGAGAGCATCGGCTACGCCACCCAGAAGCCCAGCGGCCTGCTGGAGCGGGTGATCGCCGCCTCGACCCGGGAGGGCCAACTGATCGCCGACTTCTTCGGTGGCTCCGGCACCACCGCGGCGGTGGCCGAGCGCCTGGGCCGGCGCTGGATCACCAGCGACCTGGGCAAGCCGGCCTGCATGATCATGCGCAAGCGGCTGATCGACCAGGGCGCGCGGCCGTTCCTCTACCAGGCCATCGGCGACTACCAGCTGGAGGCGGCGAAGCACACCCTGGGCCGCAGCTTCCGCATCGGCGACCTCTCCGGGATCGTCCTCGCCCTGTTCGGCGCCCGGCCGCTGCCGGCGGACGCCAACCCCCAACGCAACCTGGGCGCCCTGGATGACGGCAGCCGCACCCTGGTGCTGGCCGACTCCCCCAACAAGCTCACCGGCGGCGCCACCCTGCGCCGCGCCGTGGCCCTGCGGGACAGCCTGCTGGGGGGCTGGGACAAGGTGGTGGTGCTGGGCTGGAACTTCGACCCGGCCATCGGCCAGAGCCTCGACGCCCTGGCCGACCCGCGCCTGGAGGTGCTGGTGATCCCGCCGGACCTGCTGGACCGCCTGAAGAAGGGCGGCCTCGACCGCCTGCGCGCCCAGGTGCGCTTCTCCAGCCTGCAGTACCTCAGCCTGCACCCGGTGGAGCGCCAGCGCCGGGGCGACGCCGAGTCGCTGCGGGTGCGCCTGGCCAACTACGTGCTGCTCTCCCCCGAGGCGATCAACCTGGACGACGCCAACCGCGCCAAGCTGCACCGGGTGATGAACGCCGAGCCCCTGGCGCTGATCGAGTACTGGGCGGTGGACCCGGACTACGACGGCGAGGTGTTCCGCTCGGTCTGGCAGGACTACCGGGGCAACGCCGCCCACGCCGGCGACCCGCTGCGGGTGTCGCCGGAGGCACGCCTGGAAGTGCCCTACCGCGAGGGGCCGCGACGCCTGTGCGTGCGGGCGGTGGACGTGTTCGGCTTCGAGGCCGAGGTCAGCCTGGACCTGGCGGAGGTGCGGCCATGACCGCCCCGGCCGCCGGCACGCTGCCCCTGGTGGCGGCCCTGGGCGAGCTGGCCGCGCGCCTGGAGACCGAGCTGGCCCGGCACGACGCCGGCGGCCCGCCCGGGGAGCTGCTGGCGCGCTTCACCCCCACCAGCGCCGGGCTGCTGCGCTGGTGGTTCGGCGAGAGCGCCTGCGCGACCCGCCCGGTGCGCTTCCACGCCGGCCAGCGCCAGGCGATCCTGCACACCCTGATCGCCCACGAGCTGTTCGACGCCGCCGACCTGGGCGGCCTGCACGCAGGGCTCGGCCTGCTGGACGCCCTGGACCCGGCCCAGCGCGCCGGCTTCGACAAGCCGCGCCACCGCCACCCCAAGTACTGCCTGAAGATGGCCACCGGCACCGGCAAGACCTGGGTGCTGCAGGCCCTGCTGGTGTGGCAGTGGGCCAACCACCGGGCGGCCTGCGCCGCCGGCCGCGACGACCCGCGCTTCACCCGGCGCTTCCTGGTGGTAGCCCCGGGGCTGATCGTCTACGAGCGGCTGCTGGACGCCTTCCTCGGGCGCCGCGGCGGCGACGGCGAGCGCGACCCGGACAGCGCCGACCTGGTACGCCACGCCGAGCTGTTCGTGCCGCCGGAGCTGCGCGCGCCGCTGCGCCAGTTCGTCCTCGCCAACCTCTGCGAGAAGCACGAGATCGGCCGCAAGTGCACCGGCAACGGCCTGCTGGCCCTGACCAACTGGCACCTGCTGGCCGAGACCACCGAGCGCCCCGACGACAAGGCCGCCGACCTGGACGACGCCCTGGCGGCGGAGGAGCACGGCGCCTACCGCGTGCTGCCCCTCGCCCCGGGGCGCGGCGCCGGCAACGAACTGGAGCGCCTGGACCGTCGCCACGGCCGCGACGACCCGCTGGCCGCCCTCGCCGCCCTGCCCGACCTGCTGGTGTTCAACGACGAGGCGCACCACGTCCACGCCCTGCGCGCCGGCGAGGACGACAGCGAGGTGGAATGGCAGAAGAGCCTGCTGCGCCTGGCCCGGGACAAGGGCCGGCGCTTCATCCAGGTGGACTTCTCGGCGACCCCGTACAACGACCTGGGCAACGGCCGCAAGGCGTACTTCCCCCACATCGTCGCCGACTTCGACCTGCGCGCGGCCCTCGGGGCCGGGCTGGTGAAGTCCCTGGTGCTGGACCGTCGCAAGGACATCGCCGCGCTGCCCTTGGACTTCCTCGCCGAGCACGACGCCGACGGCCGCCTGCGCCTATCCGAGGGCCAGCGCCTGATGATCCGCGCCGGCCTGGGCAAGCGCGAGCGCCTGGAGCGGGACTTCGCCGTCCTCGACCCACGGCGCACGCCGAAGCTGCTGGTGGTCTGCGAGGACACCGCGGTGGCAGCGCTGGTGGAAGCCTTCCTGCTGGAGGAAGGCCTGCCCGCCGACGACGTGCTGCGCATCGACTCCGGGCGCCGCGCGGAGCTGGGCGAGCGGGAGTGGGCGCCGCTGCGCCGGCGCCTGTCCAGCCTGGACGCCGGGCCGCAGCCGCGGGTGCTGGTCAGCGTGCTGATGCTGCGGGAGGGCTTCGACGCCGAGACCATCTGCGTGATCGTGCCGCTGCGCGCCAGCCGCGCGGCGATCCTGGTGGAGCAGACCGTGGGCCGCGGCCTGCGCCTGATGTGGCGCGGCGAGGTCTACGAGGCCCTGCGCCGGGAGAACCGCGAGCGCATCGACCACGGCGAGGAGCCGTCCAGCCTGATCGACATCCTGTCCATCATCGAGCACCCCGCCTTCGCCCGCTTCTACGACGAGCTGCGGGACGCCGGCCTGCTGGTGCACGGCAGCGACGCGCCGGTGGCCGGCACCGGCGACCTGATCACCATCGGCCTGCGGGACGGCTACGAACGCTACGACTTCAGCGTGCCGGTGCTGGTGGAGGAAGCCGAGGAGCGCCTGGAGCACGCCGACTTCGACGAGGGCGCGCTGCCGCCCTTCTCCGGCCCCTCCCGGGAGGCCCTGGCGGAGCTGCTGGGCCGGGGCGACACCTTCACCTCCCTGGACCTGCAGAGCGCCACCCTGTTCGGCGACTACCGGGTGGACGGCGCGGTGCTGCAGGCCGGCGGCTACAACGAGCTGCTGTCGCGCCTGACCCGGCGCATCGCCCAGGCCCTCAGCCAGCCCCTGGCGGGCGGTACCCGGGTGGCGCCGCGGCAGCCACGGCCGTACCTGCAGACCCGGGGCGCCTGGCTGGCCCAGCGCCTGGACCGCTACATCCGCGGGCGGCTGTTCGGCGCGCCCTTCGACCCCCTGGCGGACGACGGCTGGCGCCTGCTGCTGGTGCGCCCGGTGCACGAGCACCTGGTGCGGGTGTTCGCCCTGGCCCTGGTCTGCGCCGAGCGCCGCCGCCCCGGGCAGCCGGCCCGGGTGCAGACGCGCAGCCTGTCCGAGGTGGCGCAGCTGACGGTGCGCGCCGGCGAGGTGCTGGCGGTGCGCAAGTGCCTTTACACCCACCTGCCGCTGCCCGGCCGGCATACCGGCCTGGAACGGGCATTCATCGAATGGGCCGAGTGCGACACCGGCATCCGTGCCTACTGCCGCATCAGCGAGCAGCGCCACCCCTTCGTGCACCTGCCGTACCTGCGCGAGGACGGCCGCCCGGCCCGCTACAGCCCGGACTTCCTGGTGCGCGGCGAACGCGCCACCTACCTGGTGGAGACCAAGGCCGAGAACCAGCTCAACCACCCCGACGTGCGTCGCAAGGCGGCCGCCGCCGGCGCCTGGTGCGCGCGCCTGGACGCGGTGCCGGAGGCCCGGCCGGACGGCCTGCCCTGGCGCTACGCGCTGGTGGGCGAGGCGTTGTTCCACGACTGGCGGCGCCGCGGCGCGCGCCTGGAGGACCTGCTGGCGCTGGCCAGCCTCTATCGCCCGGCGGTGGCCGGCGACCAGGGGCGGCTACGCCTGGAGGCGCCGCGCGACATGATCTAGGCGCCGGGCCATGAGGGGCCGGACGCCGCTCGATTCAACACAGGCACCACACAGGGAAAGAGCGATGAAGGAAACGCATCCGAACAAGGTTGTCGACCTCACGGCGCACCGCGCCAGGCGTCACGGCAGCGCCAGGGAACCGTTGTACGCCACGCCGCCAAGGGACGCGGCCGAGGAGGTCCCGGAGATGGGCGACAAGGAAAAGGTTTGGTGGCGCAACACGCTGTTCTTCACCGAACGGCTGGTGCACAACCCGGCCTACGGCGCGGTGCGCTTCCGCCTGGCGCGGCTGCGCGACCAGCGGCGCATGCTGCACTTCACCTGCAAGCTCTACGAAGCCTATTACACGCTGGACGACTGCCTGATGATCGACTTCGAGCAGCCGGTGATGCTGGTCCGCTGGAGCGGCCGCAACGACCCCGGCTACCCGCTGGTGCCGCGGCCGGCGGTGCTCCACGAGGAATGAGCGGCGGCCTCAGCCGGCCAGGGTCGGCGACTCGGCGATGACCTCTTCCAGGGGCACGTGCAGGCGTTCGTACAGTGCCTGCACCGCATCCCGGGCGCTGTCGGCGATGTAGCCGTCCTCCAGCGCCAGCACCTGGTAGATGCCCCGGCGCAGCAGGTCTTCGCTGAGGTCGCCGGGGTCGCCGCGGGTGGTGCAGAGGAAGCGCACCCAGGAGGTCATGACGATCCAGGCGTTGAGGGCCAGGGCCTCGATCTGCACCGGGGTCATGCGCAGGATGCCGGCCTCGACGAAGCCCTGGTAGATGTCCTGGGCGCGGTTCAGGCAGCGGCGGGCGAACCAGCGGTAGCGCCAGGCCAGTTCCGGGTCGGCCTCCAGGAGGTGCTCCAGGTCGCGGTGCAGGAAGCGGTAGTGCCACATGGAGGCCAGCAGCGCCTCCAGGTAGAAGGTCTTGTCCGCCACCGTCATCGCCCGCCCCGGCGGCCGCTGCAGCACGCTGTCGACCCGGTCCTCGTACTGCAGGAACAGCTCGGCGATGATCTTCTGCTTGTTACGGAAGTGGTAGTACAGGTTGCCGGGCGACATCCCCAGGTGGGCGGAGATGTGGTTGGTGGTGACGCTGCGCTCGCCCTGGGCGTTGAACAGCTCCAGGCTGGCCTGGACGATGCGGTCACGGGTCTTCGGTGCTGCCATCTGAACTCGTCTCGTACGGGGGGTGGCGCGTGTGCGGAAGGCCGCAAAGGTACACGGAAACATCGACGACAAAACGCTACGCCATCGACACTTCCAACATACTGGCAGGAGTCGCCGACCATTGGTACGACCGTCCGATTGACAATTTAGAGCAATTACTCTAAATATCCCGGAAACCCGCGCGCCACGGCGCCTCCCACCCAATCCGCTTTTTTGCCCCGAGGTCACCGATGCGTGTCGACGCCGCCCTGCCGTTGCCTGCCGCCGATGCGGGTGCCCGCGATCCGCTGCAAGAAACCTTCCAGACCCTGCGCGAGGCTTTTTGCGCGCATCCGATGCCACCCGCCGAGGAACGCCTGCAATGGCTCGACGCCCTGCGCCGGGGGTTGCTGGCGAACCGCGACACCCTGGTCAGGGCCATCGCCGAGGACTTCGGCAACCGCTCCGCCGACGAGACCCTGCTGGCCGAGCTGATCCCCAGCCTGCATGCCATCCGCTACGCGCGGCGCCGGCTGCGGCACTGGATGAAGCCCGCGCGGCGCGGCGTGGGGGCGATGTTCCAGCCGGCCTCGGCGCGGGTGGTCTACCAGCCCCTGGGGGTGGTGGGGGTGATCGTGCCGTGGAACTACCCGCTGTACCTGGCGGTGGGGCCGCTGGTGGGTGCCCTGGCCGCCGGCAACCGGGTGATGCTCAAGCTCAGCGAGGCCACCCCGCGCACCGCCCGGGCGCTGGCCGAGCTGCTGGCCGCCACTTTCCCGGACAACCTGGTGAGCGTGGTGCAGGGCGAGGCCGAGGTGGCCGCGGCCTTTTCCCGGCTGCCGTTCGACCACCTGCTGTTCACCGGCTCCACCGAGGTGGGCCGCAAGGTGATGCGCGCCGCCGCCGAGCACCTCACCCCGGTGACCCTGGAACTGGGCGGCAAGTCGCCGGCCATCGTCTCGGCCGACGTGCCCCTGGAGCATGCTGCCGAGCGCATCGCCTTCGGCAAGTGCCTGAACGCCGGGCAGACCTGCGTGGCGCCGGACTACGTGCTGGTGCCGCGGGCGCGCCTGGACGGCTTCGTCGAGGCCTACGGCCGCACGGTGCAGCGCTTCTTCCCGCGGCTGGCGGACAACCCCGACTACACCAGCATCGTCAACCCGCGCCAGGCGGCGCGCCTCGCCGCCTACCTGGACGACGCCCGGGCCCGTGGCGCGACGGTGCTGCCGCTGCTGCCGGCGGCGGCCGACCGGCGCCTGCCGCCGACCCTGCTGCTGGAGGTGGACGACGCCATGCAGGTGATGCAGGAGGAAATCTTCGGGCCGCTGCTGCCGGTGGTGCCCTATGACCACCTGGACGACGCCATCGCCTACGTCAACCAGCGCCCGCGGCCCCTGGCCCTCTACTATTTCGGCTACGACCGCGACGACCAGCGCCGCGTGCTGGAGCGCACCCATTCCGGCGGCGTGTGCCTCAACGACACCCTGCTCCACGTGGCCCAGGACGACCTGCCCTTCGGCGGCATCGGCGCCTCGGGCATGGGTCACTACCACGGCCACGAGGGCTTCCTCACCTTCAGCAAGGCCAAGGGGGTGTTCGCCAAGGGCCGATTCAACGCCGCGCGGCTGGTCTACCCGCCCTACGGCCGGGCGATCCAGTCCCTGATCTACCGCCTCTTCCTGCGCTGAGGGCCCGCGATGAACGACCCCGTTTCCGACGACGCCTCCCGCCCGCAGCGGCTGGCCATGGCAGGCCTCTCCCGGCGCCAGGTGCTCAAGGTGGGCCTGCTGGGCGGGCTGCTGCTGGGCGGCGCCGGGCTGGCGGTGAGCCTCGGCCGCCCGGCGGACGACCCGGCTGGCGGCTATGCCCGCCTGCGCAGCGCCGACCTGGAGGTGCTGGGCGCCCTGGTGCCGGTGATCCTCGCCGGCGCGGTACCGGCAGAGCGCATGCCCGCGGCCCTGGCCGGCACCCTGCGGGGCATCGACGACAGCCTGACCCGGCTGTCGCCGGCGATGCTCGGCCTCACCGTGCAGCTGCTGGACGTGCTGGCGCTGCCCCTCACCCGCGGCCCGCTCACCGGCATCTGGGGCGCCTGGTCCGAGGCGACGCCCGCCGACCTGGGGCGCTTCCTCGACCGCTGGCGCGACAGCCGCCTCGCCCTCTTGCAGCGCGGTCACGCCTCGCTGCTGCAACTGGTACTGATGAGCTGGTACGGCCGGCCGGAATCCTGGGCCCACTGCGGCTACCCGGGCCCGCCGGCCATCTAATCGCCGGGCCGTGCTTGCCACCGGGTGGCACAGCCCACCCTGGCCATGCACCACGAAAGAACACCCGACACCGCTTCCGCTTCACCGGCTGACGCACACCCAAGGGCCCAAACGAGAACAAGACCATGCCCGTACCCGATCCCTTCGCCGAGGGCCTTGCCCGTGGCTGGAAGACCCGCGACGGCTCGCGCCTGAGCGAAGACCTGACCCTGGAGACCGACGTCGCCATCGTCGGCAGCGGCGCCGGCGGCGCCACCACCGCGGAAATCCTCAGCGCCGCCGGCCTGCGGGTGCTGCTGATCGAGGAAGGCCCGCTGCGCAGCAGCCGCGACTTCAACCTGCAGGAGCCGGAGGCCTACGGCACCCTCTACCAGGAAGGCGTCGGGCGCATGAGCAAGGACGGCGCGGTGACCATCCTCCAGGGCCGCGCCGTGGGCGGCACCACCCTGGTCAACTGGACCTCCAGCTTCCGCACCCCGGAACCGACCCTGCAGCACTGGGCCGAGGCCCACGCCGTGGCGGGCCACGGGGTGGCGGACATGGCGCCCTGGTTCGAGCGCCTGGAGCAGCGCCTCGGGGTGGCGCCCTGGGCACTGCCGCCGAACCCCAACAACGAGGTGCTGCGCCTGGGCTGCGAACGCCTGGGGCTGCACTGGAAGGTGATCCCGCGCAACGTCCGCGGCTGCTGGAACATCGGCTACTGCGGCCTGGGCTGCCCCACCAACGCCAAGCAGTCGATGCTGGTCACCAGCATCCCGGCGACCCTGGACCACGGCGGCGAACTGCTCTACCTGACCCGCGCCGAACGCCTGGTGCTGGCCGGCGGGCGCGTCGACTTCCTGGAATGCCGCGCCCTCGACGCGCGCGCCGTGGCCCCCACCGGGCGCACCGTGCGGGTGCGGGCGCGGCACTACGTGCTGGCCGGCGGCGGCATCAACACCCCGGGCATCCTGCTGCGCTCCCAGGCGCCCGACCCCCACGGGCGGGTCGGCCGGCGCACCTACCTGCACCTGGTGAACTTCTCCGCGGCGCAGTTCGAGCACACCATCGACCCGTTCTACGGGGCGCCGCAGTCCATCTACTCGGACCATTTCCAGTGGGACGACGGCACCACCGGGCGCATGTCCTACAAGCTGGAGGTGCCGCCCCTGCAACCGGCCCTGGCGGCGACCCTGCTGGGCCGCTTCGGCGTCGACAATGCCCTGCGCATGGAGCAGTTGCCCCACACCCACGTGATGCTGGCGCTGATGCGCGACGGCTTCCACCCGGACAGCGCCGAAGGCCGGGTGGAGCTGCGGGACGATGGCAGCCCGGTGCTGGACTACCCGCTCACCGACTACACCCGGGACGGCCTGCGCCGCGCCTACCACACCATGGCGGAGATCCAGTTCGCCGCCGGCGCCCAGGCGGTGCTGCCGCTGCACGCCGACGCCGGCTTCGCCCGCACCCTGGCCGAGGCCCGGGCGCAGATCGACGACCTGGACCTGGCGATCCACCGCACGCGCCTGGGCAGCGCCCACGTGATGGGCGGCTGCGCCATGGGCGAGGACCCGCGCCAGGCGGTGACCGACAGCTGGGGCCGCCACCACCAGTTGGAGAACCTGTCGATCCACGACGGCTCGCTGTTCCCCACCAGCGTCGGCGCCAACCCGCAGCTGTCCATCTACGCCCTCACCGCCCAGCTCGCCACCGCCCTGGGCGAGCGGCTGGCGGCGGGCTGAACGGCCGCGACGGCGGCGGCTTGGCCCTCGCCGGCCGCTGCGCTACCATCGGTTCCTTTGCCACTGCCAGGACGTCGCGATGAACCGAGTGCTTTATCCGGGCACCTTCGACCCCATCACCAAAGGTCACGGCGACCTGATCGAGCGGGCCTCGCGGCTGTTCGACAGCGTGGTCATCGCGGTGGCGGCCAGCCCGCGAAAGAACCCGCTGTTCAGCCTGGAAGAGCGCGTGGCCCTGGCCCGCGAGGTCACCCGGCACCTGCCCAACGTCGAGGTGGCGGGCTTCTCCACCCTGCTGGCGACCTTCGCCCAGGAGCAGCAGGCCAACGTCTTCCTGCGCGGGCTGCGGGCGGTGTCCGACTTCGAATACGAATTCCAGCTGGCCAACATGAACCGCCAGCTGGCGCCCAACGTGGAAAGCATGTTCCTCACCCCGTCCGAACGCTACGCCTTCATCTCCTCCACCCTGGTCCGCGAGATCGCCGCCCTGGGGGGCGACATCGACCAGTTCGTCCACCCCGCGGTAGCCGCCGCGCTCAAGGCCCGCTTCGAGCGCTGAGCCCGCGTCGCGCGACGGTCGGCCCGCCAGGAAGGTGCGCCGGCCCGGCGGTTGCGGCACAATTCGCGCGTTCCCTTTGTCTGCGTTGCCGCGGTTCGCCCCGGCAGGAGTGGTTGTTCCCATGTCCCTGATCATCACCGACGACTGCATCAACTGCGACGTCTGCGAGCCGGAGTGCCCCAACGGCGCGATCTCCCAAGGCGAGGAGATCTATGTGATCGATCCCAACCTGTGCACCGAATGCGTCGGTCACTACGACGAGCCGCAGTGCCAGCAGGTCTGTCCGGTGGATTGCATCCCCCTCGACGAGCACCGTGTCGAGAGCAAGGACGAACTGATGAAGAAATACTTGATCATAACCGGCAAGGCCTGATTCCCGTCCGGCGCACCGGGGCGTGGCGCGGGCGATTCCCGCCGCGAGGCGAAGCTGGAGCGACACGCCGATGACCACCCCGAGCCGGTTCTTCCCGACCTCTCCCGCCGTGCCCCGCTGGCGCGCCCTGGCCGCCTTCCTGCTGCTGTGCGCGAGCCTCTCCGCCCTGGCCGCCCAGGCCCCGGGCAAGGCGGCGGTGGCCACCGCCCACCCCGCGGCCACCGTGGCCGCCCTGGAAACCCTGGCCCTGGGCGGCAACGCCTTCGATGCCGCGGTGGCGGTGGCCGGCGCCCTGGCGGTGGTGGAGCCCTACGGCTCCGGCCTTGGTGGCGGCGGGTTCTTCCTGCTGCGGGAAGCCGGCGACACGCCCACCTACCGCTTCCTCGACGCCCGGGAAAAAGCCCCCCAGGCGGCCCACCCCGACCTCTACCGCCGCCAGGGCAAGGTGGACCCGACCCTCTCGGTGAACGGCGCCCTGGCCGCCGGCATCCCCGGCCTGCCGGCCGCGCTGGTGGAGCTGGCCGGGCGTTTCGGCAAGCTGCCCCTCTGCGACAGCCTGGCGCCGGCGATCCGCCTGGCCCGGGACGGCTTCGCCGTGGACCGGGTCTACCGCGAGCGCGCCGGCTGGCGCCTGGCGGCGCTGCGGGACGACCCGGAAAGCGCGCGGCTGTTCCTCGACGACAAGGGCAACGTGCCCGAGGACCGCAGCCTGCTGCGCCAGCCGGAGCTGGCCGCCACCCTGGAGCGCCTGGCCCGGGAAGGCCGCAGCGGCTTCTACGGCGGCGAGACCGCCGAACGGCTGGTGAGCGGCGTGCGCGCCGGGGGCGGTGTCTGGAGCCTGCGGGACCTGACGGACTACCAGGTGGTGGAGCGCCGGCCCCTGCGCTTCCCGCTGGCCGAAGGCCGCGAGCTGATCAGCGCGCCACCACCGTCCGCTGGCGGCGTGGCCCTGGCCCAGAGCCTGGCGATCCTCCAGCAGCTGCCGTGGCGCCAGGTCGATGCGCCCCAGCGCAGCCACTACGTGCTGGAGACCCTGCGTCGGGTCTACCGCGACCGCGGCCTCCTGGGCGACCCCGACTTCATCGCCAACCCCCTGGCGCGGCTCCTGGCACCGGACTACCTGGCGAGCCTCGCCGCCGGCATCGACCCGCGCCGCGCCACCCCCAGCGCCAGCCTGCCGCCAGCGCCGGCCTGGCGCGAAGGCGACCACACCACCCACTTCACGGTGATGGACGCCGAGGGCAACGCGGTGGCCGCCACCCTGTCGGTGAACCTGCCCTTCGGCGCCGCCTTCAGCGTGCCGGGCACCGGCGTGGTGCTCAACGACGAGATGGACGACTTCGCCGCCGACCCCCGGGGCGCCAATGCCTATGGCCTGAGCGGCAGCCAGGCCAACGCGGTGGCCGCCGGCAAGCGCCCGCTGTCCAGCATGAGCCCCACCTTCCTGGAAAGCCGCGAGCGCTTCGCCGCCTTCGGCACCCCCGGCGGCAGCCGCATCCCCAGCATGGTGCTGCTGGCGATCCTCGGCGACCTGGACGGCCGCCCGGTGGCGGACTGGCCGGCGATCAAGCGCTACCACCACCAGTACCTGCCGGACGTGGTGGAGTACGAGCCGGGCGCCTTCGACGCAGCCCAGGCGGCGGACCTGCAGGCCCGCGGCTACACCCTCAAGCCCCTGGAGGCGTCCTACGGCAACCTGCAGGTGCTGGCATGGGACAAGGCCGCCGGGCGCGTCGAAGCCGCCAGCGACCCGCGGGGGATCGGCGAGGCTCAGGTGATGGCGGTGAAACGGGTGGAGCGGCCCGCGGCCGCGGGCGCCAAGCCGACCGCCGAAACCGTGCCGGTTCC
Organism: Pseudomonas mangiferae; assembly: GCF_007109405.1. Lineage (GTDB taxonomy): Bacteria > Pseudomonadota > Gammaproteobacteria > Pseudomonadales > Pseudomonadaceae > Pseudomonas_T > Pseudomonas_T mangiferae. Next base: position 88,721 of record NZ_VJOY01000013.1, read on the forward strand.
GGCCCCGGTCCCGGTTCCCGCGGCGGCAGACACGAAAAAGCCGGTCGATTGACCGGCTCTTCGGGGTGACGCGGCGACGGGATCAGTCGCGCTTGTAGCCGCTGGTGGTGCAGCCCAGGCAGCGCACGAAGGCTTCCTTGCCGGGGTCGACCACCAGGGCCTTGCCCGCATCCTTGACGTTACCGCCCAGGGCGGTGAACGGCAGGCTGACCACGAACGCCACGGTGCCCACGGCGGTGGCGGCGATCAGCAGCGGGCGGGCGATCAGCAGGTCGCCGATCATCGAGTAGGCCGGCGGCGCCTCCACCTCGTAGACGGGGTTGCCACTGGCGTTCTGCTGCACCACCTCGGCATGTGCCGGCAACGCCAGCAGGCCGGTGGTCAGCGCCAGGACAGCAGCGGAGCGATGAAGCAGGTTCATGGATGCAATCCTTTGATGGGACGATGAGTGTCGCTAACTATAACAGCGCCGCACGGATTGTCAGCGTGATGGCCGTCAATCGCCGGAGCGAATCCTGGCGCTTTTCGGGGCCTCCAGCGCCCCCGATCACCGGCCTCAGCGCTGGCAACGCGGGCAGTAGACGCTGGCCCGCTGGCCGAGGCGCACGTCCCGCAGGGTGCTACCGCAGACCTTGCAGAATTCGCCGCCACGGCCATAGACGAACAGCTCCTGCTGGAAGTAGCCGGGCAGGCCGTCGCCACCGACGAAATCCCGCAACGTGGTGCCGCCGCGCTCGATGGCGTAGGCCAGTACCCGCTTGATCTCCGCCGCCAGCTTCAGGTAACGCGCCCGGGACACCGCGCCGGCGCTGCGCCGCGGGTCGATGCCGGCGGCGAACAGCGCCTCGCTGGCGTAGATGTTGCCCACCCCCACCACCACCGCGTTGTCCATGATGAACGGCTTGATGGCCATGGCCCGGCCCCGGGACAGGCGGAACAGCCGCTCGCCGTCGAAGGCATCGGTCAGCGGCTCCGGCCCCAGGTTGCGCAGCAGCTCGTGGGCCAGGGGCTCCTGGCTCCAGAGCAGCGCGCCGAAACGCCGGGGGTCGGTGTAGCGCAGGGACATCCCCGACTCCAGTTCCACGTCCACGTGTTCGTGCTTGAGCGCCGGCTGCCCCGCGGGCACCAGGCGCAGGCTGCCGGACATCCCCAGGTGAGCGATCAGGGTGCCGCTCTCGGCCTGCAACAGGAGGTACTTGGCGCGCCGCTCGACCCGCTCGATGCGCTGGCCGGACAGGCGCACATCCAGGTCCTCGGGGATCGGCCAGCGCAGCCGGCGTTCGCGGACGATCACGCGGAGGACCCGCTGCCCCTCGACGTGGGGGGCGATGCCGCGGCGGGTGGTTTCGACTTCGGGGAGTTCAGGCATGGGGCGTGGGCGCAGAGCAGGGGCGAAGGCCGCAGCCTACCAGAGCCGGTGCCCCGTCGCTGCCGAAGGCGCCGCGAGGCGCCGGGGCGGTCAGTAACCGGCCCGGCCCACGCCCATTTCCTGGATGCTTTCCTCCAGGTTGACGAAGTCGTAGTCGGACAGCCCCACGTAGTCCAGCACCCGAGCGCGAATGGAGTTCCACTCGTGGTCGGTGTCCTGCTGGCCCAGCACCCGGTAGCAGTTGCAGATGTGCTCGGCCATCTTCAGGATCGCCAGCAGGTTGCGCATCTGGCTGTCGCGGCTGCCTTCCTCGGTGAACACCGAGAGGGCGTTGTGGTGGTTGGCGATGGCGTCGCAGACGTGAGCCGGCAGGCGCCAGGAGCGGGCGGTGAAGTAGCCCACCACGGCGTGGTTGGTGTTGAGCAGGCGGTTCTCCGTGTCCACCACCCGCACCTCGTCGCTGGCCAGGGCGTAGGCCTCTTCCAGCACCGCCATGTAGTCGGGGAAGCGCTTGAGCATCAACGGGATGCCGCAGTTGTGGAACAGCCCCAGGGCGTAGGCCTCGTCCACCGACTCGTAACCGACCCGCTTGGCCAGGGTCAGGCAGGTCATGGCCACGTCCTGGGCGGTGTCCCAGAAGCGGTTGAGGGTGACGATAGTCTCGTCGTTCATCTCGCCCTTGATGGACTGGGCGTTGATCAGGTTGATCACCGAGCGGCTGCCCAGCAGGGTCACGGCGCGCTCGATGGAGGTGATGCGGTTGGCGAGGCCGAAGAACGGTGAATTGACCAGCTTGAGCAGGGCGCCGGAGAGGCCCGGGTCCTGGCTGATCAGCTTGGCGATGGCCTTGAGGTCCGGGTTCGGCATGACCTGCTCCATCTGCAGGTCGACCATGATCTGCGGCTGCGGGGGCACGCTGATCCCCTGGAGCACTTGCATGATCTGTTCGGCGGAGAGTTCTTGGGCCATGACGACACACACATGGAGGGACCGGATGAAGTGCCCAGTCTAGCCCTTCGGGACCGACGAGGGGATGAAAATCGACAGGAACTTTACCAGACGCGGCAGGGGTCGGAATTCAGTATCCGTCCCAAGAACCCCGACGAAAAAGGAGTCCCCCATGTCCCTGTCCGCTTCCGGAAAACGTGTCGCCCTGCTGGTCACCGATGGCTTCGAGCAGGCCGAACTGACCGGACCGAAGGAAGCCCTGGAGAAGGCCGGCTACACCGCCGAGATCGTCTCGGCCAAGCCCGGCACGGTCACCGGCTGGAACCACACCACCCCGGCCGACAGTTTTCCGGTCGACACCACGTTCGACGCGGCGAAGATCGAGGACTACGCGGCGATTGTGCTGCCCGGCGGCGTGGTGAACTCCGACACTATCCGCACCGATGCCAAGGCCCAGGCCCTGGTCAAGGGCGCCGCCCAGGCCAACAAGCCCATCGCGGTGATCTGCCACGGCGGCTGGATCCTCGCCTCCACCGGCCTGGTCAAGGGCAAGACCATGACCAGCTGGCCCTCCCTCACCGACGACCTGAAGAACGCCGGTGCCACGTGGGTGGACAAGGAAGTCGTGGTGGATGGCAACCTGATCAGCAGCCGCAAGCCCGACGACATCCCGGCCTTTAACCAGAAGCTGCTGGACGCGCTGTCGGCCTGACCGCCCCGGTTCTCCGCGGCGGGCGCCCAGGGCGCTCGTCGCCGGAGCCCAGTCTTTATCGCGCCCGCTTCCGGGCGCCCCTCTCGGGGTTGAGGCAGGCGACGGTCTGTTCGTCCCGCCTTTCATACCCGCCCCGCCCAGGCGACGGCTGAATCGCCAGCCGTCCTGTTTCCTACCCTGCCCTTTCCTGGCCCACTGAACTGCCCTCACCGATCGTCCGGGTCAGGCGCTGCGCGCCTGGTTCAGCAGGCCGCCGATCATGCTGCCGGTTTCCTCCAGGTCGATGTGCCACTGCAGGGCTTCCCGCAGCAGGTGCGGGGTGTGGCCGCCCCTGGCGCAGGCGCGCTGGAAGTAATCGTCCAGGGCACCGCGGTAGGACGGGTGCACGCAGTGGTCGATGATCGCCCGGGCCCGCTCCCGGGGCGCCAGGCCGCGCAAGTCGGCGAGGCCCTGCTCGGTGACCAGGATGTCCACGTCATGCTCGGTGTGGTCCACGTGGCTGACCATGGGCACCACACTGGAGATGGCCCCGTCCTTGGCGATGGACTTGGTGACGAAGATCGCCAGGTGCGCGTTGCGGGCGAAGTCCCCCGAGCCGCCGATGCCGTTCATCATCCGGGTGCCGCCCACGTGGGTGGAGTTGACGTTGCCGTACAGGTCGAACTCCAGGGCGGTGTTGATGCCGATGATCCCCAGCCGGCGCACCACCTCCGGGTGGTTGGAGATTTCCTGGGGCCGCAGCACCAGGCGGTCCTTGTAGCGCTCCAGGTGGCCGAACACGTCGGCGTTGCGCCGTGGCGAGAGGGTGATGGAGCTGCCCGAGGCGAAGCGCAGCTTGCCCGCGTCCAGCAGGTCGAAGGTGGAGTCCTGCAGCACCTCGGAGTACATGGTCAGGTTCTCGAAGGGCGAGGCCAGCAGGCCGCACATCACCGCGTTGGCGATGCTGCCGATACCCGCCTGCAGCGGGCCCAGGTCGTTGCCCATGCGCCCGGCGGCCACTTCGCCCTTGAAGAAGTCGATCAGGTGGTCGGCGATGGCCTGGGTCTCGGCGTCCGGCGGCAGCACGGTGGAGGGCGAGTCGGGCTGCTGGCTGACCACGATGGCGACGATCTTCGCCGGGTCGATGGGAATCGCCGGCACGCCGATGCGGTCATCCACCCGGGTCAGCGGGATCGGCGTGCGGGTCGGCCGGTAGCTGGGGATGTAGACGTCGTGCAGCCCTTCCAGGTTGGCGGCGTGGGCCAGGTTGATCTCGACGATCACCCGCTCGGCGAAGATGGCGAAGCTGGCCGAGTTACCCACCGAGGTGGTGGGCACGAGGTGGCCCTGCTCGGTGATGGCCACCGCCTCGATCACCGCGATGTCCGGGCGCTTGAGCTGGTGGTTGCGCAGCTGTTCGACGGTCTCCGACAGGTGCTGGTCGATGAACATCACCTCGCCGGCGTTGATCGCCCGGCGCAGGGTGCCGTCCACCTGGAAGGGCATGCGCCGGGCCAGCACGCCGGCCTCGGTGAGCTGCTTGTCCAGGTCGTTGCCCAGGCTGGCGCCGGTCATCAGGCTGATCTTCAAGGGGGTCTGCCGGGCGCGCCGGGCCAGGGCCTGGGGCACCGCCTTGGCCTCGCCGGCCCGGGTGAAGCCGCTCATGCCGACGGTCATGCCGTCCTCGATCAGGGCCGCTGCCTGGTCGGCGCTCATCAGCTTGTCGAGCAGGGCAGGCAGGCGCACGCGTTCCGTATGCATGGTGAGGTCCTCGGCTGTCGAAAAGCTGCGCAGCCTACGCCAACCCGCCGGCCCTGGGCCCACCCCTGCGACCAAAGTCGAATCCCGCCGGGCGCCGGCGGACGGTTCGCCGACCGCCGCCGGGCCGGCGCGGTATAATCCGCGCTTTTGCCCGGAGCCCGCTGCATGACCCTGCCCCGCCTGCGCCTCAAAGCCAACGCCGACCGCCGCCTGCGCGCCGGCCACCTGTGGGTCTACAGCAACGAGGTGGACGTGGCCGCCACCCCGCTGAACGGCTTCGCCGCCGGCGACCAGGCGGTGCTGGAGGCGGCCGGCGGCAAGCCCCTGGGCGTCGTCGCGCTGTCCCCCAACAACCTGATCTGCGCCCGCCTGCTGTCCCGGGACGCCGAACTGGCCCTGGACAAGTCGCTGCTGGTGCATCGCCTGAACGTGGCCCTGTCCCTGCGCGAGCGGCTGTTCGACACGCCCTTCTACCGCCTGGTGTACGGCGACGCCGACCTGCTGCCCGGGCTGGTGGTGGACCGCTTCGGCGACATCCTGGTGGTGCAGCTGGCCTCGGCCACCATGGAGCGCAACAAAGACGCCGTGCTGGAAGCCCTGCTGCAGGTGCTCAAGCCCCGCGGTGTGCTGTGGAAGAACGACTCCGCCGCCCGCGACGCCGAAGGCCTGGAACGCTACGTGGACGTGGCCCACGGCGACGTGCCGGACTGGGTCGCCCTGGAAGAGAACGGCGTGAAGTTCGAGGCGCCGGTGCGCGACGGGCAGAAGACCGGCTGGTTCTACGACCACCGGATGAACCGTGCGCGCCTGGCCCCCTACGTCAAAGGCAAGCGGGTGCTGGACCTGTTCAGCTACATCGGCGGCTGGGGCATCCAGGCCGCGGCCTTCGGTGCCAGCGAAGTGGTCTGCGTGGACGCCTCGGAATTCGCCCTGGACGGCGTCGAGCGCAACGCCGCGCTGAACGGCCTCAGCGAGGTGGTCGCCAGCATCGAGGGCGACGTGTTCGAGGCCCTGCGCGAGCTCAAGGCCGCCGAGGAGCGCTTCGACGTGGTGGTGGCCGACCCGCCGGCCTTCATCAAGCGCAAAAAGGACCTGAAGAACGGCGAGGCCGCCTACCGCCGCCTCAACGAACAGGCCATGCGCCTGCTGAACAAGGACGGCATCCTGGTCAGCGCCTCCTGCTCCATGCACCTGCCGGAGGACGACCTGCAAGGCCTCCTGCTGGGCAGCGCCCGCCACCTGGACCGCACCCTGCAACTGCTGGAACGCGGCGGCCAGGGCCCCGACCACCCGGTCCACCCCGCCATCCCCGAAACCCGCTATATCAAGAGCCTCACCTGCCGCCTGCTGCCCAATGCGTGAGCGGTAAGCGGTAAGCGGTAAGCGGTAAGCGGTAAGCGGTAAGCGGTAAGCGAGGGTCGAGGGTCGAGGGTCGAGGGTCGAGGGTCGGACCCTACAGCCGGAACATGCGCCCTCGTCCCTCCCACACAGCGCAGCACCGATGGCTTTGTAATCCCCGCCTTGGCGACGATCCCGTAGGATGGATGACGCTTTCCTCATCCACCTTGCGAAGGTCCAGCCACACGAGCGTACCGACAGACGAAGACGTCGCATTCGGCACATACACGGCCAGGTGCGCCAACGCAGAGAGCCCCATCCCCTGTCTGCCCGCCCCTGCCGTGCGCGTGGCCCGGCGGATGATTCCAGGGCACGCGCGCCCAACCCGTAGCCCAGCCTCCAGCTGGTCGTTGCTCGCTCCAACGAAGCCCCCAGCCGCCCAACGCACGCATGGTGGATGAAGACAGCGTCATCCACCCTACACACCATTCCGCGGTAGAGAACCCTCGCCGCCAGCGCATCCGTCGCCTGGCCCATCCCCTCCACCCGTCGCGTTGTCATCGGTTCGCAACGCCGATGGGGTGCCATGGAACTGCGCTGCAGGAATGCGCCAGCCCTCCCGACGAGCAAGGACGAGCCCATGACCCCGATTCCCCTCCGCCGCCTGCTGGCGGCCTTCTGCGTTTCGCTGCTGACCGCCCAGGCCCAGGCGGGCGACGACAAGGTGCTGTTCTTCGGCATCGACGGCTTCAAGGCCGACGCCATCCCCGCAGCCGGCATGGTCAACCTGGAGCGGCTGATCGCCCGGGGCGTCTACACCGACGGCGGCTGGTCGCCGGACACCTCGGTGAGCGGCCCCGGCTGGTCGACCCTGTTCACCGGCGTCGAGCGGGACAAGCACGGGGTGCGCGACAACACCTTCGCCGGGCAGAACTACGCCCGCTACCCGCACTTCCTCAGCCTGATCGAGCAGCGCAAACCGGAACTGGTGACCGCCTACGCCTACAACTGGTCGCCCCTCTACGCCCAGATGAAGCCGGTGGCCGACCTGCGCTTCGACGGCCCCGAGGCGGACGATGCCCGGCTCGTCGACCAGGCCGAGACATGGCTGCGCACCCGCGCCGACCTGGACGTGCTCAGTACCTACTTCTATGGCGTCGACGAGGCCGGCCACCAGTTCGGCTTCCATTCCGACACGCCCCAGTACCTGCAGGCCATGGGCCGCGCCGACGCCGCCCTCGGGCGCCTGCTCACCGCCATCGAGGCGCGCCCCACCTACGCCCGGGAGCGCTGGCTGATCGTGGTCAGCACCGACCACGGCGGCACCGGCACCGGTCACGGCGCCAATCGCCCGGAGCACCGCAAAGTGGCGGTGGTGATGAGCGGCGCCGGCATCCCGGCCCTGGGCCGCAACACCCTGGCCGAACCGCTGCGCCAGGTGGACGTGCTGCCCACCCTGTTCCAGCACCTGGGGGTACCCACCGCCGGCCTCGACCTGGACGGCCGCTCGCGGCTGAACCCGCAGCCGCGGCGCTTCGCCTTCGGCCGCAACCTGCTGGCCAACCCGGGCGCCGAGTACGGGGCCGCCCATAGCGACCTGGCCTACGACCCGGACATCGCCGGCTGGACCAAAGGCGGCACCCAGACGGTGATGGCCTACGGCACCCGGCCCGACCTGCCCGCCGGCCAGGGCCACCTGTTCGTCGGCACCGGCACGGGTTCCCTGACCCAGCGCATCCCGCTGCCACCGGAGGCGGCCGGGCGGCCATTCCGCCTGGATGCCCGGCTCGGCACCAGCGCCGGCAGCGCCCACGATGCCCGGGTGATCCTGCGCTTCCGCGGTGGCGAGAAACGCACCGCGGTGAACTGGACCGACGACACCGGCTACTTCTTCGTCGGCGACCGCTACTACCGCTACGACTTCGCCCGCGACCGGGTCGCCGACGGCTACCCGAAACCCATCGCCGGCAACTGGCTGGGCTTCGACCAGCTGCCCGGCGGCCCGCGGGACCTGGATGCCGGCTTCAACGCCGGCAACGGCAAGGCCTACTTCTTCAAGGGCGACCAGTACCTGCGCTTCGACGTCGCCAGCGACCGGGTCGACAGCGGCTACCCCAGGCCCATCGCCGGCAACTGGCCGGGGCTGGAACGCCTGGCCGGCGGCGCCCGCGACCTGGATGGCGTGCTGGCGGTGAGCGGCAGCAAACTGTACGTGTTCAAGGGCAGCCAGTACGTGCGCTACAACCTGACCCAAGGCGACAAGGCGGACGCCCGCTACCCCCTGGACCTGTCCGGCGCCACCTGGTCCGGTGTGCAGCACTGGCCCCTGGGGGTGGACACGGTGTTCAAGCGCAACGCCGGGGTGGCCTACTTCTTCGACGGCGGCGAATACATCCGCTACGACCTGGTGGCCGACAAGGCCGCCGCCGGCTACCCGCGGGCGGTGACCGCCGCCACCTGGCCGGGCCTGGACGCCTTCCGCGCCGAGGGCCGCTTCTTCGCCAGCGAGCCCCTGGGCGCCGCCGAGCGCACCGGCCAGCCGCTGGACCGCGCCCTCTACGGCAGCGTGCCGGAAGGCGCCACCGCCGTGGAGGTGGAGGTGCGCCTGGCGAAAGGCAGCGGCGCCGGCTTCCCCTTCGCCGACGACCTGGACCTGCGTATCGACTGAGGCCACCCGGGCGGTCCACTGGCGCGAGGCCGGTGAAACCGCCCGCGACCCTCCGGGGTCTTCCGGAGAACGGCGCCGGCCTCGCAGCGGGCACCGCCCGATCCGTCCCGACGCTCCAGGAGGCCCCATGGCCCGCGCCTACGCCCCGCTCGTTCTCGCCCTGTTGGGCGCCACCGTCCAGGCGGCGGACCTCAGCGTCGCCGAACACCCCCTGGCCGCCTGCGTCGACCTGCGCCTGGCGCCGGCGACCCGCTCCGCCAACCTGGTGACCACCGCCGCCACCCTCGCCCTGAAGAACCCCATCGGCACCTGCGGCTGCCCCTCGGCCCTGGCCACCTACACCAGCAGCGTGACGGTGAACGGCGTGGAACAGGTGCTGCAGGAAGGCCTGCTGGGCCTGCGGGACGGCGGCCAGGCCGTGCTGGTCCTGGCCACCGACCCCACCCTGTTCGACGGCCACCCGGCCCGGGTCGCCCTGTCCTGCGCGCGATCGTTGTAGCGACTCCACAATCCATCGCCGGCGCCACTGCCTGGTGGGCAAGTAAAACGTTGCCCACCCTACAGGCCACCCTATGTCCGCCCGACGACCCATGCCCGCGTAATCCGGGTACGTTTTCCACCGGCACCACCCGGCCCGTCGGCCTTTCGTGTCGGCGGCGGCTGGGATTAGAATCCCGGTTCCCCTGCCACACCCTCAGGCGGGCAGTGAGCCCCGGCCGGGCGCGCGGCGATCCCGCGAGACCCAGGCCATGGCCGGACCGGCGACCACGATCGCCCGCCCCCGGCCCCGTCCCGCTCACCCAAGACCATCACCTGATCAGCCTGCAGGAATGCCGTAATGCCCGATTACCGCTCGAAAACCTCCACCTTCGGCCGCAACATGGCCGGCGCCCGCGCCCTCTGGCGTGCCACCGGGATGAAGGACGAGGACTTCAAGAAGCCGATCATCGCCATCGCCAACTCCTTCACCCAGTTCGTGCCCGGTCACGTGCACCTGAAGGACCTCGGCCAGCTGGTGGCCCGCGAGATCGAGAAAGCCGGCGGCGTGGCCAAGGAATTCAACACCATCGCGGTGGACGACGGCATCGCCATGGGCCACGACGGCATGCTCTATTCGCTGCCGAGCCGCGAGATCATCGCCGACTCGGTGGAGTACATGGTCAATGCCCACTGCGCCGACGCCATCGTCTGCATCTCCAACTGCGACAAGATCACCCCCGGCATGCTGATGGCCGCCCTGCGCCTGAACATCCCCGTGGTGTTCGTCTCCGGCGGGCCGATGGAAGCCGGCAAGACCAAGCTGGCCAGCCACGGCCTGGACCTGGTGGACGCCATGGTCATCGCCGCCGACGACTCGGCCAGCGACGAGAAGGTGGCCGAGTACGAGCGCAGCGCCTGCCCCACCTGCGGCAGCTGCTCCGGCATGTTCACCGCCAACTCCATGAACTGCCTGACCGAGGCCCTGGGCCTGTCCCTGCCGGGCAACGGCTCGACCCTGGCCACCCACGCCGACCGCGAGCAGTTGTTCCTGCGCGCCGGGCGTCTGGCGGTGGAGCTGTGCCAGCGCTACTACGGCGAGGGCGACGCCTCGGTGCTGCCGCGCAACATCGCCACCTTCGAGGCGTTCGAGAACGCCATGATGCTGGACATCGCCATGGGCGGCTCGACCAACACCATCCTGCACCTGCTGGCCGCGGCCCAGGAAGCCGAGGTCGACTTCGACCTGCGCGACATCGATCGCCTGTCGCGCCGGGTGCCGCAGCTGTGCAAGGTGGCGCCGAACATCCAGAAGTACCACATGGAAGACGTGCACCGGGCCGGCGGTATCTTCTCCATCCTCGGCGAGCTGGCCCGCGGCGGCCTGCTGCACACCGACGTTCACACCGTGCACAGCCCGAACATGGCCGACGCCATCGCCCAGTGGGACATCACCCAGACCCGGGACGATGCGGTTCACCACTTCTTCAAGGCCGGCCCCGCCGGCATTCCAACGCAGACCGCGTTCAGCCAGGACACCCGCTGGCCGAGCCTGGACGACGACCGCGCCGCAGGCTGCATCCGCAGTGTCGCGCACGCCTATTCCCAGGAGGGCGGCCTGGCGGTGCTGTACGGCAACATCGCCGAGGACGGCTGCGTGGTGAAGACCGCGGGCGTCGATGAGTCCATCCACGTCTTCGAGGGCCGCGCCAAGGTCTACGAGAGCCAGGACGCCGCGGTGAAGGGCATCCTGGCCGACGAGGTCGTCGCCGGCGACATCGTCATCATCCGCTACGAAGGGCCCAAGGGCGGCCCGGGCATGCAGGAAATGCTCTACCCCACCAGCTACCTGAAGTCCAAGGGCCTGGGCAAGCAGTGCGCCCTGCTCACCGACGGCCGCTTCTCCGGCGGCACCAGCGGCCTGTCCATCGGCCACGCCTCGCCGGAAGCCGCCGCCGGCGGCGCCATCGGCCTGGTGCGCGACGGCGACAAGGTACTCATCGACATTCCCAACCGCCGCATCGACCTGCAGGTCTCCGCCGAAGAACTGGCCCACCGCCGCGCCGAGCAGGACAAGGCCGGCTGGAAACCCGCCGCCCCCCGCCCCCGCAAGGTCACCACC
>NZ_VJOY01000014.1 GCF_007109405.1 Pseudomonas mangiferae
GTGGCGGGCGGCGGCGGGGCCGCGTCGGGTTTCTGCCACCAGGTGAACAGGCCGGGGTCGTACAAGGGCGGCTGGGGTGGCCGCTCCAGCCGGTTCCAGTAGGCGATGCGCCAGCTGTCCAGGAAGTAGCTGGGCACCACGTAGTGGCCCCATAGCAGTACCCGGTCCAGGGCCCGGGCGTGAATGATCAGGCTGTGCCGCGAATCGGCGCGGATCAGGCCTTCCACCAGGGTATCGATGGCCGGGTCGCGCAGGCCGATGAGGTTGCGGCTGCCGGGGCTGTCGGCGCTGCGGGAATGCCAGAATTCCAGCTGTTCGTTGCCCGGGGAGTTGGACTGCGGCCAGATGGCGGAGGCCATGTCGAAGTCCCGGGAGCGTATCCGGTTGATGTACTGGGACACGTCCACCTTGCGGATCTGCAGCTCGATACCCAGCTCCGCCAGGTTGCGTTTGAACGGCAGGATGACCCGCTCCAGGTTGGCCTGGGCGAGGAGGAACTCGAACACCAGGGGGTTGCCGTCCGGGCCCACCATGCGGTCGTTCTCGATGCGGTAGCCGGCGTCCAGCAATAGCCGGTAGGCGTGCCGCATCTGCTCGCGGACGATGCCGCTGCCGTCGGTGACCGGCGGCGAGAAGGGCTGGCTGAACACCTCGTCCGGAATGCGGCCGCGCAGGGGTTCCAGCAGCTTGAGTTCCTCGGCGTCCGGCAGCCCGGTGGCGGCCATCTCCGAGTTCTCGAAGTAGCTGCGGGTGCGCTTGTAGGAGCCGAAGAACAGCTGCTTGTTGGCCCATTCGAAGTCGAACAGGCAGGCGATGGCCTCGCGCACCCGGCGGTCTTGGAACATCGGCCGGCGCAGGTTGAAGGTGAAAGCCTGCATGCCCGCCGGGTTGTGGTTGGGCAGGCTGACCTGGCGGAAGCGGCCGGCGCGCAGGGCCGGGCTGTCGTAGCCGGTGGCCCAGTCCTTGGCGGAGTACTCCTGGTTCAGGTCGAACTGGCCGGCCTTGAAGGCTTCCAGCGCCACTGACATGTCCCGGTAGTAGTCCACGGTGATGGCGTCGAAGTTGTAGTAGCCGCGGGCCACCGGCAAATCCTTGGCCCACCAGTCCTTCACCCGCTCGAAGCGCACCGAGCGCCCCGGCTCGAACGCGGCGACCCGGTAGGGGCCGCTGCCCACCGGCGGCTCCAGGGTCGAGCGACCGAAGTCGCGATCCTTCCAGGCGTGCCGGGGCAGCACCTGGATCTGCCCGAGGATCAGCGGCAGCTCGCGGTTGCCCGGCGCCTTGAAGTCGAAGCGCACCTTGCGCGCGTCCTCGGCGATCACCTGGGCGACGTCGGCGTAGTAGTGGCGGAACATCGGGTCGCCGTGCTGCATCAGCTGTTCGAAGGTGAACACCACGTCGTCGGCGGTCACCGGCGTGCCGTCGTTGAAGCGTGCCTTGGGGTTGAGGTAGAAGCGCACCGAGCCGTTGTCCGGCGCCTTCTCGATCTTTTCCGCCAGCAGGCCGTACTCGGTGAAGGGCTCGTCCGGCGAATGGAAGGTCAGGGAGTCGTAGACCAGGCCCATCTGGTCGGCCGGGTTTCCCTTGGGGATGAAGGTATTGAAACTGTCGTAGCTGCCGAAGGCCGCCAGCCGCAGCAGGCCGCCCTTGGGCGCGTCCGGGTTCACGTAGCCGAAATGGCTGAAGCCGGCCGGGTATTTCGGCGGCTCGTCGTACAGGGTCAGCGCGTGGCGCGGCTCGGCGGCGGCCAGCCCGGCCATCCCCAGCAGCAGGACGGCGCAGGCCCGCCGGCAGAAACTCCGCAGGGCGAGGGTCATCGAGCGATCTCCGAAGAACGGGGCACGACGCGCCGCCCGCCGCAAAGGCGTGGCATCGAAAGCGGTCGGCGGGGGCGCATCAGCGCGAGGGGCGGTGGGGAACGGTGCGGGGCGAGGCGAGCGGGCGAGGGGACGCAAGGCGGACGGGCCGGTTATCACGGAGGTACAGGGCGGACGTGATCAAATCGTTCTCTCCTCGTGCTGCCGATCGCGGCGGGCCCGGGCGCGAGGGCCCGGAACGCCAGTTTGCCGGGTACAGTAACAGCTTGTATCCCCTCGAAAAAGCCGGTGCGATGGGTAGCCCGTGCCATCATTTTGGCTACACTGCGGGAAAGCGATCGAGGGGATCAATGTGGTTACGCGTACCCATGGGTTGCAGTCATGGATCGATCGTCTCAACCAAGCCGAATTACCCGCACTGGCGGCGGTAGTCCATGACCTCCAGCGCCTGACCTCGGAACACAGCGCTTCGGTGCAGCAGCTGGCGGATGTGCTGCTGCGCGATGCGACCCTAACCTCCAAGGTGCTGCGGGTCGCCAACAGTGCCCACTACAACCCGGCCCGCGAGCCCATTCGCACCCTGTCCCGTGCCATCGTGCTGATCGGCTTCGATACGGTGCGCGCCATCGGCGTATCGGTGTGCCTGGTGGACGGCCTGCTGGGCAAGGCGCCCCGGGAGCAGCTGACCGCGCTGCTGGCCCGCGCCTTCCATGGCGCGGTGCAGGCGCGGACCATCGCCGGCTACGTACTGGGCCGGCAGCAGGAAGAGGTGTTCATCGCTGCGCTGCTCAAGGACCTGGGCGAACTGGCGTTCTGGGGCTGCGCCGGCAGCCAGGCGGACGACCTGGCGGCTGCCCTGGCGGAGCCGGGGGTGGACGTGGAGGCGACGGTCCGGGACCGGCTCGGCACCGGCTTCCGCCAACTGACCCAGGGCCTGGCCAAGAGCTGGGGGCTGGGCGGCACCGTCGGCCTGGCGCTGACCGGCCACCCGGGCGATTCCGCCTCAGACGCCGTGCAACTGGGCGGGCAGATCGCCCAGCTGGCCCTGGACGGCTGGGACACCCCGGCCATGGCCGAGCAACTGGAGCGGATGGCGGCCTTCATCGGCGTGGAGCCGGACCAGGCCTTGCAACTGGCGCTGGCCGGCGCCGACGAGGCGGTGCGGGTTGCCGCCACCTTCGGCGCCGAGCAGCTGGTGCCGTTGATCCCGACCCGCGACCTGACCCCAGGCCGCGCGCGCCGGGCGGCCCAAGTCCCACGCCTGGACACCGACACCCTGAGCCAGACGCTGCACGAACTGGGCCTGGCCGCGGCCCGGCAGGACGCTCCCGGGCGCATCCTCGACCTGCTGCTGCAGGGCCTGCAGCGCGGGGCCGGCCTGGAGCGGGTGATGGTGGCGGTGCTGGCGGACGGCCAGCGGCGCTTCCGTGCCAAGCAGGTGGCCGGCGAGGACACCGGCGACTGGCTGGAGCGCTTCGAACTGCCGGTGCAGTCGCCGGAGCAGCCGCACTTGTTCGACTACGTGGTGCGCAGCCGCGAGCCGTTGTGGATGGGGACGCCTGCCAGCTGCACCCTGAACGACCTGGTCACCCGGCCGATGCGCCAGTGGTTCGGCCCGGGCATGTTCTTCGTCGCACCGCTCATGGCCGGCACCCGGACGGTCGGGGTGCTGTACGCCGATGGCCGGCCTTCGGGGCGGGTGCTGCGGAACGAGCAGTTCGTCGCCTTCCGCCACCTGTGCAAGGCGGCGGGGCGGGCCTTGGAGGCCTTGACCCGGCGGTGAGGGCGGGTGGTGTGGTGCCTTGCCGGCCGCGCCTTGCCGGCCGCGTCGCTGACGCGTCTCGCCGACCGCACCGACTGGCCGTACCTGACTGGCCATGCCCAACTGGCCGTACCTGACCGGCCGCACCTGACCGGCCCTGTCGTCAGATAGCGCGGGTCATCAGCCGACCGGCGATCTTCGCCGGCACCACGCTGGGTCGCCTGGAAGGGGTATTCGAAGGGGTCAGCGGCTGCCGAGCCGGAGGGTCAGGGTCTGGCCCGGCTTGAGGGCGTGGCCGCTGCGGGGGTTCCAGTTGCGCAGGTGCTGCATCTCGACGTTGAAGCGCTTGGCGATCAGGTACATCGAGTCGCCTTCCCGCACCTTGTAGTAGGTGACGTCTTCGCGCCGGGTGCTGGTCGCCGCGGGCTTGGCCGCCGCCGGCGCCTTGTCCGCGCTTGCCAGCATCACGCTGGGCGCCTTGCCCGCCGGCGCCTGCAGCTGCAGCACCTGGCCGGTCTTCAGGGCGTTGCCGGAGAGTCTGTTCCAGCGCTGGATATCCTTCACGTCGACGTTGTTGACCTTGGCGATCTGCCAGAGGTTGTCGCCGTTGCGCACCGTGTAGGCACGGGCCGTGGGGCGGGAAACCGAAGCGCTGCTGGCCAGGGCGCGGCTCACCGACGGTTCGCTGAGCCGCGGGGCGCCCGCCGACATCGGCACGCTCAACTGCTGGCCGACCCGCAGGCGGTTGCTGCTCAGGTCGTTGATGCTGCGCAGGGTCGCCACCGGCACCCCGTAGCGGCCGGCGATCCGGTCCAGGGTGTCGCCGCGGCGGACCCGGTACTGCTGCCAGTCCGGCACGTCCTCGGGTTTCATGCTGGACAGGCTGGTGGCCAGCAGGCCGGCCTTCTGGGTCGGCACCAGCAGGTGCTGCGGGCCGTCCAGGGTGATGCGCTTCTTGAATGCCGGGTTGAGCTGGTACAGCTCGTCTTCCTCGATGTTGGCCAGCGCCGCGACGCGGGACAGGTCCAGGCGCTGCTTGCACTCCACCACTTCGAAGTAGGGTTCGTTGGCGATGGGGTTGAGGTTCACCCCGTAGGCCACCGGCGACAGCACCAGTTGCGACAGGGCCAGCAGCTTGGGCACGTAGTCCTGGGTTTCCTGGGGCAGCGCCAGGTTCCAGTAGTCGGTGGGCAGGCCGAGTTTCTGGTTGCGCTCGATGGCCCGGCTCACCGTGCCTTCGCCGGCGTTGTAGGCGGCCAGGGCCAGCAGCCAGTCCCCGTTGAACATGTCGTGCAGGCGCGACAGGTAGCTCAGGGCGGCGTTGGTGGACGCGGTGATGTCGCGCCGGCCGTCGTACCAGTTGGTCTGGCGCAGGTTGTAGTAACGGCCGGTGGAGGGGATGAACTGCCACAGCCCCACTGCATCGCTGCGGGAATAGGCAAAGGGGTTGTAGGCGCTCTCGATCACCGGCAGCAGGGCCAGCTCCAGGGGCATGTCCCGCTCTTCGAGGCGCTCCACCACGTAGTGGATGTACAGGCTGCCGCGGCTGCTGGCGTTCTCGATGAAGGAGGGGTTGCCGACGAACCACAGCCGCTGGCGCTCGATGCGCGGGTTGGTGCCGATCTCGCCCTGCAGCTGGAAGCCCAGGCGCATGCGTTCCCAGATGTCCTGGGGCGGCTGCGGCGCCAGCTTGGGTTGTACCCGGATCACTGGCTGGCGGGGCACCTGGACGGTCAGGTCGCGTACCGGGGTCTGGTTCTCCGGCTGCCCCCCGGTGCTCTGGCAACCGGCGAGCAAGGCGGTGAGGGCCAGGACGAGCGCGGGTGAAATGCGCCCCAAAGCGTCTAAATCAAGGGTTTTAGGCGACGTTGGAGGCATTGGTCGAGGGCACTTGCTCGGCAAAAAGGTCGGGCGATTCTAGGAACCGACCTGGGGAGGGTCAAGTTTTGCCCGCCCTTGCCGAGCCAAAGCGGCCCTCAGAAGGTGTCCTTCCAGTGCCTCAAGGCCGCGAAAACCGCGCTGCCGTCGCGCTCCCGGCTGCCTTCCCGTTCGTCGATTTTCTGCCGGACGGCATCCACGTCCGTGCGCAGGAAGGGGTTGGTGGCCCGTTCTTCGTCCAGGCGCGACGGCAGGCTGATGGAACCCCGTTCGCGCAGGGCCGACACCGCCTCGAAACGGGCCGCCAGCGCCGCGTTGTCCGGCTCCACGGCCCGGGCGAAGCGCAGGTTGCTCAGGGTGTACTCGTGGGCGCAGTACACGCCGGTGGCCTCCGGGAGCGCGGCGAGCCGCGACAGCGAGTGGTGCATCTGCTCCGGCGTGCCTTCGAACAGTCGCCCACAGCCACCGGCGAACAGGGTGTCGCCGCTGAACAGCAGCGGGCGCTCGGCGTTCGCGTGGTAATAGGCGATATGTCCGGCGGTGTGGCCGGGCACGTCGATCACCTCGAAGGCCAGGCCCAGCACCTCCAGGCGGTCGCCGTCCGCCAGGGCCCGGTCGCGCACGGGGATGCGCTCGCCGGCCGGCCCGTGCACGGTGGCGCCAGAGGCCTCCTTGAGCGCGGCGACGCCGCCCACGTGGTCGTGGTGGTGGTGGGTGACGAGGATATCGCCCAGCTGCCAGCCGGGGTGGGCGGCCAGCCATTCCAGTACCGGCCCGGCGTCGCCGGGGTCGACCACCGCACAGCGGCGGCTGGCGGGGTCCTGCAACAGCCAGATGTAGTTGTCGGAAAAGGCGGGCAGGGCATCAATCTGTATCATGGCAGGCTCGTCGGTCCGGTGGCGGATGCCGCGACGTCGCGCGGCTGGTTAAATGGGCGACCGCTCCCGAGCGGGCCGGGTTCCCGTCGATCGCCGTGCGCCGGTTCGGGACTTGGGTCCCGGTGTCCATCGAGGAAAGAGGTACGAACGCCATGCCGTACGACAGCCTTCCCGCGTTTTTGCTGTTCCCGGCGCATAGGTGCCGGATTATGGCGTCGCCTGGCCCGCGCCGCAGCAGGTACCGCCCATGAACGAGCCGTTCGCCGAGGCCGATGCCGCCTGGCTGGAGATGACCGGCCGCGCCCGCGACTGGTTCGCCGGCCCCCTGGGGAGCCTGCTGCGGGCCGAGGCGCAGCGGCTGCTGGAGGAGGAACTGTCGCGGTACTTCGGCGGTTATCTGGTGCACTATGGCCCGCCCGCGGAGCGCCCCGCCGGCGCCCGCCAGATCCAGCGCAGCGTGCACCTGGGCGCGCCCCTGCCAGGGGTGGAGATCGCCTGCGAGGAGCACGCCTGGCCCCTGGGCGAGCATGCCGCCGATGTGGTGGTGCTGCAGCACGGCCTGGACTTCTGCCTGTCGCCCCACAGCCTGCTGCGGGAGGCCGCCCGCAGCGTACGGCCCGGCGGCCACCTGCTGATCCTTGGCATCAACCCCTGGAGCACCTGGGGCATGCGCCATTACTTCGCCCGGGACATCTTCCGCGAGGCCCGTTGCATCGCCCCCGGACGGGTCAGCGACTGGCTGCGGCTGCTGGGCTTCGCGCTGGAGAAACGCCGCTTCGGGTGCTATCGTCCGCCGCTCGCGTCGCCGGCCTGGCAATCCCGCCTGGCCCGGCTGGAAACGTGGGGCGCCGCCGCCCAGGCGCCCGGCGCCGGCGTCTACCTGCTGGCGGCGCGCAAGCTGGTGGTGGGTCTGCGGCCGCTGCGCCAGCCGCGCCGCGAAAGCATGGGCAAACTGTTGCCGCTGCCGGTGGCCAAGGTGTCCCGCCGCGATTCGAAACACGAGGTCTGAGTGAGCGACAAGGTCGAGGTCTACACCGACGGAGCCTGCAAGGGCAATCCCGGCCGCGGTGGCTGGGGAGCGGTACTGGTCTACAAGGGCGTCGAGCGCGAACTCTGGGGCGGCGAACCGATGACCACCAACAACCGCATGGAACTGATGGCGGCCATCCAGGCCTTGACGGCCCTGAAGCGTTCCTGCCAGGTGAAACTGGTCACCGACTCCGAATACGTCATGCGCGGCATCCAGGAATGGATGCCCAACTGGAAGAAACGCGGCTGGAAGACCGCCGCCAAGCAGCCGGTGAAGAATGCCGACCTCTGGCAGCGCCTGGACGAGGAAGTCGCCCGGCACCAGGTGGAATGGCAATGGGTGCGTGGCCACGCCGGCCACCCCGGCAACGAGCGGGCCGACATGCTCGCCAACCGCGGCGTGGCCGAGCTGCCATAACGCATCCGGATGTCCCCGGCCGGTGCGGCCGGGCGTGATCGAATTCTTTTTATTGGTTCGAACCGCTGGCTGGCGAATGTCGCGCCTGGGTGCCTCCAGGCGCTGCCGGATGCACCGTCCCGCTGGGCCATGCGCCGAATGCCGGCGCTTCTGCACGATCGCAGGCTTCCCGACTCGCCTATTGGGCAACTTTTAGTCAACAGCCGCCTGTGCTCATTACCGCTCGCCCGGTTTTCACCTCGGCTGCAGGTGCCGAGTCGTTCCAGCTCGAGCGTCCAGCGCCTTGGCTTTCGCCATCCCCTCGAATTCCCTTTTCGACAGCCCACTGCCTGGCTGAGAGGGTGCCCGAAGAGGTGAGCCGCCGAGTGGCTCACCTGGAGTCGCTGGCGTTCAAAAGCATCGCCCAACCGGCGGCTGGAATTCAGCGGCGCCCTTGCCCTCCGCTTTTTTGTCTTCCTATACTTCATATATGGAACATATACGGAGAGTAGTATGGGCATCGTGAACATTGACGACGACCTCCACGACAAGCTGCGCAAGGCGTGCCTGGTGTCGTACCGCTCCATCAACGCGCAGGCGGCGTTCTGGATCAGGATCGGCATGTTGTGCGAGATGAATCCGACCCAGAGCTTCAACGCGATCATCGCCCAGGAACTGCGCGCCGTTGGCATCGCGCCCGAGGCCGGCGAGGTGGCGTTGCCATGATCAAGGCCCCCGGGGAAATCCAATTGATGGCCGAGTCCGGCCGCCTGCTGGCGCAGGTGTTCGGCTATCTCGACCGGATGAGCCTGGCGGGCATGGCCACCCTGGAGATCAATGATCGGGTGGAGGCGTTCATCGTCGACGAACTCGGGGCGCGTCCGGCCAGCAAGGGCCAGTACGGCTACGCCTACGCCCTCAATGTCTCCCGCAATCACGTGGTGTGCCATGGTGTCCCGTCCGCTTCGGTGCGGCTGCAGGATGGCGATATCGTCAACTTCGATATCACGCTGGAAAAGAACGGCTACATCGCCGACTCCAGCAAGACCTACCTGGTCGGCGAAGTGGCGCCGGAGGCGCGGCGGCTGGTGCAGGTGACCTATGAGGCGTTATGGAAGGGCATCGAGGCGGTGCGTCCGGGCGCGCGGCTCGGCGACGTGGGTCACGCCATCGAGCGACATGCCCGGCACCATGGCTACTCGGTGGTACGGGACTACTGCGGCCACGGCATCGGCCGCGAGATGCACGAGCCCCCGCAAGTGCTGCACTGGGGCAAGCCGGGAACCGGCCTGGTGCTGCGCGAAGGCATGGTGTTCACCATCGAGCCGATGATCAACCAGGGGCGCCACCAGGTCCGAACCGAGGCCGATGGCTGGACCGTGGTCACCTGCGACGGCCAGCTCTCCGCCCAGTTCGAGCACACCGTCGCGGTGACGGGCGAGGGGGTGCGGGTGCTGACGGTGCGGGGAGAGGAAAGGCTGTCCATGCCTTCGCTGGAATGACGCGTGTGCCTGGCAAAAAGATCCTGGGTAAGTAGTGGTAAGTGGGCTCAGGCACTTTTTTGTTTTTTTCCATGAATGAATGCCTATCGACAGTGACGAAATTGATGCAATGAATTCCGTTGCATGACGACAGGCGGTTGCGTGCCGTCAGGCAAGTTACTCTGACGGGAAAGCGCATTGTCTTCATTTTCAGGATTGCTTTATGTCGACGTTGTGGCTCATCGCCCAGGATCATCTTTAGGCATCTTCGTTATTTCATTGATTTCCTTGCCATCACTCGATGGCTTCGAACGCCTCATGGTAGTGCACTGTTCCTTTGGGCGGCTCGCCGAAGAACGCCTGCGCCTGGAAGTAGGCGGGAGGCACTCCTGGAAGTTCTAACGTCGGGTACGCCTTGAAACCGAAGCGTCCATAGTAGCCAGGGTCGCCTAACACGACACAGCCGACACCGCCCAGGCGTTGCAATTCGGCGAGAGCCGCGTGCATCAATTTCGAGCCGATCCCCCGACCTTGATGTTCTGGCCATACGGAAATCGGACCGAGCCCGAACCAGCCGGTCGAGCCCGATGAAATTCGTACTGGAGAAATGGCGACATGGCCGAATACCTTGCCGTTTTCCACCGCCACCATGGAAACGGTGAGGTGCTTGCTGCGACGCAGTGAACTGACGATGAATTGCTCCGTGTGGCTCGAATGCGCTTCATGTTCGAAGGCCGCTTTGGTCAGTTGCGTGATCATGTCGATGTCTTCGGTTCGTTCATGGCGGATTATCATGCGGCTTCGCTCCATGGCTTGGTAAGTGATGTAGCCCCGTTCATGGGGCCTAGGTGAATCCCGGGTATTCCGCTCTTGTGAGTTAAAAGTCACTCAAGGGCGGACGTGCAGGAAGCGCTCAGTGACCCGGTGCACGAACACAATCCTTGAAGGAATAAGCGGGTGGTGAAGCGCTAGGTTCTATACGAAAAGTGCCTGCGCTCGGTGATGCTGCGTTAAAGACAGGCTCAAAGTGCTCAGTTACAGCACGTAAACTCCGCTTCTTCGCCTGTTTTGCCTTTCCTGACCTTCGCTCGACGACGTTTCGTACAGAACCTAAATCGAGTTCTTTTGAAGTATGAAGAATTGATAGCCGTACTCACCTAGATGGTGCCGATGGATGTACAGCTCTTTCTGGAGATCCACGAGCGCATTCGAAGAAAACTCTTTCGGAGAAAGTTCTTCGATCCGCTGCTCCAGGGGCGCCAGATAGTGAGTCCACGCCTGCCGGCTCAGCGGAAAACTGTGCAGTAATCGATATCCCCGTTGTTCGATGGCTGCCGAGCGAGCGCTCGTCGTTTGCATGTCCGGGTAGTTCTCGCGCCAGAACTCCAAGGCTGCCTGCGAGGGTTCGCCAGAGAACCACACCAAGTCGCTGACCACGAGAAACCCCTGTTGCCTGATAAAGGGCTTCCAGCGTTCCAAGGCCTTTTCAAAGCCCATGATGTAGGCGCTACCCTCCGCCCAGAGTGCGTCGAACTGCCGCTCGGCGAATGGCAGTTCGGTCATGCTCGCGCAGATCAGCCTGATCTGCTGATACCGGGGGTTATCACGCAGTTTTTTTCGCAGACAGGCGAGGCTGTACTCATCGTTATCCAGCGCGGTAACGCACCCCTGGATGTGCTCCGCTAGAAGCAGTGCGCTGGCGCCCCTGCCACAGCCGATGTCCAGCACCGTGCGGGGTACCGTGGGCAACAGGTGCAGCGCTTGCACGGTATCGTCAGCGGACCCCGGTCCCAGGCGATCCAGTCCATGGACTATGCGTTCGAACTCCGCCATGTACCGGTTGTGCTCGTTCATGTCTTTCGACAGCCACCTCAAGCGCAACGCTTGTTTTTCACTGAAGCCCTGCTTGAGCAACCAGGCCAGATGCGCGCCGGGCGCCTGAGTCTCCAGGGTCTGGTGCCATTCCCGCATGGGCGCCATTCCCAGCATGGCGGCGAGCAGGTCCCGGGATTGCTGTTTTTCGGCAATTTCCCGTTCCAGAGTCCTCAGGCGTTCCAGCAGCAACGACCGGTCGATGCGTGTTTTCAAGCAAGCCAGGCACTCTTTGAGGCTCAGGCCGCCCGCTTGAAGCTGCTGCAGCACTTTCAGTTGCTGAAGATCATGGTCGGAATACATGCGATAGCCGTTAGGCTGTCGCCGCGATTCGATCAGCCCTTGTTTTTCGTAATAGAGCAGCGTGCTGCGGCTCAAGCCCACCTTCGCTGCCAGTTCGGAGATGCGATACATAAGCTTTCCCCTGATGCCGTGGCCTACGACCCTAAACCATGAAGTTATAGACAGGTAAAGCGGCGTGTTTCGGTGGAGGGCACGGTCATCGTGGGCGAATACATGGACTCGCGCTGCCAAGCGACGAGCCGTCTTCGACGGCGACTTCGGTCGATTCAGTCAGCCCGGGCCAGGGCTGTTCGTACGCTATGCGCGTTGGGCTGCCTGGGTGCACCCCGATATACGGATCTTCATGCCTCCTGGGCTATGGCTCGAATCGCCCGGTCCCTTGCCGGTCCTCCTCGTACCGCCGGGCCAGGGGGAACGGTGGCAGCCAGCGTTCCCGTCGGACCGTCCACAGTTCGTAGGTGGGTTGCAACTGGTCGATGGCGTCCAGGCTGCCGAGGCTGACTTCGATTTCGTCCGCGCTGCGGGAGAAGACGGAGGAACCGCAGCGGGGGCAGAAGTGGCGGCCGGCGTAGGCGCGGGTTTCGCCCTCCAGGGTCACGGCGTGTTCAGGAAAGATCGCGGAGGCATGGAAGAGCGCCCCGTGGTGCTTGCGGCAATCCAGGCAGTGGCACAGGCCGACCCGGTAGGGCTGACCCGACGCCACGATGCGCACGTCGCCGCATAGGCAACCGCCGGTGAATCGGTCCATTGCATCGACTCCTCTGAAGGCACGCGATCGAGTCGCGGAGGCCGTTTCGTCAATCGGTCTTCGGCGAAGACAGCCACCCGACCCCGTATGGAGAAGGTGACAGCCGCGGGAGCGCGCTATCCCGGTAAGCGCTGTCTTTCTGTCCTTGCTCGCCCGACCCCTGTTTCGTACAGGCTCGCCAGCCTCTCTAGCCCGACGCGCTCCTGTCCCGTGTGATCTGCCGGATGCTTTCGCTGAACAGCGGGTCGTTCAGGTAGGCCACGTTGAGGCGCGTCCAGGGCGCGGCTTCCTTCGGTCGGGTGGAAAAGATCGCGCCTGGCGCCAGCATCACGCCCCGGGCCAGGCACTGGCGGGTGAGCAGGTTGGCGTCGTCGATGCCGGGGAAGCGCGCCCACAGGTAGAGGCTCTGCTCCGGTCGGCAGAACACCTCCGCGCCCAGCTCGTCCAGCAGGCGCAGGCCGTCGGCCGTGGCCTGGCGCAGGCGGTCCTGCAACCGGGCGAGGTGCCGCAGGAAGTGGCCTTCGCCGAGGATCACTTCGACGGTGCGCTCGCTGTACTCGGCCCCGCTGTTGTGCAGCACCATCTTGATATCCGCCAGCTCCTCGATGCGCTGCTTGCTGCCAGCGATGAACCCGACCCGCAGGGCGGCGGACACCGACTTGGAGAAGCTGCCCACATAGAGGGTGCGCTGCAGCTGGTCCAGGGCGCTGAGCTTGATGGACGAGCTGGGTTTGAAGTCCGCCATGGCGTCGTTCTCTACCAGCAGCAGGTCGTGGGCCTCGGCGATTCGCAGCAGCTGGTGGGCCTTGGCGGGGGAGAGGTCGGAGCCCGTGGGGTTGTGGCCGATGGACTGGAGGAAGAACAGCTTCGGCTTGTGGGCCTTGATCAGGCGTTCCAGCACGTCGAGGTTGGGGCCGTCCGGCTCCCGCGGCACGCCGAGCATGCGTGCGCCCTGCAGCTGGAGCTTGCCGAACAGCGGGTAGTAGCCGGGGTCCTCCACCAGCACCGGGTCGCCCGGCGGCACGTAGCGGCGGATGACCAGGTCCATGCCGTGGTTGGCGCCCAGGGTGGTGACCAACTGCCGTGGCGACAGCGGGATGCTGTAGTCGGCGAGTTTCTGCACCAGCCGGGTCCGCAGGCCGGGGTTGCCCAGGCGCGTCCCGTAGCGGAACAGGGTGGTCACGCCGGCCCGCACCACCTGGCGGTGGAACTTGTCCAGGCGCATGTCCATCAGCCACTCCACCGGCGGGAAGCCTTCCCCCAGGTGGGAGTGGCCGGGGTCGCGGACGAACTGCTGGCGCATCATCCAGATGGTGTCCAGGGCCCGGTTGTAGGGCTGGCTTTCCTCTTCCTCCACCGGCGCGGCGATCTGCTTGATGACGAAGAAGCCCTGGCCGTGGCGCGCCTCCACCAGGCCCTTGGCGGCCAGGCTTTCATAGGCGGTGATGACGGTGTTCTTCGAGTGGCCGTGCAGGCGGATGTATTCCCGCAGGGAGGGCAGTTTGTCGCCGGCCTTGAGGGCGCCGTCGGTGATCTGCTGGGCGATGGCGGCAGCGACCTGCTGGGCGAGTGTCTGGCGAGCCATGGGAAGGGTCCGGGTGGGTACAGGTGGGGGTAGTGTCTGGCGAAACTGTACCTTCTTTAAGGGATACAGATGCGGCAATTTGTCGCCAGCCAATAACAAACGACTCTTTCAAGGAGCGCCCCCATGCCGGTCGATTCACGTTTGCCCAACTTCCGCAGCTTGGCTCCCGCCCAGCGGCTCGAACACCTCCAGCAACTCCTGGGCCTCGGCGCCGAGGACGTAGGCCTGCTGCAGGATGCCGGCGCGCTGCCCCTGGAGGTGGCCGACGGCATGATCGAGAACGTGGTCGGCACCTTCGAGCTGCCCTACGCCATCGCCAGCAACTTCCGCATCAATGGCCGCGACGTGCTGATCCCCATGGTGGTGGAGGAGCCGTCGGTGGTGGCCGCGGCGTCCTTCATGGCCAAGCTGACCCGGCCGGCGGGCGGTTTCATCACGTCCAGCAGCGAGCCGCTGATGCGTGCCCAGGTGCAGATCATCGGCCTGAGCGATCCCTTCAATGCGCGCCTGAGCCTGCTGCGCGCCAAGGAGGAGATCATCGCCCTGGCCAACAGCAAGGACCAGGTGCTGAACAAGCTGGGCGGCGGCTGCCGCGACCTGGAGGTGCACACCTTCGCTGACAGCCCGCGCGGGCCGATGCTGGTGGCCCACCTGATCGTCGACGTGCGCGACGCCATGGGCGCCAACACCGTGAACACCATGGCCGAGACGGTGGCCCCGCTGATGGAGCGGCTCACCGGCGGCGAGGTGCGCCTGCGCATCCTGTCCAACCTGGCCGACCTGCGCCTGGCCCGCGCCCAGCTGCGCATCGCGCCCGAGGACCTGGACACCCCGCAGTACAGCGGCACCCGGATCATCGAGGGGGTGATCGACGCCTACACCTTCGCCGCCATCGACCCCTACCGCGCGGCGACCCACAACAAAGGGATCATGAACGGCATCGACCCCCTGGTGGTGGCCACCGGCAACGACTGGCGCGCGGTGGAGGCGGGGGCTCATGCCTACGCCTGCCGCAGCGGTCACTACGGTTCTCTGACCACCTGGGAGAAGGATGGCGAGGGCCACCTGGTGGGCACCCTGGAAATGCCGATGCCCCTGGGCCTGGTGGGCGGTGCCACCAAGACCCATCCCCTGGCCCAGCTGTCCCTGCGGATTCTCGGCGTGAAGTCGGCCCAGGAACTGGCGGAAATCGCCGTGGCCGTCGGCCTCGCGCAGAACCTGGGCGCGTTGCGCGCCCTGGCCACCGAAGGTATCCAACGCGGCCACATGGCGCTGCACGCGCGCAACGTCGCGCTGTCGGCCGGTGCCCGCGGCGACGAGGTGGACTGGCTGGTCAAGCGCATGGTGGAGACCCGGGACGTGCGGGCCGACCGCGCCGAGGCCCTGCTGCGCGAAAAGCGCGGGCAGTGACCATGGACGCCGTCAGGCTGGTGGAGGTGGGCGCGCGGGACGGCTTGCAGAACGAGCCCCGCAGCTTGCCGGTGGCGACCCGCGTGGCGCTGGTGGAACGCCTGGTGGAGGCGGGGCTGCGCACCCTGGAGGTGGGGGCATTCGTCTCGCCGCGCTGGGTGCCGCAGATGGCCGGCTCCGACGAGGTGGTCCGCCAGTTGGGGCGGCGGCCGGGGGTGACCTACACGGCCCTGGTGCCGAACCTGCAGGGCCTGGAGCGGGCCCTGGCCGTCGGCTGCCAGGAGGTGGCGGTGTTCGCCGCGGCGTCGGAGGCGTTCTCCCAGCGCAACATCAACTGCTCCATCGCCGAGAGCCTGGAACGGTTCCGGCCGGTGCTGGCCCGCGCCCGGGACGCCGGGGTGAAGGTGCGCGGCTACGTGTCCTGCGTGCTGGGCTGCCCCTTCAGCGGCGAAGTGCCAGTGGCGGAGGTGGTCCGTGTCACCCGCGCCCTGCATGAGCTGGGCTGCTACGAGGTGAGCCTGGGCGACACCATCGGCCGTGGCACCCCCGGACATACCCGGGCGCTGCTGGAGGCTTGCGCCACGGAGGTGCCACTGGACGCCCTGGCCGGGCATTTCCACGACACCTACGGCATGGCGGTGGCCAACGTGCAGGCCGCCCTGGAGGCGGGCGTGCGGGTGTTCGACAGCTCGGTCTCGGGCCTGGGCGGCTGCCCTTATTCGCCGGGCGCCACCGGCAACGTGGCCACCGAGGAACTGGTGTACCTGTTCCACGGCCTGGGCCTGTCCACCGGGGTCGACCTGCCGTCCCTGGTGGCCGCCGGGGCGTTTGTCGACCAGGCGCTCCAGCGCCCCACCGGGTCCCGGGTCGCCCGCGCCATGAGCGCACGGGCGGGTCGCGAAGCCGCCTGAACCCC
Organism: Pseudomonas mangiferae; assembly: GCF_007109405.1. Lineage (GTDB taxonomy): Bacteria > Pseudomonadota > Gammaproteobacteria > Pseudomonadales > Pseudomonadaceae > Pseudomonas_T > Pseudomonas_T mangiferae. Next base: position 16,077 of record NZ_VJOY01000014.1, read on the forward strand.
ATCGCTGCGCGTATAAAGGCTGCGCCCCATAACAACAAAGGAGAACCCATGAATCTTCTCGCAGACACACTCGCCTCCTTCAGCAAGACCCTGGGCCCGCTCAAGGGCGTGACCATCCTGGACCTCACCCGGGTGGTGGCGGGGCCCTACTGCGCCATGTTGCTGGCGGACATGGGGGCGACGGTGATCAAGATCGAAAACCCCAACGATCCCGACCTGACCCGGGAATTCCCGCCCATGAGCCAGGGCGGCGGCGAACCGCGCAGCGGCTTCTTCGCCCAGTACAACCGCAACAAGATGGCGGTGAGCCTCGACCTGAAACAGCCCGAGGGCAAGGCCACCTTCCTGGAGATGGTGCGCAAGGCGGACATCGTCATCGAGAACTTCCGCCCCGGCGTCATGGACAAGCTGGGCCTGGGCTACGAGGTGCTCAAGGGGGTTAACCCGGCCCTGGTGTTCACCGCCATCAGCGGCTTCGGCCAGCGCGGGCCCAACGCCTCGCGGCCGGCGTTCGACAGCAGCGCCCAGGCCAGCGGCGGCCTCTGGTCCATGAACGGCACGGTGGAAGAGCCGATGCGCGTGGGCACCGTCCTCGGCGACCTGGCCGCGGCCCTCTATGCCGCCATCGGCACCCTGGGCGCCCTGCGGGAAGCGGAGCGTACCGGCCAGGGCCAACTGGTGGACGTGTCCCAGCAGGACGCCATCGTCTCCCTGACCGAGAACGCCCTGGTCACCTACACCGAGACCGGCACGGTGGTGAAGCCCGAGGGCAACGGCCACCCGTTCGTGAAGCCGTACGGGCGCTACGCCTGCAAGGATGGCTTCGTGTTCTTCGGCGCCTACACCGACAAGTTCTGGCGCGAGGCCTGCATCACCTTCGGCGACCTGGAGATGGCCACCGATCCCGAAGTGGATACCATGGCCAAGCGTTTCGCGCCCGACACCTACCTGCGCAAGGTCAAGCCCACCGTGGAGCGCTGGTGCGCCGCCTACACCAAGGCCGAGCTGGAGGCCATGACCGGCGACCGCTTCCCGCTGTCGCCGATCAAGACCATGGACGAGGTGGTGGCCGACCCCCACCTGCGGGAGCGCGACATGGTGGTCTCGGTGGACTACCAGGGCACCCGCTTCGACGTCTTCGGCAACCCGGTGAAGCTTTCCGGCGGCACCCTCGAACAGGGCGCCAGCGCCCCGGGGGTCGGCCAGCACAACCCGCAGGTCTACCGGGAGTGGCTGGGCCTGGAGCAGGCGGAATACGACGAGCTGGTCCGGCTGGGGGTGATCTGATGCGCCTGTCGTCCACGCTACGCAACCCGGTCCGGCGGAGGGCGCGGCCATGAGCCTGCTCGACGAAGCCATCCGCAGCCGCATCGGCACCTCGCTGCCGCCGCAGCGCTTCGAGGTGACCCGCAGCGACCTGCGCAAGTACGCGGTCGCCACCGGCCAGCGCCAGGCGCGCTACCGGGACGGCGACGAAGCGCCGCTGCTGTTCCTGTTCAGCGCCCTGATGCCGGTGCTGCCCCTGGAAGAGCTGCTGGAGGACGGCCGCCAGCCGGACAGCACGCTGCTGCCGGAGCTGCCCCTCAAGCGGATCATGGCCGGCGGCAGCGAGTACCAGGTGCACCGGCGAATCGTCGCCGGCGACGTCCTGGTGCTGCGCCAGATCCTGGCGGACCTCTACGAGAAGCAGGGCACGGAGGGCCCGTTGATCTTCCTGGTGTTCGAGAACCGGTTCGAGACCGAGGCGGGAGAGCCCGTGGTCACCGAACGCCTGACCCGGATCGCGAGGTGAGCATGTCCGACAACACGATGCCCCCGGTGGGCCAGGCCCTGCCGGAACGGCGCTTCACGCCGGGTACGGTGCAGCTGTTCCTCTACAACGCGGCGATCTGGAACCCCCACCGCATCCACTACGACCTGCCCTATACCCAGCAGCAGGAGGACCATCCCGCGCTGCTGGTGGATGGCCCGCTGCAGGGCGACTGGCTGACTCAACTGATCTACGACTGGATGGGCGAGGGCGACGAGTTGCTGGCCTTCGGCTACAGCAACCGGCGCGCGGCCTACGTCGGCGATGAGCTGGTGGCCCGCGGCGAAGTCAGCGCCGTCGACGGCGAGCGGATCACCCTGGCGCTGCAGGTGCTGAACGGGCAGGGGCGGGCCACCACCCTGGGCCACGCCACCGTCAGGAGGGCCGCCTGCCGCTGAGCCGGCCCGCCCGAGGGCCTCCCACGCCATCGCCGATGGCACACGCCTCGATAACAACAAGAAGGCCCGACGGGCCGGAGGACACCATGAACCAATCGCTCGCCAAGCCCCTCGGGGCGCCGACCCCACCCGCAACCACGGACGGCAGGACGCCGAACCTCTACGAAGTCTGGGGCGATACGGTGGCGGGACGCGACCTGATGCTGTCCATCCTCCTCGGCGGGGCGGTCAGCCTCGGCACCTTCGGCCTGGCCCACGTGGCGCTGCACCAGGTGGTGGAGTCGGTGCAGATGGCCAAGGCCTATTCCATGCTGGTGGGCATCCTCGGCTGCCTGGCCGGTGGCGTGGCCAGCGCCTGGCTGTTCAAGCCCAAGCGCTTGGTGCTGGAACAGGTGGTGGACCCGGCCTTCCGCCAGCAGGTGGTGGCCGAGCTGCTGAAAGAATACGGCAGCCTGGGGCGCCTCGAGGAGCTCTCGCCCCACGTGGTGGCCGAGTTGCACGAGCTGGGGCTGTACGAGCTGTTCCGCGAGGCCCAGGCCCAGGAGGCGCTCGTCCGAGAGGCGGATGCCGAGCCGGATCGCCACCTGCCGATGAACGCCAGCCTGGTCGGGGGGCGTTCGTGATGGAAGGCCTGCTCTACGAAATCCTCATGGCCTTCGGCCTGGGCCTGCTGGGAGCGGTGGTGTTCGCCGCCATCGGCCTGGTATCCGGCACCGACGAGACCACCACCCTGGCGCCCCTGACCATGCTGGTGGCGCTGCTGGGCGCGCCGCCCGCCGGCGTGCTGACCTTCTTCCTGGCCGGGGCGGTGGCCAAGCACATGACCCACGCGGTGCCCACCGCGTTGCTGGGGATACCCGGGGACACCGCGGCCACCGCACTGCTGGCTGACGCCAACCACCTGCGGCGCCTGGGCGTGCCGCACATCGCCCTGCGCAAGATGATCTCCGGTGCCGCCGTGGCGGCGGTGATCGCGGTGCCGCTGTCGGTGCTGTTCGCCGTGCTGCTGGCGCCGTTCGGCGATGTGATCAAGGAATTCGCCCCCTGGGTGTTTCTCTGTGCCGCCCTGACCATCGCCTACTTCTCCGCCGGCCGTTGGGCTGCGGTGCTGGCCCTGGTGCCTTTCGTGCTGGTGATCGTCGCCCTGCAGACCCTGACCGCCCACTATGGCGTGAAGCTGGCGGTGAGCTACTTCCTCGGCATCGCCGTGGCGCCCCTGATCGCCTCGCTGTTCGCCCTGCTGGCGCCCGACGAGCGCGAGCGGATGCGCCGCGACGAGTACCGGCTGTTCTCCCTGGCGCCCGACGTGAAGAGCTGGAGCGGCTACTTCCCCAACCCCTTCAAGGTGATCAACCCGAAGCAGACCCGTATGACTGCCGTGGCGGCCAGCGTGTCCAGCGCCACTTTCGTATTCAGCCCGGTGGCCATGACCGTGGTGATGGGGGAGATCATCGGCTCGCGGATCAAGCAGGCCTATGACCGCCTGACCACCGTCATCACCGCGCGCAACGGGGTCACCGAGTCCACCTACATCGCCGAGGCGTTGATCCCGCTGATCGCCTTCGGCCTGCCCCTGAGCCCGGTGGCCGCCGGCCCGGCCGCGCCGCTGTTCAATGCGCCGCCGCGGTTCTTCGTCGACAACGCCACGGGCGAGATCAACAACCTGCACAACCTGCTGAATACCTACGAGTTCCTCGGCTACGGCCTGCTCTCGGTGATCGTCGCGATCCTGGTAGCCTACCCGTTCACCATGAACTTCGCCCACAAGGCCGCATCGTTCGTCGCCCGCAAGGTCAGCCATGAATCGGTGATCGCCACCTTCATCGGCCTGGTGCTGGTGATCGGCATCTGGGAGGGCGGTCTGCTGGGCGTCATGGTGATCCTCACCATCGGCCTGCTGGGCGGTTTCCTGGCGCGGCTGATCGGCTTCAACATGGGCGTGCAGTTCATGGGCTACTACACCGCCGTGCTGTCCGTGCCGGCGATCATCGCCCTGACCGGCGCCTAGCCCGCCCGCGGGGCTTGCCGCGCACCGTTCGATCCGTACCACCCCCCCCAATGCCGCTCCCGCACGGGTCCCCGGACCCGTGCGGACGGCGACTGCCTGCAAGAAAGGAATAACAACAATGAAGATCCTTTTCCCTGCTTCGCCCTCCCGCGTGACCCCGGCCTCCCGGCTCTGGATCGTCTGCGCCGCCCTCGGTGCCGGCGGTGCCTGGGCCGACGGCTTCGTCGACGACGCCAAGGGTGTGCTGACCCTGCGCAACTTCTACATCAACCGCAATTTCGTCGACCCGGGCTACCCCCAGGGCAAGGCCGAGGAGTGGACCCAGAGCTTCATCCTCGACGCCCGCTCCGGCTACACCGCCGGCCCGGTGGGCTTCGGGGTGGACGTCCTGGGCCTCTACTCGCTGAAGCTGGACGGCGGCAAGGGCACCGCCAATACGCAATTGCTGCCGGTCCACGACGATGGCCGGCCGGCGGACGACTTCGGTCGCCTGGGCGTCGCCCTCAAGGCCAAGCTGAGCGAGACCGAACTGAAGGTGGGGGAGTGGATGCCGGTGCTGCCGGTGTTGCGCGCGGACGACGGACGCTCCCTGCCGCAGACCTTCCGCGGCGCCCAGGTGACCTCCCAGGAGCTGGACGGCCTGGCGCTCTACGGCGGCCAGTTCCGCGGTAACAGCCCGCGCAACGACGCCAGCATGGACGACCTGTTCATGGGCGGGCGCCCCGACGTCACCTCCGACCGCTTCGACTTCGCCGGGGGCGAGTACCTGTTCAACGACAAGAAGACCCAGGTGGGCCTCTGGTACTCGGTGCTGGAGGATATCTACCAGCAGCAGTACTACAACCTGACCCATGTCCAGCCGGTGGGCGATGACTGGATGCTGACCGCCAACCTCGGCTATTTCATCGGCCGCGAGGACGGCGGCGCCCGGGCCGGCGACCTGGACAACCGTGCCACCTCGCTGATGCTCTCGGCCGCCACCGGGGGCCACACGGTCTACCTGGGCCTGCAGCGCATGAGCGGCGACAGCCCGTGGATGCGGGTCAACGGCACCGCTGGCACCAGCCTGGCCAACGACAGCTACAACTCCAGCTACGACAACGCCGGCGAGCGCTCCTGGCAGGTGCGCTACGACTACAACTTCGCCGCCGCCGGCATCCCCGGGCTGACCTTCATGACCCGCTACATCCGCGGCAGCCACGCCCACGTGGGCACGGTGAGCGACGGCCGGGAGTGGGGGCGCGAGTCGGAACTCGCCTACGTCGTGCAGAGCGGCACCTTCAAGGCGCTGAACCTGCGCTGGCGCAACTCCAGCCTGCGCCGGGACTTCAGCACCAATGCCTTCGACGAGAGCCGGCTGATCGTCAGCTACCCGCTGTCGATCTTCTGAGGCGCCGCCCGCAGGGCCGTCCCGCGCGGCCTTGCGGCATGCCCGGGCACCCCGGAGCCGGGCCTGGACCGCGGCGGCTCCGTCGCAAAGTCGGGAGAAACGCTCGCCATCCGCGTCGCGGGAGGTTCTAATCCCCGTCGCGGTTTCCGGGGCGTCCCCGGGGGCACCCGACGGCCATGGCGTCCCGCCCTCCGGCGGATCGCCGGAAACCGGTTTCATCTCTGTCCGTGGGTTACGAAAGGGTTCGTGGGAATGGCTGGGCAATACTCGGGTACTCGTTACGTCGTGCTGGATACCGAAACCACCGGCATGCCGGTCACCGACGGTCACCGGATCATCGAGATCGGCTGCGTCGAGCTGATCGGTCGGCGCCTGACCGGGCGGCACTTCCACGTCTACCTGCAGCCGGACCGCGAAGTGGACGAAGGCGCCATCGCCGTACACGGCATCACCAACGAATTCCTCGAAGGCAAGCAGCGCTTCAAGGACATCGCCGACGAATTCTTCGAGTTCATCCAGGGTGCCGAGCTGATCATCCACAACGCGGCGTTCGACATCGGCTTCATCAACAACGAGTTCGCCCTCCAGGGGCAGACCGAACGCAGCGAGATCACCGAGCACTGCAGCGTGCTCGACACCCTGCTGATGGCCCGCGAGCGCCACCCGGGGCAGCGCAACAACCTGGACGCCCTGTGCAAGCGCTACGGGGTGGACAACTCCGGCCGCGACCTCCACGGCGCGTTGCTGGACGCCGAGATCCTCGCCGACGTGTTCCTCGCCATGACTGGCGGGCAGACCCACCTGTCCTTGGCCGGGGAGGGCAGCGATAGCGACGGCACCGGGCGTGCCCAGGCCTCGCCGATCCGCCGCCTGCCCGACGACCGCCCGCGGCTGCCGGTGGTCGCCGCCAGCGACGAGGAACTGGCCGCGCACCTGGCGCGGCTGGCCGCCATCGAGAAGGCCGCCGGGGCGCCGGCGCTTTGGAGCCAGCTGGACGCCGAGGCCTGAATCGGCGGCCCATCGCGGATGCGACCTTTTCTTACACGGCCCGGAACAGGGGGTTCCGCGCCGCCGGGTGAGTCTCTACCCTGACGGCTCGAGCGGGCCGCTGCCCGCCGCCTTCAGGACGCCACAATGTATAAAGACCTAAAATTCCCCGTCCTCATCGTGCACCGCGACATCAAGGCCGACACCGTGGCCGGTGAGCGGGTCCGCGGCATCGCCCGCGAACTGGAACTGGACGGTTTCAGCATCCTCTCCACGTCCAGCTCCGCCGAGGGGCGCATCGTCGCCTCCACCCACCATGGCCTGGCCTGCATCCTGGTCGCCGCCGAAGGCGCCGGCGAGAACCAGCGGCTGCTCCACGACGTGGTGGAACTGATCCGCGTCGCCCGGGTGCGCGCGCCGCAACTGCCGATCTTCGCCCTGGGCGAGCAGGTGACCATCGAAAACGCCCCGGCCGAGGCCATGGCCGACCTCAACCACCTGCGCGGCCTGCTCTACCTGTTCGAGGACACCGTGCCGTTCCTCGCCCGCCAGGTGGCCCGCGCCGCGCGCAACTACCTGTCCGGCCTGCTGCCACCCTTCTTCAAGGCGCTGGTGGAGCACACCTCGCAGTCCAACTATTCCTGGCACACCCCCGGCCACGGCGGCGGCGTCGCCTACCGCAAGAGCCCCGTGGGGCAGGCGTTCCACCAGTTCTTCGGCGAGAACACCCTGCGCTCCGACCTGTCCGTGTCGGTACCGGAGCTGGGTTCGCTGCTGGACCATACCGGCCCCCTGGCGGAAGCCGAGGCCCGGGCGGCGCGCAACTTCGGCGCCGACCACACGTTCTTCGTGATCAACGGCACCTCCACCGCCAACAAGATCGTCTGGCACTCCATGGTGGCCCGGGACGACCTGGTGCTGGTGGACCGCAACTGCCACAAGTCGATCCTCCACGCCATCATCATGACCGGGGCGATCCCGCTGTACCTGACCCCCGAGCGCAACGAGCTGGGCATCATCGGCCCGATCCCCCTGAGCGAGTTCACCCGCGAGTCGATCCAGGCGAAGATCGACGCCAGTCCCCTGGCCCGTGGCCGCGAGCCCCGGGTGAAGCTGGCAGTGGTGACCAACTCCACCTACGACGGCCTTTGCTACAACGCGGAGATGGTCAAGTGCACCCTGGGGGACTCCGCCGAGGTGCTGCACTTCGACGAGGCCTGGTACGCCTACGCCGCCTTCCACGAGTTCTACCGCGGCCGTTACGGTATGGGCACGGTGCGCCACGAGAACGCGCCTTTGGTGTTCTCCACCCATTCCACCCACAAGTTGCTGGCGGCCTTCAGCCAGGCGTCGATGATCCACGTGCAGGACGGCGGCCAGCGGCCCCTGGACCGCGACCGCTTCAACGAAGCCTTCATGATGCACATCTCCACCTCGCCCCAGTACGGCATCATCGCCTCCCTGGACGTGGCCTCGGCCATGATGGAAGGCCCGGCCGGCCGTTCGCTGATCCAGGAGACCTTCGACGAGGCCCTGAGCTTCCGCCGCGCCCTGGCCAACCTGGGGCAGAACCTCAGCGCCGAGGACTGGTGGTTCACCATCTGGCAACCGCCGCGGGCCGAGGGCGTGGAGGACGTTGCCACCTCCGACTGGCTGCTGCGCCCGGATGCGGAATGGCACGGCTTCGGCGAGGTGGCCGACGACTACGTGCTGCTGGACCCCATCAAGGTCACCCTGACCACCCCGGGCCTCACCGCCGGCGGGCGCCTGGACGACCGCGGAATCCCCGCTGCGGTGGTCAGCAAGTTCCTCTGGGAGCGCGGCCTGGTGGTGGAAAAGACCGGCCTGTACTCGTTCCTGGTGCTGTTCTCCATGGGCATCACCAAGGGCAAGTGGAGCACCCTGCTGACCGAGCTGCTGGAGTTCAAGCGCCACTACGACAACAACGTACCCCTGAGCCAGGCGTTGCCTTCGGTGATCCAGGCCGACGCGGTCCGCTACCAGGGCATGGGCCTGCGCGACCTGTGCGACGAGCTGCACGGCTGCTACCGGGAGAACGCCACCGCAAAGGCCATGAAGCGCATGTACACCGTGCTGCCGGAAGTGGCGATCAAGCCCGCCGATGCCTACGACCAGCTGGTACGCGGCGAAGTGGAGGCGGTGCCCATCGAGGCGCTGGAAGGGCGGCTGGCCGCGGTGATGCTGGTGCCGTACCCGCCAGGTATCCCGCTGATCATGCCGGGGGAACGCTTCACCGAGGCGACCCGCTCGATCATCGACTACCTGGAGTTCGCCAGGACCTTCGACCGGCGCTTCCCGGGCTTCGACTCCGACGTCCACGGCCTGCAGCACCAGGACGGCCCCCACGGGCGCCTCTACACGGTGGACTGCCTGAAGGGCTGAACCCGCGCCGCGGCGGCCGTCCGGTCGCCGCGGATGCCCGGCCGGCGGGCTTCCCACCGGGGCCAGCATCGAACTATCCGCCTACGCTTGATATAGTGGCGCGCTTCCAACGACAACCCAGGCGCCTCTGCGCCACGCGTCCAAGGTGACCCGCCCGTGCCCGATTACCAAGCCTTTCGCGTCGAACTGGCCGACAAGATCGCCCATGTCATCATCGACCGGCCGGAAAAGGCCAATGCGATGAACGCCGACTTCTGGCGCGAGATCATCGAGATCTTCCGCTGGGTCGACGACACCGACGAGGTGCGCGCCGTGGTGCTGTCGGGCGCCGGCAAGCACTTCTCCTCCGGCATCGACCTGATGCTCCTGGCCCAGGCGGCCAATGTCCTGGGCAAGGACATCGGGCGCAACGCCGAGATCCTGCGGCGCAAGATCCTCGAACTGCAGGCTTCCTTCAACGCCGTCGACCTCTGCCGCAAGCCGGTGCTGGCCGCCATCCACGGCTACTGCCTGGGCGGTGGCATCGACCTGATCGCCGCCTGCGACATGCGCTATTCCACCCGCGACGCCCAGTTCTCCATCAAGGAAATCGACATCGGCATGGCCGCCGACGTCGGCACGCTGCAGCGCCTGCCGCGGCTGATCGGCGATGGCATGATGCGCGAACTGGCCTACACCGGCCGGCATTTCGACGGCGAGGAAGCCCGGAGCATGGGGCTGGTCAACCGCACCTTCGACGACCCCCAGGCGCTCCTCGACGGGGTCTTCGCCATCGCCCGCGACATCGCCGCCAAGTCGCCCCTGGCGGTGCGCGGCACCAAGGAAATGGTTCGCTACATGCGCGACCACCGGGTCGACGACGGCCTGGAATACATCGCCACCTGGAACGCGGCGATGCTGCAGTCCGCCGACCTGCGGGTGGCCATGGCAGCCCATATGAACAAGCAGAAACCGGAATTCGCCGACTGATGCCGTACGAGAACGTCGCGCGGGAGGCGCGCTAGCCCATGGTCACCGGAGCCACGTCCCTTAGCCTGGTACGCGACGAGTTGTTCGCGACCATGGAACAGGCCGAACAGAGCCTGGAACATTTCATCGTCGAACGGCAGAACGGCAGCCTGTTGCAGCAGGCGGTGGAAAGCCTGCACCAGGTGCGCGGCACCCTGGCCCTGATCGAGCTGGCCGGCGCGGAGCTGCTGGCCCAGGAAGTGCTGCAGCAGGCCACCGATATTCCGGTTGGCGCCGGCGAGGAGCGCGACAGCCAGCTGGCCGCCCTGAGCAATGCCCTCTACGTGCTGCGACGTTACCTGGAAGGGGTGGACGCCCACCGCCGGGAAATGCCGGAGCTGCTGCTGCCGGCCATCAATGACCTGCGCCAGGCGGGCGCGCAGCCGCCGCTGCCGGAGAGCTTCTTCTTCAGCGCGCGCCTCGACCAGCCGCGGCCGATCCCGCCCACGGCGGTGACCTCCGCGGACCGTGACGGCGAGGCGCGCCGGTTGCGCCACATGTACCAGGTGGGGCTGCTGGGTTTCATCCGCGAACAGAATCCCCTGGGCAGCCTGAAGCTGATGGCCCGTGCCCTGGCTCGCCTGGACGCGCTGTACGCCGGCGAGCCGCGGGCGCGCCTGTGCTGGATCGGCGCCGCCGCCCTGGAAGCCCAGATGGATGCCCAGTTGCTGCCGCGCAAGGCGCGCAAGCAGCTGTTCTCCCGCCTGGACCGCGAACTCAAGGCGCTGCTGGGCGTACCCGCCTACGAAGCGCCGCGGGCACTGCTCAAGGAGCTGCTCTATCTGGTGGCCCTGGCCGACAGCCAGGGGCCGCGCGTCGGCGAGGTACGCGAGGTGTTCGGCCTGGCGTCGCTGCCGTTCACCGACCACCTGCTGGAAGAGGAATACCAGCGCCTGGCGGGTCCGGGCCAGGCGGTCATGCGCTCCCTGTCTTCGGCGATCCGCGAGGAACTGGCCGGGGTCAAGGACATGCTCGACCTGATCGAGCGTGGCACCGCCCAGCGCGAGGGGTTCGGCGCCCTGCACACGCAACTGGGCAAGCTGGCCAAGACCCTGGGCATGGTGGGGCTGACCTCCGCGGGCAATGCCTTGCAGGCCCAGTTGCCGGTGGTGGCCGGGTGGGCCCGGGACGAGACGAGCGAACCGGACGGCCAGGCGCTGCACAAGTTGGCCGACGCGGTGCTCTACGTGGAGAGCATGGTCGCCAGCCTGGAGCGCGGCCAGGCGCCGGACAGCCGTCCGCAGATGGCCGTGGTGGGCCAGGAAGCCGAGTCCTTCGCCGACCACCAGCTGTTCGAGGCCCGTATCGTCGTGGTGGACGAAGCCCAGGCCGGCATCGGCCTGGCCAAGCGCGCCATCACCGCCTACCTGGAGTCCAACGGCGACAAGCTGCACCTGGCCAACGTGCCGTTCAGCCTGCACACCGTGCGCGGCGGCCTGTGGTTCCTCGGCCGCGAGCGTGCGGCGAACCTGGTGGGCGCCTGCGCCGAATACATCCAGAAGCAGATGCTGGAGGCCCCGCAGATGCCGTCCGAGCAGATGCTGGAGACCCTCGCCGACGCCCTCACCAGCCTGGAGTACTACCTGGAAGGCGGGGCGGTGATGCGGCCGGAGACCCAGCCCAGCGTCCTCGACCTGGCGGCCGACAGCGTGCGCGCCCTCGGCTTGCCGGTGGCGGCCTGATGGACGCCCCGCGCTGGCAGCCGGGCCTGCTCGCGGAGCAGACCGAGGGCGGCTGGAGCCTGGTACACAGCCAGCAGCGCTTCCTGGCGGACGCCAACGGCGTGCTGTTCCCCCGTGCTTGGCTGGCCCGCCAGAACCTGCCGATTCTCGCCGAACACGGCATCGGCCATCTGGATGGCGAGCCGGTGTACCTGCTGGAAGCCGCACCCGGCGCCGAGCTGCCTGGCTGCAGCTGGCAGGGCCTGCGGCAATTCATGATGCAGGCCGATGCCGAGACCTTTCGCATGCTCGGTTATGCCAGCCAGATCGGCACCTGGGCGCAGCAGAACCGCTTCTGCGGCAGCTGCGGCGTGGGCCTGCGGCTGTTGCCGGGCGAGCGCGCCATGGTCTGTTCGGACTGCGGCCTGCACCTGTACCCGCGCCTGGCGCCGAGCATGATCGTGCTGGTCACCCGGGGCGACGAGGTGCTGCTGGCCCGTTCGCCGCGCTTCGTCCCGGGGGTCTACAGCACCCTGGCCGGGTTCGTCGAGCCCGGTGAGTCGGTGGAAGCGTGCGTGCGGCGCGAGGTGCGCGAGGAAGTGGCGGTGGAGATCGAGGCGCCGCGCTACATCGCCAGCCAGAGCTGGCCGTTCCCCCATTCGCTGATGCTCGGTTTCCACGCCGAATACCGCTCCGGCGAGATCGTGCCGCAGCCCGGGGAAATCGAGGATGCCCGCTGGTTCCCGCTGGATAACCTGCCGCCACTGCCGGCGTCGCGCTCCATCGCCCGCTACCTGATCGACCTGTACCTGGCCCGTCGCTCAGGCGGCGCCGAACCAGTGCTGCCAGGCTAGGCGCGCGGTCAGCGCCAGCACCACCAGGATGAACACCGGGCGAATGAACTTCGCTCCACCCTTGATCGCCGTGCGCGCGCCGAGGAAGGCGCCCGCCATCAGCGCCAGGCCCATGGCGATGCCCAGCAGCCAGGCCACCTGGCCTCCGACGATGAACACCCCGAGGGCCACCGCGTTGCTGACGAAGTTCATGCTGCGCGCGACGCCGCTGGCGCGGACCAGATCCAGCGGATAGAGCAGCAGGCTGCTCACCGTCCAGAACGCGCCGGTACCCGGGCCCGCCACCCCGTCGTAGAAGCCCAGCCCCAGCCCCTGGGGCCATTGCCGGCCGCGGGCGATGGGGGCGTCGCTGGCCTGGACGGTATCCGGGGTGCGGCCGAACAGCAGGTACAGCCCGCAGCCGAACACCACCACCGGCAGCATCTGGTTCAGCCATTCGGCCGGCAGCCAGTGGGCGAGGACCGCGCCCAGGGCGGCGCCGATCGCGGTGGCCAGCAGGGCGTTGCGCCACTGGCGCGGGTCGAACAGCCGGCGCCGGTAGAAGGTGAAACTGGCGATCCCTGAACCGAAGGTGGCGCACAGCTTGTTGGTGCCCAGCACCAGGTGGGGCGGCAGGCCGGCGGTGAGCAGGGCGGGGATGGTGAGCAGGCCGCCGCCACCGGCGATGGCATCGATGAACCCGGCGAGGAAAGCGACGGCCGCGAGCACGGCCAGGGTGACGGGGTCCACCGCGAGTTCCAGAGGAAAGGGCATAAAACACTCGATCTGTGACTGATTGCGCGGCCTGGCGGCTGGCCGCGGCAAGGCGGGCTGCGCATAATGCCGGCAATTTCAGAAAGAAGGGAAGTCTTCCATGCAATACCTCGGCCTGGCCCTGGGCGTCGCGCTGCTGGCGCTGCTCGCGCTCTGGGTGGCGATACGCATCCTTTCCGGCGGGCGCTGGCTGGCCGGTTGGCTGCGCGGCACCTGCGGCCTGTTGTTCGTCGCTGCGGCGGTGCTGGTGGCGCTGGTGGCGAAGGACCTGTCCACCTACGCCCCGCTGCCCGAGGGCAAGCCCCTGGTCACCCTGAGCTTCCAGGCCGAGGGGCCGCAGCGCTACCGGGTCAACCTGATGCAGGGAGGCGAGGAGCACCAGGTGATGCTGGACGGCGACCTCTGGCAGCTGGACGCCCGGCTGTTCAAGTGGAAGGGCCTGGCCGCGCTGATCGGCCTGCAGACCGGTTACCGCCTGGAACGGCTGTCCGGACGCTTCCTCGCCATCGAGCAGCAGCAGATGGCCCAGCACGCCCGGGTGCAGCTGGCCGAGAGCGCCTACGGCATCGACCTCTGGCGTTGGGCGCGCCTGGGCCAGCACGACCTGTTCCTCTTCGACCCTCAGGCGCAGCGGGTCACCTACCTGCCCATCGCCGACGGCGCGGTGTACGCGGTCAACCTGTCGCCCACCGGCCTGCTGGCGCAGCCCCTCAACCAGGCGGCGAGCCAGGCATTGAAGGACTGGCGCTAGGTTCTTACGAAAAATGCCTGCGCTCGCTGATGCTGCGTAAAAAACAGGCTCAGACTGCTCATGTACAGCACGTGAACTCCGCTTCTTCGCCTGTTTTTGCCGTGCCTGACCTTCGCTCGACGACTTTTCGTACAGAACCCCGCGACTGGCGACAACGAAAAAGGAGCCCTCGGGCTCCCTTTTTCATGACGGCGATCCTCAGGACAGGAAGCCGCCGTCGACGTTCAGCGCCACGCCGGTGGTGTAGCTGGAGGCGTCGCTGGCCAGGTAGAGCACGGCCCCGGCCATCTCGCCCGGATCGGCCACGCGCTTCAGCGGGATGCGCTGCAGCGCCATCTTCAGGATGCTGTCGTTCTTGGTCAGGGCCGAGGCGAACTTGGTGTCCGTCAGGCCCGGCAGCAGGGCGTTGCAGCGGATGCCGTACTGCGCGCATTCCTTGGCGAAGACCTTGGTCATGCTGATCACTGCGGCCTTGGTCACTGAATAGATGCCCTGGAAGTCCCCCGGGGTGACGCCGTTGATGGAAGCGACGTTGACGATGCTGCCGCCGCCGTTCTCGCGCATCAGCTTGCCGCCCTCGATGGACATGAAGTAGTAGCCGCGGATGTTCACGTCCACGGTCTTCTGGAACGCCCCCAGGTCGGTGTCCAGCACGTTGCAGAACTGCGGGTTGGTGGCGGCGTTGTTGACCAGGATGTCGAGGCGGCCGAAGCGCTCGCGGATGTCCGCGAAGACCTGCTGGATCTGCTCCATCTCGCCGATGTGGCAGGCGATGGCGGTGGCTTTGCCACCTTCGGCGGTGATGGCGTCGGCCACGGCCTGGCAACCGTCCAGCTTGCGGCTGGAGACGATCACGTGGGCGCCCTGTTGGGCCAGCAGCTTGGCGATGGCCTCGCCGATGCCGCGGCTGGCGCCGGAAACGAAGGCGATCTTGCCGTCGAGGTCGAACAGGTGGGTCTTGGACATGGGCTTCCCCTGGTGGCGGCTTACAGCCGGGATTGATCGATGACGTTCAGGCTCATGCGCTCCAGCAGCCGGTTCATCTGGATGAACGTGGCGAAGCGCTTGTCCTGGGTCTGGCCGTGGTAATAGCGGTAGTAGATCTGCTGCACGATGCCCGCCAGCCGGAACAGGCCGTAGGCGTAATAGAAGTCGATGCACGGCAGGTCGATGCCGGCGCGCTCGGCGTAGTAGTCGGCGAAGGCCTGGCGGCCGAGCATGCCCGGCAGGTGGCTGGGCTGGCGGCGCATCAGTTGCACCGGGGCCGGGTCGTCGGCCTGGATCCAGTAGGCGAGGGTGTTGCCCAGGTCCATCAGCGGGTCGCCCAGGGTGGTCAGCTCCCAGTCCAGCACGCCGATGATGCTCAGCGGGCCTTCAGGGTCGAGGATGACGTTGTCGAAGCGATAGTCGTTGTGGATGATCGCCGGCTTCCCATGGTCGGCCGGCTGCTTCTCCCGCAACCAGGTCTTCACCGCCTCCCAGCCGGGGGCATCCGGGGTCGCGGCCTTCTCGTAGCGGTCGCACCAGCCTTCCACCTGGCGCTTCACGTAGCCGTCCGGGCGGCCCAGGTCGGCCAGGCCACAGGCCTCGTAGTCCACGCTGTGCAGCTCCACCAGCTTGTCGATGAAGCTGTGGCAGAGGGTGCGGGCCTGCTGTTCGTCGAGGCTCATGCCGGTCGGCAGGTCGGCCCGTAGGATGATCCCGCGAACCCGTTCCATGACGTAGAACTCCGCCCCGATCACCGATTCATCGGTGCAATGCACATAGGCCTTGGGGCAGTACGGGAAACCGGCGTTGAGCTGGTTGAGGATGCGGAACTCGCGGCCCATGTCGTGGGCGGACTTGGTCTTGTGGCCGAACGGCGGGCGGCGCAGGACGAACTCCTGCTGCGGGTACTCGATCAGGTAGGTCAGGTTGGACGCGCCGCCCGGGAACTGGCTGATGCGCGGCGTACCCTGCAGGCCGGGGATGCGCGCCTTGAGGTACGGGTCGATGAGGGCGGGGTCGAGTTCTTCGCCTTCGCGAATCCGCGTGGACTGGTCGGTGAGCGTCATGCCTATCCCTTCTGCTTATGATGGGTTCCCGAGACTATTGGCTAATCTAATGTCTCGGATGGGAACGCCACAAGGCGCGTCGGATCGTTATAGACCAGCGTGTTGCCCGACGATCAAATCGCCTGATCCGCGACACGTGGCCGAAAAAAAACCGGAGTCGAGGACTCCGGTTTTCGGGTGAACCGCGCCGGGATCAGACCGGGAACAGTTCGCTCAGCTTCATCGCCAGCATCATGTCGCCTTCGGCGCGCAGCTTGCCGGCCATGAAGGCCTGCATGCCGTCGGTTTCGCCGCTGGTGATGCCCTTGAGGGTTTCGCTGTCCATGATCAGGGTGACGTTGGGGTTGGGCGCATCGCCTTGCTGAACGTCGCAGGTACCGTCCTTGACGACCAGGTAGTGGTTTTCGCCGTCTTCGATGTTGAACTGGAAGACCAGGTCCAGACCGGCAGCGGCGCTGGCGTTGAACTTGGACTGCATGCTTTTGACGATATCAGCGGTGCTCATGGGTTCTATCCTTCGTTTTCGGTTTTGTCTGGCGACCGATCCGGTCGCGCGATGGGCCTTCGCTCAGCGGTAGGTGATGAGCTCGGGCATCTTCAACAGCTCCAGGTGCACATGACTGTTGAAGGAAGCCAGGGATACTTCGCCCTTGCGGAATTTCAGCACGCTCAGCGAGGTGTTGACGATCTGCCAGTTCAGCTCGAACGCCTTGATCGCCGGCATGCCGACAATGGACTGCAAGAGGGCGGTGATGGTGCCGCCGGAGGTGAAGACGGCGATGCGCTCCTTCTCGCCGGCGCCGTCCAGCAGGCGTTGCAGGCCGGCCTCGACGCGGGAGCGGAAGGCCTGCCAACTGATGAGGCCGTCCTTTTCGTGTTCACCGGAGACCCAGCGACCAATCATCAGCGAGAACAGCCGCTGGAATTCGGCGCGGTGCTCGCCGGCGTTGCGCAGGATGTGCAGGGCCTCGGGCTCGACCTGCAGCAGGTCCGGCAGGTGGGCGCGGATCACTTCGTCGGCTTCGAATTCGTCGAAGGCTGGGTCGATTGCCAGATCGGGGCGGGGCAGGCCGGCCGCTTCGAGGCGGCCGAGGGCGGCGCGAGCGGTGTCCTGCTGGCGGCGCAGGTCGCCGGCGACGCAGCGGTCCAGGCGCACGCCGAGCCGTGCCAGGTGCTCCCCGAGGACTTCCGCCTGGCGGATGCCGGTCGTCGACAGCACGTCGTAGTCGTCGGCGCCGAAGGAGGCCTGGCCATGTCGTATCAGGTAGATGCTGCCCACGTCCCAGCGTCCGGTCGGGTGGAGGTTCGGCAAGGGTAGGGGCAGGGCGGGGCGACTGTCAACGGAAAAACATACGCTTGTTTGAATGGCCGCCGTCGCCCTGCGCAGGCGTTAACTGGCCGGCGCCGGGGGACGCCGGTATGCTTGCCCATCAGCCGTTCGCGGCCATCGGGGCCGGGCGTACGAGGAGATGTGCGTGGAGTTTCTTGCCGATTATGCGAGTTTCCTGGCCAAGACCGTGACCGTGGTTCTGGCCATCCTGGCGGTCCTGCTGTGCGTGGCCGCCATTCGGGGACGAGGGCGTCGGGGCGGCGGCCAGCTCCAGGTGCACAAGCTGAACGATTTCTACAAAGGCCTGCGGGAGCGCCTGGAGACCTCGCTGCTGGACAAGGAGCGCCTGAAGGGGCTGCGCAAGGCCGAGGCGAAGGCCGCCAAGCAGGCGCGCAAGAGCGGCGAGCAGAAGCCGCGGGTCTACGTGCTGGACTTCGATGGCGACATCAAGGCCTCCGCCGTGGAAAGCCTGCGCCACGAAGTCACCGCGGTGCTGACCATGGCCACTCCCCAGGACGAGGTGGTGCTTCGCCTGGAAAGCGGCGGCGGCATGGTCCACGGCTATGGCCTCGCCGCCTCCCAGCTGGTGCGCATCCGCCAGGCCGGCGTGCCCCTCACCGTGTGCGTGGACAAGGTGGCCGCCAGCGGCGGCTACATGATGGCCTGCATTGGCGAGAAGATCCTCTCCACCCCGTTCGCCATCCTCGGCTCCATCGGCGTGGTGGCCCAGTTGCCCAACCTGCACCGCCTGCTGAAGAAGCACGACATCGACTACGAGATGCTCACTGCCGGCGAATACAAGCGCACCCTGACGGTGTTCGGCGAGAACACCGAGAAGGGCCGGGAGAAATTCCAGGAAGACCTGGACATCACCCACGAGCTGTTCAAGAACTTCGTCGCCCGCTACCGCCCGCAGCTGTCCATCGACGAAGTGGCCACCGGCGAGATCTGGTTGGGCCTGTCGGCCCTGGGCAAGCAACTGGTGGACGAGCTCAAGACCAGCGACGAGTACCTGGCGGAGCGCGCCAGGGATGCTGAACTGTTCCAGGTGCACTATGTCGAGAAGAAGAGTCTGCAGGAACGCGTCGGGCTGGCGGCCGGGATGGCGATGGACCGTCTGCTGCTGACCGGGCTGACCCGCCTCAACCAACAGCGTTTCTGGCAGTAAGGAGGATCAATGAGCAGATTCAAGGCGCTTCGGGTCACCGAAGCCCCCCACGGGGTATTCGAACAGGCGATCGTCGAGCTGGGCATCGATGAGCTGCCGGCGGGCGACGTGCTGATCCGCGTGCAGTATTCCTCGCTGAACTACAAGGACGCGTTGTCCGCCAACGGCAACCGCGGCGTGACCCGCCAGTACCCCCATACCCCGGGCATCGACGCCGCCGGCGTGGTGGCCGAGTCCGCGGTCAGCGAATTCGCCGCCGGGGACGAGGTGATCGTCACCGGCTACGACCTGGGCATGAACACCCCGGGCGGGTTCGGCCAGTACATCCGCGTGCCGGCGGCCTGGGTGATGAAGCGACCCAAGGGCCTCAGCCTGCGGGAATCCATGCTGCTGGGGACTGCCGGCCTCACCGCCGGCCTGTGTGTCGACAAGCTGGAGCGGGCGGGCATCGACGCCAGCGCCGGCCCGGTACTGGTCACCGGTGCCAGCGGCGGCGTCGGCAGCATCGCCGTCGCCCTGCTGGCGCGCCTGGGCTACACCGTAGCGGCGGCCACCGGCAAGCTGGAGCAGGCGGAATACCTGCACCGGCTCGGTGCCAGCCAGATCCTCGACCGGGCCACCGCTGCCGACGGCGTCGGCAAGCCGCTGCTCAAGGAGCAGTGGGCCGGTGCGGTGGACACGGTGGGCGGCGACATTCTGTTCAACGTGGTGAAGTCGTTGAAGTACGGCGCCAGCGTCGCCTGCTGCGGGCTCACCGCCGGCGCCGAGTTCAAGGCCAGCGTGTTGCCGTTCATCCTGCGCGGGGTGAACCTGCTGGGGGTGGATTCCGTGGAGCTGCCCCTGGTGGTCAAGGCGTCCATGTGGGACCGCCTGTCCCTGCAATGGAAGCTGGACAACCTGGAAACCCTGGCGCACGAAGTGACGCTGGAACAGCTGCCCGACGCCATCAAGCAAATCCTCGCCGGCAAGCTGGTAGGCCGCGTGCTGGTCCGCCTGGACTGACGCCCCTCGCGGACGCGGCCTGGGCTGCGTCCGCGCCATCCTTCCAAGGCCGATATCGCAGCGGATCGGCTTCCTTCTTTGCTCCCCACCGCACGGCGTCGCGTGCCCTGCGCGCCTGCTGTCCAGCGCCTAGGACGGCTGGGATTCCTCATCGCTTTCGTGGAGGGCGGCCTGGGCTTTCAGCCAGTCCAGGCGCATGTGCAGTTGGGCGGCGAATCCCCGGGCCGCCGCTTCGTCGTGAAAGCGGAGGGCGCGCCGACCCAGGGTCACTTGCCAGTAGGCCTCGCCGTCCTGCTCCCGGTACTCGATGCGTACAGCCTGCACGACGCGCTCCTGTCAGTTCGCCGGCGGGCTCCCGCGGGTCCTCAGCCAGGACGCCAGCACCCCGCCGCTCAGCAGTGCGAAGGTTACGCCAAGGGAAACGCCCGGGGAAACCGGGTAGAGGTCGTGCAGCATGATCTTGAGGCCGATGCACAGCAGCACCAGGGCCAGGGCGTACTTGAGGTAGACGAAGCGGTGCATCAGCGCCGCCAGGGCGAAATACAGCGAGCGTAAGCCGAGGATGGCGAAGATGTTCGAGGTGTAGACGATGAAGGGGTCCTGGGTGATGGAGAACACCGCCGGCACGCTGTCCACGGCGAACACCAGGTCGGCCAGCTCGATCAGCACCAGGGCGAGGAACAGCGGGGTGGCGTGCAGCCGATGGTGGCCATGGCGCGGCTGGCGGATGAAGAAGCGCCCGCCATGAAGGGTCTCGGTCACCCGCAGGCGCCGGCGCAGGAAGGCCAGCACGCGGTTCCGCGACAGGTCCGCCGGGTCGTCCTCGCGGCTGAACAGCATGCGCACGCCGCTCACTAGCAGGAACAGCCCGAAGAGATACAGCACCCAGTCGAAGCGCTGTACCAGCAGGGTACCGAAGCCGATCATCAGCGCCCGTAGCACCACCACCCCGAGGATGCCCCAGAACAGCACGCGGTGCTGGTGGCGGCGCGGGATGCTAAGGAAGCCGAAGATCATCGCCATGACGAACACGTTGTCCATGGACAACGACTGTTCCACCAGGAACCCGGTGTAGAACTCCAGGGCGGGGTGCGCGCCCATCTCGTACCAGACCCAGGCGCCGAACAGCAGGCCCACGGCGAAGTAGGCCGCGTACATCAGCAGGCTTTCGCGCATGCCGATCTCGCGCTGGTGGCGGTGCAGGACCCCCAGGTCCAGCACCAGCAACACCAGGACCACCGCCACAAAGATCAGCCAGAACCCCAGCGGCGTGCCGAGGAACGGGGTGGCGAGGAAGGCGAAGGCGGCGGTCATGCGGCTCCCGAGCGGCAGTGGCGAACGTTCCACTGACTACGCCGCTTCGGGAAGAGTTCAGGCCCCCGCCCGGAGCAGGGTCAGTAGACCCAGATTTCCACCCGGCGATTCTTCAGCCGGCCTGCCTCGCTGTCGTTGCCGGCCACCGGCAGCGCATCGCCCAGGGACAGTACGTCGCGCACGCTCACGCCGGCCTTGCCCAACTGCCGGCTCACGGCCATGGCGCGCAGCTTCGACAGCAGCGCGGTGCGCGCCGGGTCGGCCTTGGCATCGCCGAAGCCCACCAGCACCACCTGCTTGGCCAACTTGTTCTGACGCTTCAGGTAGTCGATGACCCGTGGCAGGTCCTGCTCCGACTTGCTGTCCAGCTTGGCGCTGTCTTCCTTGAAACGCAGGTTGATGGACAGCTTGTGGGCACCGCCGGCGAGCGCCTTGTAGGCGTCGGGCATGCCGTCCGCCGGCGCTACCGCCACGGCCTCGATGGTCTGGGCGACGAAGCCGTTCTGCGCCACCAGGGCCTGGCCCTCGGCGCTCTGGGCGAACTCCAGCAGGCCATGGGCCCAGGGGTCGCTGGTGTGGGGGCGGGCATAGAAGTACAGGCGGCGGGTCAGCGGGTAGTCCTCGCTGCGCACGCTGGCGGGGCTGGGGGCGATGGCCGCCGCGCCGTTGTCGCCGATGGCCAGGGCCTTGAGCTTGTCCGCATAGGCCATGCCGACGAAACCGATGGCCTGGGGCGTCAGGCCCACCGCTTCGGCCAGCTTGGCGCTGGTGGCGGCCTGGTTGGCAGTGGTCGCCAGGGCCTTGCCCTGGGGCGCCAGCACCGATTCGACGAATTCCTGGTGGCTGCCGGACTCATTGGCCATGGCGTACAGGGTGATGGGGCCGCCGTGGCTGCCAAGTTCTTCCCAGGTCTTGATCTCGCCGGCGAACACCGCGGCCAGTTGCTGCGGGGAAATGCGCTGCAGCGGGTTGCTGGGGTGCACCACCACCGCCAGGGCATCCAGGGCGATCACCTGTTCGGCACCGTCGGCGTGCATATCGCCCAGGTCCTTGAGCAGGGTCGCCTCGCTGGCGGCGATGGGACGCGCCGAGGCCACCAGTTGCGCGGTATTGGCCTGCAGGGCGGCGAAGCCGCTGGCCGAGCCCTTGGCGGCGATCTCGACGATCACCGGCTGGCCCTGGGCGTTCTTGCCGGTGATGCGCTTCACCAGGCCATCGGCGCTGGTCTCTTCCTGGGGCGCCTGGAAGCCTTCGCGTTGCATCAGAGCTTTTACCAGGGCCGGTGCCAGGACATCGTCGATGGTGTTGGAGCCTTCGATGCGCAGGACCGGCTGGGTGCCGGCGGAAACGGGAAGGGCGGCGTGAGCGGGGCGGAGCGAGGCGAGCATGCAAAGCACAAACAAGCCGGCCGTCCGGGCGACGGTGCCGGGAAAACGAGTCATCGGGGGAATCCAGTGAAAAATGAGGGCGCGAATAGTAAGGGCTGGAGGGAAAAAGTCAGCACGATCCTGCCGAAATGTGATGGATGACCCGAAAAGAATCGTTTCAGCGTGACCGCGTGGTTTCAGGTGGTCCTGAAAGGTATCCAGCTGCGTCTGCTGGTTCTGTGTGTGGTCGTGGCGAGGCGTGGCAGTCGACCTGGCAAATCGTCCTGGGCGCTGAAACGCGCGGCCGGTGAAGCCCTTCGATACGGCAATGGAGAGTTGAGCGGAATAGTGCGCGATAAGCACGTTGGCTCAGGCGAGGGCGCGGTCAGGACTCCGTTGTCCGGCGACGTTCCTACTTCCACCGGCCGGCCAGTCGAGGCCGTTCGGCCACCAACGCCCGGACGTTCGTCCGACAGCGCCTTCTGCCTGCCGCGAAGTCAGCGTTCCCGAGGCAGGGCGATCATCGCACCCAGACTTCCACCCGGCGGTTGCGCAGGCGCCCGGCCTCGTCGTTGGCGGCCACCGGCAGCGCGTCCCCCAGGCCGATCACGTCCTCGGGGACCACCCCGGCCTTGGCCAGCTCCCGGCGGACCGCCATGGCCCGCAGCTTCGACAGCAGGGCGGTGCGCTGCGGGTCGGCCTTGGCGTCGCCGAAACCCACCAGGGTGACGGCATGGCCATTGCCCTCGGCGGCGAGATAGTCCACCAGGCGGCGGATGTCCTGGCGGGCCTTGGTGTCCAGGGTCGCGCTGCCTTCCTGGAAGCGGAAGTTGACGCTCAACCGCTTCGCCTCGGCGGCCAGGCGGCGGTAGTCCCCCGGCATTCCCGGGTCGATGGCGGCGTCGATGACCTGCACGGTCTGGGCGACGAAGCCGCTCTCGGCGACGATGGCCTGTCCCGCCGGGCTCTGGGCGAAATTCACCAAGGCCTGGGCCCAGGGGTTGGCCTCGCCGGGCGTGAGGTAGAGGTACAGGCGCCGGGCCAGGGGGTAATCCTCGGTGGCGATCAGCGCAATGCTCGGCGGCATGGCCCGGGACGCGCCGTCGGCCAGGGCCAGGGCCCGCGCGGCGCCCACCGAGGGCAGCCCGACGAAACCGATGCCCTGGGGATCGCGGGCCACCTCCGCGGCCAACTGGTCGCTGGATTCGAAGCGCCGCGCGCTGGCTGCCAGGCCCTTGCCATGGGCGGCCAGGACCAGCTCCTTGAAGGTGTCATAAGTCCCCGAGCGATCGTCCCGGGCGTACAGGTGCACGGCGCCGCCGCGTCCGCCTATCTCCTCCCAGGTCTTCGCTTCGCCGGCGAATAGCTTGGCCAGGTGCTCGCTGTCCAGGGACGCCAGCGGGTTGCCGGGGTGGACGATGATGGCCAGGCCATCGATGGCGATCACCTGCTCGGCGCGCTCCCCACGCAGTTCGCCCTGGCCGGCGAGGGCCGCCACCTCGTCGTCCTTGACCGGGCGCGAGGAGGCCGCCACCTCGGCGCTGCCGTCCCGCAGGGCGACGAAGCCGGTACCGGAGCCATGGGCGGCCAGTCGCACCCAGGCCGTGTGGCCCTGGCCGTCACGGCCGCTGACGCGCCATTCGTTCTCCCCGGCGGACTCGATGCGCACGTTCGCCAGGCCCTCGGCCTTGAGCAGGCCGGCCACCAGGGCCGGCCCCAGGTGCGCGCCGATGGTGTTGGAGCCCTGGATGCGCAGCACCGGCGCATCGTTCGAAGGGATCGGCAACGGCGTCGCCAGCAGGAGCCGCGGCAGCAGCAGGCAGGCGATCCAGGGAATCAGCCGGCGGCGCGAGCCGCGGGCTCGAAGGAAAGGGGCGCTCGACATACTGCTGGCACCTGGCTGGCGTGGCGGGGAGAAAGTGCCGCGCAGGGTAGGCCAGGGGGATGACAGGCATGTGACAGCGGCGCGTCGGACGGGCGCCGCCGTGCGCGCGGGCTCAGTGCAGGCGCAGCCAGATCGGCGCGTGGTCCGACGGTTTTTCCATGCCGCGCAACTCGTAGTCCACCCCGGCCTCGGCGATCCGCTCACCCAGGCCGTGGCTGGCCAGGATCGCGTCGATCCGCAGGCCACGCTTGGGCTCGTCCTCGAAGCCGCGGCTGCGGTAGTCGAACCAGCTGAAGCGATCGTTCACCTCTGGGTTCAGGTGGCGGAAGCTGTCCAGCAGGCCCCAGCCCTTCAGGCGTTGCAACCAGTCCCGTTCCTCCGGCAGGAAGCTGCACTTGCCGGCCTTCAGCCAGCGCTTGCGGTTCTCCTCGCCGATGCCGATGTCGCAGTCCTCGGGGGAGATGTTCAGGTCGCCCATCACCACCAGCGCGTGGGCGGGCTGGAAACGGCTCTCCAGCAGCGCCTGCAGGTCGGCGTAGAAGCGCTCCTTGGCGGGGAACTTGGTCGGGTGGACACGGCTTTCGCCCTGGGGGAAGTAGCCGTTCATCACGGTCACCGGCTGGCCGGCGGCGTCGGCGTAGACGCCCCAGATGAAGCGTCGCTGGGCGTCTTCGCCATCGTTGGGGAAGCCCTTGTGCAGTTCCAGGGGCGCCTGGCGCGACAGCAGTGCCACGCCGTAGTGGCCTTTCTGGCCGTGGAAGTGGGCCTGGTAGCCGAGCGCCTCGATGTCCGCCAGGGGGAACTGCTCGTCGGAGACCTTGGTTTCCTGCAGGCCGATCACGTCCGGCTGGTGTTTCTCGATCAGCGCCGCCAACTGGTGGGGGCGGGCGCGCAGGCCGTTGATGTTGAAGGACACGATCTTCATGGGGAACCGCCGGGGACAGGAAAAGGGGCGATGCTAGCCCATCGCTCGCGTGCCTGGCGACCCCACGAGGCGCGTGCTAGCTTCAATCCAGAGGACCCGCGGGCCACTCCGCGCGAACCCTCGCCAGGCCCCCTCCGACGAGAAAAAGAGGTCAGCCCGATGTCCGACCCAGTCCTCCAGGTGCACCTGCTCGATGGCGGTTACGCCCGCGAAGCGCGCTCCCTGCTGTACCACGCCTACCGTCACGAACCTACCTTCGCCTACCTGTTCGAAGCCGAACGCCCGGGGTACGACCATCGGGTGCGGGCCAGCGTGCGCGAATTGGTGCAGCAGCACTTCCTCGAGGAACTACCGGCCATCGGCGTGCTGATCGACGACCGCCTCGCCGGGCTGGCGCTGATCGCGCCGCCCCAGCGGCGCCTGGAGATCACCGAGAGCTGGCTGTGGCGCATGCGCATGGTATTCAGCACCGGCTTCCGCTGCACCCAGCGCTACCTGGCCTATCACGACGCGGTGCTGGCCTGCTTGCCGCCGGGGCCGTACCACGTGCTGCCGCTGCTAGGGGTCCATCCGCGTTTCCAGGGGCACGGCGTGGGCGGGCAGTTGCTCCAGGCGCTGCATGACTGGTGCGCCCAGGACGACGGCTCCCATGGCATGGTCATCGACACCGGCAACCCTCACTACCTGGATTTCTACCAGCGCCTGGGCTACGAGGAGATCGGCGAGGTGGCCATCGGCCCGATCCGTCAGCACGTGCTGTTCCACCCCAACCCGCGCCTGGCGCTGCAGGCCAGCGGCTGACAGGCCGGCGCGAGCCGGCGGAGCGCCGTGGTAGCATCCCGGCCCATGAGTTTTCCCCCAGGATTTCGCCGCCTGCTCCTGTGCGGCCTGTTATGCGCCAGCGACCGGAGCGTCGCCCAGGCCCTGCTCGACGTGACCCTTGACCCTGCCGGCGGGAAGGCCGGCCAGGCGTCGGCGTCCGGCGTCCACCCCCTGAAGCACCTGCCGCTGCGTGGTCCCGACGCCCAGGCGGCCCTCAAGGCCAACATCGAGGCCTATATAGGCAGCCTCGGCGAGCGGGACGAGAACGCCCTGCAACGCTACCGGCGCAGCGCCGAGCACCAGGCCGAGCTGGCTGCCCAGGCCCTGGGCTACTACCACGTGCGGGTCGAGAGCCGGGTGGACGCCGGGCCGCCGCCGGTGCTGCACCTGGACGTCTGGCCCGGCGAGCCGGTGCACCTGCGCCAAGTGACGGTGCGAGTTGAAGGCGAGGCCGCCGCGCTCAAGGCCTTTCAGGTGCCGGACGGCAAGGACCTGGCGCCCGGCGCTCAGCTGGACCACGGGGTCTACGAGAACGCCAAGAAGCTGATCCAGAGCCAGGCCCTGCGCTACGGCTTCTTCGACGGTCGCTTCACCCGCCAGCAACTGCGCATCGACCCGCAGACCGACAGCGCCGACATCGAGCTGGTCTATGACAGCGGCCCGCGCTACCGCTTCGGACCGGTGGCGTTCAAGGGCGACAACCCCTTCGAGCCGGCGCTGCTGGCGCGCATGGTGCCGTTCGCGGAGGGCGCCTCTTACGACGCCGACCTGGTGGCCAAGCTCAACCAGAACCTGCGCGAGAGCGGCTATTTCGACGAGGTGCGGATCGATGCGCTGCCGGCCACCGCCCTCGACCGGGCGATCCCGGTGCAGGTCCAGCTGGCCCCGGTGAAGCCGCGCACCCTGGGCCTGGGGCTCGGCTACTCCACCGACGTCGGTCCCCGCGCGCGCCTGGACTGGACGCGCCACTGGGTCAACGCCAAGGGCCACAGCCTGGGAGAGGAGACCCAGGTGTCCGCGGTCCAGCAGAGCATCGCCGCCTGGTACCAGATTCCCCTCGACCCGCCCCTCACCGACAGCCTGCGCTTCACCGCCGGCTATCAGCACGAGGAGCTGGTGGACGTGGAAAGCGGGCGCCTGACCCTGGCTGCCCAGTGGCAGACCAAGCTGAGCGAGGAATTGCAGCGGGTGGTGTTCCTGCGCTGGGAGCAGGAGGACTACGACTACGGCGACGGCAGCCCGGACGGGCAGAGCACCTTCCTCATGCCGGGCCTGGGCTACACCTTCCTGCGCAGCGATTCGGCCCTCGACCCCAGTCGCGGCTACCGCCTGCAGGCCGAGGTCAGTGGCGCCAAGCGCGAGTTGGGCTCCGATGCCGACATGCTGCGCGCCAGCGCCCTGGCCAAGGGCCTGGTCACCCTTGGCGGGTCCCACCGGCTGCTGGGTCGGGTGCAGGTGGGTGGCATCGCCACCGACGACTTCGCCGTCATCCCGCCCTCCCTGCGCTTCTTCGCCGGCGGCGACCAGAGCGTGCGCGGCTACGACTACCAGACCCTGGCGCCCCGGGACCGTCATGGCAACCGGGTCGGCGGCCGCTACCTGGCGGCCGGCAGCGCCGAGTACCAGTACCGCATCGCCGAGCGTTGGCGCCTGGCCGGCTTCGTCGACCGCGGCAACGCGGTGAACGGCCTCGACGACCGGCTCAAGACCGGCATCGGCTTCGGCGTGCGCTGGGTCTCGCCGGTCGGGCCGCTGCGCCTCGACCTGGCCCATGCCCTGGATGATCCGGGCGGGGTGCGCCTGCACTTCTCCATGGGGCCGGAGCTATGAGGCGCGGCCTGAAGATCGCCGGCCTCGGCCTGCTGGCCCTGCTGCTGGCGGTGGCGCTCGCCCTGGGCCTGCTGCTGGGCACCGAAGCCGGTAGCCGCTGGCTGCTGGCGCGGGTGCCGGGGCTGACGGTGGACGAGTTCCAGGGCCGCCTGGGCGGCCATTGGCAGGCGGCCGCGCTGGCGTGGCGCGGCGACGACGGCAGCCACCTGCAGGTGCAGGCGCCGGAGATGGCCTGGCGGCCGTCCTGCCTGCTGCGCGCGACCCTGTGCATCGATCGCCTGGTCACCCCGGCGGTGACGCTGGCGCTGCCTCCCGACCAGGCGCCGTCGTCCGGTCCGCCCAGCCTGCCGGACCTGCGCCTGCCCCTGGAGCTGGAGTTGGGCACGGTGCGCGTCGAGCGCTTCCGCCTGGACGACCAGGACGCCTTCAGCGACCTGCACCTGAGCGCCGCCTGGCGCGCCGATGGGCTGCAAATCGAGCGTCTCGGCCTGCAGCGGGACGACCTGGCCCTGGAACTGAGCGGCCACATCAGCCCCCGCGGCGACTGGCCGATGCAGGCCCGGGGGGCGCTGACCCTGCCGGCGGTGGACGGCAAGCCTTGGCACGTGGCGCTGGAGGCCGACGGCAACCTGCGGGACCGCGTGGCGCTGCGGGCGGACAGCCGCGGCTATTTGGCGGCGCGCCTGGAGGGTTCGCTGCAGCCCCTGGCCGAGCACCTGCCGGCGGAGCTGCGCCTGAGCGCCGAGGATTTCAAGGCCGTCGAGACCCTGCCGGATACCTTGCGCCTGCAGGGCCTGACCCTCGAGGCCCGGGGCGATCTGGAGCAGGGCTATCAGGTCCAGGGCCAGGCGAACCTGCCGGGGGAGGGTGGCCCGGTGGCCCTCGGCCTGCAGGGTCGGGTCACCACCCAGGGGGCGGACATCGCCCGCCTCGAACTGGCGGCGGATGCCCAGCGGCGGGTCGGGCTCAAGGGCCGCCTGGACTGGCAGGACGGCCTGGCCGCCGACACCCACCTGGACTGGCAGGACTTCCCCTGGCGGCGCTTGTATCCCCAGGTGGATGAACCGCCGGTGAGCGTGCGCCGGCTCCAGGCGGACCTGCACTACGCCGGCGAGGCCTACAACGGCCGCTTCCAAGGGGAGCTGCAGGGGCCGGCCGGGCCGTTCAGCCTGGCCAGCCCGGTCAGCGGCGACCTGGGCCAGGTCAGCCTGGACGACCTGCGCCTGGTGGCCGGCCAGGGGCGCGTGCAGGGGCGCCTGCACCTGGGCTTCGCCGACGCCATCGACTGGGATGCGGCCTTGGCCCTCCAGGATGTCGACCCGGCCTACTGGGTCGCCGAGCTGCCGGGCCGGCTGGCCGGCCCGCTGAACAGTAAAGGCCGCTACGCCGATGGCGCCCTGGCCTTGCAGGCGGACCTGGATGTCCAGGGGCGCCTGCGCAATCAGCCGGCCGGCCTGCGGCTGCGGGCCGCCGGCGAGGACCGCCGCTGGCGCGTGGACGACCTGCTGGCGCGGCTGGGGGGCAACCGCATCAGTGGCAGCGGCGCCCTCGACCCGCAGCTGTCGGGGCGGCTCGACATCGCCCTGGAGCGGCTGGGCCAGCTCTGGCCCGGTCTTGCCGGTCGCGCCAGCGGGCGCCTCGACCTGGCCGGCAGCCTCGACGCCCCTCAGGGGCGGCTGAGCCTGGACGGCCAGGGCCTGGCCCAGGGCGACCTGCGCCTGCAACGCCTGGCCGTGCGCGGCGAACTGGACGCCCGCCAGCGCGGCCAGCTGCAAGTGGACGCCCGTGCCCTGGCGGCCGGCGAGACGGCCCTAGGGGACCTCACCGCGCGCCTGCAAGGGGACGCCCGCCAGCAGCAACTGGACCTGGCCCTCAACGGCCCGAGTCTGGTGCTGAACGTTGGCCTCGACGGCCGCCGCGACGGCGATGCCTGGAACGGCCGCCTGGCCCGCGGTGAAGTGAGCGGTGCCGGGCAGACCTGGCGGCTGCGCGAGCCGGCGCCATTGCGCCGCTTCGCCGATGGCCGCGTTACCTTCGGCGCCCACTGCTGGGCGTCCGGCGCCGCCAGCCTATGCGCCGGCGAACAGCGCCTGGCGCCCGAGCCGCAGCTCAGCTACCGCCTGCGGGACTTCCCTCTGGACAGCCTGGCCCGCTGGCTGCCGCCCGACCTGGCCTGGCGCGGCACCCTGAGCGGCGACTTGGACCTGGCCCTGCCCAAGGCCGGTCCCCAGGGCCACGTCAGCCTGGATGCCGGGCCCGGTACTCTGCGCCTGAAGGACGACCAGGGCTGGGTGGACTTCCCCTACCAGCGCCTGAGCCTGGACAGCCACCTGCAACCCCAGCGGGTCGACCTGCAGCTGAACTTCGCCGGCGGTCGCCTCGGCGGACCGACCCTGGGCGCGCTGACCCTGGAGGCGCAGATCGACCCGCGGCCCCAGGACAAGCCACTGACCGGGCGTTTCAGCCTGTCGGGCCTTGACCTCGCCGTGGCGCGCCCCTTCGTGCCCGATGCGGAAACCCTGGAAGGCCACCTGGACGGCAGCGGCACCCTGGGCGGCACGCTGCTGGCGCCCCGGGTGGACGGCGACCTCAACCTGCGGGATGGGCGGGTGGCGGGCGATGCCCTGCCGACCCGGCTGGAGGGCCTGACCCTCAACGCCCACATCGTCGGCGAGCAGGCCACCCTCAGCGGCGGCTGGCACGCCGGCCAGGGCCAGGCGTCGGTCTCCGGCAACGTTGGCTGGGGCGCGGCGCCCACGGTGGACATCGCCCTGCGCGGCACGCGCCTGCCGGTGCAGGTGGAGCCCTATGCGGACCTGGAAGTGGCCCCGGACCTGCGGGTACGCCTGGCCGACGGGCGCCTGGTCCTGGGCGGCCAGGTGGCGATACCGCGGGGCAGCATCACCGTGAAGTCACTGCCGCCCCAGGCGGTGCGGGTCTCCGGCGATGCCCAGGTGGTGGGCGCGGCGCCCGTGGAGCAGCGCGGGCCGCAACTGGCCATGGACGTGACCGTGGTGGTGGGCGAGGACCGCCTGAAGTTCTCCGGTTTCGGGCTCAACGCTGACCTGGCCGGGCGCCTGCAGGTGGGCGACAACCTCACCGGTCATGGCGAGCTGACCCTGAAGAACGGCCGCTACCGGGCCTATGGCCAGCGTCTGGACCTGAAGCGGGCGCGGTTGCTGTTCACCGGCCCGCTGGACCAGCCCTACCTGGACGTGGAAGCGGTGCGCCAGGTGGGCGACGTGACCGCTGGCGTGCGCCTTACCGGCCGCGCCGACGGACCCACCACCGAGGTGTTCTCCACCCCGGCCATGAGCCAGGAACAGGCCTTGTCCTACCTGGTGCTGGGGCGGCCGATGAACAGCGGCAGCGACAACAACGCCCTGGGCCAGGCCGCCCTGGCCATGGGCCTGTCGGGCAGCGCGCCGATCACCGGCGAGCTGGCCCAGCGGCTCGGCATCAAGGACTTCCAGCTGGACGACGAGGGCGCCAGCGGCCGGCTCTCCGACCGCCTGACGGTGCGCTACAGCCTCGGCATGCAGGAATCCTCCAGCGTGGTGGCGGTGCGCTACGAGCTGACCAAGCGGCTCTACCTGGAGGCCGCCAGTGGCCTGGCCAGCTCCCTGGACCTGTTCTACAAGCGCGATTTCTGAGGGCCGGCCGGGCGCATGAGAAGGCCGATGCGCTCGCCGGCAGGGCCACCGGGCGGCTACCGCCGATCCGGCAGTAGCCCCTGAAAGCGACACCTGTCGGCGGGTCCGTGCGCTCAGCGCTCGGCTCCGCTCGGCGCGCCGCTTCCGTCAGGCACCCCAGCGTGAGCGCCTGCCCGGGCGCCCGGCGCGGACTCCCGACCCTGCACATTGACGTCGGGTCGCCGTCCTCGGCTTCAGCGGTTGAGCATCGACATGGACTCGGCGCCGTAGCGGTCGCCCGCTGCTGCCTGGGGCGGGAAGATGGCGTCCAGGGAGGCCACTTCCGCCGCGCTCAGTTGGATGTCCACGGCCGCGACGTTCTCTTCCAGGTAGCGGCGGCGCTTGGTGCCGGGGATCGGCAGCAGGTCCTCGCCCTTGGCCAGCACCCAGGCCAGGGCCAGCTGCGCCGGCAGCACGTCCTTCTCCCGGGCCAGGCGTTCCACCTGGTGGACCAGGGCCAGGTTTCGGGTGAAGTTCTCGCCCTGGAAGCGCGGGTTGAAGCGGCGGAAATCGTCTTCGGCGAAATCCGCCGGGCTCTTCAGGGCGCCGGTGAGGAAGCCGCGCCCCAGGGGGCTATAGGGGACGAAGCCGATGCCCAGGCGCCGGCAGGTGGCGAGCACGCCGTTTTCCTCCGGGTCGCGGGTCCACAGCGAGTACTCGCTCTGCACCGCGCTGATGGGGTGGACGCGGTGGGCGCGCTCCAGGGTATCGGGCGCCACTTCGCACAGGCCCAGGTAGCGCACCTTGCCTTCCTTCACCAGGTCGGCGAGGGCGCCGACGGTGTCTTCGATGGGCACCTCGGGGTCGATGCGGTGCTGGTAGTAGAGGTCCAGGTGATCGGTGCGCAGCCGCTGGAGGCTGCCCTCCAGGGCACGGCGCACGTAGTCGGGCCGCCCGCATACGCCCCGCAGATGGGGGTTGGCCGGGTCGCGGAGGATGCCGAACTTGCTGGCCAGGAACGCCTGTTCACGGCGGCCGCGCAGGGCGTCGCCCAGCAGTTTTTCGTTGGTGTGGGGGCCATACATGTCGGCGGTGTCGAGGAGGTTCACCCCCAGCTCCTGGGCGCGGTGCAGGGTGGCGATGGACTCGCGGTCGTCGCGGCCCGCGACATAGAAGTCGCTCATCCCCATGCAGCCGAGGCCGATGGCGGAAAGCAGCGGGCCGTTGTGTCCGAGGCGGCGGGTTTTCATGGACGGGGTCTCCGTGGGTTGTTCGACCCGGCCATTGTTGGTTATTGCGGTAGCCGGGATAAACCGCCAATCTGCGCATTTACCATTCGGATAATCCGAATAATCCACTGGGAGCGCGTCGCCATGGACCGTCTGCTGGCCATGCAGGTCTTCGTGCGCATCGTCGAATTGGGCGCCTTCGGCAAGGCGGCGGACAGCCTCGGGCTGTCCCGTGCTTCGGTCACCGCGCTGATCAAGCAAC
The DNA here is from genome assembly GCF_007109405.1 of Pseudomonas mangiferae. Taxonomy (GTDB): domain Bacteria; phylum Pseudomonadota; class Gammaproteobacteria; order Pseudomonadales; family Pseudomonadaceae; genus Pseudomonas_T; species Pseudomonas_T mangiferae. Next base: position 48,920 of record NZ_VJOY01000014.1, read on the forward strand.
TGGAGGGGCACCTGGGCGTGCAGCTCCTGCAGCGCACCACGCGGCAGGTGGCGGCCACCCTGGATGGCCAGGCCTACTACGAGCGCTGCCTGCGCCTGCTGGCCGACCTGGAGGAGGCCGAGTCATGCTTTTCCACCGCCCGGGGCAACCCCCAGGGCGTGCTGCGGGTGGACCTGCCGGCCTCCCTGGGGCGCTTGCTGGTGATCCCCGCGCTGCCGGCGTTCTGCGCCCGCTACCCGCGCATCCAGCTGGAGATCGGCGCCAGCGATCGCCCGGTGGACCTGATCCGCGAAGGCGTGGACTGCGTGCTGCGGGCCGGCGACGTCCATGACCAGAGCCTGGTGGCGCGGCCCCTGGGCAGCCTGGTGCAGCTCACCTGCGCCAGCGCCGACTACCTGCGTCGCCATGGCCGCCCCGAGACGCTCGAGCAACTGGAGGGGCACGTGGCGGTGGATTTCCTGTCCGCCCTGAGCGGTCGCCGTTTCGATCTGGCGTTCGTGGAGCACGGCGCCGAGCGTTGCCTGCGGCTGCCCAGCCGGGTGGCGGTGAGCAGCGCAGACGCCTACGTGGCTGCCTGTGAGGCGGGGCTGGGGCTGATCCAGGTGCCGCGTTACCATGTGGCCGCGCAGCTGGCGGCCGGCACCCTGTGCGAAGTGCTGGAGGACTGCCGGCCAGCGCCCCTGGCGCTGACCGTCCTGTACCCGCGGCACCGCCAGCTGTCGCGGCGGGTGCGGGTGTTCGTCGACTGGCTGGCGGAGCGCTTTCCCGCGGACCCGGGGCGGCCGCCGCCGGGCAACGGGCAATTTGCACCGGGGCGTGCTTAAATCGGCCCCTCAACCCGCCAACCGTAAGGACGAAATCCATGGCTCAAGTGACTCTGAAAGGCAACCCGGTACAGGTCGACGGACAGCTGCCGCAACCCGGCCAGCAGGCGCCGGCCTTCACCCTGGTGGGGGCCGATCTGAGCGACGTGTCGCTGACCACGTTCGCCGGCAAGCGCAAGGTCCTGAACATCTTCCCCAGCGTCGATACACCCACCTGCGCCACCTCGGTGCGCACCTTCAACGACCGCACCAGCCAGCTCGACAACACCGTGGTGCTGTGCATTTCCGCTGACCTGCCGTTCGCCCAGGCGCGCTTCTGCGGTGCCGAAGGGCTGCAGAACGTGGTCAACCTGTCCACCATGCGCGGCAGCCAGTTCCTCAAGGACTACGGCGTGGCCCTGGCCAGCGGCCCGCTGGCCGGCGTCGCCGCCCGCGCGGTGGTGGTGCTGGACGAGCAGGACAAGGTGCTGCACAGCGAGCTGGTCCCGGAGATCGCCGAGGAACCCAACTACGAGGCGGCGGCTGCGGCGTTGAAGTAAGCCGGCCGCGGTTTCGCCCCACCCGGCGGTGCGCGATGCGCCGCCGGGTCGTCCCACATACTTCGCAACGATTCGGCGTAACCGGCGCCCGCCGGGCTTTTACCTGCCATGTCATAGGCTTGGCGTCAGTAAAAGGTAGGTAAAGGCAACCGGTCAGGCTTTGCTTGACGCAACGGAATCCTTATCGTTCACGCTCCCCCCGAAGCGATGCCCCTCTCAATGTCCGATTCCAGTCCGCGTTCCTCCCGTCTTTCCCGCCGCTGGTTGCTGATCGTCGTTCTGCTGGTACTGGCCGTGGCCCTGGCCTGGTGGTTCTGGCCGCATCCCAAGGAAAAGACCGCGGGGCCGAGCGGGCGCGCCGGCTTCGGCAATTTCGGCGGCGCGGTGCCGGTGCGGGTTGCGCCCGCCACCCAGGGAGACTTCCCGGTCTACTACAAGGCGCTGGGCACGGTCACCGCGCTCAACACCGTCAACGTGCGCAGCCGGGTGGCGGGGGAACTGGTCAAGGTGCTCTTCGAGGAAGGCCAGCGGGTCAAGGCCGGCGACCTGCTGGCGGTAATCGACCCGCGTCCCTATGAGGTGGCCCTGCAGCAGGCCGAGGGCACCCTGGCGCAGAACCAGGCGCAGTTGAAGAACGCCGAGATCGACCTGGCCCGCTACAAGGGCCTGTACGCCGAGGACAGCATCGCCAAGCAGACTCTGGACACCCAGGAAGCGCTGCTGCGCCAGTACCAGGGCACCCTCAAGGCCAACCAGGCGTCGGTCGCCGATGCCCGGCTGAACCTGCAGTACAGCCAGATCCGCGCGCCCATCGCTGGGCGCCTCGGCCTGCGCCAGCTGGACCAGGGCAACCTGGTGGCAGCCAATGACAGCACCGCCCTGGTGGTGATCACCCAGACCCAGCCCATCTCCGTGGCCTTCACCCTGCCCGAGGGCGACCTGCCGGCCGTGCTGGAGCGGGTCCGCAGCGGCGACAGCCTGGTGGTGGAGGCCTGGGACCGCGGCGATCGCAAGCAAGTGGCCAGCGGCGTGCTGCAGAGCCTGGACAACCAGATCGACACCAGCACCGGCACCCTGAAGTTCAAGGCGCGCTTCGAGAACCAGGACGAGGCACTGTTCCCCAACCAGTTCGTCAACATCCACCTGCGCGCCGACGTGCTGGCCGACGCCATCCGCATCCCTTCGGCGGCGGTGCAGGTGGGCGCCCGAGGCACCTTCGTCTACGTGGTCGGGGCGGATAACAAGGTGCAGTTGCGTACCCTGGAGACCGGCCCCAGCGACGGCGAGAACACCGTGGTGCGCAGTGGCTTGCAGGCCGGCGAGCGGGTAGTGATGGAAGGCACCGACCGGCTGCGCGAAGGCGCCGAGGTGGAAGTGGTGGAGGGCGTCTCCGCGCCACCGGCGGCGGCCCCGGTGGACGAGACCCAGCAGCATGTGCCGCGCCGCCGTGGCGGGCTCGGCGGCTGATGGACATTTCCCGCGTCTTCATCCTGCGTCCGGTCGCCACCACCCTGACCATGGTGGCGATCCTCCTGGCCGGCCTGATCGCCTACCGGCTGCTGCCGGTGGCGGCGCTGCCCCAGGTGGACTACCCGACCATCCGGGTCATGACCCTCTACCCGGGGGCCAGCCCGGACGTCATGACCAGCGCGGTGACGGCGCCCCTGGAGCGCCAGTTCGGGCAGATGCCCGGGCTGCAGCAGATGTCCTCGTCCAGTTCCGGCGGCGCTTCGGTGATCACCCTGCGCTTCAGCCTGGAGATCAAGCTGGACGTGGCCGAGCAGGAAGTGCAGGCGGCCATCAACGCCGCCACCAACCTGCTGCCCAACGACCTGCCGGCGCCGCCGGTGTACAACAAGGTCAACCCGGCCGATACTCCGGTGCTGACCCTGGCGGTGACCTCCTCGACGCTGCCGCTGCCGGAGTTGCACGACCTCACCGACACCCGCATGGCCCAGAAGCTCTCGCAGATTTCCGGGGTGGGCATGGTCAGCATCGCCGGCGGCCAGCGCCCGGCGGTGCGCATCCAGGCCGACCCGGAGGCCCTGGCGGCGTACGGCCTGTCCCTGGCCGACGTGCGCTCCCTGATCACCGCGGCCAACGTCAACCAGCCCAAGGGCAACTTCGACGGCCCGACCCGGGTGTCGATGCTGGACGCCAATGACCAGTTGAAGACCCCGGCGGAATACGCCGAGCTGATCCTCGCCTACCGCAACGGCTCGGCCCTGCGCCTGAAGGACGTCGCCCACATCGTCGCGGGCGCCGAGAACGAGCGCCTGGCGGCCTGGGCCGATCGCGCCGGGGCGGTCCTGCTGAACGTCCAGCGCCAGCCCGGCGCCAACGTCATCGAGGTGGTGGAGCGGGTCCAGGCGTTGCTGCCGCAGCTGCGCGCCAGCCTGCCGGCGGGGCTGGAGGTGACGGTGCTCACCGACCGTACCCAGACCATCCGCGCGGCGGTCACCGACGTGCAGCACGAGCTGTTCCTCGCGGTGGCGCTGGTAGTGATGGTCACCTTCATCTTCCTGCGCAAGCTCTCCGCCACCCTGATCCCGTCCATCGCCGTACCGCTGTCGCTGATCGGCACCTTCGGCGTGATGTACCTGGCCGGCTTCTCCCTGAACAACCTGACCCTGATGGCCCTGACCATCGCCACCGGCTTCGTGGTGGACGATGCCATCGTCATGCTGGAGAACATCGCCCGCCACCTGGAGGAGGGCGATACGCCCCTGCAGGCGGCCCTCAAGGGCGCCCGGCAGATCGGCTTCACCCTGATCTCCCTGACCTTCTCCCTGATCGCCGTGCTGATCCCGCTGCTGTTCATGCAGGACGTGGTGGGCCGGCTGTTCCGCGAGTTCGCCATCACCCTGGCGGTGGCGATCCTGATTTCCCTGGTGGTGTCCCTGACCCTCACGCCGATGATGTGCGCACGCCTGCTGCGCCCGGAGACCGCCCGGGAGCACCAGCCGCTGTGGCTGGAGCGGCTGGTGGAGGGCTATGGCCGCTGGCTGGAGTGGGTGCTGCGGCACCAGCCGTTCACCCTGCTGGTGGCGCTGGCCACCCTAGGCCTCACGGTGTTGCTCTACCTGGTGGTGCCCAAGGGCTTCTTCCCGGTGCAGGACACCGGCACCATCCAGGGCATCTCCGAGGCGCCGCAGTCGGTGTCCTTCGCCGCCATGAGCGAGCGCCAGCAGAGCCTCGCCTCGGTGATCCTCGCCGACCCGGCAGTGGCCAGCCTGACCTCCTACATCGGCGTGGACGGCGACAACGTCACCCTCAACAGCGGACGCCTGCTGATCAACCTCAAGCCCCACGGCGAGCGCGACGCCAGCGCCGCCGAGGTGATCGAGCGGCTGCGACCCGAACTGGCGCGGCTGCCGGGCATCCGCCTGTACCTGCAGCCGGTGCAGGACCTGACCATCGAGGACCGGATCAGCCGCACCCAGTACCAGTTCACCATGGAGTCGCCGGACTCGGCGCTGCTGGACAGCTGGACGCCGAAGCTGGTGGAGGCGCTGCGCCAGCACCCCGAGCTCACCGACGTCAACAGCGACCTGCAGAGCCAGGGCCTGCAGACCTTCCTGGAGATCGACCGGGATGCCGCTTCGCGCCTGGGGGTCAGCGTGTCTGCCCTCACCGACGCGCTGTACGACGCCTTCGGCCAGCGGCAGATCTCCACCATCTTCACCCAGGCCAGCCAGTACCGGGTGGTGCTGGAGGCCCAGGCCGGCAGCCGCCTCGGGCCCCAGGCCCTGGAGCAGCTCTACGTACCCGGCGGCGACGGCAAGCAGGTGCGCCTGTCGAGCCTGGCCCGCATCGAGGAGCGTCCGGCGCAGCTGCTGATCAACCACGTCGGCCAGTTCCCGGCGGTGACCCTGTCGTTCAACCTCAGCCCCGGCGTGTCCCTCGGCCAGGCGGTGGAGATCATCGAGCAGGCACAGCGCGACATCGGCCTGCCCGAAGGCGTCCAGACCCGCTTCCAGGGCGCCGCCGAGGCGTTCCGCGCTTCCCTGGCCAGCACCCTCTGGCTGGTGCTGGCGGCGGTGGTCACCATGTACATCGTGCTGGGGGTGCTCTACGAGAGCTACGTGCACCCGGTGACCATCCTCTCCACGCTGCCCTCGGCGGCGGTGGGGGCGTTGCTGGCGCTGTTGCTGTCGGGCAACGACCTGGGGCTGATCGCCATCATCGGCATCATCCTGCTGATCGGCATCGTCAAGAAGAACGCGATCATGATGATCGACTTCGCCCTGGAGGCGGAGCGGGGCCAGGGCATGAGCCCGCGGGACGCGATCTACCGCGCCGCGCTGCTGCGCTTCCGGCCGATCCTGATGACCACCCTGGCGGCGCTGTTCGGCGCCGTGCCGCTGATGTTCGCCAGCGGCTCCGGCGCCGAACTGCGCCAGCCCCTGGGCCTGGTGATGGTGGGCGGGCTGCTGGTCAGCCAGCTGCTGACGCTGTTCACCACCCCGGTGATCTACCTGGCCTTCGACCGCCTGGCCACCCGCTGGCGCCGTCACCGGCCGCTGGACGTGCCGGCATGACCCGGCGCCCCGTATCCCTCCCGGAGCGCCGGCGGTGAACCTGTCCGCGCCGTTCATCGCGCGTCCGGTGGCCACCCTGCTGATGAGCCTGGCGATCCTCCTGCTGGGCACCATGAGCTTCCGGCTGATGCCGGTGGCGCCGCTGCCGGAGATGGATTTCCCCACCATCACCATCCAGGCCAGCCTGCCCGGCGCCAGCCCCGAAGTGATGGCTGCCACCGTCGCCACGCCCCTGGAGCGGGCCCTGGGCAGCATCGCCGGGATCAGCCAGATGACCAGCCGCACCAGCCAGGGCTCGACGCGGATCATCGTGCAGTTCGACCTGGACCGGGAGATCAACGGCGCCGCCCGGGACGTGCAGGCGGCCATCAACGCCTCGCGCAACCTGCTGCCCAGCGGCATGCGCAGCATGCCCACCTACAAGAAGGTCAACCCGTCCCAGGCGCCGATCATGGTGCTGTCCCTGACCTCCTCGGTGCTGGACAAGAGCCAGCTGTACGACCTGGCTTCCACCATCGTGGCGCAGAAGCTGTCCCAGGTGAGTGGCGTCGGCGAGGTGCAGATCGGCGGCAGCTCGCTGCCGGCGGTGCGGGTCGAGCTGCGGCCCAAGCAGCTGGAGCAGTACGGCATCACCCTGGACGAGGTGCGCACGACGATTTCCCAAAGCAACCAGCGCCGGCCCAAGGGCTTCGTCGAGGATGCCCAGCGGCAGTGGCAGGTGCAGGCCAACGACCAGTTGCGCAAGGCTGCCGACTACGAGCCGCTGATCATCCGTTACCAGGACGGCGCGGCGGTGCGCCTGCAGGACGTGGCCAAGGTCCGCGACAGCGTCGAGGACCGCTACAACAGCGGCTTCTTCAACGATGAGGCGGCGGTGCTGCTGGTGGTCAACCGCCAGGCCGGCGCCAACATCATCGAGACCACCCAGGGTATCCGCGCCCAGCTGCCGTCGCTGCGCGCGGTGCTGCCGGGCAGCGCCGAGCTGGACGTGGCCATGGACCGCTCGCCGGTGATCCGCGCCACCCTCCACGAGGCCGAGCGGACCCTGCTGATCGCCGTGGGGCTGGTGATCGTGCTGGTGTTCCTGTTCCTCGGCAGCCTGCGCAGTTCGATGATCCCGGCCCTGGCGGTACCCATCTCCCTGGTGGGCAGCTTCGCCGTGATGTACCTCTTCGGCTTCTCCCTCAACGTGCTCTCGCTGATGGCGCTGATCCTCGCCGCCGGCCTGGTGGTGGACGACGCCATCGTGGTGCTGGAGAACATCGCCCGCCACATCGACGACGGCGAGACGCCCCTGCGCGCCGCCTACAAGGGCACCCGCGAGGTGGGCTTCACCCTGCTGTCCATGAACCTCTCGCTGGTGGTGGTGTTCGTTTCGATCCTGTTCATGGGCGGTATCGTCAGCCAGCTGTTCCGCGAGTTCGCCATCACCCTGGCGGCGGCGATCCTGGTGTCGCTGCTGATCTCCCTGACCCTCACACCGATGCTCTGCGCCCGCTGGCTGAAGCCCCACGGGCCGCGGGAGAACCGCCTGCAACGCTGGAGCCACCGTATCCACGGGCGGCTGGTGGCGGTCTACGACCGCGGCCTGGGCTGGGCGCTGCGCCACCCGCGCATCACCCTGGCCAGCCTGATCGCCACCATCGTGCTGAACGTCGCGCTGTACATCCTGGTGCCAAAGACCTTCCTGCCGGCCCAGGACACCGGGCAACTGATGGGTTTCATCCGCGGCGACGACGGCCTGTCGTTCCAGGTGATGCAGCCGAAGATGGAAGTGTTCCGCCGCGCGGTGCTGGCCGACCCGGCGGTGGCCAGCGTGGCGGGCTTCATCGGCGGCAACGGCGGCATCAACAACGCCTTCATGATCGTCCGCCTGAAGAACATGGCCGAGCGCCAGGCCTCGGCCCAGCAGGTGCTGGAGCGTATCCGCGCCAACATGCCCCAGGTGCCCGGCGGCCAGCTGTTCCTGATGGCCGACCAGGACCTGATGTTCGGCGGGCGCGAGCAGCGCAGCTCGCAGTACGAATACACCCTGCTGGCCGGCGACCTGGCCGACCTGCGCACCTGGCTGCCCAAGCTGACCCAGGCCCTCAAGACCCTGCCGGAACTCACCGCCATCGACGCCAACGAAGGCGGCGGCGCCCAGCAGGTCAGCCTGAAGATCGACCGCGACGCCGCCCGCCGCCTGGGGGTGGAGATGAGCACGGTGACCACCCTGCTGAACAACGCCTTCAGCCAGCGGCAGATCTCTACCATCTACGAGAGCCTCAACCAGTACCAGGTGGTGATGGAGGTGGACCCGGCCTTCGCCCAGAACCCGGAGGTGCTGGACCAGGTGCAGGTGATCACCGGCGACGGCAAGCGCGTGCCCCTCTCGGCCTTCTCCCACTACGAGCGCAGCCTGCAGGAGGACCGGGTCAGCCACGACGGGCTGTTCGCCTCGGAAAGCATTTCCTTCGACCTGGCCCCCGGGGTCAGCCTCGACCAGGCGACCCGCGCCATCGACCGGGCGGTGGCCGGCATCGGCATGCCCACCGAGGTGCAGGGGCGCATGGGGGGCAGCGGCGACATGTTCCAGTCCACCCAGAAGAGCCAGCCGTGGATGATCCTGGCGGCCCTGGTGATGGTCTACATCGTCCTCGGCATCCTCTACGAGAGCTACATCCACCCCCTGACCATCCTTTCGACGCTACCGTCGGCCGGGGTCGGCGCGCTGCTGGCGATCCTCCTCACCGGCCAGCAGTTCAGCCTGATCTCGCTGCTGGGGCTGTTCCTGCTGATCGGCATCGTCAAGAAGAACGCGATCCTGATGATCGACCTGGCGCTGCAACTGGAGCGCCACGATGGACTATCGCCGGAGGAATCGATTCGCCAGGCCTGCCTGCTACGCTTCCGGCCGATCCTGATGACCACCCTGGCGGCGATCCTCGGTGCGCTGCCGCTGCTGGTGGGCGGCGCCGAGGGTGCGGAGATGCGCCAGCCTCTGGGCCTGAGCATCGTCGGCGGGCTGATCCTCAGCCAGATGCTGACCCTCTACACCACGCCGGTGGTCTACCTGTACCTGGATCGCCTGCGCCATCGCGTCAACCGCTGGCGGGGCGTGCGCACCGACGCCGCCCTGGAAGCCCCGCTATGAGCCCGTTCACTCCCGTGCCTGGAGACACCGTGTCGAAACCCGCTGCGGACCGCCGCTTCGCCCCTTTCCACCGCACCGCCGGGGCGTCCCGCGCCTGGCGGCCGTTGTTGCTGGCCGCGGCGGTGGCGCTGTCCGCCTGCACCGTGGGGCCTGACTACCAGCGGCCCACCAGCGCGCCGGCGGTGGTGTTCAAGGCGGCCGAGGGCTGGAAGACCGCCGACCCGGCCGACGTGCTGTCCCGGGGCGACTGGTGGCGGCTGTACGGCGACCCGGTGCTGGACGACCTGGTGGCCCGGCTGAACGCCAACAACCAGAACCTGGCCGCCGCCGAGGCCCAGTACCGCCAGGCCCGGGCCCTGGTGGGCGGCGCCCGTGCGGCATTCTTCCCCACGCTGGGCGCCAATGCCGGGGTGACCCGCTCCGGGCAGAACGGCAGCGGTGGCAGCGGCGGCAGTCTCGGTAACGACGGGCTCTACGCGGGCGGCGGCTCCAGCGTCTCCAAGAGCTACGACGCGAACCTTTCGGTGAGCTGGGAGCTGGACCTGTGGGGCAAGCTGCGCCGGCAACTGGAGTCCGACCGCGCCGGCATGCAGGCGAGCGCCGCCGACCTGGCCGCCACCCGCCTGAGCCTGCAATCGGAACTGGTGCAGGATTACCTGCAACTGCGGGTGCTGGACGCCCAGAAACGCCTGCTGGTCTCCACCATGGACGCCTACGGCAAGGCCTTGCGCCTGACCGAGAACCAATACCGTGCGGGCATCGTGCCCAAGTCCGACGTGGCCCAGGCGCGCACCCAACTGAAAAGCACCGAGGCGCAGTCCATTGACCTGGACTACCAGCGCGCCCAACTGGAGCACGCCATCGCCGTGCTCATGGGGGTGGCGCCGTCCAGCTTCCAGCTGGCCGCCGAGGAGCGGGTGCCGGAGCCGCCCGGGGTGCCCGCCGGCGTGCCCAGCGTGCTGCTGGAGCGGCGACCGGACATCGCCGCGGCCGAGCGGCGGGTGATGGGCGCCAACGCCAGCATCGGCGTGGCGGAGGCAGCCTACTACCCGGACCTGACCCTCTCGGCCAGCGGCGGCTACCGCAGCGGCAGCTTCAACGACTGGATCAGTGCGCCGAACCGCTTCTGGTCCATCGGCCCGGCCTTCGCCATGACCCTGTTCGACGGCGGCCTGATCCGCTCCCGGGTGGAGCAGGCCGAGGCCAGCTACGACCAGACCGTGGCCACCTACCGGCAGGCCGTGCTGGACGGGTTCCGCGAGGTGGAGGACTACCTGGTGCAGCTGTCGGTGTTCGAGCGCGAGCGCCAGGTCCAGCAGGAAGCCCTGGACGCTGCCCGGGAGTCCTTGCGGCTGATCGAGAACCAGTACAAGGCCGGCACCGTGGACTACAACAGCGTGGTGTCGTTGCAGACCAACACCCTCAACAGCGAGCGTACCTTGCTGACCCTGGACGGCAATCGCCTCACCGCCAGCGTCAAGCTGATCGCCGCCCTGGGTGGGGGCTGGCGCCCGGAAGAGCTGGAGCGCCCGGTGCTGCGCCAGGCGCCCGACGAACGCCAATGATGAAAAAGGGCCGCTCAGCGGCCCTTTTTTCATTGCGTGGCGAGTGCGCCGGGGCGACTCACTTCTTGCGGTTGACGATTTCCGCGGCCTTGAGGATGTCCTCGCCGATGTTCGGCTCGAACTGCTTCCACACCGGGCGCATGGCCTCGCGCCAGGCCTGGCGTTCCTCGGCGCTGAGGCTGACCACCTGGGTCTTGCCGGTGGCGACGATCCGCTCGCGGTCGGCGCGGTTCTGCTCCTCGGCCGCGTGGTTCACCGCGAAGGTCACCTCGTCGATGATGGCTTCCAGCTGGGTGCGGGTGGCGTGGGGGATGCTGTACCAGAAGCGCGGGTTGCTCACCAGCATGTAGTCCAGGGCCCCGTGGTTAGACTCGGTGATCACCGGCTGCACGGTGTAGAGCTTCTGGCTGTAGAGGTTCGACCAGGTGTTCTCGCTGGCCTGGACCTTGCCACTCTGCAAGGCGGCCAAGGTCTCGGCGAAGGGAATCTTCGCCGAAGTGGCGCCAATTCGGGCGAATTGCGCCTCGATCACGTCGGACGGCTGGATGCGGAACGCCAGGCCGGCGGCGTCCTTCGGCGTGCGCAGGGCGCGGGGACCGGAGAACTGGCGCATGCCGTTGTGCCAGTAGGCCAGGCCGACGATATCGTTGCTTTCCATGCTGCGCAGCAGCTGGCGGCCCTTGGCCCGCTTCTGGAAGCGATTGACGGCGTCCAGGTCATCGAACAGGAACGGCAGGTCGAACACCTGCAGCTGCTTGGTGTACTGCTCGAACTTGGCCAGGGACGGCGCCAGCAACTGCACCTCGTTCTTGCGCAGCGCCTCCAGCTCGTCGGCGTCGCCGAACAGGCTGGAGTTGGGGTGGACTTCCACCTGCACCTGGCCACCGAGGCGCTGCTCCACCAGTTTCTTGAACAGCAGCGCACCCTGGCCCTTGGGCGTGTCGTCGGCGACGACGTGGGAAAACTTGATCACGATGGGAGCGGTCGCGTCGGCCGCCGACAGCGAGGTCGACGCCAGTGCCAGGACGCAGGAGGCGACCGCGATGAAAGTCTTGAACATGGACGATGTCCTTTCCTTTTGAACGATGAAGAGCCGCGCCTCGCGGTGCCATGCACGCGGGGCGACGATGCGGGTGCTCGATGAACGACGCCGGTGATCTGCCCGTCGAGGCGGCCCGGCAGCGGGGCGGCGATTATCCGCGAGCGGCGGGGACGACAGAACTAAAATCCGCACCTTTCTCGATACAAACGCGACATTCCGACCAATTACGGGCCCGCCCGCCCGCCAAATGACCTGCGGGCGGGTTCCGGTTCGCTGCCTGGGCGACGTGGTAATCCATCGAGTCGCCCGCAGAACCGACGCTCGGGAGTGGCCGATCCGGGGCGGGGCGACAGCCGATAGTCTAGCGGTATCCGGGGCGCGGGCAGTGTCTGTCGCCTGGGACGTCTTCCACCGTTTCCCGAAGGATGACCGGGCATGCCCGCTCGGCGGGTCGACCCGGTAGTCGGAGCACTAGGTGGCTGCTCCCGGCATAAGCAAGGCTCCGTTAGGACCTGTATGGAGGCACTGGCGGCGCGATTGCGAACGATGGAGTGGCTCACGGCTGCAAACCGCCCGATCGCTTCATGGCCGACTTTGTCCGGGCAACCCGAGGCTCGCACCTAGGCGGTATCGATTGTGTCGACGGACCAATTTCGGACCGCTTCCACGAACAGCGCCAAGGCGGCGGGCAGGTGGCGATTGGCCGGGTAATAAAGGCTCAGCCCGGCAAACGCCGGGCTCCACTCCGGCAGCAGTTGCACCAGCCGGCCTCTCTCGACGTGCTCGCTGACATGGTTCAGCGGAACCCACGCGATACCGAGGCCGGCCAACGCGGCTTCGATGGCCAGGAGTGGGTTGCCGCGCACCAGCGTCAACGGACCATCGATCTCGACATGTGCACTGGTTCCATGGCGAGTCAATTCCCATTCCAGGAGTGCGCCGTTCTCGAAGCGAAGGCGGATGCAGCGATGGTGCGCAAGCTCATGGGGCTCATGAGGAGTGCCGTACCGCTGTAGATAGTCCGGCGAGGCAACGAAGGCGAGAACCATGTTCGGTTGAAACCGGACGGCGATCATATCTTTGGGAACGTCGTCGTGCAGGCGGACGCCGGCGTCCAGGCCATTTGCCACGATATCGACGAAGCGCGGGTCCACCATGAGCTCGACCCGGATATCGGGGTAGCGCTCTAGAAAGTCCGGCAACACATGGCGCATCAGAGGAATCGCCCCCATGTCCGACGTGCTGATCCTGATCGTCCCCGATGGGCGGTTGCGCGCCGAGGCGGCTTCGTCCAGCGCCTGTTCCAGATCAGCCATAGCGGGGCGCACCCGGTGCAGCAGTTGCTCTCCCGCTGCCGTGAGCGCCACGGAGCGCGTCGTGCGGTTGAACAGGCGGACGGACAGCTTCGCTTCGAGGCTGCGCATGGCATGACTCAATGCAGACGGGGACATGCCGAGTACACGGGACGCGGCACGGAAACTCCGGTGTTCGGCAATAGCAATGAATGCGGTGAGCTCGGATAACCCAGCCTGCGCCATTGGTGAAATTCCCTCAATAGGTCGTAAACCAGAAGCACGATTGTTGAGTTTGATACACCAAATTAAGGTGGATGCCTCAATACTTCAATCGATGGAGGACGCCGTCTTCACCGCCGGCTTCACTATCCACCAGAGAGGACATTTCCATGAACCTACGAAAACTCGGCACCTGTGGTCTGGAGGTGTCTGCCCTCGGTTTTGGCTGCATGGGGTTGAATTTCAGCTACAGCTCTTCGCTCAGCAAGGCTGACAGCATTGCCTTGATCCGCGCGGCAGTCGAACGCGGCATCACATTCTTCGATACCGCGGAAGTCTATGGTCCCTTCACCAATGAGGAAGTGGTCGGCGAGGCGCTCAAGCCAGTGCGAGATCGGGTCGTTATCGCGACGAAGTTCGGCTTCAACCTGGTGGACGGAAAGATGGCCGGCATGAACAGCCGTCCCGAGCAGATTCGCGATGTGTGTGACGCCTCCTTGAAGCGGCTTGGTGTCGAGGTGATCGACCTGTTTTACCAACATCGCGTCGATCCGGAGGTGCCGATCGAAGACGTGGCGGGCACCGTTCAGGCACTGATCGCGGAAGGCAAGGTGAAGTATTTCGGTCTGTCCGAACCCAGTGCCGAGACCGCACGCCGTGCTCACGCCGTTCAGCCCATTTCGGCACTCCAGAACGAATACTCGTTGTGGACGCGTGGTCCGGAAACCAACGGCATCCTCGCCACTTGTGAGGAGCTGGGCATCGGGCTGGTTCCGTATAGCCCGCTCGGCAAGGGTTTTCTGACGGGGGCGATGAATAAGGACACCCCGTTGGGCGAAGGTGATTTCCGTAAGTTGCTTCCCCGCTTCACGCCCGAGGCAATGGAGAAAAACCAGGCCTTGATCGACCTGCTGCTCCGCATCGCACAGGAAAAAGCGGCTACGCCGGCGCAGATCGCGCTCGCTTGGCTGTTGGCGCAAAAGCCGTGGATCGTGCCGATCCCGGGTACTACCAAGCTTCACCGTCTGGAAGAGAATATCGCTGCGGTAGCGGTGGAGCTGAGCACCGCGGACCTTGCTGCCATTGCCAATGCGCTCGCCGCCATCGATATCGAAGGCGAGCGTTATCCCGCGCATCTGCTTGCCACCACGGACCGCTGATAGCGAGGTAGAAAGCGTACTCATGAAAAACGTCATCGTGGTGATAGGGGCTGGCCAAATCGGTCAAGCCATCGCGCGGCGGGTCGGTATTGGCAAGCGTGTGCTGTTGGCGGATAGAGACCCCGGCAATGCCGAGGCCGCTGCCTTCGCCCTGGGCGGCGCCGGCTACCAGGTGAGCATCTCGACGGTGGATGTCTCTTCGCGTGAGGCGGTTCAGGCGCTCGTACAGACTGCCAGTCATCTCGGCCCCATCACGGGGATAATCCACGCGGCAGGTGTTTCTCCGTCGCAAGCGCCACCGGACACGATCTTGAAGGTGGATCTGTATGGCACCGCGCTGGTTCTGGAAATGTTCGGCGACGCGATCGCGGAAGGGGGCACGGGTGTGGTGATCGCATCGCAGTCGGGTCACCGACTTCCTCCATTGAGTGTTGAACAACGCGATGCCCTGGCAACCACGCCCGCTGATCACCTCCTTGCACTTCCTTTTCTCCAGGCTGGCCAGATCAAGGACTCCCTGCACGCGTATCAGCTTGCAAAGTGTGGCAATTCGGTACGCGTCATGGCGGAGGCGGTCCGCTGGGGCAAGCGCGGTGCCCGGGTGAATGCCATCAGCCCCGGCATCATCATGACCCCACTGGCAAACGATGAACTCAACGGGCCACGTGGAGCGAGCTATCGGCGCATGATCGACCTGTCGCCGGTCGGCCGAGCAGGTACTCCGGATGAAGTAGGAAACGTCGCCGCTCTGCTCATGGGAGCCGACGGCGGATTCATTACCGGCAGCGACATCCTCATGGATGGCGGCGTTACGTCATCTCACTGGTTCGGCGAGTTGGCGCCGCACTGAATTCATTCACCTTGTCTTGGATGGAGCAATCACCATGTTTGCAGCGGTTCTTCACGGGCCTGGCGATGTGCGTTACGAAGACGTTGCGGAACCAGCGCTGCTGAAACCTACCGACGCCATCATCCGACTGTCGGCTACCTGTATCTGTGGCTCCGACCTGTGGCCTTACCGGGGCCTCAACGAGGTCGGCACGCCGTTGCGTATGGGGCATGAATATTGTGGTGTCGTGGTGGAAGTCGGCAGCGCGGTCACGTCGGTAACGCCGGGCCAGTTCGTCGTTGGCTCGTTCTGCCTGTCCGATAATACCTGTCCGCACTGCCGATTCGGTTTCCAGTCTTCCTGCGAACAGCGCGAGTTCATGACAGGTGCGCAAGCCCCTTTCGCGCGCGTGCCATTGGCCGATGGCTCCCTGGTGGCGCTACCGCAGCACCCCACGGACGACTTGATTCCCAGCCTGCTGGCAGCGTCGGATGTACTGGGCACTGGCTGGTATGCCGCTGCGGCGGCCCAGGTCAGGCCTGGCTCCACCGTCGTGGTCGTTGGCGATGGCGCGGTTGGCCTGATGGGAGTACTGGCAGCCAAACAAATGGGGGCTGCGCGCATCATTGCCATGAGCCGTCACGAATCGCGGCAAGCCCTGGCGCTTGAGTACGGTGCGACCGATATCATTTCCGAACGCGGCGAGGCTGGCATCACCCGTATCAAGACGCTGACGAAAGGCGTTGGCGCCGACTCCGTTCTGGAATGCGTTGGGACGAGCGAATCGATGCAGCAGGCCATCCGGGTTACCCGCCCGGGCGGCATGATCGGCTATGTCGGTGTACCTCATGGTATTCAGCTCGAAGGGCAATCGCTGTTTTTCTCCCAGATCGGGATGCTCGGCGGGCCGGCGCCCGTACGACGGTTCCTGCCTCATCTGCTGGAGCTGATCATCGAGCGCAAGATCAACCCTGGCAAAGTGTTCGACCTGGAGCTTCCCCTTGCCGATGTCGCCCAGGGCTACCGTGCTATGGACGAGCGCCGGGCTATCAAGACTCTTCTACGAGTTTGAATCCAGACTTTCGGGTGTACGAGAAACGCATCGCCAGAAACAAGCAGGCCTGAATGATCAGGCCTTGCGCTTGCCGTGGCGTAAGGCTCGATCACGTTCATACCCTCATACAGGGTTGGTAAGGGGCCAGCGAATACACGTTCCGAGCCAGGACGTTCCCACCTGACGGAACATCGTATTTTGCTTAACTAAACCGGTTGCCACTTATACGGCAGCAACTGATCGATTTCACTTGCCTGCTGTGTCGGCAGGCGCGTGAGCACGTCTTTCAAGTGAGCATGCGGATCGTGACCATTCAGCCGTGCAGACTGGGTCAAACTCATGCTCGCCGCTGCTCGTTTGTCACCGCGTGGCGAGTCTGCGAAGAGCCGTTTCTTTGCGACCCACCGCCTAGGGGTGGATCTGGTTCTCGGACCGGTTATTGTCGATGGGCATGACCCCGTCCTCTACGTAGCGCGACAGCGCTGCCCAGCGTTTCAAGCTGTAATCAAGTGCTCT
Source organism: Pseudomonas mangiferae (assembly GCF_007109405.1). Classification (GTDB taxonomy): domain Bacteria; phylum Pseudomonadota; class Gammaproteobacteria; order Pseudomonadales; family Pseudomonadaceae; genus Pseudomonas_T; species Pseudomonas_T mangiferae. The sequence continues at coordinate 65,640 of NZ_VJOY01000014.1, forward strand.
GCTGATCGCCCCATTGAGTCGCGTGTGTCCGGCTTTGAACAGGCTTCGCTTTGCGGTCGAAGGCTTGAACGGCCGCGTGATGGGAGTAGCCCTGCAGATTGATCGACACGCAAAAAAGCCCCGCGGCCAAGGAGCGGGAAGCCGCGGGGACAGGAAGGGCCGGCATGGGCGCCGGCCCGGGGAGGAACGATCAGGCGCGGGGCTGCCAGCCGCCGCCCAGGGCCTTGTAGATGGCCACGATGCCCCGGTAGAGCTGGACTTCGGCCTGGGCCTGGGCGTCTTCCGCCGCCAGGCGCTCGCGCTCGGCGTCCAGCAACACCAGGTAGTCCACGGTGCCCTCCTGGTAGCGCAGGCGAGCCTGGTCGGCGGCGGCGCGGCTGGCCTCCGACTGGCGCACCAGGGCCAGCAGCCGCTGCTGGTGCTGGCCGTAGTCGCTGAAGGCGTTGCCGCTTTCTTCCAGGGCCAGCAGCACCTGCTGCTCGTAGTCGGCCAGGGCGCCCTGGGCATCCGCCTCGGCGCCCCGCAGCCGGGCACGCACGCTGCCCAGGTCGAAGGCGGCCCAGGTCAGGGTCGGCGTCACACCCCAGGCGCGGGCGGCGGATGCACCCAACTGGGAACCGCGGCCGGCGGTGAAGCCGAGGAACCCGCCCAGGTTGACCCGCGGGAACAGGTCGGCGGTGGCCACGCCCACGTCGGCGGTGGCGGCCGCCAGGCGCCGCTCCGCCGCCCGCACGTCCGGCCGGCGCCGCAGCAGTTCGCCGGGATCGCCCACTGGCAGGGCCTTGGCGATGGCCGGCAGCGGGCGCGGCGACAGGTCCACCGTCAGCGCCTCGGGGCGCTGGCCGAGGAGGGTGGCGATGCGGTTGCGGGCATGGGTCTGCTCGCTGCGCAGCTGCGGCAGGCTGGCCTCGGTAGCGGCCAGGCGGGCATCGGCGCGCAACACGTCCAGCTGGTTGCCGACGCCGGCTTCCCGCAGGCGCTCGGTCAGCGTGCGGGAGTCGCGCTGGTTGCCCAAGTTGTCCGTGGCGATGCGTTCGCGCAGCTGCGCGCCGCGCAGGTCGCCGTAGGCATCCACCAGCTCGGCAATCAGGCTGACCTGCAACTGGTAGAGGTCAGCCTCGGCGGCCTCGGTCTGGGCGTCGGCGGACTCCAGGCGCCGTTGCAGGCGCCCGAACAGGTCGATCTCCCAGGCCATGTCCAGCCCCAGGTCATAGCGCTCGACGTTGCTGCGCCGCTCGCTGAAGCCCGGCTGCTGGGCCTTGCCGATTTCCACCGCGCTGCGGGCGGTGACCGTCGGCAGATGATCGTTGGCGTCGTCGTCGCGGATCGCCCGGGCGGCCTTCAGGCGGGCGAAGGCCACCTGTAACTGGCGGTTCTGCTGCAGCGCGCCGTCCACCAGCTGGTCCAGGGTCGGGTCGTCGAACTGGTGCCACCACTGGCTTTCGTAGCGGGTCCGGTCGTAGTGGCCGTCCTGGGCCGCCGCCAGCTGCGCGTCGGGGGTGGCCGGGGCCCGGTAGTCCGGGCCCACGGTGCAGCCAGCCAGGAGAATCGCCAGGCCCAGGCTGGAGAGGGCGACGCGGCTCATGCGTGCACCTCCACCTGGGCGGCGGGCCGGCGCTTCGCCTCGCGGCGTTCGACGAAGGCGCGGATCAGCACGTAGAACACCGGGGTCAGCAGCAGGCCGAAGAAGGTCACCCCGAGCATCCCGGAGAACACCGCGACGCCCATGGCGTGACGCATCTCCGCGCCGGCACCGCTGGAGGTCACCAGGGGCACCACGCCCATGATGAAGGCGAAGCTGGTCATCAGGATCGGTCGCAACCGCAGGCGGCAGGCTTCCAGCACCGCGGCGACGCGGTCGAGGCCCTCCTGCTGTTTGTCCTTGGCGAACTCGACGATGAGGATCGCGTTCTTGCACGCCAGGCCCACCAGTACGATCAGGCCGATCTGGGTGAAGATGTTGTTGTCGCTGCCGGCGATGATCACCCCGGCGATGGCCGAGAGCAGGGTCATGGGCACGATCAGGATCACCGCCAGGGGCAGGCTCCAGCTCTCGTACTGGGCGGCCAGCACCAGGAAGGCCAGCAGCACGCAGAGCGGGAAGACGAACAGCGCGGTGTTGCCGGCGAGGATCTGCTGGTAGGTCAGCTCGGTCCACTCGTAGCTCATGCCGTTGGGCAACTCCTGCTGCAGCAGCCGGGCCATGGCCGCCTCGGCCTGGCCGGAGCTGTAGCCAGGCGCCGCCGCGCCGTTGATCTCCGCGGTGATGAAGCCGTTGTAGTGCATCACCCGGTCGGGGCCGGCGCTGTCGCTGACCTTGACGAAGGTGGACAGCGGCACCATCTCGCCCCGGTTGTTGCGCACCTTGAGGCGGCCGATCTGCTCGGCGTCGAGGCGGAAGCGCTGGTCGGCCTGGACGTTCACCTGGTAGGTACGGCCGAAGCGGTTGAAGTCGTTGGCGTACAGCGAGCCCAGGTAGATCTGCAGGGTGGAGAAGATGTCGTCGATGGCCACTCCGTGGGTCTTGGCCTTCTCCCGGTCGATGTCGGCGTCGATCTGCGGCACGTTCACCTGGAAGCTGGAGAACAGCCCGGCCAGCTCCGGCACTTCGCGGCTCTTGGCGATGATGTTCTGCACCTGGGCGTAGAGCTCCTCGTAGCCCAGGTTGCCGCGGTCTTCCACCTGCACCCGGAAGCCCCCGATGGTGCCCAGGCCCATCACCGGTGGGGGCGGGAAGATGGCGATGAAGGCGTCCTGAATGCCGGCGAATTCCTGGTTCAGCGCCGCGGCGATGGCGCCGGCGGACAGCGACGGGTCACTGCGCTCGTCGAACGGCTTGAGGGTGACGAAGACGATGCCGCTGTTGGGGCTGTTGGTGAAGCCGTTGATGGACAGCCCGGGGAAGGCCACGGTGCTCTGCACACCCGGGTAGTTCAGGGCGCGGGCGGACATGTCCTTGATCACCGCTTCGCTGCGGTCCAGGGTGGCGGCGTCGGGCAACTGGGCGAAGGCCACCAGGTACTGCTTGTCCTGGGGCGGCACGAAGCCGGTGGGGGTGCTGGAGAAGCCCATCCAGGTCAGGGCCATCAGGCCGGCGTAGACCACCAGGGCGATGGAACTGCCCCGCAGCACCCGCCGCACGGTACCCACGTAGCCGTGGCTGGCGCGCTCGAAGAAGCGGTTGAAGGGGCGGAACAACCAGCCGCCGAACAGCCGGTCGAGCACCCGCGAGAAGCCGTCGCGGGGCGCATCGTGGCTCTTGAGCAGGGTGGCCGCCAGGGCCGGCGAGAGGGTCAGGGAGTTGAATGCCGAGATCACCGTGGAAATCGCGATGGTCAGGGCGAACTGCTGGTAGAAGCGCCCGGTCAGCCCGGAGATGAAGGCGGTCGGGATGAACACCGCGCAGAGCACCAGGGCGGTGGCAATGATCGGGCCGGTCACTTCCTTCATGGCCTGGCGGGTGGCGGCCACCGGTTTCAGGCCCAGGCCGATGTTCCGTTCCACGTTCTCCACCACCACGATGGCGTCGTCCACCACGATGCCGATGGCCAGCACCAGGCCGAACAGCGACAACGCATTGAGCGAGAAGCCGAGCATGTGCATCACCGCGAAGGTGCCGATCAGCGACACCGGTACCGCGACCAGGGGGATGATCGAGGCGCGCCAGGTCTGCAGGAATAGCACCACCACCAGCACCACCAGCAGGATCGCCTCGAACAGGGTGTGCACCACTGCCTCGATGGAGCCGCGGACGAAGATGGTCGGGTCGTAGACAATGGAATAGTCCATGCCCTCGGGGAAGCTCTGCTTGAGCTCGGCCATCTTCGCCCGTACCTGGTTGGAGATCTCGATGGCGTTGGAGCCCGGGCGCTGGAAGATTGGCATGGCCACCGCCGGATCGTTGTCCAGCAGCGAGCGCAGGGCGTACTGGCTGGAACCCAGCTCGATGCGGGCGATGTCCCGCAGGCGGGTGATCTCGCCGTTGGCGCCGGCGCGCACCACGATGTTCTCGAATTCCTCCTCGTTCACCAGCCGGCCCTGGGTGTTGATGGACAGCTGGAAGCTGGTGGCGCCGGGGGCGGGCGGGGCGCCCAGGGCGCCGGCGGCCACCTGGCGGTTCTGCTCACGGATCGCCGCCACCACGTCGCTGGCGGTGAGGTTGCGCGAGGCCACCTTGTCCGGGTCGAGCCAGACCCGCAGGGAATAATCGCCCATGCCGAACAGTTGCACGTCGCCGATGCCGTCCAGCCGCGCCAACTCGTCCTTGACGTTGAGGATGGCGTAGTTGGACAGGTAGAGCATGTCGTAGCGGTTATCCGGCGAGGTCAGGTGCACCACCATGGTCAGGTCGGGCGAGGCCTTGTCGGCGGTGACCCCCAGGCGCTGCACTTCCTCGGGCAGCTTGGGCAGGGTGCGGGTGACGCGGTTCTGCACCTGCACCTGGGCGGTGTCCAGGTCGGTGCCCAAGGCGAAAGTCACAGTGAGGGTCATCTTGCCGTCGGCCGTGGCCTGGGAGGACATGTAGAGCATGTGCTCGACGCCATTGATGGCCTGCTCCAGCGGCGCGGCGACGGTCTCGCCGATCACCTTGGGGTTGGCCCCGGGGAAAGTGGCGCGCACCACCACGGTGGGCGGCACCACTTCCGGGTATTCGCTGATGGGCAGCTGGAACAGCGAGATGGCGCCGCCGATCAGGATGATCAGCGACAGCACCGCGGCGAAGATCGGCCGGCGGATGAAGAATTGGGAAAAATTCATGACGACGTTTCCGGGAAACGGGGAAGGCGGAAGCGGCGCGGCGGGCGCGCCGATGGACGAGCGAGGGAGTGCTGGCGGGGTCAGCTACCGGGGTCGCTGGACCCGTTGCGCCGGGCGACGCGCATCTCGCCGACGGCGTTGCGCTGTCGCTGCAGGGTGGCGAGGGTGTCGGCGTCCGCCATCTCCACGCCCTGAGCCTCCACCGGCATGCCGGGTCGCGCTCGCTGCAGGCCATTGACCACGATCTTCTCGCCCGGCGTGAGGCCGTTGCGGACGATACGCAGCCCTTCCAGCTTCGGCCCCAGTTCGATGGCCCGGTAGGCCAGCTTGCCGTCCTCGCCCAGCACCAGGACGAATTTCTTGCCCAGGTCGGTTCCCACCGCCTGGTCCTTGATCAGCACCGCATCGTAGCTCTGGCCTTCCACCAGCTTGAGGCGGGCGTAGAGGCCGGGGGTGAAGCGCCCGTCGCGGTTGTCGAACACCGCGCGGCCGCGAATCGTGCCGGTCTGCGGGTTGACCTGGTTGTCGAGGAAGTCCAGGCGGCCCAGGTGCGGCATGCCGTCCTCGTTGCTCAGGCCCAGGTAGACCGGCGCCGCGCCACGGGTATCGGCCCCGCCGCGCTTGGCCTGGTCGGCGTACTTGAGGAAGACGCGCTCGTCGGCATCGAAGTAGGCGTAGACGCGGTCGGTGGAGACCAGGGAGGTGAGCAGGCTGTCGCCGGCGTTCACCAGGTTGCCCGCGGTGACATTGGCGCGGCTGACGCGCCCGTCGATGGGGGCGCTGACCTGGGTGAAGGAGAGGTTGAGGCGGGCGACGTCCAGTTGCGCCTGGGTCGCCGCCACGGCGGCGCGGGCCTCGGCGGCGGCGCTGACCCGGGCGTCCGCCAGTTCGGCGGAAATGGCGTTGCTCTGCCGCAGGCGCTCGCCCCGGCCGGCTTCGCTTTCGGTGCGTTTGAGGTTGGCGCGGGCCTGCTGCAGCTGGGCATCCAGGCGCTTCACCTCGGCCTCGAAGGGCCGCGGGTCGATCTGGAACAGCAGGTCGCCTTTCTTCACCAGGGCGCCCTCGGTGAAGGCGACCCGGTCGATGAACCCGGAGACCCGGGGGCGGATCTCCACCGATTCCGGGGCCTCCAGGCGGCCGGTGAATTCATCCCACTCGTTGACCGGCTGCTGGATCACCTGGGCCACGCTGACCTTGGCCGGCGGCATCGCCTGGGTGGTCTCGGGCGCCTTTCCGCAGGCGGTCAGCACCAGGGCCGCCGCGAGGGTTAGGGGAAAATGCCGGGAAAAAAGAAATGACCGTTCCATGCCGTGCTCCGCCAATCGCGTTTTTCGAATAAGGGCGGAGTCTGCTGCGGGCCTGGGCGGTGAACGAATCGAACGACACGAAAATGACTATCAGCCACAGTGATAACGAAACGCTAGCGCCTGTCGCAACGGATTGAAACGGCGGGAGAATTCAGGCCAGGCTGTCCGGGTCGCCGACGAACATCTGGATCCGCGAGCGCAGCCAGCGTTCCGCGGGGTCGTTGTCCTGGGCCCCGCGCCAGGCCATGGACAGCTCGAAGGCGCGGGTCTCGAAGGGCAGGTCCTCGGCCCGCAGGCCGCCGGCGGCGGTGAGGGCCGAGGCGGTGTAGTCCGGCACCACGGCCACCAGGTCAGTGCCGGCCAACAGGGTGCCCAGGCCATTGAACTGGGGCACCGCCAGCACCACCTTGCGGTGGCGGCCGAGCTGCGCCAGTTCCTCGTCGATGAAACCGTTGAGGTCGCCGGCAAAGGACACCATGGCGTGGGGCCGCACGCAGTAGTCGTCCAGGCTCAGCGGGCCGGGCACCGAGTCGGCGCGCAGCAGCTTCGGCTGGCTGCGGCGCAGGGTCTTGCGCTTGGCGTTGGCCGGCAACTCGTCGGTGTAGCTCACCCCCACGGAAATCTCCCCGGAGGCCAGCAGGTTGGGCATCAGCAGGTAGTTGGCGCGCCGCACCACCAGGACCACGCCCGGGGCCTCGGCACGTAGCCGGCGCAGCAGCGGCGGCAACAGGGCGAACTCCACGTCGTCGGACAGGCCGATGCGGAACACCGCCTCGCTGGTGGCGGGGTCGAATTCGGAGGCGCGGCTCACCGCGGTGGAGATGGCGTCCAGCGCCGGCGACAGCAGGGTGAAGATTTCCTGGGCGCGGGCAGTGGGTTCCATGCTGCGCCCGGTACGCACGAACAGGGGGTCGTCGAACAGCGCACGCAGGCGACCGAGGGCCGCGCTGATGGCCGGCTGGCCGAGGAACAGTTTCTCCGCGGCCCGGGTCACGCTGCGCTCGTGCATCAGCGTCTCGAAGACGATCAACAGGTTCAGGTCGAGACGGCGTAGGTCGTTGCGGTTCATCCGATTCGGCACTCACGGGGGCCAGGCGGCCAAGGCTGATGCCGCGGCGGGCGGCCGTCAAGCGGCGAGCGGGCGCCCTCGCGGCGCCTAGAGGTGTCAAGCGCGGGGGCGAGGTGCGGAAATTACCGCCAGGCATGAGCACTATCACGCCCGAAAAGTGGTGTTGCAGGCTAAGCCCGGATAAAGTCCAAGGCCATGTGCTAGTCAAAGGTGAGGTGTGCGATGTCCCGCGTCATCCGTTTCCACCGCTTCGGCCCGGCCGACGTGCTGCAGTATGAGACAGCCACGCCGCCCGCTCCCGGGCCCGGCGAGGTGCTGGTCCGCGTGCAGGCGATCGGTGTGAGCTGGAAAGACGTGCTCTGGCGGCAGAACCTGGCGCCCGAGCAGGCGAACCTGCCGGCAGGGGTCGGCGACGAGATGGCTGGGGTGGTCGAAGCGCTGGGTGCCGGGGTCGAGGACCTGCAGGTGGGCATGGCGGTGGCCAGCTTTCCGGCCAACACCCCTAACCGCTACCCGGCCTACGGCGAACACGTGGTGATGCCGCGCAATGCGCTCACGCCGTACCCCGACGCGCTGACCCCGGCCCAGGCCTGCGTGCACTACGCGCCGCTGTTGCTGGCCTATTTCGCGCTGGTGGACCTAGCCGGGCTCAAGGCCGGCCAGCGGGTGCTGATCACCGAGGCGAGCAATTGTTTCGCGCCCCAGACCGTACAGCTGGCCAAGGCCCTGGGGGCCCAGGTGATCGCGTCCACCCAGGACGCCACTGCCAAGGAATTCCTCAAACAGATGGGCGCCGACCAGGTGGTGGTGACCGAGGAGCAGGACCTGGTGCTGGCGGTGGAGAAATACACCGACAAGCGTGGCGTCGAAGTGGTGCTGGATGCGTGTGGCGGCCAGCAGATGAGCCTGCTGGGGGATGTCGCGGCGCCTCGGGGCAAGTTGGTGCTGTACGGCCTGAACGGCGGCAACGAGGCGAGCTTCCCGGCCTGCGCGGCGTTCAAGAAGCATCTGCAGTTCTACCGGCACTGCCTGCTGGACTTCACCGGGCACCCGGAGATGGGCATCGAATGCAATCCCCAGGCGGTGGAGCGGGCGCTGGTGCACATCAACCAGCTGACCCGGGACGGCTTACTCAAGCCGCCCATCGACAAGGTGTTCCCGTTCGAGGATGTGGTGGAAGCCCATCGCTACATGGAGAGCGGCCCCAAGCGCGGTCGGGTCCTCCTGCAATTGGCCGAGATCGGCTGATCCCCCATCGCCCCGCGCCGTCCTGGCGCGGGGCATTCCTTCATACCGTTTCCGGTTCCGGCTCGCCGTCGGTCTTGCGCTTGGCAATATTGCGCTGGCGCAGCTTCTTCGCCCGCGCTTCCAGTACCAGGTACATCACCGTGGCGATCAGCAACGGCAGCAGGAAGTAGATGAACCGGTAGGCGATGAGCGCGCCGAGGATGCTGCCCTTGGACGCCTGGTGCTGGAGCATGCCGATGAAGATCGCCTCGATTACCCCCAGGCCGGCGGGAATATGGGCGATGGCCCCGGCGATGCTGCTGATGAGCAGCACCCCCAGCACGGTGGGGTAGCCCACCTTCGGCAGCAGGATCGCCATGACCAGGGCCATGAGAATCCAGTTGGCCGCCCCCAGGCAGACCTGCACCAGGGCCAGGCGCATGGTGGGCAGGTTGATCTCCCGGCCGCGTACGGTCCACGAACGGCGCTTGGAGAAGCGGCAGGCGGCCAGGTAAGCGACGCCTATCACGATCAGCACGAAACCGATGATCTGCAGGGTATCAGTGCCGATCTTCCACCCCTCCGGCAGTTGCACCAGGCGCATGGCGAACACCATCCCGGCCAGCAGGATGTAGCCCAGCCAGTTGGTCAGCAGGCTGAAGCTGAGAACCCGGGTGATCTGCTCTGCGCCCAGCCCCAGCCGCGAATACAGCCGATAACGGAAAGCCACACTGCCGACCCAGGAACCCAGGTTGAGGTTGAAGGCGTAGCAGACGAAGGTCAGCGGCAGGATCTGCCGGGAGGGCAGGTGATGGCCCGAGTAAGCGCGCCCCAGCAGATCGAAGGTGCTGTAGACGAAATAGCTCAGCAGGGTCACTGCCGTGGCGATCAGCAGGGTCTGGGACTTGTATTCCCGTAAGGTGGTCATCACCTCGTCCCAGTCCAGCTTCTTCGCCATGACATAGAGCATCACCGCCACGAAGATGAAGAACGCCAGGGTGACGATGCGTTTCAGCCAGCGAAAGCGGTCGGGTTTCTTGGCGTCGGGGACGCCTGGCGCGTCGGTGGGCGGTGCCTCGGAAGGCGAATAGGCGCTAGCAGCGGCTTTCATGAGGTTTTCTCCGGCTCGGAAATGCGGTCGCCGGTGGCCGGATGGCTGGTCACCTCGCGGCTCGGCTGGCAGGCCGGGGCGTCACAGCTGGTCTCGGGCAGCTGGAACGGTTTCAGGGTGGGTGAGTGGGCCGGCAAGAGGGCGGTGAAGGAGGGGAAATGGCGCAGGAAGTGGAAGATCAGGAACACCAGCGGAGCGCGCCAGAAATACCCCTTGACCATCTTTTCCAGGCTGATCTGCTTGCAGTGGTCCTTCGCCAGGCGCTGCAGGCAATCGTACAGCTCGCGGTTGAAGGTGGCGTCCCGCACGATCAGGTTGGCTTCCAGGTTCAGCGACAGGCTCAGCGGGTCGAGGTTGCTGGAGCCCACCGTGGCCCATTCCCGGTCCACCAGCGCCACCTTGCCGTGCAGCGGGCGCTGGCAATATTCGTAGACCCGCACGCCATCCCGCAGCAGGTAGTTGTAGAGCATGCGCGCGGCCATCTTGGCGATAGGCATGTCCGGCTCGCCCTGCATGATCAGGGTCACCTGAACCCCGCGGCGCGCGGCGTTGCGCAATTCCCGCAGCAGGCGATAGCCGGGGAAGAAATAGGCGTTGGCGATGATCAGTCGCGAGCGGGCCGAGCGGATCGCCTTGAGGTAGTGTTCCTCGATGTCGTTGCGATGGTTGCCATTGTCGCGGACCACCAGCAGTGCCTTGGCGTCGCCCTTGGGCACGTTGTTCTGCGCCCACACCGGCGCGGTGGCCCGCACCCGGCGCCACCAGCGCTTCTTCGACTGCTGGCCGTAGCCCAGCATCAGCAGCGCCGCCCGGTGCATGTCGCTCACCACCGGGCCTTCCACCTCGATGGCGTAGTCCTGCTTGGCCTGGGGTCCGAAATCCCCCAGGTGGTCGGCGGAGTAGTTGATCCCGCCGATGAAGGCACGCTCGACGTCGATCACCACCAGCTTGCGGTGCAGGCGGCGGAATACGTTGGTGCGCACGCCCATCACCTTCGAGCGCGGGTCGAAGAAGTGCACCTTCACCCCGGCTTCGGTGAGGCCCTGGAGGAACTCTACGCTGAGGTCGGCGCAGCCGAAGCCGTCCAGGGTCAGTTCGATCTTCACGCCGCGTCCGGCGGCGTCGATCAGCGCCTCGCGCAGCGCCAGGCCCACCTTGTCCTCGAACAGGATGAAGGTCTCGATGAGGATTTCCTTGCGCGCCTCGCCAATGGCCTCGAAGACCCGCGGGAAGAACGCCTCGCCGTTTTCCAGCAACCGGATGCGATTGCCCTCCTGCCAACTGAAGCTCATAGCCGTACCTCTACTGCCAGGGGTGCGTGATCCGAAAGGTGCGACCAGGGCCGGTTCACCAGCACCTGGGATTGATGGCTGCTGGCATTGCGCACGTAGACACGGTCCAGGCGCAACATCGGCCAGCGGGCCGGGAAGCTCCTGGCCGGCATGCCGTGCTCGGCGACGAAGGCCTCTTTGAGGCCGGCGCCTTCCGCCAGGACCTGGTCCGCCTTCAGGCGCCAGTCATTGAAGTCGCCGGCGACGATCACCGGCGAGTCGGCCGGCACGCTGTCCAGCAGCTTACACAGCAGGTGCATCTGCTGCAGGCGCTGGCCCTCGCGCAGTCCCAGGTGCACGCAGACCGCATGCACCTCCGGGCGGCCGGGTACCGCCAGCACGCAATGCAGCAGGCCACGACGCTCCGGGCCGCTGATGGACACGTCGTGGTTCTCGTAGTGGGCGATGGGGAATTTCGAAAGCAGGGCGTTGCCGTGGTCGCCATCCGGGTAGACAGCGTTGCGCCCGTAGGCGAAGTCGCTCCACATGCTGTCGGCCAGGTATTCGTACTGAGGGGTGGGCGGCCAGTTGGCGTGGCGGGACGCATGCTTCTGGTGGGTGCCGTGGACTTCCTGGAGGAACACCACATCGGCCGACACACTGCGCACCGCGTCCCGCAGCTCGGGGAGGATGAAGCGCCGGTTGAACGAGGTGAATCCCTTGTGGGTGTTGACCGTGAGGATGCGCAGGGTATCGACCCGGGTGGCTGCGGAGCTCTCGAGCGGCTGGGCGGAACTCATGGGACGTCTCCTGACGGCTGCATGTTCGTGTGAACGGCTCGTAGGCCAAAAGCACCGCCGGCTGCGGGGCGCGGGCCCGTCGCCATGGCGGAAAAGACCGGTCCTGTCATGGGCACGCCTCAGGACCCCGGCACGCTGTGGGTGCCTTCGCCCCGCAGCAGCGCGGACACCTCGGCTTCGTTCACCTGCTCCTCGTCGCCTTCGGCATTCGAGTGGTGGCGCTGAGGATGCAGTTCCACCTTGATCCAGCCGTTGTCGCGCCGGTCGAACGCCTCGAAGGCGGCGATGGCGTCGTTCATCGGCTTGACCTGGGTGAGGATCTTCGCGGGGTCGACCCGCTTGTTCAGCACCAGCTCGATCAACCGCGGGATGTACTTGCGGTGGTGGCAGTTGCCCATGTTGATCTTCAGGTTCTTGTTCATCGCCGCGCCGATGGGGAAGCGGTTGGCCTGGGGCGGGTAGACGCCGATGATGGACAGCGTGCCGGCCTTGGCCAGGCACTCGATGGACCATTCCAGCACCTGGCTGGGGGCATCGCCGGGGTGCCAGTTCTCGCCGTCGGGATGGGTGTGGGGCGCGACGGTCGCCTGTTCCTCGCGGAAGCGGCCTTCCTCCAGCGGGTTGGCGCCGCCGTGGTGGCAGTGCTCGGCATCGACGCCCACGGCGTCGATCACCCGGTCGACGCCGATGCCGTCGGTGAGCCGCAGCAGCGTCTGTACCGGGTCTTCTTCGGAAAAGTCGATGATCTCGGCACCTTGCTGGCGCGCCATCATCAGCCGGTCCGGGTGACGGTCGATGGCGAACACCCGCGCCGCGCCCATCAGCTTGGCGCTGGCGATGGCGAACTGGCCCACCGGGCCGCAGCCGAACACGGCGACGCTGTCGCCGTCGGTGATCTCCGCCATTTCCGCGCCGAAGTAGCCGGTGGGGAAGATGTCCGACAGCATGATCGCCTGGTCATCGCTGATCTCGCTGGGCAGCTTGATCAGGCCCACGTGGGCGAAGGGAATCCGGGCCTTTTCCGCTTGCAGGCCGTGGAATGCGCCATTGGCTTCGGGGCCGCCGAAGAACGCGGTGCCGCCCTGCTTGCCATTGGGGTTGGCCACGTCGCACTGGGCGTAGTAGCCGGCGCGGCAATAGGCGCAGTTGCCGCAGGCGATGGTGGACGGCACCACCACGCGGTCGCCAATCTGCAGGTTGCGTACGTCGCTACCCAGGGCTTCGACGATGCCCACGGCCTCGTGGCCGAGGATGGTGCCTTTGCGCATGCCGCCGACGCTGCCGCGCACGAAGTGCAGGTCGGTGCCGCAGATGGCCGAAGCGGTGATGCGCACGATGGCGTCGGTGGGGGCCTGGAGGGTGGGCTCCGGCACGTCGTCGAGCCGGATGTCGCCGATGTCGTGGAAGACGACTGCTTTCATTCGTTCGTTCTCCTGTGGTTCAGGGGGAGCCGGCGACGCCATAGAGCAGCGTGGCGTTGAGCAGGTCGTCCCGGCAGCGGGCGAAGTTGGCCAGGGATACGACGCCCACCAGGCGTTTCTGCCGGTCCAGCACGGGCATCCGGCGGACCTGCAGGTCGGCCATGTTCTGCGCCACATGGTCGACCGACTGGTCCTCATAGCAATACCGCACGTCGCCACTCATGACCTGCCGCACCGGTGTCTCCGCACCCAGCCCCTGGGCCAGGGCGCGCACCACGATGTCACGGTCGCTGAGCATGCCCACCAGGCGATCGCTTTCTTCCACCAGCAAGGCGCCGGTATCCAGGTCCGCCATCAATGCGGCGGCGCCGCGCAGGGACGTCTCGGGGTCGATGGTGCGGGCCGGGCGGGTCATGATGTCGGCGATCTTCATGGGCGGGTCCTCCGTTGCATGGGGCCTGGAACAGGGCGCGCGCAAAGGAGTGCCCGGCGCAGGGCGCCTCTGTTTTCCGACTGGAAGGGTGGGCGCCGGGTTCCGACTTTCGTGTTCCACCGGTCCGCGGGGAAGCGCCAGGAAAAGCCGTCGGGCCGGTCCGCGTCCGGGCACCGCGAGAATGGGAGCAGAGGAGGGGCTGGGCCCGGCCGCGTAGGGCGGGCCAGGCCCGGAACGCGTCAGAGCAAGGTCTTGAGGTAGTCGCCGAAACCGCCGCTGGCACGGCAATCCAGCCGCGTACTGGTGAAAACCTGGGGGGCGGAGCTCCAGGCGATGGAGGCCCCGCCGCGTTCCAGTTCGCGCACCAGCTCCACGTCTTCGTGGGCGGTCAACGGTTGGAACCCGCCACTCTGCAGGTAGGCGGCGGTGCTGATGCCCAGGTTGGCCCCGTGGATATGGCGGTGGCCGTCGCATTGTTGATAAGCCGACTCGTAGCGCACCCGCACCCGCTCCGGGAAGTCCGACCAGTCGGCGATGCGCACGGTGCCACAGACCACGTCGGTGCGCAGGGCCAGTTGCGCCACCAGCCAGTCGTCCGCTACCCGGCTGTCGGCATCGGTGCAGGAAATCCAGCGGGCGCCCCGCTCGATCATCAGCGCCGCGCCCAGGGCGCGCGCCTTGCCCACGTTGCGGGCATCGACCTCGAGGACAGTTACCCCGTGGGCCTTGGCGATGGCTGCGGAGCGATCGCTGCAGGCATCCAGCACGGTGACGATGAGGACCGGTTCGCCTTCCAGGCCGGGGTGCCGGGCGGCGCGTTGCAGGGTCTCCAGGCAACGCCCCAGCAGCGCTTCTTCGTTGTGAACGGGTACGACGATGCCAATCAAGATACTTCCTCCCGTAGGCCTTCTTTTTCCGCAACGCTGCGGGCGTCCCTCGACCAGTATTCCAGCAGCAGGTCGGCTTCCTCGTGGCGGATCAGCCGGGTCATGCCCAGGTGCTGGTCCAACAGGGCATGCACCTCGTCCCCCAGCAGCGGGCAGCCATCGATGCGCGGCCGCCAGTGGCAGGCCAGCAGGCTGCCATTGGGGGTAAGGCTGGCACGCATGTGCTCGATGGTCTTGAGCAGGTCGGGTCGGTCCAGGTAGTAGCCCATCTCACTGAACACGATCAGGTCGAATTCGCCTTCCGGCCAGTCCTGGGGCAGCCGGGCCTGTTGCACCGTGGCATTGCTATCCCGGGACAGCCGGCGGCGCGCCAGTTCCACCGCCGCGGCAGAGGTGTCGGCGCAGACCAGGCGCTTGCAGCGCCGCGCGAGCAACACGCTCAGCTCGCCATTGGCGCAGCCGGGCTCGAAGATCGTGCGGTAGCGGTCGCGGGGCAGGGCGGCCAGGGTCAGGGCACGCTTGCGCCGCTCGTACCAGCGCTCGCGGAAGGCCCAGGGGTCGTCGCACTCGGCGTACAGGCGTTCGAAATAGGCATCGGCCACGCTGCTCATAGGAACACCACCTCGAAGGGCTGCTGCAGGCGGTCGAGGGTCGCGCTGCTCAGTACCGGTGCGAGGCCGATGTCGGCGTCGCCCTGGAGCTGGCTGGCAAACGCCTGCATCGCATGTTTCTTGCGGGCCAGGGACTGGCTGTCGAGGGGAATCTTGCAGGCGCGCTCCCAGGGAATGCGGAAGTCTTCCGGCGTCGCCCAGTGCCAGGCCCAGATGGGAATCTCGTGGAGGATCGCCCCGGTATCCAGCGCCGCGGCGGCGCTGGCCCGGCCGACCGCTTCGTGGTCGGTGTGGCCGTCATCGCGCCAGGTGGTGAAGACCACGTCGTCCGGGCGCAGGTAGCGGGTCAGGAATTCCCGCAATTCGCTCTCGTACTGGGCCACACCGCTGTCGGGAAAGCCGCCGCGCACCCAGCGCAGCTCGTTGGGGTTGATACCCAGGCGACGCAGGGCCTCGGCGCTTTCCAGGGGACGGATGATGCTCAGGCGCTCGGCGGTCCAGTGCTGGGAACCCGGGTGGCTGGCGCTGCCATTGGTCACGGAGATCAGCTTGAGGGAACGGCCGCACTGGGCCAGGGAGCGCATCAGGCCGCCGCAACCGAGGATTTCGTCGTCCGGGTGGGGCGCGATGATCACCGCCCGGGCGCCTTCCGGCACCAGGGTCTCGCAGCTCAGTACCGGGAGTTCGGCCAGGTGGCGCGATGTATTCCACGCATGGAGGGGCGTACCGCTGCCGACGATCGGATTGGCTCTCATAGCTTCCAGCTCCCTGTGGACTCGTTCCTGACTCGCTCGCCGAGGACGGCGAGGTCGCGTTCGCCATGACTCTGGCGCAGATACACCGGCAGGTCGGCTGCCAGCCGGGCGAAATGCGCTTCGCGGCAGAACGGCTGGGCGCCGAGGGCCCTGCCCACCGCGGCCTGGACCGTCTCGGCACATTCCTCTACCAGGGCCCGGACCCGCCGGGTGTGCCATTGGGCGTCTTCCCGGGGATGCCGGTCGATCCAGGTGGCGCAGGCAGCCAAGGCCGAGCGAGCGCCCTGCAGCAGGGTGTCGACCCGCCCCAGATGGGCGAGCGCATGAGGATCGTCGCGCCGGGAGGCCGACGCGCGCAGGTACTCCGCCAGGGCTTCCGTGCCGCCGTACCAGCAGGCGGCAATGCCTGCGCCGCCCTGCCAGAAACCGGGACGTTCCAGGTAACCCGCGGGCGGGCCGATGCGCCGGGCTTCGGCGTCGTCGAAGAGCATGTCGACGCTGGCCGTGGCGGCCATGCCTACCGCCTGCCAGCCGTCACTGGTGATACGCACGCCGGGCTGGTTCAAGTCGACCGCTACCAGGCACTGGCGGCCTGCGTCGTCCCAGGCGGTGAGCAAACCGTGGCTGACCACCGCCGCGCCCGAGCACCAGGCCTTGCGGCCGCGCAGGCGAACCTGCTCCGCGTCGCCGTGGAGCGTCACCCGGGCCTGGGGCGGCTCGGCCGCCCAGGTCCCCCAGGTGCTGCGGGGCGGCGGCGCGTCGGCGCCCAGTTCCGCCATGATGGCCAGGGCATCGGTATGCCCTTCGTACAGCTTGCACAACCCCAGGTCCTGGGCTGCCACCTGGGCCAGCATCCGCCAGCGCTCCAGGGTCTGCCCGGAACCGGGAAGCGGAAGAGCATCCAGGCCCTCGCCCACCATGGCCGTCAGAGTCTGGCCCAGCGCCATGGCGTCCAGGCCGGGCGGCAGGGTCCGGAGGAATTCCGTCAGGGCCGCAGGGTTCGTCATGTACCCTTCCGCCCGCATGCTCAGGCGTCCTTCTGCAGTTCGAACAGCAGCAGCGAACGGCCGGTCACAGTGTACTCGCTGCCGAAGTCGAAGCGGGCCTGGCTGTCCGGAACATCCTGGTTGGTATCCACCATGCAACGCCAGTGAGCGCCTTCGGGGACTTCCGGCAACTGGAAGTTCACCACGTCGTGGTGGGCGTTGAGGATCATCAGCAACGTGGCGTCGGCGCCGGCCCGGCGGATACCGGTGGGCTGGGCGCGTCCGTCCAGCAGCATGCCCAGGCAGCGAGCGTTGGGGTCCTCCCACTGCTCCGGGGTCAGTTCGTTGCCGTCGGGGGCCAGCCAGGTGACGTCCTTGACCCCCAGTTCCTCGTTGTAGGCGCCAACGAAGAAGCGGCCGCGACGAAGGATGGGGTACTGCCGGCGCAGCTTGAGCAGGTAGCGCACGAAGGCCTGCAGCGACTTGCCGTCCTCGTCCAGGTTCCAGTCGATCCAGCCGATCTCGCTGTCCTGGCAGTAGGCATTGTTGTTGCCATGTTGGGTGCGGGCGAACTCGTCGCCGGCGACGATCATCGGCGTGCCCTGGGCGAGCAGCAGGGTGGCCATCAGGTTGCGCATCTGGCGCAGGCGCAGTGCGTTGATCTCGGGGTCGTCGGTGGGCCCTTCGACGCCGTGGTTCCAGGACAGGTTGTTGTTGCTGCCGTCCTGGTTGTTCTCGTCGTTGGCCTCGTTGTGCTTGTCGTTGTACGACACCAGGTCGTGCAGGGTGAAGCCGTCGTGGGCGGTGATGAAGTTCACCGAGGTGTACGGGCGGCGGCCCCGCTGGTTGTACAGGTCGCCGGACGCAGTCAGGCGGCTGGCGAGTTCTGCCATCTGCCCCTCGTCGCCTTTCCAGAAGGCCCGTACGTTGTCGCGGAAGCGGTCGTTCCACTCGGCCCAGCCCGGTGGGAAACCACCCACCTGGTAGCCGCCGGGGCCGCAATCCCAGGGCTCGGCGATCAGCTTGGTCTTGCTCAGGACCGGGTCCTGGCGGCAGGAGACGAGGAAGCTGTGGCGCTCGTCGAAGCCCTCGTGCTCGCGACCGAGGATGGTGGCCAGGTCGAAGCGGAAACCGTCCACGCCCATTTCCGTCGCCCAGTAGCGAAGGGAATCGGTGACCATCTGCATCACCCGCGGGTGGCTCAGGTCGAGGGTATTGCCGGTGCCGGAGTCGTTGATGTAGTAGCGCTTCTCGTCGGGCATCAGCCGGTAATAACTGACGTTGTCGATACCGCGCATGGAGAGGGTCGGGCCGCGCTCGTTGCCCTCGGCGGTGTGGTTGTAGACCACGTCGAGGATCAGTTCGAGGTTGGCGTCGTGCAGGTGCGCGACCATCTCCTTGAATTCGTTGATGTGGCCGCTGGCCAGGTAGCGCGGGTGGGGCGCGAAGAAGGCGATGCTGTTATAGCCCCAGTAATTGTTCATGCCTTTTTCCAGCAGGTGCTGGTCGTTGACGAAGGCATGGATCGGCAGCAGCTCGACAGAGGTGACCCCCAGTTGCTGGATGTGCTTCAGCACGCCCGCATTCATCATGCCGGCGAACGTCCCGCGGGCATCCTCGGTCACGTCGGGGTGGCGCATGCTGATACCGCGCAAGTGGGCTTCGTAGATCACCGTGCTGTCCCACGGGATGCGCACGGGGCGATGGTTGCCCCAGGTGAATGCCGGGTCGATCACCTTGCACTTAGGCACGAAGGGCGCGCTGTCGCGCTCGTCGAAACTCAGGTCGCCGTCGGGGTGGCCGATGGTGTAGCCGAAGAGCGCCTCGGACCACTTCAGCTCGCCCACCAGCTGCTTCGCGTAAGGGTCGATCAGCAGCTTGTTGGGGTTGAAGCGATGGCCTTCTTCGGGCTTGTACGGACCGTGCACCCGGTAGCCATAGACCATGCCGGGGTGGGCGTCCGGCAGGTAGACGTGCCAGATCTCATCGGTGTACTCGGGCAGCTCGATGCGCTCCAGTTCGACTTCGCCGGTGCTGTCGAACAGGCACAGTTCCACCTTGGTGGCGTGAGCCGAGAAGATCGCGAAGTTGACGCCCAGTCCATCCCAGGTCGCCCCCAGCGGGTACGGCAGGCCTTCGCGGATGCGAGAAGGCGCGTGTGCCAGGGCCTTGTCTGCTTTCTTGCTGTGTCGCTTTTCCATGCCTACTCCTGGGCGGTGATCGGGGCGATGGGGACCGGAGCGATGAGCCTTGCTCCGGTCCCCTTTCACTTGGCCGGCTTGACGGTGGTGCTTGCCTTGGCTTTCTTCGGTGCGGCGGGCTTGCTGGCAGGGGCGCTGGCCTGGCCGGGCAGGGTGTCAGGCTTGACGGTCTGCAACGGTTTGCCGGCGGCCGACTTGGTTGCCTTGCCAGTGGCAGGAGCGGTGCGGGTGGTGGAGTCGGTGACGGACGATTTGCCGGCCTCCGGCTTGGCGGTGGAAGCACCCGTACTGGTGGAGGCGGCGGTCTTGCGCGGCGCCTTGGCCTTGGCGGTGCTGTCACCGGTTTCGGCGGCCTTGCCCCGGCGGGCCTTGGGTGCCTTGCCGGCAGCGGCTTCCGCCTCGGCCAGCTTCACGGCCATTTCCCAGTGGCGGGAGTCCTGGCCATGGGGCTTACCTTCGGATTCCCAGATTTGATAAGCGAATTCGCGGATGCGCTGCTCGTTGGCTTTCATTGTGCTTGCTCCTTGGGTGAATACGACGCTGAAGTCAGGACGCCGACCGGAAAGTCCGCCAGAACATCGGCCAGGGCGAGCGTGCCCTGCTCATTAGTGATTGCGCCCGGAGAAAAAATTCCCGTGAGATTTTTCCCCTTCAGCGCGGCCGGAAGCACCACGCGGGTATCCCCCCAGCGCGATGCCGGAACCTGCGGAATCGCCTGGCCCTCCAGCAGGCCCGCCACCAGACGCGGGGCGATCACCACCACCCAGCGGCCTTCGGCCTGGCGGGCGAAGGCGAGGACCCGCTCGGCCTGTTCGCCGGTCACGTCCAGGGGCTGGTAATCGCCCGTTTCGCCCAGGGCCGGCTCGCTGTTGCGCAGGCCCAGGACCCGTTCCACCAGCACCTGCTTGATGCGGCCGTCTTGCCAATGAGCCAGCAGCGCGGAGGGTTCTGCGCCCTGGCGCCGGGCGTCGGCGCGGGCCGGATAGTCCACCGGCTGGCGGTTGTCCGGGTCTACCAGGCTGAAGTCCCAGAATTCGCAGCCCTGGTACAGGTCGGGTACGCCCGGAGTGGTCATGCGCAGCAAGGCCTGGACCAGCCCATTGAGGGCGCCGGGCACTGCCAGGGCCATGGCCGCTTCGGCGATGTCCTGGCGCAGCGCCACGTGGGCGGGGTCTTCCAGCAGGCCGAAGAGGTAGCTGCGGCAGGCCTGCTCGTAGGCGTCGCTGGGGGCACTCCAGGTGCTGCGCAGCTTGGCTTCGCGAATCGCCTTCTCTTGCCAGCGCCAGAGTCGCTCGGCGTAGGCGTGCACGCCGTCGGAGACGTCCGCCGTCAGGTACAGCGGCCAGCTGGCCAGGAGGGTCTGATAGAGCATCAGTTCGTCGCCGGGGGAGGGCGCCAGGCCATCCGGCAGGCTATGCCGCAAGTCCGCCGCCAGGCGGTACCAGTACTGGACCTTCTCGTTGAACCAGGCGGCCCGCTCGCTGAGGGCGGCCAGCCTCGCCCGGGTATCCTCGCCGCGCTTATGGTCGTGGGTCGCGGTGGTCAGCAGGTTGCCGGGGAACCGTTGGGCGCGCTGCCGGGCCTGGCGGTGAAAGGCTTCCGCCGGCGCACTGAACTGCTGCGGGTCGAAGCCCACGTCGTTGCGCGAGAGCAGCACCGCCGAGCGGTAGCACGCCGTGTCCTCCACGGCCTTGGCCGCCGCCGGCGAGGTGAGCTGCTGGAAGCGCGACTGGGCGAGCCGGCGTACCTTGCGGGCGCGGCCGGGCGGAACGCTGCGCAGGGGCTGGCCACCGAGCCAGTCGCGCAGGCGGTCCAGCAGTGGCCAGTCGATTTCCGCAAGGCTGCCGTGGGCGCCCTCCAGGGCCTGCTGGAAAAAGGGTTCGTCGGCCGGAGCGCGGCCGCTGGCGCCTGCATAGGTGCGATAGACCGGGAAGTGCACGATGAGGGCCATCAGGGCGCGGCGGATCGCCCCGAGGGTCAGGTCGCGGGTCATCACGTCCTGGCGGGCCACTTGCAGC
The DNA here is from genome assembly GCF_007109405.1 of Pseudomonas mangiferae. Taxonomy (GTDB): domain Bacteria; phylum Pseudomonadota; class Gammaproteobacteria; order Pseudomonadales; family Pseudomonadaceae; genus Pseudomonas_T; species Pseudomonas_T mangiferae. The sequence goes on from NZ_VJOY01000014.1 coordinate 86,495, forward strand.
AGCGCCTGGGCCACGGCCTCGAAGTCACCGGCCAGGGAGCCGCTGAGTACCAGCTGGCGGGCTTCCCGCACCTCCTCCATGAAGTCGGCGGGGCGGCCGGTGAAGGTATTCCACAGGGTCGCCAGGGGGGCCTCGCCGCGGGGGTCATGCTGCAGGAGCGACACTTCGTTCATGAATTCGTAGCCGGTGGTGCCGTCCACGCCCCAGTCGTCGCGCAACTGCTCGCCCTCGCCGAGGATCTTCTCGACGTAGATCGGCAGGTAATCCAGGGCAGCGCCGGCCGGGCGCCGGGCCAGCAGGCCATTGACCCGGCGACGCAGCTTGCGGCAATAGCCCCGGGGGTCAGCCAAGCCGTCCACGTGGTCGATGCGCAGGCCATCCACCAGGCCGTCCTCGACCAACTGGAAGATCTTCGCGTGGGTGGCCTCGAACACCTCCGAGCGTTCTACCCGCAGGCCGCCCAGTTCGTTGATGTCGAAGAACCGGCGCCAGTTGATGTCGTCCGCCGCGGTGCGCCAACTGGCCAGGCGATAGTGCTGGTCTTCCAGCAACCGGTGCAGACGCTGGAAGCCCTCCGGTTGGCGACCGTCGTAATCGCCCAGGCGGCGTGTCAGGGCCTCGTGTGCGGCCGGTTCGGCGCAGCAGCGTTTCAACTCCTCGCGCAGCCCACGGGCCTGTTGCCAGGCCTGCTCGGCGGTGTCCAGGGCCGCGAAGCGGGTGGCCAGGGCGGTCAGGGCCGGGTGGTCGCACTCGGCGAGGATGCCCCCGTAGCTGGGCGGGGTGAGGGGGAAGCGGTGTTCGTATTGCTGGGCATAGAGCGCGCCCTGGTCCGGGTCGTAGTGCAACGCCACGTCGCCGCTCTGCAGGGCCTCGCCGTAGTCCTTGCCGAGGAACGGCACCAGCAACTGCCCGCGCAGCAGCGGGTCGGGGGAATGCCACTGGATGTCGAAGAACTTCGCATAGGGGCTGCGGATACCCCATTCCAGGACGTCCAGCCACCAGGGATTCTGGTCTCCACCCACCGCCATGTGGTTGGAGACGATGTCCAGGATCAGCCCCATGCCCCGCTGGCGCAGGCCCGCCACCAGCCGGCGCAAGGCCTCTTCGCCGCCTAGTTCGGGGTTGATGCGGGTGGGGTCGACCACGTCATAGCCGTGCATCGAGCCAGGACGCGCGGTCAGCAAGGGGGATGCATAGACATGGCTGATGCCGAGGGAGGCGAAGTAGTCCAGCAGGGGAAGAGCGTCGTCGAGGGTGAAATCGCGGTGGAACTGCAGGCGCACGGTCGCGCGCGGGTATCGGCTCATGGCGGGGTCGGACTCATCAGGGTCATAGGTCGGCCTTGCGGCGCGCATCGGTGAGCAGCGCCAGTCGGCGTCTCGGCGTTTCCTGGTGCAGGAGGTCGGTGGCAGCGCCGTCCCAGCGACGGCGCCAGTTGGGATGGCCCTCGGTGGTGCCGGGAAGGTTGGGCTGTTCCAGCAGGCCGAGGGCATCCTCCATGGGCAGCAGCACCAGGGGCGCCGGGCTTTCGCCGATGAAGCGCACGCTCTGGTCCACTACCTCGGCGGCCTGGTCGGGGGCAGGGCGCGGCTGGTGGTTGTCCTGGAAGGCCTGCAGCAGCGCCTGCCGTTCACGCTCCCGTTCGGCGCGGTCTTTCTCGGTCTGTTGGGCGTCCGACTGCTGCAGCTCCTGCCGCCAGTCGATGTCGCGGCCCTGCCACCAGCCGCGCATGGTCGGCAGGTCATGGGTGGTGGTGGTGGCGAGGGCCTGGTTCGACCAGTAGTGAGGCGCGCGGAAGTGGCCGTCCTGCTGTTCGAACTGCAGCACGCGCATCCCGAGGATGCCGCGCCGGGCGAGGCGCTCGCTGAACCCCTCGGGCACGGTACCCAGGTCTTCCCCCAGCACCAGGGCCCGGTGCCGGTGGGATTCAAGGGCCAGCAGGCGCAGCAGGTCGTCCAGAGGGTAGTTGAGGTAGGCGCCCGCCTGGGGCGGCGCTCCCTGAGGGATCACCCAGAGCCGTTGCAGACCCATCACATGGTCGATGCGAATGCCGCCGGCATGGGCCAGGTTGGCCTGGAGCATCTCGATGTAGGCCCGGTAGCCATGGCGCCGCAGGCCGGTGGGGGAGAAGGCGGAAACGCCCCAGCTCTGCCCGGCGCGGTTGAGGATATCCGGCGGCGCGCCGACGCTCACCGTGGGCAGCAGCTCGGCCTGGCGGCTCCAGGCCTGGCTGCCGCCACCGTCCGCGCCCACCGCCAGGTCGGCGATCAGGCCGATGCGCATCCCGGCACCGCGAGCGGCCACCTGGACCCGTTCCAGGCCACGGGCGATCAGCCATTGGCCGAAGGCATGGAAGCTCACTTCCCGATCGTGTTCGGCAGCGAAGCGCCGGACTTCGTTGCTGTTCGGGTTGCGCAGAACCTCCGGCCAGTCCTGCCAGCCACGGGGCCCATGGATGCGGGCCTGGTAAGCATGCAAGGCTTCGAAGCGGCAATGCTGGGTCAACGCGTCGCCGCCGTTCAGGCGAAAGGTGTCGAAGTCCTGGCGAAGCGGGTTGCCACCCTGGATGAAATCGTCGAACAGGGCGCGCAACAGGGTCAGCTTGGCAGCGGACGCGGCAGGCCAGTCCACCAGCTCCAAGGCTTCCAGACGTGCCTGCTCCGCCGCCAGGCCGCAGCGCTCCAGCGCGTGATTGACCGCCAGCTCACCCAGCACGGCACCGGGGGCGGCATGCAGAACGTTGAAGAACATCCGGCTGGACGGCGAGTAGGGGCTGCTGCGGCCCAGGTCGGCGCTGAACATGGCATGCAGCGGGCTGATGGCCATGGCGTCTGCGCCAAGCCCGGCGGCGGAGCGCACCAGATGCTCCATGGCCAGGGTATCGCCGAACCCGCCATCGCCCTCGCGGCGCGCGGAATAGAACTGGGCGGAAAGCCCCCAGACATGGGCATTCGGCTGCCCGGTGAGATCGTCCACCCCCAGGCACCGCGCGGGCGCCACCGCCAGGGTAAGCTGCCGGTCGGCGATATGCAGGGTGTGGTAGCCGATGACCTCGATCCCCGGCAGGCGACCCGACTCGTCCAGGCGACCGTCCTGGCGGCTGCCGTCTTCCCGTTCGAGGCGAAAGGCCCGATGGGCGAGCCCGGCGCCGAGCGGCAGCGCGTGCCCCTGGTCCACCACCCTCAACGGCGGCCACTCACCGTGGGACAGGTCGTCCCGGGCCGGCTCGGCCTGCTGCAGCCGCGCATGGCTGTCGTGAATGTCGTCCGCCGAACCGGCGGGAAAGCCCAGGGCCTCCAGCAGGGGGCGCAGGACTTCGGGGGTGACCCGCTGGGGCCGGCCGTTGGCGTCGGTCCAGTCGATGGAGAGACCGGCGGCTTCCGCCAGCTCTATCAGCTTCGCATCGTCATGCATCGCGATTCTCCAGGCAGACCACAGCCAGCCGCGGGGCCAGCCGCCCCTGGCGATAGTCCGCCAGGGCATCGTTGCGGCTGATGAACAGCGGCGCGTGCTCCTGCGGCGCTGCAAGCGCGTAGTCGGCGTCCGAGAGATTCAGGTCGATGCGCAGGGTATGGCCGTTGCCCAGGCGCCAGCGGGCGGAGATCGCGCCGTCCCCGATGACCTCAGCGCCCAAGGCTACGCTGCCCGGCAGGTGCGGCACCAGGCGACCGTGGCGCAGCGCCAGCAGTTGCCGGTAGAAGTCGTTCCACCCCTCGTGCTCGGCATCCTGGGCATAGGCGGCGAAGGCGGGGCGGGACGCATCGAAGGTGGCGGCGGCGTTGGGGTCGGGGATACGTGCTCGGGTTGTCTCGTCGGCGAAGGCAGCGAACTCCCTGAATTCGTTGCGGCGACCCTCGCGCACGGCCACTGCCAGCTCGTCATGGTGGTCGGTGAAGAACAGGAATGGCTGGCGCGATCCCCATTCCTCGCCCATGAACAGCAGCGGGATCATCGGCGAGAGCAGCAGCAGGGTGGTCGCCGCCCGCAGGGCGTCCGGGTCGGCCAGGTCGATCAGGCGCTCGCCGAAGGCACGGTTGCCCGTCTGGTCGTGGTTCTGCAGGAACAGCACGAAGGCCGTGGGCGGCAGGTGGGCGCTGGGCTCTCCGCGGGTTTCGCCGCGGCGGGTGGACTCACCCTGGTAGATGAAACCTTCGCCCAGGCAACGGGCGAGCTTGGCGGTACGGTCTTCGGCGAAATCGGCGTAGTAGGCCTCCCGTTCGCCGGTGAGCATAGCGTGGAGGACGTTGTGGCCGTCGTCGTTCCACTGGGCATCGAAGCCGGCTTCCAGCAGACGGGCATCGTTGTGCTCGTTTTCCAGCACCAGGTGGACGTGGCGCGCCGGCACCAGGGCCTTGCGGACCTCGGCGGCCAGTTCCACCAGGAAGTCCTTCTCGCTGATGGCGTGCACCGCATCCAGGCGCAGGCCGTCCACCCGGTAGTCCTGCAGCCACATCAGGGCGTTCTGCAGGAAGAAATCCCGTACCGGGCGTTGGCGAAAGTCGATGGCGTCGCCCCAGGGGGTCTGGATGTCGTGGCGGAAGAACCCCTTGGCGTACTGGCCCAGGTAATTGCCGTCCGGCCCGAAATGGTTGTAGACCACGTCGACGAACACCATCAGGCCCAGGTCGTGGGCGCGATCGACCAGATGGCGCAGTTCGTCCGGCGTGCCGTAGGCCGAATCAGGCGCGAAGGGCAGCACGCCGTCGTAGCCCCAGTTGCGTTCACCGGGGAAGTCGTTCAATGGCATCAGCTCGATGGCGGTGATGCCCAGGTGGGCGAGGGCAGGCAGGTGGGCTTCCACCCCGCGGAAGCCGCCCAGCAGCCCTACGTGCACTTCGTACAGGACGCATTCGTGCCAGGGTCGGCCTTTCCAGTCGATGTTGCGCCAGGGATAGGCGCCGGGGTTCACCACCACGCTTTCGTCATGCACGTCGCCCGCCTGGGCACGGGACGCGGGGTCGGGCACATCGAGCTGACCGTCGATGCGGAAGCGGTAACGGCTGCCGGGCCGGGCAGGCAATTCGGCGCTGTGCCAGCCGTCCGGCTGGGCCTGGAGGGGGTGGGGCTGGCCTTCGATGACAGTCTCCACACAGCCGGCATCGGGGGCCCACAGGGAAAATCGGGTGCGCTGTTCCCCTAGCCACTGGGCCCCGTGAGGGGCCGAGAAGCGTGCGTTTCCTTCCATGCTCGACGCTCCTGTCAGATCACGCCGGCAACTTGCCTTGTTTCACCCAACAGGTCGCTGTACAGCTTGGCGTAGGGTTCCACCGACTGGTGCCAGTAGAACGGCGAGGACATGGCGCGGCAGCGCATGGCATTGAGGAGCTCGGGGTTGCTGTGCACCTTGAACGCGCGATGGATCGCGTCCAGGTAGCTTTCCGGGGTCGACGCATCGAACAGGAAGCCGGTGACACCATCCTCGATGGTGTCAGCGAGGCCGCCGGTACGCCGTGCCACCGGCAGCGAGCCGAAGCGCTGGGCGTACATCTGGCTCAGGCCGCAGGGCTCGTATCGGGACGGCATCAGCAGGAAATCACTGCCAGCGAACATGCGGCGGGCATCGGTCTCGTTGAAGCCCACATGAACGCCGATCTTCCCGGGGAAGCGCTCGGCCAGGCGGCGCATGGCGTTCTCCAGCTCGGGCTCGCCCCGGCCGATGACCGCGATCTGCCCGCCTGCAGCGACGATGGCCTCCGCCACCGCCTGGGTCAGGTCCAGGCCTTTCTGGTAGACCAGGCGGGACACCACGGCGAACAGCGGGCCCTCGCTGGGCTCGAGGTCGAACAGCCGGCGCACCTGCTCGGCGTTCTCCCGCTTGCCCTCCCAGTCGTTGATGCCGAAGTTGCGTTCCAGGTGGTGGTCGGTCAGCGGGTTCCAGCTCTCGTCGATGCCGTTGGCGAAGCCGCTGAGCATGCCCTGACGTACCTTCACTGCCAGCAACCCTTCCAGGCCGCACCCGAAGTCCTGGGTGGTGATCTCCTGGGCATAGGTGGCACTGACCGTGGTGACGTGGTCGGCGTAGGAAATCCCGGCCTTGAGGAAGGACAGCTTGCCGTGGAATTCCATGCCCTCGATAGTATTGGCTTCGGGCGGCAGGCCCAGCTCGGGGGAGCATTGCGTGTCTGCCAGGCCCAGGTAGGCCAGGTTGTGGATGGTGAAGACGCTGGGGGTGCTCTGGCCGCGCCATTTCATGTAGGCGGGCGCCAGGCCGGCCGGCCAGTCGTGGGCGTGCACCAGGTCGGGGCACCAGCGGATGCAGGCGGTGCCGGCGGCCATGTCGGCCGCGGCCAGGCCCAGGCGGGCGAAGCGGATATGGTTGTCCGCCCAGTCGCGGCCGTTCTCGTCACCGTAGGGCGAGCCTTCGCGCTCATACAGCTCCGGGCACACCAGCACGTAGACGATCAGCCCGTCTTCCATGTCGATACGACCCAACTGGCAGGGCGGCAGGGCGGCGTGGCCGTCGAACTTGCCGATGATGCGGATCTGGTAGCCGCTTTCCAGAACCTGGCGGTAGCCGGGGATCAGCACGCGGACATCGTGGGAGGGGTTCAGGGCGCGGGGGAGCGCGGAGGACACGTCGCCCAGGCCGCCGACCTTGATCACGTCGGCCAGCTCCGAGGTCACGAACAGTATCTTCTTGGTTTCCTTGGGCGTTTCCACCCTGAAATTGATCGTGTTGGCCATCAAGGGCTGGGGCGAGGAGAGCCCGACATTCAATACATTCGCAACGGCATTACCCATAACATCCTCCAATGAATGCGGTCCGGCGCCCGGAACGAAGCCCGTTTGCCGTCGACTGCATCGCTCCCGCCTGGCGACGCCATCGCGAACTGAGCTAGGTCTGAATCGGTGCGCTCCAGCGTGTGCTGGTTGCTAAGAGAGTCTGTTATTCCTGACCAATGCCCGAGAACAAAAGTTCGAGCTGTTTTGGGGCGTTCCCGGGTAAAGGTCCTTCCGCCATGGCCTTGCCGGCCAACCACCGTCCTTGATGGTTTTCTCGCTCCTTTTCCACCGTGTGGAACAGGGGTTCGAAGAGGGTGCCTGCATGAAGCGCGCCAGCAAGCGGAATTCACCCGGACTGCCCCTCTGCCAGCGTCCCGCTCGCCCCGCCTCGTCTCGGCAGGCGAAGAGAGGGCGAAGTAGGACGTTTTAATGCTGAACCGATGTTGATTTCGTGACAGTGGTCTCGGGAAAGGCGTCCGTCGCCGGGGGCACCTGCGCAAACAGCGACCGAGTTGGCATCCCGCCATGAGATGGCAGGTTAATATCGCGCCGCGCCAAGGCAGCCCGCCTCGGTGCCTGGCCGGCCGGAGGGGGTCGCGCCTGTCGTCGTATGGTTTTTCCGCAAGGAGGCACTTCGTGAATCGCGTCCTCAACGTCACCACCGCCCTGGGCCCGACCGTGCTGCGCTTCGCGGCGCTGAGCGGGCGGGAAGCGCTTTCACGGCTGTTCGACTTCATGGTGACCCTGAAGAGCGAGCAGAAGGACCTGGACCCGGAGTCGATGCTGGGCACGCCGGTGACGGTGGAGATCGAGCTGCAGGGCGGTGGCACGCGCCACCTCAACGGCCAGTGCATCCACTTCAGCCAGGTGGGCAAGCAGGGCCGGTACTACCTCTACGAGGCCCAGGTCAAACCCTGGCTGTGGTACGCCACGCGGCGCTCGGACTACCAGATCTTCCAGAACCTGAGCGTGCCGGACATGGTGAAGAAGGTCCTGGGCGCCTACCCGTTCCAGACCCGCTTCATGCTCAGCCGCAGCTACCGGACCTGGGAATACTGCGTGCAGTACCGGGAGACGGACGCCAACTTCGTCATGCGCATGCTGGAGAACGAGGGCATCTGGTTCTGGTTCGAGCACAGCGCGGGCGAGCACGTGATGGTGATCACTGACGACGTGGGGCTGTGCGACCCGTTCCCGGGGTACGCCACGGTGCCGTACTACGGCCCGGACTTCACCTACCCGGACAAGGACCACCTGGACCACTGGACGGCTGGTGGGCGGGTCAAGCCGGGTAAGTACATGGCCCGGGACTACAACTTCAAGATGCCGCGGGCGGACCTGACCACGCGCCACGAGACGCCGGGCGAGCACGCCCACGGCAGCTACGACATCTTCGACTACCCGGGTGGCTACGCGACCCTGGACGAGGGCGATCCCTACGCCCGCTCGCGCATGGAGGAGCTGCACGCCGCCCACAAGCGCGGGCACGCGGCGGGTCGCGCCCGGGGCATGGCGCCGGGGCGGCTGTTCACCCTGGAGAACCATCC
>NZ_VJOY01000015.1 GCF_007109405.1 Pseudomonas mangiferae
GGGGGCGGGGGTTCGGCCACGACCGGGTCCGGGCGGAACAATGCTTTGAGCAGACTCAACATGGGGTTAGGCCTTCAGGGGACGTTCGAGGGAAAGCGGCAGGAGCCCGTCGGGCCCCGGGCCGGCGGCCGGCGGCGTGGACGAGGTGCGCAACCAGCGCGCCGAAACCCGCGCGCCGTGCAGGCGCAGCGGCGCCTCCACCAGGCGGTAGTTGACCTCGGCCAGGCCCACCAGCAGCGCCAGGGCGCAGAAGCCGTGGAGCAGGGCCAGGCCGGGCCCCGGCACGGCGTCGGGCAGCAGCCGGAAGAACAGCTCGCGGGTGGCGAGGAACACCGGGATGTGGATCAGGTACAGCGCATAGGAACGCGAGCCGGTCCACAGCAGCGCGCGCCGCAGGCGACCGTCCGCCAGCAGCAGGTCGCGGTCGTAGGAGGCCAGCAGCACCAGGCCGGCGGACAGCAGGGCGATCAGGCTGACGGCGTAGCGGGTCAGCTCCAGCCGGCTGCACAGCAGGGCCATCGCCAGCAGCGCCAGCCCGGCCAGCGCCAGCCGCCCGGCACGCCCCAGGCCCAGCAGCGACCGCAGCCCGGCCCGCCAGGTGGGGTGGCCGCTCCACAGGGCGATCAGCACCCCCAGGACCAGGGCGTCGGTGCGGAACAGCATCAGCAGCGACTGCTGCCGCGGGATCGCCAGTTGCACCGCGGCGAAGGCCAGCAGGCACCACGCCAGCCGCCGCCGGCAGAGCAGGATCAGCAGGGGGAACAGCAGGTAGAACTGCTCCTCCAGGGACAGGCTCCAGTAGACGAAGCTGGCGCCGATCTCGTGGACCATGAAGTTCTGCGCGAAGCGCACGTTGGCGTACTGCAGGACCCCGGCGGCCGTGGCCTCCAGGTTGGCCTGCAGGCTGCCGAAGGCGCCGCTGCGGTTGAAGGCCACCACCGCGACGAGGATCAGCCCGAGCCACAGCCAGGCGGACGGCCACAAGCGCCAGATCCGCCGCACCCAGAAAGCCAGCACCACCCGACGCGTCTGGCCCGGCGCCACGGTCAGCAGGCGCGGCACCAGGTCCCGGGCGATGACGAAGCCGGACACCGCGAAGAACAGGTCCACGCCGAAGCTGCCGCCCAGGTAGCCGTAAAGCCGCTCCAGCCCGGCCGGGGCCCAGGGCAGCAGGTTGCCGACGTGCTGGAACAGCACCGCCAGCACGGCGACCGCGCGCAGGACCTCGATGTCGGCGATGCGTCCCTTCATCCGGGGGTTCCTCGGGTAGGCGGCTCAGCCCGCCGCCAGGGGTTTGCGCGCCACGATGACCTGGCTCTTCGGCAGGACCCGGTCGAGGGCGCGCTTCATCGGTTCCGCCTCGGGCATCTTGATCAGTTGGTGCCAGAGCTTCGCCCAGTCGTTGAGCAGCGGTGGGTACGGTGGCTGCACCACGTCGTGGGAAGCGCCGTCCAGGTCGGTGCCGGCCGCCTTGGCGCAGGTCCAGTAGATGCACATCCAGAGGGTCCAGAAGAAACCGTAGGTCTCCTGGCGGATGACCTCCAGGCCGGCGCCGCGCACCAGGGCGTCGAAGGCGTCGCGCTCGAAGATATGAATGTGGTTGGGGCGCTGGAAATAGTAGGCCGGGGCGAAGGCTTTCTGCACCTGCTCGCCCAGGGCGTCGGGCACCGCCAGCAGGTACAGGGCGCCGGGCTGGCCGACCCGCACCAGCTCCCGCAGCACGGCGGCCGGGTCTTCCACGTGCTCCAGCACTTCCAGGGCCACCACCCGGGTGGCGCGGGCGTCGGCCAGGGGCAGCGGCGCGCTGTCGGAGACCAGGCCCTCGGCCTGCCGCGCCGGGGTCTGGGCGACCCGCTGGCGCAGCGCCTCGACCTTGTCCGCGACCACGTCGCTGAAGATCACGTGGGCGCCGCGGTTGGCGCAGAACAGGGTGGCGCCACCGGCGCCGCAGCCCACGTCCAGCACCGTGTCGTCGGCGCTCACGGGGAAGTCCAGGAACAGCTCGTCGCGGTCGGTGCGGTACCAGCCGCTCTGCACCACGTCCACCAGCCCGCAGTCGCGGGAATCGACGAAGCCCTCGCCGTCGGTGATCGCCTTCCAGGCCGCCGCGGCCTCGTTTTCGTCGGTGAATTCGACGCCGAACCGGCGGAACCCGTCGAGCAAATCACTCATGCACACACACTCTCGTTGTCTTCGATGGTCAGGAACGCGCTCAGCCGCGCCGCCGCGGCCTCCCGCGAGCAATGGCCCTGCATCCGCGCCACCGCGTTGCGCGACAGCACGGCGTAGCGCGCCGGGTCCTCGCGGTAGGTGCGGTAGGCGTCGCGGTAGGCCTGCAGCAGCGACTGCCAGTCGATCTGGTGGCGCAGGGTGCGGTAGGCCAGCCGCGGGTCGTGGGGCCAGGCGGTGGCGTCGAGCCAGCTGTCCACGACGAAGGCCACCTCGCCGTCAATGTAGTCGGCCATGGCCGAATGCCGCGGCGCCAGGGCCGGCTTGCCGCAGGAGAGGAACTCCATCAGCGGCAGGCACTGGCCCTCGCCATGGGAGGCGTTGACCACGAATGCCGTGGCGTCGATCAGCGACTCGAAGCCGGCTTCGTCGACGAAGCCCTGGAGGATCACCACCCGGCAGCGGAACGCCGGCAGCCGCGCCATGCACATCAGCATGTCGTTGATGGCCGAGCGGTACTTGCTGTGGCCCAGCTTGAACAGCAGGGTCGCGTCCGGCACGTCGCGGAAGGCGGTGCAGAAAGCGGTGAGCATGTCGACCCAGTTCTTGCGGCCGTCGTAGGGGTTGAACATGGCGGTGAACACCACGCCGTCCAGGCTCAGCTGGCGCGGCGCCAGTTCCCACGGGCTGACCGGCTCCGGCGCGGGCGTCGCCGCGGGGGGCCGCAGGCGCCGGCGCAGGGCGTCGAGGGCGCGGTCGCAGGCCGGCGGCAGGCTGTCGCGCCAGACCAGCCGGTACCATTCCGCCAGGTAGCGCAGGGTGACCCGCAGCGGATCGGGTGCGGCCGGCATAGGTGCGGCCGACGGCGGCGCGGCCGGTGCCGGGGCGTCCGCGGCGGGCGCCGACTCGGCGGCCTGGGCCTCGGCGTGGAGGGCGTCCACCACCGCCTGGGCGGTGGTCTCGCCGCGGGCCTGGGCCACCGCCTGGGCCACGGCGTCGGGGCCGGGCATCCACGGTTCCAGGGACAGGTTGTGGGTGTCGAACACCACCCCGGCGGGCACGCCGATGTGCCACGGGCCCCGGCGCGGCTGGTCGCCGCGGGCGCGCAAGCGGGCGAACTTGTCCCACACCGGCGCCGGGATCGACACCACCGGGAAGTCCGCGCCCATGGCGTCGCGCACGGCCTCCACGGTGAGCCGCGAGTGGACGATGGCCCGGCCGCACAGGGCCAGGCCGTGGCGCCAGTCGTGCTCCGGCTGGTCGTACCAGCTCTGGGTCGGGATCGAGTCGAACTCCCAGGCGAACACCGGCACCGTCGGGCAGGCGAGGCCCAGGGTGGTGCGGTGCGGCGGCGAGAAACTGAGGAACACGCAGCGCTGGCCGGCCTCGCAGGCGGCGGCGTAGTGGGCGTCCACCTCCCGGGCCGGGTCGTCGACGGCAATCACCTCGCCCAGGCGTTCCAGCACCGGCCGGAACTCGCGCAGGACGAAGTAGTAGCTGTACTCGGGCATGCCCAGGCTGCGGGCGATGCTGGCGGCGGTGACTTCGGAATAGATCAGGATTTTCATGGCAGCGAAGGCTCCGCCGGGGTCTCGCGGCGATCCGCGGCGCGGGCCAGCACGTCGGCGAGGAAACCGCCCAGGCGCTCGGCCACGCCGTCCACGGCGCAGTAGTCGCGCATCCGCCGGAAGGCTTCGGCGGACATGGCGCGGTAGGCCTCGGGGTTGGCCCGGGCCTGCCGGTGGCTGGCGCGGTAGGCGAGCATCAGCGATTCCCAGTTCAGCCGGTGGCGGCGGGTGCGCAGCTTGCCGGTGGGGTCGTGGGACCAGCAGGAAGGCTCGGGCCGGGTGTCGACGACGAAGCCCAGGGCCGGGTCCAGGTAGTCCAGCATCGCCGTGTGGCGCGGCGCCAGCACCGGCTTGCCGGCGCTGAGGAACTCCATCAGCGGCAGGCACAGGCCCTCGCAGGCCGACGCGTTGACGTAGTAGTCGCTGGCCTCGATCAGCGCCCGGTACTGGGCGTCGTCGAGGAACCCGTGGAGCACCAGCACCCGGCAGCGGAACGGCGCCAGCCGCGACAGCAGGGTGAGCAGGACGATGCGGTAGTACTCCAGGTCGTGGTGGGTCATCTTCACCACCAGGGTGGCGTCCTCGGTGTCCTTGAACGCCCAGCAGAACGCGGTGATCAGGTCGATCCAGTTCTTGCGCCCGTCGCCCGGATTGAGCACGGTGGTGTAGACCACGCCATCCAGTTGCAGGCGATGGGCCTGGGAGATCATGTAGGGCGGCGGGGGCGGCGGGGGTTCCGCCGGCTCGGGTTCGGGCGCCGGCTCCAGGTCCACGACCGGCTCGGGCTCGGGTTCCGGCTGGGGAAGCGGCTCCGGGACAGGGGCCGGCGGCGGCTCGGGGCGAATCCCGCGCACTTCGTTCCACCAGTCCCGCAGCAGCACGCGGCTGACGTAGCGCTTCTCGGCGGCGTTCAGCGGCGCCGGCGGCGGGGTTTCCGGTTCCGGCTCGGGTTCCGGCAGCGGCTCCGGTTCGGGCTCGGGCGCCGGCTTGCGCACCAGGCCGTCGGCGGACAGGCCGAGGATCGGGCTGTCGATGGCGTAGCCGTCGAATACCAGGACCCGCGGGCCGGGGCACGGGGTCCAGTGCTCGGCCGGACAGACGTCGGCGAAGCGCGACCACACCGGGGCCGGCAGGGCCAGCACCGGGAAGTCGTCGCCCATGGCCCGGCGCACCGCGTCGGCGGTCTCCTGGCTGCAGGGCACGGCGGCGGCGATCCGCTGGAAGACATGGCGCCAGTCGTTGCGCGGGTCGTTCTCCCAGGGCTCGTCGGGCAGGTTGTCGAACTCCCAGGCGAACACGCAGACGGTCGGGCAGCGCAGGTCCACCGGGGTCTGCTGGGGCGGGCTGAAGCTGAGGAACACCACCGGCTGGCCTTCGTCGCGGTAGCGCGCGTACAGCCGGTCGATCTCTTCCGGGTTGCCGGCCTCCACCACCGTGCCCAGGCGTTGCAGCGCCGGCAGGAATTCACGCAACAGGAAGTAGTAGCTGTACTCGGGCTTGCCGAGGGAGGCCTGGATATCGGTCTGGCCGATCTTCGAGCCGATGAGAATGATCATGTCGTCTAACCGTGCGGGGCTTCATCGACGGCGGCGCGGCATGGGCGTCCGGCCGGTGTCCGACGAGCCCGCCTGCGTACCCGCGCCGGGGACCCGGCGCGAGAACCTTATTGTTCGAGGGTGCGTCTTGCCCTGTTCCGCGAACCAGCCCGTACGGAAGGGTGCTGCATAGCACCAGTTCTCGCCCGCGCTTGCAAGCCTCTTTTGGCCCGCCGCCCGCTGCCCGGCCATGACCGAAAGGTCAGGTCCGCCTGCTTGCGCTGGCTCCCCGCGGGCGCTTTCGACTAGGCTTGGCGGTGGTCGCTCGGCCTCGCGCCGGCGACCGTTTCGCCGCCATCGCCTCGCAAGGAGTGACCCCATGACCCCGTTCCGCCTTCTCGCCGCCGCTGTGCTGCTGGGCCTCGCCACCGGCGCTTCCGCCAGCAGCCTGGTGGGCACCACCGACACCCTGGTCAACGCCTTGCAGGCCAGCTCCGACGCCCTGTCCGACGTCACCTCCTCGCTGCGGGACGACAAGGTGATCCGCGCCGCCCGGGACGATGCCGCCAGCTTCGTCGCCAGCGATGGCGCCATCCGCGGTGCCCACCTGGAAGCGGCGCTGCGCCTGCTGCGGGACCGGGCCCCCGCCCTGGCCGCCAGCGACCTGCAACTGGCCGAGGCGCTGCTGGTGCGCTGAGCGCGTCGCGCGGCGTGAACCCGCCGCGCGCCAGCCCGTCCAATGGCGGTTCCTTTCGTTTCCACGGAGTCTTCCATGCGTAGCCCGCTTTTCGTCGCTGCCATCCTTTCGCTGATCTCCGCCACGAGCCAGGCCCAGACCCTGGTGGCCACCAGCAACATCATCGTCCGCGCCATCGACCGCTCGGTGGACTTCACCTCCGACACCACCACCTCTATCCGCGACGCCAAGCTCATCCGCGCCGCCCACAACGACGCCGCCAGCTTCGTCGCCAGCGACGGCGACATCCGCGGAGCGAACCTGGAAGCCGCCTTCGCCCGCCTGCGCGAGCACCTTCCCGAAGCCCGCGCCGCCAGCGACCAGGCCCTGGCCGAGGCGATCCTGGCCCGCTGACCCCCACCCCGTCACCGCCGCGACGCACCGGCGTCGCCCTGCCCTGCCGGCCAGCCCGCTGGCGTGGATCGACCGCTCCCATGCCCATTCCGTTACGCGCCCTGGTCTTCGTCCTGTCGTGGGCGCTCGGTGTCTCCGCCCAGGCTGCCCTGCGCCTGGAGTTGCAGGCCGAGGGCCTGACGGCGGCCCAGCGCCAGGCCAGCCAGGCCCTGCTGGACGAAGCCCTGGCTGCCCTGCCGCCCAGCCTGGTGACGCGCCTGGACCGGCGGGTGACGGTGAGCTGGCGCGACGACCTGCCGGCCAACGCCTTCGGCCGCACCCTGCGCCCCGGAGCGCTGGCACTGAACGCCGCGCAACTGCCGGCCCTGGCCGATGGCTCCGCCGCGCACCGCGCCACCGGCCGCCCCCACGGCACCCTGCGCCGGGAGCTGCTGGCGACGGTGCTGCACGAGCTGACCCACCTCTACGACCGCGCCCGCCTGTGGGACACCGACCAGCGCCGGCTGCTGGTCCGCTGCCACGACCGGGCCGCCAGCAGCGGTCTGGTGGGCCTGCCGGCCGCCTGTCGCGGGCAGACCGAGCGACGCTTCAGCCTGAGCGACGATCCGCGCCTGCTTGACCTCGCCGGCTGGCCCCAGGCCGTGGGCCGCCGCGGCGCCCGGGAGGCCGGCAACGGCCAGGTGGCACGCAGCCCGGACCCCTACGAGCTGAGCAGCCCGAAGGAATTCGTCGCGGTGAACATGGAGTATTTTCTCCTCGACCCCACCTACGCCTGCCGGCGCCCGGCCCTGCACCGCTATTTCCGCGAGCGGTTCGGCTGGGCGCCCCCGGCGGCCACCTGCAAGGGCGGGCTGGCCTACCTCAACGCCGGCCGCGATTTCGGCCGTACGCCCCTGGGCCGCCTCGACCCGGCGCGGGTCTACCAGGTGGACTACCTGTTCGCCGAAGCCAACGACAGCTGGGCCAGCCGCTGGGGCCACGCCATGCTGCGCCTGGTGGTGTGCGCGCCGGGACGGCCGCGGGGCCCCGACTGCCGCCTGGACCTGGACGAGCACCTGGTGCTGTCCTACCGCGCCTTCGTCGGTGACGTGCAGCTGTCCAGCTGGGATGGCCTGACCGGCGCTTACCCGTCGCGACTGTTCGTCCTGCCGCTGCACCAGGTGATCGACGAATATACCAAGGTGGAGCTGCGCAGCCTCGCCTCGGTGCCCCTGACCCTCGACCGGCCGGCCCTGGAGCGGCTGGTGGAGCGGGCCGCGGAAATGCACTGGAGCTACGACGGCAACTACTGGTTCCTCTCCAACAACTGCGCGGTGGAGACCCTCAAACTGCTGCGCAGCGGCACCACCGACCCGCGCCTGGACGACCTGGACAGCATCATGCCCAACGGCCTGCTGGAGGTCCTCGAGGCACGCGGCCTGGCCGACCCCGCGCCTCTGGCCGATCCCCAGGAAGCCCTGCGCCTGGGCTACCGCTTCGACTCCTTCCGCGACCGCTACCAGGCCATGTTCGCGGTGCTCCGCCAGCGCCTGGACGTACCCCAGACCCGGGTGGAGGACTGGCTGACGCTCCCGGCCCGGGAACGCCGCCCCTGGTTCGAGAACGCCGACCTGCGCGCCAGCGCCGCCCTGCTGCTGCTGGAACAGGCGGCCCAGCGCCAGCAGCTGCTGCTGGCCCAGGACGATCTGAAGCGCAACTACCTGAGCAGCCGCGAGCGGGCCGACGACACCCGCTTCGCCAAGGCCGGCGGCACCCTGGAACAGATCCTCGCCACCAGCGGCTTCCTGAGCCGCCCGGCGGAGCTGCTGGACGGGGGCTACGGCCTGCCCCAGGCCAGCGAATGGCAGCGCCTGGAAGCCGAGAGCCACCAGCGCCAGCAACGTCTGCAACTGCTCAGCGACGACCTGGACGGGGAACTGCGCCACCTGCTCGAACCCGCACGCCTGGCGGAACTGGACGCGGTAGAGGCCAACCTCAAGCAGATCGGCACCCGCCTGCGCACTCTGCACGACGCGGCCGGGGGATTGCGGTTGCCGTGAGGGGTACCGTTTTAGAGATGTGAATTTGGAGGAATGTCGTACGTGAAAACGCTGTATTGGCCATCTTCAGGTACCAAGGCCAATAGTCGATCCCGGGTGGGGAACGCTAGATCCGCGATATAGGGAAGGCGAACCCGACCCAGCACGCGAGCGGTCTCTGCGTCCCATACCTCTAGATTGCCCTGTTCGTCCGCAACAGCCACGCGACCTTCGTCCGCTAAAATCAACGCTGTTACCGCTGCAGGCATGACGAATTCGTTCAGCAGCATGAGAGGCTCCAGCGAATACACGCGTACTTGGTTATCCACCGATACGGCAAACTGTTCGGCATGGGGCGCTACGACAACATGACCTCGCTTATGGGCTGAAAGGGCTCCCCATCCGCAGCGACCCAGCGGCTCGACCTCAGGGATCCGCCACACCTTGCAGGAGCCGGTGTCATCAATGGCAATTACATGTTTTTCACTTCGAGTAATAGCTGCATCAAACGGTTTTATATCAGCGCTCCAATATATGCGTTGATCCGTTCGGGGATTGTGGAGCAACAGCGTTTTTTCCAGAAGATTACTAGTAAACACTCGGCCGCTATCGGTCAGCTTATAGATGCCCGAGTAACCTGGATGTGCGCTCCATACGTCTAAGGCTGAATTCTCTTTTCTCCAGTCAATCAAGCTTTTCCGATAAGCGATATAATCGACATTCGCATCAACCGGAACATCAGCACCGACATCGAAAACATGCTCATACAGCAATTTTTCGGGCTCGACCTGAAGAACCTTAACAAAAGTTCTAAGCGCCCCCTGCTTTCCATCAATATATCCGACAAAATAACTATTGGAGTCAATAAATCCACTCCCATTGATGGATGGAAAGTCGCCAACTGCACGAAATGTGGTTATCTCATTTAAATTTTCTACCTCATAGAGGTCGACACGGCCAGAAGAGCTCTCAACCAAAAAATATCGGCCATTCTCATCGACACGTAGCTTTTCCGCAGAAGCGTCTACAGCTATCGATCCCCGGGAAATCAAGCGAGGCGCAGCGAGCCTTTGATCCATCACTGCCAATTTATCGGTTTGGCATCCTGCCAAACCGACTATCGTAAAGAATAAAATTCCAATACGCATCGAATACCTCAGACAGCGCTAGCGCTGACGCAGCCATAAAAATAGGGAAGGAACCTTTCGACATTTAAATCATGTATACGCTCGTTGACAGTGGAGATTCCGCCCCAAGAATATACTTTGAAGCTAAGTTTCTTTTTCTTGAGCATATCTACTACATCGGGACGAGCGGAATTATAGCAACTGGGACCTAGCCCCATAGGTTCATGCATCACTATCCAGTGATCTGGGGTTCCAAGCAACGTTCTGGGCATACCGTTCAACTTCGGCATAGGAACTTCACCAGCTACTGCGCCCAGTACGGCGGCACGTACCAGCAGGCAAACGTATCGCCCCATATTGGCTTGCAAATCTGCAGCAAGAAGTCGCTCCAACGAGGCCGGGTGATACTGCGCCAAGTTATCCACCTGGGTAAACAAACCACTCTGCTCAAACCAGGCCGCCATAGTATTTGCTCCGGTTATGCCTGCGATGGAAGAGCCCGGTCCACTCATCGACAGGACACCGTTAGAGGCATCTCTTAAGCTAGCCAACGTCACCCAATCGGTGGCCTCGATGGCGGAACCAATATCAGCATGTCGACACTGAGCGCTCGGTTTTATATGCAGCTGGCCAATACGTGCCTCGCCATGGGTCATAAGATCAATGGCATACCGCGCGTAATGCCAAGGATGAGCACTGGCGAGGCAGTACATGAAAGCAGCGGGACCGCATAATGGTGCACTCTGTTGGTTGATCGTTTCTGGTGCCCTTATGCGTCTAGCAATGGACTCTCCAATTTTTGCCCGCGTCATTTTAGGAGAATTGAGAAACGAAAACGCCAGCGGCTCTTTACCGTTCTGGAAGGCCTGTATCAGGGCATATGGCATGGTAGGAAGCTCCTTTTCCGAAAGGGGCCACCATGATGGCCACCGGCGGAGGCGGGCTCCCGTGCACCCGTCACAGACGCGCCACCCGCCATGCCTAATTCGTTAACAGGATCGCAGAACGCCATCAGAGCTGTTCTTCCTGCTCGTCCGGCAGGTGGGGGTCCAGGTGCAGCCAGGGCAGGCGGGTGCCGACCCAGATGTGGCGGTCGGCGGGGGCCTGGTTGGCGTCGTCGAGGGTACCGATGGTGACGTCCAGGGTGTCCGGGGCCAGCGCCGTGTGCAGGGCCAGTTGCGCGCCGCAGTCGCGGCAGAAGTAGCGGGTGCAGGTAGGCGAGGATGCATAAGTGCCGGGCTCACCCGCGGTCCAGGCGAAGCGCGCGCCCGGCACGCTGATCCAGGTCACCAGCAGGCCGCCGCTGCTGCGCCGGCAGATGCTGCAATGGCAATGGGCGATGTCGCGCAGGGGTGCGTCGAAGCGGTAGCGCAGGCGGCCGCAGTGGCAGCCGCCGGTGTGCAGGTCGGTCATGGGCGAATCCTCCGGGCGGGACTTCATCATGCCGGATCGCCGCGGTCGGGTTGCATCGGCGCGGCGGTCGGCCGACGATAGCGGCTTTTCCGAGCCCTCGCCGTGACCGACCTGCTCCAGGCCCTCTGGCCCCTGTTCGCCCTGATCGTCGGGGGCTACGGCCTGCGCCGCTGGGAATTTCCCGGCGATGCGTTCTGGCCCGCCGCCGAGCGGCTGAACTACTTCCTGCTGTTCCCCGCCCTGCTGTTCCACAGCCTGGCCACCGCGCCCCTGGACAACCCGGCGCTGTCGCGGCTGGCCCTGGCGGTGCTGGTGGGCCTCGGCCTGGGCTGGGCCAGCCTGCTGGTGGGCCGCCGCCTGCGGGGCTGGCCCGCCGGCCGCTTCGGCGCCCTCGCCCAGGGGCTGCTGCGCTTCAATACCTACCTGGGCCTTGCCGCGGTGGGTAGCCTGTTCGGCCAGAAGGGGCTGGCGCTGGCCGCGCTGATGCTGGCGCTGATGGTGCCCACGGTGAACCTGATGTCGGTGTGGGCGCTGACCGCCGAGCGTGGGATGGGGCTCCGAGCCCTGCTGCTGCCGGTGGTGAAGAACCCACTGATCGTGGCCTGCCTGGCGGGCGCCCTGGTGAACCTCGCGGGCCTGCCGCTGCCGGGCGGCAGCGAGCGGCTGCTGTCGCTGCTGGCGGCCGCCAGCCTGCCCCTGGGCCTGCTCTGCGTCGGCGCGGCCTTGCGTCCGCGGGAGCTGGGCGGCGAATGGGCGGCGCTGGCCTGGAACTGTGGGCTGCGCCTGCTGGCGATGCCGGTGCTGGCCTGGGGCGTGGCCCTCGCCCTGGACCTGCCGGCGCTGGAGCGCACGGTGCTGGTGCTGTTCTTCGCCCTGCCCACCGCGCCCACCGCCTACGTGCTCACCCGGCAGTTGGGCGGCGACGGCTCGCTGATGGCCGGCCTCATCACCCTGCAGACCCTGCTGGGCGCCGTCAGCCTGCCCCTGGTGCTGATCCTGGCGGGCTGACGGCACCGGCGCTGCGCGCTTCGCCGGATGCGCGGGCTTCTCGTATCCGTCACTGGCGATTCCGGGGCTTCGTGCGGCGACCGCCCGGCGCACTGGCGCTCGGGCCGCCAGGCTGAGAAGCCCACCCAACCCTCCGGTTGGCCCGCCGCCGAGTACGCCCCTGGATCGCCAGGATGACCGGGCCGCCTGCAGAACATCAGCTCGGATCACCCGCCCCCTTCCTGGCGTCCGAATGGACGAAGCACCCCGTCCGCCCGGAGAAACACGCTGTCGCGAATTCCCGGCGCGACTTTTTCAGGGCAATCGCTAGAATCCGCCGGCAGCCGGTCAGATCTGGCGACCCCCACTTTCAGCAAGGACACGATATGGATTGGCTGTTGAACCCGGAAATCTGGGTCGCCTTCTTGACCCTGACGGCTCTGGAGATCGTCCTGGGCATCGACAACATCATCATGATCTCCATCCTGGTGGGGCGGATGCCCAAGGAGATGCAGCCCAGGACGCGCCTGTTCGGCCTGGCCCTGGCGATGATCACCCGGATCCTCCTGCTGCTGTCCATCGCCTGGGTGATGCGCCTCACCGCCGACCTGTTCCACGTGTTCGGCCAGGGCATCTCGGGGCGCGACCTGATCCTGTTCTTCGGCGGCCTGTTCCTGCTATGGAAGAGCAGCAGCGAGATCTACCACGGCCTGGAAGGCGAGGACGAGGCCGAGGGCGAGCCGAATAAGGGGCCGGGCGGGTTCATCGGCACCATCATCCAGATCGCCATCATCGATATCGTGTTTTCCCTGGACTCGGTGATCACTGCGGTGGGCATGGTCTCCCACGTACCGGTGATGATCGCCGCGATCATCGTCGCGGTGCTGGTGATGATGCTGGCCGCCGGCACCATCAGTTCTTTCATCGACAAGCACCCGAGCCTGAAGATGCTGGCGCTGTCGTTCCTCATCGTGGTGGGGACGGTGCTGATCGCCGAGAGCTTCGAAGTGCACGTGCCCAAGGGCTACGTCTACTTCGCCATGGCCTTCTCGCTGGCGGTGGAAGCGCTGAACATCCGTATGCGCACCGCCCGCAAGAAGCAGGACGTGGATCCGGTGAAACTGCGCAAGGACATCCCCGGCGAGTGAGGCCGGGGCAGCGGCCCGGCTCGTCTGACCGAGCCTGGCCGGGCTGGGCCTGGCCCACCGGGGTCGCCCGGGATCAGGCGATCTCGATCATCTCGAAGTCGGCCTTGCCGACGCCGCAATCGGGGCACAGCCAGTCGGCCGGCACGTCTTCCCAGCGGGTGCCCGCGACGATGCCGTCGTCCGGCCAGCCCTCGGCCTCGTCGTAGATCAGTCCACACACCACGCATTGCCACTTCTTCATCGCTGCACCTCGCTATCAGGCCGGGGCCGCGGGCGTCCTCTGGGGGAACGCTTTGGCGGCCGAGGCGGCTTTGTACTGTTCCACGCACACCCGTGCAAGGGCAACCGGCCCTCGTCGGCATGCTAAGCTCGCCGCTTTCCGCCACGCCCAGCCCCGCCGTGCCCCATTCCAGCCCCGTCTCGCCCCCGTCCTGGCAGACCGCCGACCACCTGTCTCCCGCCCCGCCACCGCCGGTATCCGCGTGGCTGTTCGACCAGGGCTCGCTGACCCAACGCCTCACCGCCCTGGCCGACGGCGCCTTCGCCGTGCAGCCATTGGCGGAAGGCTGGCAGGTGCTGCGCGAGGATGAATGCCGGGCCCTCGGCCTGGAAAGCGGAAGCGAGGGCTGGGTGCGCGAGGTCTACCTGCGCGGCGAGGGAGCGCCCTGGGTGTTCGCCCGCAGCGTCGCGCCCCGGGACGCCCTGCAGGCGTCCGGCCTGGGCCTGCGGGAGCTGGGCGAGCGCTCCCTGGGCGAGCTGTTGTTCAGTGACCGCGCCTTCGCCCGCGGCGCGCTGCACGCCTGCCGCTACCCAGCCGCCTGGCTGCCGGCGGCGGTGGCCGGCGAGGGCCTGTGGGCACGCCACTCGCGCTTCGACCGCGGGCCCCTGGCGGTGCTGGTGGCCGAAGTGTTCCTGCCCGCCCTCTGGCGCCGCGTCGGGCTAGCCTGACGCCCGCCACGGAAGGACGAATCGGTATACTCCGCCGGTTCGCCCTGGAGCCGTCACGATGTACACCACGCTGCTGCAAGCCTTGAACCGCGTCCACCCACGCGCCTGGGACTTCGTCCAGCTGATGCGCCTGGACAAGCCCATCGGCATCTACCTATTGCTCTGGCCGACCCTCTGGGCTCTGTGGATCGCCGCCCGGGGCGTGCCGTCGGCGGCCAACCTGGCGATCTTCGTCGCCGGCGTGTTCCTCATGCGCGCCGCCGGCTGCGTGATCAACGACTACGCCGACCGCGATTTCGACGGCCACGTCAGCCGCACCCGCGCCCGGCCCCTGGCCAGCGGGCGCATCGCCGGCCGCGAGGCGCTGGTGCTGTTCGCCCTGCTTTGCCTGGCCAGCTTCGGCCTGGTGCTGCTGACCAACGCCGCCACCCTCTGGCTGTCCATCGGCGGGCTGGTCCTGGCGGCCAGTTACCCGTTCATGAAGCGCTACACCTTCTACCCCCAGGTGGTGCTGGGGGCGGCGTTCTCCTGGGGCATGCCCATGGCCTTCACCGCCGAGACCGGCGAGCTGCCCGCCGCCGCCTGGCTGCTGTACATCGCCAACCTGCTGTGGACCGTGGCCTATGACACCTACTACGCCATGACCGATCGGGAGGACGACCTGAAGATCGGCGTGAAATCCACGGCGATCCTTTTCGGCGAGGCCGACCGGGCCATCATCCTCACCCTCCAGGGCCTGGCCCTGGGCTGCCTGCTGCTGGCCGGCGCGCGCTTCGAGCTGGGGCTGTACTTCCACCTGGGGCTGCTGGTAGCCGCCGGCTGCTTCGCCTGGGAATTCCACCTCACCCGCACCCGCGATCCCCAGGCCTGCTTCCGGGCGTTCCTGCACAACCACTGGGCCGGCCTGGCGATCTTCCTGGGCATCGTGCTGGACCATGCCCTGCGCTAGGCCCACCCCGGCGGCGCGCAGAACGCCGCGGCCAGCCCCATGGCGTCTCCCCGGGAATGGCGCTGCCCGGTTGCCGGACGGGCCCGGGGAGCCCGGGCCGACGCGCCAATGTCACATCGCTGCAATAATTCCGTTATCTAATGCGCCCACGACAGGACTCCCCGGAAGCAGCAACCCATGGCAGGCAAGACAATCCTCATCGTCGACGACGAAGCCCCGATCCGCGAGATGATCGCCGTCGCGCTGGAAATGGCCGGTTACGAATGTCTGGAGGCGGAGAACGCCCAGCAGGCCCATGGCGTGATCATCGACCGCAAGCCCGACCTGATCCTGCTGGACTGGATGCTGCCCGGGACCTCGGGCATCGAACTGGCGCGGCGCCTGAAGCGCGACGAGCTGACCGGGGATATCCCGATCATCATGCTCACCGCCAAGGGCGAGGAGGACAACAAGATCCAGGGCCTGGAAGTGGGCGCCGACGACTACATCACCAAGCCCTTCTCCCCCCGGGAACTGGTCGCCCGCCTCAAGGCCGTGCTGCGTCGCGCCGGCCCGGCGGACAGCGAGGCGCCCATCGAGGTGGGCGGCCTGCTGCTCGACCCCATCAGCCACCGGGTAACCATCGACGGCAAGCCCGCCGACATGGGCCCTACCGAGTACCGCCTGCTGCAATTCTTCATGACCCACCAGGAGCGCGCCTACACCCGCGGCCAGCTGCTGGACCAGGTCTGGGGTGGCAACGTCTACGTCGAGGAACGCACGGTGGACGTGCACATCCGCCGGCTGCGCAAGGCCCTCGGCGAGGTCTACGAGAACCTCGTGCAGACGGTGCGCGGCACCGGCTACCGTTTCTCCACCAAAGGCTGAACCCGGCCCTGCCGGCCGGGTGCGCAGTACGCAGGACGACCGTCTATGGATGAGTGGATGAACCGGGACTGGCGCGGCACCCTGCTGCGCCAGGCGGCGGCGCTGCTGGGCGCCTGCCTGCTGGTGGGCCTGGTGACCGGCGAGTACGGCTGGGCCCTGGCCCTCGGCCTGGGCCTGCAGGTGGCCTGGACCACCCGCCAGCTGCTGCGCTTGCGGACCTGGCTGCAGACCCAGCGCCTGGACGAGCCGCCGCCGGAGAGCCACGGCCTGTGGGGCGACGTGCTGGACAACCTCTACCACCTGCAACGCCGCCACCAGCGCGCCCGCGACCGCCTGCAGGCGGTGATCGACCGGGTGCAGGAATCCACCACGGCGCTGAAGGACGCCGTGGTGCTGCTGGACAGCGACGGCAACCTGGAGTGGTGGAACCCCGCGGCGGAGACCCTGCTGGGCCTGAAGACCTCCCACGACAGCGGCCAGCCGGTCGGCAACCTGATCCGCCACCCGCGCTTCAAGGAATACGTCGAGCAGGCCAACTACCGCGAGCCGCTGGACCTGCCCTCCCCCCTCAGCGACCGCCTGCGCCTGCAGTTCCACTTCACCCGCTACGGCAACGGCGAGCATCTGATGCTGGTGCGCGACGTCACCCGCCTCCATCAGCTGGAGCAGATGCGCAAGGACTTCGTCGCCAACGTCTCCCACGAACTGCGCACCCCGCTGACGGTGATCGCCGGCTACCTGGAGACCCTGATCGACAACGCCGAGGACGTGAACCCGCGCTGGCGTCGTCCGCTGCAGCAGATGCAGCAACAGGCCGGGCGCATGCAGAACCTGCTCAACGACCTGCTGCTGCTGGCCAAGCTGGAAGCCACCGACTACCCGTCGGACAACCAGCCGGTGCACATGGAACCGCTGCTGCGCTCCATCAAGGCCGACGCCCTGGCCTTGTCCGCCCAGCGCGCCCACCGTTTCACCCTGGACGTGGAGCCCGGCATCGACCTCAAGGGCAGCGAGGCGGAACTGCGCAGCGCCTTCTCCAACCTGGTGTTCAATGCCGTGAAATACACCCCGGACCAGGGCGAGATCCGCATCCGCTGGTGGGGCGACGAGCAGGGTGCGCACCTGGCCGTGCAGGACTCGGGAATCGGCATCGAGGCACGCCACCTGCCGCGCCTCACCGAGCGCTTCTACCGGGTCGACTCCAGCCGCGCCAGCGCCACCGGCGGCACCGGCCTGGGCCTGGCCATCGTCAAGCACGTCCTGCTGCGCCACCGCGGCCGCCTGGACATCAGCAGCGTGCCCAACCACGGCAGCACTTTCACCTGCCACTTCCCCCCGGCGCAGATCGCCCGCCAGGCGTCGTAGGGGGCGAGCGCCTTGCCACACTGAGGCCTCCCGCGCGTCCCCGAACAGGCCTGCTGGCCAATCGCTGCATTCCCGGACGCAGTGCACAGTCTGCCGTTCGACGGGCGTGTACCATGCGCGCCACCTTTTCCCGGCCCTTTTTCCCGCGCACATCAGGCGTCGCCCGGCCGGCTCCCTCACGGACAGGACACCTCTCATGGCAGAGTCGGCAGGTCTTCCCATCGCCCACGTCGGCAGCGAAGTGGCGGGCAAGAACGTGGTCACGGGATCGCCCACGGTATTCGTCGGCAGCACGGCCATCGGCCAGGCGGACCGTTGCCCCACCTGCTCGCCCGCGGTGGGCCAGCCGGTGAACCCGATCCTGGGCGCCAAGCTGCTGCCGGCGGAGACCGACTTCGCCCTGCCGGCGCCGTCGCCCTTCGCCTTCAGCCGCAGCTACCTGTCCCGGGACGCGCGCATCGGCAGTCTGGGCCAGGGCTGGTCCCTGCCCGGGGAAGGGCTGGGCCTGGAGCTTAAGCCCACCGCCACCACCCTGATCGACTTCCAGGGGCGGCGCATCGACTTTCCGGTGCTGGGGCCGGGGGCGGCGTTCTACTCGGGCAGCGAGTTGCTGTGGCTGTGCCGCGGAGGGGTGGCGGACGGGGTGACCTTCGTCCCCTGGACCGGCCGCTGGGCCGCGGTCGCCGAGGCCACCCAGCGCCACGAGGGGGCGGTGCTGAGCTAAGAATCCTCTTGGCTGGATACCCTCTCAGGCATACGAAGCCTGGAGCTCAAGACCCATATACTCCCGGACTTCCCATGATTCAGTTCAATGCCCATCAACTTCAACAACTCGCCCAGGCAGAACAGGACACGTTCGTCGATAAGGTGCAGGCGCATTTTCTGCAGACCTATATTCCCGATGCCAGGGAACCCTGGGGCGACTATACGCCATCCGACTTGCGGGCCCGTATTGAGCGAGGGATCGCGCGTGCGAAACAGTACGGTTTTAACAGCGAAGAGGAGTGGTTCGATTTCCTCGTATGCCAGATGGCACTGGGAGAGGGTTTCGAGGGTGATCCGCGTTATCCCTGGGCAGCAGCCATTCTGAACGACACGCAGGGATCGGAGTGCTCGCAGCGGCTATACAAGGCGATGATCATGCAGAGGCACATCGACATAAGGGAAGAGGTCCGCTGATACATGCACCCGATGGAGCGATACCCTGGCGAATTTGATGAATTTGCGCAGCTCGTCTATGAAGCCAAACTCGAGCGCGAGCGAAAATTGGAGCGGGCCAATGCGGTGTTTCGAGACACGCTGCGCAAGATGCGGGCCGATATTCCGGTCTATCAATGCAAGGATGGCAACTGCTGTGATGCGCGGTGGGCGGATGTGATGAAAGAAGTGAATTTCATCTCTGAACACCCTGACCCTATCGAGCGCAATCGCCAGATCAATGCTCTGTATGCCGACCTTTACCTCAAGAACCCCAACCAGAAATGGGCTGCAACTGCCGCCATCGTTTCAAAGCAAGTGGGATGCACAATGATGGGTAACCCATTTGTAGATAATGAAGTTCTAGGAAAAGGCAATGTTGCAATTTTTCAGAATATCTACCCCATCCTGAAGGTGTATCAAACGGCGCGGCCGCCTTTGACGGACGAGCAGCTTTTGAAGTGCATTAAACGTCATCTTGTAAACTTGAAAGAAGAGCATCGAAAAAATTTACTAGAAGCAATTCAATTAATGATGAAAAATTACCCACAGGCCGCAGCATTAGCCATTGCGGAGCACGAGCAAAGTGTAGTGGTGCAAAATGCTATGTGGGATGACAATCTGCTTGTCGCACAGGCATGGATTAATGCGCAAACAGGAGAGATCGCTGTAGACCAAAGCGTTTATTTCACTTCCGGGTGCGATAAATCCGATAGCACTCGACTGAGCTTCCCCGGGGATCTGAATGTTTCCAACGCCAAAGATCGCGTAAAGTTCTATAAAAATAATTTTTTATCTAAATTTGATGAAGTCAATACAAATCCCGATAAGATTAATGAAATTCTGGGTGGAATTCGGAATAAAGGGGAACGTTAATAATGCATAGAACGTTCCAGAGGCTTTCAAGTAAACTCACCTCAGGCTGGGGCATACTTTTTTCCTTAATCATCGCTATAGCAGGGGTAGGTCATATGGTTTATGAAAAGGTAAAAAATCCATGGGGCCCCTATATTAATAGGCCTTCTCGGGTCCTCAGAATAGAACTGGGTATGCCATATGATGCGTTCATTGAAAATAATCCAAAAAATATTTTTGCTGAAAGTAACCCCTATGAAGGAGTTGACGATTATATAGTTTTTTCCATGGACCCTATCGCTGAGCCCAATATGAGCACCGTTATTGTCGAGTATGGGTTCCCGAAAGTCGTTTTCACTTTACCGCGCTCCACATTCGTGTCACCGGTTTTTGTTGCTGGGCACCTTCGAAGCGTGTCGATCAAGCCGTTGCTGTATCCGGTCAAACGAGAAGAAGCCCTGAGCCTGGCATCCGACTTAATAAGAATGTTCAATAACAGCAATTTGAAAATCAGTAAAGATAAGTTTAAAT
Organism: Pseudomonas mangiferae; assembly: GCF_007109405.1. Classification (GTDB taxonomy): domain Bacteria; phylum Pseudomonadota; class Gammaproteobacteria; order Pseudomonadales; family Pseudomonadaceae; genus Pseudomonas_T; species Pseudomonas_T mangiferae. Next base: position 19,768 of record NZ_VJOY01000015.1, read on the forward strand.
TCACTCTGGAAGAAGTAAAGCTGCGCATGCAGCTTCCGAGACGGGATATGGATTACAAGTCATTTCCTGTAGGAAATTGGCAACGCAAAGAACCTTATGGTATTGGCGAATTTCAGCTACTTATCGAAGTACTAGATAGAAAGCTTCCGCCCGCAGAGCAACTTTATAGTGTCGATGTATCGATAACTGGGCTGGACCTCCATCAGCGACTGTCTAATCTGGTCAAAGATGCTCGTCGACGTATTCCTTTGGTAGGGACCAATGGCCCTTGTTCACCGGATGACTATAAGAGTTGTGAGTACGACGATATGCGCATCTATTTGAATGCCTTGCGAAAGGCAGGCTTAAGTCCGCTTAAGCCGCAATAGACCATCTGATTCCTGTGATTTTGGCTGGTACATCACTATCGAGGTGTTGCAGGTGATGAAATCAAGGCCGCCTACCGCTACGACGGCCTCTCCCGGCGCATCCTCAAGCAGGTGCTGCGCGGCGACACCCTCTCCACCACCCGCTTCGGCTGGGACGGCGACCGCCAGTGCGCCGAAGTCGGCGAGGACTGGCTGCGCACCACCGTGCACGAACCGGGCGGCTTCGTGCCGCTGCTGCGCCTGGAACAGGCCCGCGCCCCGGACCCGCTGGAACTGATCCAGGCCCGGCGCCTGCTGGCGAGCCAGGGCCAGGCCCTGCCCGAGGCCTACCGGCCGCCCGTGGACGCGCTGCGGCTGGCCTGCTTCCACACCGACCACCTGGGCACCCCGCTGCGCCTGACCGGCGAAGACGGCCAGCTGCGCTGGCAGGCCGAACCGGACGACTGGGCCGCGGTGCGCGCCGAACGCGGCGACACCAACCAGCCGATCCGCTTCCAGGGCCAGTACCATGACGAGGAAAGCGGGCTGTACTACAACCGCTACCGCTACTACGCCCCCGAGTTTGGACGCTACGTGAGCCAGGACCCGCTCGGGTTGTTGGGGGGGATGAATGGGTACATTTACTCTGAAATTAATCCTTCCCATTACAGCGATCCGCTGGGATTGAGTCCTTTTGCGGGGGCGGGAGGAATGAGTAATCAGCAATTAGGAAGTTATGCTCAAGCGCAGGCTGCCATAAATTCGGTTAGCGCTGAGCTGGAAAAAATCAAAGGAATGATTACATGGGACAATCCTTTTGCCCCAGATTATGTCTCTGCCGAAATTGATGTCTATTTTGCGTCGGGTAGTATTATTTATACTAGATATGGAGATTTATTTACTAGTGGCGGCATTGTTCGCGGATACCCGTCTAGTGCAGGAGGCGCAAATATCTCTGCTGGTTACCTGGTATGTCCTGCCGCACCTGACAGAAAGGAGTTGAACGATTTCCTTGGCGGGTGGGCTTCGGGTGCTGGTTATTATGATGGAGTTGGTGTTAGTGTTGTTGCTAATTCAGCCGGAACAGCGGTGAATGTTGGTGCCGGTCTAGGTAAGGCAGGCGCCAGTCTCGGTTCTAATTCCGGGAGGCAGTGGGGGATATCTGATGTCGTACCGAATTAAAAATATCATTTTAATAAAGGGATTTTTAGCGGTTACTGGATTGCTTTTTATATCCATAATTTATTTTTCTATCGCAAGAAGTATGGATAAAACCGATGGGGTAAGCTTTAGAGAGCTGAGTGATGAAATGAACAAGATACCTAGATTGAAAGATGCAGTATTCATCAAGAGGCATCAGTCTGATCGGTTTGGGTCAGCTCTAATTTCCGATAGATTTGCTATGCACTCTTCCATTGGTGTGGCTGAGAAATATAATGAGTGGCTAATTCGCGACGGATGGGTAGCTTTAAGTGCGGGTTCTATTCGAGAATATGAATATTGCAAAGGAAAAATGACGGCCGCCTTGGAGTTAAATGAAAATACTCGAAGTTTTTCATTTTCTCTGAGCTGGAGTCGCTATGCGCCGAGTCGCTGCTTAACTAAATTTAAATGATTATGCTGTAACAGCAGCGGCTTGTCATTGCTGGGTTGTTGGGAGGATTAATAGGTATGTGTAGGTAGTTTCAAGGGTTGGTGCTGGCCGGGGGTAGAGCTATCTAGGCTTTTCGGCATAAAGTACAGAAAGTGCAGAACGCCATGGTCACAAGGCAGACAGAGAAAGTCACAGATTTCCTAATCCCCAATGAGCACATTAGAAAATAACATGAAACCGGCTTGCTGTTTTTTTTAATGCTTTGGATTTTTAATCCTTCGGCAGAATCCTGTGAAGATTCTTTGCTGAAAGAGCGAGCCATCAGCTTCGCGAAAAAATATAGCTCTGGCTCCGATGTTGTTTTGAAAGAATGGTTTACCAAGAGCGCTTTAAACACCCAATTCATCAAAGAGAAACATCATCTGGATTTTTTCAATTACACCTATACTCAGGCCAAAGACAACAAAGGTATAAAAACCATCAAAGTGGCTCTTGATAGCGCCAAATCATGCGATCAATGCGCAGTATCAACCACAATAGAATTCAACTCTAAAAGCCAGCCTTTCGAAGGTACTGAATGTTGGTCATTAGAAGAAGGGCAGTGGAAGATAAGTGATAAGTGAGCCACTATATTATCAACTATGAAACATGAGAAATTCATAAAACGATTTTCTCTCTTCTACTCATGAGTGGAGTGTACGCAGCGCCAAACAGTCCAAACAGTCCAAACAGTCCAGACTGGCCCCGGGTTTCGCCACTGAACGCTCACTTTTCCCTACACGAAAACAATCAACACCAGTTTGACCCTTCCCTCTGACGAGAGTGAACCCCTCTATCGCCTCGATTGCCACAAGGGAGACTTGGACAAAATTTATGAAGGCATCGGGGACTTTTGCACGGTTCTTTCAGTGCAAGCTCCATTCTCTTCATGAAAACGGAACCGATCTTTTTATCCCGAGCGATGGCTGAAAACAGCAGGTTCAGTCGAGCAACGTTCAACACGGGCTGGGGCGACAGATGTGAAACCCACCCCTATTACGGCCTGGAACGTCACTTCGCTCTTCGCGGATTTACCGTGACGCTGACGATGTCGCCCATCACCTTCACGCCCTCCATTCGCGAGATGCGCGTCAGGAACCTGGATGGCCCGGAACACTTCACCTATGACGTCGAGGTTCAGGTGAATCCAGACAGCCAGGCCAGTCACGCGAGCGCGTTGGCGGTACCTGAAGTCTGCGAGGCTGGATTTTTCTTGGACAAAGATGGAGAGCTGGTCGAGCAGGTTCAGTACTACCCGGAAGGGGACTGAGCCCAAGGCGTCCGCGGCTCGCTGCCCATGGCAATGGGCTTCGCTGGTATTTCTGCTGGGCGCACATAGTCCTCCCATACAGACCACACATGCTTTGTAGCAAGGTCCCGCCCAACGCCGCCGGTGTGCGGCTTGCAAACCATGCGACCAGCCTGCACCCTTAGCCGGTCATCCACCACCCGAACCCCTCATGGACCCTTCCCCTAGTTCGACCCTGCTCAGTTATTTCGCCGATTTCGGCATGATTCTCTTCGCGCTGTTCCTAGTGTTGCTCAACGGCTTCTTCGTGGCCGCGGAGTTCGCCATGGTCAAGCTGCGCGCCACCCGGGTGGACGCCATCGCCGAGCAGAACGGCTGGAGCGGCCGCATCCTGCGTACCGTCCACGCGCAACTCGATGCCTACCTGTCCGCCTGCCAGTTGGGGATCACCCTGGCCTCCCTGGGCCTGGGCTGGGTCGGCGAGCCGGCCTTCGCGCACCTGCTGGAGCCGTTGCTGGCCAGCGCCGGCATCGATACCCCGGAGCTGGTGAAGGGCGTGTCGTTCTTCACCGCCTTCTTCATCATTTCCTACCTGCACATCGTGGTCGGCGAGCTGGCGCCGAAGTCCTGGGCGATCCGCCAGCCGGAGCGGCTGTCGCTGTGGACCGCAGTGCCGCTGTACCTCTTCTACTGGCTGATGTACCCGGCCATTTACCTGCTCAACGCCAGCGCCAACGCCATCCTGAGGGTGGCCGGCCAGGGCGAGCCAGGGCCGCATCACGAGCACCACTACAGCCGCGACGAGCTGAAGCTGATCCTCCATTCCAGCCGCGCCCGCGACCCCAGCGACCAGGACATGCGGGTGCTGGCCTCGGCGGTGGAGCTGGGTGAGCTGGAGGTGGCCGACTGGGCCAACTCCCGCGAGGACCTGATCTACCTGGACCACGCCGCGCCGCTGTCGGACATCCTGGCGGTGATCCGTCGCCACAAGTACAGCCGCTACCCGGTGTACGACGCGTCCCAGAACGACTTCATCGGCCTGTTGCACATCAAGGACCTGCTGCTGGCGCTCACCGCCCTGGAGAGCATGCCGGAGACCTTCGACCTGGACGAGCTGCTGCGGCCGCTGGAACGGGTCACCCGGCACACGCCGCTGACCCAGCTGCTGGAGCAGTTCCGCCTGGGCAGCGCCCACTTCGCCCTGGTGGAGGAAGCCGACGGCAAGGTCATCGGCTACCTGACCATGGAAGACGTGCTGGAGGTGTTGGTCGGCGACATCCAGGACGAGCACCGCAAGGCCGAGCGCGGCATCCTCGCCTACCAGCCGGGCAAGCTGCTGGTGCGGGGCGATACGCCGCTGTTCAAGATCGAGCGGCTGCTGGGGGTGGACCTCGACCACATCGAGGCGGATACCCTGGCCGGCCTGATCTACGAGAGCCTCAAGCGCATGCCGGAAGAGGAAGAGGTGCTGGACACCGACGGCCTGCGGATCATCGTGAAGAAGATGAAGGGCCCGAAGATCATCCTCGCCAAAGTCCTCAAGCAGGACTGACCCCCACGAAAAAGCCCGGCATCCGCCGGGCTTTTTTCATCTGCACCCTCAGCGGTTGCCGATGGCGAAGTTCGGCAGGCTGTCCACCGGCTGGGCGAACTGGAACGGGATTGACTCCAGGGCCAGCCCGACGTTGCGCTGGACCACGAAGTGCAGGTGCGGGCCGCTGCTGTTGCCGGTGTTGCCGGAGCGGCCAATGGCGGTGCCCACCTCGATCCGCTGCCCTTCGTTGACGCTCACCGAGCCGCGCATCAGGTGCAGGTACACGCCCATGGTGCCGTCGTCGTGGAGGAGGCGCACGAAGTTGCCCGATGGGTTGTTGCCGCGCCCGCTCTGCTGGTTCTCGATCTTCACCACGGTGCCCGCCCGGGCGGCGACGATGGGCGTGCCTTCGGGCATGGCGATGTCGATGGCGTAGCGCCCCTTGGGGGTGAAATGGCTGTACTGGCCGTTGGCGCCCTGGCTCTGGCGGAACGGGCCGCCGATCCACGGCAACGGGTAGCGATAGAGCTGCGGCTGCAGCCGCGGGTCGCCCAGGGCGTAGCGGAGCCGGGGCTTGTAGCGCATGGGCCGGGCGGCGTTCAGCGGCGCCAGGGTGGCCAGGCGGATGTGGCTGCGCGCCGGCAGCACCCAGTGGATCGGCCCGTCCGGGGCGCCGCTGAGGTTGTCCGCCTGCTCCAGGCTCAGCTCCACCTCCACCGGGGCGAACAGGTCATTGCGCACCACCAGGGTCTCGCCGGCGGCGTGCTTCTTGGTCTCCAGCTTCACCTGGTTGTCCAGGCGCTCCACCATGCGGTCGCGAAACACGAACACCTGGGCGCCGGGGGCGGCCTTGTCGGTATAGGTCACCACCCCGTTGGCGTCGGTGTATTTGTAGATGGTCAGCGCAGCGGACGGCAGGGCCGTCGCCAGCAGACCGCAGAAGAGCAAGCTGCGCCCAAGCATGGCCGGTACGTCGAGTGGGAACGGGGTCGGAGGCAAAGCCTAGCAGCGCATCCGGCGCCGGGCGAGACGCCGGCCGTCAGACGGTAGCCGCGGGCCGCGCGGATGAGGCGTGGATCACTGTTTGCCGAGGGCGAAGCTGGGCAGGACCCCGACCGGCTCGGCGAACTCGAAGGGAATCGACTCGACGCGGTTGCCCACGTTGCGCTGTACCACGAAGTGCAGGTGCGGGCCGGTGCTGTGGCCGGTGTTGCCGGAGCGGGCCAGGGGCGTGCCCACCTCCACCAGTTGACCTTCGTGGACCGCCACCGAGCCCGGCTGCAGGTGCAGGTAGACGCTCATGCTGCCGTCGCGGTGGAGGACCCGCACGTGGTTACCGGACGGGTCACCTTCGCGGCCGGCCTGGTCGTTGCGCACGGTGAGCACCCGGCCGGCGCGGGCGGCGACGATGGGCGTGCCCTCGGGCATGGCGATGTCCAGGGCATAGCGGCTCTTGACGGTGTGGTGGCTGAAGCCACCGTTGGCGCCCTGGCTGACCCGGAACGGACCGCCGACCCACGGCAGCGGGTACCGGTAGCTGCCCTCGGCGCCCGGTGGCGGCTCGGCGGGCGACGGCGCGCTTTCCCGCAGCAGCTGGTCCAGGTCGCGCTGCAGCAGCATCGCCAGGGTCACCCCGCCCGGCCCGGTGGGCTCCGGCTCCGCGTCCTGGGTCGGCAGCCCGGCATTCAGGCGCTTCTGCTCGGGGTCCACGTCCATGGCGCCGTAGAGGGCGTCGCGCTGCTCGGCGAAACGAGTCGGCGAGGCCCCGGCCGACGCGGGCGCCGCCGGTGCGCTGGCCGCGCCCTGGCGGTTGCCGTAGGTGACCACGCCGTTGGCATCCACGGACTTGTAGAACCCCGCCAGGGCGGGCGTCGCGAGGAAGGCGAGGCAGAGGAGGCTCAGGCGTCCGGGCATGGGTCGACTACACAGGGGAAAACCGGCGCAAAGCCTACCAGCCCCGGGTGCCGGGCGGGGCGCCGGTTGTCGAGGCGGTCTCAGGCGCCGGGGCTGAAGTGTTTCTGGGCGGTGCCCCGGGCGATCAAGCGGGACAGGTAGTCGAGCTTCTGCGGGTCGCGGTCGACGAAGCGGAAGGTCAGCTGCAGCCACTCACTGTCGGGCTTGGGCTCCAGCGCGGCGATGGCGTGCAGGTAGCCGTTGAGCCGTGCCACCTCGCCACCCTCGCCCTGCTCCAGGTCCAGCACGGCGCTTTCCAGCACCTGGGGCAGCGGCTCGCCGCGGCGCACCACCAGGTGCGCATCCTTGAGGCTGAGGGCCTTGATCATGCAACCGAGCACGCCGGACGGCAGGCGCAGCTGGGCCTGGCCGCGGCCGCCGCTGGCCTGCCCGGCGGGTGCGGCGGAAGGGCGTGGCGCCGCGGCGGCCGGGGGCTGGAAGGCGGCCGCCGGGGCCGGCGCGGCGCTCTTGATGACGTCCGCCTTGCCGCCGGTGAGGGCGGCGAGGGAATCGTTGGCGAAGGCGCCGGTGCTGAGCATCTTCGGCGCGGAGCTGGTCAGGGCGGCGAGCTTGCCGGCCCGGCTCAGGGCCTTCTTCACCTTGCTGGTGAGCTGGTCGTTGGAGAACGGCTTGCCGATGAAGTCGCTGACCCCCGCCTGGATCGCCTGCACCACGTTCTCCTTGTCGCCGCGGCTGGTGACCATGATGAACGGCACCTTCTTCAGCTCGTCCTGCTGGCGACACCAGGTGAGCAGTTCCAGGCCGGACATCTCGGGCATTTCCCAGTCGCAGAGGATCAGGTCGGCGGGCTGGCGGGCGAGCATCTGCTGGGCCTTGCGGCCGTTGGTGGCTTCTTCGATCTGGATGCCGGGAAAATGATCACGCAGGCCCTTCTTCACCAGATCCCGGATAAAGGACGCATCATCCACCACCAGCACATTGACTTTGCTCATCGACCGCTCCTACGGATAACGGGCTAAGCATAGTCCGGGCGGCCAGCGCTTTGCCAAGCCTGTTCGACCGGCGCGGCGATTCCCGCGCCGGATCACGGCCTCAGGGTTCGGGCGGACCCTGGACTTCCTGCTCCATGCGGGCCAGCCCCAGGTGGCGTACGTCGGTGCCGCGCACCAGGTAGATCACCAGTTCGGCGATGTTGCGCGCATGGTCGCCGATGCGCTCCAGGGAGCGCAGCGCCCAGATCACGCTGAGCACCCGGGAGATGGAGCGCGGGTCTTCCATCATGTAGGTGACCAGCTCGCGCAGGGCGGTCTTGTACTCGCGGTCGACGGTCTTGTCGTACTGGGCCACCGCCAGGGCCAGGTCGGCGTCGAAGCGGGCGAAGGCATCCAGGGCCTCCTGGACCATCTTGCGCACCTGGTCGCCGATGTGGCGCACCTCCACGTAGCCCCGGGGCGACTCGCCCTCCTCGCACAGCTGCAGGGCGCGGCGGGCGATCTTCGAGGCCTCGTCGCCGATCCGCTCCAGGTCGATCACCGACTTGGAGATGCTGATGATGAGGCGCAGGTCGGAGGCCGCCGGCTGCCGGCGGGCGAGGATGCGCAGGCACTCCTCGTCGATGTTGCGCTCCATCTGGTTGGTCTGGTCGTCGATCTCGCGGACCTGCTGGGCCAGGCCCGAGTCGGCCTCGATCAGCGCGGTGACGGCGTCGTTGACCTGTTTTTCCACCAGCCCGCCCATCGCCAGGAGATGACTGCGCACCTCTTCCAGCTCGGCGTTGAACTGCTGGGAGATGTGATGGGTGAGGCTGTCTGTGTTGATCATGGCGAGCTCCGGGGGCCGCGGGTCGAAAGCTGTAGGGGCGGACGGCGAGCGTCCCGAGGGATGAGGCTGAGATTAACCATAGCGCCCGGTGATGTAGTCCTCGGTGTGTTTCTTCGCCGGGTTGGTGAACAGGGTGTCGGTGTCGCCGTATTCGATCAGCTTGCCCATGTACATGAACGCGGTGTAGTCCGAGACGCGCGCGGCCTGCTGCATGTTGTGGGTGACGATGACGATGGTGTAGTTGGCCTTCAGCTCGTAGATCAGCTCTTCCACCTTGAGGGTGGAGATGGGGTCCAGGGCCGAGCAGGGTTCGTCCAGCAGCAGCACCTCCGGTTGCACCGCCACCGTGCGGGCGATCACCAAGCGCTGCTGCTGACCGCCGGAGAGGCCCAGGGCCGATTCGTGCAGGCGGTCCTTCACCTCGTCCCACAGGGCGGCGCTCTTCAGCGCCCACTCCACCGCCTCGTCCAGTACGCGCTTCTGGTTGATGCCCTGGATGCGCAGGCCGTAGACCACGTTCTCGTAGATGCTCTTGGGGAACGGGTTGGGTTTCTGGAACACCATGCCGACGCGCCGGCGCAGCTCGGCCACGTCCTCGCCCTTGCGGTAGATGTCGTGGCCGTCGAGGAGGATCTGGCCGTCCACGCGGCAGCCGTCCACCAGGTCGTTCATTCGGTTGAAGGTGCGCAGCAGGGTCGACTTGCCGCAGCCGGACGGGCCGATGAAGGCGGTCACCCGTTGCTTGGGGATGTTCAGGGCGACGTCGAACAGCGCCTGCTTCTCGCCGTAGAAGAGGTTCAGGCCCGGTACTTCCAGGGCCACCGCCTCGTCGGCCAGGCGCAGGTTCTGCTTGCCGCGGCCAAGGGCGGCCATGTCGAGGGGACGGGTGTGCAAGTCTGCCATGGGGGTCTCCGTGGAGACGCGGGGCCGGCGCCGCCGGCCCGCGGCTCGATCAATGGTCCAGCGCCTTGTATTTCTCGCGCAGGTGGTTGCGGATGAATACCGCACTGAGGTTGAGCAGGGCGATCACCAGCACCAGCAGCAGCGCGGTGGCGTACACCAGGGGCCGCGCGGCCTCGACGTTGGGGCTCTGGAAGCCCACGTCGTAGATGTGGAAGCCCAGGTGCATGATCTTCTGGTCCAGGTGCAGGTACGGGTAGTTGCCGTCCAGCGGCAGGCTCGGCGCCAGCTTGACCACCCCCACCAGCATCAGCGGCGCCACCTCGCCGGCGGCGCGGGCCACCGCCAGGATCAGGCCGGTCATCATCGCCGGGCTGGCCATGGGCAGCACCACCTTCCAAAGGGTTTCGGCCTTGGTCGCGCCCAGGGCCAGGGAGCCTTCCCGCAGGCTGCGGGGGATGCGCGCCAGGCCTTCCTCGGTGGCGACGATCACCACCGGCACGGCGAGGATCGCCAGGGTCAGGGAGGCCCAGAGCAGGCCCGGGGTGCCGAAGGTGGGCGCCGGCGCGGCCTCGGGGAAGAACAGCCGGTCCAGGGAGCCACCCAGCACGTAGACGAAGAAGCCCAGGCCGAACACCCCGTAGACGATGGCCGGGACCCCGGCCAGGTTGTTCACGGCGATGCGGATGATCCGCGTCAGCGGCCCCTGGCGGGCATATTCGCGCAGGTAGATGGCCGCCAGCACGCCGAACGGGGTGACGATGATGGCCATGATCAGGGTCATCATCACGGTGCCGAAGATCGCCGGGAACACCCCGCCCTCGGTGTTGGCTTCCCGCGGTTCGTCGCTGACGAATTCCCACAGCTTGGCGAAGTAGAAGGCGAACTTCTGCGGCAGCGACATGGCATTGGGCCGGTAGGCGCGGACGATCTTGCCCAGGCGGATCTCCTGCTCCTGGCCATCGGCGGTGCGCACGGTGAGGCTGTCCCGGTCGAATTCGCGGTTCAGCTCCGCCAGGCGATTCTCCAGGTCCTGGTACTGGGCGGTCCAGCCGTCCCGCTCGGCATCCAGCTCGGCCTGGGCGGCGTCGTCCAGCTTGCCCTGCAGCGCTAGGCGGCGGCTTTCCAGGCGCAGCCGCTCCAGGCCATGGTTGACTCGGCCGATGTCGGTCTTCTGCACCCGCTGCAGCTGGTCGTAGAGCGCGTCGACCCGGTGCAGGCGGCCTTGCAGCTCGCCCCAGGCGGCGTCGCCCTGGGCCACCGGCTGGCCGTTCTCGCGCACCTCCAGCAGGTAGCCGTAGAAATTGCCCCAGTCGCGGCGCTCCAGCACCATCAGCTCGGCCGGCCGGTGGGTGTCGCCCAGCCACTCGCCCACCACCCAGCTGAAGTCGGCGCCATACAGCTCACGGTTGCCCACCTTGAGCAGCTCGCGGGTCATGAACTCGCCGCCCTCGACGTTCACCGGCAGCCCGGCCGCGGCGAGCCGTGCCCGGGGCACCTGCTCGGCCTCCACCTGCTCGCCGGCGAGCACCTTGGCCGGCTGGCCCGGCACCGTGTAGCGCGCTTCCAGCACGTCGGCCGGCCAGAAGTGGCCGAAGCCGCGCACGGCGATCACCGCCAGCAGGCCGACGGTCATGATCACCGCGATGGACACCGCGCCGGCGTTCAGCCACACCCAGGGGGCGCCGCTCTTGAACCAGTTACTCAGGGAGTCTCGTTTCACTGCTCGCTCACCTTGCACCCGGCCGGACAACGGCCGGGTTTCACCGGAAAGGCCCACCGGGGGCCGGGGATCATAGCGACGCATATTTCTTGCGCAGCCGGGTGCGGATCAGCTCCGCCAGGGTGTTCATCACGAAGGTGAAGCTCAGCAGCACCAGCGCGGCGAGGAACAGCACGCGGTAGTGGCTGCTGCCCACTTCGGATTCGGGCATCTCCACCGCCACGTTGGCGGCCAGGGTGCGCAGGCCCTCGAAGATGTTGATGTCCATGATCGGCGTGTTGCCGGTGGCCATCAGCACGATCATGGTCTCGCCCACGGCGCGGCCCATGCCGATCATCAGCGCCGAGAAGATGCCCGGGCTGGCGGTCAGCAGCACCACCCGGGTCAGGGTCTGCCAGGGGGTGGCGCCCAGGGCCAGGGAGCCGAAGGTCAGGCTGCGGGGCACGCTGAACACCGCGTCCTCGGCGATGGAGAAGATGTTCGGGATCACCGCGAAGCCCATGGCCAGGCCCACCACCAGGGCGTTGCGCTGGTCGAAGGGGACGCCGTGGTCATGCAGCCAGATGCGCATGTCGCCGCCGAAGAAGGCGTTCTCCAGGTGGCCGCTCATGGACAGGGCGAAGGCCCCCACCAGCAGGATCGCCGGGATCAGCAGCGCCGCCTCCCAGCCGTCCGGCACCCGCAGGCGCACCGATTCCGGCAGCCGGCTCCAGAGGTAGGCCGCCAGCAGGATGCCCACCGGCATCAGCAGCAGCAGGCTGAAGATGCCCGGCAGGTGGCCTTCCACATAGGGCGCGAGGAACAGCCCGGCGAAGAAGCCGAGGATCACCGTCGGCAGCGCCTCCATCAGCTCGATCACCGGCTTCACCTTGCGGCGCATGCGCGGCGCCATGAAGTAGGCGGTGTAGATCGCCGCGGCAATGGCCAGGGGGGTGGCCATGAGCATGGCGTAGAAGGCCGCCTTGAGGGTGCCGAAGGTCAGCGGCGAGAGGCTCAGCTTGGGCTCGAAGTCGCCGTTGGCCGAGGTGGATTGCCAGATGTAGCGCGGCTCGTCGTAGCTCTCGTACCAGACCTTGCCCCACAGCGCGCTCCAGGAGATTTCCGGGTGCGGGTTGCGGATCACCAGGGGCAACAGTTGGCCGTCGCGCTCCAGCAGCAGGCGGTTGGCCCGCGGCGACAACGCGCCGATGCCGGCGCCGTCCAGCACCGGCTGGGTCAGCAGGGTGCGGTGGGCGGTGCTGTGGAAGATGCCCAGGGCGCCCTTCTCGTCCAGGGCGAGGAAGCCCTTGCGGCGCTCCTCCGGAAGGATCTGGGTGATGGGTGCATCGCCCAGACGGAAGTCGCGGATCGGCGTGAGCACCGACTTGCCGTGCTTGTCGCGGACCATGAACCATTGGCGGATGCCGCCAGTGGAGTCGCCGATCATCAGCGAGATGCCTCCCAGCAGCGGGCTCGCCGCGGTGACCCGGGCATCGCCGTCCAGCAGGCTGTAGCGGCCGTTGAGGCGCTTGCGGCGCAGGTCGAAGACATCGGCGGTGGCGCTGCCGTTGATCACGTAGAGCCACTGCTGGCGCGGGTCGACCAGCAGCGCGTGGATCGGCTCGGCGATCTGCGGCAGCTCCAGGCGGGTCTGCTCCAGGGTGCCCTCGCCGGTGAGCAGGTTGCTCTGCTTCTCCAGGCTCAGGGCGTGCAGTTCGCTGCCGGTGGCGCCGCCGACGAACAGCGAGCTGCCGTCCAGGCTCAGGGCCACGTGCTCCAGGGGCCGGCCGCGGGGGTCGAGCTGTACCGGCGTCTCGCCCAGCGGGTAGGCCAGCTCGGGGGTGATGGTCTTGTGGTTGTCCGGGTAGGTGACCTTGTAGCTCACCTGGAACGCCAGGGCGGTGCCGTCGGACAGGCCCACCAGGGCGCGGTGACTGCCCGGCTGGTCCTCGGCCACCGAGACGATACTGGCGCCTTCCGGGATCGGCAGCTGCAGGCGTTGCAGGGCGGTGCCGTCCTTGGTGGCGAAGAACTGCAGGTGGCCGAGGCGGTCCAGGCGCATCGCCACCTGGTTCTGTTCCTCGATGGCCAGCAGCAGGGGCTGCTCCTCGCTCGCCAGCCAGGCCGGCTGCATCGGCGCGCGCGCCTTCAGCTCGGCGCCCTGGAAGATCGGCAGCACCACGTGGGCGAGGTAGAAGAAGATCAGCGTGATGGTGCCCAGCACCGCCAGGCCGCCGATGGAGACATACCAGCGCGTCAGGCGGTCCTTGAAGGCACGGAGCCGGCGCTTGCGCTGCAGGGCCGGGGTATTGAAATCCAGCCGGTGCGAATTCTGGGAAGCGGTCATGATCTCGGAGCCCGGTCATTCATGTGCGCACACCCTAAAAGGGTTGTGTGACAGAAACATTACACGACGGTGACGCGACGACGCCCGCCACTGTCGGCAGTGGCGGGCGCGTCTCCGGGTCCGTCGGACGCGGCCCGGACGAGGCCGGCGCGTGCCGTACGGAGCCTGGGCTTCCCTGCCCGAGAGGCGCTTTCCTTACAGGCCCAGGTCCTTGCGGGCCTTCTCCACCACCTTGGACGGCAGCGGGATGTAACCGTCCTTGACCACCACTTCCTGGCCCTGCTTGGACAGCACCATCTTCAAGAACTGGGCTTCCAGGGGTTCCAGCGGCTTGTTCGGCGCCTTGTTCACGTAGACGTAGAAGAAGCGCGCCAGGGGGTACTTGCCGGACAGGGCGTTGGCCTCGTTGGCTTCTTCGATCTCGCCGCCCTTCTTCGACAGGGGCACGGCGCGCACGCTGGCGGTCTTGTAGCCGATGCCGGAGTAGCCGATGGCGTTGACGGTGCTGGAGATGGACTGCACCACCGAGGCCGAGCCGGGCTGCTCGTTGACGTTGGCCTTGAAGTCACCCTTGCAGAGGGCTTCTTCCTTGAAATAGCCGTAGGTGCCGGACACCGAGTTGCGGCCGAACAGCTGGATCGGCTTGTTGGCCCACTCGCCGGTCAGGCCCAGGTCGCCCCAGGTCTTGAGCTCCTTCTCGCCACCGCACAGGCGGTTGCTGGAGAAGATCGCGTCCACCTGGGCCAGGTCCAGGCTCTTGATGGGGTTGTCCTTGTGCACGAACACCGCCAGGGCGTCGATGGCCACCGGGACCGGGGTCGGCTTGTAGCCGTATTTTTCCTCGAAGGCCTGCAGCTCGTTGTCCTTCATGGTGCGGCTCATGGGGCCGAGGTTGGCGGTGCCCTCGGTTAGCGCCGGCGGCGCGGTGGAGGAACCGGCGGCCTGGATCTGGATGTTGACGTTCGGATAGAGCTTCTTGTATTCCTCGGCCCACAGGGTCATGAGGTTGGCCAGGGAATCGGACCCTACGCTGGACAGGTTGCCGGAAACCCCGGTGGTCTTTTCATAGGTCGGCAGAGCCGGATCGATGGCGGCAATCGCGTTAACAGCACTCACGCCGGCGGTGGCGAAGGTGAGTGCCGCCATCAAACGCTTCAGTTTCATGCCTTGCTCCTAGCAGGATGGGGTGGGGAGAACGGGGGCCAGTATCGGCAGGCCGCATGAACACTCTATGACCGCTTTGTGACGATTGGATGAAAGGCCAGCATGGGCGCGGCGCCGGGTTCGGCGCGGTGCCGCTGCCGGCGCCCGCCCACGAAAGGAGATCGCCATGCCCACCCCGCGTCCCCCGCTGCTGCCCGTCCTGTTCGTCTGCCTGCTGGGAGGCTGCGGCGAACGCGCCACCCTGTCGGTGGGCGACGGCACCGGCGCCGCGCCGAAGCTGCCGGCGCCTAACGCCACCCTGCTGCCCACGGTGAACATCGCGCCCGCCGTCGGCTGGCCGGCGGGCACCACCCCAACGGCGGCCGAGGGCCTGGCGGTGAATGCCTTCGCCAGTGGCCTGGACCACCCCCGCTGGCTCTACGTGCTGCCCAACGGCGACGTGCTGGTGGCGGAGAGCAACGCCCCGGCGCAGCACGACGGCGGCTTCAGCCTGAAGAAGTGGATTTCCGGGCTGGTGATGAAGCGCGCCGGCGCCGGCGTGCCCAGCCCGGAGCGCATCACCCTGCTGCGGGATGCCGACGGCGACGGCGTGGCGGAGACCCGCTCGGTGTTCCTCGAGGGGCTGCACTCGCCATTCGGCATGACCCTGGTGGACGACACCCTGTACGTGGCCGACACCGACGCCCTGCGGGCCTTCCCCTACCGCAGCGGCGAGACCCGCCTCGCGGCCGCCGGGCGCACCCTCACCGAGCTGCCCGCCGGCCCCATCAACCACCACTGGACCAAGAACGTCATCGCCAGCCGCGACGGCCGCCTGCTGTACGTCACCGTCGGCTCCAACAGCAACGTCGCCGAGAACGGCCTGGAGGCCGAGGAAGGCCGCGCGGCGATCTGGGAAGTGGACCGCGCCAGCGGCCATAAGCGGCTGTTCGCCAGCGGCCTGCGCAACCCCAACGGCATGGCCTGGGAACCCCGGGGCGGCGCCCTGTGGACGGTGGTCAACGAGCGTGACGAGATCGGCAGCGACCTGGTGCCGGATTACCTCACCGAGGTCAAGGACGGCGCCTTCTACGGCTGGCCCTTCAGCTACTACGGCCAGCACGTGGACGAACGGGTCGAGGCGCAGCGGCCCGACCTGGTGGCCACGGCGCGGGTGCCCGACTACGCCCTCGGCCCGCACACCGCCTCCCTGGGCCTGACCTTCGCCACTGGCAGCGCCCTGCCCGAGCGGTTCCGCGAAGGCGCGTTCGTCGGCCAGCACGGCTCGTGGAACCGCGAGCCCCACAGTGGCTACAAGGTGATCTTCGTGCCCTTCGCCGATGGCAAGCCGTCCGGCCCGCCGGTGGACGTGCTCACCGGCTTCCTCGACGCCGACGGCCAGGCCCGCGGCCGGCCGGTGGGGGTCATCCAGGATCGCCAGGAGGCGCTGCTGGTGAGCGACGACGTGGGCAACACGGTCTGGCGGGTGACCACGCGGCGCTGAGGGCGACGGCCCGCCCGGGGCGTACTCGACGCGCCGTGACGGGCCCCCTCGCGGCCGGCTGCCTCCGCACGGCGGCAATGGGTCGTGCCCGCCTGCAAACCCGGGCGATGGGAGGGCCGGGATGCCACCCGGGTGTCCTTGCACGAATCGAGGCCGAAGGGGGCCGGCCGGCTTTTCGGCGACGCCTCGCCAGGCACGAAACCTGGAGTCCTTCATCTGCTTGCAAGCAGTCCAGGTCGTCGATGCCTGTAATGGACAGCGCGCCCGGCGGCCACTGCGTCGGCACCCTCTTCAGGCAGGCCGGCCCAATCGAAGCCTCTCGGGACACGCCCTCGCCGGAACGGCCCGTGGCGCTGCTACCGGGGCGTGCCTGATCCCGCCGCGCCCTCGGCGCAGGCGGTCAGCAGGCACGGGTCGGCTCAGCGCTGGCGGCGCAGCAGGTACAGCCCCACCGCCAGGCCCAGGCCGCACAGGGCGATCACGTAATAGGCCGGCCCCAGGGGGCTGTACTTGAGCAGCAGGGCCACGGCCATGGGGGTCAGCCCGCCGAAGATGGCGTAGGCCAGGTTGTAGGAGAAGGACAGCCCGGAGAAGCGCACCACCGGCGGGAACGCGCGGACCATCACGTAGGGCACCGCGCCGATCACGCCGACGCACAGGCCGGTCAGGGCGTAGAGCGGGAACAGCCAGTCCGGATGGGCCTTGAGCTGGGTGTAGAAGGTCCAGGCGCTGGCCGCCAGCAGCAGGCTGCCCACCACGAAGGTGCGCCCGGCGCCGAAGCGGTCAGCCGAAGCGCCGGAGAGGATGCAGCCGCCGGTGAGGAAGAGGATCGCCAGGCTGTTGGCCTTCAGCGCGGTGGCGGCGTCGAAGCCGTAGCCACTCTGCAGCACGTTGGGGGTCATCAGGATCACCACCACGATGCCGGCGGACAGCACCCAGGTCAGCAGCATGGACAGCACCACCGCCTCGCGGTGATCGCGCACCACCGTCTTCAGCGGGATCTCCGCGGCCAGGGCCTTGCGCGCCTGCAGCTCGGCGAACACCGGGGTCTCGTGGAGCCAGCGGCGCAGGTAGACGGAGAACAGCCCGAACACGCCGCCGACGATGAACGGGATGCGCCAGGCGAAGGCCTGCACTTCAGCGGGGTCGTAGAGGCTGTTGATCAGGGTCGCCATCAGCGAGCCCAGCAGGATGCCGAAGGTCAGCCCGCTGGTGAGGGTGCCGCAGGCGTAGCCGACGTGGCGCGCCGGCACGTGCTCGGCGACGAACACCCAGGCGCCGGGCACCTCGCCGCCGATCGCCGCGCCCTGGATGATCCGCAGCAGCAGCAGCGCCAGGGGCGCGAGGATGCCGATCTGGGCATAGGTGGGCAGCAGGCCCATCAGCAGGGTCGGCACCGCCATCAGGAAGATGCTCAGGGTGAACATGCGCTTGCGCCCCAGCAGGTCGCCGAAGTGCGCCATGACGATGCCGCCCAGGGGCCGCGCCAGGTAGCCGGCGGCGAAGATGCCGAAGGTCTGGAACAGCCGCAGCCATTCCGGCATCTCGGTGGGGAAGAACAGCTTGCCCACCACCGTGGCGAAGAACACGAAGATGATGAAGTCGTAGAACTCGAGGGCGCCGCCCAGGGCGGACAGGGAAAGGGTCTTGTAGTCGTTGCGGGTCAGGGCGCGCGATGGCGGCGCGGCGGTGAGATCGGGCACGGATGACATGGCGGTGAGGCTTCTCATTGGAGTTATGGGCCGGACGGCGCCGGTCCCGCACGATAACAAATCGGCCGGGGCATACCCAGCCTGGACGCACGGCCCTGGCGAAGGCCTGGGCGGCGGTCGTCGGCGACCGTGGCTGCCGATATACTGCGGCGCGTAGCCGCTCTGCGACGGGGCGCTTCGCCACCACGCGGAAACCCGCGCCAGCGGGCGGATAACCTGCGATAGTGACCCGGCAGCGGCCGCCACCGTCCGCAAGGCGGACCGCAACGACGTCCGCCACCGACCCTCCGCGCCTGACCCGCCGGAAGCGCCACCAGAAGAATCGAGGGGTAGAGGCACCCCAGGCATGATCGAACTCGAACAAGAAGACCCCATCCCCCAGGGCGACCTGGCCTTGCAGATCACCGCGCTGCCGCGGGAAACCAACGGTTTCGGCGACATCTTCGGCGGCTGGCTGGTGGCCCAGATGGACCTGGCCGGCACCGCCATGGCCAGCAAGGTCGCCGGCGGCCGGGTGGCCACGGTGGCCATCGACCGCATGGCGTTCCTGGTCCCGGTGGCGGTGGGCGCGCAGCTGTCCTTCTATACCCAGGCCCTGGAGATCGGCCGCAGCTCGATCCGCATGCTGGTGGAGGTGTGGAGTGACGACCCCCTGTCCAGCGAATGGCGCAAGGTCACCGAAGCGGTGTTCGTCTTCGTCGCCATCGACGGCAGCGGCCGCACCCGCCCGGTCCCGCCGCGCCGCTAACCGCTGTACCCCGGCCGCCCCGGCGGCCGCGTGCCCTTCCTAACGCCGGCGACGGAACCTTCGCCGGCGAGCCTTGCCCCACGCTCATCCTCACGCCTCCAGGAGATTCCCCCATGCCCTTCGCCAACGCATCCGGCGCCCAGGTCGAGCGCCTGCAACGGGACGAGCTGACCTGCTGGCGCGTGCGCCAGGGCGGTGCGGAGCTGCTGGTGGCCCAGCAGGGCGCGCAGGTGCTGGCCTACGGTCGCGTGGACCAGCCGCCGCTGATCTGGCTCAGCGAAGACGCCGCGTTCCGCCGCGGCCAGTCGGTGCGCGGTGGCGTGCCGGTGTGCTGGCCTTGGTTCGGCGACTTGCGGCGAAACCCGGAGGCGGTGCAGGCCGCCTACGCCAGCGAGGACGCGGCGCCGGCCCATGGTCTGGTGCGCGGCCTGGACTGGCAGCTGGAGGACGTGGAGCAGCAGGACGGCGCAGTGACCCTGCACTTCACCCTCGACACCCGCGCCGAGCCGCTGCCCCACTGGCCCCAGGCGGTGCAGCCGAGCCTGCGCATCCGCCTCGACGAGCGCCTGCACCTCCACCTGGAGAACCACAACCTTGGCCCGCGGCCGGTGACCGTCAGCCAGGCCCTGCACACCTATTTCGCCGTCAGTGACATTCACCGGGTACGGGTCGAGGGCCTGGCGGGCGCCCGCTACCTGGACACCCTGCGGGACTGGCGCCCGGAGACCCAGGCCGGCGCCCTCGCCTTCGAGGGCGAGACCGACCGCCTCTACCTGGACGTGCCGCCGCGCCTGAGCCTGGTGGACGAGGGCTGGGGCCGGCGCGTCCAGGTGGAGAGCCTGGATTCCCGGTCGGCGATCCTCTGGAACCCGTGGATCGACAAGGGCGCGCGCCTCAGCCAGTTCGCCGACGACGCCTGGCAGCGCATGCTCTGCATCGAGACCGCGCGGGTGCTGGACGACGTGCTGGTGCTGGCTCCCGGCGAGCGCCACCGCATGGGCGTCAGCCTCTGGAGCGAGCCGCTCTAGCCGACGGCCCCGAAGCGGCGCGGCTCGCGGCCGCCCCGCTTCGCCGGTATCCTGCGGGACTCACCTGACCGGGCGCCGAGCCCACGGTGCCTCCGCAGCGCCCAACCCGACGAGGCCGAATGACCGAATCCCCCCTTCCGACCCGGTGGGACCGCCTGCTCAAGGGCGCCCTCTGCTACCTGGTGTGCCTGGTGATGCTGGTGGCCTCGGCGCTGATCGTCCGCGACCGCCAGCAGCTGCTGGCCACCGGCCTACGGGCCGAGGGCGTGGTGGTCGGCCACCCCCACGGTTGGGCTCACCCGGAGATCCGCTTCCAGCTGCCCGGTGGCGAGCCGGTGGTGTTCTCCCAGGGCGGCTTTCACACCGGCTACGCCCTGGGCGAGACAGTCTCCGTGCGCTACCTGGCCGAGCGCCCCCGGGCATCGGCCGTGGTGGAAGAGCCCATGCCCCTGTGGGGGGCGCTGGGCCTGCCCCTGGTGATGGCGGTGTTCTTCTTCTGCGCCGGACGCCGATTCTGGAGCGCCCCGCGCCCGGCGGTGCGCTGACGCACCGGCCGGTACACCTGTTTGACTCGCGATCGGGTGTGACCGGATCAGCCTGCCCGGGCGGGCGCAGGCCCTCTCCCGGCAGCCGGCCGCTTCACGGCATGTCGCTGTCTTCCACCAGGCGGACCTGCTGGGCGTCCAGGGCGTAGGCAGCATCGGCCAGGTCGTTGCTGACTTTTTCCACCTTCAGCGCGCCGCTGACCCACAGCGGGTTGTAGATATCGTCCAGGCGGATGCCCTTGGGGTAGCGCACCAGCACGATCTGGTTCGGCGGCGGCGGCGGAACGTGGATGCAGGCGCCGGGATAGGGCACCAGGAAGAACAGGGTGCTGCGGCCCTTGGCGTCGGTCTCCAGGGGCACCGGGTAGCCGCCCAGGCGCAGGCGCTTGCCGTTCAGGGCCGCCACGGTGTGGCTGGAGTACATCACCGGCGGCATGTCCTGGCCCTGCTTGAGGCCACCCTTGGCGGCGAAATTGCCGTCTGCCTCGGGGGTGTCGTGGCTGATCTCGGGCATGTCCTCCAGGGCCTGGCGGTCTTCCGGAGGCAGCAGGTCCAGCCAGTCGGTTTCCGGCAGTTCGGCGCGGGCCAGGGTAGCGACGAGGACCAGCAGGAGAAGGGGCAGGCGGCGCATCGGAAGGGCCTCGGCGGGGAAAGCGCGAAGGCTACCCCGCCGGACCGCGCCTGCCTAGCGCGCCCCGGCGGATGCCGGGACACGCAGGGCCGTCCGCGGAGGCGGACGGCGGGCGGGGATCATTTCTTGCTGATCAGGCCGTAGATCACCAGCAGGATGATGGCGCCGACCACCGCGCCGACGAAGCCGGCCGCCTCGCCCGCCTGGTAGATGCCCAGGGCTTGGCCGCCGTAGGTGGCGGCCAGGGAGCCGCCGATGCCGAGCAGGATGGTCATGATCCAGCCCATGCTGTCGTCGCCGGGCTTGAGGAAGCGGGCGACGAGCCCGACGATCAGGCCGATGAAAATGGTACCGATGATGCCCATGGTGACTCTCCTTATGGTCGCGACGGCGCGACTGCGCCACGTGATGTCCGACAGCGGGAGGCGGCGGACAGTTCGTCCGCCGTGGGCAGGCCCGTGGGGCGCGTCAGGCGTCGATCAGCGCCTGGACGTCGGCGATGCGCTGGTCGAGGGTGGCGCGGTCGGCGCATAGCAGGGTGGCGTGGCCCACCTTGCGGCCGTCCTTGAACGCCTTGCCGTAGTGATGCAGGTGGCAGTCGGCCAGGGCCACTACCTTTTCCACCGGCGGCACCGTGCCGATAAAGTTGAGCATGGCGGTCTCGCCGCGCCGCGTGGTGGCGCCCAGAGGCAGCCCCGCCACCGCCCGCAGGTGGTTCTCGAACTGGCTGCAGCGGGCGCCTTCGATGGTCCAGTGCCCGGAGTTGTGCACCCGCGGGGCGATCTCGTTGGCCTTCAGGCCGCCGTCCACCTCGAAGAATTCGAACGCCAGCACGCCGACGTACTGGAGCTGGTCCAGCACCCGGCCGGCGTAGTCCTCGGCCAGGGCCTGCAACGGGTGCGCATCGCTGGCCACCGACAGGCGCAGGATGCCGCTCTCATGGGTGTTATGCACCAGGGGGTAGAAGCGGGTCTCGCCATCCCGGGCGCGCACGGCGATCAGCGACACCTCGCCGGTGAAGGGCACGAAGCCCTCCAGCAGGCACGGCACGCTGCCCAGCTCGGCGAACGCATCGGCGGCGTCGGCGGCGCTGCGCAGGACCTTCTGGCCCTTGCCGTCGTAGCCCAGGGTGCGGGTCTTGAGCACCGCCGGCAGGCCGATGGCGGCCACCGCAGCGTCCAGGTCGGCCTGGGACTGGATGTCGGCGAAGGCCGGCGTGGGGATGCCCAGGTCCTTGAACATGGACTTCTCGAACCAGCGGTCGCGGGCGATGCGCAGGGCCTCGGCGCTGGGGTAGACCGGGACGAAGCGGGAGAGGAAGGCCACGGTCTCGGCGGGCACGCTCTCGAACTCGAAGGTCACCAGGTCCACCTCGTCGGCCAGTTGCCGCAGGTGGTCCTGGTCGCCGTAGTCGGCGCGGATGTGCTCGCCGAGGGCGGCGGCGCAGGCGTCGGGCGCCGGGTCGAGGAACGCGAAGTCCATGCCCAGCGGGGTTCCCGCCAGGGCCAGCATGCGGCCCAGCTGGCCGCCGCCGATTACGCCGATTTTCATGGGGTCACCCCTTTGTCGTTGGTCGTCGCCGACGCGGTTCAGGCGTCGCGCGGGTCGGGCTGGTCCAGCACGCTGCGGGTCTGCTCGTCGCGGAACGCCTTGAGGGCGGCGTGGAAGCGCGGCTCGCCGTGGCCGAGGATGCTCGCCGCCAGCAGAGCCGCGTTGACCGCGCCGGCCTTGCCGATAGCCAGGGTGGCGACCGGCACGCCGGCGGGCATCTGCACGATGGACAGCAGCGAGTCGACCCCGGACAGCATGGACGACTGCACCGGCACGCCCAGCACCGGCAGGTGGGTCTTGGCCGCGCACATGCCCGGCAGGTGAGCGGCGCCGCCGGCGCCGGCGATGATCACCTGCAGGCCGCGGGACTCGGCCTCTTCGGCGTACTGGAAGAGCAGGTCGGGGGTGCGATGGGCGGACACCACCTTCACCTCGTAGGGGATGCCCAGCCGGTCCAGCATCTCGGCGGTGTGGCTGAGGGTGCTCCAGTCGGACTTGGAGCCCATGATCACGCCTACCAGTGCGCTCATCGTCGTGCCTCTTTGTTGTGCGCCGATGGGCGCGACAAAAACCAACAAGCCACGCGGCAGGGCGTGGCTTGGCATGTTCGGGCAAACCGGCGGGGGCGCCGGTTTTCGAGGCGGCGCAGTATACCCCAAGGCCGGCGCGGGAAGCAGCCGCGGCGAGGCCGTTCCGTCGCCCGCCGGCTCAGCGCCCGACCCCGCCCTCCAGCTTGCGCCAGAGCAGGCGCACCGCCGCCTTGCGCATCAGCGCGCTGCGGTACAGGCGGATCTCCAGGGGCACCTGCCATTGCTCGCCGCCGCATACCGCCAGCTCGCCCCGGGCCAGTTCGGCGGTCACGCTCAGGCGCGGCACCCAGGCCACCCCGAGCCCCTGCAGCGCCATGCTCTTGAGGCTGTCGGCCATGGCCGTCTCGTAGACGGTGGTGGCGCGCAAGGCCCGCTGGCGCAGCAGCAGGTTGACCGAGCGGCCGAGGAAGGCACCGGCGCTGTAGGCCAGCAGCGGCACGCTCTGGCCGCTCTCCAGGTGGAACAGCGGCGCGCCCTCCCCGTCCACCGCGCACACCGGCAGCATCTCGGTGCCGCCCAGGTGCATCGAGGGGAACAGCTCCGGGTCCATCTGCAGCGCGGCGTCCGGGTCGTAGAAGGCCAGCATCAGGTCGCAGGCGCCCTCGCGCAGGGCGTGCACCGCGTCGCCGACGTTGGTGGCCACCAGGCGGCTGGCGAGGTTCAGGCCGTCGGCCCGCAGCCGGGCGATCCAGCGGGGGAAGAAGCCCAGGGCCAGGGAGTGGGCGGCGGCGAACTGCAACACCTCCCCCTGCTGGCCCTCCAGGTGGTGCAGGTGGCGCACCACCTCGCCCAGCTGCTCCACCAGGCTGCGGGCGGTGATGAGGAACAGCTGGCCTGACTCGGTCAGCTCGATGGGGGTGCGCGAGCGGTTCACCAGGGTCAGCCCGAGGGCAGCCTCCAGGCTGCGGATGCGCCGGCTGAATGCCGGCTGGGTAACGAAGCGGCGCTGCGCCGCCTGGGAAAAGCTGCGGGTCGAGGCGAGGGCGACGAAGTCGTCCAGCCACTTGGTTTCCAGATTCACGCGGGGCTCCGAGGGAAAGGCCAAGGAATACGTTGCGACGTGTCACGGCGTCACACTCGCATTATGCCGATTATGCATACCCCAGCGCGCAACAGCATTGGTGGGAAAAGCCCTGGCGCCCCTATGCTACGGCCTCATCGCGGCACTGCCGTATTTCCGTGAGTTCACCCCTGTCATGTCCTCCGCTGCATCCTTCCGCCTCGAAAAAGACCTGCTCGGCACCCTCGACGTCCCCGCCGACGCCTACTACGGCATCCAGACCCTGCGGGCGGTGAACAACTTCCGCCTGTCCGGCGTGCCGCTGTCCCACTACCCGAAACTGGTGGTGGCCCTGGCGATGGTCAAGCAGGCGGCGGCCGACGCCAACCGCCAGCTCGGCCACCTCAACGAGGCCAAGCACGCGGCCATCAGCGAAGCCTGCGCCCGGCTGATCCGCGGCGACTTCCACGAGCAGTTCGTGGTGGACATGATCCAGGGCGGTGCCGGCACCTCCACCAACATGAACGCCAACGAGGTGATCGCCAACATCGGCCTGGAGGCCATGGGCCGGCAGAAGGGCGAGTACCAGTACCTGCACCCGAACAACGACGTGAACATGGCGCAGTCCACCAACGACGCCTACCCCACGGCCATCCGCCTCGGCCTGCTGCTGGGCCACGACGCCCTGCTGGCCAGCCTCGACAGCCTGATCCAGGCCCTGGCGGCCAAGGGTGTGGAGTTCGCCCAGGTGCTGAAGATGGGCCGCACCCAGCTGCAGGACGCGGTGCCCATGACCCTCGGCCAGGAATTCCACGCCTTCGCCACCACCCTCGGCGAGGACCTGGACCGCCTGCGGCGCCTGGCGCCGGAGCTGCTGACCGAGGTTAACCTGGGCGGCACCGCCATCGGCACCGGGATCAACGCCGACCCCGGCTACCAGATCCTGGCGGTGCAACGCCTCGCGGCCATCAGCGGCCAGCCGCTGACCCCCGCCGCCGACCTGATCGAGGCCACCTCGGACATGGGCGCCTTCGTGCTGTTCTCCGGCATGCTCAAGCGCACCGCGGTGAAGCTGTCGAAGATCTGCAACGACCTGCGCCTGCTCTCCAGCGGCCCGCGCACCGGGATCAACGAGATCAACCTGCCGCCGCGCCAGCCGGGCAGCTCGATCATGCCCGGCAAGGTCAACCCGGTGATCCCCGAGGCGGTCAACCAGGTGGCCTTCGAAGTGATCGGCAACGACCTGGCGCTGACCCTGGCCGCCGAGGGCGGGCAGCTGCAGCTCAACGTCATGGAGCCGCTGATCGCCTACAAGATCTTCGATTCGATCCGCCTGCTGCAGCGGGCCATGGACATGCTGCGCGAGCACTGCATCGTCGGCATCACCGCCAACGAGACCCGCTGCCGCGAGCTGGTGGAGCACTCCATCGGCCTGGTCACCGCCCTCAACCCCTACATCGGCTACGAGAACAGCACGCGGATCGCCCGGGACGCCCTGATCAGCGGCCGCGGCGTGCTGGAGCTGGTCCGCGAGGAAGGCCTGCTGGACGAGGCGACCCTGGCTGACATCCTGCGCCCGGAGAACATGATCGCCCCGCGCCTGCTGCCCCACGGCGCCTGACACTCACCAGACGGCGCGCCCCGCGCGCCATCTTTCGGGGGAGCGCACGCTCCCCCTTTTTTTGCGTGCGCGTCAGGGGGTGGAGGCCGGGTCCTCGGGCGTGCCCTGATGAAACGTCATCTTCCAGCCGCCATCCGCCTGCACCCAGATCGAGCTGCGCCGGGAGCGCCGGCCGTCCCCCAGCCGCTCAGTGCGGTAGGTCGCCAACGCCACCCCCGGCGCGAGCGGCCTGACCTGGAAGTCCCGGACGACGTGGCGGATGCCCACGCCCTCGCCACTGCGGGCGAAGGCCAGCTGGTCCTGCCGGGTGTAGACGCCACCAGCGCTGCCGAACTCGACGAAATCGTCCGCCAGCAGGGCCCGCATGTCGTCCTCGGCATAGCCCATGACCCGTCGTTCCAGGTCCAGCAGGTGGGTGTGCAGCGTGTCCGTGTCCCATCTCCCGATCAGTCGATCTCGAACAGCCCGTGGCGGATCTGCGCGCCGGCCAGGCGCTGGCGGATGTCGTCGTCGATGCGCGGGTCGTCCGGGGCGTAGAGCATCACCTGGCGGTAGGCGTTGACCCGGTTGATCTCGCTGCCCAGGTAGTCCCACACCACCCGGGTGCAGGCCGGGGTACGCCGGTCGCCGCTGGAGACGCCGGTCTTCAGGCCGTTGAGGCGGGTGATGCGGCTCTTGAAGCTGGGGATGAGGATGGTCTGGCTGATCTCGTTCAGGGTGAGGGACTCGTAGTCCACCAGGAACAGCCGGTCCTGCAGGTTGAAGGCGGCCCCCAGGTAGCGGCAGCGCACCCAGTCCTCCGCCTGGCCGCTGGCGCCGCTGGAGCGCTCCTGGCGTTCCTGGCGCTCGAACAGGTAATGGCCGTTTTCTTCCCGCAGGTGCACCAGGGACAGCAGGATGCTGCCCGGCACCGACATGCAGTTGGCGTATTCGAAGTAGTAGCCGCAGTAGCGTGCCAGGCTGCCGCCGTGCTCGCTCAGGGGTTGCAGCAGGCTGCTCAGGGGGTCGCTGGCGGCCGGCGCCGAGGGTTCGCCGCCGCGCGCGCCCACCAGCTTGGCGAACTGCTCGTGGGGCAGCCCCAGCTCGTAGCTTTCCACGCCGAAGAAGTCGCCGATGCGCTTGAGGTTGTACACCGTCGGTCGGCTCTGGCCGCTGAGGTATTTGTTGAACTGGGCGCGGTTGATCGCCAGCTTGCGGCAGATCTCGGCGATGGAGCGGTAGTGGCTGCAGAGCAGCCGCAGGTTGTGGGCGAGGGGGCTGGGCATGGGGCGGTGCCGGTGGTGCGAGCGGCGCGACTATAGCATCGACTCGCATCACTTCGAAACGACGCGCGAAATTGCGTCGACGGATTGCTTGCCCAACCATGCGCGCTTTGCCACGAGGGCTGCCACCGGCGTGGCCCGACAACAAGAAATCGAGGTTCTCATGCTCGACGCGCTCAACGACTTTCTGTCTGGAAAACTGCTCATCGTTCTCATCGTAGGGCTGGGTACCTACTTCACGGTGCGCTCGCGCTTCGTGCAGTTCCGCTACTTCGGGCACATGTTCTCGGTGTTCAAGGATTCGCTGCGGGGCCAGGCCGGCCAGCTCAGCTCGTTCCAGGCCCTGATGCTGAGCCTCGCTGGCCGCGTCGGCGCCGGCAACATCGCCGGGGTGGGCATCGCCGTGACCCTGGGCGGCCCGGGCGCGGTGTTCTGGATGTGGGTCACCGCGCTGGTGGGCATGTCCAGCAGCTTCTTCGAATGCACCCTGGCCCAGCTGTACAAGCGCGCCGACGGTGACGGCCTGTACCGCGGCGGCCCCGCCTACTACATCCAGCACGGCCTGAAACTGAAGACCATGGCCATCGTCTTCTCCGTGCTGCTGCTGGTCACCTACGGCTTCGCCTTCAACGGCCTGCAGTCGTTCACCGTGACCCATTCCCTGCAGAACGCCTTCGGCTTCGATCCGCAGCAGACCGGCATCGTCCTGGCCGTGCTGCTGGCCATCGTGTTCTTCGGCGGCATCAAGCGCATCGCCTCGGTCTCCGACCTGCTGGTACCGGTGAAGACCCTGGCCTACATCGGCGTGACCCTGTACGTGATCTTCAACCAGATCGAGCACGTCCCGGCCATGCTGGAGACCATCATCAAGAGCGCCTTCGGCCTCGATCCGGCGTTCGGCGGTCTGCTGGGCAGCGCCATCGTCATGGGCGTGAAGCGCGGCGTGTTCGCCAACGAAGCCGGCCTGGGCAGCGCGCCCAACGTGGCCGCCGTGGCCGCCGTGCGCCACCCGGCCTCCCAGGGCGTGGTGCAGGCCTTCAGTGTGTTCCTCGACACCTTCGTGATCTGCACCTGCACCGCACTGCTGATCCTGCTCTCGGGCTTCTACACCCCGGGCTTCGAAGGCGACGGCATCGTCCTGACCCAGAACTCCCTGGCGGCGGTGGTGGGCGACTGGGGCCGCATCTTCGTCAGCGTCGCGCTGTCCCTCTTCGTCTTCACCTGCATCCTCTACAACTACTACCTGGGCGAGAACAGCCTGCAGTTCCTGACCCGCAACCGCACCGTGCTGATGGTCTACCGCGGCCTGGTGCTGGCGCTGATCGTCTGGGGCTCGGTGCAGAACCTGTCCACCGTGTTCGCCTTCGCCGACATCACCATGACCTGCCTGGCCTTCGTCAACCTGATCGCCCTGGCCCTGCTGGTGAAGGCCGGCATGCGCGTCCTGCGCGACTACGACGAGCAGCGCCGCGCCGGCATCGCCACGCCGGTGTTCGACGCCTCCAAGTTCGCCGACCTCGACCTGGACCCGGTCGCCTGGCCGGTCCCGCAGGCGGCAGGCACCGTCGACGCGAACGCCCCGGCCAGCCCGCTGCCGGCGTCCCACTGAGCCCTCCCCTGGCGGCGCCCGGTGCGCCGCCTCCTGGCGCCGCTCCACGGGCGCCCGCGCCGACCGCCCCGTGACGGTCGGCTCCCCCTCTCTACAAGAAGGAGCTCGGCATGACTGCCGTTCGTAAGCTTCTCGTGCTCTACACCGGCGGGACCATCGGCATGCAGGCCAGCACCGACGGCCTGGCCCCCGCCTCCGGCTTCGAGGCGCGCCTGCGCGCCGAGCAGGCCGCCCACCCCGAGCGCCCCGCGCCCACCTGGATCTTCCGCGAACTGCTGCCGCCCCTGGACAGCGCCGACATGGGCCAGGCCAACTGGCTGGCCATGCGCGACGCCATCCTCGCCGGGGTGGACGAGGGCTGCGACGGCGTGCTGCTGCTGCATGGCACCGACACCCTGGCCTACAGCGCCGCGGCCCTCAGCTTCCTGCTGCTGGGCCTGCCGCTGCCGGTGCTGCTGACCGGTTCGATGCTGCCGGCCGGCGCGCCGGGCAGCGACGCCTGGGACAACCTGTTCGGCGCCCTGGCCGAGCTGGCCCGCGGCGTGGCGCCGGGGACCTACCTGTACTTCGCCGGGCGCCTGCTCCACGGCACCCGCGCCAGCAAGCTGAGCAGCGAGGCCTTCGCCGCTTTCGACGAGTGGCCGCGCAAACGCGAAGGCCAGCGCGCCGACGGCGTGCCGGCCGCCCTGGACTACCGCCACCCGCGCGCGCCGGTGAACCTGGCGGTGCTGCCATTCTTCCCCGGCATCCGCGCCGCCCACATCGATGCCCTGGTGGACAGCGGTGTGCAGGCGCTGCTGCTGGAATGCTACGGCAGCGGTACCGGTCCTTCCGGGGATGCCGCGCTGCTGGACGCCCTGCAGCGGGCCCACGCCCGCGGCGTGCTGCTGGCCGCGGTCAGCCAGTGCGCCCACGGCCACGTGGAGTTCGGCGTGTACGCCGCCGGCAGCCGCCTGCGGGATGCCGGCCTGGTGTCCGCCGGCGGCATGACCCGCGAGGCGGCCCTGGGCAAGCTGTTCGCCCTGCTGGGGGCGGGCCTCGACCAGGCCGAAGCGGAACGCTGGTTCGCCCTCGATTTGTGCGGCGAACGCGCCGACTGACCCAACCGGCGCGACCATCGCTCCCAATCGCCCGACGGATAGGCTCGGCCGGACAGGCTCGGGCGGATAGCCCCAGGGGGATAAGCCCGGGCGACTGGGCACCGACGTCCTGGCGCGGTGCCGTCCTCGCCTGGCCCGCACCGGATGGCCGTCCCCCACGGCGCAGCCGCCACGCCAGTGGTGCGGGCAACCAGACCCATGCGCCTGTTTCTTTGCCCCCCTGCTGGGCCGCTTCCCTCAGCGCCAGGCCCGGCGCAGCGCTGCCAGCGCCTCGGCGATCCCCGCCTCCGGCACCGCAGCGAACCCCAGCACCAGGCCGGCCCGGCCTGGCGTGGCTCGGCCTGGCGTGGCTCGGCATGACGTGGCCCGGCCTGGTTCGGCCCGGCTAGCGGTGGGTCCACCCGATTCAGCTTGACCAGACTCGACTTCGTCAGAGAACGCGCGGCCTGGCGCGGTGCAGCCTGACGCGGCCTGATCTGACGTGGTCCGGCCTGACGCGGCCCGACCTGACGAGGCCCGGTTCATTGGGGCGTCGCCCGGTGCGCCGTGTCCTGGATCGGCTCGATCAGGGATAGCTCCGTCCGGCATAGCGAAGACCGGTTCGTCGGGCAGCCAGTAGTCGCTCAAAGCGTTGATCTCCACCCCGACCCCGGCGGCCGCTTCCACCAGTTGCCGCTCCCGCGCCGGCGAGTCCACCCCGACGCACAGGTGCAGGCCGGCGGCCACGGGCGGCAACGGCTCGCAGCCGTCCGGCGCCGGCCAGCCCCGTAGCAGGGCGTCGCGCCGGGCGCGGGCGGCGCGGCGCATGCGGCGCACGTGGCGCTGGAAGTGGCCGCCGTCGATGAACGCCGCCATCACCGCCTGGGTGCCGATCTCCGAATGGCGCATGTCCGCCGCCCGGCGCCGGGCGAAGGCGTCCACCAGGTGCGGCGGCAGCACCAGGTAGCCCAGGCGCAGCGCGGGGAAGGCCACCTTGCAGAACGTGCCGACGTAGAGCACCCGGCCCTGGCGGTCGAGGGCGGCCAGGGGCGCCAGGGGCGTTCCGTCGTAGCGGTACTCGCCATCGTAGTCGTCCTCGATGATCCAGCCGTCGTGCCGCTCGGCCCACTCCAGCAGCGCCAGCCGGCGCGCCAGGGACAGGGTCACGCCGGTGGGGTACTGGTGCGACGGCGTCACGTAGACCAGCCGGCAGTCCGCCAGGCGCGCCAGTTCGGCGCAATCCAGGCCGTCGCGGTCCACGGCGATCCCGCACAGCCGGGCGCCAGCGGCGGAGAAGGCCTGGGCGGCGGCGCGGTAGCCGGGGTTCTCCACCGCCACCCGGTCGCCCGGGTCCAGCAGCAGCTGGGCGCAGAGGGTGATGGCCTGCTGGGCGCCACAGGTGACCACCACCTGGGACGGCTCGCAGTGCAGGCCGCGGGCACTGCGCAGGTAGGCGGCGATGCAGGCCCGCAGGTGCGGGTCGCCGGCGGGGTCGCCATAGCCCAGGGCCGCCGGGGGCGGACGGCGCCAGAAGCGCGCCTGCAGGCGTGCCCAGGTCTCGAAGGGGAACAGGTCGAAGGCCGGCACGCCGACCCGGAACGCCCGCGGCGCGCCGGCCGGTGGCAGCGGCATGGGCCGCGCCAGCACCCGCTGCAAGGCGCGGGACGGCGGCCAGTGGGTCTCTGCCGCAAGCGGCTGGCGGGCGCTGGCATCGAAGGCGGCGACGTAGGTGCCGTCGCCGGTGCGGGCGTCCACGTAGCCTTCCGCCTGCAATTGCTCGAAGGCACGGGTCACGGTGTTTCGCGACACCCCCAGGCGCCCAGCCAGCTCGCGGCTCGCCGGCAGGCGCGTCCCGGCTGCCAGCCGGCCGTCGAGAATGCGCGCGCGCAGCGCCTGGAACAGCTGCAGGCCCAGATTGCCGGCCGGGTCGAGGGTCAGCCCGGCGGCGTCGAACGGCAGGCCGGGTGGAACGGAGGGCGTCGGCATGTCGATTGGCTCCTTCGAATTGACAGGAAATGGATCTTACACCGGTCCATTGTCCCGCCTAGCATGGCCACAGCGTTCGAGGAGATTCCGCCATGCACCGAGCCACCGCATTCCGCCAGGACGACCCGCAGGCCCTTCACCGTCTGATCCGCGAGGCCCCGCTGGCCACCCTGGTCAGCCACGGCGACGCGGGCCTGCAGGCCACCCACATGCCCCTGCTGCTGGCGCCCGACGAGGGCCCTCACGGCACCCTGTACGGCCACTTCGCCCGGGCCAATCCCCACTGGCGCACGCTCGCTGACGGCGCCGCGCTGCTGGCGATCTTCCAGGGTCCCCATGCCTACGTCAGCCCCGCCTGGTACCCGAGCAAGGCCGAACACGGCAAGGCGGTACCCACCTGGGACTACCTGGCGGTGCACGCCCGGGGCGAGGCGGAGCTGTTCGACGATGCCGAGCGCCTGCGCACCCTGCTGGGCGCCCTCAGCGCCACCCACGAGCAGGGCCGGCCGAAGCCGTGGTCGATGGAAGAGGCGCCCCGCGACTACCTGGACACCCAGCTGCGGGCCATCGTCGGCCTGCGCCTGCCGATCCGCCAGCTGGACGGCGCCTGGAAACTCAGCCAGAACCGCAGCGAGGCCGACGTCGCCGGGGTGGTCGCCGGCCTGCGCGCGGAAGACGACCCCGTGGCCCGCCAGCTCGCCGAACGCGTCGCCGCCCCCCGAATCTGACCGGAGACCGCCATGACCCTCGCCATCCGCCCCGTGCGCCCCGACGACCACGCCGCCTGGCAGCCCCTCTGGGCGGGCTACCAGCGCTTCTACGCCACCGCCATCCCGGATGCGACCAGCGCCCTCACCTGGCAACGCTTCCTCGATCCGGCGGAGCCGATGCACGCCGCCCTCGCCTGGCGGGGGGATCGCGCAGTGGGCCTGGTGCACCACATCTTCCACCGCTCCTGCTGGACTCGCGGCGACTACTGCTACCTGCAGGACCTGTTCGTCGCCGAGGACGCCCGGGGCGAAGGGGCCGGCGCGGCGCTGATCCAGCACGTCTACGCAGCTGCCGAGGCGGCCGGCGCCTCCCGTGTCCACTGGCTCACCCACGAGACCAACGACAGCGCCATGCAGCTCTACGACCGGCTCGCCGAGCGCTCCGGTTTTCTCCAGTACCGTCACCTGCTCTGAGGCCCCACGATGACCCTGCTCGACTGGCAACCGCCCGCCGCCCCCGCGCCCGAACCCCTCGCCGGCCGCTACGTGCGCCTGGAGCCCCTCGACCCGGCCCGCCACGGCGATGACCTCTGGCAGGCGCTGCAGGGGCCGGACGCCGACCCGCTGCTGTGGGATTACCTGCCCTACGGGCCCTTCCCCGAGCGGGCGGACTTCGACGCCTGGCTCGCCACCCAGGCGGCCCAGCGCGACCCGCTGTTCTTCAGCGTGACGGACCCGGCCAGCGGACGCGCCCGGGGCTTTCTGGCCTACCTGAGCATCGAGCCCGCCCACGGCAGCATCGAGATCGGCCACATTGCCTTCGGCCACGGCATGCAGCGCAGCCCGGCTTCCACCGAAGCGGTCTACCTGATGGCAGCCCGCGCGTTCGAACGCGGTTACCGGCGCCTGGAATGGAAGTGCAACAGCCTCAACCAGCGCTCCTGGCGCGCGGCCGAGCGCCTGGGGTTCGTCCAGGAAGGGCTGTTCCGCCAGCACCGGGTGGTCAAGGGCCGGAACCGCGATACCGCCTGGTTCGCCGTGATGGACCATGAATGGCCCGGCCGCCGCGCCGCCTTCGAGCGCTGGCTGGACCCGGCCAACTTCGACGCCGACGGCCAGCAACGGCAGCGGCTGGAAGCGCTGCGCGAAGCCTGAAGCGCAAGGACGTTCCCGGTCGCCGGCATAGGCTGTGCGAGGGTGACCGGGAGAGAGGGCGCCACGGCAACGGTCGCAGGCGGCGGCTCCCTCCGGCCCCCTTGACCTGACGGGCGATCGAGTCCAAGGGCAACAACGGCTTCGTCAGAGGGAAAAACGTGTCGTCCATCACAGTTACGTGCTCTTCGCGCCCGGCGGTCACGGCCTTTGCCGCTTCCTCGCTGGGCGTCCCGCGCCATCTCATGTAAAAAAATCCCCGGCCCTCGTGCCGGCCCTCCTAGGACCGCGCGGTGGCAGGCCGGCGCGGAGGCGCCGCCCGGCTCTCATGGAACACCGCAACGACAAGGACAGGTCATGGCAGGCTACCGAATCCCCGGCGTACTGGGGCTGCAACCCCTCGCATCCTCTACCCGCGACAACGAACACCCCTACATGTGCCAGGCGTTCCCACCAGGCCCGCTGCGCGGCCTGCTGGACACCCGCCCGGTGCACGCCGCCGCCACGGCCGGCAAGCGCCCCTGCCCGCACAGCGACGACGTGATCAAGGAGATCGCCGCCTACATGGCCGGCGAAATGAACCGCAACGCCCTCAGCCCCACCACCCGCAAGATCGCCGACGCCAACCGCTACGACCCGGCGGAGGAGATGCGCCGCTGGCAGGCCCTGCCCTGGTACGCCAAGGCCGGCGGTATGCCGGACTTCTATGCCGCCGCCGCAGGCGCCAAGACCACCGCCTACGGCCTCTGGGCCGAACGGGTGGGTCCGAACAGGCCGTGGGATCACAAGCCTATTCTTCGGGCAAAAATGAGTGCTGCAGGAACATTCAATCGTGGCTGGCATAAATACGGTGCTTTCAACTACTACTATGACATCTGGTCGAATATTCACTATGGCTACGTCGGCCGAGCGGCGGGATTCAGTACAGCCGAGCTCATCAATGGCGCCGGGGTGGCGCAAATGGCGAGCGATATATTTGCAAAGGTGATCAGAGGAAAATTACCGGACGTCCAAAAGCACTCCGAAAATGGGAACTGGCCTGCAAGTGCGGACGATATTCCCGATCACATCTCGATAAAATTAGGCTGTGTTATTTATGATAAGTACAAATCAGGCGGCATAACAATGGATAACTTGTTGCTGGAAATAAGCGCTATTCCCGCGCCTTGGGGCAAGGGTAGAAATTTCGCCAAGGAAGTCCATCAATGCAGCTAAGCCTTAAAACCGCCGTAAAAAAGTTCAGAAAATATTCTTTCCGAATTTTAATACTTTGGATTTTATTTTGGTATTTTTGCCGCCCTGTTCTGGTGATCCATTACGCCCCTGATGCTATTGAGGAAGTTGGCTATTTTCTATTAGTAAATAACAACACAGACAAAGATGCGTTGAGCCCCGGCGAAAAATCGCGTTATTACATGGATATGTTTCCCGAACCGAACAGTCTTATCATCTTTAGCTTACCCGCTACCAGTCGAGACGGCGTTGAACTCACGCCTCCATTTAGCCGGGTCGACATTTACGTCGATGCTGGCCACACCATTACGCGCACTCGAATTTCCCATGGATTTTTCGAGCGCTTCTATGAGCCTGATGACTGATCCTTTCTCGGCGCCAGTTGGCCCTAGCCATCAACCAGCCGTTTATCGAAATGACTGCCTTGGCGCGGTAGCGCCTGTCCTTCATGTCCACTCTTTCGCGAAAGCTGCTTCTTGCATGATGGCTGCGTCCTCACGTTCTGATTGAGGGTCGACAGCCCACCATCGTTATCCATCGCTCGACCTGCGTTGTGAGGGGCCACTCCCGTCCTGCGCGAGCAGGTCTGACGACTTCAGTTTTTCAGTAAGGGTCGTGATGACCTCCCTCTCGCAGTCGCTTTCGACAGTTACCTGAACATCCCCTACGGATCGAGCGCATCGCCCTCTCCCAAGCCTCGTCGCCCGCTTCATCCCACCCGATCGTACCCGTAGGCCCCCCTGAAGCCCGAGCGCACGGCAGGCAAAAAAAGGGAGCCGTGCGGCTCCCCAGGGGACAGTGGATGGCGGTCAGCCGTCGATTTCGATCAGCACTTCGCCGGGGTTGACCCGGTCGCCCTTGGCGACGTGGATGGCCTTGACGGTGCCGGCGATGGGCGCCTGGATCTCGGTTTCCATCTTCATCGCCTCGGTGATCAGCACTGCCTGGCCCGCCTTGACCGTATCGCCCACCGCCACCAGCAGGTCGACGATGTTGCCCGGCATGGTGGTGCTAACGTCGCCGGGGGCGCTGGCCTGCTTGCGGGCGCCGCCGCCCGCGCCGGCGACGTAGGCGTTGAGGGACTCGAACACCACTTCCTCGGGCATGCCGTCGATGGACAGGTAGAAGTGGCGCTTGCCGTCGCCGCGGATGCCGACGCCGGTGATGTCGATGCGGTAGCTCTCGCCGTGCACGTCCACCACGAACTCGGTGGGCACGCCCTCATCGCTGGCGGCGGCCACGCCACCGGCCTCGGGGATCGGCAGCAGCACCTCGGGGGTCAGGGTGCCGGCCTCGCGCTCTTCCAGGAAGCGTCGGCCGATGTCGGGGAACATGGCGTAGGTCAGCACGTCCTCCTCGCTCTTGGCCAGGGGACCGATCTCCCGGCGCAGCTTGTCCAGCTCGGGTTTGATCAGGTCGGCCGGGCGCACGTCGATGACTTCCTCGCGGCCGATGGCCTGCTTGCGCAGGGCCTCGTCCACCTCGCCCGGCGCCTTGCCGTAGCGGCCCTGCAGGTAGAGCTTCACCTCGTTGGTGATGGTCTTGTAGCGCTCGCCGGCCAGCACGTTGAACACCGCCTGGGTGCCGACGATCTGCGAGGTGGGGGTCACCAGGGGCGGGTAGCCGAGGTCCTTGCGGACCTTCGGGATTTCCTCGAAGACTTCGTTGATGCGGTTGAGGGCGCCCTGTTCCTTCAGCTGGTTGGCCAGGTTGGAGATCATCCCGCCGGGCACCTGGTTGACCTGCACCCGGGTGTCGACCCCGGTGAATTCGCTCTCGAACTGGTGGTACTTCTTGCGCACCGCGTAGAAGTACACACCGATCTCCTGCAGCAGCGCTAGGTCCAGGCCGGTGTCGTAGGGGGTGCCGCGCAGGGCGGCGACCATGGACTCGGTGCCCGGGTGGCTGGTGCCCCAGGCCATGCTGGAGATGGCGGTGTCGATGTGGTCGGCGCCGTTCTCGATGGCCTTGAGCTGGCACATGCTGGCAACGCCGGCAGTGTCGTGGGAATGGATGAACACCGGCAGCGGCACGGCGTCCTTCAGGGCCTTGACCAGGTCGCCGGTGGCGAACGGGGTCAGCAGGCCGGCCATGTCCTTGATGGCGATGGAGTCGACCCCCAGGGCGTGCATGGCGCGCGCCTGCTCGACGAAGGCGTCGACGGTGTGCACCGGGCTGGTGGTGTAGCAGAGGGTGCCCTGGGCGTGCTTGCCGGTCTTCTTCACCGCACGGATCGCGGTCTCCAGGTTACGCACGTCGTTCATCGCGTCGAAGATGCGGAACACGTCGATGCCGTTCTCCGCCGCCTTGGCGACGAAGGCCTCCACCACGTCGTCGCTGTAGTGGCGGTAGCCCAGCAGGTTCTGCCCGCGCAAGAGCATCTGCAGGCGGGTGTTGGGCAGCGCGGCGCGCAGGGCCCGCAGACGTTCCCACGGGTCTTCCTTGAGGAAGCGCACGCAGGCGTCGAAGGTGGCGCCACCCCAGACTTCCAGGGACCAGTAGCCGACCCGGTCCAGCTTGTCGCAGATCGGCAGCATGTCCTCGGTGCGCATGCGGGTGGCCAGCAGCGACTGGTGGGCGTCCCGCAGGATGGTGTCGGTGACCGTGATTTTCTTGCTCATTCGGCTATCCCTCTTCCCGCGCCGCCGGCCTGGCCGCGCGGGGCAGTGTTGTCAGATGCCCGCGTAGGCGGCGATGGCGGTGGCGATGGCGATGGCCAGGTGCGACGGGTTGCGCTTGATCGAGTACTGGGTCAGGTCCGGGTGGCTCTCGACGAAGCTGGTGTTGAACCGCCCGCTGCGGAATTCCGGGTCGCGGAGGATTTCCTGGTAGTACGGCGCGGTGGTCTTCACCCCCTGCACGCGCATGTCGTCCAGGGCCCGCAGGCCGCGATCCATGGCTTCTTCCCAGGTCAGCGCCCAGACGATCAGCTTCAGGCACATGGAGTCGTAGTACGGCGGGATGGTGTAGCCGGTGTAGATCGCCGTGTCGGTGCGCACGCCGGGGCCGCCGGGGGCGTAGTAGCGGGTGATCTTGCCGAACGAAGGCAGGAAGTTGTTCTTCGGATCCTCGGCGTTGATGCGGAATTGCAGGGCATAGCCGCGGTACTGGATGTCCTCCTGCTTCACCGACAGCTCAAGACCAGAGGCGACGCGGATCTGCTCGCGGACGATGTCGATGCCGGTGATTTCCTCGGTGATGGTGTGTTCCACCTGGACCCGGGTGTTCATCTCCATGAAGTACACCTCGCCCTCGGCGAGCAGGAACTCCACGGTACCGGCATTCTCGTAGCCCACCGCCTTGGCGGCGCGCACCGCCAGGTCGCCGATGTAGGCGCGCTGCTCGGGGGTGAGCTGCGGGCTGGGGGCGATCTCGATGAGCTTCTGGTTGCGGCGCTGGATGGAGCAGTCGCGCTCGAACAGGTGCACGGTGTTGCCGTGACTGTCGGCGAGAATCTGCGCCTCGATGTGCTTGGGCTCGACGATGCACTTCTCCAGGAACACCTCGGCCGAGCCGAACGCCTTGGTGGCCTCGGAGATCACCCGCGGGTAGGCCTGCTCCAGGTCTTCGCGGCTGTTGCAGCGGCGGATACCGCGGCCGCCGCCGCCGGAGGTGGCCTTGAGCATCACCGGGTAACCGATGCGCTCGGCCTCCCGCAGGGCTTCCTCCAGGTCCGCCACGTTGCCTTCGGTGCCCGGGGTGCAGGGTACGCCGGCGGCGATCATGCTGCGGCGTGCCTCGGTCTTGTCGCCCATGCGGCGGATCACCTCGGCCGAGGGGCCGATGAAGCGGATGCCGCGCTGGGCGCAGATGTCCGCCAGCTCGGCGTTCTCCGAGAGGAAACCGTAGCCGGGGTGCAGGGCGTCGCAGCCGGTTTCCACCGCCAGGTTCACCAGCTTGCGCGGGTTCAGGTAGCCGGCCAGGGGGTCGGCGCCGATGCTGTGGGCCTCGTCGGCGCGCTTCACGTGCAGCGCATGGCGATCCGCCTCGGAATACACCGCCACCGAGCGGATGCCCATCTCGGCGCAGGCGCGCACGATGCGCACGGCGATCTCGCCGCGGTTGGCGATGAGGATTTTCTTGATCACGCGTTCGTCCTCGAACCGTTGAACAGACGGACCGCTCCCGGCGGCCCGGCGAATGACCGTAACTGCGTCACGCGGTCACGGCTTTTACCCTACGCCGGATAGGGGAATCAGTGAAAATCAATAATTGTTGGGCCAGGTATTAGCTTGAGCTTATGCACGCATGGGCGACGTATCAGTCAGGCGCTACACTGGCGACCGCCCCCAGCACCGGAGTCCCTGGATGCGTCGCTCCCTGATGCGCATCACCCTGCGCCAGTTGCAGGTCTTTCGCGCGGTCTGCGCCCAGCAGTCCTACAGCCGCGCCGCCGAAGAGATGGCCCTCACCCAGCCGGCGGTGAGCCTGCAGATCCGCCAGCTGGAGGAGCTGGTGGGCCAGCCGCTCTTCGATTACGTGGGCAAGAAGCTCTACCGCACCGAGGTGGCGGAGCTGCTGCTGCAGGCCAGCGAGGACATCTTCCAGCGCCTGCAGAGTCTGGACATGCAGCTGTCCGACCTGCAGGGCTCGCTGCAGGGCCAGTTGCGCCTGGCGGTGGAGTCCAGTGCGAAGTACCTCACGCCGCACCTGTTCGCCGCGTTCCGCCAGCAGCACCCGGAGGTCAGCCTGCACCTGACGGTGGCCAACCGCGGGCAGATCGTGAAGCGCCTGGGGGACAACCGCGACGACCTGGTGATCATGTCCCTGGTGCCGCCGGACATGGCCCTGGAGTTCCTGCCGTTCCTCAACTACCCCATCGTCGCCGTGGCGCCGCCGGACCACCCCCTGGTCCGCGCCGCGCGTCTGTCCCTGCGGGACCTGGGGGCCTACCCGCTGCTGGTGCGGGAGCCGGGCTCGGGTACGCGCAAGGCCTGCGAGGAATACTTCCAGCAGAAGCGCGCCCATTTTCCCCAGGTCCAGGAGTGCTCGTCCTCGGAAGCCCAGCGCGAGGCGGTGGTGGCCGGTCTGGGCCTGGCCCTGCTGCCACGCCACGCGGTGCGCAGTGAGGTGGCCGAGGGCAGCCTGGTGGAGCTGGCGGTGGAGGAGCTGCCGCTGTTCCGCAGCTGGTGCGTGGTGCACCCACGGGGCAAACGGCTGACCCCGGTGGCCGAGGCGTTCTTCGCCTTCATTCGCGAAGAACGCCACCTGATCGGCGCACTGGCCGAGCGTTTCGAGCAACGGCGCTGAGAGAGACAGCCCGCGCGTTCGCGCCGGAACTGTCCCCGGAACGCCACCCCGGTGGTAGGCTCGCTGCGGTCGTATATGATATCCACTTTCCCCACCGAGGCCGTCCGCGTGCCCCTGTCCCGCTTCAACCCGCCCAATCTCGGCCTCGCCCCGTCCGCCTCGGAGATCATCGCCAAGCACCTGCGCGAGGCCATCGTCGCCGGGCAGTTCGCCGAGGACGAGCCGATCCGCCAGGACGACATCGCCCGCCTGTTCAACGTCAGCAAGATTCCCGTGCGCGAGGCCCTCAAGCGCCTGGAGGCGGAAGGGCTGGTGGTGTTCCAGCGCAACAAGGGCGCGGTGGTGACCCGTATCTCCGAGCCGGAGCTGGCGCAGATGTTCGAGGTGCGGGTGCTGCTGGAAGTGCAGGCGATTCGCCTGGCGATCCCCAACATGAGCGCGGCCACCTTCGCCCGCGCCGAGGGCATCTGCGAGGAGTTCATCGGCGAGGAGGACGTGGGGCGCTGGGCCGAGCTGAACTGGGAGTTGCACACCTGCCTCTACGAGCCGGCCCAGCGGCCGTTCCTGCTGGGCCTGATCCGCTCCATCCACGACAAGCTGGAGCGCTACCTGCGCCTGCAGATGAGCCTGTCGGAAGGCAAGGCGCGGGCCGACCATGAGCACCGCGACATCCTCGACGCCTGCCGCGCCGGCGACGCCGACCGCGCCGCGGCGCTGATCGAGGATCACATCGTCGGCGTCTGCCGCACCCTCTACGAGCACCTGCCGAACCGGCCCGCGGCCGGCTGAGCCCCGAGCACCGCCCACCGCAGTCCCCGCCGGCCGCCTCGCGTACCGGGGCGCCGCCGTGCCTGCCGCGCCCTGCCGTTGTGCCGATTTCGTCTCGCGGCCGGCCGAAACGCATCAAGCCGCTGCCCGCGCGAACCGCCACCCTTGGCCCATCCTTTCCCGCGCAGGCCGACCCATGAAACGCATCCGTGTCCTCGATTCCCATACCGGTGGCGAGCCCACCCGCCTGGTGCTGGACGGCTTTCCCGACCTGGGCCAGGGCAGCATGGCCGAACGCCGCCAGCGGCTCGCCGAGCAGCACGATGCCTGGCGCGCCGCCACCGTCCTGGAGCCCCGCGGCAGCGACGTGCTGGTGGGCGCGCTGCTCTGCGAGCCGGTGGACCCGCAGGCCTGCGCCGGGGTGATCTTCTTCAACAACACCGGCTACCTGGGCATGTGCGGCCACGGCACCATCGGCCTGGTGGTGTCCCTGGCCCACCTGGGGCGCATCGGCCCCGGCGTGCACCGCATCGAGACGCCGGTGGGGACCGTGGAGGCGACCCTGCACGACGACCGCTCGGTGAGCGTGCGCAACGTGCCGGCCTACCGCTACCGCAAGGCGGTCGGCGTGGAAGTGCCGGGCCACGGCACGGTCGTGGGCGACATCGCCTGGGGCGGCAACTGGTTCTTCCTGGTCAGCGACCACGGCCTGCCGGTGGCCGGCGACAACCTGGAGGCCCTCACCGCTTATACGGTGGCGGTGCAGCAGGCCCTGGACGAGCAGGGCATCCGCGGCGAGGACGGCGGGCTGATCGACCACATCGAGCTGTTCGCCGACGACGCCGAGGCGGACAGCCGCAACTTCGTGCTGTGCCCGGGCAAGGCCTACGACCGCTCCCCCTGCGGCACCGGCACCAGCGCCAAGCTGGCCTGCCTGGCGGCCGACGGCACGCTGCAGCCGGGCCAGCTGTGGCGCCAGGCCAGCGTGATCGGCAGCCAGTTCGAGGGCCACTACGAGCCCGCCGAGGGCGGCCGCATCATCCCCACGATCCGCGGCACCGCCCACCTCAGCGCCGAGGCCACCCTGCTGCTGGACGAGGACGATCCCTTCGCCTGGGGCATCCGCCCGTGAGCCCGGCGCAGGCGCGGGCCGACGTCATCGTCGTCGGCGCCGGCATCGTCGGCAGCGCCTGCGCCCATGAGCTGGCCCGGCGCGGCCTGGACGTGCTGGTGCTGGACGACCGCCGCGGCGGCGCCACCGCCGTGGGCATGGGCCACCTGGTGGCGATGGACGACAACCCGGCGGAACTGGCCCTGAGCGCCTGGTCCCTGGAGCTGTGGCGGCACCTGGCGCCGGACCTGGACGACGCCAGCGCCTACCGCAACTGCGGCACCCTCTGGCTGGCCGCCGACGACGTGGAAATGGCCGCCGCCGACGCCAAGCGCGCCACCCTCGCCGCCCACGGGCTGGACTGCCAGCTGCTGGGCGCCCGCGCCCTGGCAACCGCGGAACCGGCCCTGCGCGATGGCCTGCACGGCGCCCTGCGGGTGGCCGGCGACGGCATCCTCTACGCCCCCAACGCCGCGGAATGGCTGCTGGCCAAGGGCGGCGCGCGGATCATCCGCCACGCGGCGCAGGTCGTGCAGGTCTGCGGCAACCTGGTGCGCCTGGCCGACG
Source organism: Pseudomonas mangiferae (assembly GCF_007109405.1). Lineage (GTDB taxonomy): Bacteria > Pseudomonadota > Gammaproteobacteria > Pseudomonadales > Pseudomonadaceae > Pseudomonas_T > Pseudomonas_T mangiferae. Next base: position 62,015 of record NZ_VJOY01000015.1, read on the forward strand.
AGCGCTGGCTGCGGGCCGACGCGGTGGTCCTGGCCAACGGCATCCACGCCGCGGACCTCTGCCCGGACCTGCCGCTGCGGCCGAAGAAGGGCCACCTGCTGATCACCGACCGCTACCCCGGGCGCATCCATCACCAGTTGGTGGAGCTGGGCTACGTCACCAGCGCCCACGCCAGCGAGGGCACCTCGGTGGCCTTCAACGCCCAGCCGCGGCCCACCGGGCAGATCTTCCTCGGCTCCTCGCGGCAGTTCGACACCCTCGACCGACGCGTCGAGGGCCCGGTGCTGGCGCGCATGCTGCGCCGCGCCCTGGACTACCTGCCGGGCCTGGCCGGGCTCAACGCCATCCGCAGCTGGACCGGCTTCCGCGCCGCCAGCCCGGACGGCCTGCCGCTGCTGGGGCCGCACCCAGGGCAGCCGGGGCTATGGCTGGCGGTGGGCCACGAGGGCCTGGGCGTCACCACCGCGCCGGCCAGCGCCCGGCTGCTGGCGGCGCAGCTGTTCGACGAGCGTCCCCCCATCGATCCCACCCCCTACCAGCCGCAGCGCTTCCCCCTGGCGCAGTCCGCCGTGCCCGCCCAGGAGGCCCGCCCATGATCGACGTCCACCTCGACGGCCGCCCCTTGCGGGTCGCCCCCGGCACCACCGTGGCCGCGGCCCTCTGCCTGGGCGGCGACGGCAGCAGCCGCACCTCGGTGGGCGGCCAGCGCCGCGCACCGTTCTGCGGCATGGGTGTCTGCCAGGAATGCCGGGTGGAAATCGACGGCCAGCGCCGCCTGGCCTGTCAGACCCTGTGCCAGCCCGGCATGCGCGTGGAGACCCGGCCATGAGCGAGCACTACGACCTGCTGATCGTCGGCGCCGGCCCGGCGGGCATGGCCGCGGCCCTGGCGGCCGCGCCCAGCGGCGCGCGCATCGCCCTGCTGGACGACAACCCGGTGCCCGGCGGGCAGATCTGGCGCGACGGCCCCGGGGCGCACCTGCCGCCCCTGGCGCGGCGCCTGCGCGACGGCCTGGAGCGGCACGCCATCCCGGTGTGGAGCGGCACCCGGGTGGTGGCCGCCGCCGGTCCCCAGGCGCTGCTGCTGGAAGACCCGACCCGCGGCTGGCGGGTGCGCTACGACCGCCTGATCCTCTGCACCGGCGCCCGGGAGCGGCTGCTGCCGTTCCCCGGCTGGACCCTGCCGGGGGTCACCGGCGCCGGTGGCCTGCAGGCCTTGATCAAGGGCGGCCTGCCGGTGGCCGGCGAGCGCCTGGTGATCGCCGGCAGCGGCCCGCTGCTGCTGGCCAGCGCGGCCACCGCCCGTGCCGCCGGCGCGCACCTGCTGCGCATCGCCGAGCAGGCGCCCCTCGCTGCCCTGGCCCGCTTCACCGCGGGCCTGCCGCGCTGGCCGGGCAAGGCCCTGCAGGCGGCGCGGCTGTTCGATCACCGCTACCGCGCCGGCAGCCATGTGCTGGAAGCCCTGGGGGACGACCGCCTGGAAGGCGTGCGCCTGTGGCAGGACGGCAGCACCGTGGAACTGGCCTGCGAGCGCCTGGCCTGCGGCTTCGGCCTGGTGCCCAACACCCAGCTGGCCGAGGCCCTGGAATGCGCGCTGCGGGACGACGCGGTGGCGGTGGACGACTGGCAGGCCACCTCCCGCCCCCACCACTACGCCGCCGGCGAATGCACCGGCTTCGGCGGCAGCGAGCTGGCCCTGGTGGAAGGCGCCATCGCCGGCCACGCGGCCGTGGGCGAGCAGACGCAGGCGCGCCGGCTGTTCCCGCGCCGGCAGCGCTGGCAGCGCTTCGCCGACGCCCTGGCCCGGGACTTCGCCCTGGACCCGCGGCTGAAGACCCTGGCGCGACCGGACACCCTGGTGTGCCGCTGCGAAGACGTGCCCTACGCCGCCCTGGCCGGGCGTGACGGCTGGACCGATGCCAAGCTGGTCAGCCGCTGCGGCATGGGCGCCTGCCAGGGGCGCATCTGCGGCGGCGCGGCCCGCGTGCTGTTCGGCTGGACCCCGCCGGCGCCGCGCCCGCCGCTGTCGCCGGCGCGCATCGAGACCCTGCTGTGCCTGGAGGACGAGGCCTGAGGAGCGGCCGCTGCGGCGGCCGACCGTGGCCCTGAGCGCTGGCACATCGGCAGCGGGCTTGTCACACTGCGGCCCCCGCATCCGTGGCAGGCTCCCGGCCGTGATCGCTCCGCTGCTCGACTCCGCTCACGAAGACCTCGCGCACCTGCTGGCCCATCTGCAGCAGGTGGCGCCGCTGCTGGACGCAATGCCGGGGGTGGTGTTCTTCGTCAAGGACCCCCAGGCGCGCTACGTGATGGTCAACCGCACCCTGGCCCAGCGCTGCGGGGTGAAGGCTCCCGCGGCGCTGCTGGGCAGAACCGCCGAGGAGGTCTTCCCGTCGCGCTTCGGCCCGCTCTACACCGAGCAGGACCGCCGGGTGCTGGAGGGCGCGCACCTGGCGGACCAGCTGGAGCTGCACCTCTACCCCGGGCGCCAGGCCGGCTGGTGCCTGACCCACAAGCTGCCGCTGCGGGATGCCGGCGGGGCCATCGTCGGCATGGCCGGCATTTCCCACGACCTGCCGGGCGCCCAGTCCAGCCACCCGGCCTACCGGCAGCTGGCGGCGGTGGACGCCCACATCCGCCAGCACTACGCTCGGGCCATCAGCCTGGCGGAGCTGACCGCCATCGCCGGGCTTTCGGTGGCGCAGCTGGAGCGCCACTGCAAGCGCATCTTCCAGCTCACCCCGCGGCAGATGATCCACAAGGCCCGGCTGGGCGCGGCGTCCCAGCTGCTGGCGGAGGAGACGCTGCCCATCACCGAGATCGCCCTGCGCTGCGGCTACACCGACCACAGCGCCTTCAGCCGGCAGTTCAAGGCGCTCACCGGGCTCTCCCCCAGCCAGTACCGCGAGACCCGCCGCGGGTAGCGCCGGCGCGCTCCCGACCGCGCGCCGCGTGAGCGGGCAGGTCGTAACGCCGCTGCTCCCTTTTGTAGCACCCCGGTGTTCCCGCGCTTTCCCGGAAGGCATCGCCGACCGCCGCCCTCTTCCTCCCCATCGCGGTCCAGCAGCGCCAACCGACTGAAAAGAAACGGGTTTGCGATTTTCTTCCGCGTGCCGTCGCCAAGACGCCACAAGCCGGCACACGCCTTGCAAAACGAATAACGTATACGAAATATCAGATGTCTCACCGCTTCCTAGCCACGAGGTCTTCATGAACACGAAAACCCTTGCCGTAGCCCTGAGCGCCGTACTGACCACCTCCCTGGCGAACCTGGCCCAGGCGGACAAGCTCGACGACATCATCGAATCCGGAAAACTGCGCTGCGCGGTGACCCTGGACTTCCCGCCCATGGGCTTCCGCGACGACAAGAACGCCCCCGCCGGCTTCGACGTCGACTACTGCAACGACCTGGCGAAGGTCCTCGGGGTCGACGCCGAAGTGGTGGAAACGCCCTTCCCCGACCGCATCCCCGCCCTGGTTTCCGGCCGCGCCGACGTGATCGTCGCCTCCACCTCCGACACCCTGGAACGGGCCAAGACCGTGGGCCTCACCGTGCCCTACTTCGCCTTCCAGATGGTGGTGCTGACCCGCGAGGACACCGGCATCAACGGCTTCGACGACCTCAAGGGCCGCCCGGTGGGCAACACCAGCGGCACCTATGAGGCGATCGCCCTGGAGAAGGACGTGAAGCGCTGGGGGAACGGCAGCTTCCGCGCCTACCAGAGCCAGAACGACACCATCCTGGCGGTCACCCAAGGCCACATCGACGCCACCGTGGTGACCAACACCGTGGCCGCCGCCACCCTCAAGTCCGGCAAGTACAAGGGCCTGAAGATCGCCGGCAACGCGCCCTACGTCATCGACTACGTGTCCCTGGCGGGCAAGCGCACCGAGTACGGCCTGCTCAACTACCTGAACCTGTTCGTCAACCAGCAGGTGCGCTCTGGCCGCTACGCCGAGCTGTACGAGAAGTGGGTGGGCGGCGAGCCGATCAACCTCACCGTGCCCGGCGTGTACTACTGAGCCTCGCCGGCGGCGCCCGCCGCCGGAACCCAACCCGGTTCGCCCGGCCGCCCGGCGCGGGCCGGGTCTCCCAATCGAGAGTCCACGATGCCTGAGATTTCCTTGCAGGGCCGTGTCCTGGTCGGTGGCGCGGCCCACGGCGAGCTGCTGTACGCCGACGTCGGCCTGAGCTTCTGGGGCGGCATCGACCCGTTCAGCGGCGAAGTGATCGACCGCCACCATCCCCTCAGCGGGGCCATCGTCACCGGCCGGGTGCTGGCGATTCCCAGCGGCCGCGGCTCCTGCACCGGCAGCAGCGTGATGCTGGAGCTGATCCTCAACGGCCATGCGCCGGCCGCCCTGCTGCTGGAGCAGGTGGACGACATCCTCACCCTCGGGGTGATGGTGGCCGAGCAGCTGTTCGGCCGCGCCATCCCGGTACTGGTGCTCGGCCCCGAGGGCTTCGCCGCCCTGGCCGGGCAGCGCCAGGTGCGGATCGACGGCTCGCGGGTCGAGGCCGGCGCTGCGCTCGCCACGCCCGCCCCGGCGGCTTCCGCCTCCCGCGAGCCACAAGCGACCTGGACGCCGCGCCTGGCCCTGACCGACGGCGACCGCGCATTGCTGACCGGCGAGCACGGCAAGGCCGCCCAGGCGGCCATGGGCATCGTCCTGCGCATGGCCGAGCTGCAGGGCGCCGAGGAGCTGCTGGATGTCACTCAGGCCCACATCGACGGCTGCATCTACACCGGCCCGGCCAGCCTGCGCTTCGCCCGGCAATTGGTGGACTGGGGCGCCCGGGTGCGGGTGCCGACCACCCTCAATTCCATTTCCGTGGACCAGCGCCGCTGGCGCGAGCAGGGCATCGACGCCGCCTTCGGCGAGCCGGCCGCCGCCCTGGGCGACGCCTACATGGCCATGGGCGCGCAGCTCAGCTTCACCTGCGCGCCGTACCTGCTGGACAGCGCGCCCCAGGCCGGCGAGCAGATCGTCTGGGCCGAATCCAACGCGGTGGTCTACGCTAACAGCGTGCTCGGCGCGCGCACCCTGAAGTACCCGGATTACCTGGATATCTGCATCGCCCTCACCGGCCGCGCGCCGCGCATCGGCTGCCACCTGGCGCCGCAGCGCCACGCCCGCCTGCACATCCAGCTGCCGCCCCTGGGCGAGCTGGACGATGCCTTCTACCCGTTACTGGGCTACCACGTCGGCCTGCTCTGCGGCAGCGAGATCCCGGTGATCGAGGGGCTGGAGCAGGCCGCGCCGGACACGGACGCCCTCAAGGCCTTCGGCGCCGCCTTCGCCACCACCTCCGCCGCGCCGATGTTCCACATCGCCGGGGTGACCCCGGAGGCCGCCACCCTGGAGCAGGCCCTGGGCGGCCAGGCCCCGCAACGGACCCTGCGCATCGAGGCGGCGGACCTGCTGCGCAGCTGGCACGAGCTGAACAGCGCCCAGGAGCCCCGGGTCGATCTGGTTTCCCTGGGCAACCCGCACTTTTCCTTCAGCGAGTGCGCGCAGCTCGCCGCCCTTTGCGCCGGCCGCCGCAAGCACCCCGACGTGGCCCTGGTGGTGGCCTGCGGCCGGGCGATCCACGAGCGCGCCCGGCAGGCCGGGCACGTCTCCGCCCTGGAGGCCTTCGGCGTGCAGTTCGTCACCGACACCTGCTGGTGCATGCTCGGCGAGCCGGTGATCCCGCCGGGCGCCCGCACCCTGATGACCAATTCGGGCAAGTACGCCCACTACGCGCCGGGGCTGGTCGGCCGACCGGTGCATTTCGGCAGCCTGGCCGCCTGCGTCGAGGCCGCCTGCAGCGGCGTCGCCAGCGACCGCCTGCCCGCCTGGCTGCAAGCGGGCGCCGCCCGGGAGATCCCTGTTCATGTTTGACTACAGCTTCCACTGGCGCGCCGCCTTCAAGGCGCTGCCGGACATGCTGGCCGGCGCCTGGGTGACCTTCGAGACCGCCGCCCTGTCGATGGTCTTCGGCGTGCTCATCGCCCTGCTGCTGACCCTCATGCGCCAGGGCAAAAACCCGGCGCTGCGGGGGTTCGCCGCGACCTGGATCTCCATCGCGCGCAACACGCCCTCGCTGTTCCAGATCTACATCCTCTACTTCGGCCTGGGCGCCTTCGGCCTGCACGTCAGCTCGTGGATCGCCCTGCTCGCCGGGATCACCTTCAACAACGCCGGCTACCTGGCGGAGAACTTCCGCGGCGGGCTCAAGGCGGTGCCGGACACCCAGCTGCGCGCCGCCCGCTCCCTGGGCATGAGCGCGCCCCAGGCCTACCGGCTGATCGTCATCCCGCAGCTGCTGCGGGTGGTGTTCTACCCGCTGACCAACCAGATGGTCTGGGCGGTGCTGATGACCTCCATGGGGGTGATCGTCGGCCTCAACGACGACCTCACCGGCGTCACCCAGGACTACAACGTGAAGACCTTCCGCACCTTCGAGTTCTTCGCCCTGGCCGCCGCCCTGTACTACCTGATCGCCAAGGCGATCGTGGCGGTGGCCCGTCTGCTGGCCTGGCGCCTGTTCCGCTACTGAGGGCATGACCATGTTTTCCACGAGCCTCACCTGGAACGACCTGCAGTTCCTGCTCCAGGGCGCCTGGGTCACCATCCTGCTGACCCTCGCCTCCATCGCCATCGGCACCCTGATGGGAGTGGTCTGCGGCCTGCTGCGGGCCCTGCTGCCGCGGGCCACGCTGCCCCTGGCCTGGCTGCTGGATGTGTTCCGCAGCGTGCCGCTGCTGATCCAGTTCGTGCTGTTCAACGCCTTCAAGAGCATCGCCGGGCTGAACATCAGTGCCTTCAGCGTGGCCTGCGTGGTGCTGGGCATCTACGCCGCCGCCTTCTGCACGGAGATCGTCCGCAGCGGCGTGCTCTCGGTGCCCCTCAACCTGCGCCGCGCCAGCCGTTCCCTGGGCCTGAGCTACACCCAGGACCTGCGCTACATCGTCCTGCCCATGGCCACCCGGGTGGCCTTCCCCGGCTGGCTGAACCTGGTGCTGTCAGTGATGAAGGACACCGCGCTGGTGATGTGGATCGGCATCGTCGAGCTGCTGCGGGCCTCGCAGACCATCGTCACGCGCATTCAGGAGCCGCTGCTGGTGCTGTGCATCGCGGGGCTCATCTACTACGTCATGAGCCTGGTGGTGGCCCGCCTGGGCGCCCGTCTGGAATCGAGGTGGCAGGAAAATGATTGAGATCGACAACGTACACAAATCGTTCGGCGAGCTGGACGTGATCAAGGGCGTCAGCCTGACGGTGAACAAGGGCGAGGTGGTGTCGATCATCGGCGGCTCCGGCTCCGGCAAGTCCACCCTGCTGATGTGCATCAACGGCCTGGAATCCATCAAGCGCGGCAGCATCCGCGTCGACGGCACCGAGGTGCACGCCCCGGGCACCGACCTGAACAAGTTGCGGCAGAAGATCGGCATCGTCTTCCAGCAATGGAACGCCTTCCCCCACCTGACGGTGCTGGAGAACGTGATGCTGGCGCCGCGCAAGGTGCTGGGCAAGAGCCGCGAGGAGGCCGAGGCCCTGGCGGTGAAGCAGCTCACCCACGTCGGCCTGGGGGACAAGCTCAAGGTGTTCCCCGGCAAGCTCTCCGGCGGCCAGCAGCAGCGAATGGCCATTGCCCGCGCCCTGGCCATGTCGCCGGACTACATGCTGTTCGACGAGGCCACCAGCGCCCTCGACCCGCAGTTGGTGGGCGAGGTGCTGGACACCATGCGCCTGCTGGCCGAGGAAGGCATGACCATGGTCCTGGTGACCCACGAGATCCGCTTCGCCCGGGACGTGTCGGACCGCGTGGCGTTCTTCCGCAATGGCCTGGTGCATGAGATCGGCACCCCCGACCAAGTGATCGGCAACCCGCAGCGACCGGAAACCGCCGACTTCCTCAAGTCGGTGAACTGATCGCCCCTTTCGTCCTTCCAGGAGACCCGACCGTGCGTTCATCGAAAGTCATCCATGTGGTCAGTTGCCATGCCGAAGGCGAGGTCGGCGACGTGATCGTCGGCGGCGTCGCGCCGCCCCCGGGCGAGACCCTCTGGGAGCAGTCGCGCTGGATCGCCCACGACGACGTCCTGCGCAACTTCGTGCTCAACGAACCCCGCGGCGGGGTGTTCCGCCACGTCAACCTGCTGGTGCCGCCGAAGGACCCCCGGGCGCAGATGGCCTGGATCATCATGGAGCCGGCCGACGTGCCGCCCATGTCCGGCTCCAACTCCTTGTGCGTGGCCACGGTGCTGCTGGACAGCGGCATCCTGCCCATGACCGAGCCGCAGACCCGGCTGACCCTGGAGGCGCCCGGCGGGCTGGTGGAAGTGGTCGCCGACTGCCGCGACGGCAAGGCCGAGCGGGTCGAGGTGAAGAACGTGCCGTCCTTCGTCGACAAGCTGGACGCCTGGATCGAGGTGGAGGGCCTGGGCTTGCTGCAGGTGGACACCGCCTATGGCGGCGACAGCTTCGTCATCGTCGACGCCCAGCGCCTGGGCTTCTCCCTGGTGGCCGACGAAGCCGCCGACCTGGTGGCCACCGGAATGAAGATCACCCGCGCGGCCAACGAGCAGCTGGGCTTCGTCCACCCCCTGAACCCGGACTGGGACCACCTGTCCTTCTGCCAGATCGCCTCCCCGCTGAGCTACGAGAATGGAGTCGCCACCGGCGCCAACGCGGTGGTCATCCGCCCCGGCAAGATCGACCGCTCGCCCTGCGGCACCGGCTGCTCGGCGCGCATGGCCGTGCTGCACGCCAAGGGCCAGCTGCAGGTGGGCGAACGCTTCATCGGCCGCTCCATCATCGGCTCGGAATTCCACTGCCGGATCGACTCCCTCACCGAGGTGGCCGGGCGTGCGGCGATCTACCCGTGCCTATCCGGGCGCGCCTGGATCACCGGCACCCACCAGCACCTGCTGGACCCCAGCGACCCCTGGCCCACGGGCTATCGCCTGTCCGACACCTGGCCGGTGGGCGTGCAACCCTGATCCCGAGCGCCGTCGCCGACGGCGCCAGGAAGACCGGCGCACGGCCCATTGCCGGCGCCACCCGACCAGACGGCCGCGCGCCGATGGTCGGACGGCACGGAGACGCCCCTGGCAATCCGTGCCTCTTGCAGTATCGTATACGAAATACATTATTCAGCCCGGAGGCTACCCCATGAGCAGAAGCGTCAACTGGAGCGGTGTGTTCCCCGCCGTCACCACCCAATTCAATGCCGACTTCTCCATCAACCTGGAGGCGACCCACGAAGTCATCTCCAACGTGATCCGCGATGGCGTGTCGGGCCTGGTGGTCTGCGGGTCGGTGGGGGAGAACACCTCCCTGACCGCCGAGGAGAAGATCGCCGTCACCGAGGTGGCGGTGGACGCCTCCAAGGGCCGCGTGCCGGTGATCTGCGGCGTCGCCGAGTTCACCAGCGTGCAGGCGGCCAAGGTGGCCAACGCGGTGCGCAAGGCCGGGGTCGACGGGGTGATGCTGATGCCGGCGCTGGTCTACGGCTCCAAGCCCTACGAGACCGCCGAGCACTACCGCTACGTGGCGAAGCACGCCGACGTGCCGCTGATGGTTTACAACAACCCGCCCATCTACAAGAACGACGTCACCCCGGACATCCTGATTTCCCTGGCCGACTGCGACAACGTGGTGTGCTTCAAGGATTCCTCGGGCGATACCCGCCGCTTCATCGACGTGCGCAACGAAGTGGGCGACCGCTTCATCCTCTTCGCCGGCCTCGACGACGTGGTGCTGGAAAGCCTGGCGGTGGGCGCCGAGGGCTGGGTCTCAGGCATGTCCAACGTGTTCCCCAAGGAAGGCGAGACCATCTTCCGCCTGTGCAAGGCCGGGCGCTTCGCCGAAGCCATGCCGATCTACGAGTGGCTGATGCCGATCCTCCACCTGGACGCCCGCGCCGACCTGGTGCAGTGCATCAAGCTCTGCGAGGAACTCGCCGGCCGCGGCAGCGCTCTGACCCGTCCGCCGCGCCTGGCGCTGCGCGGCGACGACCTGGCCCACGTCCAGGCGATCATGGCCAAGGCCCTGGCCAACCGCCCGAGCCTGCCGGACGTGGGGCTCTGATCCACCGCCGGTGACAGGCCCGCACTCCTTCGGTCGGGCCACGGCCGGCGCAGCCATTCGCGCGACCCGTGGTGGACGGAGCCGTCACCACGCCGGCGCCCCGGGCGGGAACGCGGGCGCCGCGCGGGCTAGCGGGATCGCCCTGCGCGCACAGCTCCCCTCCCCCTTGGAAACCGGCCCGTCGCCTGGCGGCCGGCTTCCCGGCCCCTCCCTCGCTCCCCGGTTCTCAGGAGACCTTCATGCAGCTACTCGGCCACAACTACATCGGCGGCACCCGCAGCGCCGCGGGCGACGTGCACGTCCACAGCCTGGACGCCAGCACCGGCGAACGCCTGCCCTACACCTTCCACCAGGCCAGCCCCGCGGAGGTGGATGCCGCGGCCCGCGCGGCGGCGGACGCCTACCCGGCCTATCGCGCGCTGCCGGCCGCCCGCCGCGCCGACTTCCTCGACGCCATCGCCGCCGAACTGGACGCCCTGGGGGACGACTTCGTCGCCCTGGTCTGCCGCGAGACCGCGCTGCCCGCCGGGCGCATCCAGGGCGAGCGCGGCCGTACCAGCGGGCAGATGCGCCTGTTCGCCCAGATGCTGCGCCGCGGCGATTTCCACGGCGCACGTATCGACCGCGCGCTGCCCGAACGCCAGCCCCTGCCGCGCCCGGACCTGCGCCAGTACCGCATCGGCCTCGGCCCGGTGGCGGTGTTCGGCGCCTCCAACTTCCCCCTGGCGTTCTCCACCGCCGGCGGCGACACCGCCGCGGCCCTGGCTGCCGGCTGCCCGGTGGTGTTCAAGGCCCACAGCGGCCACATGGCCACCGCCGAGTGCGTGGCCGACGCCGTCCTGCGGGCGGCCGAGCGCACCGGCATGCCCGCCGGGGTGTTCAACATGATCTATGGGGGCGGGGTCGGCGAGGCCCTGGTCAAGCACCCAGCGATCCAGGCGGTGGGCTTCACCGGCTCCCTGCGCGGCGGCCGCGCCCTGTGCGACATGGCGGCGGCGCGCCCGCAGCCGATCCCGGTGTTCGCCGAGATGTCCAGCATCAACCCGGTCCTGCTGCTACCCGCGGCCCTGGATGCCCGGGGCGAGGCCATCGCCACCGAACTGGCCGCCTCGGTCACCCTGGGCTGCGGGCAGTTCTGCACCAACCCGGGGCTGGTGATCGGCCTGCGTTCGACGCCCTTCTCCCGCTTCCTGGACGACCTTGCCGCGCGCCTGGGTGCGCAACCGGCGCAGACCATGCTCAACGCCGGCACCCTGCGCAGCTATGAGAACGGCCTGGCCGCACTCCAGGGCCACCCGGGCATCCGCCACCTGGCAGGGGCGCCGCAGCAGGGCAACCAGGCCCAGCCGCAGCTGTTCCAGGCGGACGTCTCGCTGTTGCTGGACGGCGACCCGCTGCTGCAGGAGGAAGTCTTCGGCCCCGCCACGGTGGTGGTGGAAGCCGCCGACAAGGCCGAGCTGGTGCGCGCGCTGCACGGCCTGCATGGCCAGCTCACCGCCACCCTGATCGCCGAACCGGCGGACCTGGACGCCCACGGCGAACTGCTGGCACTGCTGGAACAGAAGGCCGGGCGGGTGCTGTTCAACGGCTACCCCACCGGCGTGGAGGTGTGCGACGCCATGGTTCATGGCGGCCCCTACCCGGCCACCTCCGACGCCCGCGGCACCTCGGTGGGCACCCTGGCCATCGACCGCTTCCTGCGCCCGGTGTGCTACCAGAACTGCCCCGATGCGCTGCTGCCGGACGCCCTGAAGAACGCCAACCCCCTGGGCCTGCTGCGCCTGGTGGATGGCCAGCCGAGCCGCGACCCGCTGTAGGCTCGGTATCCCTGCCCGGCCATGCGGCGGCCGGGCGCTTTTCCATCGGATGGCGGCCGGCTCAATGAGTCGGCAGGTCGGCAGGTCGGCAGGTCGGCAGGTCGGCAGGTCGGCAGGTCGGCAGGTCGGCAGGTCGGCAGGTCGGCAGGTCGGCAGGTCGAGGCTGCCGGGGTCGAAGACGAAAGGGAAGCGATATACGCCTCAGGCCCAGGCCGGCTCGACACCCCCGTGAGGCGCCGAGTCCATCCGGGCGCGATTTGCTCATTCAACGGCTCGGCGAGAGCTGCCCGCCTCAGCGCAGCAGGGCGCGCAGGTCCTCGTACAGTTTTTCCGGGATCTCCACACCGTCTTTCAGGCTGCGGGCCCGCGCCTCATAGCGTCGTTGCGACGGCAACCGCGCACCCTGGTCTTCGATGCCGGCGAACAGCGCCTCGGCGCGGGCCAGATGCTCGTCCACCGCATCGCCGAGGAAACGCTTCGGGTCGAGGGCGATGATCAGCTCGCCGTGGTAGGGGGACGAACCGGTGCCGGCATCCCAGGCCTGGGACTCGACGCTGGTCAGGTCGCCGATCAGCGGGCCGGCGATCAACTCCACCATGGCCGACAGCGCCGAGCCCTTGTGGCCGCCGAAGGTCAGCATGGCGCCCTTCAGCACGGCGCTGGCGTCGGTGCTCGGCTGGCCCTCGACGTCGATGCCCCAGCCCAGGGGAATCGCCTTGCCGGCGCGTTCGTGGAGCTGGATCTCGCCCCGGGCGATGGCACTGGTGGCGAAGTCGAAGATGAACGGATCGCGCCCCGCGCGCGGCCAACCGAAGGCGATGGGGTTGGTGCCGAACAGCGGCTTGCGCCCGCCGGCCGGCGCCACCCAGGCATGGCTCGGCGTGCACGCCAGGGCCACCAGGCCGGCCTCGGTGAGCACCTCCAGCTCGGCCCACAAGGCGGAGAAATGCACGCAGTGGTTGATGGCCAGCGCCGCGATCCCGGCCTGCCGGGCTTTCTCCACCAAGACCGGCACGCCGCGCTGGAACGCCACCTGGGCGAAACCACCACGGGCATCCACCCGCACGATGGCTGGCGCCTGGTCGATCACCTCGGGCTCCGCGTCCGGGACCACCTTGCCCGCCCGCAGCGTGTCGATGCAGCCCAGCAGCCGCCACAGGCCATGGGAGGCGCACGCATCGCGCTCGCCGGCGAACACCGCGTCGGCCACCGCCTGCACGTGGTCCTCGGCGAAACCGTGATGGCGCAGGATGGCCTCGGCCAGTTGGTGGACCTCGTCCAGGCTCAGTCGGATCATGGGCATTCCTCGGGTCGCGGCTGAAAACCCCTAAGGTGCCGGCTTATGCCCGCGCCCGCTTGACCGCTTTCCCGTCGAAACGCGACGAATTCGGCACAGCCCGCGATCAGGCCCTGAGCCGCTGCCGCGCATCCTCCCCACGCCGCCCACCCGGCCCGAACCGCTCGCCGGCCAGCTCCGGGAAATCGCTCAACTCCTGCTGCAACCGGCGCGTCTCGTTGTACGACTCCACCGCGCGGCGCCAGGCCATCCGCCGCTTGTCCTCCAGCTTCGCCCGCGCCTTGCGATCCATCGGCTCCGCCTGCCCGGCCATGGTGTAACGGTCATGATCACGCGACATGTGCGCTCTCCCGATCCGAGGGGAGCTTCAGTGTGGGGGCGGTTGGTTACAGATTTGTGTAGGAAGATGCCTGGAGCGTTGATCTGCCAAATGGGAATATAGTGAGCGAAGCTTGAAATGCCTGCTTTTATAATGAAAGTTCAAAGCGATCACAAAAAAATCGGTAAACTGCACGCAGTTACAAAGCGTTGAAAGCCCTATATAAATCTAATTCTTTTTGAAAAATAACAGATATCCCCCAGGAAGCACCGCAACAAGAAAATCCCTGTTTTCAAATAGGGTATCGAATGGAGGCTGACATTCATCAGCGGGCCACACGGCTTCAATTTCTGTTATCACGTGCTCAAGCGGGATGTTTTCCTCTTCGAAAAGCATGGAATAAATCTGAGCAGATTTTTTCGACATCCAGTGCTCAGTGGGCGTTCTATCATGCCTTGCAATTTCAGCCGAGCAATAGCCCGGTATTTCTAAGTGCTGACCCGTCAACTGTATAGTCAGGCCTTCATAACGCTTGATCGCTTCAACCCTGCTTTGCTTATCCGAGTCTTCATGAAGGACGTCGTTTTCAGATACAGTGAAGTATGTCCAATTCTCTGTTTCCGCAGAGAAAGCAAAGCAGGTAGCTAATGAAAATACAAAAAAAGCAAATAGCCTGATCAGCTCGAAAGACATTTTCATGTCCTTGTTTTCAGTGCGTTGCATCATAAATTCCTTTTAGGAATAGATTGACCTCGGACTGCCTTCTCTTGACTAACCCCTTGATGCCTCCGCTCGTAATATCCAAGAGCTCAACCGCCGCTTCACTATAGGCTCCTGAATTCAATTTTTTCTTTAACTGAGGCGCCGATTCTCTAGCCAGGTATCTGGCACCACAATTGAAAAGGAGCGAGATCAAAGCGTCATATTCATATTGAAAAAGCTTGGCTGTAATGGCATCCCGTAGCCCTTTTTCAAATTCGGGGTATGCGCTTTTCAAAAAGCTGATCTGCTTGTTGTGGGGTGATGCCATTTCTATATTCCGGCGGCAACGTTATTCTTTCACAGCGATCCTTCGCTATCAGCTCTCCGTAGCCTATCGTGCAATAGCCCTTTGCATCGTTGTAAGCACGGGGACTGAAAACCTCCCAGGCCTTGATAATGGATTTTCCTTCCAATCTCAACTCATTTATATCCGTTCTTTGCTTCCGCGTAGTTTCGTAAACAGGAATTTCTTTTGAGGCGCTGCCAGACAAAAAAGTCCTCAGCTTCAACCAATTGTAGTTATCGAAACGAAGAGCAGTATTTGATTGAGAGACCACGGCAAAATTGGTAACGCCCAAATAAAGGCCTGATGTAGCATCAGGCAAAAGTAACGTTTCTCCATTAAGAGAAAATGCATCACATAAGCAGGGCAGTGGACCCAAACTCTGGAGCGCAGGCCTCATAACTTTTTTCAGTTTAAGTACGCGACCAGTCCCTATGGATAGAAAGGTTTAACGCCTGGGGGGCTATACAAATAGCCCTTTAATCCAGCTCGCGGCAAGTTATATTCATTTCCGTTGATAATATAGAATTCCATTTTTTACCTGTCAGGCCTACAGGCCTTATTTAAAAGAAACTCTCGAGAATTAAGGTTCCTCCACCTGCTTCACCGTCTTCGGCGACAGCCGCAAGCTGCGCAGGCTGCGTTTGACGCTCTTGAGGTGGTTGACCAGGCTGGGGCCGCGGGCCATGGCGACGCCCATGGCGAGGACGTCGATGACCACCAGGTGGGCGATGCGGGAGGTCAGGGGGGTGTAGATCTCGGTGTCTTCCTGGACGTCGATGGCCAGGTTGACGGTGGCGAGGTCGGCCAGGGGGGTCTGGCTGGGGCAGAGGGTGATCAGGGTCGCGCCGGATTCGCGCACCACGTTGGCGGTGATCAGCAGGTCCTTGGAGCGGCCGGACTGGGAGATGCAGATGGCCACGTCGGTGGGCTTGAGGGTGACCGCGGACATGGCCTGCATGTGCGGGTCGGAGTACGCCGCCGCGGTGAGCAGCAGGCGGAAGAACTTGTGCTGGGCATCGGCCGCCACCGCGCCGGAGGCGCCGAAGCCGTAGAACTCGATGCGCTGGGCGTGGGCGATCGCGGCGATGGCGCGCTCCAGGGCCTGGGGGTCGAGGCGCTCGCGCACTTCCATCAGGGTGTGCAGGGTGGTGTCGAAGATCTTCAGGCTGAAGTCGGTGACCGAGTCGTTCTCGTGAATGGCGAATTGGCCGAAGCTGGCGCCGGCGGCGAGGCTCTGGGCCAGCTTCAGCTTGAGGTCCTGGAAGCCGCTGCAGCCGATGGCGCGGCAGAAGCGCACGATGGTCGGCTCGCTGACCCCGACGCTGCTGGCCAGGTCGGCCATGGAGCTGTGCATCACCGCCGCCGGGTCGAGCAGCACGTGGTCGGCGACCTTGAGTTCCGACTTGCGCAGCAGGTGGCGGGATTGGGCGATGTGTTGCAGCAGGTTCACGGGAGTCTCTGTCATGGGTCGGTACGCCGCGTGCCGGGCCGGCAGACACGCCTGAGTGGGCCTTGAGTCGGCTATGATCGCCGCACGGCGGGCTGTAGTGGTCTTGTAGTTATACTACAAGAACCCTTGCACCCCCAAACCAACGCACGCGGAGGCCTCCCTTGACGACACCCTGCGACATGCTGGTATTCGGCGGCACCGGCGACCTGGCGCTGCACAAGCTGCTGCCCGCCCTCTATTACCTGCACCACGAGGGGCGCCTGCACCCGCAGACGCGGATCATCGCCCTGGCCCGCCAAGCCCGGGAGCGCGACGCCTTCCGGGCGCTGGTGGAACGGCACTGTCGGGCCCAGGTGGCCCGGGCCGATTTCGATATCGACTCCTGGCGCGACTTCGCCGAGCGCCTGGACTACCACGCCATCGACGCCTCCCAGCGCGCGGACTTCGATCGCCTCGCCCGTCGCCTGGGCCCGGCGGAGGGGCGGGTGCGGGTCTACTACCTGGCCACCGCGCCCGACCTGTTCGAGGACATCGCCGCCCACCTGGCCAGCGCCGGGCTGGCCGGCCCCGAGGCGCGTATCGTGCTGGAGAAGCCCATCGGCCACTCTCTGGAATCGGCCCGGGCGATCAACGTGGCCATCGGCGCGGTCTTCGACGAATCCCGTGTGTTCCGCATCGACCACTACCTGGGCAAGGAGACCGTGCAGAACCTCATGGCACTGCGCTTCGCCAACGCGCTGTTCGAGCCGGTCTGGCGCGCCGGGCACATCGACCACGTGCAGATCAGCGTCAGCGAGACCCTCGGGGTGGAGAACCGCGGCAGCTACTACGACCACGCCGGGGCGATGCGCGACATGGTGCAGAACCACCTGATGCAGCTGCTCTGCCTGGTAGCCATGGAGGCCCCGGTGCGCTTCGACGCCGAGTCGGTACGCAACGAGAAGCTGAAGATCCTCGAGGCGCTGCGGCCCATCGCCGGCCTCGACGTGAAGGACAAGACGGTGCGCGGCCAGTACGGCGCCGGCACCATCGGCGGCCATGACGTGCCGGCCTACTACTTCGAGAAGAACGTCGACAACGACAGCGACACCGAGACCTTCGTCGCGGTGCAGGTGGACATCGACAACTGGCGCTGGGCCGGGGTGCCGTTCTACCTGCGCACCGGCAAGCGCATGGCGAAGAAGGGCTCGCAGATCCTCATCCAGTTCAAGCCGGTGCCGCACCGGCTGTTCGAGGGCGGCGAGGCCAACTGCCTGCTGATCCGCCTGCAGCCGGAAGAGCGCATCAGTGTGCAGCTGATGGCCAAGAGCCCGGGCAAGGGCATGCGCCTGACCCCGGTGGAGCTGGACCTGAACCTGGCCCAGGCCTTCCCCCAGAAGCGTCGCTGGGACGCCTACGAGCGGCTGTTGCTGGACGTGATCGAGGGTGACTCGACGCTGTTCATGCGCCGCGACGAAGTGGAGGCCGCGTGGCGTTGGGTCGACCCGATCCTGCGCGGCTGGCAGGAGCACTACCAGAGCCCGCGGCCCTACGCCGCCGGCACCAGCGGCCCGGAGCAGGCCCACAACCTGCTGGAGCGCCACGGCCACGCCTGGCTGGAGTGAATGCCCGGCGTGCGCCGGGGGCTATGCAGGCGCGGGGAAGACCCTCCGCGCCCGCGGGCGGCTACCAGGGCGCCAGGCCGTAGCTCAGCGGCGCCAGCAGCACGAACCCGGCGGCATAGGGCAGCAGCAGCCAGGGGGCATGGCGGGCCAGCAGCGGGACCCGCGACACCAGCCAGGTCAGGGCGATGAGGCTGAACACCAGGGCCGGCAGGTAGTGGTGGATGAACATCACCCGGTCGATCAGCGCGAACGGCAGCCAGTTGGCCAGGTAGCCCAGCAGGGCCAGGGACGCCACCCGGTCGCGCCACAGCGGCGGGTGCAGCAGCAACGCCAGGGCCAGCAGCGCCACGGCGGCCGAGCCGCTCCACCAAAGCAGCGGGTTGCCCTTGAGCTGGATGCTCGTCTCGCCTCGCTGCCAATACCCCAGGGCCTTCTCGTCCAATGGCCATTCGTACCAGTGGCTGCTGAACGGATGGCCACTCATGCGCAGGTTCGCCAGGTACATCTCCCGGTTCAGTTCCGCGAAGCGGCCGAAGAACGACAGCGGCGGGATGTCGGTGCGGGCCTTGAAGGGCGAGTCCTCCAGCGTCTGCTGAAAGGCCGGCGAGACGTAGACGTTGCCCGGGCCCGAGCGCGGCAGCAGCTGGAAATGCACGGCGAACACCAGCACGTAGACCAGCGCGCCGCCAGCGAGCATGACCGCGCCGGTCTTCGACACACCGTCCAGGCGCCGCTCGCCGCGCATGAATGCCAGGTAGTCCAGGAACATCGGCAACAAGACGAAGGGCAGCGCCACCCATTTCACCGAGATCGCCGCCCCGGCCAGGGCCGCACTGCCCAGCAGCCAGCGCCAGCCGCCGCGCTCCCGGTAGAGCAGGTAGCAGAACAGCGAGCCGAAGCCGAACGCCAGCAGGAACACGTCGAAGAACAGGAAGCGCGACTGCACCAGCAGCGCGTTGTCCAGCAACAGCAGGCCGGCCCCCAGCACGGCCAGGCGCCGGCGGCGGAACAGCCGGTAGAACAAGCCGTAGCCCAGCAGCGGCAACAGGCTCCCCACCAGGCCGGGCAGAAAGCGCAGCAGCAGGTAGTCGTCGTCGGGGAATTCCAGGTTCCACGGCGTGCCGAAGGGCACCGGCTTGCCGCCGGCCAGGGCGTAGAACCCCGCCACCAGCAACCGCGCCAGGGGCGGATGGGTGTCGAAGTAGAAGGTGCCGGTCAGGTAGGACGACAGGTATTCGGCGAAGTAGACCTCGTCGATCGCCGCGGAATGGGGGTGGCCGAACCACAGGAAGCGGCTGACCAGCGCCGCCACCAGCAGGCCGGCCAGCGGGATCAGGTGCGACCGGCTTAGGTGTGACCGGCTCAGGTGCGATCGGTTGAGGGTCCGCCCGACCAGGCGCAACCATCCCGCGTTCACCTGATTCCGGTGCGCTTCGCCCGGGTATGACCGATCGAGGCGGGGCGTGGTCGAGGCGGGCCCGCTCAGGGACTGCAGGCAGCGGGCGATGAAGGTCATGGGGTCGTACTCCGGAACGACAGGCGCGGCATCATACCGGCGAAACGCCAGCAACGCGGCGGCTTCTCACGCCGCGCCCTGGGCCGCCGCGCCACGGGTGGTGGCGCCGTCCAGGTAGCGCATCAGCAGGCCGTATTCCGGGTCGACCTCCGCCGGCAGCGGCAGGTACAGGGTGTAGCCGTCCCCCAGGGCCACGTCGGTACGCTCGCCGTAGGCGCTCTCCAGGGCCGGCAGCCGGAAGTCGTGGTTGCCCGTCGGGGTCATCAGTTGCAGGCGGTCGCCTACGGCGAAGCGGTTTTTCACCCGCACCTCGGCCAATTCGCCACGGCGCTTGCCGGTCAGTTCGCCGACGAACTGCTGACGCTCCGACAGGGAGTAGCCATGGGCGTAGTTCTGGTATTCGTCATGCACGTGGCGGCGCAGGAAGCCTTCGGTGTAGCCGCGGTTGGCGAGGGATTCGAGGGTGTCCATCAAGCGCATGTCGAAGGGCCGCCCGGCCACCGCGTCGTCGATGGCCTGGCGATACACCTGGGCGGTGCGGGAGACGTAGTAGTGGGACTTGGTGCGGCCCTCGATCTTCAGGGAATGCACGCCCATGCGCACCAGGCGCTCCACGTGCTGCACGGCGCGCAGGTCCTTGGAATTCATGATGTAGGTGCCGTGCTCGTCCTCGAACGCGCTCAGGGGCTCGCCCGGGCGGTTGCCATCCTCCAACAGGAACACCTGCCCGGTGCTCGGCCCGCAGCCCAGGGTCGGCTCGACGATGGCCCCCAGTTCGTCCTCCGCCCCGGGGCGCGGCGCGTACTGCCAGCGGCAGGCGTTGGTGCAGGCGCCCTGGTTGGGGTCGCGGCGGTTGAGGTAGCCGGACAGCAGGCAGCGCCCGGAATAGGCCATGCACAGGGCGCCGTGGACGAACACCTCCAGCTCCATGCCCGGCACCTGGGCGCGGATCTCCTCGATCTCCTCCAGCGCCAGCTCCCGGGACAGGATCGCCCGGGTCAGGCCCTGGCGCCGCCAGAACTCCACGCTCGCCGCGTTCACCGCGTTGGCCTGCACCGACAGGTGCACCGGCATCGTCGGGTGCTGCTCGCGCACCAGCATGATCAGCCCGGGGTCGGACATGATCAGCGCATCCGGGCCCATTTCCAGCACCGGCGCCAGGTCCTTGAGGAAGGTCTTCAGCTTGGCGTTGTGGGGGGCGATGTTCACCACCACGTAGAACTGCTTGCCGGCGGCGTGGGCCTCGGCGATGCCCTCGGCCAGGTGAGCGTGGTCGAACTCGTTGTTGCGCACCCGCAGGCTGTAGCGCGGCTGGCCGGCGTAGACCGCGTCGGCGCCGTAGGCGAAGGCGTAGCGCATGCTTTTCAGGGTGCCGGCGGGGGACAGCAGTTCGGGGCGGTGCAGGGTCGTGGGCATCGTGGCGGGTCGGCAGGAAACGCAGGGGCGGCGATTCTAGACAGCCGCGGCCGCGCCGCCATTGACCCAGGTCTATGCCGGTGCCAGGCCCTCAGGCGTCGTGGCCCGGTCCCGCGTCCGCCAGGTGGATGTGGGAGCGCAGCGCGTAGCGGCTGCCGGGGTGCCAGAGCCGGGCGACGCTCACCAGCCGGCCGCCGCTCCAGGTGCGGCGCAGCAGCAGCAGGCACGGCTCGTCCCCGGCGATCCCCAGCAGGTCCCGCTCCCGCGGCCCGGGCAGGCGCGCGCTGAGCAGGTGCTCGACGTCGGTCAGCGGGCAGGTACGGGTCAGGTGCTGGTTCGGGGTGATGCGCAGGAAGTCTTGCTCCAGGTAGTCCGGGCACAGTGCTGGATTGACGTGGCGCTCCTCCAGCTGCACCGGCACTTCGTTCTCGCAGTGCACGATCAGGCTGTGGAACACCGGCTCAGCCAGGCGCAGCCCCAGGCGCTGGGCGATGTCCTCGTCGGCGCTGACCTGCACCAGGGTCACCACCCGGGCGCTGTACTGGTGGCCGCGGTTGCGGATTTCCTCGGCGATGTTGCGGATCTCGGTGAGGGGCGACTCCGCCCGCGGCTCGGCGATGTAGGTGCCGTCGCCGACGAAGCGCTGCACCACGCCGGCGTCCGCCAGCTCGCGGATGGCGCGGTTCACCGTCATCCGGCTGACCCCGAACTGCCCGGCCAGGCTGGTCTCCGCCGGGATTCGGTCGCCCGGGCGCAGCGCGCCGTCACGGATCGCCGCGAGGATGTGGGTCTTGATGCGCAGGTACTGGGGTTGCGGCCCGGGGATGTCCATGGGCCATAGCATAACCGCTGGCGGCCAGCCTGCGCGGCGGCCGTGCTATGGTCGCCGCTCCCCCGCCCCGTCCGGACGCCCCCGTGCCC
>NZ_VJOY01000016.1 GCF_007109405.1 Pseudomonas mangiferae
GTCAGATATGTATAAGAGACAGGCCGTCCCCTCAATCCCGGGAGAACCCATCCATTCAATGGGTACGCCCGTCAGCAACCGACCTGGAAAACCTGGTGAAGCGGGTGCAAATGGCCCTGATGGTCAAGCATTACTACAGCGGCCCCCTGGATGGCGTGCTGGGCAAAGGGACCCGGGATGCGCTGATGGCGTTTCAGATGGATGCCGGGCTCGAACTCACCGGCCGCATGGACACCCCGACCCTCAATGCCCTGGGTATCGCCTTGCCGTGACCCCGTGGCGCTTGTCAGCGGCCGGCAGCCCGTCCTAGGCTGGCCGTTTTCGATCGGGAGGCGACATGCGCGCGATAGTCCTCGGGGTGCTGGTGGCGATGATGTCGGGATGCGTCGGGGTGATCACGATGCACAACCCGACCCGGACCTACACCGGCGAGGCGGTGAAACCCGGTGGGCGGGGCTACTGCTGTTCCGGCAGCGAAACCGTCACCCGACGTGCCGACGTCGAGGCGGCCTGGGGAGTCCCCGACCGGGCGTGGCATGAAGGTGGACGAGAGTTCTGGCGCTATCGGCAGCCGGACCTGACCTGGGCGGCGATCATGCCGGTGCTGATCGTGCCGCTGCCCCTGGGCATTCCCACGGGCTACAACGCCACCACCTTCGCGTTCGAGGGCGACCGCCTGGTGTCGGCCCAGGCAGCCGAACGGGAAGGCCTGATCGCCCTCTGCGGGCTGTTCCTCAACGACGAGAACCCCGATTTGCACGTTGGCTGCTTCGCCGACTGAGCGGGGAATCGGGCAGGCCCCATTGCAGGCGGGCGGGGTTCGCCCCTAAGATGCGAGGCTTTCTCATTCGTATCACGCCTTCGTGCGCTCAGGGGTCCCTCCGTGTCGCCACCACCATCCGGCACTTCGGCGTTGCAACGGGATGCCCACGCCCTCTATAGCGATCATCACGGCTGGCTGCTGGAATGGCTGCACCGCCGCCTGCGCCACGCGGAGAATGCCGCCGACCTGGCCCACGACACCTTCCTGCAGGTCCTCGGTCGCCCGGAACAGCTGCGGGAGCTGCGGCAGCCCCGTGCCTGGCTGAGCACCATTGCCCACGGCCTGCTGGTGGACCGCCTGCGCCGGCAGCGCCTCGAACGGGCCTACCTGGCCGCCATCGCCCAGTTGCCGGAAGCCGAGACCCCGTCCCCGGAACAGCGCCTGGTGCTGCTGGAAACCCTGACGCAGATCGACGCCCTGCTGGATGGCCTGGCCCCACGGGTACGCACGGCATTCCTGCTGTCGCGCCTGGAAGGGCTGGGCTACCGGGAGATCGCCCAGCGCCTGGCGGTCAGCCTGAGTTCGGTGGAGAAGTACATGGCCACCGCCATCCGCCACTGCTACCTGGCCCAGTGCGCCCAATAATCACGTCCATGGCCCTCGACCCCGCTCTTCCGGACCCCGTGCTCGACCAGGCCATCGCCTGGCTGGTGCGGCTGCAATCCGGTGATGCCGACGAGACCCAGCGCCAGGCGTGCCTGGCCTGGCGCGCAGCCGATGCGACCCACGAGCGCGCCTGGCAGGCCCTGCAGCGCAGCGAGGCGGGGTTCCAGGCCCTGGCTTCGCTGCCGCCGACCCTCGCGCTGGACACCCTGGAACGCGCGGCCCGCACCCGGGGCAACCGACGGCAGGCGCTCAAACTGCTGGGGATCGGCGGCTTGCTGGCCGGCGCCGGGGGGCTGGGCTGGCAGGCTTCGCCCTGGGGAACCGCTGACTACGCCGCCCGGGTCGGCGAACGGCGCCAGTTCACCCTGGCGGACGGCAGCCGCCTGCAGCTCAACACCGACAGCGCGGTCGACATCCGAGGGCAAACCTTACGGCTGCGCCGCGGCGAACTCTTCGTGGAGACGGCACACCCGCTCTGGCTGGACGCCCGCCAAGCGCGCCTGCAGGTGCTGAACGGCGCCCTCACGGTGCGCCAGGAAGCGGACCACCTGCAGGTTCAGGTGGTCCGCGGCGACGTGGATGCCTACCCCGCCGCCGCCCAGCCCGCCCGCCTCGTCGCCGGACCGGAATACCGCATCGCGGGCGCCGGGACTCAGACGCTGGCGGAAAGCACCCTGGACCCGCTGGCCTGGACCCGCGGGCAACTGGTCGCCCGGCGCCTGCGCCTGGATCGCCTGGCGGCGGAGTTGTCCCGTTACCGCCGCGGCTGGCTGGGCTGCGACCCACGGGTGGCCGACCTGCAGGTATCCGGCGCCTTCCAGCTGGACGACCCGGACCGTGCCCTTGCCGCCCTGTGCGACTCGCTGCCGGTCCGCCTGGAACGTTTCGGCCCGTACTGGACGCGGATCGTCGCCGCCTGAAAAAAAGCTGGAATCGTTTACGGGTTTTCGCGCGCGCTTCGACAAAGGAGGAAATAGCGATCCCTTACAGGAGTCAGTCGTCCCATGCGGTTCCCTTCCCTCCCCCACCCCTCGTTCCCTCGTCATGCACTGGCCCGCGCCGTGCTGGTCGGCAGCCTGTGCGCCGGATCGCTGCCGGTTAGCGCCGCGTCCCAGGAGGCCGAGCGCACCTATGACCTGCCGGCCGCGCCCCTGGAGGACGCCCTGAGCCATTTCGCCCAGGCCGCCGAGATCACCCTGCCCTTCGATCCGCAGCAGGTCCGGGGGCGCCAGGCGCCGGCGCTGCACGGGCGCTACCCGGTGGGCGAGGCCCTCGCTCTGCTGCTGGCCGGCAGCGGGCTGGTAGCCGCGCCCGGGAGCAATGGCAACTGGCTGCTGGTCCCGGCCGCCGAGGGCGGCGTGCTGCAGCTGGACAGCCTGAGCATCTCCGGCAAGGCACCGGGCTCGACTACCGAAGGCAGCGGCTCCTACACCACCTATTCCTCCAGCAGTTCCTCGCGCCTGAACCTGTCGCCCAAGGAAACGCCACAGTCGATCAGTGTCATCACCCAGCAGCGCCTGGAGGATCAGAAGCTCAGCAGCGTCACCGACGCCCTGGAAGCCAGCGCCGGCATCACGGTGATCCGCGAGGGCCTGGGCAACGACGCCGACTCGTTCTGGTCACGCGGCTTCATGATCAACAACTACGAGATCGATGGCGTTCCCACCTCCGCCCGCCTGGACAACTACGCCCAGAGCACCGCGATGTACGACCGCGTGGAGATCGTCCGCGGCGCCACCGGCCTGATCAGCGGGCTCGGCAACCCGTCGGCCACCATCAACCTGATCCGCAAGCGGCCCACCGCCGACTTCCAACTCGACCTCAGCGCCGAGGCGGGCAGTTGGGACCGCTACGGCAGCGGCCTGGACGTCTCCGGCCCGCTCACCGAGGGCGGCAACGTCCGCGGCCGGCTGGTGGTGGACTACAAGAACCAGCACGCCTGGGTCGACCGCTACAAGCAGGAATCCACCCTGCTCTACGGCATCAGCGAATTCGACCTGAGCGACAGCGCCCTGCTGACCCTGGGTTTCAGCTGGCAGGACGTATCCAGTGACGCACCGCTGCGCAGCGGTTTCCCGCGGTTCTACAGCAACGGGGCGTCCACCGACTTCCCGCGGTCGTTCAACACCGCGCCGGACTGGAGCTACTACAACCGCCAGCAGAGCACCCTGTTCACCTCCCTGGAACACACCTTCGACTCCGGCTGGAGCGCGAAGCTGGACGTCAGCCATGCCCGCAACGACTACGACTCGGAAGTCACCTACCTCAGCGGCAGCCTGGACCAGGCCACCGGCGACGGCGCCTATCTGCTGCCGGTGAAATGGGGCGGCTCGCCGCAACAGAGCAACGTGGATGCCTACCTGACCGGGCCTTTCAGCCTCTTCGGTCGCGAACATGAGCTGATCGCCGGCGCCACCTACTCCACCTTCCGGGAAAACTCGCCGGACTACGGCGGCTGGGTCTACCCGGGCGCCGGTTACGACGGCAGCCTTCAGGCCATCTTCCACTGGCACGGCGATGCGCCCGAGCCGGACTTCGCCAAGGTGGGTCGCAGCGAGGTCAAGGAACACCAGCGCAGCGCCTACCTCGCCTCGCGTTTCCACCTGAGTGACGACCTGACGCTGATCCTCGGCAGTCGCGTCACCGACTGGCAGCGCACCAGCGACAGCAAGCCCTACGGCGGCCCCACCGGCCGCACGACCCAGGCCGAGAACGGCGTGACCATTCCCTATGCCGGCGTGGTATACGCCCTGGATGACATCTGGTCCGTGTACGCCAGCTACACCGAGATCTTCAACCCGCAAGGCTCCTGGGTGCGGGACATCAACAACGCGCCCCTGGACCCGGAGAAGGGCACCAGCTACGAAACGGGACTCAAGGCGGCCTTCTACGACGGCCAGTTGAACACCAGCCTGGCGGTGTTCAAGACCGAGCAGGACAACCTGGCGGTGTGGAACAACGACACTTTCAGCTATTCCGCCCAGGAAGGCGTGACCTCGCGCGGCGTGGAATGGGAAGCCAACGGTGAACTGGCGGAAGGCTGGCAAGTGGCGGGCGGCTACACCTTCACCCTCAGCGAGGACAGCGAGGATCAGCGGATCGTCACCCAGATCCCCCGCCACAGTGCCAAGCTCTTCACCACCTACCGACTGCCCGGCGCCCTGGATCGGCTGACGGTGGGCGGCGGCGTCAACTGGCAGAGCAAGAGCGGCTACACCCTGGAGACGTCCCGGCAGGATGCCTACAGCGTGGTGAACCTCCTGGCCCGCTACGCCATCGACGACCACCTGACCGCCTCCCTCAACCTGAACAACGCCTTCGACAAGACCTACTACAGCTCCACTAGCAGCTACGGGACCTACGGTGCGCCCCGCAACCTCATGGCGACGCTGCACTACCGCTACTGATCGACAGGCGCCGGCCAGGGATGGCCATTGCCTGCCAAACCACACGCCATTGATTCAGATCGGCTTCCCCAGGGGCCGGGTTCGGTATGATGCCGAATCACAATCAATGGACGACGTTCCCGATGAAAGCAGGATTAGCGCTGATCTGTCTGCTGGCGCTGGCAGGATGCGGCACCAAGGCCGTGGTGCAACCGCTCAAGGGCTCGAGCAAGGCGCTGCCCCGTTATTCAGGGCCGGTGTGCCTGCTGCCCAAGCCGCTGCCGCCCGACGTGAAATTCACCCCACTGGGACGAGCCGTGGCCAACCAGCAGTGGTATGGCGGGTTCGCCAAGGTCAACCGGGCCCTGGCGGAAGTGGCCCGCAGCGTGGGCGCGGACGCCGTGGTGAGCATGCGTTCCCACATGAAGATGGGCTTCATCGCGGTGGCCAGGCCTCAGTCCTGGGGCTATGCGATCAAGCTGCAGGACCCGGAATCCTTCGATTGCCTGGCCAGCGGCGGCCGCTACGATGGCATCGCACCCGTACGCCCTGCCCCCAGCGCCCGGGCGCTCCCGGCAGCGACAGCGACACCCGCTTCCCCGGCCTACGATGCCTGCATGGCACGCGTCCTGCGGATCGGCGATCCCGCCCTGCGCCTGCAAGCCATGGATTCCTGCGACGCCGCCAAATGACCGAACGCCCGCCGCCGCGGGCCCGGGCTCATTTCGCCGGATCGCACATCGCCATCGATGACACCCGCAGGGCGGGATCGCTGATGCGCAGCACCCTGCGCATGCAGTCGTCGTAGGCGGCAGACGTCTTGCTCTGGGGCACAGGCGTGGCGGAAAGCGGTTCGGTGGCGGTAGGGGCCAGTGGTGAAGGAATGGACGCGAGCGCCGCCGCGATCTCCTCGGAGCCGATGAGCTGGGCCAGCGCGCCGGAGCCCGCGGTGATCAGGTTGGTCACCGCCCGGCTCTGCTTGGCATCCTTGCTGGCCAGCACCCGCCCGTTCTCGTCGATCACCGAGGCGGTGAGGTCGTAGTCGAAGCGCGTGCTCATGTAGGCGTCCGACTTCCACTCCCGCATGTGGATCAGCAACAGCCGCTGCCCAGGCCCGGAAGCCCTGTCGACCGACGCGCTGGGCACCGCATCGAGGGACGCCCGCGCCAGCGCGCTGCGTACCGCCTCCTGGATATCCGCAGCCAGCGGGCTGCCGCTGTAGGTGGTCACGTTGTAGGGGTTGTAATACAGCGCTCGCAGGTTGCCGACATAGGTCGGGCGCTTGCTGCCCTTGAGCACGTAAGGCCGCTCATCCACCACCGCCACCGCGACCTGCTTGTCCGACGTCACCGTCACATACGGCGCGGCCTGCCGATAATCCACCCGCTGGCCGATGGCGCACCCGGTGATCTGACTTCCGATGAACAGCACAAATGCCAGCCGATACCACATCGTCATGGAGACTCCCTGTAGGACGAGCCCGTCGCCGGGCACGGCGACGGGGAGATTTAGGTTCTGTACGAAAAGTCGTCGAGCGAAGGTCAGGCAAGGCAAAAACAGGTGGGACGCGCGACGCCTGCGCCCGGGACGATATCGTACGCTGGATCAGTTTCAATTCACGCGCCCACGTGGGGCGCGACGTGGGCCCTCCTTCACCGGCGCGGCGCTGTTGACGTTTCAATCCACGCGCCCGCGTGGGGCGCGACGCGCGGCGATCATCCGCGGTCACCAGACCCTGCTGTTTCAATCCACGCGCCCCCGTGGGGCGCGACATGGCCACCGCCGCGCTGTGGGGCGGTGACGCCTTGTTTCAATCCACGCGCCCGCGTGGGGCGCGACCCACTCGGGAGGCAAATCGTGACCTGTCACGGTGTTTCAATCCACGCGCCCGCGTGGGGCGCGACCATCGGCATCGACGAGCATGTGCGCCGCGACATGTTTCAATCCACGCGCCCGCGTGGGGCGCGACTCGGCGGCGCCGTCATTTCTGGCGGCATCTACACAGTTTCAATCCACGCGCCCGCGTGGGGCGCGACTATATCCCAACGGGCGCACTGTTTCGTGGACCCCGTTTCAATCCACGCGCCCGCGTGGGGCGCGACCGCCCGCCGAGGACCGGGGTCGGCTCCCCGAAGGTGTTTCAATCCACGCGCCCGCGTGGGGCGCGACCGGTGCGCGCCAGTGAGACCGATATCTCGCTGCTGTTTCAATCCACGCGCCCGCGTGGGGCGCGACGTGGCAATACTGCGTGGGCAGGCACTGATGAGCAGTTTCAATCCACGCGCCCGCGTGGGGCGCGACCTTCGGCATGCCCTGGCCGTAGACCCAGGCGATGGTTTCAATCCACGCGCCCGCGTGGGGCGCGACCCTCTACTTATAACGTGTTGATCAGCATGGAAAAACCCTATCACTTCAGCG
The DNA here is from genome assembly GCF_007109405.1 of Pseudomonas mangiferae. Taxonomy (GTDB): domain Bacteria; phylum Pseudomonadota; class Gammaproteobacteria; order Pseudomonadales; family Pseudomonadaceae; genus Pseudomonas_T; species Pseudomonas_T mangiferae. Next base: position 7,234 of record NZ_VJOY01000016.1, read on the forward strand.
AAACATGCCGTCTTCAAGCAAAGCGAACCTACTCAGACTCCTGGCCTAAAAAAGTGCATACGAATCAAGCAGATAGCGAATTGCGAACCACACGGGATTTGGTCGGTCGCTTCAGGTTCGCACCGGCATTAAAGAATCAATGGGCCATTCAGGTCGAGTACAGCCTTGGCTCCGACATGCTCCACGCGATGCTGCCAGTGCGTGCCTAAGTAGTAGAAACGCAGGCTGTCCTGTTCCGGGTCGATGAGGTTGCACAGACGATGCTTGAGAAGTATCCATTGCGCGCTATCCACCTCTATCTCGAACACCGAGTATTGCACTCGCTGACCGTAATCGCGGCAGGCCTTGGCCAGACGGCGCAAGCGCTTGTTACCTGCCGCCTCTTGAGTGCTCACGTCATAGCTGACCAGAACCATCATGTCGCACACCTCACTTCCATAGAAATGGCGGATAAGCCTCCAGGTCGCCACGCAAATGGCGGGCGAGCAATTGCGCCTGAATGTAAGGGAACAACCCAAGGGGAGCCTTCTCGCCGAGGAAGCCATGCTGCACCTCCTCACGCTTGCGCTCCTGGTAAGCAGTCAATAACGTCTTGCGCGCCTCGTCCTTGAGGAGCACGGCGCCATTGTCCAGAGTACGGAAGTCGCGTTCGCCCAATTGCTTGCGGTTGATCAGGGAAAGCGCCAAGCGATCGGCCAGCACGGGACGGAACTCCTCGAGCAGATCCAGCGCCAGGCTGGGTCTGCCGGGACGGTCGCGATGCAGGAAGCCCACGGCCGGGTCCAGCCCTACGGTTTCCAACGCCGACCGACAATCGTGTGTCAGCAGGGTATAGAGAAAGGACAGGAGCGCATTGACCGCATCCAGAGGCGGTCGGCGGCTGCGCCGGGCGAAACGTAGCGTCGGATTGTCGACGCGGATCAGATGATCGAATACGCCAAAATAGGCCTGGGCGGCCTCGCCCTCCAGCCCCCTGAGCAGCTCTAGCCCGGGTGCCTCGAGCAACCTGTCGGTGATTCGCCGCAAGCGCTTGTGGCTATGTGAAAGGGAGAGTCGCGCCTCTTCCGCCAAGACCTCGCCATGGTCACGCAGAGCCCGCCCCAGCACTGCCCGTTGATTGTGCACCTTGCCCAGCAGCAGGTTGCGCACCAGCGCCGCACAGCCGGCCTGGTCATCGCTTCGACGGTACTGCTCGCGACGCAGCAGGACGTTGCCGGACACTGGCCCCTCCACCCGAGCCAGGAACTTGCCGTTGGGCGATAAGTAGCAGACGCTGATGCCCTGCTCCGCGCAGTACCCCAGCAAGGGCGGTGACACCAGTACGCGGCCGATGCACACCAGGCTCTCGAGCATATGGGCTGGCAGGCGCCCGCGAATCTCACCCGCCACTTCCATGACGACATTGGCGCCATCCTTCTTCAGCCAGGCGCCCTCGGTGGTGACGTAGAGGGTATTGAGCTGTCGCCGCATGCTTCACCCCTCCTTGAGCTGCAGACGCAGCCAGCCTTCGACGCTGATACTGCGCTTGAGCAACGTGGGCTGGCACAGATCGATCAGCGAACAGGGGGCGCAACGCTTGGCCTGGTACTCGGCCAAGGGCGTGCGCCTCGCGGCCAGCAACTCATGCGTCGCCTGGATGACCTGCAGGATCAACCGGCGCAACGCATCGTCGAACGGCACGACCTTGCGCCGCCGGGTTTTTTCCTTAGAACAGCGCACCTTCCGCTAGCGGCTTGCCGAGCATCGCCTCCAGGCAGAGGGCCTGGGCACAAAGCTGCACCTCATCGGCGCGATGACCCTTGGGCCGACCGCGCTTGTACTCCACGGGGTAGGCGCGTTCCCCATCGTCAGTAGCACGGAACTCGACCACATCGGCTACCCCCGCAACGCCCAACTCCAGGTGAAGCAAGGGCATGGCGGTAACGGTGCGTACGTCGTGACGTTGCTCTATCTGGCACTGGTCGGCGCGCTCGTGGAGCAGGCGCCCCTCGGCGGTGTGCCGGTTTTCCGCCCACAGTCGCTCGACATGGATCAGTGCGCATTGCCGCGGGCAGTAGAGGTAGTGCTGCAGGGCGGACAAGGGAATGAGATCGTCGTCTTCCATGGCCGCCCGCTCCCGTGGCTAGAAGTGCTCGCGCACGCTGACGCCCTGAGGCAGGGCTTCCGCATCGATGCTGACACGGTAATCCTGGAAACCGCGTGCCGGCGTATCCGCGGCCCCTTCCACCCGCTCGACTCTGACGCTGTCGAACAGCACATGAGCCGGGGCATTGCCCATGGCGTGGTCATGCTTGAAGACGATCAGCTTGCGCGCCGCCATCTCGCCACGGGCTGCCGAGCGATCATGCTCGAACATATTGCCCAGCGCACGCCACAGCAGTTCCAGATCGTCCTCGGAGAAACCGGTACGCTCGGCCAGCTTGGCAGAAATGAAACCGTGGGCGCGGTACAGCCCATAGGGAACGATGTGCTTGCGGCCCATCTCCCTATCTTTCTTTTCAGCATCCTCCTTACTCGTAACTGCCACTCGAGTGATTGAAATTTCCAGCGGAATAACCGGATCAATAGAAGTGGCGAAAGCAATTTGAATCGGCCCGCGAACTTGGCCTGCATTGACCTTTGTCGTCATCACCGCACCGAAGGCGCGCACATCGAAGAAGTTCTTGCACATCCAGGCGGTAAGATCGCGCGCCTTGGCTTCGTCCTTGGGCAGTTTTTTTTCTTCAGGTTCAATACCGAGCGCCTCGTATGCCTGATTGTGCTGGTTATTCAGCACGGATTTTTCCTGCATATAGATGGCATACCCGGGAGCGCCCTCCTGCTCCAGGCTGACGTAGTTGCGGATCTTGCGCTTGAGGCAAACGTCGGTGACCAACCCCTGGTTGGTTTCCGGATCGAGGCGCGGCATGTTGCCAGCATCCGGGTCGCCATTGGGATTGCCGTTGCTGACATCAAAGAGGTAAACGAACTCGTAGCGGTTGGCGATGGCGGTCATTCTCTTGCTCCTTGCTCGACGGGATCGGGGCTACGGTTGAAACGGGCCTGGGCCTGTTGGTAGTAACCAATGGCGAAGCGTCCTTGGTCTTCCAAGCGGAGACTGCGCGGGAATTGGCTCGGCATACCGTCGATGATTTCGCCGATATCGCGTTCCAGGTTCACTGCCAGTCCGGGCTTGTTCTTGCGCAGCTTGGCCAAGTGGTTCTGGGTATTGCGCAGCAGCATCGGGAAAACCATGGCCGGTGTCGCGGAAGCGGCGCCATAGTAGCGGTCGCGGATGGTGGCATTGACGTTGGCGCCCAGGGCCGCACGCTGGGCGCCTTCCAGTACGGCGAACAGCCGCCCCAAGCGATAGCCGGGGTTGCTGGCGTCCTTGTCGAGACTCATGGGTAGCTCCTCTTGGTGAACCTTGCCGCTCAGGCGCGCCTCGCGGGCGAGCACGGCCTTGCACAGCGCGACGCGCGTGCCGGAGACGTCGCCATCGGCACGCATGCGCATGATCAGGGTGGCGAGCAGACTGCGCGGGTAGCGGCTGCCCGTCAGGATGGCGCGGGTCATTTCACCGGCCAGTTGTGGGGGTACGTCTTCGGCCTTGGCCCTGCCCTCACGACTGGGTGCGGTGGCATAGAGCAAGCGCCAGATGGCCGGTTTCGTCTTCCAGGGCAGCGGCTCGAGGTGCAGATCCCAGAAATGCTCGGCCAGACGCTGGGTGAATAGCGCAAGGCTGTCGACTGCCCAGAACCGGATGGACAGTCGCGCGGCATTGGGCGCCAGCCCTAACACGAACATGCGGGTGCCCTCCTCCAGTAGCGGGTCGAGTTCATGCAGGGGCCGCCCCTTGGCCACGGCATCCAGCACGCCACGCAGCTTTTCCGCTTCCTGACCATCATCCGCGGGTGGCTCCAGCAGGCTCCAGAAGGTCGACTCGGCAGCGGTTGCCTGGGCAGGGGTGGCCGCCTGCGCCCAGAACACCACACTCGCATCGCCGATCTGTAGCCGCTGGCGGTTGTGCTCGTCGCGACGCAATAAATGGTTGAGCACCGTGGTGTAGGCAAAGGCGGCCTGTTCGGAGATCGGTGCATTGTCCCCCTGGCTCTTGCCGTAGGAGGAAAAAGCGTCGAGGTTGAAGGAGACCATGGAAGCCCCCGAACTCCGGGCACCATTGACGCCCTTGACCGCGGGATGCAGGCGCGCCAACGGCTGATGTTGGCCGCTGACCAGGCACAGCCCCTCGCGGCTATCGCCGTTAGCGAACAGTCGGGCACGCACCGCCTGTGCCGCTGGGGTCTCGTGCAGATAGCGCTGTTGGCCGTCCAAGCGGAATACCAGCTTGCTGTCGAGCATGTCTTCGTTGAACGGCGGCGACTGGAACTGCTCCGGCTGCCAGCGTTCGAGGAACTGGAGCAAGGCCTGCAGACCGGGGTCGCCTTCTCCGGCCAGGATCTGCCGGTGTAGCGTCTTGAAGGCTTCGTGCTCCTGCTGGGTGCGCGCTCCGCCCTTGGCACTCACACCCAGCACATAGCTGGTCTTGTCCCACAGTACGTTGGACTTGATGCCCGAGGTACGCTTCTCCGGCTGCGGCACACTCATAAGCCTGGGCTGTGGCTTCTTGCCAGAGAGCACGCGAATGTCCTGCACGTCCAGCAACTCGCCTTGAGTGGAGAGCAACAGGGCATAGCTGATCCTCTCTTGGCTGTAGCCGAAAGGAGAGATCTCCGCCTCATCCCGGTCCAGCAGTCGCTGGTAATAATCGTTGAGGGCCGAGAGGATCATGCCTTGATCCCTGCCACCCGGAACGCCGGCACCTCGATCAACCCATCGCGCATCAGGACTCGGAAGAAGTGCGGGGTCATGCCATCGGAGAAATCAATGTCATGCAGCATCCAACCCAGATCACGCTCACCGCGCAGGGCAGCATCGACCGAAGGTTCGACGCTGTGCTGTTCCAGCAACTGAAAACTGGCCGGAAACTCGCGCACGCCGAGGCACGGTGCATGGAAGCACTGCCCCTTCCGCGCACGGCGGTTGAAGATATCCAGGTGCTTGCCCACCGTGTCGTCAGCGCCGGCCCTGTCGGTCAACTCGAAATGCGCCTCGATGACGTAGGCGACATCGCGCAGCAGAGTAGTCGCGCGCTGCTGTCGATCCTCCTCGACCAGATTCACCAGACCATCGGTGCGCCCGGCCTTCATTGCCTTGCCGACGCTAGCCGCGGACAGCCTGCCGCCGACCTCGTTGCGCCGGATGGATTCGAAGCGGATCGGCTTGAGCACCTGGATGCGATCCACCACCCAGCGAATCGCCGGTTTCCAGTGGATAGCCTCGAGAATGCCGCGTGCGGCGGATGGCGTGATCGCATCGTAGGAAACGCGCTCCACCTTCATTTCCGGGCGGGTGAAGCAGGCACGCTCGCCCCAGACCATTAAGCGAATTCCGTAGGCCATCGGCCCTCCCTTTCATATGATCCAGGCCAGGCCGCTGTTGCGCGTCCCGCCTACCAACATAGCCGCTCGCTGCTGACGAAGGCCGGATTATCCCAGTGCAACCCGAACTGGTGGTGATACAGATCAGGGTTGACCAACGCCATAAACTGCTCGCCGTAACGCGCACCTGCCACTGCCTGGATCGCACCGGCATCCAGCAGTGCCTGATAGCCCTTGCGTGGCATTTGCACCAGATAAGGCTGCAGGCGGCGGGCGATGGTGGCGCAGCCGTCGGCGAACTCCAGGTCGCGCAGGGCTGCTATGGCCTCCTCATCGAAGGGGATGATCACCGGCATTTGAAGGCTGTCGATCATGCGGAACTTGCTGGCCAGCGTCTCGTAGGGCAGGCCGTCGAGCCGGCCCCTCTCGATCAGGCCGAGCAGGTTGTTCGCATCCAACTCCTCCGCGCCCTTCTGCCAGTAGAGCAGGCGGAAATAACGCTCGATGGCCGCCATGGACAGGCAATCATCCGGATGCAGGCGCATCACTTCGCGGGCGGCCTGAGCGAACTGCTTGAGCTCCTCGGGTGGCGCCCAGTCGGAGTTGGCCGCGGCGAACACCAGCACCTCGCTTTCGGCCAGCGGCCTCCTGCCTTCGCGGTTGCAGCGTCCCGCGGCCTGGGCGATGGAGTCCAACCCGGCCTCGGCGCGCAGCACCACGGGAAAATCCACATCCACCCCGGCTTCGATCAGCGAAGTAGCCACCAGACGACAGGGCTCTCCCTGTTTGAGCATCTGGCGCACTTCGGCCAGCACCTTGCTACGGTGCTTGGCACACATCAGGGTGGTGAGATGGCGGGCACCGGGCAACCCGGCAAGCGACTCATAGAGCGCACGGGCGTGGCGTCGATTGTTGACGATGCACAGCACGTGTTCACGCCTGGCGATCTGCGCAGTCAAGGCCGCATCTTCGAGCGGGCCCAATACCCGTACTCGTACCCGCTCCAATTCCCGGAACAGCCGCTGCGGCTCGGGCGCCAGCTCGCGTACATCCTGCAGCCCACCAATGAAATTCGGCGATTGCAGCGCTGGCTGCGTGGCAGTACAGAGCACCGGGCTACAACGGTAGTTAAGCGCCAGCTCATCAAGGGCGGCAACGCAGGGCCGCAACAGCTTGAGCGGCAGGGTCTGCGCCTCGTCAAGAATCACTACGCTGCCGGCGATGTTGTGTAGCTTGCGGCACTGGGCTGGACGGTCGGCAAACAGGCTTTCGAAGAACTGCACTGCAGTAGTCACCACGATAGGCGCATCCCAGTTCTCCATCGCCAGGTTCAGCTTCTTCTTGGCCTCCAGGCTCTGCCGGCGGTCCTCAACGAAGGCACTGTGATGCTCCAGCACCGCCTCTTCGCCCAAGGTCCCAAGTGCGTGGCGGAATACCGTAGCGTTCTGTTCGACGATGCTGGTAAAGGGAATCACGTAGATCACCCGGCGCAGCCCATGAGTCAGAGCGTGATCCAGGGCGAAAGCCAGGGAGGCCAGGGTCTTGCCGCCTCCGGTGGGCACCGTGAGGGAAAACAGCCCGGGTTGCTCGTTCGCCTTGTTGCGCACGCCGGCCAATATCTCCCCGCGAAGGCGGTTGACCGGCGTATCTCCCTTGAACCCCGTCAGATGACGATCAAGGGCTGCGCGCAGCTCGGCCAAGGACGGCCGCGCTTGTTCGCGAAGGGAGCGCTGCCCTTTGACGCGGTGGTAGAAGGCTTCGGTATCGAGATAGTCCGCATCGACCAGGCAGGAAAACAGCATCCGGCCAAGAAAGGCCAACTGAAAGAAACCCCTTTCCGGGCGCGTTTTTAGTGGTGGTGGCTGAAGGCGCTCGGGTAGCACGATTTCCCCGTGCCAGGCGTCCAATAACCGTGGCAGCCCCGCCCCGTTCAAGCGGTCAGCCAAGGCCGTTCGCTCACCAGCCTCGCGGCCATTGGCCAACCCGGCATGGTGGCCGGCGATGCCATAGGCCAGCAATTGGCCTAGCGCACCATAGCGCTCCACCGCCAACATGGCCCCTCGGGTAGCGTGATCGACCCGAAGGGCATCACCCGCAATGCGCCGCTGAAACTCGTCGGTGTATTTGCCCAGATCGTGCAGCAGGCCGGCAAGAGCAGCGAACTCACCACCGCCGAAGAAGGCTGCCTTCTCTCCTGCCAGTTGGGCAACCGCACCTAGATGCTCGGCCAGAGGTTGCCAGTCACTGCGATCCGCGTTTGGGGTGGAGTGAGCAAAAAAGCGAGTATCGCGAGCCTCCTTCTCCATAGAGATGCGCCCTGCCAAGTCTGCGAATGACGCACAACAATCTAGTCGCTAAAGGCCATCACGCCAATTCTTCTCGTAGCCGAACGCGCCCATAGCCTGCAGACGACGCGCCCTGTTATCCGCATAGCAGTGTTTGTAATTCGGCCACTCCTTGGTGCAGCCGTCTACCAGGCTCCACGTCATCGCCTGACATTCAATAATGAATGAGTTTTCCCTTATCTCGGCATGCCATCTGAAACGGAACCTGTGAGCTCAGGAGATTCTTTTGGCTGACTACTGCGTGTTTGTGCTCGGCCAGCTTGGGCATTTTCCGCCATTGAAAGCAACTTACTTACAACGGCGAAGGACTCGACTCAAAAAATTCAGCCCTGTATCACTGCAATGACCCTCTCACCATGGAGGCTTTCCAACCATCTCATTGCAGTGCCCTCGCTGTAACTCCCCCAAGATTGCATCCCTGCATCCCGACATAAAGTTGATGCTTTGGTCCGCACAGTCGGCGTGCAGCGCATGGGTACATCCGCAGCCCTCGCCGGTGGTCAGGCCGGGGCAGCAGGCAGCGCACTCGCCATGGGGCCGGGCCGAGTGAAAACAGAGAAGTGTTTACCCTAAGGCCCTACCTCGGATTTGGCCCCAAAGGCGCGCGACTATATGGGCCACGTATCCCTTACCGCAGCCAGAATCTTCTGGGGGCGATCTACGACAGTAGGTGGTGGAAAGAAGTAGTAAACCAGCCCGCAGTGCCTCCATCGCACCGCTGATCCCCGTAGAGGCTCATCAATAGATTGAGGTTGCAGCCAGGTATATGCAGGCTCATTTCCGTTCCTACTCGGGGGCAGCGTTTCGCGCCGGAGGTGCATCGCGGCCCATCCAATTCTTGAACGTGCCAACTCGCCATAAACAGCAGTTCAAATAGCGCTCCAAAATCTCGGGTGGAGCAAAATACGGAGGCAATCAAAAACCGCCAGGCATAAAAAACAGTCACCGCTAAGCGACTGGATTTATTTAGGTTTTTTGGGCGGAACGGATTGATTCGAACACTCTATTCCTTGCACTCCATGCGCTTATTTGATGGATTTCCATGGAGGTCTATGGACGCTGCCGGAACGCCTAAAACCTAGTAAATACGGGACATACAGGCTATATCGGCGTCCATCACGATCCACCAGCATCCACCGACAGCCAAGCGATTCGGTGGGGTAAAATTGGGGTAAAAATCCAGGCAGCGGAATTATGCAAGGGGTAGGACATAGCCAACTGACAGCCAAGCAACTGAAAGCGCTCACCGCCGCCGATGATGGCAGGATCCTCCGCGAAGACGGTGGACTGGTCGCCAAAGTCCGCTCAGGTTTGCGTGGCGTGACGTTGCAATTCCGCTACGAGTTCAAGCTGAATGGGTTGAAGCGCGACCAGAGCCTGGGCAGTTGGCCAAGAAATCGCTGGCGCAGATCCGCGCCGAGCGCGACGAAGTCAGAGCGACCGTCACCAAAGGCATCGATCCAACCACTGCCCGCAAGGCCGCCAAGATCGAAGCCCAGGCCGCCATCGCTGCCACCATTGCCGAGGCCGAGCGCCAGGCTGCAGAGAACAAAACGGTCGCCGACCTTTTCGAAGAGTGGATGCACGATGGCGTATCCCGCCAGGACGGTAACGCCGAACTGCGCCGTAGCTTCACCAAGGACGTGCTGCCCCTCATTGGCAAGAAGCCGCTGCGCAACCTCACCGAGAAAGACCTGCTCGCCGTCCTGCGCTCGGTCAAGGCCCGCGGTCTGAACCGCACCGTCGTGATCCGCAACAACGACATCGGCCAGATGCTGCACTGGGCCGAGAAGCGCAAACCGTGGCGCGGCCTGATGACCGACGGCAACCCGGCCGACCTGGTGGACGTCAACAAACTCCTCGACCACGACTACCAAGAACAGCGCGACCGCCTACTCTCCCCCAACGAAATCCGCGAACTACGCAATATCTTCGCCCGTCTCGAACACGACTACGACGCCCTCCCCGCCGGCCACAAATACTCTGGCATCCGCCCGGTCAACCCACGCGTGCAATGCGCCGTGTGGATCTGCCTGAGAACACTCTGCCGTACCGGCGAACTGCTCAAACCGAATGGCGCCACGTCGATCTGGAAAAAGGCACCTGGTTCATCCCGGCCGAGGCCACCAAGGGCCACAAGGGCAAGCGCCAGGATCATCATGTATTCCTGTCGCCATTCGCACTGAACCAGCTCCAGCGCCTGAAAGAAGACTGGGCATACCCCGTTCTGCTTCCCCAGCAATGATGAGAAAAGCCACGTCGACACCAAGACGGTCAGCAAGCTGATCGGTGACCGGCAATGCCGCTTCAAGAACCGCAGCAAGCCGCTTACTGGTCGCCACCATGACGATTCACTGGTGCTGAGTAAGGGCACCAAGGGTGAGTGGACGCCGCATGACTTGCGTCGCACTGGAGCAACGATGATGCAGGAGCTTGGCGTAACACTGGAGATCATCGATATAATGCGCGCGATCCTACCACTTAAGCAAAATTAAGTAAATAAAAACCGTCAGGCAACGTGCTTTATATAAAACGCCACATACCACGACCAAATAAACTCACCCCATCAATGTCGGCAACAGCCACCATCTAACAACATCTCCTCTGCGATCTCTTAGTACGACTAAAAGCATGTAGATCGTTCATCTCGACAGCAATCTTTTCGACAACATCTAAAGTGCCATATGCGCGCCCTATGTATCAGCACACGCACTACAGAGGCTTTTGCTGAAATTTAATTACGCAATAAACATGCTTTTTAACTCACCCTTCAAATCAAATTATTTTAGAACCTATATGACTGTAATAACGCAAGTATTAAGAAGGTATTCACATGACATTGCAGTGCCCTCGCTGTCACTCCCCCAAAGTCGCTTCACTCCACCATGCAATGAAGATCACCGCTGCGGTCGGTGCTGTAGGCGGTGCCGCTCGTGGCGCCAGTGCTGCCCTGGCCGGTGGTCAGGCCGGCGCAGTAATTGGCGCTGTTGCTGGCCCGCTGGGCATCACGCTCGGATCCGTATCAGGTGCCATTCTCGGAGGCCTCGTTGGCGGTACCGGTGGCTGTGCCCTTGGCGCCCAGCTCGGTGACAAGTTGGATCGTCACGTGCTGGCCAACAACCTGTGCCTGATCTGCGGGCACCGCTTCAACCTGCCGGCCTGATCCGACTCACCCTCCTCCGCTCCCCTACTACTCCCGGTTAGCGCTGCGCTCCTGCGCAGTGCTTTATGCCGACTATTGCTCAAAGGAAACTCACCATGGCTCATCAAATCGAACAAATGGCCTATGTCGGCCAAACTCCTTGGCATGGCCTGGGCAACAATCTACCGTGCAAGCAACCCATTGAGGTCTGGCAGCGTGAAGCCGGCATGGACTGGCAAATCCTGGAAAGCCCCGTGCACTTCAAGTCAGAAACCGCTGGTCACCTGGGCGCTATTCATTCCTTCCCAGAGCAGAAAGTGCTCTTCCGCTCGGACACCAAAGCACCGCTGTCGGTGGTTTCCCAGCGCTACCACACTGTACAGCCGCGAGAGGTGCTGGAGTTCTACCGCGATCTCACCGAGGTCTCCGGCTACGAGCTGGAGACTGCGGGGGTACTCAAGGGCGGTCGCAAGTTCTGGGCGCTGGCGCGTACCGGCCAAGGTGCTGCGCTCAAGGGTAACGATCAGGTCAACGGCTACCTGCTGCTGGCCACGTCCTGCGACGGCACACTGGCCACCACGGCAACCCCGACCACGGTACGCGTGGTGTGCAACAACACCCTGACCGTCGCCCTGGACGGCACTACTCGCGCGATCAAGGTGCCGCACAACACCCGCTTCGATTCCAAGGTGGTGAAGAAACAGCTCGGCATCGCCGTCTCGCAATGGGACGACTTCATGTATCGCATGCGCGCGCTGGCCGAACGCAAGGTGCAATGGCATGAGGCCCTGGGCTTCTTCATGAATGTGCTGTGCGAAACCTCACCGACCGGCGCCCTGCCGGAAGTGCTGCCGAACGAACGAGCGCTGCGCAAGGTGCAGGAGCTGTACGAAGGCCGAGGCCGTGGCTCGAACCTGGATTCAGCTCGTGGTACCGCCTGGGGACTGCTCAATGCCGTGACCGAGTTCGTTGATCACGAGCGCCGGGCGCGCAGCACCGAATATCGCCTGGACTCGGCCTGGTTCGGTCAGGGCGCGCAGATCAAGCAACGTGCCCTGGACATTGCCCTGCAATTGGTCGCCTGACCTCTACCCTCCTCACCCCATAACGCCCGATCAGCCTCGTCGCTGATCGGGCGTTTCTATTTCCGTATGGTGAACACGATGAAAGCGACTCCGTTGAGTAGCACTGGCAAGACTCGCCCGGCGCTGCGCCTGATCAGTACCAAGGAACTGCCCCGCGAAGACTGGCTGGCTGTGCGCAGGCAAGGCGTCGGCAGTTCTGACGCCTCGGCCGCAGTCGGCCTGAATCCCTACAAATCGCAACTGGAGCTGTGGCTGGAGAAAACCGGTCGCGACGCCAAGCTGCCGAAGGCCGACCCGCATGACGAGCAAAGCCCGATGTACTGGGGCAACGTGCTGGAACCCATCGTGGCCTGGCACTACAGCAAGCGCACCGGCAACAAGGTGCGACGCATCAACGCCGTGCTGCAGCATCCAAGTCCCGAGCTGCCCTGGATGCTGGCCAACATCGACCGCGAGGTGATCGGCGCCGACGACGTACAGATCCTCGAATGCAAGACAGCCGGCTTGAACGGGGCACGCCTTTGGAAAGAGGGCGTCCCCGAGTATGTGCAGTTGCAGGTGATGCACCAGCTCGCCGTCACCGGCAAGCAGGCGGCAGACGTAGCGGTGCTGCTCGGCGGCCAGACGCTGGAGATCCATCGCATCGAGCGGGACGAGCAGATGATCGCCCGCCTGATCGAGCTCGAACGGCGTTTCTGGCAGTACGTGGAAACCGACACGCCACCGCCCGCCGACGGCAGCGCCTCGGCCGAGCTCGCCTTGCGTTGCCTCTACCCAAGGCACAACGGCCAGAGCCTCGACTTCAGCCGCCACGCCGGGCTGGCCGCGGCCTACCTGGAACTCAAGGCGTTACGTCAATCCATCGGCCAGAAGCAGACCCGAGAAGCCCAGCTCAAGCAGATGCTGCAACAGGCTATGGGCGATGCCACCCGTGCGGCGTTCTCCAGCGGCAGCATCACCTGGAAGAAAGCCAAGGACAGCGTAACCCTCGATGTGGTGCGCCTACTTAAGGACAAGCCCTATCTCCAGGCGAAATACCCGATGCTGAAAGCCGGCGCACGCCGCTTCCTGATCAACTGATTTCCCAACTCCCTCCCCCTTGGCCAGCACCCGCAGTTCGCACTGCTGGGCTGGCTTTTTTCGTTTCCAGGAGAACCACCATGCTGAAAGGCCTGGCAATCACCCCGCCCGTACTCGGGCGAATTTCCATCGGCAGGGTCGTCGAGAGGAACGGCAAGCGCCTGCCGGAGAAAGACGACCAGTTCACCATCACCTCCCAGGTACAGAGCAAGGATGGCTGGCTGCTGCATCCGCTCAATGACGAGCTGCGTCAGGGTAAGGACGACAAGCTGCGCAGCATCCCGGTACGCCTGCTGTTCAACGAAACCGAGCTGAATTTTCGCGCCGACTACACGCTGTTCGACCGGCAGACTGGGCGGCCGCTGTGCGTGGGCAATGGCGAAACCTGCAAGCGTGTCACTCAGGATGGCATGCAGTCGCTGCCCTGCCCTTCGCCGGACGCCTGCTCGTTGGCCAAAGGCAATGCCTGCAAGCCCTACGGTCGGCTGAACGTGGTCATTGGCGATGACGATCCACTGGGCAGCTTCGTGTTCCGCACCACCGGCTTCAACAGCATCCGCACCCTGGCCGCACGGATGCAGTATTTCCGGGCCATCTCCAGCGATCGGCTGGCGTGCCTGCCATTGGAACTGCGCCTGCGCGGCAAGTCCACCCGGCAAAGCCATGGCACGCCGATCTTCTACGTCGACCTGACGGTACGTAGCGGTATGGACATGGCCGAAGCGCTGCTGGCTGCCAGTGAGCTCGATGCACAGAGGCAAACAGCTGGCTTCGATCAGGCCGCACTGGATGAAGCGGCGCAACGTGGATTTAGCAACGGAGCGTTCGAGGACAGCGAGGAAGACGCTGGCGCCATCACCGAGGAGTTCTATCCCACCGAAGAAACCCCATGCCCCACCACCCACACTCGCCAGCGCTCGGAGAAAACCAGCCTGGCCGAGAAGCTGGACGCGCAAGCCCAGCGCCACATCCCACCGACCGATCCCCCTCAAGGAGCCTACCATGCGCCTGCACAAGCTGAAGGCCACTGAATCGACCGGCACCTACCTGGTCGAGTCGCCGGTTAGCGAAACCGACATCCTGCTGATGGCCCGGCAGTTGGCGAATCTGCGTCTGCGCCGGGGGCGAGCATTGAGCTCACCGAAGGAAGTGTTCAGCCACCTGCAGGCGCTGCTGGCCTATTAAGAGCATGAGATATTCGCCCTGCTTCTGCTCGACAACCGGCACCGGATGATCGTCTTTCACGAACTGTTCCGGGGCACCCTCGACGGCGCCAGCGTCTATCCACGCGAGGTGGTCAAGGTTGTTCTGGCGCACAACGCCGCGGCAGCCATCCTGGTTCACAACCACCTATCCGGCGATCCCGAACCCAGCCAGGCAGACCGCAACCTGACGCACAGGCTGAAGGAAGCACTGAACCTGGTCGGGGTACGAACCCTGGATCACATCATCGTCGGCCGCGAAGGCTGCATCTCACTGGCCGAACAGGGTGATATCTGAGGAGAAACGCAGATGACGCTACTACGGATCTTGGCTGTGTTTTTTATGTTCTTCGGCCTACTCACCGGCTGTCTGGCGATTCTGCTGCTGGTGATACTGATGGTGCGCTTCCCGCCGCTGCCGATTGCCGTGCTGCTGGCGCTGCTGCTGTTCCAGCGTTTCATTGGCCGTGCTGGCATCAGTATCTCCCGTCGCACCTGAGACAGCATAAACAGGAGCCCAAAGGGCTCCTGTAACTTTCTATTCCAGCTTCGCTATCGCCCGATGCAGTCACGCATCGGTTCGGAGTCTCTATGTCCGCAAATCCCTTCTTGCGTGGTTTCGACAAACTGTCGATTCAACTGATCGTGCATGAGTTGCAACCTGACAGCTCATTGCGCGAGTTGCCTTACGTGATCCATGCCAAAGACCAGAATCAGTCGCTCGTGCTCGATGTGCAGCCCACGTCGGAACAAACCCAACACATCGTACAACGCCTGCGTTTCGAGACGGGGCAATTCAGTCGGTGCTGGGGAAATCAGCACCGCCCATCCACCTGCAGAGGTGGTGAATCGGTTGTTTTTCATGCCTACCGAACCAGCCCGGCAACACTGCGTTAGCGGCAGCTGGAGTTCGGGCTGGCCCCTGAGTTCGTGGAGATCCTGCACCTGGCAGAGCAGGCCGATGTGCGCTTCCTGCTGTTCGATCCGGTTTATACACCTGTAAAAATCGACTTAAAGAAACGTGTTAAAAACGCATAACGTTACCGTAACGCTACAAAAATCGTTGCGTCATGCCCATCACAGAATTACAAAGCATGCATCCAGACCAGAGGGTGGAAAGGTGGCTGAGAGCAACACGAAGTGGCTGCGCCAAAACGAGTGGGAGTGGGCGGAAGTCTATTTGCGGAAGCGCGCCCCCAGGGAAATCTTCCTGGGTCGATTCGATAATCCGGGATACGCCAGGACGGCACGGATCATCGAGGATATCGAACAGACCACGGAAGGAATGAAACTGATCGAGCGCCTGAAGAACGCGCTACGGCAGCGTAGATACCGCTCCCCGAGCAATGGCAAACAGGCATGCACCTTCTCCCTCCCGACCAAAACCGTGACGAGGCTCCGCCACCTGGCCAATAAGCACGAGCAAACGGAAACCTCGATAGTCGCCGCACTCATCGATGGCCTGGACGACATGACCAAGACGCAGCAGGCGCGGGAAGGGCAGTTGAAGAAAACCGCACAGATCGAGCGACAAGTAGCCAACCAGACGAAGTCCCTGCTCAAGGCCCAACTGGAAGAGGCCATGAAACAGTTGGAGCGCCAAGTCGAGCTTGTCGTCATGTGGGAACTGTCCCTGGAGGCAGCCCCGCCACCTTTCGAGGGAGATGAAGCGCAAGCGCGACGCGAAGTAGACAAAAGGATGAAGGGCGTTCAACGAGCACTTCGCATCATTGCAGCCAAGCACGCAATCACCAGTGAAAGGCTGATCTGAGTGTCTGCACCGCCCACCCGATCACAGTTGCTTGGATACCACCTGTGAAAAGCTAGGCCACCCCCGGCCCGGTGACTTTCATAGACTCCCGTCTGCTTGTCGAAGCCATGCTTGGCGTGCAACCGGAAAGCGCCCGGCACCCAGGTACATCCCTGCAACTAATGAGAGACGCTTTCAACCAGCCATTCAGGAATGTCCCGCATGCCATGTAAAACGCGCCATACATCAACATGGTCATCGCGTTCAACGTAGAACACCAGATAGGGATAGCGCTTCAGCGGCCAGTAGAGCAACCCTGGCAAATCCAGCTTATGGGCGTACCGAGACATACCCGAGGCCGGATGACGGCTGATGTGGCTATAGGTATTTTCCAGGACATAGATAAACCGAGTGCAGCCTGCTCGGCCTGCTCACCAAGGTAATAGCTGGCACCATCCTCTACACCCTGACTGGCAAGGGCTCGCGGAATGACGGTCTTACCCTTCACCCTCGAGCCTTATGAACCCTGGCGCGCAGAGATTCGAAGTAGTCGCCATCCACAGGAGTAGTGGAAGCCGACTCTGCCCCGGCCAACAGCAAAGCCCGTAGGTGCTGCTGATCCTGATCCTTGCGAATCAGCTCCCGCACATATTCGCTACTGGTGGTGTAGCCCCGCTGGCTGACCTGATAATCGACGAAGCTCTTGAGGGCGTCCGGCAGGGAGATGTTCATATTGCTCATAGCTTTACCCGCCTTTGACAAAATTTGCCAAAATATACACCTCTACCCCTACCTCACCAGTATCGAAACCACTATGCCAACTTTCGACAAAACTAGCCGATAGGGTGTTGTGGTAAGAAAGACGCAATAGCCTGAAATACGCCCAAGTGGGCATCATCTCATTGACTACTGACGCCTGTTGCAGCGTACTACTCGGCCGCAGCTATATGAGCGGACACTGTTCACCTGAAAGATTTCAGCTCACGATGTGTAACGCGATGGCAGCTTGCACAAAGGCATTGCAAGTCCTCCAGAATTGTTAGGTGCTCGGCCCCCATCTGTACAACCTGTACTGCTCGATGGTGAACCTCGATGCATGCCTCCCCGTTCTCTGCCCCGTAAATCTCAACTGGATCCATTTTGCAGCGCTCACAATACAGGCGCCCATAGACTCGCTTAAATTCAGCCTTCTTAGCGCACGACAAACCTGGAGCACGCTCCCTACGTAGATGAGCCACAAGCTTAGGTCGGCCCTCAGCCCACACCCGATCCTCCTGCAGGATCGGTAACACCGGCTCAACAACCTCATTCCCTTTGGGTACTATCCGGAAACCCGCGTCTTCCAGCAGATCAAAACAGACACTATTTAAACCGGCCGTGAAATACTTTGGCAGGATCTGAAAGCCAAGAGCGCGTGTGGCCGCCAAGCCAAAAACCGCCTTTGGTGGCAGCCGAAGATGTTCATCAACAATCAAATCGTAATCTGTTGACTCCCCAAAACCTGGCGAATCAACTCCACTGATCAGATCCTGAACAGCACGCCATATATACTCGGCGGTAACTTTGCGCAGCACCTCAGCGGGAAGCCGATCAAGGCTTCGTAGATTTTTATCTACGGGGGTACCGCCAAGCGCGAGACTCAATGCCTGCGCATCGCCCCCAGATATCTTCATCCGAATGCGTCGAGTGGAGTTGCCTCCCGAGAACTCAGAGGACGATCGGCCGACGGCCTTCATTCGAGTGGAAAGAACTTTCACAATCTGATCAGCAGGTATCTGGCTCTCCTCCGAGGTCAGTATCGTTCGCTGAGAAATGGGAATGCCTTGAACGCGGCTGCTATCAACCCAGACGCGTTCTACTGCAAACGAAGCCCGCTTCAGCCTGACCAGTAAAACAGAAAGCCCCAGAGCATACTCGGAGTTGATCGCGCCCTTACCCTTGGTACCGCCACGGCTGTGGAATACAACCTCGTCCGACTCGATTCCGAAGTGCGCGTCAATTGGACTACCATCATCGGAAATGATCTGAAAAAACCGCGCCATAGCAGCGGTTACTCCCTGTAGTTTTAAGCGACTGATGGTACTGCACGCACAATATTCAACTGCCAGGATAGGTATCAGGGAAAATGCCCAGGGCGGCAAGCTGCTTGTCGTAGGCCTCAACCACCAGTTGCCTGGCCTCTTGAAAACGATAGATCTGCTCATCGTAGATGAACGCCAGCTCACCCCAGAAATGATGAACCGTGGAAAGGGCAGCGACATTGTCATGCCGATCTGACCGGGCCTTCTCTTTCACTTCTTCCAACTTGTTGCGGGTGCTCATTCTACCGCCCGCAATACCGGCAATCCCGTGCTCCAGAGCATGGACGAGGATTTTCCATGCGGGATCATCGTCTTCGAAGATCTTGATCATGTTGCCCCTTGCTTCCGAGTAGTCCGAAACTAAACGGCAATGGCTCATCTCACCATTGGCCCAAAGTAGCCCTCTCCCCACACTTCCCCTTCTCCGGCCCCCTACCCAGTAGTCCGCCCTGTCACGGTCAACCCCGTGACCGACCTGTCGCGCTCGACCTTCTACAAGTGCCTCCAGAACTGGCCGGCACCTCGCCCGGCCACATGCTGCGAATCCTGCGCATGCGCTAGGCCTGACGTATGCAGAAGTGCCAACCGGTCGCGCAGCCGACGCCTAAGGCTACTAGTCGGAGGCCGCCTTTACACAGGCATTCAGCAAGATGGTCGGAGTGCTGCCTGGGGCGTATCGGAAGCAGTTTGGGTGAGGATTAATGCTAGTCTAAGCCGCCCTCCACGAAAGGCTGCTATCGGCCGATTCTGTTGAAAAAGTCGCTCGACTTCGGTGTGGCTACGTAAAAACCAGGGCAGCTCTGCTTTCTGAGCAAGCCCAGATTTCAACGTCGACCACACCCTTTCGTGAGCAAAATCGCGGAGAGACTTTTTCAACAGAATCATCCGAAAGCTGCCGTCGTCCGGCCAAAAAAGCACACCCTGAATCACTGATCCAACCGGTACAGGAAAGCATTTCCACGAAGCTCCTGCAGGCTTTCAGTAGAAGAGACGTTGATAAGACGCCACTTTGAAATACAACAAGTCACATTTACCCTGGAGTGAAGACTCTCGCCATGAACACAGCCTCAGATCCAAACAGAAACGGATAAACCTTCGCTTGCAGGACAGCGCTAAGAAAACCCTGGAACGCGCCGCGAGTTTCGAGGGCAAGACCGTCAGCCAGTTCATCTTGAACAGCGCACTGGCACATGCCGAGAAGACCATCCGCGAGCATAAGGTCATGAGCCTGAAGGCGAGCGATGCAGAAGCGTTCTTCGATGCGCTGAGCAAGCCGGTCATGTTCAACAAGAAGTTGGCCGCCGTCCTTGAAAGTCACGAACAGCGTGTCACCGGCCGATGAGCGAGCGAGTCGATCTGCTCATCACGCCTTAGCCACCAACCATCACCGAGCCGGTTTCCAATGCGGCGTAAACGCTGGACGACTACCTACACAAGCAAGCCGGCCACGACGTGAAGCATCGCGTTAGCCGGGTATCCGTCGCCACCACGCTGAACCATCCAGACGTCATCAGGGGTTACTACACCCTTTCCAGCCTGTCGATCGAGTTCGAACAGCTTCCCGAAAAGCTTGCTCGCAGACTGCCCCGTCACCCCACTCCCCGCCGCCTTGCTCGGCCGCCTCGCCATCAGCCAGGATGCTCAGGGTCGTGGCATAGGCGGATTGCTGCTAGCCGATGCCATCAAGCGCACGCTGGCCGTCAGCAATCAGATCGCAATCTACGCCCTCGTCGTCGATATCATTGACGACCAGGTTCGGGGATTCTACGAGCAATATGGGTTCTTGCCGCTTGGCTCGGATAGGCGCCGCTTATTACTGCCGCTGCGGTCCTTTTAGTCACTCGCCAGGCAGGAACACCCCTGCCAGTTCAGCTCACACAAAGCTCTCCACCGATCCCTCATCACGGGTAGTGACCAGCGCAAAAATCCCCGGTGGGGCAAAAACCGGTTGCCCTCAAAAACCACCAGGTATAAAAAAACCCAGCCACCGCTAAGTGACTGGATTTTTTAGGGTATTTTGGTCGGGACGGAGTGATTCGAACACTCGACCCCTTGCACCCCATGCAAGTGCGCTACCAGGCTGCGCTACGCCCCGACTGACTCACTTGAAGCTTTGTGAGCGGGAAGAATCTTACAATAACCTTTTGAAATGTGAAAGGTTTTTTTAGTCATTTACGTAAAACGGTAAGAACTTCTTCCAGTTCGGAGATCATCTGACGAATGAGCTGCCGATACTGGGTGGTATCGTCTTTGGCTTCGTCGCCGGAGAGGCGCTGCCGGGCGCCGCCAATGGTGAACCCTTGGTCATATAACAGGGCCCTGATCTGCCGAATCATCAGCACATCCTGGCGTTGGTAGTAGCGCCTGTTACCTCGACGTTTCACTGGATTGAGCTGAGGAAACTCCTGCTCCCAGTAACGAAGTACATGAGGCTTGACGGCACAGAGCTCACTGACTTCGCCTATCGTGAAATAACGCTTGCCCGGTATGGTGGGCAGTTCGTCGTTATGACTTGGTTCCAGCATAGGCTTCGACTCGGGCTTTCAGTTTCTGCCCTGGACGGAAAGTGACGACGCGGCGCGCGGTAATGGGGATTTCCTCACCTGTCTTTGGATTCCGCCCGGGGCGCTGGCGCTTGTCTCGAAGGTCGAAATTGCCGAAGCCCGACAATTTCACCTGCTCGTTGTGCTCCAGCGCCTGGCGGATTTCCTCAAAGAACAGTTCCACCAATTCCTTGGCTTCCCGCTTATTCAGGCCTAGCTCTTCATAAAGACGTTCAGCCATTTCAGCTTTCGTCAGAGCCCCCATACGCTACTTCCTTAACGTGGCGTTGAACCTTTCTTCGAGCGAGGTGAGAATGCTTTGCGTTGTGGTATTCACCTCATCGTCGTTAAGAGTGCGCGATGGATGCTGCCAGGTCAAGCCGACCGCCAGGCTTTTTCTAAGCGGATCAATACCTTTACCGAAATAAACATCAAAGAGCGTAAGGTCGGTCAGCCACTCGCCTGCGTGTTCCTTGATGCAGGCGAGAACAGCTTCAGCGGGTACTTCACGGTCCACCAGCAAGGCCAAGTCACGGCGCACTTCCGGATAGCGAGACAGTTCGCGGAAGCTGGGTAAGCGACCTTTTTCGATACCAGCGAGCACCAGTTCGAAAACGTAAACGGTCTGTTCGATACCCAGTGTTTTGGCCAGTTCTGGATGCAGCGCACCAAGAAAGCCCACCAGTTGTCCGTCGCGCTCTACACGGGCCGTCTGACCTGGGTGCAATGCAGGGTGCTCACCGGCACTGAATGTATATAGATCGCCCGCCCCCACGTATTCCAACAATGCCTCGACATCGGCTTTCAGATCGAAGAAATCGACGCTTTCCCGACCATGACTCCAGCCTTCGGCCAGGCGGCTACCCGTAATCGCACCTGCGATCATGGGTTGCTGCACCAGCTCATCCAGTTGCCCCACGAAGCGCAAGCCGCTTTCGAACAAGCGAATCCGGGTTTGCTGGCGGTTCAGGTTGTGCTGCAACGCCTTGACCAGGCCCGGCCAGAGGGAGGCGCGCATCGCGGCCATGTCAGCAGAAATGGGATTGGCCAGCTGCAGTGGTTCGACGCCTGGACTGAACAGCTCGAACAGCTTGGGATCGATGAAGCTGTAGGTGATCGCCTCTTGGTAACCGCGAGCCACTAATAGACGACGCAGTGCGGGCAGCTCAGCTTTCGCTTCAGTCCGCGGGCGAGGCGCGAGACGTGCCTGCGGATAGCGAACCGGCAGGCGGTCATACCCATACAGCCGACCCAGCTCTTCGATCAAATCCACCTCGATGGACAAATCGAAACGATGACTTGGCACCTCGACTCGCCAGCGCCCTTCACCTTCGGCGATCACAGACAAGCCCAGCCCTTTCAGCAGTGACTCAACCTGTTGCACCGAAATGTCTAGACCGAGCATCTGGCTAATGCGCTCGGCACGTAGACTGATGGATTTAGCTTTGGGCAGGAATTCCGGGTGAGAAGACTCCACAACCGGACCGGCTTCTCCACCCACGATATCCAGCAACAGCTGAGTCGTCCGCTCGATGGCCTGGACGGGCAACTCGAAATCGACTCCACGTTCGAAGCGATGCGAAGCGTCGGTGTGCAGGCCATAGGAGCGCGCCTTGCCAGCGAGTGCAACGGGTTCGAAGAACGCGCTTTCCAGGAAAAGGTCGCGCGTACTCTCGCTGACGCCGCTCCCCTTCCCGCCCATGACACCCGCGATGGCCAGGGCACGACTGTGATCGGCGATTACCAGGGTATCGTCGCGCAAGGCGATTTCCTGGCCATCCAGCAGAACCAGCTTCTCTTCCTGTTTAGCCATCCGAACACGAATACCGCTATCGATTTCGGCCAGATCGAACGCGTGCATCGGTTGACCCAGTTCGAGCATCACGTAGTTGGTGATGTCCACGACGGCGTCGATACTGCGGATATCCGAACGGCGCAGGCGCTCTACCATCCAGGTAGGCGTGGGCTTGGACAGATCGACGCTACGGATGATCCGCCCTACATAACGTGGACAAGCCTGAGGCGCAGTGATCTCGACCGGAAGTACGTCGCTCCGAGCAGCACTGACGGCAGAGGGAACGATGGCCTGAACGGGCACGCCATAGATAGCACCTACCTCGCGAGCGAGGCCTGCCAACGAAAGGCAGTCACCCCGATTGGGAGTCAGTCCCAGCTCGATGCCTGCGTCGTCCAACTCCAGATAGTCACGGATGCTAGCCCCTACCGGTGCATCCGCCGGCAGTTCCAGCAAGCCGGCGTTCTCTTCGCTGATCTGCAGTTCCGCTGCCGAACAGAGCATGCCATTGGACTCGGCACCCCGGAGTTTGGCTTTCTTGATTCGGAAATCGCCGGGCAGCACCGCCCCGATCATGGCGAAAGGCACCTTCAAGCCGGGCCGAACGTTGGGGGCACCGCACACAACTTGAAAACGCTCAGCGCCATTGCTGACCTGGCATATGCGCAATTTGTCGGCATCGGGATGCTGCTCGGTGCTCAGCACTTCCCCCACCACGACGCCCGAGAACTCACCAGCTGCTGGGGTAACGCTGTCCACTTCCAGACCGACCATGGACAGGCGCGCCACCAGGTCTTCGCGAGAAACGGGCGGGTTCACCCAGCTCCGCAGCCATTGTTCACTGAATTTCATCCTGCTCTCCTCAATGCTGAATTCGGTACGACCTAGCGGAATTGCGCGAGAAAGCGCAGGTCGTTCTCGAAGAACAGGCGCAAGTCATTGACGCCATACCGCAGCATGGCCAGACGCTCGGCTCCCATGCCGAAGGCGAATCCCTGGTATTTCTCGGGATCGATGCCTGACATCTGCAGGACATTGGGATGCACCATTCCACAGCCCATCACTTCCAGCCAGCCGGTCTGCTTGCAGACCCGGCAACCCTTGCCGCTGCACATGACGCATTGCATGTCGACTTCAGCCGAAGGCTCGGTGAAGGGGAAGAACGAGGGCCGGAATCGAACACCCAACTCCTTCTCGAAGAACACGCGCAGAAACTCTTCGATGGTTCCCTTGAGGTCAGCAAAGCTGATGCCCTCATCGATCAGGAGCCCTTCAACCTGGTGGAACATCGGCGAATGGGTGATATCGGAGTCGCACCGGTAGACCCGTCCTGGACAGACGATACGGATGGGCGGCTGCTGGCTTTCCATCGTCCGCACCTGGACCGGGGATGTGTGCGTTCGCAACAGCATGTTCGCGTTGAAGTAGAACGTATCGTGCATGGCGCGCGCCGGGTGATGGCCCGGAATGTTGAGCGCCTCGAAGTTGTGATAGTCGTCTTCGACTTCAGGCCCCTCGGCGACGTCGTAGCCGATACGGGTAAAGAATTGCTCGATGCGCTCAAGGGTCCGGGTAACCGGATGCAGGCCACCGGATTGCTGCCCCCGTCCGGGCAGCGTGACATCGATGCGCTCGGCAGCCAGTCGGCTGTCGAGAGCCGACTGCTCCAATTCGGCCTTACGCGATGAGAGGGCTTGCTGGACACGCTCCTTGGCGACGTTGATCAACGCTCCGACCTTTGGCCGCTCCTCAGCGGGGAGGTCGCCCAGAGTCTTCATCACCTGGGTCAGCTCACCTTTTTTGCCAAGGAATTGAACCCGGATCTGCTCCAGGGCGTTTACGTCTTCACTATGTCGCACGGCCTCAAGCGCTTGCGAGACCAGCGCATCCAGGTTTTCCATCAGGGGACTCCAGATACGAAATAGGGGAAGAGCCTGAGCTCTTCCCCTATCGGTGACGTTCACAACGGCCGAGACCGGTGATTGCCGGGGGACTTAAGCCAGGACGGCTTTCGCTTTCTCGACAATCGCAGCAAACGCCGCTTTTTCATTCACTGCCAGATCGGCCAGCACTTTGCGGTCGATCTCGATGGATGCCTTTTTCAGGCCAGCGATCAGACGGCTGTAAGACAGACCGTTGACACGAGCACCAGCGTTGATACGGGCGATCCAAAGCGCACGGAACTGGCGCTTCCGCTGACGGCGGTCACGGTAGGCATATTGGCCAGCCTTGATCACCGCCTGCTTGGCGACGCGGAACACGCGAGAGCGCGCGCCGTAGTAGCCTTTGGCGAGTTTCAGAATTTTCTTGTGACGAGCACGAGCGATAACGCCACGCTTAACACGAGCCATGAGTAATTTCCTCTAGATCTTGACCGGATTAACGAACACGCATCATGCGTTCCACTTTCTGCACGTCAGACGGGTGCAGCAGGGTGCTGCCACGCAACTGGCGCTTACGCTTGGTGGACATTTTGGTCAGGATGTGGCTCTTGAAAGCGTGCTTGTGCTTGAAGCCCGAAGCGGTCTTCAAGAAACGCTTCGCTGCACCGCTCTTGGTTTTCATTTTTGGCATGTTCGGATACTCCGCATTCAGTGGATGAACATAACCGCAAGGCCTGCCAGTGCCCTGGTGGTTATTTTTTCTTTCTGGGGGCGATGACCATGATCAGCTGGCGTCCTTCCATCTTCGGATGCTGTTCGACAGAACCGTATTCGGCGAGGTCGTTCTCGACCCGCTTCAACAACTCCATCCCCAGCTCCTGATGCGCCATCTCCCGGCCACGGAATCGCAAGGATACCTTGGCCTTGTCCCCATCACTCAGGAAACGTACCAGGTTGCGTAGTTTTACCTGGTAATCCCCTTCTTCCGTCCCTGGACGAAACTTGATTTCTTTTACCTGAACCTGCTTCTGGTTCTTCTTCGCCGCAGCGACCTGTTTCTTCTTCTCGAAGATGTGCTTGCCGTAATCCATGATCCGGCAAACGGGCGGCACTGCATCGGCGGAAATTTCCACCAAGTCCAATTTGGCTTCTTCTGCAACACGAAGCGCTTCATCAATCGAGACGATGCCAATCTGCTCGCCGTCAGCGCCAATTAACCGAACCTCGCGTGCCGAGATATTCTCGTTGATCGGGGCTTTCGGTGCAGTTCGTTTATCTTGTCTCATTTCACGCTTAATAGTGATTACTCCGAATCTAGGCGACCACGCCGGGAAATCGCCTGAGCAAGGAAGTCCGTGAACTGGGCGATGGACATGGAGCCCAGATCATCCCCTTCACGTGTACGCACGGCGACGGTTTGTGTCTCGACTTCCCGATCTCCGATAACCAAGAGAAAGGGAACCTTGAGCAAGGTATGCTCACGGATTTTAAAACCGATTTTTTCGTTTCTCAAGTCGGACTTGGCACGGAACCCGCTTTGAGTGAGAGCTTTTACCACATCCTGGGCAAAATCGGCTTGTTTATCAGTGATGTTCAGCACCATCGCCTGAGTAGGAGCGAGCCAGGCCGGGAAGGCGCCTTCGTAATGCTCGATGAGCATGCCGATGAAGCGTTCGAACGAGCCAAGGATCGCGCGGTGCAGCATGACGGGCATCTGGCGACTGTTGTCTTCCGCCACGTAGGACGCTTCCAGGCGCTGCGGCATGTTCGGATCGTACTGCAGTGTACCGCACTGCCAGGCGCGACCCAGGCAGTCATGCAGGGTGAACTCGATCTTCGGACCGTAAAACGCACCCTCGCCCGGCTGATACTCCCACGGGAGACCAGCGGCATCCAAGGCCTGCGCCAAGGCGGTTTCCGCCCGATCCCAGAATGCCTCGTCGCCAACACGCCTGGCCGGACGCGTGGAAAGCTTCATCTTGATATTGCTGAAACCGAAATCGGAATAGACCTGCAGCGTCAGCTTGATGAAGTTCGCCGCCTCCTGGCTAACCTGGGCCTCGGTGCAGAAAATATGCGCGTCGTCCTGAGTAAAGCCACGAACTCGCATGATCCCGTGCAAGGCGCCCGACGGCTCGTTACGATGGCAGGAGCCGAATTCGGCAAGGCGCAACGGCAGATCGCGGTAGCTTTTCAGGCCCTGATTGAAGATCTGCACATGGCAAGGGCAGTTCATCGGCTTGATCGCGTAATCGCGGCTTTCCGATTCGGTGGTGAACATGTTTTCCGCGTAGTTGCCCCAATGCCCTGAACGTTCCCAGAGGATGCGGTCGACGATCTGCGGGGTACGCACTTCCTGGTATCCGTTCTCGCGCTGCACAGTGCGCATGTACTGTTCGAGCACTTGATACAGGGTCCAGCCATTGGGATGCCAGAAGACCATCCCAGGCGCTTCTTCCTGGGTGTGGAACAGGTCGAGCCGCTTGCCGAGGCGGCGGTGGTCACGCTTCTCCGCCTCCTCGATGCGCTGGATGTAGGCCGCGAGCTGTTTCTTGTCCGCCCACGCGGTCCCATACACCCGCTGCAGCTGCTCATTCTTTGCGTCGCCCCGCCAATATGCGCCGGACAACTTGGTGAGCTTGAAAGCCTTCAGGAAACGGGTGTTGGGCACATGAGGGCCGCGGCACATATCCACGTATTCCTCGTGGAAATAGAGGCCCATGGCCTGCTCGTCGGGCATGTCGTCCACGAGACGAAGCTTATAGTCCTCCCCCCGAGCCTTGAAGATCTCGATCACGTCCGCTCGCGGCGTAACCCTCTTGATGACGTCGTAATCCTTGTCGATCAGCGCCTGCATGCGCTGCTCGATGGCGGCCAGATCCTCTTGGGTAAAAGGCCGCTCGAAAGCGATGTCGTAGTAGAAGCCCTCATCGATCACCGGACCGATGACCATCTTCGCGGTCGGGTACAGCTGCTTGACCGCATGGCCAACCAAGTGCGCGCAGGAATGGCGGATGATCTCGACGCCCTCCTGATCCTTGGGGGTGATGATCTGCAGTGTCGCATCGCCTTCGATCAGGTCGCATGCATCGACCAGCTTGCCGTCGACCTTGCCGGCCACGGTTGCCTTGGCCAGACCGGAGCCAATGGATTGGGCGACCTCAGCAACAGTCACGGGTTGATCGAAAGAACGTTGGCTGCCGTCGGGAAGAGTGATGATGGGCATGGCGCCTCCTCTCCTAGTGGTGACCTCTACCAAAGGCCACGTGGGTTGGGATGAGCCAGTAAGCGATTGGGCAAGCAGAGCCTGCCGCACATTGGCAGGAGCCGTGGGCCGAGCTGACCGAACCGGAGTCACTGGGAAGAACGTGAACGCCTGGCAGGACGCCGAGCGACGCGGGAGAATAGCACAAAAAGAAACAAATACTTGGATCGAACGGTAGAAAACCAGGAAGGGATGATGGAGAGAGCGGCACTCGACAGGCCATCGCCGCTGAATCCTTGCGGAATTCACATCGCCGGGATGAGTCCCAGCCGACGTACCGCTCTCTCCTCCAACGACCTCACAAGTCGCTGGACGCTACCGGGGATTTTGCGCTTTGTGAGAGGTCCCAGGCAGCACAGGTTCATCAGGGGTAGCAAACCTGCGCTTCTATGACCGGGCACATGATGGCAAGTTCCCAGCCGGCCGTTCGAGTGTCAGACGCGAAGCGCAGAAAAAGACAAGGGCCGCAAAGCGGCCCTCGATGAAGCGGATGATCAATAGCGCTTGATATCCGCTTTTGCCTCGAGCTGTTGCCGGTAGGCGCTATAGTCCTGCGCCCCAGCCCGGGAGGCCAGGAAACGCTTGTAGGATGCCTTGTCCTCATCGGACAGCGCGTCTTCCGGAGCGCTCACACCATCCAGGCGAAGGACGACATAGTCGCCATTGGCCAAGGCGACGCCCGCGTATACCGGCTTGTCCTTCGACTCAGGCCTAGGCGCACGGAAGACCGCCTGGAGCACAGCTGGATCGACGCCTTCCTGAGCGCGCGTTGCCGCCTCGGTCACCTTCCAATCCTTGCGGGCCTGTTCGCCCTTCTTGAGCTGGGCGACCAGTTGCTCACCAGCCATCTTGGCAGCCTCGGTCGCCCGCTCCTTGGTCAACTCCTCACGAATGCCGGCGCTGACGTCCTGGAAGGTCTGCGGCTTGGGCTTGAGATGCTCCTTGGCCCGCAGCACCACTACCGTGTCTGGATCCAGTTCCAAAGCACCGCTATTGGCGCCATCGTCCAGAATTTCCGGGCTGAATGCCGCTTGCAGGATTTGGCGATTGGCACTGACGCCCTCTCCCCCCTCGCGACCGAACGGCTTGCTGGTCTGCACTTTCAGGCCCAGCTCCTGGGCAGGCTGCGCCAGATCGGATGCCTCGAAGGACATGTCCTCGAGCTTCTTCGTAGCTTCCACGAACAGCTGCTCGACCTTCTGCGTCTTCAGCTCGCGGACCAGGCTTTCCTTGGAACTGTCGAAACTGGGAATCTCAGGCGCCTGCACGCCCAACAGCTTGATCACATGCCAGCCGTACTGGGTCTTGACGGGCTCTGAGATCTCGCCCTGCTTCAATGCATAAAGCGCTTTCTCGAATGCAGGATCGTAGACACCTGGGCCGGCAAAGCCCAGATCCCCGCCCTGACTGGCCGACCCAGGGTCCGCCGAGAACTCCTTGGCCAATGCCGCGAAGTCCTCACCTTTCTCCAGGCGCTCACGAATATCGTCCGCCTTCGCCTTGGCCTGGTCCTCGCCCGCCTTGGGATCAGCTTCGATCAGGATGTGGGCAGCATGGCGCTGCTCAGTGAGGTTGGCGATCTGCTTGTGATAAAGGTCTTGCAGGTCGGCATCGCTGACACTGACCTGGTCGAAAAAGGCGTCTTTCTTCAGCTCGACATACTCGATCACGACCTGCTCGGGGGTCATGTACTGATCGGCATGGGCATCGAAGTAAGCCTTCAGCTCGTCTTCACTGATTTGTACCGACTTGGTATCGGCCTTCAGGGTGACGCTGGCGAAATCACGAGTCTGCTTTTCCAGGCGTGCGAATGCCTGCACCTCGGCATCGGTCACGAAACCGCTTCCGGAGAGGCCGGCGCGAAGCTGCGCGACCAGCATTTCAGTTTCGAGCATCTGCCGGAACTGCAGACGGCTGTAGTTCATTTGCCGGATGACCTGGTCGAAGCGTTCAGGGCTGAACTTGCCCGCCACTTGGAAATCCGGGGTCTGCAGGATCAACTGGTC
Organism: Pseudomonas mangiferae; assembly: GCF_007109405.1. Lineage (GTDB taxonomy): Bacteria > Pseudomonadota > Gammaproteobacteria > Pseudomonadales > Pseudomonadaceae > Pseudomonas_T > Pseudomonas_T mangiferae. The sequence continues at coordinate 36,831 of NZ_VJOY01000016.1, forward strand.
GAGGGAGGCCTGGGAAAACGCGAAGCCCGCATCATGTGCGCCCTGCAGGAGGAGCTGCCGATCGATCAGATTTTTCAGCGCCGATTCGCGCATCATCTTCTCGTTCAGCATGGAGGCATCGAAGTCGCTACCCAGCTTCTGGCGAAGCTGCCGCACCTGGAGCTCTGCCGCCTGGGCCACTTCGTTCTGGGTGATCTTCTCGCCGTTCACTTCGGCAGCTTTATCACTATTGCTGGTCGCTCTGAAAATCGCATCGAAGCCGGTGAGCGCCAGCAGCACCATGATGACGCCGATAATGGTCTTGGCAATCCAACCCTGTGAATTGTCCCTGATGTTCTGCAGCATGGGTCCCCCAGAAACGATCGTGCAAGGCACGAACGCGCAGCGCGGGTAGATCTGAATAGAAGAAAGGCGCATCCGAGGACGCGCCTTTCGTAGTTACCGGAACAGAAGGTCCGAGACCCGGACCCGATGACGACTCGACTTGACGACCGAATTACCGTTCCGCGCCCGGGATAGGCGAGCCTGCCCCGGAATGAAGCAAATCCGAAAAGGCCTTAGTTGACGGCGTCTTTCAAAGCCTTGCCAGCCTTGAAGCCTGGAATCTTGGCGGCGTCGATCTTGATGGGCTTGCCAGTCTGCGGGTTGCGGCCGGTGCGCGCAGCGCGCTCCTTGACAGCGAACGTTCCGAAACCCACCAGCACCACGGAGTCACCCGACTTCAGAGCGTCAGTGACGGATTCGATCACTGCGTCCAGCGCACGGCCGGCTACAGCTTTCGGGATATCAGCAGATGCGGCGATGGCATCGATCAGTTCCGACTTGTTCACTCTAAGTCCCCTTGTTTCTGTTGAGTTGTTTCTAGTTGGTTTAGCGTAGCGAAGCGGTGCTGATGGCTGCCAAGACCCGAAAGGCGCTTTATATAAGTGCCTCTGGGACGTGTCAAGGAAGCCCACCGGTTAGTGAGTGCTGATTCGCTCCTTGGAATCTGCCTCGCGCTTCTCATCCTTTGCGACTATATCGGGAGCCGCATCGGGCAAAGGCTCCGGCGCGTATTGCAGCGCAATTTGCAGGACCTCGTCAATCCATTTGACCGGCTTGATAGACAGGTCCTGCTTGATATTTTCCGGAATTTCCTTGAGATCGCGGACGTTCTCTTCGGGGATGATCACGGTCTTGATTCCGCCCCGATGTGCCGCCAGGAGTTTTTCTTTCAGCCCACCAATGGCGAGCACCTGGCCACGTAGCGTGATCTCGCCGGTCATGGCCACATCGGCCCTCACCGGGATCTGCGTCAAAGCGGAGACCAATGCGGTGCACATGCCCACGCCGGCGCTGGGGCCGTCCTTGGGCGTGGCGCCTTCCGGCATGTGGATGTGCACATCGCGCTTCTCGTGGAAATCCAGCGGAATGCCCAGGCTCTTCGCGCGGCTGCGCACCACGGTGAGGGCCGCCGTGATGGACTCGACCATGACGTCGCCCAGGGAGCCGGTCTTGGTCAACTGGCCCTTGCCCGGCACCACGGCCGCCTCGATGGTGAGCAGCTCGCCCCCCACCTGGGTCCAGGCCAGGCCGGTTACCTGGCCGATCTGGTCCTGCTGCTCGGCCAGGCCATAACGATATTTGCGTACCCCCAGGAAATGCTCCAGGGAGTCGGCGGTGACGGTCACGTTGAAGCGTTTTTCGTGGGCGTGCTCTTTCACCGCCTTGCGGCAGACTTTGGCGATCTGGCGCTCCAGGCTGCGAACACCCGCCTCGCGCGTGTAGTAACGAATGATGTCGCGAATGGCGGTCTCATCGAACACTAGCTCCCCAGCCTTCAGCCCGTTGGTCTGGGTCTGCTTGGGCGCGAGGTACTTCACGGCGATGTTCACTTTCTCGTCCTCCGTGTACCCGGGTAGACGAATTACCTCCATGCGATCCAGCAGCGGCGCCGGGATATTCATGGAGTTGGCGGTGCAGAGGAACATCACGTCGGACAGGTCGAAGTCGACCTCCAGGTAGTGATCGTTGAAGTTGTGGTTCTGTTCGGGGTCGAGGACCTCGAGCAAGGCGGATGCCGGATCCCCGCGCATATCGCTGCCCATCTTGTCGATCTCGTCGAGCAGGAACAGCGGGTTGCGCACGCCTACCTTGGTCATCTTCTGGATGAGCCGACCCGGCATCGAGCCGATATAGGTGCGACGGTGCCCCCGAATCTCGGCCTCGTCACGCACGCCGCCCAGCGCCATGCGGATGAATTTTCGGTTGGTGGCACGAGCGATGGATTCCGCGAGGGAGGTCTTGCCGACCCCGGGGGGCCCTACCAAGCAGAGCACTGGCCCCTTGATCTTCTTCACGCGCTTCTGCACGGCAAGGTATTCGAGGATGCGATCCTTCACCTCTTCGAGGCCATAGTGGTCGGCATCGAGAATATCTTCGGCCTTGGCCAAGTCGTGGCGCACCTTGCTTTCGGCTTTCCACGGCACGTTCACCAGCCAGTCGATGTACGAGCGGACTACGGTGGCCTCCGCAGACATCGGCGACATTTGTTTCAATTTGTTCAGTTCGGCGTTGGCCTTGGCGAGTGCTTCCTTGGAAAGGCCCGCATTGTCGATACGCTTCTTCAGCTCCTCGACTTCATTGTGGCCTTCGTCGATGTCGCCCAGCTCCTTCTGAATAGCCTTCATCTGCTCATTCAGGTAGTACTCTCGCTGGCTGCGCTCCATCTGCTTCTTGACACGCCCACGGATGCGTTTCTCCACCTGCAACAGGTCGATTTCCGCATCCAGCAGCGCCAGCACGTGTTCCACCCGGGCAGACAGATCGGTGATCTCGAGGATTTCCTGCTTCTGCTCGATCTTCAGCGCCATGTGCGCCGCCATGGTATCCACCAAGCGACCCGGTTCGTCGATGCTGTTCAGCGACGACAGCACTTCGGCAGGCACCTTCTTACCCAACTGCACGTACTGCTCGAACTGGCTCAACAGGCTGCGTGTGAAGACTTCCGACTCGCGCTCGCCGGCATCCACTTCCTCGATCAGTTGCACGTCGGCCCGGCAGTACCCGTCGACTTCGACGAACCGCTCGACAGCGCCGCGCTGTTCACCCTCCACGAGGACCTTCACGGTACCGTCGGGAAGCTTCAGCAACTGCAGGACAGTGGCGATCGTCCCCATGCGGTACAACGCGTCTTCACTCGGATCGTCATCCGCCGGATTTTTCTGTGCCAGCAACAGAATCTGCTTGTCGCCCGTCATGGAGGCTTCGAGGGCTTCGATCGACTTCTCGCGCCCTACGAACAGGGGGATGACCATATGCGGATAGACGACGACATCGCGCAAAGGCAGGAGGGGCAGTTCGACGGTAGTCTTCATGGGTATGGACTCTACGGCGGCCTTCCGGCCGTAACAGATGGGTATCCTAGACCTAAGATGGGGGCGGTCCTTGGAAAAAACAAGCGAGCGGACAGAAATGCAAAGGGGCCCGCAGGCCCCTTCGTGAAGGTCAGGCGTCCGGTGCCGCCTTGGCGGGCTGATCGGTGTTTTCGTAGATCAGCAGGGGCTTCGAGGTGCCTTCGATAACACTTTCGTCGATGACGACCTTGGAGACGTCGGACTGGGAAGGAATCTCGTACATGGTATCCAGCAGGATGCCTTCCAGGATCGAGCGCAGGCCACGGGCACCCGTCTTGCGCTCGAGCGCACGACGCGATACCGCCTTCAGCGCATCGGAGCGGAACTCGAGATCGACCCCTTCCATCTCGAACAGCTTGCCGTACTGCTTGGTCAGCGCGTTCTTCGGCTCGGTCAGGATCTGCATGAGGGCCGCTTCGTCCAGCTCGTCCAGGGTCGCCAGCACCGGCAACCGGCCGACGAACTCCGGAATGAGCCCGAACTTGACCAGATCGTCCGGTTCGACATCTTTTAGCGTCTCGCCCACGCGCTTGCCAAGGTCCTGACTGCGGACCTCGGCATTGAAGCCGATGCCGCCGCGGGTCGAACGGGCCTGGATGACCTTCTCCAGACCGGAGAACGCCCCCCCACAGATGAACAGGATGTTCCGGGTGTCCACTTGCAGGAATTCCTGCTGCGGATGCTTGCGTCCACCTTGCGGCGGTACCGATGCGACGGTGCCCTCGATGAGTTTCAGCAGCGCCTGCTGAACGCCCTCGCCGGAAACATCACGGGTGATGGACGGGTTGTCGGACTTACGAGAAATCTTGTCGATCTCGTCAATGTAGACGATGCCCATCTGGGCCTTTTCCACGTCGTAGTCACACTTCTGCAGCAATTTCTGGATGATGTTCTCGACGTCCTCACCCACGTAGCCCGCCTCGGTGAGAGTCGTGGCGTCGGCGATAGTGAACGGCACGTTGAGCAGACGTGCGAGGGTTTCTGCGAGCAGCGTCTTGCCGGAGCCGGTAGGACCGATGAGCAGGATGTTGCTCTTGCCCAGTTCGACATCGTCTTTCTTGTCGCGCTGATTGAGACGTTTGTAATGGTTGTAGACAGCTACCGCCAACACCTTCTTCGCCCGCTCCTGACCGATCACGTACTGATCCAGGATGTTGCGAATCTCCTTGGGCGCCGGCAGCTTGTGCGCGTTGCTCTCGGCCTGGGCTTCCTGGACCTCCTCGCGGATGATGTCGTTGCACAGGTCGACGCATTCGTCGCAGATAAAGACCGAGGGGCCAGCAATCAACTTGCGGACTTCGTGTTGGCTTTTGCCACAGAAGGAGCAATAGAGCAGCTTGCCATTGTCCTCGCCGTTGCGGGTATCAGTCATTCGATCGATCCAATCCGATAGGCTTGAAACACAAGATGAAGGCAAATGCGGGCATTTTCAAGCCCGCCGGGTGGCCGGAGAACTCCGGCCACGGCGTGAAGACAGGCCTTTAGCCCGCCAGTTGACGCTTGTCGAGCACCTGGTCGATGAGGCCGTACTTGACCGCCTCGTCGCCGCTCATGAAGTTGTCGCGGTCGGTATCTCGGGCGATGACATCCAGCGGCTGACCGGTGTGATCCGCCAGGATCTTGTTCAAGCGCTCGCGGATGGTAAGGATTTCCCGGGCATGAATCTCGATATCCGAAGCCTGGCCCTGGAAGCCGCCGAGCGGCTGGTGGATCATCATCCGCGAATGCGGCAGGCAGTAGCGCTTCTTCGCCGCACCACCCGCGAGCAGAAGCGCGCCCATGCTGCAGGCCTGGCCAATGCAGATGGTGGAGACGTCCGGCTTGATGAACTGCATGGTGTCGTAGATCGACATGCCCGCCGTTACCGAACCACCGGGAGAGTTGATGTACAGGTGGATGTCCTTGTCAGGGTTCTCCGCCTCGAGGAACAGCAACTGCGCGACCACCAGGTTGGCCATGTAGTCTTCGACTTGGCCGACCAGAAAGATCACGCGCTCGCGCAGCAGGCGCGAATAGATGTCGTAAGCACGCTCGCCACGGGCGGACTGCTCGATGACCATCGGCACGAGGCCGCCGGCGGCCTGGATTTCAGGCATTTGCTGCATAAAAGAATTGCGGGACATGTCCAGCGATCACTCCCTTAATTGAATGTCATGCCTCTAAACGCATAAGCCAGCGCTGAGGCTGGCTTATGGTCGGCTAGTGGACGGTTCAGGCTGCCTGAGGCGTCTCGGCAGGCTTGACCGCTTCCTCGTAGGAGACCGCTTTATCGGTCACCTTGGCCTTCTGCAGGACAGTATCCACAACTTGTTCTTCCAGTACAACCGAGCGCACTTCGTTCATCTGCTGCTCGTTCTTGTAGTACCAGGACACGACCTGCTGGGGTTCCTGGTAGGCCGAAGCCATTTCCTCGATCAGCTCGCGAACGCGGGCTTCGTCCGGCTTCAGCTCGTGCTGCTTGACCAACTCCGCGATGATCAGGCCCAGCACCACGCGGCGCTTGGCCTGCTCTTCGAACAGGTCGGCAGGCAGTTGGTCCGGCTTGATGTTGCCGCCGAACTGTTGCACGGCCTGGGTACGCAGGCGGTTGACTTCGTTGGCGATCAGCGACTTGGGCACGTCGATGGGGTTGGCGGCCAGCAGACCGTCCATGACCTGGTTCTTGACCTTGGCCTTGATGCCCTGGCGCAGCTCGCGCTCCATGTTCTTGCGGACTTCGACACGGAAGCCGTCCAGGCCGTCTTCCTTGATGCCGAACAGGCCGAAGAACTCCTCGTTGAGTTCCGGCAGCTTCGGCTCGGCGACACTGTTCACGGTGACGGTGAACTCAGCGGTCTTGCCGGCCAGCTCGAGGTTCTGGTAGTCCTCCGGGAAGGCCAGGTTGAGCACGCGCTCTTCGCCTGCTTTGGCACCCACGAGGCCTTCTTCGAAACCAGGGATCATGCGCTTGGAACCGATGACCAGCAGCGAACCCTTGGCGGAGCCACCAGCGAAGGCTTCGCCGTCGATCTTGCCGACGAAGTCGATGTTCACCTGGTCGCCATCAGCGGCGGCACGGCCTTCGGTCGCTTCGAAACGGGTGTTCTGCTTGCGCAGGATTTCCAGCATGTTGTCGACGTCGGCGTCGCCTACGTCAGCCTGCAGACGCTCGATGGAGATGCCTTCGAGGCCGGCGACTTCGAATTCCGGGAAGACTTCGAAGGTCGCGATGTATTCCAGGTCCTTGCCCTTCTCGAACACCTTGGGCTCGACGGCCGGGCTGCCGGCCGGGTTGAGTTTCTGCTCGACGACGGCTTCATAGAAGGTGGACTGGATCAGGTCGCCCAGGGCTTCCTGGCGCGCAGCGTCTTCGTAGCGCTGACGGATGACGCTCATGGGAACCTTGCCCGGGCGGAAGCCGGCGATCTTGGCGCGACGAGCGGTCTGCTGCAGACGCTTGGTGACTTCGGTCTCGATACGCTCGGCCGGCACCCCGATGGTCATGCGGCGCTCGAGAGCGGAAGTGCTTTCAACAGAAACTTGCATGGATAATCCTCGTTGCACAGACATAGCCGGCCGTCCCGGCCCCAGAATCAAGGGCATGCATTCTAGTGGCTCGCCTGGCAGAAGTCACCCTGCGCAACGAGCGACCCGCCACAACGCCGAAACGCCCGTTTCCCGGCCCTCGGGCAACCCTCAGAGCACTACCCGCAGGCACTGCCCGGCGTGATACAGGCTGAAACCGGCTTCGTAGAGATGTCCGCGCAGCGCAGGGGCGGAAACCGGTCGGGCTGTCTGGAACGGAACCGGAAGCTCGGCGGGGTCGTCACGCTGGATGAATGCGGCGAACGCCTTGCCGAACACCGTGCCGGTGGTCACCCCGCGGCCGTTGAACCCCGTTACCGCCATCAAGCCGGGCGCGGGCTGGAAAACCTTCATGAGGTGGTCGGGTGTGAAGGCGATGCGACCGGTCCAGGCGAACTGCCAGTCCACCCGCCCCAGGCCTGGATAATAATGGCGCTGGATCCGGTCGCCCCAACTGCGCAGGAACCAGTCCGGTTTGTTCGCGCCATTCCCCAGGCTCCCGAGGACCAGGCGGCCATCGGCGTCGCGCCGGATGCTGCTGAGGACGGTACGGGTATCCCAGGAGCCCTGCCCGTGGGGCAGGATGCGTTCGGCCGCCGCGCCCTTCAGGGGTACGGAAGCGAGCTGGTAATAGTAGCCGGCGAAGAAATGCCGCTTCAGGTCGGTCCATTCGCCTTCGGTGTAGGCGTTGGAGGCGATGATCACCCGCTCTGCCCGCACCGAGCCCTTTGCGGTAAGTACGCGCCACTGCCCTCCCTCGCGCTCCAGGCGCTCGACGGGCGAATGATGGAAGAATGCGCCTCCCCTCCGCTGGACGGCCGCGGCCAGCCCGCACGCATAGGCCATGGGGTTGAGGGTGCCGGCCCGATGGTCCAGCAAGGCCGCCGCCACCTTGTCGGTGCCGCAGTATTCTTCGCAACGCGGGCCGGTCAGCAGCTCCACCCGGGCACCCCGCCGCTGCCACTGGCTCGCGCGCTTCTGCAGATCGGCCACACCGGCGGGGTTGTGGGCCATGTGCAAGGTGCCGTCGCGCCTCGCCTGGCATTCGATGCCGAGGCGCTCGATCAGGGCGAACACCTCCGCCGGTGCCTGCCCCAGCACACTATTGAGGCGCTCCCCCACGGTGGAACCGAGCGCCGCTTCCACGTCATCGGGGCGAATCCAGGTTCCGGCATTCACCAGGCCGACGTTGCGCCCCGAGCCCCCATGCCCCGTTTCGTGAGCCTCCAGCAGGCAGACCGAATAGCCGGCCTCCAGCAGATGCAGCGCCGCCGACAGGCCGGTGAAGCCGGCGCCGATGACGCAGACATCCGACGTCCGCTCGCCTTCCAGCGCCCCGGCCTGTGGGCGCTCCGGCGTCAGGTATTCCCACAGGCACTGCCGATGCAATCCGCTCATGCTCGTTTCTCCACGCAACGCGCCCTGACCGCCGAGACGGCCACCGGAATTCAATCGAAGGTAATGCCCTGGGCCAGCGGGAGCTCCCGGGAATAGTTGATGGTGTTGGTCTGCCGGCGCATGTAGGCCTTCCAGGCGTCCGAGCCGGACTCGCGCCCGCCGCCCGTTTCCTTCTCGCCCCCGAAGGCGCCGCCGATCTCCGCCCCGCTGGTGCCGATATTGATGTTGGCGATGCCGCAATCGCTACCGACAGCACTCTGGAAACGCTCGGCTTCGCGCACGTCGGTGGTGAACAGGCAGGACGACAGTCCCTGGGGCACCTCGTTATTCAACCGCAGCGCTTCGTCGAAGTCGCGGTAGGTGAGGACATAGAGGATGGGCGCGAAGGTTTCATGGCGCACCACGTCGCTCTGCGTCGGCATCTCGACGATGGCCGGAGCCACGTAGTAGGCATCCGGGTAACCATCCTGCAGCCGCCGCTCGCCGCCGAACACCTGGCCGCCTTCCGCACGCGCCTGCTCCAGGGCCGCCTGCATGGCATCGAAACTCTGCCGGTCGATCAACGGGCCGACCAGGTTGCCTTCCAGCGGATGGCCGATGCGAACCTTGCCATAGGCCGAACGCAGTCGCGCCAGGATCTCGTCCTTGACCGACTCGTGGGCGATCAGCCGCCGCAGGGTGGTGCAGCGCTGGCCAGCGGTTCCCACCGCACTGAACAGGATGCCCCGCACCGCAAGATCGAGGTCCGCGCTGGGGGCCAGAATCATCGCATTGTTGCCACCCAGCTCAAGGATGCTGCGGGCGAAGCGGGCCGCCACGCGCGGGGCGACCTCGCGTCCCATGCGGGTGCTGCCGGTGGCGCTCACCAGCGCCACCCGGGCATCGTCAACCAGGGCTTCCCCCGCGTCGCGTGCACCGATCAGGACTTGAGCGAGCCCTTCCGGCGCCTCGGGGAACCCGGCCAGCACACGTTCCAGCAGCGCCTGGCAGGCCAACGCGGTGAGCGGGGTCTTTTCCGACGGCTTCCAGATCACTGCATTCCCGCAGACCAGCGCCAGTGCGGTGTTCCATGACCAGACCGCCACCGGGAAATTGAAGGCGCTGATGACGGCGACCACCCCCAGCGGGTGCCAGGTCTCGCGCATGTGGTGGCCAGGGCGCTCGGAGGCGATGGTCAGGCCGTACAACTGGCGCGACAGCCCCACGGCGAAGTCGCAGATGTCGATCATCTCCTGGACTTCGCCCAGCCCTTCCTGGGTGATCTTGCCGGCCTCCCAGGAGACCAGTTCGCCCAGCTCGGCCTTGTGCGCCCGCAGTGCCTCGCCGAACAGGCGGACCAGCTCTCCGCGCCGGGGCGCCGGCACTTGCCGCCAGGCTTCGAACGCAGTCTGGGCACGGGCCACTTTGCCCGCCACGACCTCCGCGCCTTCCAGCCGGACCTTGCCCAGCAGGCGGCCATCGATCGGCGAGCGAACCGGATGGTCGCCTTGCCCGAGGCGTTGCGCATCCACGCCCAGTTTTGCCAGCAGTCCGTCAATCATCGCGAGTCTCCCGTAGCGGTCGCCTAGAACCCGGGCAGTATCGAACCGATTCCGGCGGGCCAACAAACGACCTTTATTCGCCTTATCATTCCCTGCATTCATGAAAGCATCGGAACGAGCCATGTCGAAACGATTGATGCCCTCCATGGCGGCCCTGCAGTGCTTCGAGGCAGTGGCGCGGCACTTGAGCTTCACCCGGGCGGCGGAGGAACTGCACCTCACCCAGAGCGCCGTGAGCAAGCAGGTGGCCCAGCTGGAGCAGATGCTCCAGCACTTGCTGTTCCGCCGCATCCGCCGGCGCCTGCAACTCACTCCGGCCGGCTCGCTGTACCTGGCCGAAGTGAACAAGATCCTCGCCCAGGTGGAGATGTCCACCCACTACATCCTGTCCTACGGGGGCGAGACCGAAGTGCTCAAGGTCGCCACCCAGCCCACCTTCGGCGCCCGCTGGCTGATTCCCCACCTGAAGGGGTTCCGCCATCGCCATCCCAACATCCACCTGGACATTCGTAACGAACTGGCCCCCTTCGACCTGATGCAGGCGAAGGCCGACGTGGCGTTCTTCTACGGCCAGGGTGCCTGGCCGGGCGCCGAGTGCATCCCGCTGTTCGGCGAGGAGGTGGTGCCGGTCTGCGCCCCGGAGCTGCTGCCCGCCTCGCCCCTGGGCAGCCCGCTGGACCTCACCCGCCTGGTGCTCCTGCAGTGCGCCTCCCGCCCCCAGGCGTGGCACGAGTGGTTTCTCGCCCAGAACCTGCACAGCGAGCACAGCTACCACGGGCCGCGTTTCGAAACGTTCTACATGTGCATCCGCGCCGCCCAGGTGGGCTGCGGCGTCGCGCTGGTGCCGCGCTTCCTGGTGGAGGACGAACTGGACGAGGGCAAGCTGGTGATTCCTTGGACGTATCCCCTGGCCGGCTCCGGCAGCTACTTCATGGCCTACGCGGAGCATGCCGTGGACGTGCCGAAGATCCGCCATTTCGTCGACTGGGTGAGGGAGCGGATCGAACCTCAGGCCACGCCGGACCCGGCGGCCTTGCATTCCTCCGCAGAATGATTGCCCGAGCATTAGTCGTTTGTCTCCGGCACGGCGGCTGGTGAGAATCGTCCATCGCCCGCCTTTCACAGGAGCCGCTCATGACTGCCCAGGCCTTCGTCCCGCCGGATGAGATCCGTGCGCGTTTTTCCCAAGCCATGTCGAACCTGTACCGCAGCGAGGTCCCGCTCTATGGCGAGCTGCTGGCGCTGGTAGCGGAGGTCAACCGGAACGTCCTGGCGGACAGGCCGGCGCTGGCGGAACAGTTGGCACTGACCGGCGAGCGGGAGCGCCTGGACCTGGAGCGCCACGGTGCCATCCGTGTGGGCACGGCCGACGAGCTGGCGACCCTGCGCCGGTTGTTCGCCGTGATGGGCATGCAGCCGGTGGGCTACTACGACCTGTCCACCGCCGGCGTACCGGTGCACTCCACCGCCTTTCGCGCCGTTCACGAGGACGCCCTGCAGCGCAGCCCGTTCCGGGTCTTCACCTCCCTGCTGCGCCTGGAGCTGATCGACGATCCGGCCCTGCGAGAGCGGGCCACCGCCCTCCTCGCCCGACGCCGGATCTTCACGCCCGAGGCCTTGCGCCTGATCGAGACGCACGAGCGTGACGGCGGGCTGGAAGCGGACGACGCTGTCCGTTTCGTCGTCGAGGCGCTGGAGACGTTTCGCTGGCACCGCCAGGCCACGGTGGACGCCGAGACCTACCGCCAGCTCAACGAACAGCACCGCCTGGTGGCCGATGTCGTGGCGTTCAAGGGCCCTCACATCAACCACCTCACGCCGCGAACCCTGGACATCGACGCCGTGCAGCGGACCATGCCGACCCGGGGCATCACGCCCAAGGCGGTCATCGAGGGCCCGCCGCCGCGGACGTGCCCGATCCTGCTGCGACAGACCAGTTTCAAGGCTCTGCAGGAAGAGGTGGCGTTTCTCGGCTCCGACGGCGAGGCCCAGCCGGGCAGCCACACCGCCCGGTTCGGCGAAATCGAGCAGCGCGGCGCAGCCCTCACCCCGGCGGGCCGGGCCCTGTACGATCGCCTGCTGGCGAGCGCCCGCACCCAACTGGACGACAGCGATCCCGAACGCTACCTGGCGCGCCTGTCCGAGCACTTTGCCGAGATGCCGGACGACTACGAAGCGCTGCGCCAACGCGGACTCGCCTACTTCCGCTACTTCCCCACGCGCCGGGGCCTGGCCGCCCGCCAGGACCCGGGACGCCCGACCGACCTGGACGCGTTGCTGGACGCGGGCCACCTCACCTACGAGCCGTTGGTCTATGAGGATTTCCTGCCGGTCAGCGCAGCGGGGATATTCCAGTCCAACCTGGGCGAAGCCGCTCGGGGCGACTACAGCCAGGGCGGCAATCGGTCGGCCTTCGAGGCCGCGCTGGGTTCGCCGGTGCAGGATGAGCTGGCTCTGTACGCCGCGAGCCAGCGGCGCTCCCTGCGGGCATGCGCCGATGCGCTGGGACTGGCGCCGGAGGCCCTGAGCCTGGAAGACGGCGTGTGAAACACCCGCCATCCGGTCGGCGCCCGCAGGATGCTGACCGGATGGCGGCGCTTCCAACCCGATCCTGTTATCAGGCCTTGTCCCGGTCCAGCAGGTGGAAGCTGGGCAACGCCAGGTGCCAGCGGATCGCCGACAGGCGCGTCAGCAACACCACCAGCATCGCCAGCACGGTGGCCACACCGTGGGACGCCCCCACGCCCAGGAGGGCGACGAAGACCAGCGAACCGGCGATGCAGGCGGTGGCGTAGATTTCCTTCTGGAAGATCAGCGGTATCTCGTTGCAGATGATGTCCCGCATGACCCCGCCGGCCACCCCGGTGATGACGCCCATGATCACCGCCGTGCTCAGGGGCACGTCATGGCGCATCGCGACCTCGGTCCCGTACACGGTGAACACCGCCAGGCCGAAGGCGTCGGCTATCAGCAGGCCGGTCTCATGGATCGGCCGGGTCAGGCGCACCCACAATACGGTCCCCACCGCCGCCAGGGACGCGACGAGGATATAAGTGTCGTCGCGAATCCAGCTCACCGGGTGATTGCCAAGGATCACGTCCCTCAGGGTGCCGCCGCCCAAGGCAGTGATCACCGCGATTACCAGCACCCCGAACAGATCCATGGACTTGCGCCCCGCCATCAGCGCCCCGGTGATGGCGAACACCGCCACGCCGAACAGGTCGGCGATATAGAAGAGGGTCTGCATGAACGTCAGGCATCCCGCGGCTTGCGCAGGGTGACGAACTCTTCTGCCGCGGTCGGGTGCACGCCGATGGTTTCGTCGAACACGCGCTTGGTGGCGCCAGCCCGCAAGGCCACTGCCAGCCCCTGGATGATCTCCCCGGCCTCCGGCCCCACCATGTGGCAGCCCAGTACCCGGTCGCTCTCCGTATCCACCACCAGCTTCATGTAGGTACGCTCGGGATCGTCGGTAAGGCTCAGCTTCATCGGCCGGAACCGACTCTCATAGACCTTCACCGTATGCTCCTTGCGCGCGTCTTCCTCGGTCAGGCCGACCGTGGCGATGTTGGGCAGGCTGAAGACGGCGGTGGGGATCGCCTGATAATCCAGCGGACGGTATTGGTCCGGGGCATACAGCCGCCGCGCCAGCGCCGTCCCTTCGGCCAGGGCCACCGGCGTCAGTTGCACCCGGCCGATCACGTCACCGATGGCCAGGATCGAGGGCTCCCGGGTCTGGTAGTCATCGTCCACCTCGATGAAGCCGCGGTCGTCCAGTTCCACGGCCGTGTTCTCCAATCCCAGGCCATCCAGCATGGGCCGACGCCCCGTGGCGTAAAAGACACAATCCGCCTCCAGCTGGCTTCCGTCCCGCAAGGTGGCCTGGATGGCCCCGTTCTCCAAGCGGTCGAGCCGGGCGATATCGGCATTGAAACGCAGGTCGAGGCCTTTCTTCTCCAGTTCCTCCTTGAGGTGCAGGCGAACGTCATGGTCGAAGCCCCGCAGGAACAGGTCACGCCGGTATAACAGGCTGGTCTTCGCACCCATGCCATGGAAGATCGAAGCGAACTCCACCGCGATGTAGCCGCCACCCACCACCAGCACGCGCGTGGGCAACGCCTTCAGGTGGAAGGCCTCGTTGGACGTGATCGCCAGCTCCTTGCCGGGGATATCCGGAACCTGGGGCCAGCCACCCGTGGCGATGAGGATGCGCTCGGCACTGAAGCGCTGCCCGTCCACCTCGACGGTGTGGGCGTCGATCAGGCGCGCGTGCCCCTCCAGGATTCGCACGCCGGCATTCACCAGCAGGTTTCGGTAGATGCCATTGAGGCGCTGGATGTCCTTGTCCTTGTTGGCGATCAGCGTCGCCCAGTCGAACGCTGCGCCCTGCACATCCCAGCCATAGCCGGCGGCGTGGGCCAGGGTATCGGTGAAGCTGGCGCCATAGACCAGCAGCTTCTTCGGTACGCACCCGACGTTGACGCAGGTACCGCCCAGGTAGCGGCTCTCGGCCACGGCCACCCGGGCACCGAGGTCCGCGGAAAACCGGGCGGCCCGTACACCGCCGGAGCCGGCGCCGATTACAAAGAGATCGAAGTCATGGTTCATGGCAGTTCTCCATTCAAGCCGCCAGCATACCGGAAGCCGACCGGCAGGCCAGCCAGGCGCCTGGCCTCGCTGCGCCCATAAAAAAAGCCATCCGTGAAGGATGGCTTTTCACCGGTGCGACGATCAGTACGCCTTGCCGGTCTTGTACAGGTTCTCGAAGCAATAGTTGGTGGCGTCGATGTAGCCTTCGGCGCCGCCGCAATCGAAGCGCTTGCCCTTGAAGCGGTAGGCCAGGACGCAGCCATCGCGGGCCTGCTTCATCAGCGCGTCGGTGATCTGAATCTCACCGCCCTTGCCCGGCTCGGTCTGCTGGATCAGATCGAAGATGTCCGGGGTGAGGATGTAGCGCCCGATGATCGCCAGGTTGGACGGCGCGTCCTCCGGCTTGGGCTTCTCGACCATGCTGTTCACCCGGAAGATATCGTCGCGGATCATCTCGCCGGCGATCACGCCGTACTTGGAGGTCTCTTCCGGCGGCACTTCCTGGATCGCCACGATGGAGCAGCGGAACTGGTTGTAGAGCTTGACCATCTGGGTCAGCACGCCATCACCGCCGAGGTTGAAGCATAGGTCGTCCGCCAGCACCACGGCGAACGGCTCGTCGCCCACCAGCGGACGACCGCTGAGGATGGCGTGTCCCAGGCCCTTCATTTCGACCTGGCGGGTATAGGAGAAACTGCATTCGTCGATCAGGCGGCGGATGCCGACCAGGTATTTTTCCTTGTCGGTGCCCTTGATCTGGTGTTCCAGCTCGTAGCTGATGTCGAAGTGGTCTTCCAGGGCCCGCTTGCCACGCCCGGTGACGATGGATATTTCGCTAAGGCCTGCATCAAGGGCCTCTTCGACGCCATACTGGATCAGCGGCTTGTTCACCACCGGCAGCATTTCCTTCGGCATGGCCTTGGTGGCGGGCAGGAAGCGAGTACCGTAACCGGCAGCCGGAAACAAGCATTTCTTGATCATGTCGATCCTTGAGTTGCGTGGAGGTGGATTGGCGAATCGCCGCGCAGTCTAATCAGGCCCCTATCGCCTTACAATGCCCGGTGCATCGGACCGAAACGGGGCGTATGCGCGGCGCTTAAATTCACAGACAGCACCCCGTTGCTACCGTTCATCCGGCGTGTCCGACAATCGAGACCAGGCTGTCCCTGACCCGGAAAGGAAAAAGCCGCCCGGAGGCGGCTTTTCGTTTTCTCAGGCGTCCATCACTGCGGGGCGCACATTTTCACGTCCTCGAAGGACCAGCCTTCCTGAGCCATCTGGTTCGCCAGCGCCAGGTCGCGGGTGAAGCGATGGTTGGACGCCACGCCCCGCTCGTAGCCCCGGTTGTAGAGGCGGTAGACCGGGACGGTACCGGTCGGGCAGGCCCCTCCCACGACGTCCGTGATGTTGAAGTCGTAGCTCTCGAACTTCCAGCTGGGCTCGGCGGGGTTGTAGAAGCCCACGAGGAAGTCGCACTCCGACGTATCAGCGGTATAGAAGTGGGAATTGGGACCAAAGGCCACACCGGTAGCCGGGTTGGGCAGGGTATTGCCATAGAAGCGGCAGACCGCCTTGCTGCCACCAGCCTTGAACGTCTGGCCGGTACGCAGCCATTTTCCGACGGCACCTGTATCTACATATGCTTGTTCAGCTGGATCAGCCGTCATGAAGTAATGATTGAGATCAGGATTGAAGTATTCCACTGCGGTGCCCGTCGAGGGGATTATTGTTGCGCTCGGGCTCAACCAATCCTTGAGCTTGGCATTGTAGGCCACAGACAACAGGCCATAGTGATCCGGTTTAGTTGGCGACAGGCAGGAAGAACCACCGCCATATAGCTGGCCAATCACTTGATCGCCGCTAAACAGTGAAGAACCGCTGCTACCGCCCTCGGTTATGCCGCTGTTCCATATAATGCCTAAGAATGTTGCCTTGGGCAGAAAACTGGATTTACAGATAAATTTATTAGAACCACTGCTGGTACAGGTGGAGTAGCTGTCAACTTTACCATGGCTGATTTTTTGCACATCCCCGCGTGGATAATGCACTCCGAGTACTGCTTGCCCTGGTTTATAGGACGTTGCGTCAGTGCTCCACCCTGCGAACGTAGCCCCTGCGGGCGCAGCATCGAGCAGGCGCAAAAAGGCTGTATCAGTATTAGCGCTATGATAGAGAAGCTGGGCACCGCCATAGAGTGTAGTAGTGGTCGGATCGAGCGTTAGACCTTTACAGGCGGTAGCACGATAAAACCAGAAAGTTGCCAGTGAAGAGGCAGAAGTTTGGGTGGAAATGCAGTGATTAGCTGAAAGAAAATAGGGTGTCCGATCCTGGTTATTATTGTTCAACAATGTACCGGAGCATAGATAACTGTCTCCGTCATCAACGAAAATCATTTTCGCCGTAGAACGGCTCTTCACATCTAATGAAGGATCACCACCAGCCTCACATGCATAATCCACCTCGCATGCACCTGAATTGCCAAGTTTGACTTCGCTCTTGCTATCAGTGTCAGTGGGCGAGCGATAAAGGTGAGACAAGACCGGTAGACTTACATTCAGCGCATCCTTGGAAACGCCTTCAGGCAGTTCGATTTCGACCGTAATCTCATTACCCTGGATTGGTGGCGACCAATATATACGCGCATTAACCGACTGATCATCAGCGGTCAAATTACGCTCGATGGCCTGGAGAATGACACTAGCGTGGACTTCGACAGGCGTAGGATCTTGCTGAGTGTAGAAACGTACCACTGCCGAAGAGGGCAGGTTCTTTACGGCCAATCCTGCTCGAACGCTCAAGGCATCGGGCGAAATCAGGCTAATGGCGGCGATATGGCCACCCGCAGAGGTCACACGCCAATTCAATGCACTGCCCGTCAGCGAATCATCTTTCAGCGCTTCGATATCTCGACGTAAGCCAATACGCTCCGGCTGCCCCTCCTTGGCGGGCTCTGCAAGTTCTGCCCTGGTTGTGGCCAGCGGCCCTAGATCAACAACGGTGGGGGAAGGCACCAGCCGCTTTTGCTTGGGCACCATAATCTGCGCTGCAGAATCTTCGGTGGTCTGCTGCGGCAACAACGGACCCAAGCTGTCGGCTTGTGCCGACATTGACGCCAACAACACGCAACAGAGAAGAGTTTGTTTCATGTCCTGCCAATCCTTTTGGAGGTAATACGTGGAGGCTTCGCCGACTAAAGCAACGAAGCGCCTACTTTAGGCTGTCCCCCTTGTTGAGTCGACTGGCAGATGGCCATGGACCGTACCTTCAGACAGACAGTCCTCCAGCTACACACCCAAGCATTTCAACTCCTCGCTAGAAGCTGCCTCCCACCTAAACCCTGAACCGCGCTACCAGGCCATTCAGTCCCTGAGCTAGCCGGGCCAGCTCGCCACAGGCCGATGCGCTCTGGTTGGCGCCGGAAGCCGTCTGCAGCGACAGGTCCCGGATGCTCACCAGGTTGCGATCCACGTCCCGCGCCACATGCGCCTGCTCTTCAGAGGCCGTAGCGATCTGCAGGTTTCGCTCGTTGATCTCGCTGATGGCGCGAACCACATCCTCCAGGGATCGCCCGGCTTCGTCCGCCAGGCTCAAGGTGGCCGCCGCTTCGTCGCTGCTGCTACGCATGGCCTGCACGGCATGCTCGGTACCGTTCTGGATGGCGCCGATCATCTGCTCGATTTCCTGGGTGGACGACGAAGTACGGTGGGCCAGCGCCCGTACCTCGTCGGCCACCACCGCGAAGCCGCGCCCCTGCTCGCCGGCGCGAGCGGCTTCGATGGCCGCGTTGAGCGCCAGCAGGTTAGTCTGCTCGGCGATGCTGCGAATCACGTCGAGCACCTTGCTGATACCTCGCGCCTGCTCGGCCAGGCCCTGGATCTCCCCGGCCGCGTCGTTCACCCGCGCCGCCAGGCGGCGGATGGCATCCACCGTGCGGGTCACCTGCTGGTTCCCGGTCTGGGCGAAACGATCGGAGCTGCGCGCGGCTTCCGATGCCGCGTTGGCGTTGCGCGAGACCTCCTCCACCGCTGCGCTCATTTCGTTCACGGCCGTCGCCGCCTGTTCGATCTCGGCGTTCTGGCTTTCCAGACCGCGGGTCCCCTGCTCCGTCACCGTGGCCATTTCCTCGGCGGCCGAGGCC
Source organism: Pseudomonas mangiferae (assembly GCF_007109405.1). Lineage (GTDB taxonomy): Bacteria > Pseudomonadota > Gammaproteobacteria > Pseudomonadales > Pseudomonadaceae > Pseudomonas_T > Pseudomonas_T mangiferae. The sequence continues at coordinate 55,457 of NZ_VJOY01000016.1, forward strand.
AGTTGGGTGGACGAGTCGGCAATCTGCCGGATCGCGGCATTGAGGCTGCGCTGCATGGAAGACTGGGCCGCCAACAACCGGCTCAGTTCGTCGTTGCCGGACACGCTCACCGCCCGAGTCAGGTCGCCTTTGGCGATGGACTCCGCCGACTCCAGCGCTTCACCCACCGGGCGCACGATGCTGCGGGTCAGGAGCAGGGCCAGGAGCGCGGTCAGCGACACCGCCACGACGAGGGTGACAATGATGCTCAAGCGGCTTGCTGCATAGGTATCGCCGGCCGCCGTACCCGCCTGGCGCGCACCGTCGGTGTTGTAGGTGCTCAGTTCATCCAGGACTTTTTCCAGCTCCTTGCCAGCGCTGCGCGCGGGCCCATTGGCCTGGGTAGACGCCGCCGCAGCCTGCTGCTGGGCCTGCAGATCCATGACCTGCTGCTGGGCCGCGCTATAGGTATCGAACACTGCGCGCACGCGCTGCAAGAGCTCCTGCTCGCGGGCGCCTGACACCAGCTCGCGCTGATAGCGCTCCGCGGTCTGCTGGAAATCCTGCCGGTACCCCTGGACCAAGCCACTGTCGATACGAGCCGCCGCGCCACCATCGCTCAGGATGAGCCCCCGCCAGGTTTCCAGGCGCATACGCAACGCATCCTTCTGCATGCGTTCGGCCGCCTGGATGCTGGCCATCCAGTTGGTCTCGATGTCCTGCTCGGCGTGGTACAGGTTGCTCAGTTTGGAGAGGGAGAACAGGCCGATCAGCACCGCAAGCAGCGTGATGAGCGCAAAGCAGAACGTCGCCCGCGGGGCGAGATCGAAACGACGAAGGAACATGGCAGCCACCCAGCTTCCGTGATCATGACGCCAACCCGGAATCGGGTTGGTCCGACGCCGCACCTGAACGCCCCGATGCAGGAGCTGGATGCTTACGCTGGAGCATAGCAGCCCGGCTTGACTCGGTTAGGCGAGCCAATGGGCCGCTTCATCGTCGCTCCATGCGGGCTTCCACCGTAGAATCGGCCGCTCGACGAGGCCTATCCCATGACATCACCGAACGAACGAACCGCCACGCTCTGCGGCCTGGGCGCCATCCTGCTCTGGAGCTCGGCAGCCGGGCTCATCCGCAGCGTGGCTGAAGCCCTTGGCCCGGTGGGGGGCGCCGCCACTATTTATACGATCGGAACCGTGCTGCTGCTTATGATGTTCGGCAGGCCCCGGCTTCGCGCGCTGCCTCGCCCGTACCTGATCGCCGGAAGCGCATTGTTCGTCGCCTACGAAATCTGTTTTTCGCTGTCGCTGGGTTTCGCCAAGGACCGCGCCCAAGCCATCGAAGTGGGTATCGTCAATTACCTATGGCCCTGCCTGACAGTGGTGCTGGCTATCGCCATGAATGGCCAGCGCGCGACCTGGGCCATCGTTCCCGGCACCCTGCTCGCACTTTTCGGCATCTTCCGCGTGGTGAGCGGCGAAGGGTTCGCCTTGGACAGCACGCTCGACCACCTCGCCAGCAACCCTGTCAGCTATGGACTGGCCGCCACGGGCGCGCTGCTGTGGGCACTCTACTGCAACGTGACCCGCCGCTTCGCCGACGGCAAGAACGCGGTCACGCTGTTCTTCGCGCTTACCGCTCTTGCGCTGTGGCTAAAGTATGCGATGAGCCACGAGCCTGTTCTGGCGCTGAACTCCGGAAATCTGCTGCAGGCAATCGCAACCGGCTCCGCCATGGCGCTCGGTTACGGGCTGTGGAACGTTGGCATCCTGCGAGGCAACATGACCCTGCTGGCCACTGCCTCCTATTTCACGCCTGCCCTGTCATCGGCCTTCGCCGCGTTCTGGCTGGGTATCCACCTCACCCTGCCATTCTGGCAAGGCACCCTGATGGTGACGGGCGGCTCACTGCTCTGCTGGTGGGCGACTCGACAGCCACGAAAAGGGTCGGCTCAGAGTGGGTGATGCCTAGGCATCGCGCTTCGGCGGACGCTGCAACGGAGCGACACCCGCATCGGGATTCACGATCTCTTCCACGAGAGAACCCGGGTCCTCGTTGCCTGGGTCATTGATACCGGGAGGTACGCTGCCTTTATCCTGAGGGACCGGCTGCGGATGATACGGATTGGTCGGCTTTTCGCTCATGTCGTTTCTCCTGCGAGCTCATTTTCTGTTTGAGGCGGCGAAGCAGGAGGACGTTCGATCGGAAAGAAGCCAATCGTCCAGTTATGCTCCAAGCGAGAAACCTCTCAAGCGCGTCATGATATTCAGACGATAAACATCCAAGACCTCTGCACCCTTTAAAAGATGGAAGAGAGTGATCCCGGATAAGGAAGTAATTACGTCAAACACATACCGAAACGCCGTATTTTTTATTCACAACTGCACGCTTTCGACAGGCATGACAATACCGCGAGCAGATTTCTGAGAGGAAGCATGAATCACTGCTCAATCAACCTTGGCTGGCCCCAACACTTTGCTGGTTTTAGGCCATACCATATACCCTACCCAATGCTGTTTATCGCTGGAACAATGAATGAGAAATTCATTCTCACCAAAAATGTTGGGCTGATATCGATAATATTTGCAGTTTCTGACTTGCGCAGCAGCCAATGCACTCATTATTCCCTCATGGAAATCGTATCTCCATGGCCCTGAAAATCGAACGATTGTAATTCCCTGATCATTTCTTATGACATAGGTGGGCACCATCATCTTGACGAGCACACCAGCTGCAATCAATAAAAAAGCGTAAAACAACAATCTCCCGCTCATCGGATTCCCTCTACAGGATAGACTCTAACTTAGCCAATTAACAAATCAACCAGTCCAAGCCGGACCAAATAACGCTTGATCCCAGCTAATTATAGAACTGGTGGAAGTAAACTCCGACAGTAGCGCCGCAATCGCCTCCAACCCTTATATCAAGGGAAAAAGCTTTTTTTATAATCAAGGTAACGAATTACGCTAATTGATGGATTCGAAAAAAAAAAGCCGCATGCGGTTTTACACGCACCACTGAGAGGCTTTTTATAAGGTATCAACGAAGTAAAAAACCTCCAATGAACATCCATTGGAGTTACCACGATATAGAAGGTGAAGATGCTTGACGAGGGATCGTCGAAGCTGAAATGGTGCGGACGGAGAGACTCGAACTCTCACACCTTGCGGCGCCAGAACCTAAATCTGGTGTGTCTACCAATTCCACCACGTCCGCATACGCCACCGGGCGGTGACGCTTGAAACAAAAACGCCAGGCATTGAGCCTGGCGTTTGGAATATGGGGTGGACGATGGGAATCGAACCCACGACACCAGGAGCCACAATCCTGTGCTCTACCAACTGAGCTACGCCCACCATATTGCCGTTTGCTTGAGCCAAAGCTGCCAAATGGCACGCCCGGCAGGACTCGAACCTGCGACCATCCGCTTAGAAGGCGGATGCTCTATCCAGCTGAGCTACGGGCGCCTATCCATCTGCACGCGCAGACCTTTAAGCGTTTGGCTCCGACATCACCGTCAGGCGCTGCCTTTGCCTTCTTACCCAGCAGCTGGCTGTGCTCGACAAGCGGGGCGAATGTTATCCATGGGCCGATCCGCCGTCAACACTCCGGGCAAAAAAATTTTAGAAAGATAAAGGGCTTACGCCGATTCCGCGGTCTGCGCCTTTGCCGCTTCGGCACGCCATGCGAGAATACGCGCCCTTTTTCAGCGCTCCGATGGGTCCTTCACGCGCCATGACCGCACAACTGATCGATGGCAAGGCGATCGCCGCCCAACTTCGCCAGCAGATAGCCCAACGCGTCGCCGAACGCCGCCAGCAGGGACTGCGTGCGCCCGGCCTGGCCGTGATCCTGGTGGGTACCGATCCGGCCTCGCAAGTCTACGTCGCCCACAAGCGCAAGGACTGCGAAGAGGTGGGCTTCCTTTCCCACGCCTACGACCTGCCCGCCGACACCTCTCAGGATGCGTTGATGGACCTGATCGACACACTCAACGCCGATACCGATATCGACGGCATCCTCGTGCAGCTGCCGCTCCCCCAGCATCTGGATGCCTCGCTGCTGCTGGAACGGATCAGCCCGGACAAGGACGTCGACGGCTTCCACCCCTACAACATCGGGCGTCTGGCCCAGCGCATGCCCAAGCTGCGCCCGTGCACGCCCAAAGGCATCATCACCCTGCTGAACAGCACGGGTGTCGATCTCTACGGCATGCATGCGGTGGTGGTGGGCGCGTCCAACATCGTCGGCCGTCCCATGGCGCTGGAGTTGTTGCTCGCCGGCTGCACCGTGACGGTGACCCATCGCTTCACCAAGGACCTGGCTGGCCACGTCGGCAGCGCCGATCTGGTGGTGGTGGCGGCAGGCAAGCCCGGGCTGGTCAAGGGTGAATGGATCAAACCGGGCGCCATCGTGATCGACGTCGGCATCAACCGTCAGGATGACGGCAAGCTGGTAGGCGACGTGGTCTACGAGACCGCCCTGCCCCGCGCCGGCTGGATCACGCCGGTGCCCGGCGGCGTCGGCCCCATGACCCGCGCTTGCCTGCTGGAAAATACGCTCTACGCAGCCGAGCACCTGCACGCCTGAGCATGCAACGCACCAAAAAAGGCCGCTCGAAGCGGCCTTTTTCATGTGCGATCAGTCAGCCAGGCGCCAGGTCGTGCCGCCCTTGCCGTCCTCCAGCACCACGCCCAAGGCGGACAACTGATCACGGATCCGATCCGACTCCGCCCAGTTCTTGTCGGCACGCGCCTGCAAGCGCGCCTGGATCAGCGCGTCCACCTGGGTCGCATCCACCCGGTTCGCCGCACCCGCCTGCAGGAAGGCCTCAGGTTCGAGCTGCAGCACGCCCAGCACCTCGGCCAGCGCCCTGAGACGCGCGCCCAGGGCAGCCGCGGCCTCCAAGTCCTGCTCGCGCAGGCGGTTCACCTCCCTCGCCAACTCGAACAACACCGCACAGGCTTCCGGCGAGTTGAAGTCATCGTTCATCGCCGCGGTGAAGCGCTCGACGAACGACTCGCCACCCGCGGGCGCCGCAGCCGGCAACCCTTTCAAGGCGTTGTAGAAGCGGTCCAGGGCTGCCTTCGCTTCCTTGAGGCTGTCCTCGGAATAATTGATCGGGCTGCGGTAGTGGCTGGAGACCAGCAGGTAGCGCACCACCTCGGGATGGTACTTCTCCAGCACCTCGCGGATGGTGAAGAAGTTGCCCAGGGACTTGGACATCTTTTCCCCGTCCATCCGGACGGCGCCGGCGTGCATCCAGACGGAAGCGTATGGCTTGCCAGTGGCCGCCTCGCTCTGGGCGATCTCGTTCTCGTGGTGCGGGAACACGAGGTCAGGGCCGCCGCCATGGATGTCGAAGGTTTCGCCGAGGCAGCAAGTGGACATCACCGAGCACTCGATGTGCCAGCCGGGACGCCCCTCGCCCCAGGGCGACGTCCAGCTCGGCTCGCCCGGCTTCACACCCTTCCACAGGACGAAGTCCAAGGGGTCTTCCTTCGCCTCGTCCACCTCGACCCGGGCACCGATGCGCAGGTCCTCGATCTTCTTGCGGGACAACTTGCCGTAGCCGGCGAAGCGGCCGATCCGGTAATAGACGTCGCCATTGCCCGGGGCGTAGGCGTAGCCGTTGTCGATCAGCGTCTGGATCATCCGGTGCATGCCGTCGATGTGGCCGGTGGCCCGCGGCTCGATGTCCGGACGCAGGACCGACAGGCGCGCCTCGTCCTCGTGCATGGCGGCGATCATGCGCTCGGTCAGTGCCTCGAAGGACTCACCGTTCTCCTGGGCGCGCCGAATGATCTTGTCGTCGATGTCGGTGACGTTGCGCACATAGGTCAGGGCGTAGCCGGAGTGCCGGAGCCAGCGCGCGATCACGTCGAACGCCACCATCACCCGCCCATGACCGATATGGCAGAAGTCGTACACCGTCATGCCGCACACGTACATGCGCACCGTGTTGCCTTCCAGCGGCGTGAAGACGTCCTTGGTTTTACTGAGGGTGTTGTAGATGGTAAGCATGCTCGACCTTCGATCAGCGACAAACGCAAGACGGCGCCTTCTTCGCGCCGTCGATGGAAACGGTCACGGCCCTGGCCGTGACCGGTGAAGACACCGTGCGGTCAGCCCTGGCCCCAGGAATCGCGCAGGGTAACGGTGCGGTTGAAGACCAGATGGCCCGGCCGGGAATCCCGCGAATCCACGCAGAAGTAGCCTTCGCGCTCGAACTGGAAGCGCTCCCCGGCCAGGGCCTCGGCGAGGCCCGGCTCGGCGCGACACCCCGACAGCACCACCAGGGAATCCGGGTTGATGTTGTCGAGGAAGCTGCCCCCCTCCTTGGCCTTCTCCGGGTTCGGCGACGCGAACAGGCGATCGTACAGCCGCACTTCGCATTCGACGCTATGGGCCGCGGGCACCCAGTGGATTACGCCCTTGACCTTGCGCCCTTCCGGGTTCTTGCCCAGGGTGTCCGGATCGTAGGAGCAGCGCAACTCGACCACGGTACCGTCGGCATCACGGATGGCCTCGTCCGCGCGGATCACGTAGCTGCCCCGCAGGCGCACTTCGCCGTTGGGCTCCAGACGCTTGTAGCCCTTGGGCGGGTTTTCCATGTAATCGTCGCGGTCGATGTACAGCTCGCGGGCGAACGGCAGGACCCGCATGCCCATGTCTTCCTTCGGATGACGAGGCAACTCCAGGCTCTCTTCTTGCCCGTCTGGGTAATTGGTGATCACCACCTTGAGCGGGCGCAGCACACACATCGCCCGGGGCGCGTGGGCATCCAGGTCTTCGCGGATGCAGAACTCCAGCATGCCGATGTCCACTACGCCGCTGGCCCGGTTCACCCCGACCATCTCGCAGAAATTACGGATCGACTCCGGGGTGTAACCGCGCCGACGATAGCCGGACAACGTGGACATCCGCGGGTCGTCCCAACCGTTGACGTGCTTCTCGTCCACCAGTTGCTTGAGCTTGCGCTTGCTGGTGATGGTGTAGTTCAGGTTGAGCCGAGAGAACTCGTACTGCCGCGGATGGGCCGGCACCGGCAGGTTGGCGAGGAACCACTCATACAGCGGGCGATGATCCTCGAACTCCAGGGTGCAGATGGAGTGAGTGATGCCCTCGATGGCATCCGATTGACCATGGGTGAAGTCATAGCTGGGATAGATGCACCAGGCGTCGCCGGTCTGGTGGTGATGCGCATGGCGAATGCGGTAGAGGATCGGGTCGCGCAGGTTCATGTTCGGCGAGGCCATGTCGATCTTCGCCCGCAGCACCTTTTCCCCATCCTTGAACTCGCCAGCCTTCATGCGGGCGAACAGGTCGAGGTTTTCCGCCACCGAACGCTCGCGGAACGGGCTGTCGCGGCCCGGCTCGGTGAGAGAACCCCGGTACTCCCGGGCCTGTTCCGGTGTCAGGTCGCACACATAGGCCTTGCCCGCCTCGATCAACAGCACGGCCCAGGCATGGAGCTGGTCGAAATACTGGGAGGCGTAGCGCACGTCGCCGGTCCATTGGAAACCCAGCCAGCGCACGTCCGCCTCGATGGCGTCGATGTATTCCTGGTCTTCCTTGGCCGGGTTGGTGTCATCGAAGCGCAGATGGCAATCGCCGCCGAATTCTTGGGCCAGGCCGAAGTTCAGGCAGATCGACTTGGCGTGGCCGATGTGCAGGTAGCCGTTCGGCTCCGGCGGAAAGCGGGTGACCACTTTCGCATGCTTGCCGGCTTCCAGGTCGGACTGGACCACGGCGCGAAGGAAGTTGGTGGCGACGACGGGGGTATCGGGCTTGCTCATGGGGTCCTTGTTCGTGCTGCGGGCGGCAAGGGTAGGCCGCTCCAATCAAAGCGCTTATCATAGCCGAAGCTGTCAACCCCCTGACAGGCTTTCGATTTCCTCGATGGAGCGTTTCCCCCGATGATCAAACTGCACACCAACCATGGCGTCATCACCCTGCAGCTCTTCAAGGACAAGGCGCCCGAGACCGTCGCCAACTTCGAGGAGTACGTGAAGGCCGGCCACTACGACAACACCATTTTCCACCGGGTCATCAGCAACTTCATGGTCCAGGGCGGTGGCTTCGAACCGGGCATGAAGCAGAAGACCACCCGCGCCTCCATCAAGAACGAAGCCAACAACGGCCTTTCCAACAAGATCGGCACCGTGGCCATGGCCCGCACCATGGAACCGCACTCCGCCTCGGCGCAGTTCTTCATCAACGTCTCCGACAACACCTTCCTCAACCACAGCTCGCCGACCGTGCAGGGCTGGGGCTATGCCGTGTTCGGCGAAGTGGTGGACGGCATGGACGTGGTGATGAAGATCAAGGACGTCGCCACCACCATGCGCGGCGGCCACCAGGACGTCCCGGTCGACGACGTGATCATCGAAAAAGCCGAGATCGTCGCCGAGTAATACCGTTGACCGTACTGCTGATCTCCGATCTGCACCTGGAAGAGGAACGCCCGGACATCACCCGGGCGTTCCTGCATTTCCTGGCGACCCGCGCCGCCGATGCCGAGGCGCTGTACATCCTGGGCGATTTCTTCGAGGCCTGGATCGGCGACGATGCCATGACCCCGTTCCAGCACGACATCGCCCGCGCCCTGCGGCGCCTGAGCGACGGCGGCACCCGGGTGTTCCTGATGCATGGCAATCGCGACTTTCTCATCGGGCAACGCTTCTGCCGCGAAGCCGGCTGCACCCTGCTGCCAGACCCCAGCGTGGTGGAGCTGGCCGGCGAACGGGTGCTGCTGATGCACGGCGACAGCCTGTGCACCCGGGACCTGGCCTACATGCGCCTGCGTCGCTGGCTGCGCAACCCGCTGACCCTCTGGCTCCTGCGCCACCTGCCGCTGAAGACCCGCCATGCCCTGGCGCGCCGGCTGCGCAAGGAAAGCCAGATGCAGACCCGACAGAAAGCCGCCGAGATCGTCGACGTCACCCCCGAGGAAATCCCCCGGGCGATGCATCAGTATCGCGCCCGCCGGCTGGTCCACGGGCACACCCACCGCCCGGCCGAGCACGCCCTCGTCGTGGAGGGTGAACCGGCGACGCGCATCGTGCTGGGCGACTGGGATCGCCAGGGCTGGGCGCTGCAGGTGGACGCCCAGGGGTTCCTGCAGGCGCCCTTCCCGCTCGCCTGAGGCCGCCGCTCAGGCGGCGGCGCCGCTATGGAAGCGGAATTCCTTGTCGGGCGTGAGGATCGCCTCGCGTTCCACGTCGGCGAAGAAGGCGATACGCTCGTCGATGGGTGCTCCTGCGTAATCCCGCGCCATCTTCAAATAGCCCTCGTAGTGACGGGCCTCGGACTTCAGCAGCGAGCGGTAGAAATGCCCCAACTCCTCGTCCAGATGAGGCGCCAGGCGATAGAAACGCTCGCAGGAACGGGCCTCGATAAAGGCTCCGATGATCAACGTATCGATCAGCTTGTGGGGCTCGGCACTGCGCATGTGCTTGTGCAGCCGTTGTGCGTAGAGCGATGCGCTGACCGGCCGGTAGGGAATGCCGCGCTTGATCATCAGCGCCGAGACCTGCTCGAAATGCCGCAGCTCTTCCCGGGCCAGGCGCGACAGCCGGTACTGCAATTCGGACCGCTCGATGTAGCGGAACAGCAGCGCCATGGCCGTCGAAGCGGCCTTCTTCTCGCAATTGGCGTGGTCGATCAGGAGGATGTCCTGGTGGTGCAGGGCCTGCTCGATCCAGGCGGGAGGCGTGGGGCACAGCAGGAAACGTTCGATTTCGGGCGGCAACATGGCGGTCTGGCTGCGGTCACAAAAAACGGAGCATTATACGGCCCTGTGCCGCCTGGGTCAGCGAGTGTGATCCAGATCAGGGCCGCCCTCCGCCGTGCGGCATTACAGTGCCCCCGACCATCGCCCAGGGAGACGTTCATGCAAGCCATCCGCAGCATTCTGGTGATCGTGGAAGCCAACCGTACCGACGACCTCGCCCTCAAGCGGGCCAAGCTGATCGCTGGGGTCGCCCAGTCCCACCTGCACCTGCTGGTGTGCGATCGCAAAGAGGACCATGCCGCGCGCCTGGAGACCCTGGCCGGCGAGCTGCAGGGCGAAGGCTATAGCGTCAGCACCGAGCAGTTCTGGCAAGACAACCTCCAGCAGACCATCGCCTCGGTGCAACAGGCGGAAGGCTGCGGGCTGGTCATCAAGCAGCACGTACCGGACAACCCGCTGAAGAAGGCCCTGCTGACGCCCGACGACTGGAAGATCCTGCGCCACTGCCCGGTGCCCGTGCTGATGGTGAAGAGCGAGCGGCCCTGGACCGGCGGCGCGGTGCTCGCGGCGGTGGACGTGGGCAACCACGACAGCGAACATCGCACGCTGCACGCCAGCATCATCAACCACGGCTTCGACATCGCCCGCCTCGCCCATGGCGAACTCCACGTGCTGACCGCCCACCCGTCTCCCATGCTGTCGGCCGCCGACCCCACGTTCCAGCTCAAGGACAGCATCGAGGCCCGCTATCGCCAGCAATGCCAGGCTTTCCAGCAGGAATACGCCATCGCCGACGACCGCCTGCATATCGAGGAAGGCCCGGCCGATGTGCTGATCCCTTACGTCGCCCAGCAGCTCGGGGCCGTGGTGACGGTGATCGGTACCGTGGCCCGTAGCGGGCTGTCGGGCGCGCTGATCGGCAATACCGCCGAAGTGGTGCTGGATAACCTGGAAAGCGATGTGCTGGTGCTCAAGCCCGACGCCATCATGGCGCAGCTCGAGGACTTGGTGGCGCAGCGCTGAGGACCCTTGGCCTCAGACACGGATCTCCATGCCCTCGCGCAGGAAGCGCGGAGCGATGTAGCGCTCGTAGTGGGCCTCAGAGAGCAGGAAGAACTCCCGGTCGATGGCATCGCGCAGGGCAGGCAAGGTCCAGTCGCGGAACTCAGGCAACAGCACCAGCCCATAGGCCTCCAGCCGGTTGATCACCCGCGAACCCCGGGCGATCAACTGGTAGGCCCAGCAATACGGGGACTGCTCCGGCAGGAAGCGTACCTGGCGCTCCTCAAGCTGCCGCCGCAAGGAGAGAGCGTCGAAGACTTCCACCTTGGCTTCCATCACCTGCACCAGGAGCGACTCCAGGCGACGCCAGACCGCCCGCTTCTCTTCGTCGCCGTACAGGTTCCAGTTCACCACCTCGTGGTGGAAGCGCTTGCAGCCGCGGCACACCAGATCGCCGTAAACCGTGGAGCACAGGCCTACGCAGGGCGTCTTGATGCGTTGATTGGACATGGGGCAGCGGCAACGAAGGAAAGCGGAAAACGCCGATGTTAGCCTTTTGTCCACCCCCGGTCGACGGCGCGTGGCTTAACTTTGCCACTACTATCCAGTAGAATCGTCCCGCCTTTAAGGCGCCAATGTCCGTTGGAAGCTGTTTTCAAAGCGTCACGAGCACAGTCGATCCGGCAGGAAACCCTTGGCGCTGAGCATTCGACCCTCTCGGGTGCCCACGCCAGCCCTCATCAGGCCCTTCCTTCCGGCGTAAAACTTTGAAAGCAGCTTCCGGAGGGAATCCGCAACCTCGGCCGAGCGGCCCATGAAGCCGCGAGGCGCCTGCGTTCGCTTCCCGATGAGCGTCCCGGACAACTCTTGGGACAACTGATGAGGGTAATACTGTGCTTGAAGCCTACCGCAAACATGTCGAAGAGCGTGCCGCTCAGGGCGTCGTGCCCCAGCCGCTGAACGCCGAACAAACCGCAGGCCTGGTCGAGCTGCTGAAGAACCCGCCGGCCGGCGAAGAAGCCTTCCTCGTCGACCTGATCACCAACCGCGTGCCGCCAGGCGTCGACGAAGCCGCCTATGTGAAGGCCGGTTTCCTCTCCGCCATCGCCAAGGGCGAAGCCAGCTCCCCGCTGATCAGCAAGAAGCGCGCGGTGGAGCTGCTGGGCACCATGCAGGGCGGCTACAACATCGTCACCCTGGTGGACATGCTGGACAGCCCCGAGCTGGCCGCGACCGCCACCGAGCAGCTCAAGCACACCCTGCTGATGTTCGACGCCTTCCACGACGTGTCCGAGAAGGCCAAGGCCGGCAACGTCCACGCCAAGGCGGTCCTGCAGTCCTGGGCCGAGGGCGAGTGGTTCAAGGCCCGCCCGGCCATCGCCGAGAAGTACACCCTCACCGTCTTCAAGGTGCCGGGCGAAACCAACACCGACGACCTGTCCCCAGCGCCGGACGCCTGGTCCCGCCCGGACATCCCGCTGCACGCCTTGGCCATGCTGAAGATGGCCCGCGACGGCATCCAGCCGGAGCAGCCCGGTGTGATCGGCCCGCTCAAGCAGATCGAAGAAGTCAAGGCCAAGGGCTTCCCGGTCGCCTACGTGGGCGACGTAGTGGGCACCGGCTCCTCCCGCAAGTCCGCCACCAACTCGGTACTGTGGTTCTTCGGTGACGACATCCCCTACGTGCCGAACAAGCGTGCCGGCGGCTTCTGCTTCGGCTCCAAGATCGCCCCGATCTTCTACAACACCATGGAAGACGCCGGCGCCCTGCCGATCGAATTCGACGTGTCCGCCCTCGAAATGGGCGACGTGATCGACGTCTACCCCCATGCCGGCAAGGTCACCAAGCACCACAGCGACGAGGTGCTGGCCACCTTCGAACTGAAGACCCCGGTGCTGCTGGACGAAGTCCGCGCCGGCGGCCGTATCCCGCTGATCGTCGGCCGCGGCCTGACCGAGAAGGCCCGCGCCGAGCTGGGCATGGGCCCGTCCGACCTGTTCAAGAAACCGGAAGCCCCGGTGGACAGCGGCAAGGGCTATACCCTGGCGCAGAAGATGGTCGGTCGCGCCTGCGGCCTGGAAGAAGGCAAGGGCGTGCGCCCGGGCACCTACTGCGAGCCGAGGATGACCACCGTCGGCTCCCAGGACACCACCGGCCCGATGACCCGCGACGAATTGAAGGACCTGGCCTGCCTGGGCTTCTCCGCCGACCTGGTGATGCAGTCCTTCTGCCACACCGCGGCCTATCCGAAGCCCATCGACGTCAAGACCCACCACACCCTGCCGGACTTCATCCGCACCCGTGGCGGCGTGTCCCTGCGTCCGGGCGACGGCATCATCCACAGCTGGCTGAACCGCATGCTGCTGCCCGACACCGTCGGCACCGGCGGCGATTCCCACACCCGCTTCCCCATCGGCATCTCCTTCCCGGCCGGTTCGGGCCTGGTGGCCTTCGCCGCGGCGACCGGCGTCATGCCGCTGGATATGCCGGAATCCGTGCTGGTGCGCTTCAAGGGCAAGATGCAGCCCGGGATCACCCTGCGTGACCTGGTGCATGCCATCCCCTACTACGCCATCCAGAAAGGCCTGCTGACCGTCGAGAAGAAAGGCAAGAAGAACATCTTCTCCGGCCGCATCCTGGAGATCGAAGGCCTCGAGAGCCTCACCGTCGAGCAAGCCTTCGAACTCTCCGACGCGTCCGCCGAACGCTCCGCCGCCGGTTGCACCATCAAGCTGTCGAAGGAATCCATCGCCGAGTACCTGAAGTCCAACATCACCCTGCTGCGCTGGATGATCGGCGAAGGCTATGGCGACCCCCGCACCCTGGAGCGCCGCGCCAAGGCCATGGAAACTTGGCTGGCCAACCCGGAACTGCTGCAGGCCGATGCCGACGCGGAGTACAGCGAAGTCATCGAGATCGACCTGGCCGACGTCAAGGAGCCCGTGCTCTGCGCGCCGAACGACCCGGACGATGCCCGCCTGCTGTCCCAGGTGGCCGGTGACAAGATCGACGAGGTCTTCATCGGTTCCTGCATGACCAACATCGGTCACTTCCGCGCGGCCGGCAAACTGCTGGACAAGGTCAAGGGCTCCATCCCCACCCGCCTCTGGCTGTCGCCGCCGACCAAGATGGACCAGCACCAGCTGACCGAGGAAGGCTATTACGGCATCTACGGCAAGGCCGGCGCACGCATGGAAATGCCGGGCTGCTCGCTGTGCATGGGCAACCAGGCGCGCGTGGCGTCCAACAGCACCGTGGTATCCACCTCCACCCGTAACTTCCCGAACCGCCTGGGCGACGGCGCCAACGTCTACCTGGCCTCCGCGGAACTGGCGGCGGTGGCCTCGATCCTCGGCAAGCTGCCGAGCGTCGAGGAGTACATGCAGTACGCCGCGAACATCGACAGCATGGCGGCGGACGTGTACCGCTACCTGAGCTTCGACCAGATCGCCGAGTACCGCGAAGTGGCCGCCAGCGCCAACATCCCGGTGGTTCAGGCCTGATCCATCACGTGATGAAAAAGCCCCGCCTCGTGCGGGGCTTTTTATTGGGCGCCATACGACCGATGCATTTCAGGGGAGCATATGGCGCTCGCCAGGGTCAGACACAAAGTGCCCAGACGGGCTGAAGACTGATCAGGAGAGTTACATCATGAAGCACTGGATTATCGCCGTATTCTGCGTTCTCGGTCTGGCTGGCTGCGCCAGTGACTACATCATCGCGACCACCGACGGCCAGATGATCACCGCCGACGGCAAGCCGAAGCTGGACGAAGACACCGGCATGCTCAAGTTCGAGGATGGCGAAGGCAACGAGCAGCAGATTCCCCAGTCCGAGGTGAAGCAGATCATCGAACGCTGATCGCTGCGGACACAAAAAACCCCACTCACGTGGGGTTTTTCGTTTTCAGCGGCACTTGGAGCGAACGCCGGACCTGGCCGACGCGCGCGGCGTCGCGGATCAATCTTCGCGGTAGCGGCGCAGCTTCAGGGATTTGCCCGCCACGCGGGTGTCCTTCAGCTTGCCCAGCAGACGCTCGAGGCCTTCTTCCGGCAGCTCCACCAGACTGAAGGTCTCGCGAATCTGGATGCGACCGATGGCCTCCCGGGCCAACCCGCCCTCGTTGAGGATGGCGCCCAGCAGGTTCTTCGCGGCGATCCCGTCGCGGGCACCCAGGGCGGTGCGGCAGCGCACCCGGCCTTCAGCCAGGGGCATCGGTGCACGGCGCTCGCGGACGTCGCCCGGAGCGCGTTCGCGACGCTCGCGGGGAGCGGAGGCGCCCGGCACCAGCGGCTGCTCCCGCTCCACGTCGGCCAGGTTCAGGGACTGGCCGTTGGTGGCCTTGCGCAGCAGGGCCGACGCCAGCGCCCGCGGGCTGCAGCCGATCTCGGTGATCAGGCGGTCCAGCAGTTCGCCATGGCTGGTTTCCGCATCGGCCACCAGCGGGGTCAGCCCGCCGATCAGTTTCTTGATGCGTGCATCCAGCACCTGCTGGGCGTTGGGCAGGCGCACCTCGGCGACCGCCTGGCCGGTAACCCGCTCGATCACCTGCAGCATGCGCCGCTCGCGGGGGGTCACCAGCAACAGGGCGCGACCGTCGCGTCCGGCACGGCCGGTACGGCCGATGCGGTGCACGTAGGACTCGGGGTCGTAGGGCATGTCCACGTTGAGCACGTGGGTGATGCGCGGCACATCGATGCCC
The DNA here is from genome assembly GCF_007109405.1 of Pseudomonas mangiferae. Lineage (GTDB taxonomy): Bacteria > Pseudomonadota > Gammaproteobacteria > Pseudomonadales > Pseudomonadaceae > Pseudomonas_T > Pseudomonas_T mangiferae. The sequence continues at coordinate 70,876 of NZ_VJOY01000016.1, forward strand.
CGCGCCGCGACGTCGGTGGCCACCACGATGTCCAGGCGGCCATCCTTGAGGGACTCGATCACCCGCTCGCGCTGGTTCTGGGCGATGTCGCCGTTGAGAGCGGCCGCCTTGTAGCCCTTGGCTTCCAGGGCGCTGGCCAGGTCGAGGGTGGCCTGCTTGGTGCGGACGAAGGCGATCAGCGCGTCGAATTCTTCGACTTCCAGCAGGCGCAGTACCGCACCCACCTTCTGGTCGGCGTGGATCAGCAAGTGAGCCTGGTCGATGCGCGAGACGGTTTGGGTCTTGGCGGCAATCTTGACGTGCTTGGGCTCTTTCAGGTGACGCTCGGCGATGGAGCGGATCGACGGCGGCAGCGTGGCGGAGAACAGCACGGTCTGGCGACCTTCCGGTATGGCCTGGAAGATCACTTCCAGGTCATCCATGAAGCCCAGCTTGAGCATCTCGTCCGCCTCGTCGAGCACCAGGCGCTCCACGGTGCTGAGCAGTTTCTCATCGCGCCGCAGGTGGTCGCACAGGCGGCCCGGGGTCGCAACGATGATCTGCGCGCCCTGGCGCAGGGCCTTCAGCTGCGGGCCCATGGGCGCGCCACCGTACACCGCGACCACGCCGACGCCGGACATCTGCTTGGAATAGGTCTCGAAGGCGGTGGCCACCTGCAGGGCCAGCTCGCGGGTGGGGGTCAGGATCAGCACCTGGGGCTCGCGGCGCGCCGGGTCGAGGCGGCTCAGCAGCGGCAGGGCGAAAGCGGCGGTCTTGCCGGTGCCGGTCTGGGCCTGGCCGATCATGTCGTGGCCGGCGAGGATCACCGGGATCGACTGGGCCTGGATCGGCGAGGGCTCTTCATAGCCGACGGCGCTGACGGCGGCAAGAATCTGGGGATGAAGGTCGAGTGCGGCGAAGCCGCCGATTTCCTGGGTCATGGGTCTGCCTCATGTGCATCCGCAAAGACCCAAGTGTCCAAGGCTGCGCATGCCGTGAAGACCCGGAGGTCACCCTGGCAGCCTGGTCGGCGAGAATTTGCGAGAACGCGGTGAATGGATGAATCGTCAAGGATGGTCCGCGGGGCGGACGTGCAGCCGAAGCAAGCGCTTCGAGAGTCGCAGTACCTGAACGGGGCCAGCGAAAGGCCGGCGCGCACTATACCGGATTTTCCTGACCGCCGTGCAGGTTTTTGCGCAGCTGGATCGTTTCACCGCCAGACGGTGCCAGGACGGGCATACGGACACTCTCCGGAAAACCGCCTGAGCGCCGCATCCACCTCAGGATGGGAAATCCCTCAGCTGGCATCCCGAAGAGCGGCGAACAGTGGCATCAGCGAATAGCCCAGCCGCGGCGCCAGCGCCTCGGCGCGTCGGGCCAGCGCGTCCCGGTCCAGTTCCTGTTCCAGGTCGGCGGGCACCAGCAGGATCACGTTGCCCTCCTTCACCGGGCATTCCCAGTAATGACGGTGGTAGAGGCCGCGCAGCAGCGCCGCGCCGAGGGGTTTGCCGTCGTCGGTGGCCCACTGGTTGATCACCAGCCAGCCGCCCGGGTTGAGGCGGCGCTGGCAGTTCTCCAGGAATTTCCAGGCCAGGTGGCCGACGCCCGGGCCGGTGTCGGTGTAGAGGTCGACGAAGATCAGGTCGGCGCTTTCCGCGCTGTCCAGCAGCTCCAGGGCATCGCCGATGCGGATGGTCAGCCGCGGGTCGTCCGCCAGCCCCAGGTACTCCATGGCCAGGCGCGGCACGTCGGGCCGCAATTCGATGGCCTCGACATCCTCCAGGGGCAGGAAGGCCAGGCAGGCCTGGGTCAGGTTGCCGGCGCCCAGGCCCAGGAACAGCGCGGTCTCCGGGTGCTCGTGGCACAGCGCGCCCAGCAGCATGGCGCGGGTGTAGTCGTATTCGAGCCAGGCGGTATCGGGCACGAACACGCAGCTCTGCTCGACCGCCTCGCCGAATTCCAGGAAACGGTAGTCGCCCGCCTCCAGCACCCGGATGGTGCCGTACTGGTCCCGTACTTCCGTCAGCACCCGCTCTTCGCTCATCGCGGCCCCGCTCGATCGTTCCCGGCCATTCGGCCCCAAGGCGGCCGATCATAGCGCAGCGGCCGGCAGGCACGGCATCGCATCGGCTGGCAGCCGCCAGGCGATCGGTTACCATGCCGCATCCTTTGCCACGTCCGAAACGAGTGCCTTCGATGAGCGAGCCGTCGACTTCCCCCCGCCCTGCCTGGAGCCCCGAAAGCTGGAGAACCCGGCCGATCCAGCAGCAGCCGGACTACCCCGACGACGAGCACCTGCGGCGCGTGCTGAAAACCCTCGGCGGCTTCCCGCCCCTGGTGTTCGCCGGGGAGGCCCGGGAACTGCGCCGGCAGTTCGCCGAAGTCACCCAGGGCCGGGCCTTCCTGCTCCAGGGCGGCGACTGCGCGGAGAGCTTCGCCGAGTTCTCTGCGGCGAAGATCCGCGACACCTTCAAGGTGCTGCTGCAGATGGCCATCGTCATGACCTTCGCCGCCGGCTGCCCGGTGGTGAAGGTGGGCCGCATGGCCGGGCAGTTCGCCAAGCCCCGCTCGTCCGGCAACGAGACCGTGGGCGACGTCACCCTCCCCGCCTACCGCGGCGACATCGTCAACGGCATCGGCTTCGACCTGGCCAACCGCACCCCGGACCCGGAGCGCCTGCTTTCCGCCTACCACCAGTCCACCGCCAGCCTCAACCTGCTGCGGGCCTTCGCCCAGGGCGGCTTCGCCGACGTGCACCAGGTGCATCGCTGGAACCTGGACTTCATCGCCAACTCGGCGCTGACCGAGAAATACAGCCAGCTGGCCAGCCGCCTCGACGAGACCCTGGCATTCATGCGCGCCTGCGGCCTGGACAGCGCGCCCCAGTTGCGGGAGGCCAGCTTCTTCACCGCCCACGAGGCGCTGCTGCTGGACTACGAGGAAGCCTTCGTCCGCCGCGACAGCCTCACGGGCGACTGGTACGACTGCTCCGCCCACATGCTGTGGATCGGCGACCGCACGCGCCAGCCGGACGGCGCCCACGTGGAATTCCTGCGCGGCGTGAACAACCCCATCGGCCTCAAGGTCGGCCCGACGATCCAGGACGACGACCTGCTGCGGCTGATCGACCTCCTCAACCCGGACAACGACCCCGGCCGCCTCAACCTGATCGTGCGCATGGGGGCGGACAAGGTGGAGCAGCACCTGCCCCGGCTGTTGCGCACCGTGCAGCGCGAAGGCCACCAGGTGCTGTGGAGTTCCGACCCGATGCACGGCAACACGATCAAGGCCTCCAGTGGCTACAAGACCCGCGACTTCGCGCGCATCCTCGCCGAGGTCCGGCAGTTCTTCGACGTGCACCAGGCCGAGGGCACCTACGCCGGCGGCATCCACATCGAGATGACCGGGCAGAACGTCACCGAGTGCATCGGCGGCGCCCGGCCCATCACCGAGGACGGCCTGTCGGACCGCTACCACACCCACTGCGACCCACGGCTGAACGCCGACCAGTCCCTGGAACTGGCCTTCATGATCGCCGAGACCCTGAAACAGGTCCGGCGCTGATCGCCATCACCGCCGGCGACCGGCCGGCCCGGAGAGAACCGCGATGGACCGTGCCGAACCGCTGATCGTCAATCTGGACGAAGCCGAGGAAGAGCTCGATTTCGAAGGCCCCCACCATGGCAGCGCGACCCGCCGCCTGACACCGCCGCGGAACGGCCAGCGGCCGCGCCTCGGGGTCCGCGCCACCCGCGTACCTTCCGGCCGTACCGCCTGCCCGTTCCATGCCCACGCCCGGGAGGACGAGGTGTTCTACGTGCTGTCGGGGCGCGGCCTGTTCCGCTATGGCGAGCAGGTGCGGGAGATTCGGGCGGGGGATTGCGTGTCCTGCCCCGCCGGCACCGGCATCGCCCACCAGTTGGCCAATCCCTTCGAGGACGATTTGGTCTACCTGAGCATCGGCCCCCACGACCCCGACGAGGTCTGCGTGTACCCGGACAGCGGCAAGGTGATGGTGCGCAGCCTGGGCGAGGTGGGCCGCCTGCACGCCACCGACTACTTCGATGGCGAACCGGAGCGCCCGCTCATTCTGGACAGCCGTCCGACCCGGGACTGAGCCGGGTGGACGACAGGTCCGCCAGGGCGAGGCGCAGACGCTCGGCCTGCGGGCGCGGACAGCCGACCTGGATAGTGGCGAGCCCCAGCCAGTCCGCCAGGTGCGTCAGCTGCGAGGCGAGTGCCGCCACGCCCGCGTCGTCGAGGCCATTGGGCTCTTCATGCACGGCATGCACCGCCAGCCGGCCCGCGGCGCGCTCGGCCCGCAGGTCCACCCGGGCCGGGATGCGCGCGCCATGGAGGAACGGCAGCACGTAGTAGCCGTACACCCGCTGCGGCGCGGGCGTGTAGATCTCCAGGCGATAGCGGAAATCGAACAGCCGCTCCGTGCGGGCACGCTCCCAGACCAGGGAATCGAAGGGCGACAGCAGCGCACTGGCGTCCACCCGGCGCGGAATGCGCGGGCTGCCGCGGCAATAGGCCGGGCGGTTCCACCCCTCCACCTGCACCGCTTGCAGGCCGCCGGCCTCCAGGAGTTCGGCGAGGCGCTGTCTCGCGTCCGCCGGGTCGAGCCGGTAGTAGTCCCGCAGGTCGCTCTCCGTGGCCACGCCCAGGGCGTCCGCCGCCCGCAGCAGCAGGCATCGCTGCGCCTCGGCCTCGTCCGGGATGGCCAGTGCCAGCACCTCGGCGGGCAACACCCGCTCCGGCAGGTCATAGAGCCGCTCGAAACCACGGCGGCCAGCCACGGTCAGGCGGCCGACAGCAAACAGCCATTCGAGGGCATGCTTCTCGTCACTCCAGTCCCACCACGGGCCGGCCTTTTCCGTCCGGGTGGTAAGCGCCCCCGCCCCCAGAGCGCCGCCCGCCTCCACTGCCCGGTAGACCCGCTCGATGACGTCCTGGCGCTCGCGGCCGAAGCGAGCCATGCCACTGTAGATGCCGCGCCCCTGTTCCGCCCGGCGCATCCGCCAGGCCAGCAGCGGGTAGAGCGACACCGGCAGCAGGGAGGCCTCGTGCCCCCAGTATTCGAACAGCGCCCGCTTGCGCCGCGGGCCCCAGGCCAGGGTTTCCAGGTGCTCCCGGGGGTAGGGGCCGAGGCGGGAGAACAGCGGCAGGTAGTGGGAGCGGACCAGGGCGTTCACCGAGTCGATCTGCACCACGCCGAGCCGCTCGACCACGCGCTTCACGTCACGCACGCCGACGCCGGCCGCCGGTGCCGCGAAGCCCTGGGCCGCCAACGCCAGGCGCCGGGCCTCGGCCAGGGACAGGCGTTCCCGCGCCGCCATCAGCACGCCTCCAGGGCGTTCGCACGAGCCGCCCGCGATAGCGGTGCCGCCCCATTCGCGCGGCTACGTGGGGTGTTCCGCTGCCAACCCTTGCCCTCAACCATCATGTGCACTGCCCTACCCTTCCACGGCTTCATGCCCATCCGGGCGACGAACGCCCAGCATACCGTCATCGAGGGACGCGGCGCGCGACGCCCTCGCCTGTCCGCCGCCGCTCTGCGAACCTTGGGTTGGCGTCATCAGGCTTCGGGTCGAGGCCGGCTCCGCTCCGGGCGAACCCCTCGCCCGGCGAGCACGTCACTCCGGCGCCGGAACCACCCGGGGGCGCCGGTAGGCGCCGAGGCTGATGCGGTACAGGTTCGGCTGGCCGGGCTCGAGGGTGTAGTGCTCGATCACCTTCTGCCAGGCCACGGAGCACAGGGCGCGCCCGGAGGGGTCGGCCACCACGGAGAGGACCAGTTCGCCAGGCGGCGCGTAGAACGTGGCGGTTTCGGCGGGGTCCAGGCGGGCCGCCAGGGTACCGTCCACTTCCAGCCCCAGGTAGCAGCCGCTCCCCATGTAGCCTTCGTCCCGGGTCACCACCAGGGGCAGGTAACCCTCCTTCTTTTCCTGGTAGGCCAGCAGGCGCTCCGCGGGCGCGGCCTTGGCCTCCTGGTAGGGGACCGGGGCGGTCCGGACGAACACGGTGCACCCTCCCAGCCACACCGGCAGCAACGCCACCACAAGCCTTTTCATGCAGGTCTCCCTCTCGACATAGACCGCCCGGCGGACGGCGCGGGCGGATTCTACGCCGGTGTCGACGGACCACGCCGCGACACGATGTCCTCCCGCTAAATTTCCCCTCGGACGGCTCGTTCAACCCTGACAACAGGCGACCCGGTGCGACCCGCAGCGGCCATGGCGTCGCCCTCGGTCACCCTGCAACCGGTCGGGCAATGAGCACATCGCGAACGAAGAAAACCCTGTATGTCGGCCTGCCGCTGCTGCTGGCGCTGGGGGCCGGGGCCTACCTCAGCTGGCGGTTCGTCTGGGGCGGCACCGCCGACTACTCCCCCGAAGTGATGCGCCACGCCACGGAACTGCAGGAGCGCATCCTGTCCTTCGACAGCCACATCACCGTCCCCCTGGCCTTCGGCGGCGAAGGCAGCGAGGCGGACAAGGATGGCGAGGACCAGTTCGACCTGGCCAAGGCCGGTCGCGGGCGGCTGTCCGGCGCGGCCCTGACTGTTTTCGGGTGGCCGGAGCTGTGGAACGGCCCCAATGCGCCCCACCGCCCCACCCCCGGCTTCGTCGACGAAGCGCGCCACCAGCAGGAAACCCGCTACCGGATCATCACCGGCATCGCCCGGGACTTCCCCAACCAGGTGGGCATCGCCTACACCCCCGACGACTTCCGCCGCCTCGCCGGGGAAGGCAAGTTCGCCATTTTCATCAGCATGCTCAACGCCTACCCGCTGGGAGACGACCTGTCTCAGCTGGACCGCTGGACCGCCCGCGGCATGCGCATGTTCGGCTTCAGCTACGTCGGCAACAACGACTGGGCCGACTCGTCCCGCCCCCTGCCGTTCTTCAACGACTCCCCGGACGCCCTGGGCGGCCTCGCGCCCATCGGCAAGCAGGCGGTGGAGCGCCTCAACCGCCTGGGGGTGATCATCGACGTCTCGCAGATGTCGACCCCCGCTCTGGAGGACGTGGTGAGCCTCACCCGCGCCCCGGTGGTGGCGTCCCACTCGGCGGTGCGCGGGCTGGTGGACATCCCGCGCAACCTCAGCGACCGCGAGCTGCAATTGATCAAACAGACCGGTGGGGTGGTACAGATCGTCGGCTTCCCCACCTACCTGCGCCCCCTGAGCCAGCCCACCCTGGACAAGCTCAACGCCCTGCGCGCGCGTTTCGACCTGCAGCCGCTGCCGAACCTGGCCTACGCGCTGATGCCCGGCGACCCGGCCATCGCCATCTGGCCGGAGAAGAAGTTCGGCGAGTACGCCAAGTCGCTGTACGCGATCCTCGACGAGGAGCCCAAGGCCACCCTCAGGGACTTCGGCGACGCCATCGACTACGCGGTGAAGAAGATCGGCATCGACCACGTCGGCATCAGTTCCGACTTCAACGACGGCGGCGGCCTGGCCAACTGGAAGGACGTGGGCGACAACCGCAACGTGACCGCCGAGCTGATTCGTCGCGGCTATTCGGACGCCGATATCGCCAAGCTCTGGGCCGGCAACTTCCTGCGGGTCTGGGGCGAGGTCCAGGCCCACGGCGAGTCCCCCGCCCCGGCC
>NZ_VJOY01000017.1 GCF_007109405.1 Pseudomonas mangiferae
GTTCGAGACGGGTGCGACGGATCGGCTGGGGCGTTCTATCGGGGTAGGAGGGATATGCCCTGGCTTATGCGCCGTCCTTCGTGGGTGGTTGACTTCGGTCATCCACCCTACCCGTTGGGACAATTTTTCGGGCGGCGACTTGGTACGCGACATCGGATGCGGAAAACCCAGGCGCTTTGCCGGCCGGGCTTTCGTAGGATAGATAAGCCGCGCTTATCCCACCGCGCCTCGTCGGTGGATGACTTCGGTCATCCACCCTACTCCTTGGAACGATTTTTCAGGCGGCGCCTTGGTACGCGACATCGGATACGGAAAAACCCAGGCGCTTTCCGGCCGGGCTTTCGTAGGATAGATAAGCCGCGCTTATCCCACCGCGCCTCGTCGGTGGATGACTTCGGTCATCCACCCCACCCAGGGGTGAGAGCATCAATGAGCGCCCAACGTGATGGGCTGGATTGGATGGGCGAAAACGAAGAAGCCCCGCCGAGGCGGGGCTTCCGGAAGGCGTGGGCCGTTACTTCTTGCCCAGTTTCTTCAGCTCTTCGTCACGCAGTTCGCGGCGCAGGATCTTGCCGACGTTGGTGGTCGGCAGGCTGTCGCGGAACTCCACGGCTTTGGGCATCTTGTAGCCGGTGACGTTGGCGCGCATGTGCTCGATCACCTGTTCCTTGGTCAGGCTCATACCCGGCTTGACCACCACGAACATCTTGATCGCCTCGCCGGAGCGCTCGTCCGGCACGCCGATGGCCGCGCACTGCAGCACGCCCGGCAGGGTCGCCAGCACGTCTTCCAGTTCGTTCGGGTACACGTTGAAACCGGAGACCAGGATCATGTCCTTCTTCCGGTCGACGATGCGCATGTAGCCGTCTTCCTGGATCACGCCGATGTCGCCGGTCTTCAGCCAGCCCTCGGCGTCGAGGATCTCGTCGGTGGCGTCCTGGCGCTGCCAGTAGCCCTTCATCACCTGGGGCCCTTTGACGCACAGTTCGCCGATGGCGCCGATGGGCTGCTCGATGCCCTGGTCGTCCACCACCTTGCAGAGGGTGGACGGCACCGGGATGCCGATGGTGCCGATCTGGATGGCCTGGAACGGGTTCACCGACACCACCGGACTGGTCTCGGTCATGCCGAAGCCTTCGCAGATGGAACAGCCGGTGACTTCCTTCCAGCGCTCGGCGGTAGCCAGTTGCAGCGCCATGCCGCCGGACAGGGTGAGCTTCAGCGGGGCGAAGTCCAGGCGGCGGAAGTCCTCGTTGTGGCAGAGGGCGACGAACAGGGTGTTGAGCCCGACGAAGCCGGTGAAGCGCCAGCGGGACAGCTCCTTCACCATGCCCGGCAGGTCCCGCGGGTTGGTGATGAGGATGTTGTGGTTGCCGGTCAGCATCATCGCCATGCAGTGGAAGGTGAAGGCGTAGATGTGGTACAGCGGCAGCGGGGTGATGAGGATCTCGCTGCCCTCATTGAGGTTGGCCCCCATCAGAGCCTTGCACTGCAGCATGTTGGCAATCAGATTGCGGTGGGTGAGCATGGCGCCCTTGGCCACCCCAGTAGTGCCGCCGGTGTACTGCAGCACGGCGACGTCGCCAGCCTGGGGCGTGGCTTCCCGCGGGGTCTTGCCGTGGCCCTGGGCCAGGGCATCGTTGAGGCGGACGGCGCCCGGCAGGTGATAGGCCGGCACCATCTTCTTCACGTACTTGACGACGCTGTTGACCAGCAGGCGCTTCAACGGTGGCAGCAGGTCGCCGACCTCGGTGACGATGACGTGGCGCACGCCCGTCTTGGGCAGGACATCTTCGGCGAGGTGGGCCATGTTGGCCAGGCAGACCAGCGCCTTGGCGCCGGCGTCGTTGAACTGGTGCTCCATCTCCCGGGCGGTGTACAGCGGGTTGGTGTTGACCACCACCAGGCCGGCGCGCATGGCGCCGAAGACCACCACGGGGTACTGCAGGATGTTCGGCATCTGCACGGCGATGCGGTCGCCGGGCTGCAGGTCGGTGTGCTGTTGCAGGTAGGCGGCGAAGTCACCGGAAAGACGGTATAGCTCGCCGTAGGTCAGGGTCTTGCCGAGGTTGCTGAAGGCAGGCTTGTCGGCGAAGCGTTGGCAGGACTCTTTGAGTACCGACTGGATGTTCGGGTAGCGGTCGGCATCGATTTCGGCAGGTATGCCTGCTGGATATTTGTCCTTCCAGAAATTTTCGATCATGGAAGCCCACTCCTAAGCAACAGCTAATCTTCACCGCTGCGAGAGCGGTTGTTTATTGTGTTCTGCGCGGTTTCCCCCGCCAGGGGCAAAAACGCGCCGAGATTAGCAGCTTTGCTAGGAGGCGCCTAGCGCCAAACCGGGCCAACGAGTCACGAAAATGACCGTAATTTTAATTACGGTCACGCTCGTTCGTTCGTCGGTGGGAAGTCCCCAGGCGCATGGGGACGCGCCTTTCAGGCGATATCGCGCAGCTCCCGCCGCAGGATCTTGCCCACCGGACTCATGGGCAACGCCTCCTTCAGAACGATCTGCTTCGGCACCTTGTAGGCAGTGAAATTAGCCTTGCAGTAGGCCTTGAGCTCCTCAACCGAGACGCCCCCCTCCCGGGGCACCACGAACAGCTTGACCGCCTCGCCGGAGCGCTCGTCCGGCACGCCGATAGCGGCGCAACTGGCCACCTTCGGGTGGGCCATCAGCACGTCCTCGATCTCGTTGGGGTACACGTTGAAGCCGGAGACGATGATCATGTCCTTCTTGCGGTCGACGATGCTCACGTAGCCGTCCGGCTCGATCACTGCGATGTCGCCGGTCTTGAACCAGCCTTCCGCATCCAGCACCTCGGCGGTGGCATCCGGGCGCTGCCAGTAGCCCTTCATCACCTGCGGGCCCTTGATGCACAGTTCGCCCCGCTCGCCGAAGGGCAGTTCACGGCCTTCGTCGTCGATCACCTTGAAGGCCGTGCCGGGCACCGGGATTCCCACCGTCCCCAGTCGCGCCGCATCACCGTAGGGGTTGCTGCTGGCCACCGGGGACGTCTCGGTGAGGCCGTAGCCTTCCACCACCGAGCAACCGGTGATGGATTTCCAGCGCTCGGCAGTAGCCTTCACCAGGGCGGTGCCGCCGGAGTTGGTCAGCTTGAGGTGGGAAAAATCCAGGTCCTTGAAACCGGGGTGGTCCATCAGCGCGACGAACAGGGTATTGAGGCCCAGCAGCGCGGAAAATCGCCACTTGCCCAGTTCCTTGACGAAGCCCGGGATGTCCCGCGGGTTGGTGATCAGCACGTTGTGGTTGCCGTTGACCATCATGCACATGCAGTTCGCGGTGAAGGCATAGATGTGGTACAGCGGCAACGGCGCGATCATCACCTCCTGGCCCTGTTTCATCAGCGGCTGGCCGTCCGGGCCCAACTGGGACAGGCAAGCATCCACCTGCAGCATGTTGGCCACCAGGTTGCCGTGGGTCAGCATCGCGCCCTTGGCCACTCCGGTGGTGCCGCCGGTGTATTGCAGCACCGCCACGTCGTCGAGGCCCATGGGCGGCGTCTTCAGCCCCGCGCCCTGGCCCTGGCTCAGCACGGTCTTGAAGGCGATGGCCTGGGGCAGGCGATAGTCCGGCACCATCTTCTTCAGGTGCTTCACCGCGGCATTGATCAGCCAGCCCTTGAGGGGCGACTGCAGGTCGCCCATGCGCGCCTCGATCAGGTAGTCGATCTCGGTATCCGCGAGGACTTCCTGCACCCGCTGGCCGAACAGGTTCATGTACACCAGGGCCCGCACCCCGGCATCCTTGAACTGGTGGCGCATCTCGCGGACGGTGTACAGCGGATTGGTGTTGACCACCACCAGGCCGGCGCGCAGGGCGCCGAACACCGCGATAGGGAACTGCAGGACGTTGGGCATCTGCACCGCAATGCGATCGCCCGGCTTCAGGTCGGTGTGCTGCTGCAGGTAGCCGGCGAAGGCGGCCGACAGGCGCTCCAGCTCCGCGTAGCTCAGGGTCACGCCCAGGTTGCTGAACGCTGGCCGGTCGGCGAAGCGCTTGCAGGAGCGCTCGAACACCTCCACCACCGAGCGATAGGCACCCAGGTCGATGTCGCTGGCAACGCCGGCGGGGCGCTTGTCGTTCCAGAAATCCGCTTGCATTTATTATTGTCCTCGTGATCCTGAACGGGCCCGCAGCGGCGGGACTCTTCGGAACTTAGCAGTTCGCCGACAACCGGCAAATAGCGCGGGCGGTGTCATTGATCCCGTGAATCTCGCGACCCGCCGGGTACCCCGGCCGCTCCCGCGCCGCCGTGGGGCTGTCGGTCGATTCAGGACTACACTGCGCAAACATCCCAGACGACAGGAGCCACCATGCGCCACGAGGCCTTCTGGCTCAGCGCCAGCGACGAGACACCGCTCTACGTCAACCGCTGGAGCCCGGCCACACCCCCGCGCGCCGTGCTGATGGTGGCCCATGGCATGGCCGAGCACGGCGGCCGCTACGGGCGCTTCGCCGACGCCCTGACCCAGGCCGGGTTCGCGGTCTTCGCCCACGACCAGCGCGGCCACGGCCAGACCGTAGGCGAAGGCGTCCAGGGCCATTTCGCCGATGCGTCGGGCTGGACCCGGGTGGTCGGCGACCTGGCCAGCCTGAACCACCACATTCGCCAGCAATACCCTGGCCTGCCGATCTTCCTGTTCGCCCATAGCATGGGCAGCTACATCGGCCAGGCATATCTGATGCAACACAGCTGCAGCCTGCAGGGCGCGATCCTCTCGGGCTCCAACTACCAGCCCCGGGGGCTCTACCGGCTGGCGGCGGCCATCGCCCGGGTCGAGCGCTGGCGCCTGGGGCCGCGCCGCAGCAGCCGCCTCATTCAGTGGCTATCGTTCGGCTCCTACAACCGCGCCTACGCGCCCAACCGCACGCCTTACGACTGGCTGAGCGCCGATCCAGCGGAGGTGGATGCCTACGTGGCCGACCCCCGGTGCGGGTTTGCCTGCACCACGCAGCTCTGGGTCGACTTGCTGGACGGGCTGAGCGAGATCACGCCGGTGCAGAACCTGGCGCAGATCGACCCCGACCTGCCGCTGCTGGTAATCGGCGGCGAGCGCGACCCGGTCAGCGCCGGTACCCGCCTGGAGGCGCTGGCGGACGCGCTGCGGGAGGCCGGTGTCCGCGACGTGCAACTGCGCGTCTACGCCAACGCGCGCCATGAGCTGCTCAACGAGAACATTCGCGACGAGGTGGTGTTCGAGCTGCTGGACTGGCTCGAACAGGCCCTCGCCCACCGCCGCCGCTGCGTCATGCCCACCTGATAGGCCCGGCGGCCGAATCCACAGGAGAACCCGATGACCCAAGCCAGCAACTTCACCTATGACGCCCTGGAGGTCGGCCAGACCGCCCGCTACGAGAAACAGGTGGAGGAACGCGATATCCAGCTCTTCGCCGCCGTTTCAGGCGACCGCAACCCGGTGCACCTGGATGCGGAATACGCCGCCGGCACCCTGTTCAAGGAGCGCATCGCCCACGGCATGTTCAGCGGCGCGTTGATCAGTGCGGCCATCGCCTGTGAACTCCCGGGGCCGGGCACCATTTACCTGGGCCAGAACCTGCGCTTCACCCGCCCGGTCAAGCTGGGCGACCGGCTCCGGGTGGACCTGGAGGTGCTGGAAAAGCTGCCGAAGAATCGTGTGCGCATCGCCACCCGGGTGTTCAACCAGAACGCCGAGCAGGTGGTGGACGGTGAAGCCGAAGTCCTGGCGCCGAAACAGTCCATGACCGTCGACCTGCCGGAGCTGCCGCCGATCCAGATCGGCTGACCCCGCTGGCATACAGCCGATGGACATTAAAAAAGGGAAGCCAAGGCTTCCCTTTTCAGTTGCGACGAGCCGTCACTTGACCTTGTAGATGATGCCCGGATTGCACTGCACCATCTGGTAGAGGTCCGGCAGCCCGTTCAGTGCTTCGGACGCCCCAAGGAACAAGTAGCCCCCCGGTTTGAGGGTGGCGTGGATGCGGGTCAGGATGTCCTTCTTCACTTCGGCGGAGAAATAGATGAGGACGTTGCGGCAGAACACCACGTCGAACTTGCCCAGACTGGCATAGCTGTCCAGCAGGTTCAGGGCCTTGAACTCCACACGCCCCTTGATGGCCGGCTTCACTGCCCAGCGCCCCGGCCCTTTCGGGTCGAAGTAGCGGGTCAGACGCTCCTGGGACAGGCCCCGGCCCATGGCCAGGCTGTCGTATTCGCCGGCGCGGCAGGCCGCCAGCATCGAGGGCGACAAGTCCGTGGCGACGATCTGCACGCCGCCCTTGAGCTGGCCCAGGTTGGTCTTCTCGAACTCGTCGATGGCCATGGACAGGGAGAACGGCTCCTGGCCGGACGAACTGGCGGCGGACCAGATACGCAGACGCTGCCCCGGGCTGGCCTTGATCAGTTCGGGGAGGACGCGCGTCTTCAGCACTTCGAAGGGGTAAGTATCGCGAAACCAGAGGGTTTCGTTGGTGGTCATGGCATCCACCACCTGCTCGCGCAGCCCGCCGCGGGGTTGGTTCTGGATGCGTTGCACCAGCTCCCCCAGCGTCTTGATGCCATTCTGTTCCATCAGTTTGTTGAGACGGCTGGAAACCAGGTACTGCTTGTTGCTGCCAAGCAGAATCCCGCAGGTTTTTTCCAGGAAGGTCCGAAATTGCTCGAAGTCCAAATTGCCCGAAGACACTAGCGCCGCCTCTCCACTCATGTTTTTTACGGGGGCTGGGCCTCAGCCCCCGTCCGTTACCCTGATGCGCTCGATGACCCGGGCGGCCAGTTCGTCAGGTTTGAATTTGGCGAGGAAATCGTCCGCGCCGACCTTCTTCACCATCGCCTGGTTGAACACCCCGGAAAGCGAAGTATGCAGGATGATGTGCAGCTTCTGCATGCGCGGGTCGCCGCGAATCTCCGCCGTCAGCGTGTAGCCGTCCATTTCCGGCATCTCGATGTCGGAGATCAGCATCAGCAGCTCTTTTTCCGGCGCCTTGCCTTCTTCCACCATTTTCAGCAGGAAGTTGTAGGCTTCGCGGCCATCGTTGAGCGCCGTGACCTCCACCCCCACGGTCTCCAGACAACGGACCACCTGCTTGCGTGCCACCGACGAGTCATCGCAGATCAGCACGTGCTTGGAGACCGCCTTGGCCTGGGACTCGACGTCGATGACCCCCTCGGAAATCACCTCCGAGGTGGGCGCTACTTCGGCGAGGATCTTCTCCACGTCGATGATTTCTACCAGTTGCTTGTCGACCCGGGTCACTGCCGTCAGGTAGTGGTCGCGGCCGGTGCCCTTGGGTGGTGGATGAATCTCTTCCCAGTTCATGTTGACGATGCGTTCGACCGAACGCACCAGAAAGCCCTGAATCTTGCTGTTGTACTCGGTGATGATGACGAAGCTGTTCTTCAGGTCATCCAGACCAGTTCGACCGGTGGCCATGGCCAGGTCGAGGATCGGCAACGTGCCGCCACGGATGTTGGCGACACCGCGGACCACGGGGCTGGACTTCGGCATGATGGTGAGCTTGGGGCATTGCAGCACCTCCTTCACCTTGAACACGTTGATCCCGTACAACTGCGAGTTGTCGAGGCGAAACAGCAACAATTCCAGGCGGTTCTGCCCAACCAGCTGCGTGCGCTGGTTAACCGAATCCAATATACCCGCCATGCCAAGTTCCTCACTGAGTAAGTCGCTGACGCACTGCCTAGATAGCCTAGCAGGCGGCACGCGCCTTGCTATGCAACCATCATGAAGCGGATTACGACACTTTTTCGACGCGCACTCGCCAAAGCCGGTTGGCTCGCGGCAGTTTTACCTGCTTTGTACAGCGTAGGCTATAGCCGCGCGGACGAGGCGGAAATGACGCTGCCCGAGCAACTTATCGGCACCACACAAGGCTTTCTTGAAGTGCTGGTGGAAGATTACCTGGAGCGCGGCGCCATCGAAGGCCGCAGCGAAGTGACGGTCAACTCCATCGACCCGCGCCTGCGCCTGGCCCGGTGCGACAAGGATTTGACGACCACCTTGCAGAGCCCGGCGCAGCCCCTGGGGCGGGTGACGGTACAGGTTCGCTGCGAAGGCAGTTCGCCCTGGACGGTGTTCGTGCCGGCCCAGGTGAAGCTGTACCGCAGCGTGCTGGTGGCGGCCCGCCCGCTGAAACGCGACTCGCTGCTGAGCGCCGACGACCTGGTGCTGGCGGAACGGGATACCGGTCTGCTCAGTCAGGGCTATCTCACCGATCCGGCCCAGGTCATGAACACCAAATTGACCCGTGCGCTGCTGCCCGACCAGATCGTCACACCGTCCCATCTCCAATTGGCGGAGGTGGTGAAGAAAGGCGATCAGGTGGTCATCACTGCGCAAAACCCTTCCGTCAGCGTGCGCATGCCGGGCGAGGCCCTATCCAACGGAGCGCCAGGCCAACAGATCCGCGTACGCAACCTGAATTCCCATCGGGTGGTCAAGGCACGAGTCGTCGGGCCAGGGCAGGTGGAAGTGGCGATGTAGGAGCGGATTTTGTACTGTGTGCGGTCAGCGATGCGACCTAGGAGCCGCTGACCGCTTTGTCGACCGGTTCTCATTTATTTTCCTAAAGTATTCCTGCGTACCGCCGAAAAGCTAGGCAAGCGTCCACTCTCCGAGGTTTTCATCATGGCTATCGACTTCAACCGGCTGAACAATGCCAACACGCCCGTCTCATCCGGACGCAGCGGGTCCGCGCAGTCCGGCACGCGCAGCGAAGCCGTCAGCGGCCAGTCCGCCTCCGCACAGGCCCAGGCGCAACCCGCCGAAAAGGCCAAGAGCGGCGAAACCGTCCAGCTCAGCAGCGAAGCCCAGCAATTGCAGAAAATCACCGACAAACTGCGCGACTTGCCCGCGGTCGATAAAGAGCGCGTCGAAAAGCTCAAGCAGTCGATTGCCGACGGCAGCTATCAGGTCGATAGTCGCAAGATCGCCAGCAAGATGCTGGCCCTAGAGTCCCAGCGCTAGTCTTCGAGGCTGCGCCGGGGTGTTGGACGCCTAGACCCCAGAGGCCGCCATGCAAGATCTCACTCTGCTCCAGCTGTTCACCGACGATATCCAGAACGCGCAGTCACTGCTGACGCTGATCGACGCTGAACGCGAGGCCCTCGAGGCCCGCGACCTGCCTCGCCTGGAAAGCCTCCTGACGGAAAAACGCCCTCTCCTGGCCACGCTCGACGAGCATGGCCTGCAGCGCAGCCAGACCCTGGTGAGCCTGCAACTCAGCCCCGACCTAAACGGCCTCCAGGCCCTGGCCGAACGCTCCCCCCACGGCGGCGACCTGCTCGCCCGCAGCCAGGAACTGAGCGAGCTACTGGAGCGCTGCCAGCAGGGCAATGCGCGCAATGGCCAGCTCATCCGCGCCAATCAGTTCGTGGTGAGCAACCTGCTCGGCCTGCTGCGCGGTACGGAAACGCCAAACCTCTATGACAGCCGCGGTAGCGCCGCTAGAATCGCCCAGCAGCGCCCGCTCAGCCAGGCGTGATAACAACAAGAGCACCAAGGTCGCCGGCCCCGCCGCGCTTCCCGTGCTGCCGCTCCGCGCGCTTGGGGAGAATCCTGGACCGTGTCCGACCCGATCAATAGCCCTCAGCCACCCAAGGTGTTGAAGACACCGGTGGAGATCCACGCCAACCTGCGCCAATTGCTCCAGAACCACGACCCGCTGATCATCACCTTCCATGAACGCAACCAGCAGTTCCGCACCTACCTGGTGGAGGTGGACCGCGACCGCGGCCTGTTGGCCCTGGACGAAATGATCCCCTCCGACGGCGAGCGCTTCCTGAACAACGGCGAGCTGTTCCATGTGGAGTCGTCCCACGACGGCGTGCGGATCGCCTGGGATTGCGACCAGCCCGCGGACATCGGTGAGCTGGAAGGAACCCGCTGCTATTGGTGCTCCCTGCCCACGGAGATGCTGTATCACCAGCGACGCAATGCCTACCGGGCCATCACCCTGCCCGGCCAGCCGGTAAGCGTCGAGCTGAGCGGCGAGCGCCTGTCCCTGGTGTTGAAAGGCCAGTTGATCGACATCTCGGCGACCGGGTGCAAACTGCGCTTCCCGGGCGATATCAGCGCTCGCCTTCACAGCGGGGAAGTCTACGAGCGGCTCACCATCCAGCTGCCGTTCGGTACCTTGGTGACCCCCATCGAAATACGCCATGCGGTCCATGACGTGAAGCTCGATGCCACCTTCGCCGGCACACGCTTCCACCGCATCGGCGGGCTCGAGCAACGCAATATCGAACGCTTCGTCTATCAACTGCAGCGCGAAGCGCGGCGCACCGATAAAGACGATCTCTGAGACCAAGTCAGGCGGCAGCGCCCCTTCAGTCGCTCGGCTTTGGCGCTTCCGCGGGCGAATCCGCGCTGTCCGCAGGGGTCGGCTCGCTCACCTGCATCTGCTGCTGTACATCCTGCTCGTCGACCCTGGGGTCAAGGGCCGCCACCAGGGGCGAACTGGTCATGCTGTCCGGCGTCGGCACGTGGTGCAGCGGCGCCTCGTCCACCCGGTGTAAGCCGGTGACCGCGCCAGGATGCACCCGCAACGCCAGGATGACCCCGCAGACACTGAAAAACGCATAGAGCAGGTTCGCCCCGACCATTTTCATCAGGGCGCCCGCCAGCAAGGGGCCGATGCTGGCGCCTACGCCGAATGTGATCAACAGCATGGCGGTCAGCGATACCCGTCGCTCCGCCTCCACATGGTCGTTGGAAAACGCCACCGCCAGCGGGTAGAGGGAGAACTGCAGCATGCTCACCAGGAATCCCAGGGGCAGCAACAACGCCAGCGGCACGTTTGGCATCAGGGCCAGGGGCAAGGCGGCCAGCGCCAGCAGGATGGCGGCGATGCGGATCAGCAGCGCCCGGTCCTTGCGGTCGGACAACCAGCCCAGCGGCCACTGCACCAGGAGCCCCGCCAGGATGCAACTGCCCATGAACAAGCCGACTTTTTCGTTGGCCAGGCCCTGGGCGTTGGCATAGAGCGGCGCCAGGCCGTAGAACGACCCGATGATCAGGCCCGCGGTCAGGGTCGTGGTCAGGGACTGGGGCACCCGCTTGATAAAGAAGCGCGGCCCGATGGGGGCAGGACGCAGCGGCGCGGGGTGGATCTTGCGAGTGACAGCCACCGGCACCAGGCACAGGGCGTAGCACAGCGCAACCAGCATCAGCAGCTCCAGACCCAGATGCGGGTGCACCACCAGCACCAGTTGGCCGAGGATCAGCCCGAAATAGGACGCGGCCATGTAGCCGGAGAACACCTTGCCGCGCTGACTGGGCTCTGCCTGCTCGCTGAGCCAGCTCTCGATGACCATGTACTGACACATCATGCCCACGCCCACCAGCATGCGCAGGAATAGCCAGGCAGGCAGCCAGGCGATCAGGCCATGCCCGAGCACCGCGGCCGTGACGACCCCGGCGCAGGCCACATAGGCACGGATGTGGCCGACCCGGCCGATCAATCGGTGACCGAGCTTCCCGCCGAGCGCAAGCCCTATATAGTTGCACGCCATCAGCGCGCCGACCCAGAGTCCATCCACCTGTTCGGCCGCCAGCCGCAGGGCCAGATAGGTGCTAAGCAGGCCGGAGCCCATCAGCATCAACAGCGTGGCGAAGTACAACGCACGAAAAGCCACCAAGGTACGCATCGAAACTCCAGGAATGACCGCCGATGACACGGGCCGCCTGGGTGGCGGCCCGTCAGAGGTTCACGCCTGGGCGGCGAGTACGCGACGCTCCCAGGGCGTGATTTCGTCGAGGAAACTGCTCAGCTCCATGGACTTGCTGGCAACGTAGCCTTCGATGAACTCGTGGCCGAACAGGTCACGAGCCAACTGGCTGCGTTTCAGGCGAGTGAGGGCATCGAACATCGTGCACGGCAGGCTGAGCGCGTCGGGCACCTCGAACTCCCCTTGGATTGCCTCGCTTGGCTCCAGTTCACGCTCCAGGCCGTGGAAGCCCGCGGCCAAGCTGGCGGCGATGGCCAGGTAGGGGTTGGCATCGGCCCCCGGCAGGCGGTTCTCCAGGCGCCGCGCGTCCGGACCGCTGGCAGGCACGCGCAGGCCGGCGGCGCGGTTGTCGTGGGACCAGCAGGCATTGTTGGGCGAGGCGTAGGGATTGCACAGGCGATGGTAGGAATTCACGTGGGGCGCGAACAACAGGGTCAGGTCCGCCAGGGCCGCCTGCTGACCACCGATGAAGTGCCGGAACGCCGCCGACGCCTCGCCGTTGGCGTCACTGAACAGGTTGCGGCCGCTGGCCTGCTCCACCACGCTCTGGTGGATGTGCATGGAGCTGCCCGGGGTCTTGGCCAGGGGCTTGGCCATGCAGACCACAGTGATGCCGTGCTTGAGCGCGACTTCCTTGAGCATGTGCTTGAACAGGAAGGTCTGGTCGGCCAGCAGCAACGGATCGCCGTGCCAGAGATTGATCTCGAACTGGCTGACGCCCATCTCGTGCATGAAGGTGTCGCGAGGCAGGCCGAGCGCGGCCATGCAGCGATACACCTCATTGAAGAATGGCCGCAGGCCGTTGTTGGACGAGACACTGAAGGCCGAGCAGCCGTCCTCCCGGCGACCGTCCAGGCCCAGCGGGGCGTGGAAGTCCCCATGGGGGTCGGTGTTGGGCGCGAAGACGAAGAATTCCAGCTCGGTCGCCACGATCGGCTGCCAGCCGCGCTCGGTGTAGCGGCGCACCACGTCCTTGAGCAGGCAGCGGGTGGAGAGGCCCGACGGCTGGCCATTCAGCTCGATGCCATCGCAGATGGCCAGGGCGCGCGGGGTATCGCTCCAGGGCAACGGGTGAATCTGCTCCGGATCGGCGATCAGCGCCAGGTCGCCATCGTCGCTGCCGTAGAAGCGCGCCGGCGGGTAGCCACCCATCACGCACTGCAGTAGCACGCCACGGGCCAACTGCAGGCGCCGCCCGCTGAGGAAACCTTCCCCGGTCATCACCTTGCCACGCGGCACGCCGTTCAGATCGGGCGTCACGCATTCGATTTCGTCGATGCCGGCCAGTCGCTCGGCGAGTGGGCTGCGGCCTACGGTAGTCATGAGTTCTTATCCTTGTTGGCAACCGTCGAACAGACGGCGCGAACAAAATACGCATCGCTTGTTCAAGATTTCAAGCAGAGGAGCGACACCGGCGGTGACAACTGCGTCACCCGGACGATTGCCCCTCGGCAGCGAGCAAAACTCAATGGGCGTGACTGTTGCCGACGTGGGAGGGCTCCCCCTCCACGGCAGCGACACTGCCACTGGTATTGAGCCGCTGCAGGATGCTGCACGGGGCTTCGGGCCCGTCCTGATTGCAACGCCCCCGCAACGCCACCAGTTGCGCCTGCAGGGCCTGGAGGCTGGTAATCCGTACCTGGACATGGTCGATGTGCGCATCGATCAGCGAGTTCACCTCGACACAATTGCGTCGCGGCTCGTCCCGCAGTGCCAGCAGGCTGCGGATTTCATCCAGGGTCATGTCCAGCCCGCGGCAATTGCGGATGAAGGTGAGCCGCTCCATATGGGCGTCATCGTAGACCCGATAGTTGCCCTCGCTGCGTTCGGGAGCGTCCAGCAGCCCTTCCCGCTCGTAGTAGCGAATGGTTTCCACCTGGCAGTGGGTGAGTCGAGCCAGTTCGCCGATTTTCATGAAGTCTCTCCAAGGCCGCTTGACCCTATAGTGGCTACAGGGTGTTCACTGCGCAACAGGCCCTTTCGAGACCGTTCCCATGGCAACGACCCACCCGCACCCTCATGACCATGACCATGACCATGACCATGACCATGACCATGACCATGACCATCCTGAGCATGGGGGCGACCCCGCGGCTGCCGCTAGCGCGACCGACGCCCCTGCAGACGAACGTCCGGCCAGTTTGTCCGCCAATGCTCGCCTGAGTCGTTTTCGCATCCGTCAGATGGATTGCCCTACTGAGCAAACCCTCATCCAGAACGGGCTGGGCCGGATGCGTGGCGTCGAGCGCCTCGACTTCAATCTGTTGCAGCGCACCCTGGGTATTTGGCATGCCCTGCCCGATACCGCGCCCCTGGTCCAGGCCGTCGCCGACCTGGGGATGACCGCCGAACCGCTGGATGAGAAGGGCCAGAGTCGGATACGGATCGCCCAGATGGACTGTCCGACCGAGGAACGCCTGATCCGCACGGCCCTGGCCAAGGTGCCAGGGGTCAATGGGCTGGAGTTCAACCTGTTGCAGCGCACCCTGCTGATCCAGCACGAGCCCGAGGCTCTGGAGGCGGCCCTCGAGGAGATTCGCGCACTGGGCTTCGATCCGCAGCCGCAGGAAGAGACCACGAACGCCGAGTCGACGGTCGCGTCGCCGGAGCGCAAACCCTCGTGGCCGCTGGTACTCGGCGCGATGGCCGCGCTGGCTGCCGAACTGGTGCATTTCACCGGTGCCGCCCCCGCCTGGGTGACCGCCGCCCTCGCCCTCCTGGCGATCCTGTCCAACGGACTGGGCGTTTACCGCAAGGGCTGGATCGCGCTGAAGAACCGCAACCTGAACATCAATGCGCTGATGAGCATCGCTGTGACCGGCGCCGTGCTGATCGGCCAATGGCCGGAAGCGGCCATGGTGATGGTGCTGTTCAACCTGGCGGAGCGGATCGAGGCGCTGTCCCTGGACCGCGCGCGCCGGGCGATCCGCGGCCTGCTGGAGCTGACGCCGGAACGGGCCACCGTGCTGCAGGGCGATGGCGCCTGGGAAGAAATGGACGTGTCGCGGGTCGCCGTGGATAGCCAAGTGCGGGTTCGCCCAGGCGAGCGCATCGGCCTGGACGGCGTGGTTACCGAGGGGCAGTCCACGGTGGATCAGGCGCCCATCACCGGAGAGAGCCTGCCGGTGGAAAAGGCACCCGGGGACACGCTGTTCGCCGGCACCATCAACCAGTCCGGCGCCCTGGAATACCGCGTCACCGCCACCGCCAGCGGCAGCACCCTGGCCCGGATCATCCACGCCGTGGAGGAAGCCCAGGGTACCCGGGCGCCGACCCAGCGTTTCGTCGACCGCTTCTCGCGCATCTACACGCCCGCGGTCTTCCTCCTGGCGCTGGCCGTGGCGCTGCTGCCGCCCCTGCTGTTCGCCCAGGACTGGTCGGACTGGCTCTACCGCGCCCTGGTGTTGCTGGTAGTGGCCTGCCCCTGCGCCTTGGTGATTTCCACTCCTGTGACCATCGTCAGCGGCCTGGCCGCGGCCGCCCGCAAGGGCATTCTCATCAAGGGCGGCGTGTACCTGGAAAGCGGCCGGCACCTGAACTGCCTGGCCCTGGACAAGACCGGCACCCTCACCCATGGCAAACCGGTGCTCACCGACGTGATCCCACTGAAGGAGGGCCAGGACGAAGCGCTCGCCCGGGTATTGGCTGCCAGCCTGGCGCGCCGCTCGGACCACCCCGTGTCGCGCGCCGTGGCCAAGGCCGATGACGGCGAGGCGAGACCGGTGGAAGACTTCGCCGCCCTGCCCGGCCAGGGTGTCCGGGGACGCATGGAGGGCAAGCGCTACCATTTGGGCAACCATCGGCTGGTCGAGGCCCTGGGTTTCTGCTCACCGCGGATCGAGGCGGACCTGGAACGGCTCGAGCGTCAGGGCCGTACCGTCGTCGTACTGTGTGACGAGGAAGCGGCCCTGGCTCTGTTCGCAGTGGCCGACACCCTGAAGGAATCGAGCCGCCAGGCCATCGTCGCGCTGCATGAATTGGGCATCGAGACCGTGATGCTCACCGGCGACAACGCCCACACCGCCGCCGCCATTGCCGCCGAGGCGGGAATCGACCAGGCCCGAGGCGACCTGCTGCCGGACGACAAGCGCAGCGCCGTGGAAGCGTTGCAGGCCGAGGGGCGCCATGTCGGCATGGTGGGCGACGGCATCAACGATGCCCCCGCCCTGGCGCGGGCGCAGGTGGGTTTCGCCATGGCCGCTGCCGGGACCGACACCGCCATCGAGACCGCGGACGTGGCCCTCATGGACGACGACCTGCGCAAGATCCCGCAGTTCGTGCGGCTGTCCCGGCGCACCGCCCGGGTGCTGCGGCAGAACATCGCCCTGGCCCTGGGTATCAAGGCGGTCTTCCTCGCCGTCACCCTGGCCGGGGATGCCACCATGTGGATGGCAGTGTTCGCCGACATGGGAGTGAGCCTGCTGGTGGTATTCAACGGCCTGCGCTTGCTGCGTGCGTGAGAACAGAAAGGAATGCGGTGCAAGAGGAAAGACGGGCCGGATGGCGTCCCCTGCTGGAGTCGAACCAGCATCTAGCCCTTAGGAGGGGCTTATTCTATCCATTGAACTAAGGGGACCCGAAGGCGCCGCGAGCGCGGCGCCGGGCGGCATGTTAACGATCATGCCGGGGTTTGTCATGCCGCGATTCGCGGCTGGAAGTCCTAGCGCCCGGCCTTCAGACGCTCGCGGGCCAACTGGTCGGCAACCGCCGCGGTGGTGCGCCCTTCCGCGTCGGCGCGCTGGAAGATCTGCGCCAGCGTGTCGCCGATGCCCTCGATATGCGCCTTCAGGGCCTCCGTGCTGCCACCGGTGCGCTCGTAGCACACGTCGATAATGCCGCCCGCGTTGATGGCGTAGTCCGGCGCATACAGGCGACCGTCCCGCTGCAGCTCTTCCGCCAGTCGTGCATCGGCGAGCTGGTTGTTGGCCGCCCCGGCAATCACCGGCGCTCGCAGGGCTTCCAGCGTCTGCGGATTGAGGATGCCACCCATGGCGCACGGCGCGAACACGTCCACGTCCAGGCCGTAGATGTCCTGCTGACCCACCGCGGTGGCGCCCAGTTCGTCCACGGCGCGGTGCACGTTGCTTTCCTGGATATCGCTGACCCACAGCTCGGCCCCCGCATCCTTGAGGTGCCTGGCAAGGCCGAAGCCCACTTGGCCGACGCCCTGGATTGCCACTTTGAGCCCTTTCAGGTCGTGGCGACCCAGGCGATGGGCCACGGCCACCTGCAGGCCGATGAAGACGCCATAGGCAGTGGAAGGCGACGGATCACCCTCGCGCAGGCCGCCGCCGAACGCCTCGCGCTGCTCCGCGCCGCCCACGTGGCGTGTCCGCTCGCTCATCAACCTCATTTCCGCCACGCCGGTGCCGGAGTCCGCCGCGGTGATGTAGCGCCCACCCAGGCTTTCCACGAAATCGCCCATGGCATGGAACAGCGCTTCGCTCTTGTCGGTGCGGGGGTCACCGATGATCACCGCCTTTCCGCCCCCCAGGGGCAGCTTGGCCAGGGCCGATTTGTAGGTCATCCCGCGCGACAGCCGCAGTACGTCGCGCAGCGCTTCCTCGTCCGACCCATAAGGCCACATGCGGCATCCACCCAAGGCCGGGCCAAGGCGCGAGTCATGGATGGCGATGATGGCCTTGAGGCCGGAACGTTTGTCGTAGCCGTACACGACGCGTTCATGCTGGTCGAACTCGACATGGGAAAAAACGGACATGCTTCACTCCTGGGCAATGCGGGATGGGACCGGGCACCGCTCTCCCAAAGGTCTGCGCAGCGCGAGCCGATCTCGATGCCGGGCGGCGCATAGGCGAGAGAGAATAGGAAAAGCGGAGCGTTCGGAAAGATGAGGCAGGCACCCTGCTCCGGCTCGGCAAAAGCCCCATCGGTGCGGCGGTCGATGCAAGGAGCGGCATCCAGAGGCGATACATGTGGTGCTCCCTGTTGTTCTTATGGCAGCCAGTGCAAGGTGAGCGAGCCGGAACGCTTCGTCCGGCGGCGGAGAAAATATGACGGGTCAGTCTCGGTTTTTTCTTTCTAATTGCGCCGACAGACGCCACCATTGCGCATGTTTCATTCCCACAATGACAAGAAAAGGGAACATTCATGCAGGACTCGCTGAGTAGCCTGGATCGAAAGATTCTCGGGCTCTTGCAACGCAACGCCGACCTCTCCGCCGCGGACATCGCCGAACGGGTCGACCTCTCCCAGTCACCCTGTTGGCGACGCATCCATCGCATGCAGCAGGAAGGCTACATCGAACGCAAGGTGGCCTTACTCAACCCGAGGCGCCTTGGGCTGAGCATCACGGTCTTCGTCAACGTGAAGCTGTCCGCACATGGCCGGAACAACCTCAAGGAGTTCGAGGACGCGATCGTCGATTATCCCGAGGTGCTGGAGTGCTACACCATGGCGGGCGGGTTCGACTTCTTGATCAAGGTAGTGGCGCGGGACATCGCCGGCTATGAACGTTTCCTGCGTGATCACCTGCTGCAACGACCCCACGTGCTGGAAGCCCATTCCCATATCGCCATGAGCGAGGTGAAACGAACGACCGAACTGCCGCTCGGCTAGCGCGCTTAGGGTCGGTGCTTGGCTAACAGCGAAGTCGACACCATGCAAAATGCAATCTGAAAAAAATGTACTCGTGCATAGTGCATTGCGGAAATGTGTAGTTTTATTCGCAAGCGATTGATATAAAAGGAAAAAAATCAGGAAAAAAGCTGGCACGCCATCTGCTCTAGTCATCCTAACTTTTCAATTCAGATGATGACGGAGCACACGATGGACACAGTTATCGCACTGGTTGGCGCCATGCTCTTCACTCTGCTGGCCACCCTGGTCCTCGCTCCCTCCGAAGAAGTTGCCCAGCACCACGCTCATCAATTGCTTCAGCAAGCTCGCGCCAATGTCGCCCCGCTGAACGTCCGCCATGCGTCTCTGGCTACCCGCCATACTCAAGTCAGCGACGTCGACGTCCAAGCCTGGCAAGACAAGCGCAATGAACGGTTTGTGTTCTAACGAACAATGGAGTTCAGGCCTTTTTCTATTCGTTGACAGGATCGTGATATGTCGAAATCAGCCCTGCTGTTCCTGATGCTGACTATTCTCACCACCGTCAGCGTTGCGTTGACCCCTCCCCAAGTCGAATGGGCTGACACCTTCGGTACCTTCGCTGTCGCTTGCTTCGCCGCCCTTTTCATCGGTGCACTGGTGGTAGGACGAAAGATCAAGTTCGATCCCGTATTGCGCTGATCTTCTACCGGCAACTTTTCACAACCTGCCTTTTCTACCGTACGTTTCAACGAGTGCATTGCGACGTAGCGACTGGCGTTCGTCTACCCGCTCGGCTGGAGCGAGAGCGTGGTCACGAATTGGATAAAAATCGGGCTTCTCCGGGTTTTCAAAATCCTCAAGACGCCTAGACTGTGTGGCCTCGAAAGCTGGCACGCTCGTTCTGTCTAGTGAATCGCAAAACGGATGATTGGTGCTAGCAAAAAGCCTCTACGAGGCCCACAATCGACACAGATTTGACGTCAATAAAATGATATTTGGTCTAGACCAAGGTGTTATTGACGGCGATCGCGAGGTTAGTTGAACGGTTGTAGCTACAGGTGGTCCAACGGTGACGATCTTGTAGCTCATCGCTAGCATCGCTCTCCTGAACTAACCGGTTTAAACGTATGCGCCCTATGAAACAGGCTATCTATTCCAGTCGTACGGCTGACAAATTCGTGGTCCGCTTGCCAGAAGGCATGCGTGAGCGCATCGCCGATGTGGCTCGTAACCATCATCGCAGCATGAACTCCGAAATCATCGCCCGCCTCGAACAGAGCATGCTGCAGGAAGGCGCTCTCGAAGAAGGCATGGCCCTTCGCCTGGACAGCCCCGAGCTTTCGCTGCATGAGCGGGAATTGCTGCAGCGCTTTCGTCAGCTGTCCCGTCGCCAGCAGAATGCACTGGTTGCCCTGATCGCTCATGACGCTGAACTGGCTGCCGCCGAAGCATGATGAGCAGTTAGAAAAACAAAAAGCCGGCTTTTGCCGGCTTTTTTGTTTCTGCTAGAGCAGGAACAGGGTCGCGAGGCCAAGGAAAATGAAGAAACCGCCACTGTCGGTCATGGCGGTAATCATCACACTGGCGCCCATCGCCGGATCCTTGCCCAGCCGAATCAGGGTCATAGGGATCAATACGCCCATCAGCGCGGCGAGCAACAGGTTCAGGGTCATCGCTGCCGTCATGACCACGCCAAGGGACCAGCTGTCGTAGAGGGTATAGGCAACCAGGCCGATCACCCCGCCCCATACCACTCCGTTGATCAGCGACACCGCCAGCTCCTTGCGCAGCAACCGAGCCGTGTTGCCGGTACTCACCTGGTCCAATGCCAGGGCGCGCACGATCATGGTAATGGTCTGGTTGCCGGAATTCCCCCCGATCCCCGCCACGATGGGCATCAGCGCCGCCAGGGCCACGAGGCGCTCGATGGAGCCTTCGAACAAGCCAATGACGCGGGAGGCGAGGAAGGCGGTGATGAGGTTGATGGCAAGCCATGACCAGCGGTTGCGCAGCGACTTCCAGACCGACGCGAAGATATCTTCCTCTTCGCGCAGACCCGCCATGTTCAACACTTCACTTTCGCTTTCTTCCCGAATCAGGTCGACCATCTCATCGATGGTGAGGCGCCCGATCAGCTTGCCACCTTTGTCCACGACAGGCGCGGAAACCAGGTCATAACGTTCGAACGCCTGGGCTGCTTCGTAGGCGTCCTCATCCGGGTGGAAACTCACCGGATCGTTCGCCATCACGTCCACGACTTTTCTATCGGGATCGTTGACCAGCAGCCGCTTGATCGGCAGCACACCTTTCAGCACACCGTCGTAATCCACGACGAACAACTTGTCGGTATGACCGGGCAATTCCTTCAAGCGACGCAGGTAGCGCAGCACGACTTCCAGGCTGACATCATCACGGATGGTAACCATCTCGAAGTCCATCAGCGCGCCGACCTGATCCTCGTCGTAGGACAAGGCTGAACGGACACGCTCCCGCTGCTGGGCGTCCAGGCTTTCCATCAGCTCGAGCACGACATCCCGGGGCAGCTCGGGCGCCAGGTCGGCCAGCTCGTCCGCATCCATGTCCCGGGCGGCGGCGAGCAGCTCATGATCCTCCATGTCGGCGATCAGGGTTTCCCGGACCGCGTCGGAGACTTCCAGCAGAATGTCGCCGTCCCGCTCGGCCTTGACCAATTGCCAGACGGTCAGGCGGTCATCGAGGGGCAGCGCTTCGAGAATGTGGGCGATGTCGGCGGGGTGTAGCTCGTCGAGCTTGCGTTGCAGCTCGACGAGATTCTGCCGGTGTACCAGGTTTTCCACGCGATCCTGGTGATGACCTTCCTGGCGATGAGTAAGGTCTTCCACCAGCTTGTGGCGGTGCAGCAGTT
The DNA here is from genome assembly GCF_007109405.1 of Pseudomonas mangiferae. Classification (GTDB taxonomy): domain Bacteria; phylum Pseudomonadota; class Gammaproteobacteria; order Pseudomonadales; family Pseudomonadaceae; genus Pseudomonas_T; species Pseudomonas_T mangiferae. The sequence continues at coordinate 21,193 of NZ_VJOY01000017.1, forward strand.
CGACCACCTGGGACAGGCGATCCTGCAGACTTTCTTGCGGCTTCTTGGCTTCTACTTCAGTCATAGCGCGCTCCACCCCCAGCGGCAGAACACGCTCGGGGATCAATCGGTCGTTACGCGATCAAGTAATCGAGGTAATGAGCAACTACTGGGTAAGTCCATGGTGGGAGTCCATGAGCCCCGGCGGGGCTGGCTTCGGAATGATACACCGCCCATGCCGTTTCCGCGTGACAAAATGGCGAACAAACAACCGCTTGCGACAGAAAGCTGAACGCCGCGCTCACACCCTTTACACAAAGGAGGAAATCGGAAAAGCGCTGGCGCTCGCCCGATTTTCGCCTAGGCTGATCCGGGTTCGTCATGGAGGACGTTCTATGCTTGGATGGCTACGCGTAACGTTATGTGCACTTTCCCTTTATCCCGCCCTACCCTCTTCGGCTGCCACGGTGTTCCGTTGCGAGGACGACAGCGGACATGTCCTGTTCACCGAACAGGGCTGCTCCCACACGGCCACGCAGACCTTGCAGAAAGCCGATAACCCGCCGCCCGGAGGCCGCCTGGCCCAGAAAGGCCGCGGCAAATCTCCACCCAGACGCAAGCACGCCAATGCCTCGGCGGGCATGCACATCGTCGGCATACAGGAAGCACGCACCTGCGGTACCGGGTTGTCGGAAACCGAACGAAGGCGAGCCCAGGTGCGAAACGAAGTACGGGCCGGCATGAGCCGCAAGGAAGTGGAGAGTTCGCTCGGCAAACCAACCCGCGTCAGCGGCCAGGACGGGCGGATGCGCTACCTCTACCAGGACAAGCGCAGCGGCCGGCAACAGGTCGTGAGCTTCGACGAGGATGGCTGCGTGAAAGGAAAAAGGCGCTGAAACGAAAAAGGCCTGCATCGCTGCAGGCCTTCTTGCGTATGGCGCACTCGAGAGGATTCGAACCTCTGACCGCCCGGTTCGTAGCCGGGTACTCTATCCAGCTGAGCTACGAGTGCGTGGTGGGTACTTCTATACCAGACCGCTCTGGTTTCGGACTGAATCCCATCGCTGCGATTCATTTCGATATGGCGCACTCGAGAGGATTCGAACCTCTGACCGCCCGGTTCGTAGCCGGGTACTCTATCCAGCTGAGCTACGAGTGCGCTGAGCGTGCGCATTATAGGTACTTCAACTTACCGGTCAAGCACTTGGCGATTCTCATCGCCGATTGCAGACCCTACCTACAACGCAAAACATGGCGGAGAAGGGGGGATTCGAACCCCCGACACCCTTTTGAGGTGTACTCCCTTAGCAGGGGAGCGCCTTCGGCCACTCGGCCACCTCTCCGCAACACGGGGCGCATGATAACCATGTTTTCCCCGTTTGCAAAGCCAAAAATTTGAGAAAAATTAGTGGCTTGGTTCCTCGCCTTTCTCTTTCTGGATGCGCTGGTAGATTTCCTCACGATGCACGGCCACTTCCTTGGGAGCGTTCACACCGATACGCACTTGGTTACCTTTCACGCCCAATACGGTGACGGTGACGTCGTCACCCACCATCAGGGTCTCTCCGACCCGGCGAGTCAGAATCAGCATTCCTTTCTCCTCACGGATTACAGTTCAGAACAACAGTCTGCAAAAAAGAAGGTGAAGGTCGCCGTAACAGTATGAAACTGGAGACCTTCTCCCAGTATTGACCAGCGCCGGCAAAAAGAAAGTTCCACCGGGCGCCTGCCAAACAGGATGGAAGGCGCGCAGGACGCGCCTTCCGTTAGTGCTCGATTCACTCGCCCTGATGGGCAGGCGTATCCAGTTCGAATGCGGTGTGCAAGGCACGCACCGCCAGCTCGAGGTACTTCTCCTCGATCACCACCGAGACCTTGATCTCGGAGGTGGAGATCATCTGAATGTTGATGCTCTCTTTGGCCAGCGCCTCGAACATGCGGCTGGCGACACCGGCGTGGGAGCGCATGCCGACGCCGACGATGGAGACCTTGGCGATCTTGGTGTCGCCGCTGACTTCGCGGGCGCCGATTTCCTGGGCGGTGCGCTCCAGCACCTGCTGGGCGCCGAGGTAGTCGTTGCGGTGGACGGTGAAGGTGAAGTCGGTGGTGTTATCGTTCGCCACGTTCTGCACGATCATGTCCACCTCGATGTTGGCAGCACTGATCGGGCCGAGAATCTTGAATGCCACCCCGGGAGTATCCGGCACGCCACGGATGGTCAGCTTGGCTTCGTCGCGATTGAAGGCGATGCCGGAAATGATCGGCTGTTCCATGGATTCCTCTTCGTCAAGGGTGATGAGGGTGCCCGGGCCCTCCTGGAAGCTGTGCAGCACGCGCAGCGGGACGTTGTACTTGCCGGCGAATTCCACCGCGCGGATCTGCAGCACCTTGGAACCGAGGCTGGCCATTTCCAGCATTTCCTCGAAGGTGATCTTGGTCAAGCGCCGCGCCTGGGACACCACCCGCGGATCGGTGGTGTAGACCCCGTCCACGTCGGTGTAGATCTGGCACTCGTCGGCCTTGAGGGCCGCGGCCAGGGCTACGCCGGTGGTGTCCGAGCCACCGCGCCCGAGGGTGGTGATGTTGCCCTGCTCGTCCACCCCCTGGAACCCCGCCACCACCACCACGCGCCCGGCCTTGAGGTCGGCACGCAGGCGCTGGTCGTCGATCTGCAGGATGCGCGCCTTGGTATGAGCGCTGTCGGTGAGGATGCGCACCTGGCTGCCTGTATAGGACACGGCCGGTACGTCGCGCTTGATCAGGGCCATCGCCAGCAGGGCGATGGTCACCTGCTCGCCGGTGGACACCATGACGTCCAGTTCGCGCGGAACGGGTTGATCGGACACCTGCTTGGCCAGGTCGATCAGCCGGTTGGTCTCGCCACTCATGGCAGATACCACCACGACAATGTCGTCGCCTCTTTCGCGGAAACGCTTAACTTTCTCGGCCACCTGTTCGATGCGCTCGATAGAGCCGACCGAGGTCCCCCCAAACTTCTGTACGATCAACGCCATTTCTCTGCCGCCTAAACCCTCGAAGGGCGCTCATTAAACATCCAACTCGACAGGACTGCCAAGGCTCGCACATACAGGCTTTACCGCGGGGTCAGGAATGGGCCGCGCCAGGCGCGGCCCGCCGGGAGGCTCAGGCGGCTGCCTCCACCAGGGCCCGGGCAGTGGCCAGCGCCTCGTCCAGGCGCGCCACGTCGGTGCCGCCACCCTGGGCCATGTCGGGGCGTCCGCCGCCCTTGCCGCCAACGGCCGCGGTCGCCTGCTTCATCAGGTCGCCGGCTTTGAATCGTGCGGTCAGGTCCTGGGTAACACCCGCCACCAGCACCACCTTGCCGTCCAGTTCGCCGCCCAGCAGGATCACCGCGCTGCCCAATTTGTTCTTCAACTGGTCGACCAGGGCCAGCAGGGCCTTGCCGTCCAGCCCGTCCAGGCGAGTGGCCAGGACCTTCACGCCATTCACGTCCACAGCCGCGCCGGCAAGGTCATCGCCTGCCGCGCTGGCGGCCTTGGCCTTGAGCTGCTCCAGCTCTTTTTCCAGCTGGCGATTGCGCTCCAGCACCGCCGACAGCTTGTCCACCAGGTTGTCGCGGCCGCCCTTGAGCAGGGACGCAGCTTCCTTGAGCTGCTCTTCCGCAGCATTCAGGTAAGCCAGGGCCGCGGCGCCGGTGACCGCCTCGATGCGCCGCACGCCCGCCGCCACGCCGCTCTCGCTGACGATCTTGAACAGGCCGATGTCGCCGGTGCGGGAAGCGTGGATGCCACCGCACAATTCCACCGAGAAGCCGCCGCCCATGCTCAGCACGCGGACGCGGTCGCCGTATTTCTCGCCGAACAGGGCCATGGCGCCCTTGCGCTTGGCGTTGTCGATATCGGTTTCCTCGGTCTCGACGGCGGTGTTCTTGCGGATTTCGGCGTTGACGATGTCTTCCAGCTGGCGCAGCTGGTCGGGCTTGATCGCCTCGAAATGGCTGAAGTCGAAACGCAGGCGCTGGCTGTCCACCAGCGAGCCTTTCTGCTGTACATGATCGCCCAGCACCTGGCGCAGCGCGGCGTGCAGCAGGTGGGTAGCGGAGTGGTTCAGCGCCGTGGCGTCGCGCACCTCGGCGGTGACCCGCGCCTCCACCGCCAGGCCTTTGCCCAGGCGGCCGCCGGCCACCACGCCGTGGTGCAGGTAGGCGCCACCAGCCTTCTGGGTGTCGCGCACCTCGAAGCGAACACCATCGGCCTCCAGGTAACCGCTGTCGCCGATCTGGCCACCGGACTCGGCGTAGAAGGGCGTGCGGTCCAGGACCACCACGCCTTCCTGGCCATCTTCCAGGGCTTCGACTGCCTGCCCGTCGCGGAACAGGGCGAGCACGGCACCCTGGCCCTGGGTGCCGGCGTAGCCGGTGAACTGGGTTTCGCCGTCCACCTTCACCAGGCTGTTGTAGTCCATGCCGAAGGCGCTGGCGGAACGGGCGCGCTCGCGCTGGGCCTGCATTTCCCGCTCGAAGCCTTCTTCATCGAGGGTCAGGCTGCGCTCGCGGGCGATGTCGTTGGTGAGGTCGACCGGGAAGCCGTAGGTGTCATAGAGCTTGAACACCACATGGCCGGGAATGAGGTTGCCTTCCAGGCCCGCCAGGTCCTGCTCGAGGATTTTCAGGCCCTGCTCCAGGGTCTTGGCGAATTGCTCTTCTTCGGTCTTCAGCACGCGCTCGATGTGAGCCTGTTGCTGCACCAGTTCCGAAAACGCCTCGCCCATCTCCGCCACCAGGGCAGCGACGATTTTATGGAAGAAGGTGCCCTTGGCCCCCAGCTTGTTGCCGTGGCGGCAGGCGCGGCGAATGATGCGCCGCAGCACGTAGCCGCGGCCTTCGTTGGAGGGCAGCACACCATCGGCGATCAGGAAGCTGCAGGAACGGATGTGATCCGCCACTACCTTGAGGGACGGCGCGTCGTCGTTGGCGCAACCGATGGCCTCGGCGGATGCCTTGAGCAGGCTCTGGAACAGGTCGATCTCGTAGTTGGAGTGAACGTGCTGGAGCACCGCGCTGATCCGCTCCAGGCCCATGCCGGTATCCACGCTGGGCGCCGGCAACGGGTGCAGGACGCCGTCCGCCGTGCGGTTGAACTGCATGAACACGTTGTTCCAGATCTCGATGTAGCGGTCGCCGTCTTCTTCCGGCGAACCGGGCGGGCCGCCCCAGATGTCGGCGCCGTGGTCGAAGAAAATCTCGGTGCAGGGGCCGCACGGGCCGGTATCGCCCATCGCCCAGAAGTTGTCGGAGGCGTACGGAGCACCCTTGTTGTCGCCGATGCGCACCATGCGCTCGACAGGCACGCCGACGTCCCGGGTCCAGATGTCGAACGCTTCGTCATCGGTGGCGTAGACGGTGACCCAGAGCTTGTCCTTGGGCAGGTTCAGCCACTTTTCGGAGGTCAGGAACTCCCAGGCGTAGCTGATGGCGTCGCGCTTGAAATAATCGCCGAAGCTGAAGTTGCCCAGCATTTCGAAGAAGGTGTGGTGACGCGCGGTGTAGCCGACGTTTTCCAGGTCGTTGTGCTTGCCGCCGGCGCGCACGCATTTCTGGCTGGTGGTGGCGCGGGTGTAGGCACGTTTCTCCAGGCCGAGGAAGCAGTCCTTGAACTGGTTCATGCCGGCGTTGGTGAACAGCAGGGTCGGGTCGTTCGCCGGGATCAGCGAACTGGACGCGACGCGGGTATGCCCCTTCTCTTCGAAGAAGCGGAGGAAGGCTTCACGGATTTCTGCGCTTTTCATTGATTTTTCCAGAAAAATGGCAGCCAGGGGGCGCCGGCAAAGGCCGCATTATATCGGCCTCGCCACGGGCGGGTAGCTCTTTCGCGATAGACACGCCCTATAGGGCCGCTCGGTTCCCGCAGGCGTCGAACTCAGGCGAATGCGGCGAAGGCATCCAGTACCCGTGCGATGTCCGCCTCGCTTACATCGAGGTGGGTAACCAGGCGCAGACGCGCGGCCGCGCTGACCACCACGCCGTGCTGGCGCAGGTGCGCCTTGAGGGCGTCGGCACGCTCGCCGATGGCCACGTAGACCATGTTGGTCTGCACCGGCTCCACCTCGAAGCCCTGGGCACGCAGGCCGTCGCCGAGCCGCCTGGCATGGGCATGATCCGCGGCCAGCCGCTCCACCTGGTGGTCCAGGGCATACAGCCCGGCCGCCGCCAGGATGCCCGCCTGGCGCATCCCGCCGCCGACCATCTTGCGCAGCCGGCGTGCTTTGCCGATCAGCGTGGCGTCGCCGCAGAGCACCGAGCCCACCGGCGCGCCGAGGCCCTTGGACAGGCACACCGACACCGAGTCGAAATGCCGGGCGATCTCGCGGGCCTCGACCCCCAGGGCCACCGAGGCGTTGAACAGGCGGGCGCCGTCCAGGTGCAGCGCCAGGCCCCGGCGCCGGGTGAACTCCCGCGCGGCGGCCAGGTAGTCCAGGGACAGGACCTTGCCCTGCATGGTGTTTTCCAGGGCCAGCAGGCGGGTGCGGGCGAAGTGGAAGTCGTCGGCCTTGATCGCCGCCGCGACCTTTGCCAGGTCGAGGGAGCCATCGGCCTCGGCGTCCAGGGGCTGGGGCTGGATCGAACCCAGCACCGCGGCGCCGCCACCTTCGTATTTGTAGGTGTGGGCCTGCTGGCCGACGATGTACTCGTCGCCCCGCTCGCAGTGGGCCATCAACCCCAGCAGGTTGCTCATGGTACCGGTGGGCACGAACAGGCCGCCGGCGAAGCCCAGGCGCTCGGCCAGGCTGGCCTCCAGGCGGTTGACGGTAGGGTCTTCGCCGTAGACGTCGTCCCCCAGGTCCGCACGCAGCATGGCTTCGCGCATGCCGAGGGTGGGCTGTGTGACGGTATCGCTGCGCAGGTCGATCAGGCTCACGGCGGGCTCCTCGGAAACACCAAAGCCGTCGATGCTATGCGGCCCCGCGGGATGCCACAAGGGCGGCGCCGTGCGCTTCCGCCGGCTAGAACGCGGCGGGAACGATCAGGATGCCGGCGCGCAGGCCGTTCTTCACCTTGGGGTTGGGGAAGATGATCCGCGCGCCGCTCTCCTCCACCGTCCAGCGCCGTCCGCCACTGTCCTCGGCCAACAGCGAGCCCAGGGGCAGTTCGCTGAAGTTCTCGATGTCGTCGGGCAAGTTCAGGCGGAAGTGGTCGCTGTGCTTGATCACCTCGCGAGCCACGGCGAACACCTGCAGCCCCTCCAGGTCGTCACCCGGAGACTGCTCGCGCGCTTCCACCAGGCTGCGCAGGCCCGCCTCCAGGCGGTCCAGGTTGACCACGGCGTTCTGCCCGAAGGGACGCGCCTTGCCCAGCTCCAGGGTGAAGGCTTCCGCGCCCAGCCGGGCGTAGGTGTAGGCGCTGAAGGTGATGCCCGGCTTGCTTTGCAGCAGCACCGCCTCGATCCCGGCCGCCCGCAGGCGGGCCAGCTCCTGGCGCGAATGGGTACGGCCTTCGCTGTAGGGATACAGGGCGAACTGCTCGATCTTCGAGCCGCGGATCGCGGTGTGCAGGTCGTAGTGCAGGCGCTGCCGGCCGGCCCTGGCGAAGAAGGCCGCGGCCAGGTGCTCCAGTTCGTTGGCGCGCAGGGCTTCGGGCCCGCTGGCATCGCCGTGGCGGCCGTTGAACAGCCGGTTGATGTCGTTCTCGACGTAGCGCTCGCCACGCCGCATCGCTTCCGGGTTGCCCAGCAGGAAGAGAATCCGCGCCCGCGGCTTGAGCTCGCCCCGGGCGATGCCCTGCAGCAGACGGTCGAGCAACTCGATGGGCGCGGTCTCGTTGCCGTGGATACCGGCGGACAGCAGCAGGTCGAGGCCGTTGTCGGCGTCGGCCGCCGGCGTCACTTCCAGGGCGCCCTCCGCCAGCCAGTGCAGGCGCACGCCGCCGGCGGTCAGTTGAATCTTCTCGGTCGGCTCGCGGCCGGCCAGGGTCAGTTCAAGCAGTTTGCCAAGGGCGAGCATGGAGCGTCTCCGGCGGTGGCGTCGAGGTCAGTGGTTGCAGTCCGGGCCGTGGACGTGGTCATCGTCGTCGTCCTCGCCCGCCGGTTCCATTTCCAGCTGCAGGCTGACCAGGTTGGTGGCCAGGGGACGCAGCAGCAGGTTGGCGTACTCGGTGTCGCCGTCCTCCACGTCCACGCCGATCAGCAGCTGGCCGTTGCCGGCCTGCTGGATCCACACCTCGCGCCCCTGCCAGACCACGGCAAAGCGGGTGCAGGAGGTTTCCAGCTGGGTACCGTCGGTGTCTTCGAGGATCAGTTGCAGGGCGTCGCTCATGTCAGGCTCCCGGCGGCGGTCGGCGGTGTCGCGCGGCACGCCGGCCGCGCGGAGTTCCGCGACAGCGGCCTCAATCGATTTGGAAGGGGTATACCGAGCCCAGTTTAAGGATTCGGGTCAGCTCGTCCAGCGCGGTCCGGCACTCCACCAGCAACTGCGGATCGGCCAGGTCGGTTTCCACCAGGCGATCGCGGTAGTGGGCGTCGACCCAGGCCACCAGCTCGTCGTACAGCGACGGGGTCAGCAGCACCCGCGGGTTCACCGCGTCCAGCTCGTCCTGGCGCAGGGCCACCCGCAGGCGCAGGCAGGCGGGTCCGCCGCCGTTCTGCATGCTCTGCTTGAGATCGAACACCTTCACCTCGCGGATCGGACCGTCGTCGGCGGTGAGCTGGGAGAGGTAGCGCCAGACGCGTTCGTCATTGCGGCACTCCTCCGGGACGATCAACAGCATGCTGCCATCGGCACGGCTGAGCAGCTGGCTGTTGAACAGGTAGGAACGCACGGCCTCATCCACCGTGACGGCCTCCCGCGGCACCCGCACGGCGGTCAGGCGGCCACCGCGGCGGGCCAGCTTGTCGTGCAGCTCGGCGATGACCCGGTCGCTGTCGAGGAAGGCGTCTTCGTGATGGAACAGCACTTCGCCGTTGCCCACCGCGATCACGTCGTTGTGGAACACGCCCTGGTCGATCACCGCCGGGTTCTGCTGGGCGTACACCACTCCCGCCTCGTCCAGCCCGTGCAGGCGGGCAATGGCCTGGCTGGCCTCCAGGGTCTGCCGCGCGGGGTAGCGCTGCGGAGCCGGGAAGCGGCGGTCGAAGGCGCTGCGCCCGAAGACGAAGAACTCCACCCCCGGCTCGCCGTAATGCTTGCTGAAGCGGGTGTGGTTGGCCGCCCCCTCGTCGCCGAACTGGCTCACCGCCGGCAGCGCCGCGTGATGGGCGAAGTGCCGCTCGTTGGCGAACATCGCGGCGAGGATGCGGCTGGTGGTGGGGTGCTCGATGCTGCGGTGAAACTTGCAGTTCAGGTTGGCCGCGGTGAAGTGCACGCGACCGTCCGCGGTGTCGGCGCCGGGGCTGACGGTGCAGGCGTTGGCGGTCCACATGCTGGAGGCGGAACTGCAGGCCGCCAGCAGCGGCATGGCGGTCTTGGCGGCCTTCTCGACCACCTGGGCATCGCTGCCGGAGAAGCCGAGGCTGCGCAGGGCGGCGACGTCAGGCCGCTCCTGGGGGGCCAGCACGCCCTGCTGGAAGCCCATTTCCATCAGCGCCTTCATCTTCGCCAGGCCCTGGCGGGCGGCTTCCTTCGGGCTGGAGATGGACTGGCTGTTGCTCTGGGATGCGACGTTGCCGAAGGACAGACCGCCATAGTTGTGGGTCGGCCCGACCAGACCGTCGAAATTCACTTCATAGGCGTTCATATCAAGGCTCCCAAGGCGCATTCGTATCGGTAGGGGCCGCGGCGGCGGCCGGGTGCTGCATCGACGCGGCTCACAGCCGCACGCCGGGGCTGAGGCTGGCCGGTACGCTCAGTTGCTCGCTTTCCAGCGAGGCCACCGGGTAGGCGCAGTAGTCGGCGGCGTAGTAGGCGCTGGGGCGGTGGTTGCCGGACGCGCCGACCCCGCCGAACGGTGCGCTGCTGGCGGCGCCGGTGAGTTGTTTGTTCCAGTTGACGATCCCCGCGCGGCTTTCCAGGAGGAACCGCTCGAAACGCTCGCGGGAGTCCGACAGCAGGCCGGCAGCCAGGCCGTAGCGGGTGGCATTGGCCTCGGCGATGGCACCGTCGAAATCGGCGTAGCGGATCACCTGCAGCAGCGGGCCGAAGAACTCCTCGTCCGGCCGCTCGGGCACCGCGGTGACGTCCAGGATGCCGGCGGTCAGCAGGGCCGCGCCGGGCAGCGGCTGGGTCATTTCCAGCAGTACCCCGGCGCCCTGGGCGATCAGCCGGCGCTGGGCGTCCAGCAGGTGCTCGGCGGCGCTCAGGGAAATCACCGCGCCCATGAACGGGGCCGGCTGGGCGTCGTAGGCACCCACCTCGAGGGTGGCGCTGACGGCCACCAGGCGCTGTAGCAGGGCATCGCCCCACTCGCCGGCGGGCACCAGCAGGCGACGTGCGCAGGTGCAGCGCTGGCCGGCGGAGATAAAGGCCGACTGGGTGATGGCGTAGACGGCGGCGTCCAAGTCCTGGACCTGGTCCACCACCAGCGGGTTGTTGCCGCCCATTTCCAGGGCGAGAATTTTGTCGGGACGGCCGGCGAACTGGCTGTGCAGCAGGTTGCCGGTGCGGCTGGAGCCGGTGAAGAACAGGCCGTCGAGGCCCTCGTGGCCGGCCAGGGCCACGCCGGTATCGCGGGCGCCCTGGAGCAGGCCGAGGACGCCCTCGGGCAGGCCCGCCTCGATCCAGCACTGCACCGTCAGCTCCGCGACCTTGGGGGTCAGCTCGCTGGGCTTGAACAGCACGACGTTACCCGCCAGCAGCGCCGGGACGATGTGGCCGTTGGGCAGGTGGCCGGGGAAGTTGTACGGGCCGAACACCGCCACCACGCCGTGGGGCTTGTGGCGCAGGACGGCAGTGGCGTCGCCCAGGGGGCCACGCTTCTCGCCGGTGCGCTCGCGATGGCTCTGGATGGAAATGGCCACCTTGTTGACCATGCTGGTCACTTCGGTGGTGGCCTCCCACAGGGGCTTGCCGGTTTCCTCGCCGATGCAGCGGGCCAGTTCGTCGGAACGGCGCTTGAGCCCCTCGGCGAACCGCTCCAGCACCTCGATGCGGGCCTCCACCGGTTGCCTTCCCCAGGCCGGGAAGGCGCGCCGGGCGGCTTCCACGGCCGCGTTCACCTGGTCGGCGCTGGCGGCCTGGCCGCTCCAGATCACCGCCTGGGTCACCGGGTTCAGGGAGTGCAGGGATTCGCCCTGCCCCGCCTGCCACTGGCCGGCGATGTAGTGGGTGCTCATCGGCTGTTCTCCTGTTCCTGGGCCGGGCGCGCCGACAATGGGGCGGCGCGTACCTGATCGCCGGCGCTCAGTTGCAGGCGGCGGGCGGTGATGGGGTCGACCACCAGGGTGCCGGCGGCCTGGCGCGCGTTGCCCACGGTGATGCGGCAGTCCTCGCGCTTGCGGTTGTGCACGAGGTAGGGCTCGGCGTCGTCGCCCGGGGTGCCGATGGCCAGCACCAGCGCCTGGCTGTCGCGCACCGCGCGGATCGCCCCGGTAGGGGACTCGATGGCCGGGCCGGCATCGAAGATGTCGACGTAGCCCTGGTAGTTGAAGCCTTCGCCCTTGAGCATCGCCAGGGCCGGCTCGGTGTCGGGGTGCACGCGGCCGATGCTGGCCCGGGCATCCTCGGAGAGGAAGCAGGTATAGAGCGGAAACTTGGGCATCAGCTCGGCAATGAAGGCCTTGTTGCCGACCCCGGTGAGGTAGTCCGCCTGGCTGAACTCCATCTTGAAGAAATGCCGGCCGAGGCTTTCCCAGAACGGCGAGCGGCCGTTCTCGTCGGACATGCCGCGCATCTCGGCGATCACCTTGTCGCCGAACAGCTGGCGGAATTCGGCGATGAACAGGAAGCGTGCCTTGGACAGCAGGCGGCCGTTCAGCCCGGTGCGGTAGTCGGCGTGGAGGAACAGCGAGCACAGCTCGGAATTGCCGGTGAGGTCGTTGGCCAGGAACAGCGTGGGGATCTCGCGGTAGATCTTCAGTTCCTGGGAAGCGCTGACGGTGAGGCCGACCCGGTAGTTGTACCAGGGCTCGCGCAGGCCCACGGCGGCGGCCACCGCGGAGATGCCCACCACCCGGCCGTCGTCGTTCTCCAGCACGAACAGGTAGTCGGCGTCGCCCCGCTCCGCCTGGCCGCTGAAGGCCTTCTCCGCCCAGCCGACGCGGTGGGCGAGGCGCTCCTCGTTGGCCGGCAGGGTGGTCAAGCCGGCGCCGGTGCTGCGCGCCAGCTCGATCAGCGCCGGCAAGTCGGCGCTGCGTACGGGACGAACGATCATGACATCCTCCGGAAGGGTTTCACGCCGCACGCCGGCGACGGGCCGGCTGGTGACGGGCGAGAGGGCCGACCGCGGGCGGTCGGCCTGGAACGGGTTTGCTCAAACTGCCACCAGGCGCACGCTGGCGCCCTCGCCGACCCCCAGGGCCTCGGCCGCGGCCATGGACAGGGTCACCGGCTTGCCGGGCACCCAATCCAGCTCGGCCACCAGGGCGCGGTAGTCCTGCAGCAGGCCGTTGCTCACCAGGTACGAGCGACCGCCCTTGGCCGCCGGCTCGCCGATGCGCACCGGCACCACGCGGCTCTGGGCGATGGAACGGATGCCGGAGGTGCGGGCGTGGAGGGTCGGGCCGCCATCGAAGATGTCGATGTAGTGGTCGGTCTCGAAGCCTTCGCGCATCAGGATGTCGAAGGTGATCTGCGCCCGGGGGTGGACCTGGCCCATGGCTTCCTGGGCGCTGTCCGGCAGCAACGGTACGTAGATCGGGTAGTGGGGCATCAGCTCGGCGAGGAAGGTGCGGCTCTTCAGGCCGCACAGGCGCTCGGCCTCGGCGTAGTTCATGTCGAAGAAGTTGCGGCCCACCGCGTCCCAGAACGGCGAGTCCCCCTGCTCGTCGCTCTGGCCGACGATCTCGGTCACCACCGAGTCGGCGAAGCGCTCCGGGTGGCTCGCCACGAACAGCAGGCGGGCGCGGGAGTTCAGCTCGGCGAACACCGTGTCCACCAGCGGCCGCTCCACGTAGAAACTGGTCAGCAGGCTGTTGCCGGTGAGGTCGTGGCACAGGGACAGGACGTGGATTTTGTTGTGGATCTTCAGCTCGCGGGCGGCGTGCACGAAGGTCTCGTTGCGGAAGCTGTAGAACGGCTCGGAATAGCCAGCCGAGGCGACGATGCCGGAGCAACCCGCCAGGCGCCCGCTGCCGATGTCTTCGAGGACGAAGAAATAGCTTTCCTCGCCATTGAAGCTGACTTCCGCGGCGAACGAGGCCTCGGACGCGCGCAGCTTGTCCTTCAGGCGGTCGTCGTCGTCCGGCAACGAGGTGACACCGACCGGGCTGTCCGCAGCCAGACGCCGAACTTCGGCCAGGTCAGACATTTGCGCAGGGCGCATCACCAGCATGGTGTCACTCCTCTCAAGAAAAGCTCCGGGCACTGCGGATCGCCCGGAGAAAACCGGCTCGCGCCGGTCACGCATGAACGTTGAAGCGCGTCGGGAAACGCGCCGGGCCGCGAGGGCGCGCCAGCATCACGGCGCGCCCCGAGGCGTCAGGCCGTCAGCTTGGCCAGGGCTCGCTCGAAGCGGGCCAGGCCTTCGTCGATGTCGGCGTCGTCGATCACCAGGCTGGGGGCGAAGCGCACCACGTCCGGACTGGCCTGCAGGATCATCACCGCTTCCTTCTCGGCCGCGTTGAGGATGTCCTTGGCCTTGCCCTTCCAGGCGTCGGTCAGCACGCAGCCGATCAGCAGGCCCAGGCCACGCACGTCGCTGAACACGCCGTAGCGCTGGCCCAGCTCGCGCAGGCGGGCGCTCATCCGCTCGCCACGGTCCTTCACGCCCTGCAGTACCTCGGGGGTGTTGACCACGTCCATCACCGCCTCGCCCACGGCGCAGGCCAGCGGGTTGCCGCCGTAGGTGGTGCCGTGGGTACCCACCGCCAGGTGCTTGGCGACCTCGGTGGTGGTCAGCATCGCGCCGATGGGGAAACCGCCGCCCAGGCTCTTGGCGCTGGAGAGGATGTCCGGGGTGACGCCGAAATGCTGGTGGGCGAACAGTTCGCCGGTACGGCCCATGCCGGTCTGCACTTCGTCGAAGATCAGCAGCGCGTCGTGGGCATCGCAGAGGGCGCGGGCGCCTTCCAGGTAGGCACGCTCGGCGGGCAGCACGCCGCCCTCGCCCTGGATCGGCTCCAGCACCACGGCGCAGGTCTTGTCGGAGATGGCCGCCTTGAGGGCGTCCAGGTCGTTGAAGGGGACGTGGGTGATGCCCTGGATCTTCGGCCCGAAGCCGTCGGAGTACTTCGGCTGGCCGGCGACGCTGACAGTGAACAGGGTGCGCCCGTGGAAGCTGTTGAGCGCGGCGATGATCTCGTGCTTCTCCGGCCCGAAGCGGTCGTGGGCGACGCGGCGCGCCAGTTTAAAGGCGGCCTCGTTGGCCTCGGCGCCGGAGTTGCAGAAGAACACCCGCTCGGCGAAGGTGGCGTCGACGAGCTTCTTCGCCAGGCGCAAGGCCGGTTCGTTGGTGAAGACGTTGGAGACGTGCCACAGACGGTTGGCCTGCTCGGTCAATGCGCCCACCAGGGCCGGGTGGCAGTGACCCAGGACGTTCACGGCGATCCCCCCGGCGAAGTCGACCAGCTCTCGACCGCTCTGGTCCCATACGCGGGAACCCTGGCCACGCACCGGAATGAAGGCGGCAGGGGCGTAGTTGGGGACCATCAGCTGGTCGAAATCGGCGCGTTGCACCGGCGCATGCTCAACAGACATCGGGATTCTCCTGCCTTGAACGGCTATCGATTGAGAAGGATTGTAGGGACTGCACGGGGGCCTTCATTGCCGCCATGCGACAACTTCTTATAGCGGCAACCCGTGATTTTCCGCGGCTTACGGCAAAGCGACAAAAACCGTCGGAATGGCGCAGTGTAAACGCTGGGCAGGGAGGGAGCGCCAGCGCTGGCAAATTTTCACTACAGTACAGACCGGGAAATATCCGACTTCTTGCACGTCCGTACCGCCGGGATGCGAATGGCTCAAATCAGGGTGCGGGCCGAGTCAGAAGGTTCGATTTCGAACCGAGCGAGAGGATCGACAACCAACCGATCGCGCCGACGCCTGTGAACACAGGTCGATGCCCACGGCCCGCCTGGCCCGAGCGCCGCGAAAATGAACCTGTCGCCCCTGTGGGCCATGGCCTTGCGCCAGCCGCGGGACTCACCCTCCCGCAGCAGACGAGCGGATATATCCCGGCCTGGGGCTTCAGCCGCGCTCGGCGGCCGAGGGCGCGCTGTCGAAACTACCGCCGCTGCGCCGCTGGTTGCGGTCCTCCCGGGGCGTCACCCCGAAGAAGTTGCGGTAGGCGCTGGAAAAGTGCGGGCCGGAAGAAAAGCCGCAGGACAGGCCGATCTGGATGATCGACTTGCTGGTCTGCATCAGCATCTGCCGCGCCTTGTTCAGGCGCAGCTCGAGGTAATACTGGCTGGGCACGCGACTCAGGTACTGCTTGAAGATCCGCTCCAGTTGCCGCCGGGACACGCACACGTGCTGGGCGATCTCGTCGGTGGTCAGCGGCTCCTCGATGTTCGCCTCCATCAGCAGCACCGCCTGGGTCAGCTTCGGATGGCTGGAGCCAAGGCGATTCTGCAGCGGGATACGCTGGCGCTCGCCTCCCTCGCGGATGCGCTCCACCACCAGTTCCTCACTGACTGCACCGGCCAGTTCGGCGCCATGGTCGCGCGCCAGCAGGGCCAGCAGCAGGTCCAGCACGGCCAGGCCGCCACAGGCGCTGAGGCGGTCGCGGTCCCAGTCGAACAGGTGGCTGGTGGCGATGACCTTGGGGTAGCGCTCGGTGAAGTCGTCCTGCCAGCGCCAGTGCACGGCGGCGCGGTAGCCGTCGAGCAGCCCCAGCTGAGCCAGGGGATAGACCCCGGCGGACAGCGCGCCGACCACGCACCCGCCGCGCACCAGCTGCTTGAGAGCGCTGGACAGCGGCTGCGACACGCTCAGCAGCGGCTCGTCGGCGATCAGGAACAGCCGCTGCAGGCCGTCCAGGCGGCCGTTCCAGGGCTCGCCCGGCAACGACCAGCCGCCTTCCAGCGGCTCGGCGTGGAAGAACGCCGGCTCGTAGAGGGCGTCCGGGTGCAGCCGCCGCGCGACGCGCAGCGCTTCCTCGGCCAGCGCCAGAGTGATGGCCTTGGTGCCGGGCCAGATGAGAAAACCGATTCGTTGGGCGGATGCTGTCATGGCTGGCATTCTAGCCGCAGCGCGGCGATTACTTGAGGCTGCCTGACAGGAATTGCTGGAGCCGTTCCGATTTCGGGTTCGCCAGCACCTCGCGCGGGCAGCCCGCCTCCTCCACCAGACCCTTGTGGAGGAAGATCAGCTGGTTCGAGACTTCCCGGGCAAACCCCATCTCGTGGGTCACCACCACCATTGTGCGGCCCTCTTGAGCCAGGTCGCGCATCACCTTGAGCACCTCGCCCACCAGCTCCGGGTCCAGGGCCGAGGTGGGCTCGTCGAACAGCATCACCTCGGGCTCCATGGCCAGGGCGCGGGCGATGGCCACCCGCTGCTGCTCGCCACCGGACATGTGGCCCGGGTAGGCGTCCTTGCGATGGGCCACACCCACCTTGGCCAGGTAATGCTCGGCCTTTTCCAGGGCGTCCTTCTTGGCCATCCCCAGCACGTGCACCGGCGCCTCGATGACGTTCTCCAGGGCGGTCATGTGGGACCACAGGTTGAAATGCTGGAACACCATGGCCAGCCGCGAGCGCATGCGCTGCAGCTGCTTGGGGTCTGCCGCCTTGAGCGCGCCTTCCTTGCCCGGAACCAGCTTGAGCTCTTCACCGTTGAGCAGAATCTTCCCGCCGTAGGGCTGCTCCAGCATGTTGATGCAGCGCAGGAAGGTGCTCTTGCCCGACCCGCTGGAGCCGATGATGCTGATCACGTCGCCGGCCTTCGCCGCCAGGGAGACGCCCTTGAGCACTTCGTGGCTGCCGTAGCGCTTGTGCAGGTCCTGGACTTCGAGTTTGTACATGGTATGGGCTCTCAAGAAAGCGGAGATGTCAGTCGCTCAACAGGCGTCCGCTGCGGATGGGATGACGGCCGGCCACCTTGGCCAGCCACAGACCGGGCTGCGCGAAACGCAGGCGCTCGCGGGCATAGAGCACCCCGTCCACCGAAGCACGCACCACGCTGTGGCGGTCCTCCAGCGGGTCGATCACCTCCAGCAGCGGTTCGCCGGCCTTGACCGACGCCCCCACCGGCCGGAGGAAACTCACCACCCCGGCGTGGGGCGGGTAGACGAATTCGGTGCCTTCGAAGGGCGTGGCCTCGCAGCAGGCCTCAGGGGCCGGCGGCCAGTCGCCGCTCAGCAGGCCCTGCTCCGCCAGGAACGCGAGGATCGCCTCGGCGCTGGCGCGAGCCTGATCCGCCCCGGTGTCGGCCATGCCACCCAGCTCGACGGTGGCGGCGAGACAGGCCAGCGGGATGTCCGCCTCGGGGTAGCGGCGCGAGAGCCGCAGCCAGGGCGTGGAACAGGCCTCGTCGAAGGAGTAGCCGCCGGATTCCTCGGTCAGCAGCGCAGCGCCCGCCCCCAGGCGCGCCGCCAGGGAACGCAGGCGCGGCCATTGCTGGGGGATCGGATACAGGTGGACCACGGCCTCGAAATCGCAGTGCAGGTCCAGCACCAGGTCGGCATCGCAAGCATGCTTGAGCAGCAGCCGCTGCAACCCCTGCCACTCCGAACGAGCCGGCGGCAGGCCGTCCAGGGCGATGTGCATGGCTTCGCGGATCAGCCGCACGTTGGTGGTCGCCTCATCGCCCAGGCGCGCCGCATGCGCCGGCGTCAGCGCCTCGGCCAGGTCGACGAATGCGCGGTTGAAGTTCTGCCCGCCGGCCTGTTCGAACCGCCCCTGGTGCACGCCCTGCAGCACCTGGCCGAGGCCGATGGGATTGGCCACCGGCACCAGTTCGACCACGCCCTGCAGGCGCCCCTCGGCTTCCAGCTCCCGCAGGCGCCGCTTCAGCTCCACCGCCACCCGCATGCCGGGCAACTCGTCGGCGTGCAGCGAGGCCTGCAGGTAGGCCTTGCGCGGGCCGCTGCCGAAGCGGAACACCGTCAGCCGGCGCTGGGTGCCCGGCAGGCCCCAGGGCAGGTCGTGATCGATGCGCTGCACGCCGCGGCCCTCCCCTCAGGCCTTGCGCGGCGCGAGGTAGGCCAGCCAGCGGCGCTCGGCGCGCTTGAACAGGCGGACCAGGACGAAGGTCAGGCACAGGTAGAACGCACCGGCGGTGATGTACGCCTCGAACGGCAGGTAGTACTGGGAGCTCACGGTACGCGCGGCGCCGGTAATGTCGATCAGCGTGACGATGGAAGCGAGGCTGGTGGTGTGCAGCATCATGATGACTTCGTTGCTGTACTGCGGCAGCGCGCGGCGCAGGGCCGACGGCAGCAGGATGCGCCGGTAGAGCTTGCCGCGGGACATGCCCATGGCCTTGGCCGCCTCGATCTCGCCATGGGGCGTGGCCTTGAGGCTGCCGGCGAGGATCTCGGCGGTGTAGGCGCTGGTGTTGACGGCGAACGCCAGGCACGCGCAGAAGGTGGCGTTGGACAGATAGGGCCAGAGCACGCTGTCGCGGATTGCCGGGAATTGCGCCAGGCCGTAGTAGATCAGGAACAGCTGCACCAGCATCGGCGTGCCGCGGATCACGTAGGTGTAGAGCCAGGCCGGGAGATTCACTGCCGGCTGGCGCGAGACCCGCATCAGGGCCAGCGGGATCGCCGCCAGCAGGCCCAGTGCCAGGGAGATCGCCAGGAGCTTGAGGGTGACCAGCACGCCGCCCAGGTACAGCGGCAGGTTTTCCCAGATGACGTTGTAATCGAAGATCATAGGTTCGCTCCGCGGCTCACAGTTCGGCCGTCTTGATGCCGGCGGAATAGCGTTTTTCCAGGTAGCGCAGGGCCAGCAGGGACACGCTGGTCAGCACCAGGTAGAGCGCCGCGACCGCGAGGTAGAAGGTGAACGGCTCGCGGGTGGCATCGGCGGCGTTCTTCGCCTTGAACATCATGTCCTGCAGGCCCACCACCGAAATCAGCGCAGTGGCTTTGGTCAGCACCAGCCAGTTGTTGGTGAAGCCGGGGATCGCCAGGCGGATCATCTGCGGCACCAGGATGCGGAAGAACACCTGCAGGCCGCTCATGCCGTAGGCCGCGCCCGCCTCGCCCTGGCCCCTGGGAATCGCCATGAAGGCACCGCGGAAGGTCTCGGACAGGTAGGCACCGAAGATGAAGCCGAGGGTGAAGACGCCGGAGGCGAAGGGGTTCAGATCGATGTAGTCGTCATAGCCCAGCAGCGGGGCGACGCGGTTCACCAAATCCTGGCCACCGTAGAAGATCAGCAGGATCAGCACCAGGTCGGGAATGCCCCGGATCACCGTGGCGTAGGCCTCGCCCAGCAGCGCCAGCCAGCGGACGGGCGACAGGCGGAACGCCGCGCCGATCAGGCCCAGCAGGATCGCCACCGCCATGGAAGAAAGCGCCAGCGTCAGGGTGAGCCAGGCACCCTCGACGATGGTCGCACCGTAGCCGTTCAGCATGATTTCGAGTCCTCGGAATGAGGTGTTGAGGGACGAAGAGCCCAAGGCAGCGCGGCGCTCACCTCCCGCCCGCGGACTGGGAGGCGACGGCCCGCAGCGGGCCCCGCCTTATCCTCGCCCTCCCCGGCGGACACCGGGAAGGGAACTGCTGCTCGAATGCCGGACGCTTACTTGCCGTAAACGTCGAACTGGAAGTACTTGTCCTGGATTTCCTTGTACTTGCCGTTGGCACGGATGGCCAGGATGGCGGCGCTGATCTTGTCGGCCAGGGCCTTGTCGCCCTTGCGAACCGCGATGCCCTGGCCTTCGCCGAAGTATTTCTCGTCGGTGAAGTCAGGCCCGGCAAAGGCGAAGCCCTTGCCGGCGTCGGTCTTGAGGAAGCCCTGATCGATGTTCACCGAGTCCGCCAGGGTGGCGTCCAGGCGACCCGAGGCCAGGTCGAGGAACACTTCGTTCTGGGAGCCGTAGCGCACCACTTCGGCGCCGGCGGGGGCGAAGACTTCGGTGGCGTAGCGGTCGTAGATCGAGGAGCGCTGCACGCCGACTTTCTTGCCCTTCAGGTCCGCCAGCGGGTCCTTGAGCTCGGTACCGGCCTTCATCGCCAGCTTGGCCGGGGTGGAGTAGTACTTGCCGGTGAAGTCCACGGACTTCTTGCGCTCGTCGGTGATGGACATGGACGAGAGGATGGCGTCGAACTTGCGGACCTTCAGGGCCGGGATCAGGCCGTCGAACTCTTGCTCGATCCACTTGCACTCGACCTTCATCTCGGTGCACAGGGCGTTGCCGATGTCGTAGTCGAAGCCGGCGATGGTGCCTTCGGCGGTCTTGTAGGCGAAGGGAGGATAAGCGGCCTCGATACCGATCCGCAGCGGCTTGGCGTCGTCGGCCATGGTCAGGGGTGACAGGACGGACAGCGCCAGGGCGCCGAGAAGCAGGATCTTCTTCATCTTATGACTCCGATTCGTGTGGCAAATGTATGACTGGCAGACGAGCTCGAGGGGGACGCCGCCGCGCGTGAATTGTAGGAGTAACGACGACGCGCCGCGCGCTGAAGCTGCGCGACCCGTTGCGGCTGGGTGTCCGGCATTCTATCGGGAGGTGGAAAGCCGATATTTTCTCAATGCGACAAGTAATTACAAAAGCGACTGGACCCTGGCGGGCCGGCATTGACAGGCGGGACGGATTGTGACTGACCAGGCATAACGTACAACCCGGTATCCAAGCAATAACCGAGCCTTTCTTTCAAACTCCTTAATAAACATCGACTTGTATGATAAAGGCGCGCATCAGGAGCAGCACGATACACGAAACTGAGGCCTGGAAAGATCCAATCGGAAACACAGGCGTTACGGAGTACGACCGGCCGTAACAGCACCTCGAATGCCGATATTCGTCTGGCTGGACGCAGAAATGGGTAGTCGATGACATCCTTGCGCCGCCCTAGCCTCTTTCGGAAAAAGATGCGGAAACGAATGGGCCGACTTTCGAATAAAACAGAATGACACCTGAGCCGCCCCCATTGGGGACCGGCCCAGCCTCCCCTGCCAGACCGGCCGGGATACGTATAAGCTCACTGAGAGACAGCCTGGCTCGACCGCTCTTCGGGTTTGCGTATGAACGGTGGGGAGCCAGGCGCTATCTGCGCATCCATTACGGTGGAAGGCGCTGAAGCCACGATCCACCCGAGCACCGGGCCAGCCTGTCGCGTCTCATGGCCGCCATTCCGCGCCCATAAAAAAGCCCGCCTCCCCTTTCAGGGAAGCGGGCTCGCTCAGGCGCCGATCAGGCGGCCTGCATGGTGCGATGGGTGTCGATCAGGTGCTGCACCACGCCCGGATCGGCCAGGGTGGAGATGTCGCCCAGGGACTCGTACTCGCCCGTGGCGATCTTGCGCAGGATGCGCCGCATGATCTTGCCGGAGCGGGTCTTCGGCAGGCCGGGGGCCCACTGGATGACGTCCGGCACCGCGATCGGGCCGATCTCCTTGCGCACCCAGGCCTTGAGTTCCTGGCGCAGCTGCTCGGAGGGCTCCTCGCCGCTGTTGAGGGTGACGTAGACGTAGATGCCCTGCCCCTTGATGTCATGGGGGACGCCGACCACTGCCGCTTCCGCCACCTTCGCGTGGGCGACCATGGCGCTTTCGATCTCCGCGGTCCCCATGCGGTGGCCGGACACGTTGAGCACGTCGTCCACCCGGCCGGTGATCCACCAATAGCTATCCTCGTCGCGGCGCGCACCGTCGCCGGTGAAATACATGCCCTTGAAGGTCTTGAAGTAGGTGTCGACGAAGCGATCGTGATCGCCGTACAGGGAGCGGGCCTGACCCGGCCACGAATCGATGATCACCAGGTTGCCTTCGGCCGGCCCCTCGATCAGGTTGCCCAGGTTGTCCACCAGGGCCGGCTGCACGCCGAAGAACGGCCGCGTGGCGGAGCCCGGCTTGAGGGCGGTGGCGCCGGGCAGCGGGCTGATCAGCACGCCGCCGGTTTCGGTCTGCCACCAAGTGTCGACGATAGGGCAGCGTTCCTTGCCGACGGTGCTGTAGTACCAGTGCCAGGCCTCGGGGTTGATGGGCTCGCCCACCGATCCCAGCAGGCGCAGGCTGGAGCCGTCGGCACCGGCCACCGCGGCATCGCCCTGGGCCATCATGGCGCGGATGGCGGTAGGGGCGGTGTAGAGGATGTTGACCTTGTGCTTGTCGATGATCTTGGCCACCCGGGTCACGTCCGGGTAGTTGGGCACGCCCTCGAACAGCACAGTGGTGGCGCCATTGGCCAGGGGGCCGTAGACGATGTAGCTGTGGCCGGTGACCCAGCCCACGTCGGCGGTGCACCAGTACACCTCGCCCGGGCGGTAGTCGAATACCCGCTCGTGGGTCAGCGCGGCGTAGACCAGGTAGCCGCCGGTGGTGTGCAGCACGCCCTTCGGCTTGCCGGTGGAGCCGGAGGTATAAAGGATGAACAGCGCTTCCTCGGCCCCCATTTCCTTCGGCGCACAGACGCTGCCAGCCACCTTCATCAGGTCCTCGAACCAGATGTCGCGGTGGGTGTTCCACTTGATGTCGGCCCCGGTGCGCTTGCACACGATGACCTTCTGGACGCTGTTGGTTTCCGGGTTGGTCAGGGCGTCGTCGACGTTGGCCTTGAGCGGGGTCTTCTTGCCGGCGCGCACGCCTTCGTCGGCGGTGATCACCACCTTGGACTTGCAGTCAATGATGCGGCCCGCCAGGGCTTCCGGGGAAAACCCGCCGAAGACCACGGAGTGGATCGCGCCGATGCGGGCACAGGCGAGCATCGCCACCACCGCCTCGGGGATCATCGGCATGTAGATGGTTACCACGTCGCCCCGATGCACGTCCTGGCCGCGCAGGGCGTTGGCGAACTTGCAGACCTGCTCGTGGAGTTCGCGGTAGGTGATGTGGCGGTGTTCCGCGGGGTCGTCGCCTTCCCAGATGATGGCGACCTGGTCGCCGCGGGTTTCCAGGTGACGGTCCAGGCAGTTGTAGGAAACGTTGAGGGTACCGTCGGCGAACCATTTAATGTCGACGTGGTGGTCGTCGAAGGAGGTCTGCTTGACCCGGGTGAATGGCTTGATCCAGTCCAGGCGCTGGGCCTGTTCGCGCCAGAAGCCGTCCGGGTTGATCACCGATTGCTGGTACAGCGCCTTGTAGGAGGCCTCGTCCGTCAGCGTCTGGGCGGCCACCTCGGGGCGTACGGGATACAGGGAAGCGGCACTCATGGGCATTACCTCGATTACTGAAGTCATTTGTTGTTCTGTTCTTGTAGAGAACCACGTATCGGGTGGGTTCATTTTGTAACGGCGGCGGGCAGGCGCAACCATTCGACCAAGGTCTACCGGGTCGAATGGGCGGGCAAGGCACGTGTCGCGTCGACTCTCAGCATAGACGGCCAGGCGCGAAAGGCAGGCGGGAGCGGCCACCGGGCGACCGGCGCGTCGGGTGCGTGGAGGAAGGCAGAAAGCGGAGGCGGAAAAGACACAGGCGGAACGAGGAGGCGTTCCGCCCGTGGGAAATCAGAGGCGGTCGGCGCCGCGCGGGCTCTTCTTGCGGGTGCCCAGCAGGTGGGAGAACACCGCGTGCAAGTCGTCGGAGGCGCCCTCTTCCTCCAGGTTCAGCTTGCCGTCGATGTGGTCCATGTGGTGCATCATCAGCTCCACCGCCTTGGCAGCGTCCCGGGACTCGATGGCGTCGATCAGCCGGTTGTGCTCGTCGTAGGAACAGTGGGAGCGGCCACCGCTCTCGTACTGGGCGATGATCAGCGAGGTCTGTGACACCAGGCTGCGCTGGAACCCTACCAGGGGCGCGTTCTTCGCAGCCTCCGCCAGCTTCAGGTGGAATTCGCCGGAGAGGCGGATGCCGGCGCCTCGGTCGCCCCGGGAAAAGCAGGCCTGCTCCTCGCTTACCAGGCGGCGCAGCTCGGCCAGTTGCTCGGCCGTGGCGTGCTCCACCGCCAGTTCGGTGATGGCTTTCTCCACCAGGCGCCGGGCATAGAAGATCTGCCGGGCTTCCTCGACGCTGGGGCTGGCCACCACCGCGCCGCGGTTGGGGCGCAGCAGCACCACGCCTTCGTGGCCGAGCCGCGACAGGGCGCGGCGGATGATGGTGCGGCTGACCCCGAAGATTTCCCCCAGCGCCTCCTCGCTCAGCTTGGTCCCCGGGGCCAGACGCTGCTCCAGGATGGCGTCGAAGATGTGCGCGTAGACCACATCGTCCTGGGTTCCGCTGCGCGGGCTCTTGCTGGCACGCGTCGGCTTCTTGAGGGGCAGCTGTTGGCTCATGGTTCCCGTTCCGGTCGGCGATCGCCGCGCAAAGCCGCGGCGGAAAAGCCGCATTGTACACAAGCGCCCGGCAAACGATGACCGGTGGGTATCGGCCGGTGGATGGACAGCCCGCCTGGCCTGCGCCGCTTTGGAGAAAGGACACGGCTCGTGGACGCGCCATGCCCTACTGCGATCCGACCGGACGGCATGATTCGATCCAACCGGGGAGGCATTTCGGAAACTCCGTTTGCATTATTTGTATACAAAAGCATAATCCATTGCGCACGATTTCCTGACCTCCCGGTCAGGAGATGCGGCAGCGGAACCCGTCGGCGGACGGGTCGTGACAATAAGAACGAGGACCACCCGTGGACAGCACCCCAACTCCTTCCAGCGTGGCGGCCCCGGCCGACGCACACTCCCGCCGCGGCCTCCTGGAGCGGCTGTTCCAGCTCCGGGCCCACGGCACCTCGGTTAAGACCGAGCTGGCCGCCGGCGTCACCACCTTCATCACCATGGCCTACATCATCTTCGTCAACCCCAACATCATGGCCGATGCCGGGATCGACCACGGTGCGGCCTTCGTCGCCACCTGCCTGGCGGCCGCCCTGGGCTGCTTCCTTATGGGGCTCTATGCCAACTGGCCGGTGGGGCTGGCCCCGGGCATGGGCCTGAACGCGTTCTTCACCTACACCGTGGTGGGCACCCTCGGCTACAGCTGGCAGATCGCTCTGGGGGCGGTGTTCCTCTCCGGGGTGCTGTTCATGGGGCTGACCTTCTCCCGGGTCCGCGAGTGGCTGCTCAACAGCATCCCGCCCAGCCTGCGCTTCGCCATGGGCGCCGGGGTGGGGTTGTTCCTCGGGCTGATCGGTCTGAAGACCGCCGGCATCGTGGTGGCCAGCCCGGCGACCCTGGTGAAGCTGGGCCACCTCACCGAACCCGCGCCGCTGCTGGCGGCCCTGTGCTTCCTCTCCATCGCGATCCTCGAATACCACCGGGTGTTCGGCGGCATCCTCATCAGCATCCTCGCCGTGACCCTGGCCGGCTGGGGCCTCGGCCTGGTGAGCTACGGCGGTGTGTTCTCCCTGCCGCCGAGCCTGGCGCCCACCTTCCTGGCCATGGACGTGCGCGGCGCCTTCGACGTCAGCATGATCAGCGTGATCCTGGCGTTCCTCTTCGTGCACATGTTCGACACCGCCGGCACCCTGATGGGGGTGGCCCAGCGCGCCGGACTGGTGGGCGAGGACGGCCGCATCCACAACCTGTCCCGGGCGATGAAGGCGGACAGCGCCTCCAGCGTGATGGGCGGGTTGCTGGGGGTGCCGCCGGTGACCAGCTACGTGGAGAGCGCGGCGGGCGTGGCCGTCGGCGGCCGCACCGGGCTCACCGCGGTGACGGTGGGCGCGCTGTTCGTCCTGGCGATGTTCTTCGCCCCGGTGGCCGGCATGATCCCCGCCTACGCCACCGCCGGCGCGCTGATCTACGTGGCGATGCTGATGATGGGCGGCCTGGCCCACATCGACTGGCACGATCACACCGAGACTCTGCCGGCCATCGTCACCGTGGTGATGATGCCGCTGACCTTCTCGGTGGCGGACGGCATCGCCCTGGGCTTCCTCACCTACGGTGCGCTGAAGCTGTTCACCGGGCGCTACCGGGACATTTCCCCCAGTCTCTACGTGCTGTGCGTGATCTTCATCGCCAAGTTCGTCTTCCTGTAAGGTCGACGCTCCATCCCCGCGTCCGGTCCGCCGGGCGCCCCTCCGGAGTTTTCCATGAGCCTGGATACCTGGCTGCTGTTCTGCAGCGCCGCGCTGGTCGTCATCCTCATCCCCGGCCCGCTGTCGCTGCTGATGATCGGCAACAGCCTCAACTACGGCCTGCGCCGCTCGACCCCGGCCTTCCTCGGCGGCACCAGCGCGTCCCTCTGCCTGCTCAGCGCCTCCGCCCTGGGCCTGGGCGCGCTGCTGATGGCCTCCGAACGGGTGTTCAGTGCCCTGAAGCTGGTGGGGGCGCTGTACCTGTTCTACCTGGCCTGGCAGAGCTGGCGCGCCTCGCGCCAGCAAGGCGGCGCGGTGGGCGACGAGCCGCAGGCGGCGTCCAGGCCGGCGTTCCGCCCGATGTTCTGGAAAGCCTTTGCCCTGGGTGCCAGCAACCCCAAGGACATCCTGTTCTTCGCCGCCTTTCTGCCGCAGTTCCTCGACGCCGGGCGGCCGCTGTCTGCGCAGTTGCTGACCATGATCGCCACCTGGGCGGTGCTGGACCTGCTGTGCAAGCTGGGCTACGGGCTGGGCGCGCGCGGCGCGGCGCGCTACCTGCGCAGCGGTCGCGGCAAGGTGTGGTTCGAGCGGATCAGCGCCGGCCTGTTCGCCGGCGCCGGCGGGGCCTCGCTGCTCAGCCGCTGAGGTGCGGATCGCGGATCGCGGATCGCGGACAAAAAAAGACCCGCTTCCCGCGGGTCTGAGACTCATGTGAGTCGAGTTGGAGCGAGGTTCAGCTACCGCGGTAGGTCGAGTAGCTGTAAGGGGAGACCAGCAGGGGCACGTGGTAATGGTCTTCGCCGGCGGCGATGCCGAAGCGCAGCGCCACCACGTCGAGGAAAGCCGGCTCAGCCAGCTCGACGCCTCGTTGCCGGTAATACGCCCCCACGTGGAAGTGCAGCTGGTAGGTGCCGGGACGGAAGTCCTCGCCCTGCAGCAACGGGCTGTCGCAACGGCCGTCGTGGTTGGTGCTGGCGCGGGCGACCCGGGTCAGTTGCTCGCCGTCGACGCGGAACAGTTCGATTTCGATGCCGCTGCCGGGGCGGCCATGGGCGGCGTCCAGCACATGAGTGGTCAAGCGTCCCATCGCACGAGGGCTCCCTGATCGGATGGCGTGAATGACCCGGGAGCTTAGCAGCCGAATCGGATGTAGACAAATTAATGGATAACTGTACACAAGATAGCCGGACCCGTTGGCTGGTTTCGTCCGTCACCCCGGTACGAATCAGGGTCCGATGCGCCGCGCTACCGTGGCACGCAGCGGCATTTACAAAGCCCGCCACGTTTTGTATACAATCCTGCCATTCGATCCGGCTACCTGTTCGTGATCGTCATTCGTCCATGAGGAATTCGTGAGTGAGCGCTGACTACCCCCGCGACCTGATCGGCTACGGCGAGCATCCGCCGCACCCCCACTGGCCGGGCGACGCGCGCCTGGCGCTGTCCTTCGTCCTCAACTACGAGGAAGGCGGCGAACGCAACGTCCTCCACGACGACCTGGAGTCCGAGTCCTTCCTCTCGGAAATGGTCGCCGCTCAGCCGCTCAAGGGCGTGCGTCACATGAGCATGGAATCCCTCTACGAATACGGCAGCCGCGCCGGGGTCTGGCGCCTGCTGCGCCTGTTCCGCCACTACGACATCCCGCTGACTGTCTTCGCCGTGGCCATGGCCGCCCAGCGCCACCCCGAGGTGATCCGTGCCATGGTCAAGGACGGTCACGAGATCTGCAGCCACGGCTACCGCTGGATCGACTACCAGTACGTGGACGAGGCCCTGGAGCGTGCCCACCTGCAGGAGGCGATCCGCATTCTCACCGACCTCGCCGGCGAACGGCCCCTGGGCTGGTACACCGGCCGCACCGGACCCAACAGTCGGCGTCTGGTACGCGAGGAAGGCGGCTTCCTCTACGACTCGGACACCTACGACGACGACCTGCCCTACTGGGACCCGGCCAGCACGCCGGAGAAGCCGCACCTGGTGATCCCCTACACCCTGGACACCAACGACATGCGCTTCACCCAGGTCCAGGGTTTCAACTGCGGCGAGGATTTCTACCGCTACCTGAAGGACGCCTTCGACGTGCTCTACGCCGAGGGCGAGGCCGGCGCGCCGAAGATGCTCTCCATCGGCATGCACTGCCGGCTGCTGGGCCGGCCGGCCCGGCTGCTGGCCCTGCAGCGCTTCCTCGACTACGCCAAGGGCCACGAGAAGGTGTGGTTCGCCCGCCGGGTGGACATCGCCCGCCACTGGCACGCCACCCACCCGTTCCAGGAGACCCACCCATGAGCCGTTTCCAGACCCTGACCCCGTCGCAGCTGGACCGCGCGGCGTTCGTCGAGGCCTTCGCCGACATCTACGAGCACTCGCCCTGGGTGGCCGAGCGGGCCTTCGACCGTGGCCTGGACGCGCGCCACGACGAGATCGACGGCCTGCACCAGCGGCTGTCCGAGGTGCTGCTGGAGGCCGGCCACGACGAACAACTGGCGCTGATCAACGCTCACCCGGACCTGGCCGGCAAGGCTGCGGTGCGCGGCGAGCTGACCGCTTCCTCCACCGCCGAGCAGGCCGGC
The DNA here is from genome assembly GCF_007109405.1 of Pseudomonas mangiferae. Taxonomy (GTDB): domain Bacteria; phylum Pseudomonadota; class Gammaproteobacteria; order Pseudomonadales; family Pseudomonadaceae; genus Pseudomonas_T; species Pseudomonas_T mangiferae. The sequence goes on from NZ_VJOY01000017.1 coordinate 49,871, forward strand.
GCCGGCATCCAGGATTGCATCCCGGAGGAGTTCGAGCGCTTCACCCGCCTCAACGCCGCCTACAAGGAGCGCTTCGGCTTCCCCTTCATCATGGCGGTGAAGGGCAGCGACCGACACCAGATCCTCGCCGCCTTCGAGACCCGCATCCACCATTCGCCGGAGCAGGAATTCCACCGCGCCCTGGCCGAGATCAACCGCATCGCGCTGTTCCGTCTGCACGCCCTGTAAGACGAGACGCACCCCGCCCAACCAGCAGGAAGAACAATGAGAACCTACGCCGCGCCTTTCGAGAAATACGTCAACCTCGCCGATGCCCGCCTGGGTACCCGCGCCCTGTCGGTCAGCGACGACTGGTTCGCCGCCGTGGACCGGATGCTGCAACCCGGCGAGCCGGTCTGGAAGGAAGGCGTGTACGACGACAATGGCAAGTGGATGGACGGCTGGGAGTCGCGCCGCAAGCGCTTCGAAGGCTATGACCACACGGTGATCCGCCTGGGCGTGCCGGGCTCGATCAAAGGGGTCGACATCGACACCCGCCATTTCACCGGCAACTACCCGCCCTCCGCGTCCCTGGAGGCGTGCTTCCTCGCCGAGGGCGATCCCACCGACGCCACCGAGTGGACCGAGGTGCTGCCGGCCGTGGCGCTGCAGGGCGACAGCCACCACTACCACGCCCTGGCCGACGACCGTCCCTGGACCCACCTGCGCTTCAACATCTACCCCGACGGCGGCGTCGCCCGTCTGCGGGTCTACGGCATCCCCTACCGGGACTGGTCCGCGATCGATTCCGGCGAGACCCTGGACCTGGCGGCGGCCCTCAATGGCGGCCGCGCCCTGGCCTGCTCCGACGAGCACTTCGGGCGCATGGGCAACATCCTCAACCCGGGCCGTGGCGAGAACATGGGCGACGGCTGGGAAACCGCCCGCCGCCGCACCCCCGGCAACGACTGGGTGATCGTCGCCCTGGGCCACCCCGGGGAGATCGAGCGGATCGTCGTCGACACCCTGCACTTCAAGGGCAACTACCCGGACAGCTGCTCGATCCAGGCGGCCTACGTGAAGGGCGGCACCGATGCCCAGATCGAGACCCAGAGCCTGTTCTGGCGCGAACTGCTGCCGAGTCAGAAGCTCTCCATGCACCAGGAGCACACCTTCGCCGAGCAGATCGCCCGCCTCGGGCCGATTACCCACATGCGCCTGAACGTCTTCCCCGACGGCGGCGTCAGCCGCCTGCGGCTGTTCGGCAAGCCGGCGAAGTGACGGCCCCGTCGCGTGCCGGCCGGCGTCCATCGCCCGGCCGGCAGCGCGCCCTTCCCAACTGGAGCCGCCCGTGATGCGCACCCTGACCCTCGAACCACTGACCAAGGCTGCCTTCGCCCCCTTCGGCGAGGTGCTGGAAACCGACGGCAGCGATTTCTTCATGATCAACAACGGCTCGACCCGCCGTTACCACCGCCTGGCCAGCGTCGAGACCAGCGACCCGGACGATCGCGCGATCCTCAGCATCTTCCGCGCCGATGCCCTGGCGATGCCACTGACGGTGCGCATGCTGGAACGCCACCCCCTGGGCAGCCAGGCGTTCATGCCCCTGCTGGGGCGGCCGTTCCTGATCGTGGTGGCACCGGTGGGCGAGCGGCCCGCGCCTGACCGGGTGCGGGCGTTCCTCAGCGATGGCCGGCAGGGCGTCAACTACCGGCGCGGCGTCTGGCACCACCCGGTTCTGGCCCTGGAAGGCCCCGACGACTTCCTGGTGGTCGACCGCACCGGCGCCGGCAACAACTGCGACGAGCATTTCTTCACCGAGGACGAGCTGCTCCTCCTCGATCCCCACCGATAAGAACGATCCGGGGCCGACGTGCCGGCCCCGGGACAAGAGGTAAGACACCGTGGACGCACACCTGACCGAGTGGCTGAACCTGAGCATCCGCTGGATCCACATGATCGCCGGCGTGGCCTGGATCGGCGCTTCCTTCTATTTCGTCTGGCTGGAAAACAACCTGGACCGGCGCAACCCACGGGACGGGCTCTCCGGCGACCTCTGGGCGATCCATGGCGGCGGCATCTACCACCTGGAGAAGTACAAGCTGGCGCCGCCGAAGATGCCGGAGACGCTGCACTGGTTCAAATGGGAGGCCTACAGCACCTGGCTGTCGGGCTTCGCCCTGCTGCTGGTGGTGTACTACCTGAACCCGCAGCTGTACCTGATCGCCCCGGGCAGCGAGCTGTCCCCCGCCGCCGCCGTGGGCATCGGCCTGGGTTCCCTGGTGGTGGGCTGGCTGGTCTACGACCTGCTCTGCGATTCGCCCCTGGGCAAGCGCCCGGCCCTCCTGGGCGCGGTGCTGTTCCTGCTGATCGTCGCCGCCGCCTGGGGCTTCAGCCGGGTGTTCAGCGGGCGCGCCGCGTACATCCACGTCGGCGCCCTGATCGGCACCATCATGGTGGGCAACGTGTTCCGCATCATCATGCCGGCCCAGCGCGCCCTGGTCCGCGCCATCGAGGAGAACCGCGTGCCGGACCCGGCCCTGCCGGCCAAGGGCCTGCTGCGCTCGCGGCACAACAACTACTTCACTCTGCCGGTGCTGTTCATCATGATCAGCAACCACTTCCCCAGCAGCTACGGCAGCCCCCACAACTGGCTGATTCTCGCCGCCCTGGCGGTGATCGCGGTGCTGGTGCGGCATTACTTCAACACCCGCCACCACAGCCAGAAGTTCGCCTGGGTCCTGCCCCTGGCGGCCCTGGGGATGGTCAGCCTGGCGTTCGTCACCGGTGCGGACAAGGCCGCGGCGCCCGCCGCCCGCGCACAGGCCCCCGCGGTGAGCGAGTTCGCCCAGGTGCAGACGGTGATCCACGAGCGCTGCAGCGTCTGCCATTCCGCCACGCCCACCAGCCCGCTGTTCGCCAGCGCGCCGGCCGGCGTGATGTTCGACACGCCGCAGCAGATCCAGCAGCTGGCGCCGAAGATCCAGGCCCAGGCGGTCACCAACCCCATCATGCCCCTGGGCAACATCACCCAGATGACCCAGCAGGAACGCGATCTGCTGGGTCACTGGATCGCCGGCGGCGCCAAGCTCGACTGACGCCCATTGCCTTCGACGAAGCCCGCCCCGCGCGGGCTTTTTCATGCCCGTGTATCCAGCCGGCCGCGCCCAGGGTGAGCCGGTGAGCGGCCCACGGGTGCCGGAAACGACCGCCCGGCCGCTCTATCTGGGTACCGAATGGCACGAAATAAGCAACCAAAGAGACGATCTTTATGTATACAAAAATACATTGAATGGCGCACAAGTCCTCGGTATAACCGGCAGGCCGCCTGCTGGAGCCGATCCCGGGCAGCCGGGCGCCGGCAGGAAGCCAGCCGGCCGACAATAAGAAAACGAGGTGCCGCATGCCCCAGCCCAGCGACCGTTCCGCCGCCCCACCGCTCCCCGAACGCTGTCCCTCCCTGCTGCACCTGCTGCTGGTCGGTTTCCAGCATGTCCTGCTGATGTACGGTGGCGCTGTGGCGGTGCCGCTGATCATCGGCCAGGCCGCCCACCTGTCCCGCGAGGAAACGGCCTTCCTGATCAACGCCGACCTGCTGGTGGCGGGCCTCGCGACCTTGGTGCAATCCCTCGGCATCGGCCCCCTGGGCATCCGCATGCCGATCATGATGGGCGCCAGCTTCGCCGCCGTGGGCAGCATGGTGGCCATGGCCGGGATGCCCGGGGTCGGCCTGCAGGGCATCTTCGGCGCCACCATCGCCGCCGGCTTCTTCGGCATGCTGATCGCCCCGTTCATGTGCCGCATCACCCGCTTCTTCCCACCTCTGGTGACCGGCACCGCCATCACCGCCATCGGCCTCACCCTGTTCCCGGTGGCGGTGAACTGGGCCGGCGGCGGCAGCGGCACGCCAGCCTTCGGCGCCCTGCACCACCTGGCCCTGGCGGCCCTGGTGCTGATCACCATCCTGCTGGTGAACCGCTTCCTGCGCGGCTTCTGGGTCAACGTGGCGGTGCTGGTGGGCATGGCCCTGGGCTACGGCATGGCCGGGCTGCTGGGCATGGTGGACCTGTCCGGCCTGGACGCGGCGCCCTGGGTGCGGGTGGTGGAGCCGCTGCACTTCGGCCTGCCCACCTTCAGCTTGGCGCCGGTACTGTCCATGTGCCTGGTGGTGGTGATCATCTTCGTGGAGTCCTCGGGGATGTTCCTCGCCCTGGGCAGCATCACCGAGCGCCCGGTGTCCGCCCGGGACCTGCGCCGTGGTTTGCTGTGCGACGCCGGTGCATCGTTCGTCGCCGGCTTCTTCAACACCTTCACCCATTCCTCGTTCGCCCAGAACATCGGCCTGGTGCAGATGACCGGCGTGCGCAGCCGCTTCGTCACGGTGGTCGCCGGGCTGCTCCTGGTGGCCCTCAGCCTGCTGCCCAAGGCCGCCTACCTGGTGGCCTCGATCCCGCCGGCGGTGCTGGGCGGCGCCGGCATCGCCATGTTCGGCATGGTGGCGGCCACGGGCATTCGCATCCTCCAGGAGGCGGACATCGGCGACCGCCGCAACCAGCTGCTGGTGGCGGTCAGCCTGGGGGTCGGCATGGCACCGGTGGTGCGGCCGGACTTCCTCGCCCACCTGCCCCACTGGCTGGAGCCCATCACCCACAGCGGCATCGCCCTGGCCACCCTCAGCGCCATGGCGTTGAACCTGCTGTTCAACATCTTCGCGGAGAAGGGCCGGGCCACCCCCTGCGGCGCCCATTCAGAAGGGTGAGCGAGCCCGTCGCGCTGGCGCGGAGCGCCCCGAGCAGGGACAATCCGCGCCTCCGTCGCGGCGGGCAGGTTCTTCCGGAACGAGCAGGCGATGCGTTGTACACAACCTGGAGAAGCGATTGTCATGAAGACCGTCTACAGCACCGATAGTCCAGGCGGACGCCGTTCCTTCCCGAGGTAGGCAGTAGTTCGCCTACCTCCCAGCCCACGACCGACAACAAGAACAGGCAGGCTACGATCCATGAGTGCACCCGACGCGTTCTCACGCCCCTCCGAACTGATCTACGGCCTGGAAGACCGGCCCCATTTCAGCGCGGCCCTCTTCGCTGCCCTGCAGCACGTCCTGGCCAGTTTCGTCGGGATCATCACCCCTACCCTGATCGTCGGCGGCGCCCTCGGCCTGCAGAGCGAGGTGCCCTACCTGGTGAGCATGGCGCTGTTCGTCTCCGGGCTCGGCACCTTCGTCCAGGCACGGCGCTTCGGCCCCATCGGCGCCGGGCTGCTGTGCCTGCAGGGCACCAGCTTCGCCTTCCTCAGCGTGGTGCTCAGCGCGGGCTTCATGGTGAAGAACCGCGGCGGCGGCACCGACGAGATCCTGTCCACCCTGTTCGGCGTGTGCTTCTGCGCAGCCTTCGTCGAGGTGCTGTTCAGCCAGTGCGTCGGCAAGCTGCGCAAGCTGATCACCCCGGTGGTGACCGGGACCATCATCACCCTCATGGGCCTGTCGCTGATCAAGGTGGCGGTGATGGACATGGCCGGCGGCTTCGGCGCGCCGGACCTGGGCGCCCCCCTGAACCTGGGCCTGGCCGCCCTGGTGCTGCTGACCATTGTGGTGCTCAACCGCTTCGACCGGCCGCTGCTGCGCCTGGGCGCCATCGTCATCGGCCTGGGGGTCGGCTTCGTCGCCGCCTGGCTGCTGGGCAAGGTGGATTTCGCCGCCCTGCCCCAGGTGCCCGCGGTGAGCCTCCCGATCCCCTTCAAGTACGGCTTTTCCTTCGACTGGCTGGCCTTCGTGCCCATCGCGGTGATCTTCCTGGTGACACCCCTGGAGGCCGCCGGCGACCTCACCGCCAATTCCATGATCTCCCGCCAGCCGGTGAGCGGCCCGCTGTACGTCAAGCGCATCCGCTCCGGGCTGCTGGCCGATGGCCTCAACTCGGCCATGGCGGCGATGTTCAACAGCCTGCCCATGGTGACCTTCGCCCAGAACAACGGGGTCATCCAGCTCACCGGCGTGGCCAGCCGCTACGTGGCCTATTTCATCGCCGCGATCCTGGTGCTGCTGGGGCTGTTCCCGATGATCGGCGCAGTGCTGCAGTTGATGCCCAAGCCGGTGCTGGGCGGGGCTACCCTGATCATGTTCGGCACCGTGGCAGTGGCCGGGATCAAAATCCTCGCCGAGGCCGGCCTGCACCGGCGCAACATGCTGGTGACCGCCATCTCCCTGGGCCTCGGGCTGGGCGTGGCGGCGGTGCCGGAAGTGCTGGCCAGCCTGCCGCCGGCGCTGCACAACATCCTGGAATCGCCGATCACCGTCGGCGCCTTCAGCGCGATTTTGCTGAACATTTTCCTGCCTGAAGACCCCGACGACGGCGAGCACCCGTTCGAGCCGGAAGCCTCGATCCTGGAAGTGTTGCAGGACCCGGAGGCCCACGCCGACGCAGTACCGCCAGCCCGTCCGGTGGGCAACGCCAGCCATTAGCTAGCCCGCCCCGGGCGATGGCTCGAGCTCAGTCGCTGGACGGCGTGGGCGGCGTGGGGGAGCGGTTGTCGGCGGGAATCCCGGTTGCCGGCTGAGAGGCGGGCCGCTCGGGCGTGGCCGCCGGTGGGCCACCGCCGTTGCGCAGCAGCGGCGGGTTGCCGCTGGGGGTGCGGGGCGGCGTCGGTGCCGGTGGCTGCGCGGGAGCCTGGGGCGTGGCCGTCCCAGGCGAGCCGGGGCCGCTGCGCGGTTGCAGCCAGGCCGGGGACTCCGCCGCCAGCGCCGTACCCGCCAGGCACAGGGCCAACAGGCCGATCGAAACCTTGTTCATCCGCAGATCCTCCCGTTGGGGACACGCACTATCCCTTGGGCAACGCAGCCCGCGGGTTGGTTGCGGCGAAAGCGCGCGCCCTTCGTCGGCAGCGCCGGATATCGAAAATCTGCGATTTCCGGCTGAACAGCCCGGCGCCCCGGTAGTCACTTTCTAGGTCACCCCCACTTCAGGAGAGCACCGATGACTACCTTGACTTCCCAGCAGGACCGCCACGATGTCGAAGCCCCGGGCCATCTGCACGGTTGGGAGCGCGCCGCCTCCATCGCTGGCGGCCTGATCCTGATCGGCAAGGGCCTTTCCCGCGGCGGCGTGGGCGGTCTGCTGCAACTGGGCATGGGCGGCATGGCCCTGACCCGCGGCTTTTCTGGCCACTGCAAGGCCAAGGCCTTCCTGGTCCAGGCCCGCGACGAAGCCGGTGAGCTGCGCGAGAAACTGAACGACGCCGGTCGCGACTTGGCGAAGCTGCGCAACGACGCCAAGGCCGTGGGCAGCAGCGCCAAGGCCGTGGTGAAGGAAGCGGTCAAGGACTCGGTTTCCGGCTCCTGAACCGACGCCGGCCCGCGTTGAGCGGGCCGGCCGCCCGGTTCAGACGACGCCCAGCCGCCGGGCGCCTTTCGGCGCATCAGCATGAGAGATGCCATGACTCATAACGATGTACTGCGTAGCGTGCGTTACCTGTTGAATGTCAGCGATGCCCAACTGGCTGAGATTGCCGCCCTCTCCGATCACCCTATCAGCGAGGCGCAGATGAGCGCCTACCTGCGCCAGGAGGACCAGCCCGGGTACGAGCGGTGCGACGACGAGACCCTCGGCCATGTGCTGGATGGGCTGATCTACCAGAAGCGCGGCCGCGACCGCAGCCGTCCGCCCCACCCGTTGGAGTTGCCGGTGAGCAACAACACGGTGATGAAGAAACTGCGGGTGGCCTTCGAACTGAAGGACGAGGACATGCACGAGATCCTCGAATCCGCCGGTTTGCCCATGAACAAGCCGGAGCTGAATGCCCTGTTCCGCAAGAAGGGGCACAAGAACTACCGCGAGTGCGGCGACCAGGTCCTGCGCCATTTCCTCAAAGGGCTCACCCTGCGCGAGCGCGGCTGAACCCCTCCACGCCTTTCCTTTTCTCCGGACAAAAAAAGGGCGGCTCATCTGGCCGCCCACCCAATTCATTCCGGGAGGAATGTCGAACGCTTGTGTCTGGAATCACGCAGACCCGGCCTTTTTACCCCGCCCCACTCGCCCTCGCCATTCCACCAAGGTCTTAGCCCCTGAGCGGGACGCTCTACGACCGGATGAATAATCGGTTTCGCCGCGACCGGCGTCCCCCGGGCTCATTCGCCCTTGCCGACTCCGTGCTGGCGCAGCTTGTTGGCGATGGTGGTGTGGGACACCCCCAGGCGCTTGCCCAGTTGGCGGCTGCTGGGGTGGTCGGCATACAGGCGCTCCAGCACCGCTTTTTCGAAGCGGCCGACGATGACGTCCAGGTCGCCGTCCAGGGAGAAATCCCCCAAAGGCTGCGGCGCGCCGTAGTCCGGCAGGCGGATATGCTCCGACTTCACCGTGCCGCTGTCGCTGAGGGAAACCGCCTGGAACAGCACGTTTTCCAGTTGCCTCACGTTGCCCGGCCAGTGGTAGCGGGCGAGACGCTCCAGGGCCTGGGGCGTGGGCGTGGGCAGCGGGCACCCGATCTGCCGGCTGGCCTGGTCGAGGAAGTGGTCCACCAGGGGCGGCAGACCGTCCAGGCATTCCCGCAGCGGCGGAATATGCAGAGACAGCACGTTGAGCCGATGGTAGAGGTCCTGACGGAATTCGCCCCGAGCACAGAGTTCGGAGAGGTCCACCTGGGTCGCGCAGATCACCCGCACGTCCAGGTACACCTCTTCGTCGCTGCCCACCCGGCGGAAGCAGCCATCCTGCAGGAAGCGCAGCAGCTTGGCCTGCAGGCGCGGGCTCATTTCGCCGACCCCGTCGAGGAACAGGGTGCCGCCGGCGGTCAGCTCCAGCAGCCCCAGCTTGCCCTCGGGCCGCGCGCCCTCGAAGGCCCCGGGGCCGTAGCCGAACAGCTCGGTCTCGGCCATGGATTCGGGCAACCCCGCGCAATTCAGGGCCATGAACGGCGACTGGCCGCGGGGGCTGGCCAGGTGGCAGGCGCGGGCCAGCAGCTCCTTGCCGGTACCGGTCTCCCCTTCGATCAGCAAGGGCGCGTCCAGCGGCGCCATGCGCCGCGCCTCGCGCACCACCGCAGCCATCACCCGGGAGCTCTGGAAGATGCTGTCGAACCCCCGCAGCTCCTGCTTGCGCACGTTGTAGATGCGCTCGCCCACACGGTCGGCGCGGTGCAGCGTCAATACCGCACCCGCCAGGGCCTCGCTCTCGTCGTGCTCGGACTGCAGCGGGGCGATGTCGGCGAGGAACACGTCCCCCTTCACCTTGACCCGCAGGCCGTTGATCCGCGCCTTGTTGGCGCGTACCAGCTCCGGCAGGTCGAAGTCCTCGGCGTAGCGCGACAGCGGGATGCCCGGGACCTCATCCACCCGCACCCCCAGCAACTGGGCGGCGGAACGGTTGGCGGCGACGATGGAGCCCCCCATGTCGATGGACAGCACCGGGAAGTCCAGTGCCCCTAGCAGGGCGTTCAGCTCCAGGTGGCGCCGCTCGCTGGGCATCAGGCCGACCCGCTTGACCCCGAACACGCCGGGGATGGTTTCCAGCTTGGGCCGCAGGGCCTGGAACTGCAGGTTGATGAGGTTGGGGCAATGCAGGTAGATGGCGTTGCCCTGCTCGCCCCCCACCTCGCCGCGAGCCACGTTGATCCCGTAGTCCACCAGCAGGTTGAGGATGTCGCGCAGGATGCCCACACGGTTCTGGCAATGAACTTTGATACGCATCGGGGCAGGCTCGGCAGGTCGTCGTAGAGCGCGTCGGGTCCATTTTTTTGCGTGGCGCGCCGCTTTTTCGTCAAGAATATGTGACGAATTGACTCACCAGCAAGGCGGGCCGCCGTACTGTTCACGCATTCGTAATGTTTTTTTTACGAATTGCAGCCCACCAGGACAAACCAGCGTCGCGCCGTCCGCTTGGAATTCCGCGAATGGCCTGGCAACCATAGCGGCAACAACAACAACGCGCTGCGGCATTGCGACCGTGCAGGAGGCCTCATGAAAACCACGCAATACGTGGCTCGCCAGCCCGACGAGAACGGCTTCATCGACTACCCGGAAACCGAGCACCGGGTCTGGAACACCCTTATCACCCGGCAGATGAAAGTCATCGAGGGCCGCGCCTGCCAGGAGTACCTGGATGGCGTCGAGCAGCTTGGCCTGCCCCATGACCGCATCCCCCAGCTGGACGAAGTCAACCGCGTGCTGCAGGCCACCACCGGCTGGCGCGTCGCCCGGGTACCGGCGCTGATCCCCTTCCAGACCTTCTTCGAATTGCTGGCCAGCCAGCAATTCCCGGTGGCCACCTTCATCCGGACCCCGGAAGAACTGGACTACCTCCAGGAACCGGACATCTTCCACGAAATCTTCGGCCACTGCCCCCTGCTCACCAACCGCTGGTTCGCCGAGTTCACCCACACCTACGGCAAGCTGGGCCTGCAGGCCACCAAGGAAGAGCGGGTGTACCTGGCGCGGCTGTACTGGATGACCATCGAGTTCGGCCTGGTGGAAACCGCCCAGGGCCAGCGCATCTACGGCGGCGGCATCCTCTCCTCGCCCAAGGAAACGGTCTACAGCCTGTCCGACGAGCCGGTGCACCAGGCATTCGACCCGCTGGAGGCGATGCGCACGCCGTATCGCATCGATATCCTGCAGCCGATCTACTTCGTGCTGCCGGAACTCAAGCGCCTGTTCGAACTGGCCCACGAAGACATCATGGCGCTGGTGCGCCAGGCCATGCAGCTCGGCCTGCACGCCCCGCGTTTTCCGCCCAAGGCGGCCTGACCGCCCCGTTCCCGTCCCCGCCCTCCGGGCGGGGTCCGTCATGGGGCGTCGATGCGCCCCGCCCGAATCAGGAGTCCCCATGTCCGCCCTCAACCAAGCCCACTGCGAAGCCTGCCGCGCCGACGCGCCGAAGATCTCCGACGAAGAACTGGCGGTGCTGATCAAGCAGATCCCGGATTGGAACATCGAAGTCCGCGACGGCATCATGCAGCTGGAGCGGGTCTACGCCTTCAAGAACTTCAAGCACGCCCTGGCCTTCACCAACGCGGTGGGCGCCATCGCCGAGGACGAGGGCCACCACCCGGGCCTGCTCACCGAGTGGGGCAAGGTCACCGTCACCTGGTGGAGCCACTCCATCAAGGGCCTGCACCGCAACGACCTGATCATGGCCGCCCGTACTGACGAGGTCGCCGCCACCGCCGAGGGCCGCAAATGAGCCGGCATTTCGGCGGCGTCGCCCGGATTCCCGGCGACCCGATCCTCGGCCTGATGGACGCCTTCCGGGTCGACCCCAACCCGGTCAAGATCGACCTGGGCGTGGGGGTCTACAAGGATTCCCAGGGCCTCACGCCGATCCCCCGTGCGGTGAAGGAAGCCGAACGCCTGCTGCTGCAGCGGGAGACCACCAAGACCTACACCGGCGGCCATGGTGACCCGTTGTTCGGCGAGCGCCTGCTGGCCCTGGTGTTCGGCGAGGATGCCGCGCTGCTGGGGGCCGGCCTCGCCGGCGCGACCCAGACCCCGGGCGGCACCGGTGCCCTGCGCCTGGCGGGCGAGTTCATCGCTCGCAGCCTGCCGGGCCGCGGCATCTGGCTCAGCGACCCCACCTGGCCGATCCACGAGACCCTGTTCGCCGCCGTCGGCCTGCAGGTGAACCATTACCCCTACGTGGATGGCGACAACCGCCTGGACGTGGACGCCATGCTGGCGGCCCTGGAGCGGATTCCCCACGGCGACGTGGTGCTGCTGCACGCCTGCTGTCACAACCCCACCGGCTTCGACCTGGGCCAGGACGACTGGCGCCGGGTGCTGGAGGTGGTGCGCGCCCGGGAGCTGCTGCCGCTGCTGGACTTCGCCTACCAGGGCTTCGGCGACGGGCTGGAGGACGATGCCTGGGCGGTGCGGCTGTTCGCCGAGGCGCTGCCGGAACTGCTGGTCACCAGCTCCTGCTCGAAGAACTTCGGCCTCTACCGCGAGCGCACCGGCGCGTTGCTGGTCCGTTGCGACGACCCGGAGCGGCTGCAGGACGTCCGCAGCCAGCTGGCGTTCCTGGCCCGCAACCTGTGGTCGACGCCGCCGGCCCATGGCGCCGCGGTGGTGGCGACGATCCTCTCCGACGCGGCCCTGCGCGGCCTGTGGGTCGAGGAACTGGACGGCATGCGCCGCCGCGTCGCGGCCCTGCGGAGCGGGCTGGTGGAAGCGTTGCAGCCCTTCGGCCTGGCCGAGCGCTTCGCCCACGTGGGCCGGCAGCGCGGGATGTTCTCCTACACCGGGATGAGCGCCGAGCAGGTGGCGCGCCTGCGCCAGGACCACAGCGTGTACATGGTGAGCAGCGGCCGCGCCAACGTCGCCGGCCTGGACGAAGCCCGCCTGGGCGACCTGGCCCAGGCCATCGCCAGGGTCTGCGCCTGACCCGTTGACGAACCCTCCTTCGCCGGCCCTCGAGGCCGGTTTTTTTTGCGCAAGATTCGGCGTTCGGGCGCAACCGAGCAAAAACAGAGCGACCGTGGGCAGGCCTCGACAAGACGCCGCGTTCACCTGGAGACGATGCATGCATGCGTATTTCCAGAACGTCGCCGGCGTGGCTGGCTAGAAAGAAAACGAAGCGACGAACGATGGACGAGCGATCCGAAGCGCGTCCTGAAGCCTCTTCGCCGGTGCCATATCGACGGAGACCTAGAACTCCACCTTGCCGCGGGCAGCCTTGATCGCCCCGCGGTGGGCCTTGCCTTCCAGGCGGCGGCGCTTGGAGCCCTGGGTGGGTCGCGTCGGTCGCCGCGGCGCCTCGACCCGCACCGCCTCCTGGATCAACGCCACCAGCCGTTCCAGGGCATCGGCGCGGTTCTGCTCCTGGGTCCGGTGGCGCTGGGCCTTGATCACCACGATGCCTTCGCGGGTCACCCGGCTGTCCTTCAGCGCCAGTAATCGCTCCTTGTGGAACGCCGGCAGGGACGAGGCGCGGATGTCGAAACGCAGGTGCAGAGCGCTGGAGACCTTGTTAACGTTCTGCCCGCCGGCGCCCTGGGCGCGGATGGCGGTCAGTTCGACCTCTTCGTCGGGGATCTGGACGCTGGGGGAGATGACGAGCATGGCGGATTACCGGAACGGGCCGGCAGGATAACCGCGGAGGCGGCCCCTGACGACCCGTGGAAACGCGGCGCCCGGAGGCGCCGCGGATCGCTCAGCGACGGATGAGGATTTCCACCCGACGGTTCTGGGCACGACCGTCCTCGCTGCCGTTGTCGGCCACCGGCTTGCGCTCGCCGGCGCCGCTGACGCTGGCGATGCTGCCTTTCGGGATGCCGCTGGAGATCAGATAGTCCGCCACCGACAGGGCGCGACGCTCCGACAGTTTCTGGTTGTAGGCATCGCTGCCGACGCTGTCGGTGTGACCGGTGATGGTCATGCGCGCTTCCGGCGCTTCGTTGCGCAGGCGGCCCGCCACTTCGTCCAGCTTGGTGCGGTCCTGGGGCGCCAGCTTGGCGGAGTCGAAACCGAACAGCAGGTCGTGGACGACGATGGTCTCTTCCTTCATCACCACCGGCTGCACCGGCTCGGGCGCGGACACCGGCTCCGGAGCGGGCGGCGGCGCCAGCGGGCAACCGGTCGCGTCGACCTGGGTGTGGGGCGGGGTGTCCGGGCACTTGTCGCGGCTGTCCGGCACGCCGTCGCCGTCGGAGTCGCCATCGCCGTGGACCCAGCAGTACGCCGCCGCCATGGCGCCGCCGTACAGCGCGCCGCCGCCGGCCCAGGCCGTGCTCTCGATGGCGCCCAGCGCCGCACCGCCGGCGCCCCCCACGGCCGCACAGGTGGGCCAGTCGCTCTTCTGCAGACCGGCGCAGCCGGTCAGGAAACCAGTCATCAACACCAGCGGTACTGCGTTTCGCAACATGTTCATTGTTGGAGTCTCCTTGGTAGGATCGGCGGCGCGGCCCCCGGCGCGGCAGGACGACTCCGGCGTGCGGCGCCCGGGCCGGGGCAGGTTCCCCCGCGTCCGCCACCGCACCACCGACTCCCGGTCGTCCATACTTGCGCCATCGGCCCCGTACCGACACGGTAATCGGCTCCGGAAGAGCCGAGCTGCCGCCAGGCGCAGGCTGACTGGCCCTGTGCCATATGGGGTCGAGAAATTAGTCCGCGGGTTTTACATCGAGGTTCAAGATGATTGACAGCTTCTCGCCCCGCACGCCCCAGCAGGCCCTGGCCGCGCTGCTGGACCGCTATGCGCCGACCCACCTGCTGCAGGTGGGTGCCAGCGAGCTGCCGGCGGTGCAGGCGTTCGGCGAAGCCCACGGGGACTGCCGGATCGACCGCGCCGAACCCGGCCTGCTACCAGCCGCGCTGGCCGCCCAGCGCTTCGACCTGGCGCTGCTGGCCGACTGCCTGGAACACCTGCCCAAACGCACCGGCCTGGAACTGCTGGGCGGCATCCGCAACCTCAACGCCAGTCGCCTGGCGGTGCTGGTGGACCTGGAGGCCTGCGACTGGCAGGAAACCGATTTCTACGCCCTGGCCCTGCAGGCCAGCGAGCGATTCCGCCGCGACGACCAGGTGCTGCACCTGTTCACGTACGACCTGCTGGACTACAAGCAGGCCCCGGACTGGCTCAACGCCAAGTTCTGGGCCAACCCGGAAAACTTCGGCAAATACTGGTGGTGAGATGAACGCACCGAGTTGTCCCTGCACCAGCGGCGACCCGCTGGACCTCTGCTGCGGCCGCCTGCACGCGGGCCAGCCGGCGGGCTGCGCCGAGGCGCTGATGCGCTCGCGCTACAGCGCCTACGTCCTGGGCCTGGTGGATTACCTGGTGGAGACCACCCTGCCGGCCCAGCGCGACGGCCTCGACCGCGAGGCCATCGCCGCCTGGAGCGCGGTCAGCACCTGGCTCGGCCTGGAGGTGGAAGGCCACGAGCTGCTGGGCGGCAAGCCCGAGCATGCCTTCGTCACCTTCGTCGCCCGCTGGCACGACGAACAGGGCGAGCACGCCCACCGCGAGCGCTCCGCCTTCGTGCAGAGCGGCGGCCGCTGGTATTTCCTCGACCCCAGCGTGCCGCTGCGGGCCGGGCGCAACGACCCGTGCCCCTGCAGCGGCGGGCAGAAATTCAAGAAATGCTGCGCCGGCTTTTTCTAAACGGCGAAACCCTGCTTGAGTGTTAGGAGCCCCTCCGGTCGTGCGCGCGACCCGTCGCGTCGGGACTGACGCGGCCCGCCCGCCCCTCGGCACCGGTGGGGTAACGCCCGACAGCGGTCGGGCGTGTTCACCAAACAGGAGACGCTCATGCATCGATCCCCGCCCTTCGCCGCCCTGCTCGCCGGCCTGGCCTTCGCCGGCAGCCTCCAGGCCGCCGACCTCCAGGTCAGCCTGGGGGACCGCGACCGGGTCACCCGGCTGTTCGCCTACCCCAACAACTGCAGCGTGATCTGCTACCGCGACTGGACCCTGGAGCAGACCGTGGAGCACTACCTGGGGCAGAGCCTGGCCCGGGATGGCTACAGCAGCGCCCAGGTGAAGGTGGGCAGCGACGCCAACGGCCTGTACGCCACCTTCACCGGCGTGCCGGCGGATTACGGCAAGCCGCTGACCGAACTGCTGCAGGCAGGCGACCTGGCCTACCAGGGCGCCTCGCGGCTCAACGGCGACCACAAGTGGCAGTACAGCTGGTACTTTTTCCTGCCCCTGGGCATGGCCCTGGAGAACCGCCAGAGCATCGAGCTGCTGCACTTCCCGCCGGACTATTCCCTGACCCAGGCCCAGGACTACCTGGAATCCAAGACCACCGACCGCTGGGCCGACCTGCTCACCCTGAACGGCGTGCCGACCGAGCGGACGCCGGGCTTCCAGACCATCATCGACATCGCCCCGATCGCCGCCCCCGCTTCCGCCGGCGGCGACCTGGAAGGGGTGTATGGCTACTTCACCGACTACCAGAAGCAGATGGTCAGCCAGCTCACCCGCGGCAAGAACGGCGCGAGCCTGCCCATGGTGGCCTTCGGCAGCCCGGTGCGCAGCTGGCTCAAGCAGCAGTACGGCGCCACGGTGAACGTCCTGGGCCTGGCGCAGATCAGCCCCGCCCCCGGCAAGCAGGTCCCCGTGCTGGGCGCCAACCACCCCAGCTACATCTGGTACGCGGCCGACCCGGAAACCTACGATGGCGACCAGCAGAAGGCCGACGCCGCGGGCCTCAAGGTGATGGGCCAGGACCTCACCGCCGCCTGCTGGCAGGCCGGCATGGGCCAGCGCCCCGAGAGCGACGCGGGCCAGGTGCTGGGCGATTGCACGCAGAAATGGCAGGTGACGGACAAGGTGCAGAGCTGCGAGCTGTTCTACACCCGCGTGCGCACCCTCAGCCCCGACCAGGCCAAGGCGAAATGCACCGCTAGCTGAGGGAGGCGATACGAAATGGCCCGCTGGAAAACCAGCGGGCCAGGGGTTCAGGGACGGACGAATCGATCGAGCGTATGGAAACGCGATCACTCCTGCAGCTTCAGGTGGGAAATGTCCGGCGGCGGCGCGCTGGGGGCGGCCTTCGCCTGGCCCATGTCGCTGCCCAGGGGCGCCAGGCTCAGGCCGGAGAGGTCCAGGGCCGGGGCGCGCACCTCCGCCTTGGCGTCCTGCAGGTCCTCGCCCACAGGGGCGATGCCGAAGTCCGGCGCCTCCACGTCGGCGAAGGCCGCCATGTACTCGTCCCGCGGCTTCACCACTAGCGGGCGCGTCGCGCCGGACGCCTGGGCGGGACGCGCCTGGACCGGGGCCTCGGCGGGGGTTTCGGCCGGCGGCGGCGCCAGCTCCACTTCCTCGATCAGCGGCCCGTCCAGGTCGACCACCTCGACCCGCGCCCCGGCGCGTTCCAGGGTCGCCCGGTACTTTTCCGCGGCCGCGGCATCCAGATTGCTCTTGATCACGACGCGCCGCCCGGAAAACAGCAAGGCTATGCGCTGCGCATCGGCCTGGAACAGGCGGGCGAGATTGGCCTGCACCGCCTCCGGTTGCGCACCGGGTACCAACTGCCCGGAAAAGGCGATCTCGTAACGGCTCATGGTCACACTCCTGTCCGAATCGGCGCCCAGTATGGCGCAGGTTTTTTTCACCCCACAACACGTTGCAGCGCTGCGGTTGATTGTTACACTGAGGCCTCGTTCGGAGTATTGGCATGCTTTTCCAGGCGCAAATCATAAGAATTCTCGGCCTATTCATGCTGTTGGGCACCTTTTCCGCCCTCTCCGGTTGCTCCACCTGGTTCACCGGGTCGTTCGTCCGGCCTGACGTGCGGCTGCTCAAGGTCGACGTGGTGAAGGCCCGGCTGGTGGAGCAGGAATTCCTCCTGCGCTTCCGCATCGACAATCCCAACGATGTCAGCCTGCCGGTGCGCGGCCTGGACTACACCGTCTACCTCAACGACATCCTGCTGGCCTCCGGCGAATCCAACCGCTGGTTCAGCGTGCCCGCCAACGGCCACTACACCTTCGACGTGCCGGTGCACACCAACCTCTGGCGGCACATCCGCTACATCGTCAAGCTCCTGGAGAAACCGGACGAGCCGGTCCGCTACCGCCTGCAGGGCGAGGTGCGCACCGGCATGCTGTTCGGCAAGGACGTGCGCCTGCAACGCGATGGCGAGATAATCCCCGGCTCTTTCATCCCGGAGTGATTCCATGAGCACCACCCCCCACGTGCACGGCCCCGACTGCGACCACGATCATGACCACCACGATCACGGCCACGTGCACGGCCCGCATTGCAACCACGGCCCCCTGGAGCCGACCCGCAACCCGCTGAAGGACGTGGGCCGCAACGACCCCTGCCCTTGCGGCAGTGGCCAGAAATTCAAGAAGTGCTGCGCCCGCTGAACCCCTGAGGCCCGCGGCGCCGGCCGCGATCCGCCGGCGTGGAGGCCGCGCCGCTGAACTCCGGCGGCGCCCTCCGGGTCACTCCCAAGACGCACCGCGGCACCCGCACGCGATGCCCCAGCCTGTGGAGACCCCGATGATCGACCTGTACTACTGGACCACGCCCAACGGCCACAAAATCAGCCTGTTCCTGGAAGAGAGCGGCCTGCCCTACCGCGTCCACCCGATCAACATCACCCGGGACGAGCAGTTCCAGCCGGATTTCCTGAAGATCTCCCCCAACAACAAGATCCCCGCCATCGTCGACCACGAGCCCCGCGATAGCGGCGAGCCGTTGAGCGTGTTCGAGTCCGGCGCGATCCTCTTGTACCTCGCGGAGAAGACCGGGCAGTTCCTGCCCCACGACCTGCGCGGTCGCCAGGAGGCACTGCAATGGTTGTTCTGGCAGATGGGCGGGTTGGGCCCGATGGCCGGGCAGAACCACCACTTCAGCAAGTTCGCCAAGGAAAAGATCCCCTACGCTATCACCCGCTACGTGGACGAGACGGCCCGCCTGTATGGGGTGCTGGACAAGCGCCTGGCGGACCGGGCGTTCGTCGCCGGCGACCAGTACAGCATCGCCGACATGGCCATCTACCCGTGGATCGTCCCCCACGCCTGGCAGTCGCAGAACCTCGACGACTTCCCCGCCCTGCGCCGCTGGTTCGAGGCGGTCAAGGCGCGCCCGGCCACGCAGCGGGCCTACGCCCTGGTGGAGCGGATCAACCCCGACGCCGCGAAGAAGTGACGCGGCGGGCGCTTGCGCGGCGCACGGGGGCTGACTAACGTAGCGCGCTCCCTCCGCCGCCCGCTTCTCCAGGAGATTCCGTAGCATGGTCCGGCCCGTCCTCGTGCGCTGCCTTCCCCGTTTCGCCGGCGCCGCCCTCCTCGGCGGCGCCATCGCCCTCAGCGGGTGCCAGTCCCTCATGGACGACCGCCACGCCGCCAGCGTCGCCCCCGACCGGGGCACCTTTCGCATCCAGGGGCTGGCGCAGAACGCGGTGGTCCGGCGCAATGCCCTGGGCATGCCGCTGATCGAGACCAGCACCTTCTACGACGCCCTGTTCACCCTGGGCTATGTCCATGCCAGCGACCGCCTCAGCCAGATGGTGGGCATGCGCCTGATGGCCGAGGGGCGCCTGGCGGAAATGGCCGGGCCTGGCGTGCTGGACATCGACCGTTTCATGCGCGCGGTGAACCTGAAGAAGGACGCCGAGGCCCTCTACCGCAGCGCCTCACCCCGCCTGAAACAGTTCTTCGAGGTCTACGCCCGGGGCGTCAACGCCTACCTCTACCGTTACCGCGACAAGCTGCCCATGGACCTGGCCGAGGCCGGCTACCGGCCGCCGTACTGGAAGCCGGAAGACTCGGTGATGGTGTTCTGCCTGATGAACTTCGCCCTCTCCACCAACCTGCAGGAAGAGCTGGCCTCCCTGGTGATGGCGCAGAAGGTGGGGGCCGACAAGCTGCCCTGGCTGTTCCCCACCTACCCGGACGAACCGCTGCCGGTGGAGGAAGCGGCCAAGCTCAAGGGCCTCGACCTGGCCGGCGGCCCCGGGGGCGTGCCCGGCCTGGCCGCCCTGGACGAGGTGGCCGGCCAGGTGGCGCGGCTCAACGGCCTGGGTATCGCCGCCTCCAACAACTGGGCCATCGCACCGGCCCGCAGCCGCAACGGCAAGAGCCTGTTGGCCAACGACACCCACCTGCCGCTGTCGATGCCCTCGGTGTGGAACTACGTGCAGCTGCGCTCGCCGAAATTCCAGGCCGCCGGGGTGAGCCTGGCGGGCGTGCCGGCCATCGTCGCCGGCTTCAACGGCAAGCTGGCCTGGGGCATGACCATGGTCATGGCCGACAACCAGGACCTGTTCCTGGAGAAACTCAAGCGCCAGGGCGAACGGGTCTACTACCTGGCGGACGGCAAGTGGCTGCCCACCACCGAGCGCCACGAGACCTTCTTCGTCAAGGGCGAGCGGCCGATTCGCGAGACTTTCCTGGAAACCCGCCACGGCCCGCTGCTCAACGAGGTGCTGGGCGAACGCAAGCACCCGCTGCAGCCGGTGGCCCTGAAGAGCGGCCTGGGCATCGCCCTGCAGACCCCATCCCTGGAAGGCGACAAGACCCTCGACGCGTTTTTCGACCTGTCCCGCGCGCAGTCGGTGGAGCGGGCCAATGCCATCACCCGGGACATCCGCGCCATCGGCCTGAACATGGTCTACGCCGATGCCGACCACATCGCCTGGCAGGTGACCGGGCGCTACCCCAACCGCCGCGAAGGCAAGGGGCTGCTGCCCTCCCCCGGCTGGGAAAGCCGCTACGACTGGGACGGCTATGCCGACCCGATGCTCCACCCCTACGACCAGGACCCGCCCCAGGGCTGGCTGGGCACGGCGAACCAGCGCACCGTCAACGGCGGCTACGGGGTGCAGCTGTCCAACTCCTGGTACTACCCCGAGCGCGCCGAGCGCATCGCCCAGCTGGCGGGCGCCGGCAAGCACGACAGCGCCAGCATGATCGCCATGCAGTACGACCAGACCACCCTGTTCGCCGACAAGCTCAAGGCGATGTTCCGCGACCCGGCCATGGCCCAGCCCCTGGAACAGGCCATCGCCCGCCTGCCGGCGGAGCGCCAGGGCAAGGCCCGGGAAGCCCTGCGCCGGCTGCTGGCGTTCGACGGCAAGCTGGCGCCCACCTCGGCGGACGCGGCCATCTACAGCACCTTCCTCCGGGAGAGCGCGCGGCAGACCTTCCTCGACGAACTGGGCCCCGAGGACAGCACCAGCTGGCAAGCGTTGGTGGCCACCGCCGACCTGTCCTACTCGGCCCAGGCCGACCACCTGCTGGGCCGCGCCGACAGCCCGTTCTGGGATGACCTGCGCACGCCGCAGAAGGAAGACAAGCCGACGATCCTGGCGCGCAGCCTGGCGGCCGCCATCGAGACTCTGGAGCGCGACCTGGGCAATTCGCGCAGCGCCTGGCAATGGGGCGCGCTGCACACCTACACCTGGGCCTCGGACAGCACCCGCCTGGCGCCGCACCTGGGCGCCACCCAGCGGGCCGGCATCCAGGCCCTCCGGGACTACCTGGACCGCGGGCCTTATCCGGCCGGCGGCGACCACGACACCCTCAACGTGGCCGCGTACCACTGGGGCGCGGCCAATGCCAACACCTGGCTGATCCCGGCCATGCGCCTCGTGGTGGACTTCAGCCGCGACGAGCCGATGCTCGGCCTGAACAGCTCGGGCCAGTCCGGCAACCCGGCGAGCGCCCACTATGCCGATGGCATCCAGGCGTGGCTCAAGGGTCGCTACATGAGCTTCCCGTTCAAAGCGGAACACCTCGACTCGGTCTACGGCACTACGCGGCTGATCCTGGTACCCGGTACCCGCTGACGGGGAACCGCCCGCCACCAGGGGCATCCGCAACGGGTGCCCCTGCACCGTCCTCGGGGGCTTCTCCGGCCACCGGCGCGCGCCCGCCGCAGGTAGGCCGAACTAAGGCGCCGCCCGCGGGCTCATACCTGCATGTCCCCTGTTTCGGCGCCCCTATGGACCTGGTGATTGCCCGTCCCGAAGGCCTGTACTGCCCGCCCGGCGATTTCTACATCGACCCCTGGCGACCGGTGGAACGCTCGGTCATCACCCACGGCCACGGCGACCACGCGCGCTGGGGCAACGCCCGCTACCTGGCCGCGGCTCCCGGCGAGGGCATCCTGCGCTCGCGCCTGGGCCAGGACATCGACCTGCAGACGCTGCCCTACGGCGCCACCCTCGACCACCACGGGGTCAAGCTGAGCTTCCACCCCGCCGGCCACGTGCTGGGCTCCGCCCAGGTGCGCCTGGAATACCGCGGCGAGGTGTGGGTGGCCTCCGGCGACTACAAGGTGGAGGCCGACGGCACCTGCGCGCCCTTCGAGCCGGTGCGCTGCCACACCTTCATCACCGAGTCTACCTTCGGCCTGCCCATCTACCGCTGGCGCCCCCAAGCGGAGATCTTCGCCGGGATCGACGACTGGTGGCGGCAGAACCAGGCGGAGGGGCGCGCCAGCGTGCTGTTCGCCTACTCCTTCGGCAAGGCCCAGCGCATTCTCCACGGGATCGACGACCGCATCGGCCCGATCCTCGTGCACGGTGCGGTGGAACCGCTGAACCGGGTCTACCGCGAGGGCGGCATCCGCATTCCCGAGACCCACTACGCCGGCGACTTCAAGAAGAGCGACCCGCTGCTGCGCCAGGCCCTGGTGCTGGCCCCGCCCTCCGCCGCCGGCAGCACCTGGATGCGCCGCTTCGGCGAGTATTCCGACGGCTTCGCCAGCGGCTGGATGATGCTGCGCGGGACCCGCCGCCGGCGCGGCGTCGACCGTGGGTTCGTGCTCTCCGACCACGCCGACTGGCCCGGCCTGCTGTGGGCCATCGAGCAGACCGGCGCAGAGCGGGTCATGGTCACCCATGGCTCGGTGAACGTGCTGGTGCGCTACCTGCGCGAGCAGGGCCTGGACGCCCAGGGCTTCACCACCGAATACGGCGACGAGGACGACAGCGACGACCTGCCCGGGGCAGACCAGCCCGGGGCTGACCTGCCCGGGGCTAACCAGCCCGGAGCCGACCCCGAACCCCGGGAGGAAGGCCCATGAAGGCCTTCGCCGACCTCTACGGCCGCCTCGACGCCACCACGTCCAGCAACGCCAAGCTGCAGGCCATGCAGGACTACTTTCGCGACGCCAGCGCCGAGGATGCCGCCTGGGCGGTGTACTTTCTGGCCGGTGGTCGCCCGCGCCAGCTGGTGCCGACCCGCCTGCTGCGGGAGCAGGCCATGACGGCAGGGCACCTGCCCGAATGGCTGTTCGAGGAAAGCTACCAGGCCGTCGGTGATCTGGCCGAGACCATCGCCCTGCTGCTCCCGGAAAGCCACCACAGCTCCGAAGAAGGGCTCGCCACCTGGGTGGAGGACTACCTGCTGCCCCTGCGCGGCCTGCCGCCGGAGGAACTCGCGGCGCGGCTGCCGGCGCTGTGGAGCCGGCTCGACCGGCAGAGCCTGATGGTCTGCATCAAGTTGATCACCGGCGCCTTCCGCGTGGGCGTCTCCAAGCTGCTGGTGACCCGCGCCCTGGCCAGCCTGGCCGGGCTCGACCCGAAACGGGTGGCCCAGCGCCTGGTAGGCTACACCGACCTGTCCCACCGCCCCAGCGCCGCCGGCTACCGCCGGCTGGTGGCCGAGGAATCCGACCGCGAGCACGCCGAGCGCGGCGGCCAACCCTACCCGTTCTTCCTCGCCCATGCCCTGCAGGCGCCCCACGAGCAGTTCGAGGCGTTGCTGGGGCCGGTGGAGAACTGGCTGGTGGAATGGAAATGGGACGGCATCCGCGCCCAGCTGGTGAAACGCGACGGCGCGCTGTGGATCTGGTCCCGGGGCGAGGAGCTGGTCACCGACCGCTTTCCTGAGCTGCACGCGCTGGCGGAGCAGTTGCCGGACGGCACGGTGATTGACGGCGAACTGGTGGTGTGGAAGGACGACCGGGTGCAGCCGTTCGCCCTGCTGCAACAGCGCATCGGCCGCAAGACCCTGAGCCGCAAGCTGCTGGAAGACGTGCCGGTGCGGATGCTGGCCTACGACCTTCTGGAGCAGGCGGGCGAGGACTGGCGCAGCCAGCCCCAGCACGCCCGCCGCAGCGCCCTGGAAGCGCTGCTGGCGCGCTCGCCGAGCCCGTTGCTGCAGCTGTCCCCGACCCTCACCGGGCGCGACTGGCAGGACCTCGCCGCCCAGCGCGAGGCTTCCCGCAGCCTCGGGGTGGAGGGCATGATGCTCAAGGCCCGGGATGCCCTCTACGGCGTCGGCCGGACCAAGGACATGGGGGTCTGGTGGAAATGGAAGATCGACCCCTTCAGCGTCGATGCGGTGCTGATCTACGCCCAGCGCGGCCATGGCCGCCGGGCCAGCCTGTACACCGACTTCACCTTTGCCGTATGGGACGCCGAGCCCGGCGCCTCCGAGCGCACCCTGGTGCCCTTCGCCAAGGCCTATTCCGGCCTGACCGACGAGGAAATGCGCCAGGTGGACGCGGTGATCCGCAAGACCACGGTGGAAAAATTCGGCCCGGTGCGCAGCGTCACCCCGACCCTGGTGTTCGAACTGGGCTTCGAGGGCATTGCCCTGTCCAAGCGCCACAAGAGCGGGGTGGCGGTGCGTTTCCCGCGGATGCTGCGCTGGCGCCACGACAAGACGGTGGAGGACGCGGACACCCTGGCCACGCTGCAGGACCTGCTGCAGTGAGCGGGTGCCGATGAGCCTGGGTTCCACCTGGTTCGCACGCCGGGGCTGGACACCCTTCGCTTTCCAGAAGAGCGTGTGGGCCTCCACCGCCCGCGGCGAGTCCGGCCTGCTGCACGCCACCACCGGCGCCGGCAAGACCTACGCGGTGTGGTTCGCCGCCCTGAACCGTTTCGCCCGCCCGACCCCGGCCCTCACCGCCAGCGG
>NZ_VJOY01000018.1 GCF_007109405.1 Pseudomonas mangiferae
GGCGGGGGGCGCCGTCGCGGTAGACGATCTGCGGGGTGACGTCCAGGTAGGAGTGGGAGAAGCGCGCCTGGACCTTGCGGGCATCGCTGGCCACCAGGCCGGCGGCCGCCAGCACCGGGCCGTTGGGCTGGTTCAGGCGGGCGTAGAGGTCGTCCAGGTTGTCCGCGGTCTCCACCTGCAGCTTCACCCCCAGGTCCTCGGCGAACCGCTTCACCAGCTCGTACTCGAAGCCGGTCTCGCCGTTGCGGTCCTGGAAATAGGTGGCCGGGCTGTTGCGGGTCACGACCCGCAGCACGCCGGCTTCCTTGACCCGCTCCAGGGTCGTGGGCTGCTGTTTCTCCTCGCAGCCGGCAAGGGCCATGAGCAGCCCGAGGGCCAGCGGCCAGACGGCGCGACGGAAACGGAACGCGGAGGGGTTGGGCATCGGCGCAGTATACGCAAAGCGGCGAGGGCGCCATATCTGGACAGCGGCGGGGCGCTCTGCTAGGCGGATGGGGTTTCCGGATCGGCGTGGGATCGCCGCCGAAGGGCCCAGGAAACCCGCGAAGAGCCGCCGGTTCGCCACCTCGGGCCGGGCCCGCCGCAGCCTTGGGCGATCAGCCCCGATAGGCTAGAATGCACGGCCCCAACGCACCCCCTCCGAGGCTGTTCCCCGATGCTTATCCTGCGCGGCGCTCCTGCTCTTTCCGCTTTCCGCCACGGCAAACTGCTCGAACTCCTGACCGCCCGCGTGCCGGCCGTGACCGGCCTCTACGCCGAGTTCGCGCACTTCGCCGACGTCGCCGGGACCCTCGGCGATGACCAACGGCAGGTACTGGAACGCCTGCTGGAATACGGGCCGAGCGTGCCGGTGCGCGAGCCGAGCGGCCGCCTGTTCCTCTGCGTGCCGCGTTTCGGCACCATTTCGCCCTGGTCGAGCAAGGCCACCGACATCGCCCGCAACTGCGGTCTGGACGGCATCCGGCGCCTGGAGCGGGGCATCGCCTACTACGTCGAGGGGACCCTGAGCGAAGCCGAGGCCGGCGAGGTCGCCGCGCTGCTGCACGACCGCATGACCCAGCGGGTGCTGCCGCGCCTGGAGGATGCTTCCGCGCTGTTCAGCCACGCCGAGCCGCGGCCGCTGACCGCGGTGGACGTGCTGGGGGGCGGGCGCGCTGCCCTGGAGCAGGCCAACGTGGCGCTGGGGCTGGCGCTGGCCGACGACGAGATCGACTACCTGGTGAAGAGCTTCGGCGAGCTGGGGCGCAACCCCCACGACATCGAGCTGATGATGTTCGCCCAGGCCAACTCCGAGCACTGCCGGCACAAGATCTTCAACGCCAGCTGGGACATCGACGGCGAGAGCCAGGAGAAGTCGCTGTTCGGCATGATCAAGAACACCCACGCCCTGCACGGCGAGGGGGTGCTCAGCGCCTACAAGGACAACGCCGCGGTGATCGTCGGCCACCGTGCCGGGCGTTTCTTCCCCGACCCCGAGTCGCGCCGCTACGGCGCCGTCGAGGAGCCGGTGCACATCCTGATGAAGGTGGAGACCCACAACCACCCCACGGCCATCGCCCCGTTCCCCGGCGCTTCCACCGGTTCCGGTGGCGAGATCCGCGACGAGGGCGCCACCGGCCGCGGTGCCAAGCCCAAGGCCGGGCTGACCGGCTTCACCGTCTCCAACCTGAACATCCCCGGCTTCCAGCAGCCCTGGGAGAAGCCCTATGGCAAGCCCGAGCGTATCGTCACCGCTCTCGACATCATGATCGAGGGCCCGCTGGGCGGCGCCGCGTTCAACAACGAATTCGGTCGCCCGGCCCTGACCGGCTACTTCCGTACCTTCGAGCAGGCCATCGACACGCCCCGCGGCGAGGAAGTGCGCGGCTACCACAAGCCGATCATGCTCGCCGGCGGCATGGGCAACATCCGCGAGGAGCACGTGCAGAAGGCGGACATCCCGGTGGGCGCCAAGCTCATCGTGCTGGGTGGCCCGGCCATGCTCATCGGCCTCGGCGGCGGCGCGGCATCCTCCATGGACACCGGCGCCAGCTCCGCCGACCTGGACTTCGCCTCGGTGCAGCGGGACAACCCGGAAATGGAACGGCGCTGCCAGGAGGTCATCGACCGCTGCTGGCAGCTGGGCGCCGACAACCCCATCACGTTCATCCACGACGTCGGCGCCGGCGGCCTCTCCAACGCCCTGCCGGAACTGATCAACGACGGCGGCCGCGGCGGCCGCTTCGAACTGCGCAACGTGCCCAATGACGAGCCGGGCATGAGCCCGCTGGAAATCTGGTGCAACGAATCCCAGGAGCGCTACGTGCTGTCGGTGGCCGCCGCCGACTTCGAGCGCTTCAAGGCCATCTGCGAGCGCGAACGCTGCCCCTTCGCGGTGGTCGGCGAGGCCATCGAGGAGCGCCGCCTGACCGTGGCCGACACGCACTTCGGCAACGACGCCGTGGACATGCCCCTGGAGGTGCTGCTGGGCAAGGCCCCGCGCATGCACCGCAGCGCCGGTCGCGAGGCGGCCCTGGGCGATGATTTCGACGGCACCGGCCTGGACCTGGCCGAGTCGGTCGAGCGCGTGCTGCGTCACCCGGCGGTGGCCAGCAAGAGCTTCCTCATCACCATCGGCGACCGCACCATCACCGGTCTGGTGGCCCGCGACCAGATGGTCGGCCCGTGGCAGGTGCCGGTGGCCGACTGCGCGGTGACCGCCACCAGCTTCGACGTCCACACCGGCGAGGCCATGGCCATGGGCGAGCGCACCCCGCTGGCCCTGCTGGACGCGCCGGCCTCCGGGCGCATGGCCATTGGCGAGACCCTCACCAACTTGGCGGCGGCGCGCATCGAGCAACTGGGCGACATCAAGCTGTCCGCCAACTGGATGGCCGCCGCCGGCCACCCGGGCGAGGACGCACGGCTCTACGACACCGTGCACGCGGTGGGCATGGAGCTGTGCCCGGCCCTGGGCATCGCCATCCCGGTGGGCAAGGACTCCATGTCCATGAAGACCCGCTGGCAGGAAGACGGCGCGGACAAGAGCGTCACCGCGCCGCTGTCCCTGATCGTCACCGGCTTCGCGCCGGTGAGCGACATCCGCGGCACGCTGACCCCGCAGCTGCGCCTGGACAAAGGCGAGACCGACCTGATCCTGATCGACCTGGGCCGCGGGCAGAACCGCCTGGGCGGCTCGATCCTGGCCCAGGTTCACGGCAAGATCGGCCGCCAGGGCCCGGACGTGGACGATGCCGAGGACCTCAAGGCGTTCTTCGCGGTGATTCAGGGGCTGAACGCCGACGGCCACCTGCTGGCCTACCACGACCGCTCCGACGGCGGCCTGCTGACCACCGTGCTGGAAATGGCCTTCGCCGGCCACTGCGGCCTGGACCTGGCCCTGGACCCCCTGGCCGACGACCGGTCGGAGCTGGCGAGCGTGCTGTTCAACGAAGAGCTGGGGGCGGTGATCCAGGTGCGCCAGGACGCCACTCCCGAGGTTCTGGCCCAGTTCAGCGCCGCCGGCCTGGACGATTGCGTCGCGGTGATCGGCCAGCCGGTGAACGGCGCCGACGTCGCCATCCGCTTCGACGGCGAGCAGGTGTTCGTCGGCCAGCGGCGGCTGCTGCAGCGCCAGTGGAGCGAAACCAGCTACCGCATCCAGCGCCTGCGGGACAACGCCGAGTGCGCCGAGCAGGAATTCGACGCCCTGCTGGACGAGGACAACCCGGGGCTCTCGGTGAAACTGGCCTACGACGTGAACCAGGACGTCGCCGCGCCCTACATCAAGAAGGGCGTGCGGCCGTCGGTGGCGATCCTGCGGGAGCAGGGCGTCAACGGCCAGGTGGAAATGGCCGCGGCCTTCGACCGCGCCGGCTTCGCCGCGGTGGACGTGCACATGAGCGACGTGCTCGCCGGTCGCGTGGACCTGGCGGACTTCAAGGGCCTGGTGGCCTGCGGCGGCTTCTCCTATGGCGATGTGCTGGGTGCCGGCGAGGGCTGGGCCAAGTCGATCCTGTTCAACGCCCGGGCGCGGGATGCCTTCCAGGCGTTCTTCGAGCGCAAGGACAGCTTCGCCCTGGGCGTCTGCAACGGTTGCCAGATGATGTCCAACCTCCATGAACTGGTGCCGGGCAGCGAAGCCTGGCCGCACTTCGTGCGCAACCGCTCGGAGCAGTTCGAGGCGCGGGTGGCCATGGTCCAGGTGCAGGAGTCGCCGTCGATCTTCCTGCGCGGCATGGCCGGTTCGCGGCTGCCCATCGCCATCGCCCACGG
The DNA here is from genome assembly GCF_007109405.1 of Pseudomonas mangiferae. GTDB lineage: Bacteria > Pseudomonadota > Gammaproteobacteria > Pseudomonadales > Pseudomonadaceae > Pseudomonas_T > Pseudomonas_T mangiferae. The sequence goes on from NZ_VJOY01000018.1 coordinate 4,255, forward strand.
CGAGGGCCACGCCGAGTTCGAGTCCGAGGAAGCCCTGCTGGAAGCCGACCTCTCCGGCTGCGTGGCGCTGCGCTTCGTCGACAACCACGGCAAGGTCAGCGAGCGCTATCCGGCCAACCCCAACGGCTCGCCCCGGGGCATCACCGGCCTGAGCAGCCGCGACGGCCGCGTGACCATCATGATGCCGCACCCGGAGCGGGTGTTCCGCGCCGTGCAGAACTCCTGGCGCCCGGATGACTGGCAGGAAGACGGCGGCTGGCTGCGGATGTTCCGCAACGCCCGGGTCTGGGTGGACTGATGGAGGCGGGCGGCGATCCCCGCAAGGAGGCGCCGCCGTTGCCGGAAGCTCGCCGGGTCAGGCCCGGCGAGGCGCTGCACTTGTGCACCTGCCGGCGGTCTCCCTATTCCCCCGATTGCCCGGCCACCTGTGGCGCGGGCCTGCGGGTCACGGTGGCCCGGGAGCGCCTGCTGCTGCTGTGCCGCTGCGGCGGTTCCCGGCAATTGCCGTGGTGCGACGGCAGCCATGTCCCGCCCACGCCCTCGCTGCGGGCGCGCTGGCGACGCTTTCTCTACGGCGAGGGATAGCGGGAGGCTTACGCCAATCCCAGCCGTACGTCGCCGAACAGCGCGATGGGTAGCCGGTCGAATTCACTGGGCGCGTGAGCAAGTCCTTGTGGTTGAAGGCATAATGCCATCAATGCCTGGCGCATCTGGTCGCCGCATCCCATCCTCGCGTCTGTCTCCGGAGGCTCCGATGTACAAGCTGTGTTTCTTCGTTCCCGAAACCCATCTCGAAGCGGTCAAGCGCGCGGTCTTCGCCGCCGGGGCGGGGCGGATCGGCGCCTATGACCAGTGCGCCTGGCAGGTGCTGGGCCAGGGCCAGTTCCGTCCCCTGGAAGGCAGCAAGCCCTATCTGGGGGAAACCGATACCTTGGAGCGGGTGGCGGAATGGAAGGTGGAGATGGTGGTGGCCGACGAGCTGATCCACGCGGCGGTCAAGGCGCTGAAGGCCAGCCACCCCTACGAGACACCGGCCTTCGACGTCTGGCGGCTGTCCGATCTGCAGTTCTAGCGAGATCCTGTTCTGAGCGAGATGCGGCGCCTCAGGGGCGGATCTCGATCATCGTGCCGTCCTTCACCAGGTTCCACACTTCGCGCATGTCGCTGTTGGTCATGGCGATGCAGCCCTCGGTCCAGTCCAGGGTGTGGAAGTACCATTCCGGGTATTCCGCGCTCAGCGGGGTCCCGTGGATCAGGATCATCCCGCCCGGCTTGACGTTGCGCGCCTTCGCCTCGGCGATGTCGCGGGCGTTGGGGTAGGAAATGTGCATGGCCAGGTTGTAGCGGGAGCTGGGCTTGCGCCAGTCGATCCAGTAGAAGCCTTCCGGCGTGCGCTGATCCCCCTCGCGGACCTTCGGCCCCTTCGGCTGCTTGCCCAGGGAGATGCGGTAGCTCTTCACCAGCTCGCCGCGATTGAGCAGGTGCAGTTTGTGCTCGCCCTTGAGCACCAGCACCTTGTCCACCGGCTTGCCTTCCACCCGGGCAGCAGTGTCGGCATGAGTAAAGGCCGCCGCGGCCAGGCAGAAGAGGGCGAACAACCAGCGCATCGAAGAGAATTCCCAGGGGGATCGCGACCGCGGCGCGGTCAGGGTTTGTCGAGAGCGGCCGCCAACGGCGCCAGGGGCTCGTTGCGAACCGGGAAGACCTGGGTCCGGCGGTCGGCGAAGAAGCATTCTAAGGTACGCCCCACGGTGGGGAAAGCCAGCTCTGACCAGGGGATCTCCTGTTCGTCGAACAGCCTCACCTCCAGGCTTTCCTCGCCCACCGCATAGGTCCCGTCGGCCAGCTCGGCACGGAAGAACAGGTACACCTGGTCGATGTGGGGCAGGTCGAAGAGCATGTAGAGCGCCAGGTCCTTCACCGGGGCGCCGGCTTCCTCCAGGGTTTCCCGGGCGGCGGCCTGGGCCAGGGTCTCGCCGTTCTCCATGAAACCGGCGGGCAGGGTCCAGTAGCCGCGGCGCGGTTCGATGGCGCGCCGGCAGAGCAGCACCCGGCCTTGCCACACCGGCAGGCAGCCGGCCACCACCCGCGGGTTCTGGTAGTGGATCGCCTGGCAGCCGTCGCAGACGTAGCGCAGGCGGTTGTCCCCGCTGGGGATGCGCTGGCACACGGGGCTGCCGCACTGGTTGCAGAATTTCATCGGGACTCCTCGAAGGCTGCGGCCATCTTGGCGGCAGTCACCGTCCCCGGCAAGCGCGGGCGGGCATCCGGGCGCGCGGTGGCGGGGCTTGGGCCGCTGGCGCGTTCGTGCCATGATGCCCGGCAGAACCCAAATCGAGGCCCCCGATGCTGGACGAGTTGCTGCGGCGCGTGCAGAGCCATACTCCCCGCCTGCTGGAAACCGACCGGGTATTCCCGGAAGCCGCCGTCCTGGTGCCGGTCACCCGCAGCGACGAGCCGGAGCTGGTGCTCACCCTGCGCGCCAGCGGCCTGTCCACCCACGGCGGCGAGGTGGCGTTCCCCGGCGGGCGCCGCGACCCCGAGGACCGCGACCTGGTGCATACCGCCCTGCGCGAGGCGGACGAGGAAATCGGCCTGCCGCCCGGCCTGGTGGAGGTGATCGGCCCCCTGAGCACGCTGGTGTCGCGCCACGGCATCAAGGTCACGCCCTACGTGGGCTTCGTGCCGGACTTCGTCGAGTACCGCCCCAACGACGCCGAGATCGCCGCGGTGTTCTCGGTGCCCCTGACATTCTTCTGCCGCGACCCCCGGGAAACCACCCACCGCATCGACTACCTGGGGCAGAGCTGGTACGTGCCCAGCTACCGCTTCGGCGAATTCAAGATCTGGGGCCTCACCGCGATCATGGTGGTGGAACTGGTCAACCTGGTCTTCGACGCCGGCATCGACCTGCACACGCCGCCGGCCACCTATCTCACCCTGAGCTGAGCCGGCACCCGCCGGCCCGAGTCCCGCAGAGGAACGCCTGATGAAATACGTCCTGGGCAACGACCGCGTCGACACCCATCCCGGCAGCTGGGTCGCCCCCGGCGCCACTCTGATCGGCAAGGTGCGCCTGGAGGCCGGCTCCAGCGTCTGGTTCGGCGCCGTGCTGCGCGGCGACAACGAGCTGATCCTGATCGGCGAGAACAGCAACGTGCAGGACGGGACGGTGATGCACACCGACCCCGGCTCGCCCCTGACCATCGGCCGCGGCGTGACCATCGGCCACAACGCCATGCTGCACGGCTGCAGCGTCGACGACTACAGCCTGATCGGCATCAACGCCGTGGTGCTCAACGGCGCCCGCATCGGCAAGCACTGCATCATCGGCGCCAACGCGCTGATTCCCGAGGGCAAGGTCATCCCCGATGGCAGCCTGGTGGTGGGCTCGCCCGGCCGGGTGGTGCGGGAGCTGGATGCGGCGCAGAAGAAGATGCTCGAAGCCAGCGCCGCCCACTATGTGCAGAACGCCCGGCGCTACGCCCGGGACCTGGTGGAGCAGCAGGACGGATGAGCGCGCCGCCGCGGGTCCCGTCGCCCTGCGTGCACATCTGCGCCCTGGACGACGAGGACATCTGCATCGGCTGCCAGCGCTCCATGGACGAGATCGTCCGCTGGGGCCGGATGGATGACGCCGAGCGCCGCCAGGTGCTGGTCCGCTGCGCCGCGCGCGGGCGGGCCAAGGGCGCCTATTTCGGCGATTCGCCCTGAGCGACCCGCCAGCCTTTCCCGGCCCGCGTCGCGGGCCTCCCCTCGCGGCCTCGGCCGCTCGTTCACCCGGATTGAGGAATGTCAGCGATGCCACGTATCGGAACCCCGCTTTCGCCCAGCGCGACCCGTGTCCTGCTTTGCGGCTCCGGCGAGCTCGGCAAGGAAGTGGCGATCGAACTGCAGCGCCTGGGCGTGGAAGTGATCGCGGTCGACCGGTATGCCGATGCGCCGGCCATGCAGGTGGCCCACCGCAGCCACGTCATCAGCATGCTGGACGGCGAGGCGTTGCGAGCGGTGATCGAGCGCGAGCGGCCCCACTTCATCGTCCCGGAGATCGAGGCCATCGCCACCGCGACCCTGGTGGAGCTGGAAGCCGAGGGCTACACCGTGGTGCCCACCGCCCGCGCCGCCCAGTTGACCATGAACCGCGAGGGCATCCGCCGGCTGGCCGCCGAGGAGCTGGGCCTGCCCACGTCGCCCTACCGCTTCGCCGACAGCCTGGAGGAGTACCGCGCCGGGGTCGCCGCGGTCGGTTACCCCTGCGTGGTGAAGCCGATCATGAGTTCCTCCGGCAAGGGCCAGAGCGTGCTCCGGTCCGACGCCGACCTGCAGGCCGCCTGGGATTACGCCCAGGAGGGCGGGCGCGCTGGCAAGGGACGGGTGATCGTCGAGGGGTTCATCGACTTCGACTACGAGATCACCCTGCTGACGGTGCGCCATGCCGGTGGCACCACCTTCTGCGCGCCCATCGGCCACCGTCAGGTGAAAGGCGATTACCACGAATCCTGGCAGCCCCAGGCCATGAGCCCGGCGGCCCTGGCCGAGTCCGAGCGTGTCGCCCGGGCGGTCACCGAGGCCCTGGGTGGGCGCGGGCTGTTCGGCGTGGAACTGTTCGTCAAGGGTGACCAGGTGTGGTTCAGCGAGGTGTCGCCGCGGCCCCACGACACCGGTCTGGTGACCCTGGTCTCCCAGGACCTGTCGGAATTCGCCCTGCACGCCCGGGCGATTCTCGGCCTGCCGATCCCGGCGATCCGCCAGTGCGGGCCGTCGGCCTCGGCGGTGATCCTGGTGGAAGGGGAGTCCACCCAGGTGAGCTACGGCAACCTGGGCGCGGCCCTGGCCGAGCCGGACACCGCGCTGCGCCTGTTCGGCAAGCCCGAGGTCAGCGGGCAGCGGCGCATGGGCGTGGCCCTGGCGCGCGATGAGTCCGTGCAAGCGGCCCGGGACAAGGCTGTGCGGGCGGCGGCTGCGGTACAGGTCCGGCTGTAAGCGAGAGGCCTGGCACGAGCCGAGCCCGCAGGGATACTCCTGGCGGGCTTGTTCGAAAGCGGTGATTGACCGTCGGGTGGGCGGAAGGCGTGTCCGGGCTAGCGCGCCCAGCGCTCGGCGGTGAAGCCGGCGTTCCACAGCTTCACCTGCTCCACCCGGTTGTGGGCGATCTCCTGGACCTCCAGGCGATACGGCCCGATCTTCAGGCACACGCCGCTTTCCGGCAGGCTCTCCAGGGCCTCGGTGATCAGGCCGTTGAGGGTCTTCGGCCCTTCGCTGGGCAACTGCCAGGACAGGCGCTGGTTGAGTTCGCGGATCAGCACGTTGCCGCTGATGCGGAAGCTGCCGTCCCCCAGCGCCTGGATGCCCTGGGGGAAGGGGGTCTCCAGGCTGGCGAAGTTGCCGATCAGTTGCTGGAGGATGTCCTCCAGGCTGACCAGGCCCACCAGTTCGCCGTACTCGTCCACCACCAGGGCGAGCCGGCGTTGCTGCTTCTGGAACTGGCGCAGCTGCTTGTCGAGGCTGGTGCTCTGGGGCACGAAATACGGCTCGCGGCTGGCGGCCAGCAGGGTATCCGCCTCGAACGTGCCTTCCCCCAGCAGACGGGCGATCTGCCGTACGTGAATCACCCCCTGGACCTGATTGACGTCGCCCCGGTACAGCGGCAGCCGGCTGTGGGGCGTGCGGCCCAGTTGCTCGATCATCTGCGCCGGCGTGCCGTTCAGGTCCAGCCCCTGGATCTGCCCGCGAGGCACCATCACCTCGCTGACCGTCAGGTGCTCGAGCACGCGCAGCGGGTCGTCGGCGGTCGGCACCGCGGCGTCAGCGGCCACGGGCGTACGCCGCCGGTGGCTCAGGTACACCAGCAGCAGGGCCAGGATCAGGGCGACCGACAAACCGAGCAGCAGGCCGGGAAGAAAACCGAAACCGTTCATGGGGCGTTCAGACGTGCAGGATGAATTCGCGGACCAGCTTGCTGCCGAAATACGCCAGCATCAGCAGGCAGAAGCCGGCCAGGGTCCAGCGGATCGCCTTGTGGCCGCGCCAGCCCAGGCGGTGGCGTCCCCACAGCAGCACGCCGAACACCACCCAGGCGAAGCAGGACAGGATGGTCTTGTGGGCCAGGTGCTGGGCGAACAGGTTCTCGACGAACAGCCAGCCGGACACCAAGGACAGCGACAGCAGCGCCCAGCCGGCCCAGAGGAAGCCAAACAGCAGGCTCTCCATGGTCTGCAGCGGCGGGAAGTTGCGGATCAGCCCGGACGGGTGCTTGTGCTTGAGCTGGTAGTCCTGCATCAGCAGCAGCAGCGACTGGAACACCGCCATGGTCAGCAGGCCGTAGGCGAGGATCGACAGCAGGATGTGGGCGAGAATGCCCGGCGCCTCGTCGATCGGGCTGACCGTGCCGGACGGCAGGAACTGCGCCAAGAGTACCGTCAGCAGGCCCAGGGGCAGCAGCACCAGCAGCAAGTTTTCCACCGGAATGCGCAGGCAGGCCAGCAGGGTCAGCAGGATGACCGCGAAGGCGATCAGGCTGGCGGCGTTGAAGAAGTCGAGGGACAGGCCCGGCGCCGCATGCAGCTGCATGAACAGGCTGCTGCCGTGGAACAGCAGCGCCACGGCGATGAGCAGCGCGAGCAGGGGTTTGTTCGGCTTTTCGTGTCTGGCCAGGCGAAGGCCTTGGTAGAAAGTGGCGCCGGCGTACAGGGCGGAGGCCACCAGGCTGGGCAGCAGGGGGTGCATAAATCCTTGTAAGGCAAGCCCGAAAGAGCGCGAGTGTGGCACAGAACCGGCCGCCCACGAAAGACCGCGGGCGGTGTCGAGGCGTTGAACTCTTCTATATAATCCGCGGCCTGTCGCATTGCCCGGGCGCGCTCGCCGTCGCCACGGCCTCCGCCTCCACGTTTCCAAGGAACGCGCATGTTCGAAAACCTCACAGACCGCCTCTCGCAGACGCTGCGCCACGTCACCGGCAAGGCCAAGCTGAGCGAGGAGAACATCAAGGACACCCTGCGCGAGGTCCGCATGGCCTTGCTGGAGGCGGACGTCGCGCTGCCGGTGGTCAAGGACTTCGTCAACAAGGTCAAGGAGCGGGCGGTGGGCACCGAGGTGTCCAAGAGCCTGACCCCGGGCCAGGCGTTCGTGAAGGTGGTGCGCGCCGAGCTGGAAGAGTTGATGGGCGCGGCCAACGAGGACCTGGCGCTGAACGCGGCGCCGCCCGCGGTGATCCTGATGGCCGGCCTGCAGGGCGCGGGCAAGACCACCACCGCCGGCAAGCTGGCGCGCTTCCTCAAGGAGCGCAAGAAGAAGACGGTGATGGTGGTGTCCGCCGACGTCTACCGCCCGGCGGCCATCAAGCAGCTGGAAACCCTCGCCGGGGAAGTCGGGGTGACTTTCTTCCCCTCCGACCTGAGCCAGAAGCCGGTGGCCATCGCCGAGGCGGCGATCCGCGAGGCCAAGCTCAAGTTCATCGACGTGGTCATCGTCGATACCGCCGGTCGCTTGCACGTCGACGCCGAGATGATGGACGAGATCAAGGCCGTCCACGGCGCGATCCGCCCGGTGGAGACCCTGTTCGTGGTGGACGCCATGACCGGTCAGGACGCCGCCAACACCGCCAAGGCCTTCAATGACGCATTGCCCCTGACCGGCGTGGTGCTGACCAAGGTGGACGGCGACGCCCGTGGCGGCGCGGCGCTGTCGGTGCGGGCCATCACCGGCAAGCCGATCAAGTTCCTCGGCATGGGCGAGAAGAGCGAGGCGCTCGACCCGTTCCACCCGGACCGCATCGCGTCGCGCATCCTCGGCATGGGCGACGTGCTCAGCCTGATCGAGCAGGCCGAGCAGAACCTGGATCGCGAGAAGGCCGAGAAGCTCACCAAGAAGCTGAAGAAGGGCAAGGGCTTCGACCTGGAAGACTTCCGCGACCAGTTGCAGCAGATGAAGAACATGGGCGGCCTCGGCGGCCTCATGGACAAGCTGCCGATGCTCGGCGGCCTCAACCTGGGGCAGATGGGCAACGCCCAGAACGTCGCGGAGAAGCAGTTCAAGCAGATGGAGGCGATCATCGACTCCATGACCCCGGCGGAGCGCCGCGACCCGGACATCATCAGCGGCTCGCGCAAGCGGCGCATCGCCCTGGGCTCGGGCACCCAGGTCCAGGACGTGGGCAAGCTCATCAAGCAGCACAAGCAGATGCAGAAGATGATGAAGAAATTCACCGCCAAGGGCGGCATGGCGAAGATGATGCGCGGCCTGGGCGGCATGCTCCCCGGCGGCGGCATGCCCAAGCTGTGAGCGGCGCGGCCCGCCCGGGCCGCTACCGTTGAGAGCGCCGGCTAAAAAGGCATTTGCAAACCGCCGGATAACCCTTAGAATATGCGGCCTTTCGGGCCCATGGCCCAGCCTGCAATCTCGTTTTGCAAAGCACCGACTACAGGAACGAAGTTCAATGGTAACCATCCGTCTTGCCCGTGGCGGCTCCAAGAAGCGCCCCTTCTACCACCTGACCGTGACCAACAGCCGCAATGCGCGCGACGGTCGTTTCGTGGAGCGTATCGGTTTCTTCAACCCGATCGCCACTGGCGCTGAAGTGAAGCTCTCCGTGGACCAGGAACGCGCCAACTACTGGCTGAGCCAGGGCGCCCAGCCGTCCGAGCGCGTCGCTCAACTGCTGAAGGAAGCGGCCAAGGCTGCTGCCTGAGCACGCTCCCAACCGACATGACCACGCTCCCGGCGCCTGCCGATGACCTCATTGTTCTCGGCACGATCACGTCGGTGCATGGCATACGGGGTGAAGTGAAGGTCTACTCCTTCACCGATCCGCTGGACAACCTGCTGGAGTATCGCCACTGGACGCTTCGGCGCGAGGGCGAGAGCCGGCAGGCCGAGCTGGTCTCGGGACGCCTGCAGGGCAAGGTCCTGGTGGCCAAGCTCAAGGGGCTGGACGATCGCGAGATCGCCCGCACCTACGCCGGCTACGACATCTGCGTGCCGCGCAGTGAACTGCCCGTATTGGACGACGACGAATACTACTGGTACCAGCTCGAAGGCCTGAGGGTCATCGATCTGGAGGGCCGGTTGTTCGGCGTCATCGACCACCTGCTGGAAACCGGCGCCAACGACGTCATCGTCGTCAAACCGTGCACCGGCAGCCTGGACGATCGCGAGCGCCTGCTGCCCTACACGGAGCAGTGCGTGCGTTCGGTGGACCTGGCGGCCGGCGAGATGCGGGTCGACTGGGACGTGGATTTCTGAGTCCATGTGCGCCATGCGGGTCGACGTCATCAGCATCTTTCCGGAGATGTTCGCCGCCATCGGCGAGTACGGCATCACCAGCCGGGCGATGAAGCAGGGGTTGTTGCAGTTGACCTGCTGGAATCCCCGGACCTTCACCGAAGACCGTCACCAGACCGTGGATGACCGGCCCTTCGGCGGCGGCCCCGGCATGGTGATGAAGATTCAGCCCCTGGAACGTGCCCTGGCTGCTGCCAGGCAATCGGCCGGGGAGGGGGCGAAGGTGATCTACCTGTCGCCCCAAGGCCGCCCGCTTCGGCAGGCGGCCGTGCGCGACCTGGCGAACGAGGAGGCGTTGATCCTCATCGCCGGTCGCTACGAAGGCATCGACGAGCGCTTCATCGAGGCGCACGTCGACGAGGAATGGTCGATCGGCGATTACGTGTTGTCCGGCGGTGAGCTGCCGGCGATGGTGCTGATCGACGCGGTGACCCGCCTGTTGCCCGGCGCGCTGGGCCATGCGGATTCCGCCGAGGAGGATTCGTTTACCGACGGCCTGCTCGACTGCCCTCATTACACCCGACCCGAGGTGTATGAGGGTAAAGGTGTTCCACCGGTGCTGCTCAGCGGCAACCACGAACACATCCGGCGCTGGCGTTTGCAGCAGTCCCTCGGACGGACCTACGAACGACGCGCCGATCTTCTGGATTGCCGCTCGCTTTCTGGAGAAGAACAGAAGCTGCTGACGGAGTACCTCCGCCAGCGGGACGATAGTCAACGTATCGATGGCGAACCCGGTTCGTCTTAGGAGCACAGCATGACCAACAAGATCATTCAGCAACTCGAAGCTGAACAAATGAGCAAAGAGATCCCGGCGTTCGCCCCCGGCGACACCGTGGTCGTACAGGTGAAAGTGAAGGAAGGCGACCGTTCCCGCCTGCAGGCCTTCGAAGGCGTGGTCATCGGCAAGCGTAATCGCGGCCTGAACAGCGCGTTCACCGTGCGCAAGATCTCCAGCGGCGTGGGCGTCGAGCGTACCTTCCAGACCTACTCCCCGCTGGTCGACAGCATCAGCGTCAAGCGCCGCGGCGACGTGCGCAAGGCCAAGCTTTACTACCTCCGCAACCTGTCCGGCAAGGCTGCGCGCATCAAGGAAAAACTGGCCTGAGGCCGGTCTTCCGTTCGAACGGAGCAGCCCTCGGGCTGCTCTTTTCGTTTCTGGCGTACCCTCCGTATGTCCGCGTCGCCCAAGACGGGCGCTGATCGTCACCCACTCGACCCGTTGCCGATGCCAATGGCCGTACTCGACCATCCGCTGATCGACCGCTACCTCGATGCCCTCTGGCTGGAGAAAGGCCTGTCGGCGCATACCCGGGCGGCCTATCACAGCGACCTCGGGCATTACCATGCCTGGCTGCACCAACGTGGCCTGGAACTCGAGCACGCCGGGCGCGAGCCGATCCTCAACTACCTGGCCTGGCGCCTGGGCGAGGGCTACAAGGCGCGCTCCACGGCACGGTTTCTCTCCGGCCTGCGGGGCTTTTACCGGTTCCTGCTGCGGGAGCGCCTGGTAATGGTCGACCCCACCTTGCAGGTAGAGATGCCGCAACTCGGCCGTCCCCTGCCCAAGTCGCTGTCCGAGCAGGATGTGGAAAGCCTGCTGGCTGCGCCCGAGGTGGACGACCCCCTGGGCCTGCGGGACCGCGCGATGCTGGAAGTGCTCTATGCCTGCGGGCTGCGGGTCAGCGAGCTGGTGGGCCTGACCCTGGAGCAGGTCAACCTGCGCCAGGGCGTGGTGCGGGTGACCGGCAAGGGTGACAAGGAGCGCCTGGTGCCGCTGGGGGAAGAGGCCATCGCCTGGCTGGAGCGCTATCAGCGGGAAGCGCGTCCGCTGTTGCTGGCGGGCAAGCCCAGCGACGTGCTGTTCCCCAGCCTGCGGGGCGAACAGATGACCCGCCAGACCTTCTGGCATCGGATCAAGCTTCACGCGAAGGTGGCCGGCATCGCCAAGGCGCTGTCGCCCCATACCCTGCGGCATGCCTTCGCCACCCACCTGCTCAACCACGGCGCTGACCTGCGGGTGGTGCAGATGCTGTTGGGCCACAGCGACCTTTCTACCACGCAGATCTACACCCATATCGCCCGGGCCCGCCTGCAGGACCTGCACGCCCAGCATCACCCGCGCGGCTGATGATGCCGCTCGGCAGCGGGCCCGGACGGCGCGCCGGCGATCTGTGGTAGGCTTTTCCCATTCCAGACAGGAGTGCCTCATGCGCGTTTCCCGAATCTTGACCGGCGCGGCGTTCACCCTCGCCGCCGCTTTCGTCCAGGCCGCTGCTAGCGATCCCGACAAAGCGATCCGGCAGACTCTCACGTCCATCCAGCCCGATCTGCCCATCGAGGCCGTTTCCGAGAGCCCGCTCAACGGCGTGTTCCAGGTGCACCTCAAGGGTGGCCGCGTCCTCTATGCCAGTGGCGATGGCCAGTACGTCATGCAAGGCATGCTGTTCCATGTGGAAAACGGCGAGGCGGTGAACCTCACCCAGAAGGCGGAAAGCAAGGGCATTGCCAAGGCGATCGGCAGCATTCCCACCAGCGACATGGTGGTGTTTGCGCCGAAGAATCCCAAGACCCACATCACCGTGTTCACCGACACCGACTGTGGTTATTGCCAAAAGCTGCACAGCGAAGTCGCCGAGCTGAACCGCGAAGGCGTCGAGGTGCGTTACGTGGCGTTCCCGCGCCAGGGCATCGGTTCACACGGCTACAACACCCTGGTCAGCGTCTGGTGCTCCAAGGATCGCCAGGCGGCCATGAACAAGGCGAAGAACCGCGAGGACATTCCGCCGGCCCAATGCGACAACCCGGTGGCGCGCGAGTACCAGCTCGGCCAGTCCATCGGCGTCAACGGCACCCCCGCGGTCGTGCTGGCCGACGGCCAGTTGATCCCCGGCTACCAGCCGGCCCCCGACCTGGCGAAGATCGCCCTGGCGGCCAGCAAGGCGGCCACCCAGGCCAACTGAGCCTGACCGCTCATCGGCCGCGGCGTCCTGCCGCGGCTTTCCTGGCAACCCTCCGGGTCGCTCCGGCTCGAACAGGTAACGGGTTCGCCCCGGTCCACCGGAGGAGATGCCATGAAACTCGAAGGGTCCTGCCATTGCCGCGCCGTGCGGTTTTCCCTGGAATCCGCCCAGCCCTATCCCTTCATGCGCTGCTATTGCTCCATCTGTCGCAAGACGGCGGGCGCCGGTGGCTACGCCATCAACCTGGGCGGCGACAACCGGACCCTGAAGATCCAGGGGCGCGAGCACGTCGCGGTCTACCGGGCGCGCTTGGAGAATGCCGAAGGGGGCACCACCCTTAGCTCCGGTCACCGGCACTTCTGCAAGACCTGCGGCAGCGCCCTGTGGCTGTGGGATTCCAACTGGCCGGACCTGGTGCACCCCCACGCGTCGGCCATTGACACGCCACTGCCGGTGCCGCCTGAGCACACCCACCTGATGCTGGACGCCAAGCCCGCCTGGGTGGAGCTGCAGAAGGGTCCCCGCGACCAGTGCTTCGCCGAATATCCCGAGGAGTCCCTGGCCGACTGGCACGCCCGCCTCGGCCTGGACGGTCGCTGAACCCCGTCCATCGCAGGTCGCGCCCGGTCCGCGCCATTTGACTAAAGACCGGACGCTTCGTAATGTTCGGCTCCTTTTCCTTGGTCGGATCGCCGACCGTCTGCAGTAATGGGGAGCGCAGCGTGAATCCGGTCAAAGTAGGCATCTGTGGGTTGGGGACCGTCGGGGGCGGCACCTTCAATGTACTCAAGCGAAACGCCGAGGAAATCGCCCGCCGTGCCGGCCGCGAGATCGAAGTGGCCCAGATCGCTGCCCGTCGTCCCAACCCGAAGTGCGAAACCGGCGAAACCCCCCTCACCGCCGACATTTTCGCCCTGGCGGACAACCCCGAGATCGACATCGTCGTCGAGTTGATCGGCGGCTACACCCTGGCCCGCGACCTGGTGCTCAAGGCCATCGACAATGGCAAGCACGTGGTGACCGCCAACAAGGCGCTGATCGCCGTGCACGGCAACGAGATCTTCGCCCGCGCCCGGGCCAAGGGGGTGATCGTCGCCTTCGAGGCAGCGGTGGCCGGCGGCATCCCGGTGATCAAGGCGATCCGCGAGGGCCTTGCCGCCAACCGCATCGACTGGCTGGCGGGCATCATCAACGGCACCGGCAACTTCATCCTCAGCGAGATGCGCGAGAAAGGCCGCGCCTTCGCCGACGTGCTGCAGGAAGCCCAGGCCCTGGGCTACGCCGAGGCTGACCCGACCTTCGACGTCGAAGGCATCGACGCCGCCCACAAGCTGACCATCCTCGCCTCCATCGCCTTCGGCATCCCGCTGCAATTCGACAAGGCCTATACCGAGGGCATCAGCCGCCTCACCAGCGCCGACGTCGGCTATGCCGAGGCCCTGGGCTACCGGATCAAGCACTTGGGCGTGGCACGCCGCACCGCCAGCGGCTTCGAGCTGCGGGTACACCCCACCCTGATCCCTGCCGACCGCCTGATCGCCAACGTCAATGGGGTGATGAATGCGGTGATGGTGCATGGCGATGCCGTGGGCAGCACCCTGTTCTACGGCTCCGGCGCCGGCATGGAGCCCACTGCTTCGGCGGTGGTGGCGGACCTGGTGGACGTGGTGCGGGCTATGACCTCGGACCCGGAGAACCGCGTGCCGCACCTGGCGTTCCAGCCCGACTCGCTGTCGGATCACCCGATCCTGCCCATCGACGCCTGCGAGAGCGCCTACTACCTGCGTATCCAGGCCAAGGATCACCCGGGTGTGCTGGCCCAGGTGGCCACCATCCTCTCGGAGCGCGGCATCAACATCGAGTCGATCATGCAGAAGGAGGTCGAGGAGCACGACGGCCTGGTGCCGATGATCCTGGTCACTCACCGCGTGGTGGAAGCGCGCATCGACGACGCCATCTCCGCCCTGGAAAGCCTGGAAGGGGTGTCCGGCAAGGTGGTGCGGATCCGCGTCGAACAACTGAATTGACCGGCCGACCCGCCGCGACTCACCGGCCGTCACGGCCCTCACGGTTCGCCACCCAACGCGAAGGTTTTTGAAGATGCGCTACATCAGTACCCGCGGCCAAGCCCCCGCCCTGAATTTCGAAGACGTGCTGCTCGCCGGCCTGGCCAGCGACGGCGGCCTCTACGTGCCGGAAAGCCTGCCCCGCTTCACCCTGGAGGAAATCGGCTCCTGGGCCGGCCTGTCGTACCCGGAACTGGCCTTCCGGGTGATGCGGCCCTTCGTCGCCGGCAGCATCGCCGACGCCGATTTCCGCCGCATCCTGGAGGAAACCTACGCCACCGGTCCCCAGGGCGTGTTCGCCCACTCTGCGGTGGCGCCACTGCGCCAGCTAGGCGGCAACGAGTGGGTGATGGAGCTGTTCCACGGCCCGACCCTGGCCTTCAAAGACTTCGCCCTGCAGCTGCTGGGCCGCCTGCTGGACCACGTGCTGGCCAAGCGTGGCGAGCGGGTGGTGATCATCGGCGCCACCTCCGGCGATACCGGCTCGGCCGCCATCGAAGGCTGCCGCCGCTGCGACAACGTGGACATCTTCATCCTCCACCCGCACCAGCGGGTGTCCGAGGTCCAGCGCCGGCAGATGACCTCGGTGTTCGGCGACAACATCCACAACATCGCCATCGAGGGCAACTTCGACGACTGCCAGGAGATGGTCAAGGCCAGCTTTGCCGACCAGTCGTTCCTCAAGGGCACCCGCCTGGTGGCGGTGAACTCCATCAACTGGGCGCGGATCATGGCCCAGATTGTCTATTACTTCCATGCGGCGCTGCAGCTCGGCGCGCCGGCGCGCTCCGTGGCGTTCTCGGTGCCCACCGGTAACTTCGGCGACATCTTCGCCGGCTACCTGGCGCGCAACATGGGGCTGCCGATCAACCAGCTGATCGTCGCCACCAACCGCAACGACATCCTGCACCGCTTCATGAGCGGCAACCGCTACGTCAAGGAAACCCTGCACCCGACCCTGTCGCCGTCCATGGACATCATGGTCTCGTCCAACTTCGAGCGCCTGCTGTTCGACCTGCACGGCCGCAGCGGGGCCGCCATCGCCGGGCTGATGGACACCTTCCGCCAGGGCGGCGGCTTCAGCGTCGAGGAAGCGCGCTGGACCGAGTCGCGCCGGCTGTTCGATTCCCTGGCGGTGACCGACCAGGAGACCTGCGAGACCATCGCCGAGGTGTACCGCGACTGCGGCGAGGTCCTCGACCCCCACACCGCCATCGGCGTGCGCGCCGCGCGGGCCTGCCGTCGCCATGGCGCCACGCCCATGGTCATCCTCGGCACGGCCCACCCGGTGAAATTCCCCGACGCGGTGCGCCAGGCCGGCGTCGGCCGCGCCCTGGATCTGCCCGCCCACCTGACCGACCTGTTGCAGCGGGACGAGCGCTGCACCGTGCTGCCCAACAGCCTGGAAGCGGTGCAGGCCTTCGTCGCCCAGCATGGCAACCGCGGCAAGCCGCTCTGACACGCCCCACCGCGCGTTGAATGGAAAAAGGCCGGCTCGCCGTGAGGGAGCCGGCCTTCTCGCTTGTGGCTTACGCAGAATTACGGTAAGAGTTCATAGAACTTCGGGCTATGAACCGGAGTCAGTGATGAACCTACCACTCTTCTACAGGTGATCGACATGGACAGCACGATTCAATTGCTGGTTGATGCCCTGGCACCCTACGAGGTGTCCCTGGGACTTCCCGGTCCCGATGGCGCACGGCTGATTACGCTGCGGAACGAGTCCGGAGAGGCCGTGGCGAAGCGCCTGGTGCGGGCGTTCGAGCTGAACGACCGTACGCTGCTCACCGACGTGGTGGATGGCCTGCGCCGTGACCTGCTGGTGAGCCGGAACCGCATCGACCCGATGGTGGCCGCTGCCGCCCTTGCCCGCAGCCAGCAGCAGGTCTATGCCGCCTGTTGAGCGTCACGCAAGTCGTGAATCGAAAAGAGCCCCGCCCGTCGGGGCTTTTTTCATTGGGGAACATGATGGGTTCGGGGCGGTCAGTATCTTTACGGCGCGTCATACCATTCCGCTCCTATGGTGACCCCACGCGCCGGCCTGGCTCTCTGAGCCGGGTGTTTAACCCCGAGCCTCCCTCCCCAGGGCTCGGGGTTTATTTTTTTCCGCTTCTGGAAAAATGTCTTCCCGATCGACTTCCGCCGGCACGCCTCGCCTAGAGGTCGTCCCGTAGCCGCTGGCGAAGGATCTCGTCCTTCAGCAATGGCGCCAGCGGTACGTCCGCCGGGGTGCCCGGATGCCACCAGTGCAGCGCCTCCAGTTCCGCCTGCGGCGTCACCGCGTCGTCGAGGCGCGCCGTATAGAGGTCGGCGTCGATCCAGGTATCGGCCTCGTTGGCCGCCCGGGCCTGGAAGCGGCCCAGAGGCGTCAAGGCCTCGGGGGGCAGGCGCAGCTCCAGTTCCTCCCACAGCTCGCGGGTCAGTGCGGCCAGGGACGTCTCGCCGGGTTCGCGCTTGCCGCCGGGCAGCATGAAGAAACGGGTGCCACGCTTGCGTACCAGCAACAGGCGACCTTGGGCGTCCCGCAGGCAGGCGGCGGCGATGGACAACTGGACAGGCATGGACGGCTCCGGACATACCCCGGATCGGGGCGGCGGCGAGGATAACCCAGGGGCGGTCGTCATGCGGTACGGGCGTTGTGCGGCGACAACCGGTACCCTATGCGGCTGTTTTCTCCGCTTTCCATCGAGGTAGCCCCGTGTTTGCCCAATTCGCCCTGCACGAACGCCTGCTCAAGGCCGTCGCCGAACTGAATTTCGACGAACCCACCCCCGTGCAGGTGGCGGCCATCCCGCCGGCGCTGGAAGGCCGCGACCTGCGGGTGATCGCACAGACCGGCAGCGGCAAGACCGCCGCTTTCCTCCTGCCGCTGCTCAACGGCCTGATGGGCGACCCGCAGCCGCGGGTGCGCATCCGCGCGCTGATCCTGCTGCCGACCCGGGAACTGGCCCAGCAGACCCTCAAGGAAGTGGAGCGCTTCTCCCAGTTCACCTTCATCAAGTCGTCGCTGGTGACCGGCGGCGAGGACTTCAAGGTCCAGGCGGCGGTGCTGCGCAAGGTGCCGGACATCCTCATCGCCACCCCGGGCCGGCTGATCGAGCACCTGGACGGCGGCAAGCTCGACCTGTCGGAGGTGGAAGTGCTGGTCCTCGACGAGGCCGACCGCATGCTGGACATGGGCTTCTCGGACGACGTCCAGCGCATCATCGGCTGCTGCGACAAGCGCCGGCAGACCCTGCTGTTCTCCGCTACCAGCGGTGGCGCCGCGCTGCGGGAGATGGTCGCCCAGGTGCTGCGCGATCCCCTGCACCTGCGCCTGAACGCCGTGGGCGAGCTGAGCGAGGGCGTCCGCCAGCAGATCATCACGGCCGACGACACCGCCCACAAGGAACGCCTGGTGGCGTGGCTGCTGGCCAACGAGACCTACCGCAAGGCCATCGTCTTCACCAACACCCGGGCCCAGGCGGAGCGCCTGAGCGGCCTGCTGATCGCCCGCGAGTTCAAGGTGTTCGTCCTGCACGGCGAGAAGGACCAGAAGGACCGCAAGCTGGCCATCGAGCGCCTGCGCCAGGGCGCGGTGAAGATCCTGGTGGCCACCGACGTTGCCGCCCGTGGCCTGGACGTGGAGGGGCTGGACCTGGTGATCAACTTCGACATGCCGCGCTCCGGCGATGACTACGTGCACCGGGTGGGCCGCACCGGCCGCGCCGGCGCCGAGGGCCTGGCGGTCTCGCTGATCTGCCACACCGACTGGAACCTGATGTCCAGCGTCGAGCGCTACCTGAAGCAGCAGTTCGAGCGGCGCGTAATCAAGGAGCTCAAGGGCAGCTACAGCGGGCCGAAGAAGGTCAAGGCCTCCGGCAAGGCGGCCGGGACCAAGAAGAAAAAGCTCGACAAGAAAACCGACAAGGCCAAGCCGGCCGCCAAGCGCAAGCCGACGGCCCGCCGCCCCAAGGGCGATGCGCCGGCGCCCCTGGTCAGCCAGGATGGGCTGGCGCCGCTCAAGCGGCGTACCCGCGAGGAGTGAGGCACGCGCCCATGGCGCTCGCATCCCCATGAAAAAGGCCGCCCCGAGGGGCGGCCTTTTCGTTTCCGCTGAGAGGCGTCAGCGGGTCATGGGCTCTTGCTGCTCTTGGCAGGCGCCGGATCGGCCCTGCGGTCCGCTTCGTCCAGCTCCTTCAGGCGACGGTCGTAGGCGGCGCAGTCATCGGGGAGCGACTCGGCAGTGCTCTTCACCGGCATCTTGTTCAGCTCTTCGTTGATCTCCTTGGCCTTCTGCGGGTTCTGCTCGGTGACTTCCTTGACCTTGGCGGCCAGTTGCTTGGCCTTGGCCTCGGCTTCATCCGGGGTGCAGGTGGCGAACGCCGACAGCGGCGCGAGCAGGGCGAGGGCGGTGCCCAGGGCGTAGAGGGTCTTCATGATCGGCTCCTTGAGGCGCTACACGGTGATATCCAGTTGATGGCCACGGCCGCGGGAAAGTTCAGCGAACCCGGTCGCGGCTCTGCACCGCCAGTTCCAGGGCCTTCTGCATGTCCAGGCGCGCCGAGCGGCCGATGTCCTTGTCATGGAGGTCGTAGCCACGCTCCGAGGGAATGATCGGTGCGGTCAGGTCGTCGCCGTCCACCGGTTCGAAGTCGTAGTTCTCGCCGATGGTCATGGCGCTGCGCCGCAGCAGCATGCGCACTTGCTCGGGCTGCAGGCGCGGGTTGATGGACAGCATGGCGGCGACGATGCCGGTGACCATGGGCGTGGCGTAGGAGGTGCCGCAATGCACCGCGCCGCGCTCCCCCGGCGCCAGGGTAGAGGCCCGGGTACAGGCGGAGGCGGTGATGTCCACCCGCATGTCGATGTTGGAGGTCTCGCGCTTCACCGCGAAGCCGGGGTCCTGCACCGGCAGGCCCTTGTCCTCGCTGCGCTGGTGGCCGCCCACCACCAGCAACTGCTCGGTGATGAAAGAGGAGGGCAGGCGGTACTCGTCGGTCCCGGAGAACGATGAGCCGTTGCCGGCGGAGTTCACCACCACCACGTCCGGGTGCTCGCGGCGCAGCCAGAGGAAGAACTCCTCCAGCAACTCTTCGTAGCCACCCATGGCGATGCCGGAGCGCACCAGGGAATCCACCTCGTCGCCCTCGACGTTCACGGCGCCGACCCGGTGGATGCCCCAGCTCCAGTTGAGGACCCGCACGCCGTCCTCCACCAGGTTCACCGAGGCGGCGATGTTGGCGGTGATGCCGGCGTCGGAGTTGCGCTCGACGATCACCTCGAAGCCGGGGCCGGCGCGGTCCAGGCCGCTGAGGAACCCCATGTTGCCACCCGGCTCCCAGCTGGCGGCGAGGATGCCGGCCACGGTGGAGCCATGGCCATCGGGCGCGTGGGCATCCCGCGCGTACAGGCAGGTGCGCTGCTGCCGGCTGTTGCAGCCGCCGCGGTAGGGGGAGAAGTCCGGCGAGTCGAAGTCCACCTCCCGTTCGATCACGCCGATGCGCAGGGGCGTGGTGGCCACCGGCGAGGCCTGGCTGGGGATGCGCCGGCGGTAGTAGTTCACAGCGTCCATGAAGCGGTTGGCGGCCCATTCGTCGCCGTGGGGCTTGTCGGGCTTGTCGTCGGCCTTCGGCTTGGCGGCTTCGCCTTCCTCGCCTTTCTCCGGGGCGGACTCCTCGACGATCACGGCGTCGACAGTGACTTCGCTGCCCAGGCGCAGCACCAGTGCGTCTCGCTCGGTGAGGTCTTTCGCCGGCAGGCGCAGCTGGTAGACGTTCAGCGGCGGGATCGCCCCCACCACCTGGGCGCCGTAGCGCTCGGCGAGACGCTTGGCTTCGTCGAGGCCGGGGTGGTCCTCCTCGATCAGCACGCTCACCAGGTTCACGTAGGTGGTGAGCCCGTCCATGTTCTTCGCCACCTCGTTGGGCGTGGCCGCCAGCACCTGGCTGGCGTTGAGGGACAACCACACCGGGTTGCTTTCCCGGCTGCCCTGGCGGAGCCACACCGGGCCGCTGCGCTGCTGCCCGGCCTGCAGTTCCAGGCGCAGGGTCTCGCCCTCCCGGGTGACCTGCCGGGCGGGCAGGGCCCGGCCGTCTAGCAGGACCTGGTACGGCCCGTCGGCGAGGCCGGCGGCATCCAGGCAGAACCGTTGCTGCTTCTGCTCCAGCAGGTCGCCGCAGCGTTGCAGGCGTTCCACCCGCAAGGGCTCCTCGGCGCCGGCGGATGTGGCGCCGCAGGCCAGTAGAAGAGGCAACCAGGGCAGGGAAAAAGGGCGGGAGCGACGCGGGGAACAGCGGAACGACCACATGGGCAACCAGCACTCGAAAACCGTCGGATAGCGGTGTGACTGCCCCCCGCTCGCATTCGTTCAGGACGCCGGTAAGCGGCCGCCGGCTTGGTGCGGCTGGCGGGTCAGGCATGGTTGGCGAAGGGCGACCGGCGGGCGCCAGCCCGTGAGGGGGAGCGGGCGAGGTACGGCTGTCGAGCCGGCACATTCCCAAGTCGCCGCCAAGCAGTAACCGGTGTTCTTCGACTCGATGCCCGCCCCAGGTTGTCACCGGAGCGACTCTCTGGCCGTGGCGGCTGCCCTCCCAGAGTCTCACCCGTCGGCCTTGGCCCCACCCGTGACCCCGGGTCGCACGGCCTCGCGTGGATCGAACCATCCCCGAGCGGCGGGGGTCGGTATTTTCAGGGACGCGATTCCACGTCCTCATGACGAGAGGATTTTCGTATGGCTTACGATTGGGAGCTCATCGAGCGTTTGCTGCACGAGGCGCAGAACTCGGCCAACGACTCGTTCAAACCCCGCGTCTACGCGGAAGAACTGGCCAGTGACCGTCTCGCGGCCGGCCAGCCCATCGGCGGCAGCGTGGACCACCTCAAGCAGGTGGCTGGCGACCTGGAAGGCGTGCTGTACGAAGGCGGCTTCATCGAGGAGCGCCCGGAGGAGCTGGGCGGTGGCGCCAACAACTACATCCTGACCGCCCGGGGTTCGCGCCTGCTCAGCCTGATCGGCAGCAGCTTCCCGGAGAGCGTGGCGTTTCGCCGGCTGCTGGACGAGCAGGGCGAGGTGGTGCTGTCGGACGGTTCGATCTTCGACCGCATCGCCGATAACGCAGCGCGCGCCTGATCGCGTAGGCGGCCCATCGGCCGCCGCCCCCGGCATGAAAAACGGCGCGGCCTTCGGGTCCGCGCCGTTTTCATTGGGCCCGGGTCAGGCCTTGCGCAGGTAATGCACGCTGAACAGCTCGCGGTCGTCCAGCCACACGTGAACCGGGGCGAACCCGGCCGTACCCGCCAGGTGCTGGAAGCCCTCAACGGTGTACTTGTAGGAGTTCTCGGTGTGCAGCGTCTCGCCCGGGGCGAAGTGGAACTGCTGGCGCTCGATGCGCACCGTCTGCGCCCGCGGGCTGGCCAGGTGCATCTCGATGCGCGATTGCGCCTCGTTGTAGAACGCGCGGTGGGAGAAATGGGCCGGACGGATATCGCTGTCCAGCTCGTCACGAATACGCCAGAGCAGGTTCAGGTTGAACGCCGCGGTGACCCCGGCGCGATCGTTGTAGGCCGCTTCCAGGGTGCGGGTGTCCTTCACCAGGTCGACGCCGATCAGCAGCCCGCCGCCGGCCGGCAGCAGGGCGTGCAGGTTCTCCAGAAAGGCGCGGGCGTCCTGGGGATCGAAGTTGCCGATGCTGGAGCCGGGGAAGAACGCCAGAGGCCGTTCACCGATGGCGTCCGCCGGCAGACTCATGGGGCGGGTGAAGTCGGCGCAGGCGGCATGTACCTCCAGCCAGGGGTAGTCGGCGCCCAGGCGGTGGGTGCTGCTGAGCAGGAAGTCCCGGGAGATGTCGATGCCCAGGTAGCTGGCCGGGCGCATTGCTTCCAGCAGCAGGCGCACCTTGCGGCTGGCGCCGCTGCCCAGTTCCACCAGGCTGGCGCCCGGGCCGGCGATCTCGGCGATCTCGGCGGCGGCACGGCGCAGGATCGCCTCTTCGGTACGGGTCGGGTAGTACTCCGGCTGCAGGCAGATCTGCTCGAACAGCTCGGAGCCGCGCCGATCGTAGAAGAATTTCGGCGGCGTGTGCTTGGGGGAGGCGGCGAAACCTGCCAGGACATCCTGGCGCAGTTCGTTGTCGTCGTGCAGGTCGTACTGGTCGTGCAAGCGGATCGCAAGGGCCATGCTCAAGCCTCCTGTGCCAGGCGCAGGCCGGAGAACTGCCAACGCATCGCGGGGTAGAAGAAGTTGCGGTAGGTCGCGCGGATGTGGTCCGCCGGGGTGACGCAGCAACCGCCGCGCAGCACCATCTGGCCGGACATGAACTTGCCGTTGTATTCGCCCAGGCTGCCTTCCAGGGGGCGGAAGCCGGGGTAGGGGCGGTAGGCGCTGCCGGTCCATTCCCAGACATCGCCGAACAGCTGGCCGGGGCCACGCGCCGGTGCGTGACCGGCCATGGGTTGCAGGCAGTCGGCCTCGACGAAATGGCCGCGGGCCGAGGTGCCGCGCGCAGGCGTATCGCGGCCTGCCGTGTCGCCCAAGGCCAGGTCGCGGGCGGTCGCTTCCTGGGCGGCCACTTCCCATTCCGCCTCGCTGGGCAGGCGTGCGCCGGCCCAGGTGGCATAGGCCTCGGCCTCGTAGAAGCTCAGGTGGCAGACCGGCGCCAAGCGGTCCAGGGGCCGCAGGCCGCCCAGGGTGAATTCGTACCAGGCGTCGCCGTCGCGGCGCCAGTAGAGGGGCGCCTGCCAGCCCTGCTGGTTGATCAGGGCCCAGCCGTCCGCCAGCCAGAGGTCGCTGCGCCGGTAGCCGCCGTCCTCGATGAAGGCCAGGTACTCGCCGTTGTTCACCGGGCGGCTGGCCAGGCGGAAATCATCGACGAAGACCCGATGGCGCGGGCGCTCGCAATCGAAGGCGAAGGCGTCGCCGTCATGGCCGATGGAGCGCACCCCGCTGGTGTAGGCCTGCCAGCGCAGCGGGGCCTCCGTGCCCGGGGCGCTCACCTGCAGGTCGCGGCGGTAGACCGGGTCCAGGGGGTTCTGGACGAAGATGTGCTTGATGTCCATCAGCAGCAGCTCCTGGTGCTGCTGCTCGTGCTGCAGGCCCAGTTCGACGCGCCGGGCGATCTCGTCCCCGGCTCCCGCTGGCGGATCGCCCAGCAGCGCTTCCATGGCCCGGTCGATGTGGGCGCGGTAGGCGTAGACCTGCTCCACGGTGGGCCGCGCCAGCAGGCCCCGGGCCGCCCTCGGGAAGGGGACGCCGTGGGTCTGGTAGTAAGAGTTGAACAGGGTGTCGTAGGCGCGATCGGGTGTCCGGTAGCCTTTCAGGAAGGGCGTCAGCAGGAACGCCTCGAAGAACCAGCTGACGTGGGCCAGGTGCCATTTCGGCGGGCTGACGTCGGGCATGCTCTGGATCACGTAGTCTTCGGTCTGCAAGGGGGCGCAGATGCGTTCGGAGGCGTGGCGGACCTGTCGGTAACGGGCCAGCAGGGTGTCCGGGATGGCCGCGAAGCCGGTATCCAGGGCGGGATGGGGCATTCGACGCACTCCTTCCTGTGCAGGGTGGGCGTGGACGCTTCGCCGGACGCGGCGCGAACCGGGCGGTCTCTGGAAACCGACCGGACGCTATAAGCAAAGTTTCAAACGGCATGAGGGCCGCTGCCGGGCGGTGCGGGGTGCACCGCGGCAGGGTGGGGGAGAGGATCAGTAGTTCGGCGGGGTCTCGGGGATGCCGGTGGCGTCGGTCAGCACCGGCATGGTCCAAGGCTCCAGTTCGTGGCCCTTCTTGCCCAGGTCCAAGCGGGCCCGCTGCAGGGCTTCGCCCAGGCGCACCGGGTCGCCGTAGACCTCGGCGCCCAGGGTCGGCACCGCCAGCAGTTCCTGGCCCTGGCGGTCGCTGACGCGGAAGGAGAAGCCGTCGCCGGCGGCGTTGCGCTCGACGGTGCTGGTGTAGGGCTTGAAGGCTTCGCGGGCCAGGTCGCTGGCTTTTTCGTAGCTGATGGACTTACTCATGGGGCTCTCCAGGTGACGGTGTATTAGGATGGACCGCCCGTTACCGGTAGAAGGTTCCCCGGGGTGACCGTCCATCCCGGGACAAGGTAAAGTCTGCCCCCCGCCGCAACGGACTTGTTACGCTGCGCCTCGGCGCTGCGGAACCGCCGCCGGGTTGAACTTTGCAGGTCGACAGGGTCTGTTTCCTAACGCGACGGCGAGTGCTCCGTCACACGTCACCCTTCCCAGCGTTTTCAGTGTTCAGGCGCACCCGTGCGCAGTTCTCCCTGATTCATCACTCACGAGGCATCACCCGGAATGCAGATGGCATGACCGCAGGTTTCCAGATTTCTCCCGTGCTGTTCGCACTGCGCGACGCGACGCGTCAGCTGCATGCGGAGTTGGATGCGACGTCCCCCTTGATCCAGCCCAACCTCGACGAGGCCCGCTACGTGCGCTACGTGCGCCAGGTGCTCGGCTGGATGCGGCCGCTGGAAGCCGGGCTGGCGCGTCTGCAATGGCCGGTGGAGCTGGAAGCGCCGCAGCGCTTCGCCAAGTCCCGCTGGCTGGAGGCCGACCTGCTGGCCGCCGGCCTGGACCGCGAGGACCTGGCCGCCATCGCCGACTGCCCGGATGCTCCCCAGGCCACCGACCTGGCCAGCGGTTTCGGTATCGCCTATGTGGTGGAGGGTGCGACCCTCGGCGGCGCGATCCTCTACAAGCGCCTCTCGCCGCGCCTGCCCGGCCTGCCGCTGGAATGGCTGCGCGGCTACGGCGGCGACACCGGGGTCCGCTGGCAGCGCTTCCAGCAGCAACTGGCCCGCCACGTGCTGAGCGAAGCCGACATCCGTTTGGCCCAGCGTTCGGCCCAGGAGGCCTTCCGTTCCTTCCGTCATTGGGTGACGCCCGAGATCGAGGTTGCATGTCCGATATGAGGGCGCCCGCCCGCGTCGACGAACCGGTCACCCTGGCCAACTGCGAAGACGAGCCGATCCACCTGCCCGGTGCGATCCAGCCCCACGGGGCGCTGATCGCCCTGGACGTGGACCGGCGCGTCGTCAGCTTCAGCGAGAACCTGCCGCTGCTGCTGGGCTTCACCCCGTTGCTCAACGAACCCCTGGACGTCGAGCGCGTCGGCGTCGAGGTGGTCAGCCTGCTGGACGAGCGCGACGTGGGCGCGATGCGCTGGAGCAACGCGGTGGAAGCCGTGATCGGCGACTCCCTGTTCGACGTGGTGGGGCACTTCTTTTCCGACGTGCTGTACCTGGAGTTCGAACCGCGCCCGGCCGCCACGGCGGCGTTCACCGCGTTCGCCCTCAACGCCCAGCGGATCATCGGCCAAGTCCAGCAGCGCCACGAGCTGCAGGACCTGCTGGTCAGCGTAACCGAGGAAATCCGCCGCATGACCGGCTACGACCGGGTCATGGCCTACCGCTTCAAGCCGGACCTGTCCGGCGAAGTGGTGGCCGAGGCGCGGCGCGAGGACCTGGAGAGCTACCTGGGCCAGCGCTACCCGGCTTCGGATATCCCCGCCCAGGCGCGTCGCCTGTACATCGAGAACCCGATCCGCCTAATCGCCGACGTCAGCTACCGCCCCGCGCGCCTGGTGCCGGACCGTCACCCGCGCAGCGGCAAGCCGTTCGACCTGAGCTTCAGCACCCTGCGCAGCGTCTCGCCGATCCATTGCGAGTACCTGACCAACATGGGGGTCGCCGCCTCCATGAGCATTTCCATCGTGGTGGGTGGCGAGCTGTGGGGGCTGTTCTCCTGCCACCACATGACCCCCAAGCAGGTGCCGTACCCGGTGCGCATGGCGTTCCAGGTGTTCTCCCAGGTGTGCAGCGCGGTGATCGAGCGCCTGGAAGCCAGCAAGGCGGCGGAGGCCCAGCGCCAGGCCGCCGAACTGCAGCTCAGCCTGGTGCGCCACGCCCGCGACGCCGACGACATGCTCGGCTCCCTGTCCCAGCAACTGGCGGATGTCGCCCAGTTGCTGCCCTGCCACGCGGCGGCGGTGACCTTCGGCGGCCGCCTGAGCTGCCGTGGCGACAACCTGCTGGACGACTTCGTGCGACGCGTGGTTCAGCAACTGGAGCTGGACGACGGCCTGGAGAATTTCTACACGGACAAGTGGCCGCACCTGCACCCGCAACTGCCGGAAGCGCGCTTCTGCGGGGTGCTGGCGATCCGTTTCCACCGCCAGGCTTCGGGCTGGATCCTCTGGTTCCGTCTGGAGGAAGTGCAGACCATCAACTGGGGCGGCAAGCCCGAGAAGATCGTCACCGTCGGCCCTTCCGGTTCGCGCCTGACCCCGCGGGGCTCGTTCGAGGCCTGGGAAGAGGTGGTGAGCGGCAGCTCGGCGCCCTGGACCGCCGGTGACCTGAGCATCGCCGAGAAGCTGCGGGTGGAGCTGATGGAGCTGTGCCTGAACCGGGCCAGCGAGATCGACCGCATGCGCCAGCGGCTGATCGCCGTGCTCGGCCACGACCTGCGCAACCCGCTGCAGTCCATCTCCATGGCGGCGGCGATGCTCTCGTCCAACGACTCGCGCACCGCCGAGCTGCGCCAGCACATCACCAACTCCAGCGGCCGCATGGAGCGGCTGATCAGCCAGATCCTGGAGATGAGCCGCCTGCAGGCCGGCGCCGGCATCACCGTGCAGTGCGTGCCCACTGACTTCAGCCGGCTGGTGGCGGACATCGTCAACGAGACCTGCCTGGCCTACCCGGGCCTGGCCATCGAGACGGCCATCGCCCCCGAGATCATGGCCCACATCGACCCCGACCGCATGGCCCAGGTGGTCGCCAACCTGCTGAGCAACGCCCGCCACCACGGCGCCCAGGGTCGGCCGGTGCAGGTGCGCCTGAGCCAGGACGAGACGGTCATCACCCTGGCGGTGATCAACGAGGCGGACTTCCTCTCCGAGGAGCGCCTGGGCACGCTGTTCACCCCGTTCAAGCAGCCGCCGCCCGAGCACGGCCGCAACAAGAGCGGCCTGGGCATCGGCCTGTACATCTCCCAGGCCATCGTGCTGGCCCACGGCGGCACCATCGACGTGAGCCAGGCGGGAGGCCGCGTGACCTTCCGCGTGTGCATCACCCGCTGAGCCCGAACAAACACGCGTCGGCCGGGGCGGGCAGGGCTTGCCCCGGCTCGACGGCCGCGCGACGATGCCGCGCCCGACCTTGCCCTTCCGTGTAACCCATGACGTCCGAGTCCCCCCTGCTCCCCGCGTTTCCCGCGTTTCCCGGCGAGATGGCCACGCTGATCCGTCGCTTCGACTGGAGCACCACCGGCCTCGGGCCCCTGGCGGAATGGCCGGGCTACCTGCGGACCAGCGTCGACCTGATTCTCGCCGTGTCCACGCCCATCGTGCTGATGGTGGGCCGGCCCGGGGTACTGATCTACAACGACGCCTACGCCGCCACCGTGGCCGGCGACCGCCACCCCGGGACCTTCGGCGTGCCGGTGGAGGACGCCTGGCCGGAGATCGCCGGCTGGAACCGCCACGTGCTGGACCTGGGCCTGCGGGGCGAGTCGCTGTCCTACGAGGACCTGCACTTCGTCCTGCCGCGCCGCGGCCGCCCGGACGACTCGTGGATGAACGTCTACTACAGCCCGGTGTACGACGAGATCGGCACGCCCGCCGGGGTGATGTGCATCATCGTCGAGAACACCGACAAGATCATGGCCGAGCGTGGCCGCGCCGAAGCCGAGACGGAGCTGCGCCTGGCCAACGAGCGGGTCAGCCTGGCGCTGAACGCCGGCGCGGTGATCGGCACCTGGGTGTGGGACATCCCCACCAATCATTTCGTGGCCGACGAGCGCTTCGCCCGAGCCTTCTCCCTCGACCCGGCCCAGGCCGCCCAGGGCCTCACCCTGGAGCAGGTGGTGGAGTCGATCCACCCCGAGGACCGCCCGGCCATCGAGGCGCTGATCGCCCATACCCTGCGGGTGGGCGGGCCGTACCGGGCCGAGTACCGGGTACGCCAGCTGGACGGCACCTACCGCTGGATCGAGGCCAACGGCGAGTGCCAGCTGGATGCCTACGGGCTGGCCCTGCGCTTTCCCGGGGTGCTCATCGACATCCACGAGCGCAAGCAGACCGAAACCACCCTGCGCGACCTCACCGCGACCTTGGAGCAGCGGGTCGCCGAGGCGGTGGCCGAGCGCACCCTGGCCGAGGAACGGCTGCGCCAGGCGCAGAAGATGGAAGCCATCGGCCAGCTCACCGGCGGCATCGCCCATGACTTCAACAACCTGCTGGCCGGGGTGATCGGCAGCCTGACCATCGTCCAGCGCCGGCTACACCCCGATACCAAGGCCGAGGTGCAGCGCTTCCTCGAGGCGGCCAACCACGCCGCCCAGCGCGGCGCCTCCCTGGTGCAGCGCATGCTGGCCTTCGCCCGCCGGCAGTCCCTGGACAACCGGCCCACCGACATCAACGCCCTGGTGCACTCCCTGGAGGAAATGCTGCGGCGCACCCTGGGCGAGCGGGTGATCCTGGAGACCCGCCTGCAACCCGGCCTGTGGTCGGTGCTCACCGACATGCCGCAGCTGGAGAGCGCGTTGCTCAACCTGGCGATCAACGCCCGGGACGCCATGCCCCACGGCGGGCGCCTGAGCATCGTCACCGGCAACCTGAGCCTGGGCGCCGACCACGGCGAAGACCACGACCTGGACCCCGGCGACTACGTGCGGGTGGAAGTGAGCGACACCGGCACGGGGATGGACGCGGAAGTGCTCAGCCACGTGTTCGAGCCCTTCTTCACCACCAAACCCATCGGCCAGGGCACCGGCCTCGGCCTGTCCATGGTCTACGGCTTCGTCAAGCAGACCGGCGGCCACATCCGCCTGAGCAGCACGCCGGGGCGGGGCACCCGCTTCCGCCTGTACTTCCCGCGCCACGCCGATGCCGCCGCAGCCGAAGCGGAAGCCGCGGCGCTGCCCCACACCCCCAGTGGCGGCGGCGAACGCATCCTGGTGGTGGAGGACGACCCGGTGGTGCGCATGCTCACCGTGGAGGTGCTGGAAGACCTGGGCTACCAGGTGCTGCAGGCCAGCGACGGCCTGGAAGCCCTGGAGACCTTGCGCCGGGAACCCTTCGACCTGCTGCTCACCGACGTCGGCCTGCCCGGCATGAACGGCCGGCAACTGGCGGAAAGCGTGCGCCAGGTGCTGCCCGAGGTGCCGGTGCTGTTCGCTACCGGCTACGCCGAAGGGGCGGAGACCCGCGCCGGGTTCCTCGACGAGGGCATGGAGATGATCGCCAAGCCGTACACCATCGACGTGCTGGCGGCGACCCTGCGGGCGATGCTGGAGCGCCGCGCCTGAGGCGGGCGCCTCAGAAGCGTTCCTGCTCCCCCAGGTAGCGCCACTGGCCGGGTTGCAGGCCCGCTAGGGCGACCCGGCCAATGCGCAGGCGGCGCACCGCCCGTACCGTCAGCCCGGCCTGCTCGCAGAGGGTGCGTACCTGCCCCGGCTCCGGGGTCTTCAGGGCGAAGCGCAGGCGCTGTTCGCTCAGCCAGCTCACCTTGAACGGTGGCAGCGGCCGCCCGCGATAGCGCAGGCCCGGGTGGAAAGCCGCCAGGGCGTCCCGCGGCGGGGTGCCGTCCAGGTCGACGGTGAATTCGTGTTCCAGGCGCGTGGCGTCCTCCGTCAGGCGGCGCTTCACGCCCCAGGCCTGGCTGAACACCACCAGGCCGCTGGCCTCGGTTTCCAGGGACGCCAGCAGGTCCAGGCGGGCGCGATGGCGCGGCAGCGGGCGGATGCCGGAACGGTCCTCGGGGGCGTGCTGCGCATCGGCCAGCAGGGTCTGCAGGTCTGCCCGCTCCAGAGCCACCCCGGCGGGCTTGTACAGCAGCAGGGTGACCGGTGGCTGCGGCGTGGCGCTGGCGCCGGGCAGCAGCTCGACGCGCTGCTCGGGCTCGACCTTGTACTGCGGCGTGTCCACCACCTCGCCGTCGACGCTGACCCAGCCGCCCTCGATGTACAGCTCCGCCTCGCGGCGCGAGCAAGGCAGCAGCTCGGCGAGGCGTTTGGACAGGCGCACGGGTTCGGTCATGACGGCTCACCACGAAAAAGGGCGGCCAGTGTAGCGCCGCGGCGGCGCTACTCCCATCAGAACAGCGGGTGGGACGCCTTGAGCACCAGGTAGCCGTCGCAGTAGGTGTTGATGCCGGAGTAGGCGGTGCAGGCGCCGCCACGCAGGCTGGAGTCGCTGTAGGACAGGTTGAGGTCGATGCCCTGCCAGGGCCGGGTGAGGTTCAGCGACCAGTCGTTGAACACCCTTACGGCACCGTCGGCGTAGCTCACCGGCGTGTCCAGGGAATGGTTGGCGTACTTCAGGCCGATGTCGAAGCCCAGCAGGGCACGGGTGCCGAAGTCCGCATAGAGGGTGCCGTTCAGCCGCCCCGGCTCGTCCGACAGGGCTGCGCCGAGGCGGCTGTCGTACAGGCTCAGGCCGGCATAGGCCTGGTGGCGATCGAAGGCGGGCGCCTGGGGCCGGGCGAAGCGGATCAGCCCCAGTTCGTAGCCTAGGGTGTCGTCGAAGGCGTGCTTGAAGCCGGTGTAGGAATCGATTTCCAGGCGCTTGGGATCGAACACATCCATGTTCGGCGACCACTGGCCGACGTACCAGCCATCCGCGTGAGTCAGGTCGAAGCCGCCATGGAACGAGCCGGCGGAATTGGTCTGCACCAGGCCCTGGGCCATGCTGCGGGTCGGGGTGGTGGCGAGCTTCAGCTCGAAGTCACCCAGGTCGCGCTGCATCACCTGGGCCAGGGCCGCGCTGCTCAGGAGCAGGCCCAGGCCGATCAATAACGGCAACTTGTACATCGGTGCACTCCTAACGGGCGATCAGGCCACCGCGGACGGCCTGGGAGCGGATCGGAGTGGCGCGCGCCCGCTTGGAAACGCAGCCCTGAACACGGCTGGCGGGCCCGGCGGCCCGTCTGCACCGGGCAGCCGCGGCCGTCCCGGCCCACCGGTCGACCGCCGCAGGATACCGGCTGAGGCCCGGGCCACGGCACCGCTCGTCGATCCGTGGGTGAAAAAGACCCGAGGCTGATGGCGCGGTGATCGCGCTGCGCTGGCCCGCTGCTGGCCCTCTCGGGCACCGCGCCCGATGACGGGCGGATCGTCTGGACGGCAGCGGCGGGGCGAGTCGGCTAGAATGCCGGCCTTTTCCCTTTTCGAGTCCTTCCCTCCATGGCGCTGATCGGTCGTTTCAATTCGCTGCAGGTGGTCAAGCAGACCGACTTCGGGCTCTACCTGGATGGCGACGCGGAGGGCGAGATCCTGCTGCCCAACCGCTACGTACCCCAGGCGCCGGTCCCGGAAATCGGCGACTGGCTGAACGTCTTCGTCTACCTGGACAGCGACGACCGTCCCATCGCCACGACCGAGACGCCCAAGGCCAGGGTCGGGGAGTTCGCCAGCCTCAAGGTGGTGGATATCAACCGCGTCGGCCTGTTCCTCGACTGGGGCCTGCCCAAGGACCTGCTGCTGCCCCATTCCGAGGAAAAGCGCCCGCTGCAGGTGGGCGACTACTGCGTGGTGTACCTGTACCTGGACCCACGCACCCGGCGCATCACCGCCACCGCCCGGCTGGACCGCTACCTGGACAACCAGCCGGCCCGCTACCGGGTCGGGCAGGCGGTGCAGGTGCTGGTGGCGGAGCCTACCGACCTGGGCTTCAAGGCGATCATCGAGGACCGCCACTGGGGCCTGATCCACAAGAACGAGGTGTTCAAGTTCCTCCGCAGCGGCCTGCGGGAAACCGCCTACATCAAGGCCCTGCGCCCGGACGGCAAGATCAGCCTGAGCCTGCAGCCGGTGGGCGAGCAGGCCGGCGAGGCCCTCGGCCAGCGCATCCTCGACGAGCTGGAGCGCAACGGCGGGCGCCTGGACCTCAGCGACCGCAGCCCGGCCGAGCGCATCGGCGCCCTGTTCGGGGTCAGCAAGGGCACCTTCAAGAAGGCCATCGGCGGGCTCTACAAGCAGGGGCTGATCGTCATCCACGACGACCACATCACCCGCGTCCGCCCCTGAAGCCGGCGCCGTCACGGCGTGAGGCCACGCCGGGCGGCCCCCCTATACTCTGTGTCCCACCTTCTCGTCGTCCCGTGGGCCGCCGGAGACCCGATGTCCTGCCGATCCCTCGCTGTGCTGTGGTTGTCCGTGCTGCTCTGCGCCCCGGTGGCGTGGGCCGACCCCATCCGGCTGTGCTACGAGGACCGCGACTCCTACCCCTGGAGCATGGCCGACGGCAGCGGTCTCGATCAGCTGTTGATGGCGCAACTGGCCGAGGCCCTGCCGGTGGCCTTCAGCTACGTGGCGCTGCCCTGGCGGCGCTGCCTGGACGGGGTCGACCGCGGCCTGTACGACGGCGCGCTGGCCGCCAGCGCCAACCCCGAGCGCTTGGCCCAGGCGGTCTTCCCCCAGGACAAGGGCCTGCTGGACCGGGACAAGCGCCTGCACACCGCCACCTATGCCCTCTACCGGCGCGTGGGCGACGGGCCGCAGTGGGACGGCGAGCGCTTCACCGACCTGCGTGGTCGGATCGGCTCCCTCAGCGGGTTCTCCATCGTCGACTTTCTCCGCGAGCACGGCGCCGAGGTGGACGAGACCAGCCGGGACCCGCTGTCCCTGCTGATGATGGTCAAGAGCCGGCGCATCGAGGCGGCGGCCCTGCAGGTGTCCCGGGCGGATTTCCTCCTGGCCGGCCACCCCGACCTGGCCATGGCCCTGGAAAAGGCCACGACGCCGCTGCAGGTGAAGGACTACTACCTGATCTTTTCCCGGGCGTTCACCCGCGCCGAGCCCGAGCGGGTGCGGGAGATCTGGGCGATGATCCCGACGCTGCGGGAAGCCCCGGCCTACAAGGCGCGTTTCAAGCGGCTGGTGCTCGATTGAAATCGTGCGAAATGCACGGTAACAAGCGAAGCGGGGCGCGTTTTGCATGCGCGGCATTTCCCTCGGGCGGTGCCAAACCCTTGATCTGCCTGGGCGTCAGCGAATGGGTGGATGTGGCATGGGCCGTGCAAGCGTCCAGGCGTCATCCCATCGCCCCGCAGGAGCGCGTCCATGAGCCTCGATCTCGCCAAGCTGTCCCAGGCCTTTCCCGGCTATACCTTTTCCACCCGCGCCTGCCCTGATGGCAGTTTCCTGCTGGGGCTGGAGAAGGACGGCCGTACCGTGCGCCGGGTGATCCCGTCCCTGACCGTCCCGGTGCACCTGGAATGGGCCCTGAGTGCCCTGCGTCGCGACCTGAACGGGGTGGCCGTCGAAGGGCCGACCCTGGAAGCTCTGGAGTGGTCGAGCCAGGCCCACCCGGTCCTGCAGGCCGCCGCCAGCGCCGCCTGAGGTCCGAGACAGGCGCCGTCCCGGACGGCGCCCGCCGGCGTCAGGCCGGCACCACCATCACCTTGCCGTTCTTCTCGCCCTTGGCCGCTGCCGCCACCGCCTCCTTGATCCGCTGCACCGGAAACGTTTCGCCCACCTCGCCGTGCAGGGTTCCCTCCACGATCAACTCGATAAGCTCCTGCAGCACCGCCTGGCGCTGCGCTGGCTGGGCCTGGCGAAACCAGCGGTCCAGCCAGAAGCCGCGCACCTGGATGTCATGGAAGATCAGCAGGCTCGGGTCCACCTGGCACGGCTGGTCGCTCATGCGCCCATAATTCACCAGGGTGCCGCCGTCGGCCAGGCAGGCCGCCAGGCGATTGCACACCTCACCTCCCACCGGATCGATGGCCAGACGGATCGCCGCCTGGCCGGTGGCGTCCGCCACGCGCTGGGGCAGGTCGTCGCCGTCCAGCAGCACCACATCGCCCCCGTTGCGCCGCACCGCGTCGGCAGTGGCCTCGCGGCGCACCACGTTGACCGTGCGCAGCCCCTGCCGCCGGGCCAGTTGCACCAGGTAGCCGCCGACGGCGGAATTGGCGGCGTTCTGCAGCACCCAGTCGCCCGGTTTCAGGGGGACGAATTCCCGCAGCATCAGCAAGGCCGCCGGCGGGTTGACGGTGAGCATCGCCAGTTGCCGGACATCGCCGGCCTCGGGCAACGGCAGCAAGGCGTCGGCCTTGGCCACCAGGTGGGTCGACCAGCTGCCGGCGCCGCTGGGGATCAGCACGCGCTGTCCCTCCGCCAGGTTCTCGACGCCGGGGCCACGGCCCCGCACCACCGCCACCCCCTCGTTGCCGGCGAAGGCCGGCAGGGGCGGCAGGCGGCCGTATTCGCCACTCAGGGTGAGCAGGTCGGACGGGTTGATGGGCGCCGCCAGCACCTCCAGCCAGACCTCGCCAGGTTGCAGGGACGGGTCGGGCAGTTCGACGGCTTCGATCACCTCTTCGGGGGTGCCATGGCGGCTATAGCGGGCTCTGAGCATGAACGTTCTCCTGGGAACGGGTCGGGGGGGCTGACGCCGGGCGGCGTCAGGGCGGGGAGTCGGTGGCGAACAGGTCACCCTGGCGCACCGGGGGTTCGGTCGCGGGGTAGGTCACCTGGTCGGCCACCTCGCGCAGGGCTGGGTTGGGCACGTGAGGTTCCACCTGCTCGGCGCCGAGCAGGTGCAGCACCTCGATGCCCCGCAGGCTCAGCACGTCGGCGATCAGTGATCGGTGGCACTGGCGCCACTGGCGCTCGGCACAGAGCACGGCGACCCGGCGCCCGTGGGCGAACGCCAGCAGCGCAGCGAGCCCCTCGGCGAAGAGGGCGCTGTTCAGGTGGTCGGCGTAGCCACGGAAGGCCGGCTGGCGCCAGGCGGTGTTGGGCGAATCGGCCCGGGGCTCGCGCCGCCCGCCCAGCTCGGGCAGCCAGCGGTAGGCGATTCCCTGTTCCTCCAGGGCGGCCTGCAAGGCCTGCTCGGCGAACTGCGGATGACGCCGGGACGACGGGAACCGCCGCACGTCCGCTACGCCCTGGATGCCGTGTCGCTGCAGCAGCTGGAGGAAGACCGGCAGCGCCAGGGTGGAATGGCCGACGGTCCACAGGGTCGCCGGCAGGCCCTTGGCGCGCTCGTCGGGAGGCATGCTCATGGGCGCAGGTGCAGCGCCGAGGGTTTGTGCAGGGCAACGTGGCCGGTCTTGTCGCTGCGTACTTCATACTGCGGTTCGTCCGGGCTGGCGCGGCGCTGGCGTCCCAGGAACGTCAGGTCGTGGGTGTGCACTTTCACCACCGTGCCTTCGATCTCGCCGTCCTCGGAATTCCAGCGCACCGCGTCGCCGACCTTGAACGGGGTTGTCATGGCATGCCTCCTGGCGGGTCGATAACCCTGCTGATGACCCCGTCGTTTCCCTTGGGATTCCTTACCCACGACCAGCGGAATAATGAACGCTTGCTTCACACGAGCCACTGTGACCGTCCATCCGAAGTTATCCGTCGATCTTCGAATGATGAAAAAAAGGAGAAACTCTCCGCTTCGGTGTGGAGTCAGTCTTTATGTCGATTGTGACGAATCCCAACCGAGGAGAATTCTCATGGGCAGCACTATGGATAAAGTGAAAGGCGCTACCAACGAAGCCGTCGGTAAAGCCAAACAAGGTATCGGCGAAGCCACCGACAACGATCGCCTGAAAGGCGAAGGCAAGGTGCAGGAAACCAAAGGCGAAGCCCAACAAGTCGTGGGTAAGGCCAAGGATGCGCTGAAAGACAGCATCGACAAGGCCTGACGGGCCGCGCCCTGGCTAGCCGCGGGCGATATTCGCCCGGCCCGCCACCGGCGGCTTTCCCTGGTCTCGCGATTCTTCTTTCGTTAAACGAGACAGGCGATATAAAGAAGAAGGCAGAATAACATCGCGTTATTCTGCCTTTCTTTTATGCAGTAATTGATGATGAATACGCATTCATAGCGCTTCCTGTCGAAACGTATTCTTACAAGTAGCGGATTCATTCTCCAATAGCGTTTCTTGAATCAATTAAAACCGCCGCAGGTTTTTGGAATTTCCCTCACCGCCCGTCGGTCCTAGTTTCAGGATATGAACACTGCCGTGCTGAGGAGAATAATCATGGAATTACCCAACCCTGACCTGTCGACCCTGTTCGCGCAACTGGGCCTGGACAACGACCCGGCCAGCATCGATGCCTTCATCGCCGAACACTACCCGCTGCCGGATGACGTGAAGGTCACCGAGGCGCCGTTCTGGAGCAAGGCCCAACGCACCCTGCTCAAGGACGAAATGATGGGCGACGGCGACTGGGCGCCGGTGGTGGACGAACTGAACGTCCGGCTCCACGCCTCCGCCAAGTGAGCCGCTGACCCGGGCTTTCGGGGCAGCATGAAAAGACCGGCTTCGGCCGGTTTTTTCATGGGTGCGAAACAGGCGTCTCGGCAGGTGGGAGGGGCTGCGAGACCAGCGCCAGCAGCGGCTTGTGTCGCCGGTAGCGGGCCAGGCGCTCGGCCAGGGGCGCGGGAAGTGCGTCGGCGTGGCGGTAGCCGAGGGGGTGGTAGAAGGCATCGAGATCAGGGTGGCAGAACAACCAGACCGGGCCGGGGAGGGTGTCCCGCACCCGTCGCATCAACTCGGAGCCCACGCCTCGCTGGCGGAAGGCCGGGTCTACCAGCAGGCCGGTGAGCCAGTGCCCGCCCGCCAATGGGGTCAGGCAGAGCGCCGCCACCGGGTCGGCGGCCCGGGCGACCCAGGCCTGCTGGTCGCCCCGGGCGCGGCTCGGCGAGCGGTGGCTGCGGTAGAAGCGGTTGACCAGGGGCTGGCGCAGCGTGTCGAGCGGCTCGTAACGCAGGTCCGTCACACGGGTGGCGTCAGCGCTTGCCCATGGAACGGCGGCTACCCCGGGGCGCCGGCCCGGGACGGGAATCGTGGCGGCTGGGGTTGGCCTTCCAGTGGTTCGGCTGCTCGTCCTTGGCCTTCTGGAAACGCTTGGGGGAGAAGGGGAAGGCGAAATCGGGAATCGCCCGTTCCGTCGTGTCGGCGGCCGCGTCGGTGGGCGCAAGGTCGGGGGTGGAGTCGTCGGCAGAAGTCATGGGGGTTACCGCAGTGGAGTCGTCGGCCGCTGGCCGGAAGGCGCGCATTATAGCGAGGCCGCGGGGCCGGAAGGCAGGCCCCGCGAGTGCCGCCCGGCGGCGAGGTCGGCGCGAGCCGGCTCAGGGCGCCGGGTCTTCGTCCTCGTCGGCATCGTCGTCTTCCGCGTCGCTGCTCTGGGGCGCGGCCAGCAAGGCGTTCACCAGGGCCATGGCCTTGTCGAAGGATGGGTAGCCGCTCTTGGCCACGTCCAGCCCGGCATAAGCCTTGCGGTACTTCTCGGCCTGCTGGGGGTCGGCCTCGGTGATCAGGTACGGGTCGCTGTAGATCTTGTAGAGCAGGGCGGTGGCGTAGGGGTGCTTGCGCTCGGCGGAGCGCTCCAGCAGCTTCATCACCTCGTCCACCTGGGGCCCCTGGCGGATCATCAGCACGGCGCGGTAGAAGTCCGCCTCGCCGGTCTTGTCCTGGGTGGCGGCGCGGTCCAGCAGCGCCTGGGCCAGCTCGTAGTTCTCCATGTCGCCGGAGGCGATCAGCAGCTTCGCCTGGAGCATGTCGTTCTGGTACAGCAGGCGTTCTTCGCGGCAGTGGTCGCCGCTCATGGGCTCGTCGCAGGTGGGCGAGGAGGAGCAGCCTGCCAGGCCTAGCAGCAACGCAGCGCCGAAGGCCAGGCCGGTACCGGGGAAAGGGTGTGCCATGGGGTTCGCTCTGAACGGATTCGGGGTTCGACCCGGCAGCGCCCCGAAGGGTTCGCCGCCGGCCAGGTTTCCCGAGCTTAGCGGAATCGCCGGGCATCCGGCACCCTCGGCCCCGATACGGCAGGGCCGTGCCCGCGACGCCGCCTTCGACGAGCCCGCTTGCCTCTGGAGGGGATGGCGAGACGCCGAGGGAGCGCCTTCCGCACCCTCTACCACAGGCCGCGGATTTACGCCGGGCTGCGTCCCAGGGGCTGGCGGTGGGCGACGATCTCCGGCAGGTCGTGGCGGCGCATGTACACCCGCAGCGGTTCGCCGAGGTTGAGGCGGTCGTCGATATGCAGGTCCAGCAGCAGCTGGATGCGCTGGCGTTCCAGGGTCATGGTGCCGGCGCCCTCGGCGCGCCAGACGAACTCGCTCACCGGGGCGATGCTGTCCTCGGCCACATCCATGCCGAAGGAGTCCTCGCTGAAGCGGACGATGTGGCGACCGGTCTTGGTGTTGTAGCCGACGAAGCCGTTCAGGCGGTCGGCGGCCTCGCAGATGTGGGTGGAGGTGATGCTCATGGCTGGCCTCGCTGGAGGCGCGCGGGGAACGGACCCGCGGCCGGGGTGAAGGGGACCACGCAAGGGCGCCGCGTCTTCGTCGGATGCGGTCGATTCGCGTTTATACCAGCGGCGCGGGCGGCGCGCGTCGCGACCTGGCGTCGCAGCGTCGCCACCGTGCGAGCCGCCGCCACCTTGGTATCCGCGCGCCGCCGCGCTAGGCTGCGGCATTGCCCCCTCGCCACGAGCCCGCAGATGCCCGGCCCCCTCGATTTCAAACGGAAGATTTCCTGCCGACGCCCTCACTCGCGTGGCGACACCGAGGGCGCCGGGCCGACCGGCTTCGTCCTGGACGAGGTGGTGGACCAGCTGGAGAGCGACCGCGGCCGGATCATCCAGTCCGCCGCGGTGCGGCGCCTGCAGCAGAAGACCCAGGTCTTTCCCCTGGAGCGCAACGCCGCGGTGCGCAGTCGCCTGACCCATTCCCTGGAGGTCCAGCAGACCGGCCGCTTCATCGTCCGCACCCTGTACAAGCAGCTGGGCGGGGAGGCGGCCCGCCATGGCCTCGACGGCCTGGAGCGGGCCCTGGAAAGCCTGGTGGAGATGGCCTGCCTGATGCACGACGTGGGCAACCCGCCGTTCGGCCACTTCGGCGAATTCGCCCTCAACGACTGGTTCGCCCGCCACTTGGACGCCCTGTTCGACGCCGCCGTGCCCGCCGGCACCGGCGATGCGCCGCTGGCCGCGCGCATGCGCGCCGACCTGCGCGCCTTCGAGGGTAACGCCCAGGCCATCCGCCTGGTGGTGCGCCTGCTGCGGCTCAACCTGACCTACACCCAGACCGCCGGCCTGCTGAAGTACGTGCGCCCGGCCTACCGGCCGCGCCCCGGCAACGGCGAGCCGGCGGCCTACCTGAACAAGAAGCCGGGCTTCTACCTGTCCGAGGAAGGCTTCGTCGCCGACCTGTACGCCGCGTTGCACATGGCCCCGGGCACCCGCCACCCCATCACCTACGTCATGGAGGCGGCCGACGACATCTCTTACTGCCTGGCGGACATCGAGGATTCGGTGGAGAAGGGCATCCTCGACGTGCCGCGTCTGGCGAAGCTGCTGATCGACACCTATTCCGGGCTGGCCGGCGACCGGGCGGGGCAGCCGGTGGCCGAGGCGGTGCCGAGTTTCCAGGCGATGGTGGAAGCGGCCGTGGCGCGCTGGGAAAACGAGCCCATCAACAAGGTGGGCGAGTTCTTCATCGGCCTGCGGGTGAGCGTGATCCACCCCCTGGTGCGCCACGCCGCCGGGCAGTTCATCGCCAACCTGGAGGCGGTCTACCACGGCACCCTGGACCGGGCGCTGATGGAGGATGACAGCCTGCCCCACGCCATCGTCCAGACCTTCAAGAACGTGGCCCTGACCCACGTGTTCTGCCACCGCGAGGTGGAGACCCTGGAGCTGCAGGGCTACCGGATCATCCAGGGCCTGCTGGACTTCTACGCGCCGCTGCTGCGGCTGGACGCCGAGGCCATGCAGTGCCTGGCCCGGGGCGAGGGCGGGGCGCCCCACGCGGTGCTGCTGGCGCGGCGCCTGCCGACCCAGCAGCGCAAGGCCTACCTGGAGGCGCTGAGGGACCACCCCGGCCATGACGCCGGGCTCTGGGAGTTCTACTACCGCTGCCGGATGCTGCAGGACTTCGTCAGCGGCATGACCGACCAGCACGCCCAGGACGAATACCGGACCCTGTCAGCCTTATGAATCTGCCATCCCGCCACGCCGGCCCGGGCGCGCGCCTGCCCGAGGTGCTCCGTATCCTGCTGCGTCACGCCAAGGCGATCACCGGCACGGCCTCCCTGGTGGGCGCAGGCCTCGGCCTGGTCTTCCTGCGCGTCTACCTGGGGGCGATCGGCCGGCCGGAGCTGTTCATGGATTCCCTGGACGTGGGGCCGGCACTGTTCGCCTGGCTGGGGGCGTCCGCCCTGGTGGGCGTGGCGACCCTGGCGGCCTTGGCGATGCCGTCGATCGTGCTGGGCATTTTTGTCTCGGCGCTGCGCCTGCCGGAGGCGGTGCGGGCGACGGTGATGAAACGCGCGCTGGTGACGGTGGCGGTGGGCTTCGCCAGCTTGTTCGGCTGTCTGCTATGGATTACTACAGAAATGGCGCGGCTGGCCTTGCCGGTGGTGCTCATCAGTGTAGGAACAACATTGGTGATGTTTAGGCGTTGGGACCGAGGTTTCCAAACCGCGTGGGCTTCTACCCTAGCAGCACAGGCCAACCCAGACGCCCATGGCACTCGCTATGGCATGTTGGCAATCGCCATCGTCCTTTTGGCTTTTGCTGCTCTTGCTGGCGTGTATCCAGTTTCCTTGGCGCTTGAGGCTTATCGAGGTGGCGATGGCGAATGGGCGCAGTGGAAGGGCCTACTGGTGGGTTTCCTGTCCATGCTGCTAACTCTACTGCCGGCCGCCACCTTCTACCTGAACGAAGGCGCAATTTTGCGCAGGTTTCAAAACCTGGCCCTCGGCACCGCGATCATGGCGATCCCGATGCTGTTCATGTCTACTGCGATCGTCCAGATCGTCGTCTATGGCGCCGCCGGCCTGGTGCAGGTGCGCCAACAGGCGGTGCTGACCCTGGCCCTGGACGCCCGCTACCCGCCGGCCGCGTTCCAGGGCGGGGCCTGGCACGGCCAGCCCTTGGGCGACGGCCGGGTGCGTATCGAGGCGTTCCGCCTGTACAGCTTCGGCGGGTTGCACCTGCTGTGCCCGGCCCGCTGGGTGGACACCCGGCTTGAGAACTGGCCATCCCGCGCCAGCGCCTGCGTGCCGGTGCACACGGATGACTACGTCGTGTTGCCACCGACTTCCCGCGTGTCGCCGCCCGCAACAGAAGGTGAGGGGCCAGTGGGCTGCGTCTCGGCCCGGCCTTTCGCCCAGCCGCCGAGGCTGCGGCCCGACGGACGGGTCTGCCTGTTCGCCCAGCCGCTCTGAGGCGCTCCGGTTGCCCGCCGGGCAATGTGCGCCCGGCTTCGTTCGCCTCGGGTTGGATACGCGGGGCGGTCCCGCGTCGTACCGCTCCGCGATGCACTGCCCAGGGCCCGACAGCCTGGCGTCACGGGTCCTTCTTCAGCAGGTCGGCCAGTCCGGCCAGGCCCTTGAAGGTGCTCTTGGGGCCGCGGTCGCTGCCCGGGGTCGGTTCGGCGAAATACTGGTTGTCGGTGTAGCGGGAGTGCTCGTTGTCGTGGCAGTACAGGCAGAGCAGCTCCCAGTTGGAGCCGTCCTCGGGGTTGTTGTCGTGGTTGTGGTCCTTGTGGTGCACGGTCAGTTCGCTCAGGCGCTTGCCGGAGAATTCCCGGGCGCAGCGTCCGCATACCCAGGGGTACAGCTTCAGGGCCTTTTCCCGGTAGCCTTGCTCGCGCTGGCTGTAGGGGATGGGTTTCGTGCCGCTCATGGATGATCGTCTCCCTGCTGGGGTCGCCACCGGTCGTGGCAGCGCCTATCGTCAGTTAATCCGATCCCTGGCCGGCTGGCCATCGGCGGCGTTGACCCGCGTCAGTCGGAGCCGGTTTGATGCCAAACAGATAGCACTTTTCCGGAATAATGGGTTCGCATGGTCACTTTCCTTAGAGCCAGGGACTGGTTCCGCTTCGAGGTTCCAATGACACAACGCGAAAACCGTCGCGCCGGCTGGCTCGACAACCTGTCCGTGGGCAAGAAACTCGGCCTCGGCTTCGGCTCGATGCTGGTGGCGATCCTGCTGGTGGCCGGCATCGGCGCCATGAGTACCTCGCAGCTCAGCGCCCTGGTGAACAAGACCGAACTCACCTCCGCGATCCTCAACCACGGCCTGGAGATGCGCCTCTACGAGGTGGGCTACGCCACCACCGGCGACCCCGCCCAGCTCAGCGCCCAGGCGGACGCAGCGCGGCGCATGGACGAGAAGATCGACGAGGGCCTGCGGCGCCTGGTCCGCCCCGCCAGCCTCGCGCTGCTGCGCCAACTCAAGGAGAGCATCGGCGCCCACCACGCCGCCTTCGACGCCCAGGTGCGGGCCAAGCAGGCCAGCGGCGATGCACGC
Source organism: Pseudomonas mangiferae (assembly GCF_007109405.1). Taxonomy (GTDB): domain Bacteria; phylum Pseudomonadota; class Gammaproteobacteria; order Pseudomonadales; family Pseudomonadaceae; genus Pseudomonas_T; species Pseudomonas_T mangiferae. The sequence goes on from NZ_VJOY01000018.1 coordinate 46,805, forward strand.
AAGCCCATGGTGGAGGTGGCCGATCAGCTGAGCGCCTCCTACGCCGCGCTGCTGGCGGAGAGCCAGCGCATGGCCGAACAGAACCCCTCCGCCGACACCGTGAATGCGGTCAAGGTGGCCATCGGCCTGGAAGAGCAGGTCTCGGCCACCCGGGTGCTGAACCTGCCCTACCTGTCCACCCCCACGCCGCAGACTTCCGGGGCGATCCTCGCCAGCATCGAGCGGCTGGCCCAGGCCACCGCCGCGGCCCGCAGCAGCCTGTCGGCGGAATACGCCGACGAGCTGCAGCGCGCCAGCACCGCCCTGGAGCATTACCGCAGCCTGCTGCAGACCGTCTTCCAGCAGGACCAGCAGTTGCAGGCCCGGGAGCGCGAGCTGACCCAGCTGACCGCCCAGAACGTGGAGCGCCTGCACGCCCTGACCGCCGACCAGCTGAAGGGTGCCGAGGAGCAGCGGGCCAGCGCCGAGACCGAGCTGGCGATCATGGTTATCGTCGCCCTGGCGCTGGGCTGCCTGGCGGCGTGGCTGGTGCACCGGCAAATCGTGCCGCCCCTGCGGCGGACCGTGGAGGTGGTGGAGCGGGTCGCCGCCGGCGACCTCACTGTGCAGACCGACAGCGCCCGCCGCGATGAGCTGGGCCTGCTGCAGCGCAGCATGCAGGAGATGGCCCGCAGCCTGCGGGAGTTGGTGGGCGGCATCACCCAGGGGGTGACCCAGATCAGCACCGCGGCGGAGGAGCTGTCCGCGGTCAGCAACCAGACCAGCGCCGGGGTCGGCCAGCAGAAGAGCGAGATCGAGCAGGTGGCCACCGCCATGAACGAGATGGCCTCCACCGTCCACGAGGTGGCGCGCAACGCCGAGGACGCCTCCCACGCCGCCAGCGACGCCGACGGCAAGACCGCCCACGGCACCGCCGTGGTGGCCGACACCGTGCGCCAGACCTCGGTGCTGGCCCAGGACATCGAGCAGCTGGGCGAGGCCATGGTGCGCCTGGCCGGGGAGAGCGAGAAGATCGGCAGCGTGGTGGACGTGATCAAGAGCGTTGCCGATCAGACCAACCTGCTGGCGCTGAACGCCGCCATCGAGGCGGCCCGGGCCGGCGAGCAGGGCCGCGGTTTCGCCGTGGTGGCCGACGAGGTGCGCGCCCTGGCCCGGCGCACCCAGGACTCCACCCAGGAGATCGAGAGCCTGATCGCCGCGCTCCAGGCCGGTACCGGCGACGCCGCCCAGTTGATGGAACGCAGCCGCGAGCGCACCGAGCAGACCGTGGCGTTCGCCCGGCAGACCGAGGACGCCCTGCAGGCCATCAACCAGGCGGTCTCGCGCATCCAGCAGATGAACCAGCAGATTGCCACCGCCGCCGAGGAGCAGAGCGCCGTGGCCGAGGAGATCAACCGCAGCGTGGTGAACGTCCGCGACATCGCCGACCAGTCGGCGGCGGGCTCGGAGCAGACCGCCGCGTCCACCGTGGAGCTGGCGCGCCTGGGCGCCCAGTTGCAGGGGCTGGTGGCCCGCTTCAAGGTCTGACCCGGCGGCGACGGCCGGGCGGCGATTCGCCGGAATCGCTCGCCGGCCCTCGCGGTCCAGATGAATTCCCCATCGGTAAAGGAGGTTCATCATGGGCAAGCTGACCGGCAAGATCGCCATCGTCACCGGCTCCGACTCGGGTATCGGCCAGGCCACCGCCATCGCTTTCGCCCGCGAGGGCGCGGACGTGGTGGTGACCTACCACACCGACCGCCAGGGCGCCGAGGCGACCCTGGAGCAGGTCCGCCAGGCCGGCCAACGCGGCCTGCTGCAGCGCCTGGACGTAACCGATGAGAGCAGCGTCGAGGCGCTGTTCCAGAGCGTGGAGCACGAATTCGGCGCCCCGGACATCCTGGTCAACAACGCCGGGGTCGGCGTCAGCGGGCCGGTCACCGAGCTGAGCACCGCCGACTTCGACAAGGTCATCAAGACCGACCTGTATGGCCCGTTCTTCTGCACCCGGGCCTTCCTGCGTCGCCGCCAGGCCCGGGGCGGCCAGGGCAAGCTGATCAACGTCACCTCGGTCCACGATTCCATCCCTAGCCCCAACCACGCCGCCTACGGTGCGGCCAAGGGCGGGCTGCTGACCTTCACCCGCAGCGTCGCCCTGGAAGCGGCGCCGCTGAAGATCAACGTCAACGCCATCGCGCCCGGCCTGATCCACACCCCCATGACCCAGGAGCGGGTGGAAGACCCGGAGACCCGAGCCAAGGAAATGCCGCGCATTCCCTGGCGCCGCCCTGGCCAGCCCGAGGAAGTGGCGCAACTGGCGGTTTACCTGGCCAGCGCCGACGCCGACTACGTCACTGGGCAGAACTTCGTCATCGACGGCGGCCTGGAGATGAACTGGGGCCAGGGCGCCTGACGTTTCCCCCTCGCATCGGCAAGACGGCCCATCGGTTTCGTCCGGCCGATGCCCGGGGGACGATCGCGAGGCTTTCGTCGCCCCCGACAGAAGGCCTGAGCGGTAATCCGTTGGGGCACCTGGCCAGCCGCGACCTCTGCCGGCTGCATGACCTCATCGGTAGCGAAGGGAATGGGCCGGTGCGCCCGTGAAGGACTGGAAGGTCACCGTGGGCCACCGCTCATCAGCCGCTGCGCTGGGAGGCTGAAGGCGCGTAGCGTCGTCATGTTCGTTATTCCGCCATGTCCAACCCGGGGATCACCGGAGCTTGAGTGAACCGGCCTGATCCTCTGGGGTGTGATGTCTGCGTGCACATCAGGCGCATCCGGTAGAGGCGCTGGCAGCCAGGCGCCCGCGGCTCTGGATCTTCCTGCGACCGCTGCGGGTCCAGGCAGATGCGTCCTTGGCGAGCCCACGGGTCGATCCGCTGAACCGCTGCCGGCGGGTCCGGTCTTCTCTGCTTTAGTACCCAAGGAGCCCGCTATGCCTGCCTATCCCGACGACCTGGACCTCGACGCCCGCTACGCCGCCGCCCGGGACATCGCCCTGGCCGCGGCCGCCCTGGGCATGGACTACTACCGTCGCCGTGACAGCCTCACCGTGGTGCACAAGGGCGGCGACATGCAGGACCTGGTGAGCGTCGCCGACCGGGCAGTGGAGGACTACATCCGCCAGGAACTGGGTCGGCGCTTCCCCGAGGATGGCCTATTGGGGGAGGAGGGCGGCCCCCAGGACCTGGGTGCCCGCTGCCTGTGGGTGATCGACCCCATCGACGGCACCACCTGCTTCCTCAACGGCCTGCACAACTGGTGCGTGTCCATCGGCCTGATGGTGGATGGCCGGCCCTGGCTGGGGGCTATCGCCGATCCCAACCATGGCGAACTGTTCCACGGCTGCCGTGGCCGCGGCGCCTTCTGCAACGACACCCCGCTGCGGGTCAGCGCGGCTACCCACGTCAGCCAGGGGGTCACCGCCGTGGGTACCAACCATCGCCTGGACAGCGGTCCGTTCCTGACCTTTCTCCAGGGCCTGCTGGCCGAGAGCGGGATGTTCCTGCGCACCGGGTCCGGGGCGTTGATGACCGCCTACGTGGCGGCGGGCCGGCTGATCGGCTACCACGAGACCCATTTCAAGAGCTGGGACTGCACCGCCGCCCTGGTGCTGGTGGAAGAGGCCGGCGGCCTTGCCAACGACTTCTTCCGCGACGACGGGCTGCTGCGGGGCAACCCCTTCCTGGTGGCGGCGCCCGGGGTCTACCGGCAACTGGAAGCCCTGATCGGGCCGACCCTGCACCAGCCGATTCCAGAGTGAGTCGACTGGAAAGGCCCGGCGTGGCTTGGTGCTGTGGCGCCGGCGGCCGGGTTCAGCCCAGTGACCTAAGGGCGAGAAGCCTGCGCCATGCGACAGGGTGGCCCAGCCGGACGTGCTCAGGCGCGACGTGCCGGGGTCGACGGGGCGAGGCCCGGCGCACATAGGCAACCCAAATGAACGCCCGGCCCGAAGCCCCTCCCCGTGGTCCACCGGGTGGCGCCGGGGCGCGGGTGGCTTTCGTCACGGGGCTGGCCGTCAGGGCATCAGGTGCGGGCGCATCAGCGCCTCGAACCAGTCCAGGAATACCGCCAGCCGCCGCGACCGCTGCCGGCGGTGCGGGTAGACCAGCGACACCGCCATGGCGGCGGGGCGGTGGTCCGCCAGGACTTCCCGGAGCGCCCCGGCGTCCAGCAGGTGTTGCACGTCGAAGCGCGGGATCTGCATCAGGCCGAGCCCGGCCTGGCAGCAGGCGATGTAGCTCTCGGCGTTGTTGGCCACCACCCGGCTGGGCACCGCCAGGGCCTCGCCGTCGGCGCCCGCTTCCCAAGGCAGTTCCCGGCCGGTGCGCGGCGAGGCATAGCCCACCGCCCAGTGGCCCTGGAGCAGGTCGTGGGGGTGCAGGGGCTCGCCGTGTTCCTGCAGGTAGGCCGGGCTGGCGCAGTTGATCAGGGCGATATGCCCCAGGGGCCGCACCGCCAGGCCACTGTCGTGCAGCGCGCCGATGCGCACCGCGCAGTCCACCCCTTCCCGCACCAGGTCGATGGCGCTGTCGCTGGACCCCAGCAGCAGCTGCAGGCGTGGGTGCTGGCGCAGCAGGCCCGGCAACGCCGGCGCGATCAGGCGTCGGGCGATGCGGCTGGGCACGTCCACCACCAGCCGGCCGGAAACCTGGCGCTGGCTGGCCTGGAACAGCTGGTCGATGTCGTCCACCTCCGCCAGCAGGCCGCGCACCCGCTCCAGCAACTGCTCGCCATCCGCGGTCAGGCGCACCCGGCGGGTGGTGCGGTGCAGCAGGCGCACCCCCACCTGCGCCTCCAATTGCTGGATCGCCGCGGACACGGAGGCCCGGGGCCGTTCCAGGGCGTGGGCGGCGCGAATGAAGCTGCCCATCTCCGCGACCCGGACGAACACCCGATATTGATCGACTCGATCCATGCACGCGCCCTCGACGCTGGCCTTGGCGGTTGAACGGCGACGCCTGCCCCGATCCGGAGCAGGCCGGTTACCGCTCGCCCGCTCACGGGCATCGATTCGACGCGGCCGGCGCCCCCGGCCTTCAGCGGGTGGCGCCGTTTCCGGGCGAGCGGCCGGCAGAGCATAACCGCAACGCGGGCAGGTGCGCCGGGGCACTCACTTGGTGGTGTAGCCGCCGTTGATGAGGATGGTCTGGCCGGTGATCCACCAGCCGTCGCTGACCAGGTGGCGGATGAAGGGCACCACGTCCTCGATGTCGGTGAGGCCGGTGGTGGAGAACGGCGACAGCGCCGCGGCGGTCTTGTGGTAGGCCACCGCGTCCGCGCCCTCGGCGGGGTAGAAGAACGGGGTGTCCATGGGGCCGGGGCCCACCGCCGTCACCGAGATGCCCCGTTCGCCGAATTCCTTGGCCGCCGCCCGGGTGAAGTGCTCCACCGGCGCCTTGGTCCCGGCATAGGCCGCATAGAACGGCGTGAAAGCCCCCAGCAGCGAGGTCACCAGGGTCAGCACCTTGCCGTTGTCGTTGACGTGCTTGCCGGCTTCCTTGAGGAAGAAGAACGCGGTCTTGGCGTTCACCGCGCTCATGGTGTCGTATTCGGCCTCGGTGACGTCCTGCAGCGGTTTCTTCAGCACCTTGCCCACGGTGTTGATGGCGATGTCGGGCCGCCCCACCGCCGCGATGGTGTCGGCGAACAACTTCTCCATGGCGGCGGCGCCGGTCAGGTCGCCTTGCAGCGCCACGGCCTTCGCCCCCAGCCCCTGGAGCGCGGCCACAGTGGCCTCGGCATCCGGTTTCGACGACTCGCTGTTGTAGTGAATGGCCACCGCCCGGGCGCCCTGGGCGGCCAGGTCACGGGCGATCAAGCCGCCCAGGTTCTTGGCGCCGCCGGCGATGAGTACGACCTTGCCCTGGATGGAGTGGTCAGCCATGGAAACCTCCTGTGCATGAGTGAGACCCCAGGGTAAGCAGACGGCCTCGCTGGATAAATCGGCTCGATTGGGATGGTTTGTCCAGGATTGTGGGCTAATGGGGCGGTGGGCGGCACCTGCTGATCACTCTGGATCGGTCACGTTTGAAGTTGTTTTTTGGTTACGTTCACGTTTTCGGGGCGCGCTTGCGTGCTTCCGTGATCCAGGCCCGCTTCGCCGTTGCGAGGCGCAAAACCGCTGTGCCACAGTCCCGCCGCGTTCACGGAAGGCAATTCACAAGAGGGAAACCATGAGCACCCGCGCCGAACCCGGCTTCTACATCGTCCAGGACCCGATGCCCCAGGGCAGCCTCGAACGGCTGCTGATGCCCGATGCAACGGCCCCGGTCCTGGAGAAATTCCGTAGCCTCAATCCCCACCTGAGCCAGTGGGCCAAGCCGGGCCAGATGGCGGTGATGAGCGCCTCCCCCGAACGCCTGTGTACCGTGCAGGAAGCGATGCTGATGGAAGCGGCCGCCAAGGTGGACGCCGCCCTGACGCCCCTGAGCGACGACGACGCCCGTTTCCTGGTGCGCAACCGCGACTTCATCGAACCCTTCTTGCAGGACGGGTCCGGCGCCCTCGGCACTGCGAGCCTGATGGTGGGCAAGCACCTGGACGACCTGGGCAACACCCTGCGGTCACTGGAACAGCTCTACCAGCGCAGCTTCGACCAGACCGGTACCCTGCGGGGCAACGCCTTCTTCGCCGAGCGCCAGCAGCTCATGCGCCAACTCGACGCCAGCCTCGGCCCGCTGGTGCGCAAGGGCGTCGGCCTGCCCGACCACCCCAGCCTGCGCCACGCCCTGGGCCTCTCCAGCCGCAGCCTGCTTCACCACTGGAGCAAAGCCGGCCGGGCCGGCGCCATTCCCGGCTACTCCACCTACCTCGAAGGCACCGCCCGGGCGTCCCGCTACATCAAGTACGGCGGCTATGTCGGCATCGCGCTCGATGCCGGCTACAGCGGTAGTCGCATCTACACTGCGTGCACCGTGGGACGCAGCGAGGAATGCCGGAGAGTGCAACTTATAGAGGCTGGTCGATTTGGTGGTGGCTTGGTAGGAGGAGCACTGGGAGGTTACGTCGGCACCTTAGCCGTGGCTCCAATCTGTGCTGCTATTGGAGTCGGTACATTTGGAGTTGGTGGAATGATGTGTGGGCTTGTAGTTGTCGGTACAGCAGGCACAATTGCCGGTGGTGCAGGTAACTCTATCGGGGAGACTGCGGGAGAATTGGTATATGAAGGTGTTCGCTAATTATGACACTTAAGCTATTAATAGTTATCGTCTCTGCGGTAGGTGCGTTTTTTACACTTGCGATTGGGGTTTATATGACAATCCTCTCTCTTCGTATCCTCGATGAAGTTGAGAGTCATCTTCATCGATCCGCTTTGGTGAAAAATAATAGAAATAATATGGGGGGCGGTTGGATAGGATGCACCTATCGCTTGCTTCAGATCAATATGGCCTTATTGATGAAGGAGTTTTTCATAAAAAAGGGAGAAATGGATCAACAAGACTTGCTCGAATTTCCAACTGATTTAGAAAAGAAAATAACCAGGCCGGGGCGGGTTTTGCTAGTAAGCGGACTGTTTACTTTTGCTGTTTTGATATATGCACGTTATAGCTCTGTTTTGCATTAAGTAAATTTGATGGTGAAGTTTTTATATGCGGTGGTTGTGTGTTTTTTTATCGTTTTCGCACTGATTGCTTTTTGCTTGGCAGTCTATGTGTCGATTTTTAAATTGGACGAGATAGAGAAATATCTGGAAAATTCAGCGGCTATCAAAAGAAGTCCCTTGGCTGCCCGTAAGGGATGGTGGGAACGCCTTTATAGAACAGACCAGATAGCGGGGCTTTTAATGTTCGAACGATATAGCTTGAGGAAAGGTATTCTGGCACTCGAAGACTTGGATAGACTTCCCATTAATCTGCATCGTTGGGTCACCTGGTCATACGGGGTCTTGGCAATGAACGTCATAATCTTCATGGCGCTTGTTCAATATGGACGATACCGAGGGTGGATTGGCGTCGCTTAGTGGTTTTGGTTGAAGTTCGATTTTTTAACTGCCGAGTTGACTTCATTTGCCTCTGTTCACGGTCGCAGTCGTCTATCTCGACGATCTCCCGTTGCGCGGAGAGGTCGAGTGCGATTTGCCAGGCCGTTATGAGATGAGCAATAGATGACTTTCAAACATTCCTTATTACTGCTCATATGGGCTGCCACTTTCATTGCCTTGGTTAGCGGGTTGTACCTATCCAGGCTTTCATACCAAGTGCTGGAAGAAGCAGAAAGCTATTTCAAATTGTCGCCATTGGTGGCCGGTAATAGGAAGCTCTTGGGTAATGGTTTTTTTGGAAGAACCTATAGACTGATACAGTTATCTTCAGGGCTGATTTATCAGGGTTTCTATATAAAGAAGGGCGCTTTGATTGAGCGGGAGGTTTTGAGTCTTCCATCTTCTTTGAGAAGAAGAATAACGGTCCCAAATAAAGTTCTTCAAGTGAGCGGGTTCCTGGCGTTGGGTGTTGCCATGTATGCAAGTTATAGTGGAGTTCTCAGGTAATTCGCTTTGTGAGACGAAAAGGTCTGCGTGATAATGCCTAGCGTAGGTGTGGTACTCCTTATAGTCGTCATGGTGAGCGTTCTCATAGGGTTCTTGCTGACGCTCTACATGGCGTATGTGGCAATCAACTATCTAGACGATTTCGAGATGCACCTAAAGCGGTCGAAGCTCGTCATCAGTAACAGACTCCTCATGGGCGATAGCATGACGGGTAAAACGTATCGTTTGCTTCAAATATCTTCCTGTCTGAGTCTGCGTGGTTTTTCAATAAGAAAGGGTCAGCTTGATCCAGATGATTCTTCCGAGTTTCCACAGTATTTGGCCAGAAAAGTAGTATGGCCAAGCCGGCTGATCCTGATTTTCGGCTTTATAGTGCTCCTGGGTGGAGGATATGGGGAATACTTCAACGGCTATAAGTTGTGATCGGAACAGTACCCATGTCTAAGATAGTCGCTGCGCCCTCAGGATGAAGTCGAGCGTCATCTGCCGCGGTCTGCGTTGGTGAAGAACAACAGGTACCACATGGGCGGTGGGTGGATCAGCTGTGCCTAGCGCGTGCTTCAAATCACTCCGGCCTTGTCGATGAAGGCGTTCTTCATCCGGAATGGCGAAATGGATCGGCAGGACCTGCTGGAATTTCCCGCGGATCTGGAGAAACGGATAACCCGGCCTGGGCGGATATAGGGGATAAGCGGAGTATTGACCTTCGCCGTTCTGTTGGATGCCCGCTTCGGTACCGTGCTGAGGTGAGCGGTACGGGATGGTGCGAGCCGTCCCTGTCGCCGAGCAGGGCCGCCCCGGGTGGGCGCCCTGTCGGAGGGGACGATCAGTCCTGGCGGCTGGTGACTTCCAGCAGGTGGTAGCCGAACTGGGTCTTCACCGGGCCTTGCACGACATTCAGCGGGGCGCTGAACACCACGGTGTCGAACTCCTTGACCATCTGGCCCGGGCCGAAGGAGCCCAGGTTGCCGCCGTCGCGGCTGGAGGGGCAGGTGGAGTGCTGTTTCGCCACCTGGGCGAAATCGGCACCGTCTTCGATGGATTTCTTCAGTTCGTTGCACTGGGCTTCGGTGGCGACCAGGATGTGGCGGGCAGTGGCTCGGGCCATGGGACGACTCCTTGTGGAAGAGGCCGCCGAGCCTACCGGAAACCGCGCCCGTTTCAAGCCGCATCCGTCGCGACCCGGCCGCGTTTCGACCTCGCCGCGTCACGGATAGGCGTGGCGCCCCGTCTACTTCACGGCCTTGACGATGGCTTTCACCACGCGCGAGGGGATCTGGTACAGCTGCTTGTCGTGCCCCGCGCGCTGGAAGACCAGGGTTTCCCCCAGGGACCAGACGACGGCGACGTTTTCCAGGGTGCAGCGTTCGTCCAGTTCCAGCAGCTGGCGCGTTCCCGCTTCGCAGTACTGGGCGTCCAGCACCAGGCGTTCGGCCGTGTAGTGGCCCAGGCCGAGGCGTTGGATGGTTTTCTCCGGCAAGGTTGTCAGCGTCCCGCTGTAGAACGCGATGATCATGGCGAAAAACACCGATGTATGGAGGGCGAAGCTCCATCCACCGATGGGTGTCGCCGCACAGAGGGCGGCGATGCCGCTCAAGACGAGGGTCACGCCTATCAATAGTGGCCATTTGGCCGCGCCGCCCAGGAATTCCTCGAAGCGCGAAGCGGAATCGAACAGGGTGTAGGCCGTGAAAAGGCTGACCATCATCAGCGGCACATAGGCCGCGAATCCATAGTTCAGGAAGGCGAAGCGCGGAAGGCCGAAGCGCCATTGGAGCAACAGACCGCTGAGCAGGCCGACGCCGATTGGCGCGAATTTTATGTACGTCACATAACTGGAGGGATCGTTCAGCAGGACCACCAGTTGCAGGGTGGCCAGCACCATGAACGGCAGGAAGAACGGCAGGATCAGCAGCGTCACGGCGAAAGGGGTTCGGTCCTCTTCGCGGTAGGGGCGGGCATAGCGCAGTTCATCCTTGATCGTCGGTTTTTCCAGGAAGAACTGGAAAATCACTGCGCCCGGCAGGAACAGCAACAGGACGATCGCCCCGATCACCACGACGCCGACCACCGCCGCGGCCAGCAGCAGCGAAGAGAACTGGAACAGGTCGAAGCTTGGGTAGAAGCCGTACTGGTTGAAGTAAGCCAGGAAGATGGAGAAGCCGAACAGCGGTGGAAAGACCTTGATCATCCAGCCGAGATGACGCTTGAAGGCGGCCTCTGAAGTAGCGATCAGTCGCATCATCGGGTCGTATTCGGAGACCTGCCTGTCCAGCCAGCGGCTCATGTTCGGTTCCATCCAGGTGAAGGGCGGCGATTGTCGCATCGCCGCCCCCACGGCGACAGGCCCGCCGCCACGGCGGATTCGCTTAGTCCCGGGCCGGTTTCTCCGGCAGGCGCGCCAGGACCTGGTCGAGACGGGCGAGGATCAACTGGTCGATCTTCTCGTGGACCCGCATGATCTCCAGCTCGGCCCGCAGGTTGACCTCGAAGTCCAGGCTGGCGGCGAGGCGATCCTTCGCCGCCTGGCGGTTCTGGCTCATCATGATGATCGGCGCCTGCACCGCCGCCAGGGTCGACAGCATCAGGTTGAGGAAGATGTATGGGTAGGGGTCGAAGGCCAGGCCGAAGTGCTGCAGCACGTCGGTGTTGAGCAGCATCCAGCCCAGCAGGACCAGCGAGAAGCCGACGATGAAACCCCAGGAGCCGCCGATGGCGGCCACCCGGTCGGAGAGCCGCTCGCCGACGGTGGCCATCTGGTCCGACACGTCCGCCGCGTCCCGGGACACCGGGCGGTGCTGGTGGATCTTCTCCAGCACATGCGTCTCTTCCGGTTCGAGGGCATGCAGCTGCTTGCCGAGCAATTGTTGGGCGAGGTATTCCAGGGGATGGATCGTACTCATGGGGCACCTGTCGAAGAATCGTCCGTGTGTTCGCGGCCCCGATCCTGCATCGCCGCTGACAGGTTTGTCACGCAGCCCCGGGCTGCCTTACGAGGGATACCCATGCGCCGCATCGTCCGTTCGTCCTTGCCGTTGGCCCTGCTGCTGGCCGGCGTCGTCCATGCCTCCGAGGAAAGCCGGCTGATCGAGCAGATCAACGCCCTGCGCGCCGAGCCGCCGGTCTGCGAGGGGCAGCACGCCGAGCCGGCGGGGCCACTGTCCGCCGACCTGCGGCTGTCCGAGCCCACCCAGACCGACATCGGCGCGCTGCAACAGGCCCTGAGCCAGAACGGCTACCCCATCGCCGCCCTGCAACTGATCCGTCTCTCCGGCCCGGCGGATGCGACGGCGGCCATGGCGGCCATGGGGCAGAAGTTCTGCCGCTCGCTGCTGGGGGCCCAGTACACCGACGTGGGCGTGTCCCGCAGCGGCCAGGAATGGCGGGTGGTGCTGGCCCGGCCGCTGCTGTCCGGCGGGCTCGGCCCCTGGGAGGTAGAAGGGCAGACGGTGCTGGAGGCGGTCAACCAGGCGCGGGCGACACCCCGTACCTGCGGCCAGCAGGCGTTCCCCGCGGCACCGCCCCTGGCCTGGAATACCGCCCTGGCCGAGGCCGCCCGTGCCCACAGCCTGGACATGGCCAACCACGACAGCTTTTCCCACCGCGGCAGCGACGGCAGCCTCACCGACGAACGCGTGCTGCGCACCGGCTACACCTGGCACCAGCTCGGCGAGAACATCGCCGCCGGCCAGGATTCCGCCAAGGTGACGGTGGACGGCTGGCTGGCCAGCCCGGCCCATTGCGCCAACCTGATGAACGCCACCTTTACCGAGACGGGCGCCGCCTACGCCACCGACCCCCGCAGCCAGGCCGGCATCTACTGGACCCAGGTCTTCGGCGCGCCTTGAGCCTGGGCAGGCCGCTCTTGTCGTGACCATGGCCGGGTCCGCCGCGACCGCCTGGCAGGTGGCTCGAACACCACGCCCGCGCGCCGGCTCTCACCTTCAGGACGCCCTGATCAGGAGAAGCCGATGACCCCGCCCAACGACCGCCATGGCCGCTTTACCGAGGAGCCCACCCGCGAGGAACTGGCCGCCGGGGAGCCGGCCGCCGAGGAACCGGACGTGACCATGGTCGATGCCGGAGAAGGCGGACCCGGAGAGGACCCGGATTTCGACGAAGCCGGCGAAGGCGTGCCCGACGCCCCCCGTGACGAGGAAAACGCACCATGAATCCCAAAGATCCGTCGGCCCATGGCCTGACCCCGCAGGACCAGGACGAGCACCGCAGCGAGCCCGATAACGCAGCGGATGTGCCCGACCCATCCCTGGAGGACGAACCGTCGGCGCCGCCGAATGCCGGTGAAAGCCCGTTGGGCTGAATCAGCTAGGAAGGCCAGCCAGGATCGGCCGGATTTTCCCAAAGACGTCCTGGCACGACGTGCCTGAGGGCCCGCACTTATCGTGACGTGAACGGGGTAGTGCGGGTATCGGGCTTACTTCAGGCGCTCGGCCAGAACGGCCTGCGCTCGGCGCGGTGCAGAACGGGCAATCGTCGCAACCTCGCGTCGATCACATAGGGTTGGGCTGGCACGCTCACTTTCAGGCCCCTACATCGCCACCCTGCCTTATCGAACGGGTTGGTGGCTGTTTCTGAGCTTCTAGCCCATCTCGCCTGTGAAGCACGTCCGTTTCTTCAGGCGGAGCGTGCTGCGATTGCCCGGGCTGGTAGCGAATCCCGAGTCGGGTGTCAGTCAGTACCGACCATTCGATTCCCGTCTGCCATGCCATCACGTCACCCGATCCCGGCGTGAATCCTGCTTTCCCGAGCCTTCGAGTTCGCCGCCCTCACTGAGCGCGGCGAATGGTCTTCATCAAATCCTCGGGGCTGATCTGGCCCACCACCGGCTGGCTGCCCGGCTGCGGCAGGCCGAGGATGTGGCCCTTGATCTTGCCGATCACGTGCATCTCGCAGGGCTTGCAGTCGAACTTCAGGGTCAGCACCTCGTCGCCATGGATCAGCTGCATCGGCTGCACCTTGGTGCGCACGCCGGTGACGCCCTTGGCCTGCTTCGGGCAGAGGTTGAAGGAGAAGCGCAGGCAGTGCTTGGTGATCATCACCGGCACCTCGCCCGTTTCCTCGTGGGCCTCGTAGGCAGCGTCGATCAGCTGCACGCCATGGCGGTGGTAGAAGTCGCGGGCCTTCTGGTTGTAGACATTGAACAGGAAGGACAGGTGCGATTCCGGGTACACCGGCGGCGGGGTGGTCTCGGCCTTGCGGCCGCCGCGGGGATGGGCCCGTACCCGGGCGGCGGTGAGCGCCTCGATGGCCTCGCGGCGCAGGGCCTTCAGCTGGGAGTTGGGGATGAAGAAGGCCTGGGGGGCGTCCAGTTCGATGCGGTCGGCGTGGTACTCGGTGGTGCCCAACTGGCCGAGCAGGTCGTGCAACTGCTCCAGCGCCTGTTCCGGCTTGTTGGCCACGCCGAACGGCCCGTCCAGGACGGCGCGGGCACTGACCCCTTCCTCGCTGGTGGCGGTCAGTTCCAGGCGTTCCTCGCGCAAGGTGGCGACCCAGGTCAGGCTGACCCGGCGCTCGGCGGAGGTCTTCAGCAGCGCCTGCTGCCAGTTGTGGTCGAGGTTGCGCGACAACGGGTGGTTCGGGCGCAGGCGGTGCAGCCCCTCGGGCATTTCGTTGGGCTCGACGCGGTAGCGGTAGCGCGTTTCGCCGTCCTCCTCGAACGTGCCCCGGGCCTCGGCGACGTTGGCGCGGAAGCCCACCACCTCGCGCTTCATCAGCACGTTGAGGCCATCGCCGTTGGACAGCGGCTCGCGGGTCGCCACCATCAGGTCGCGCTTGCCCACCTTCTCCACCACGCCCACCGGCAGGCCGGTGAAGGTGGGCGAGTCGAAGGCGCCGATATCGATCTTGCGCTCGCTGACGAAGTAGTCGGTGCTGCCCCGGTGGAAAGTCTTGTCCGGGTCCGGCACGAAAAAGTGGTCGGTGCGGCCGCTGGAGGCGCGGGCCAGGTCCGGGCGCTCGGCGAGGATGCCGTCCAGGCGCTGGCGGTAATAGGCGGTGATGTTCTTCACGTAGCCCATATCCTTGTAGCGCCCCTCGATCTTGAAGGAGCGCACCCCGGCGTCCACCAGGGCGCTGAGGTTGGCGCTCTGGTTGTTGTCCTTCATGGACAGCAGGTGCTTCTCGAAGGCCACCACGCGGCCCTGGTCGTCCTTCAGGGTGTAGGGCAGGCGGCAGGCCTGGGAACAGTCGCCGCGGTTGGCGCTGCGGCCGGTCTGGGCGTGGGAGATGTTGCACTGCCCGGAGAAGGCCACGCACAGCGCGCCATGGATGAAGAATTCGATGGCCGCGTCGGTCTCGTCGGCGATGGCGCGGATTTCCGTCAGGTTCAGCTCCCGGGCCAGCACCAGCTGGGAGAAGCCCGCCTGGTCGAGGAACTTCACCCGCCCCAGGGTGCGGATGTCGGTCTGGGTGCTGGCGTGCAGCTCGATGGGCGGGATGTCCAGCTCCAGGATGCCCAGGTCCTGCACGATCAGCGCGTCGACGCCGGCGTCGTGGAGCTGGTGAATCAGCGCCCGGGCCGGCTCCAGCTCGTTGTCGTGGAGGATGGTGTTGATCGTGGTGAACACCCGCGCGTGATAGCGATGGGCGAATTCCACCAGCCGGGCGATATCGCTCACCTCGTTGCAGGCATTGTGCCGCGCCCCGAAGCTCGGCCCGCCGATGTAGACGGCATCGGCGCCATGCAGGATCGCCTCGCGGGCGATGGCCACATCGCGGGCAGGGCTGAGCAGTTCCAGGTGGTGCTTGGGTAGGGACATGGCGTTCAGGCTTCGGCACGGGGCGGTCGGACGCAAGGCCCGCCGCCGGAATCGTTATAGGAAAGGGCGGCATTGTACCGGCGGATGACCGCCGGCGGGGCGAGGGGCGGGGCCGTTGATCGTGTGGGACAGGGGGCGGTGCTTCTCTGGTGGGCGGCCTTTACCCGGGCAGCGCTACCGATGGCGCTCGGTCGAAGGCGTCCCGCCGCTGGAATCCGGCGAGTCGACACGTGGTGAGCTGATGTCCGGCGAACCAACGCCCGGCGAATCGGCACCCGACGTATCGACGCCCGGTATGAGGGTCTCGAGGGTGTAGTCCTTCAGCGGCAGGATGCGGGTGCTCTCGCCGAGGATCAGGGCGATGCGCTGCTCGGATGCCGCGAACACGTAGCCCCGGGCGATTTCCCTCTCACCGTCCAGCAGCCGGACGCAGCGTTTGCCTTGAGCCTTTTCACAGGGCACCGCATAAGTACGGGCATCCCGCTCGATGGAGCGTACAGCGCCTTCCTCTCCCATGATCGCGGGCACGATCAGGATGCTGTTGATGACCAGGGGCATCAGCAACAGGACCAGGCTGACCGCTAGGGCCATGCCCAATGCGACGACGATGCGCGCCAGGTGAGGCCGTCCCACCAGCCAGCGGGGCATCCTGGCCCCCTTGAAGAGCCCGGGGTTATTGAACAGGTAAACGTATTCCAGCATCAGGAGCGCGAGCAGAAGCACCGTCGAGCACCAGGCCTTGGCACTCAGCAGTACCGAATACCAGCCCATGCCGATATTGAGCGCTGCGACATACGCGCTGACGAAGGTATCCGCCAGCGTGAGGGGAAACAGGTCGACGGAAACGTTGAAATGGCGAGCGTACGCCTGATAGTGCGCCATACCGATCAGGTAGGCGAACCCATACCCGACTACCCCGAGCAGTGGCAGGAAGGCCAGCCAGTTGAAGCGCACCCGGGGCGCCTTGGTTGCGTTGTCGTCAGTCATCTCTCATCCCTGTAGAGCGTGTTTGGCAAGGGTGTAAGCGGTGCGGCTTCCGCTCGGAAGCCCGTGTCCAAAGCCCTAGTGCGCAGGGCTTGGCAAGTCGGTAGGGTGGATGACGCTTCACCCATCCACCAAGAAGAAACGCTCCCCACTACATCCCCTGACTCCTCGTCGCGCCAATCCCTATCCCTGTATGGCCGCCCATCGACGCCTTGCCCGCGAGGGTGCCATCCACCAGCCGGATGCTGTTCCGCCCACCCCGCTTGGACTCGTAGAGCGCGAGGTCGCCCTGTTCGATCAGGGCGACGAGGCTCGCGGGTGGCCGGTCGTAGAGGCTGGCGCCGATGCTCAGGGTCACCGCTTCGGGCGTGGCGAACGCCTTGGCGGCCGCATCGTGGAAGCCTCGGCGCAGCCGGTCGCCCAGGGCCGCGATCCGCTCGCCCGAGGCGTCCCGCAGCAGGATGACGAATTCGTCGCCGCCCAGCCGGGCCGCCAGCGCGCCGTCCGGCAGCACCGCGCGGATCATCTCGCTCAGGGTGACCAGCAGCCGGTCGCCGGCGGCGTGCCCGTGCAGGTCGTTGACCAGCTTGAAGTTGTCGATGTCGATCAGCAGCAGCGCGCCGGGGCGGGCGGGGGAGGCCTCCCGGAGCAGGTGCGGCGCCCGGGTCTCCAGGGCGCGCCGGTTGTACAGGGTGGTCAGCGGGTCCCGCGCGGCCAGCCGTTCGATGCGCTTTTCCCGCCGGTAGCGGACGGTGCCGGTCATGGACAGCGCGATCAGCATGATCGCCATGGCCCCCTCCACCAGGGAAACCTGGATGATCTCGCCCCGGAAGGCCGCGAGGTCGATCAGCGTGCCCGGGACCAGCGCCGGGATCGCCTTGGCCAGGTAGAACAGCCCGTGGCCCAGCAGCACGTAGCGCAGCTGCGCCGCCCCCGCCCCCAGGGAGCCGCCGTGTGGGCGCAGGAGCGCGCCGGCCCTGATGGACGGCAGCGCCACCAGCAGGGAATTGACCAGCAGCATCACCTTGGGCCATTGCTGCTCGCCCGGCAGGAGCAGCAGGGCCAGCCAGGCCGCCGGCGCCAGGTACCAGGCGCGGGACAGGCGCGTCGCGGTGAACTGGGCGACCCCCACCAGGAACAGCCAGTGGGCGACGATCAGCAGGCCATTGGCGAACCAGATGCCGATCAGCAGCAGGCCGCTCCCGCGCAGCAGGGCGAGGGTCGAGCCCAGGCTGATGGTGGCGAAGCCGAGGCTCCAGAACAGCAGGGAGGCTTCGCGAACCCCACGCCACTCGATCGCCAGGTACAGCGCCGCGGCGGCCGCCAGGGCTATGGTGAGGGTCAACATCGTGGGGGCATCGAGCGCCATGTCCGGTCGGCCTGCCTGGTTACCGTGGAAAGAGAACGGCGGTGGCTGGCCCACCGCCATCAACGCGATTCAAGGCAGCGATTGTAAGCGAGCGAAGGGGCCGGGCGCTCCTCGTCCGTCTGGGTGAGCGGTACTGTGCAGGTGGTGGGCCATTGGTGGGCACGCGTCGCGTTGCCCACCCTACACAGACCGTAGGGTGGAAAACCGCTTTGCGTTTTCCACCGACAGCGCATCGGCTTCACGCCGAGTCGGGTTCCTGGTGGGCAAGCTTCGCGTTGCCCACCCTACGCAGGCCGTAGGGTGGAAAACCGCTTTGCGTTTTCCACCGACAGTGCATCGGTTTCACGCCGAGTCGGGTTCTGGTGGGCAAGCTTCGCGTTGCCCACCCTACGCGGACTGTAGGGTGGAAAACCGCTTTACGTTTTCCATCCTCAGCGCGTCGGTTTCGCGCCGGGTCGGGTCCCCGTATGCAAGCTCCGCGCTATCCGCCCACGCACGAAACACGTGCCCTGAACGCCCGAAGGTCGGCTCGTTGGGGAGGGGTGGGATATGATGCGCGCCCTTTCCCGGTTGACTCCCCAGGTGCCCATGTCCGGCAACGCGCTCTATACCGATCTGTCGGGTTACTACGACCTGATGTGCGCCGACATCGACTACCGGGCGCAGAGCCACTGCGTCCACCGGTTGCAGCAGCTGTTCGGCAATGGCGGGAGGCGGCACCTCGACCTGGCCTGCGGCACCGGCCCCCACGTGAGCCACTTCATCGAGGCCGGCTACTGCAGCAGTGGGCTCGACATCAACCAGCCCATGCTGGACCGGGCCGCCCGCCGCTGCCCGGGCGCCCGCTTCTCCCGGCAGGACATGTGCGGGTTCACGGTGGAGGAACCGCAGGACCTGATCACCTGCTTCCTGTACTCGCTCCACTACAACGCCACCCTCGACCGGCTCGCGGCCTGTATCGCCAGCGTGCACCGCGCCCTGGCGGCGGGCGGGGTGTTCTGCTTCAACGCCGTCGACAAGACCCGGATCGACAACGCCTCCTTCACCGCCCACAGCGCCCGCCACGACGGGGCCCTGTTCGACTTCCGCTCCGGCTGGCACTACCCCGGTACGGGCGAGCGGCAGTCGCTGAGGCTGCGCATCGACCGCACCCAGGCCGGCGACACCCAGACCTGGCACGACGAACACCCCATGGTGGCGGTGAGCTTCGCCGAGCTGCAGGCGCTGTTGCAGCCGGATTTCGACGTTCACGTGTTCGAGCACGACTACGACAGGCTCATCCCGTGGGACGGCGCCTCCGGCAATGCGCTGTTCGTCTGCGTGAAAGGGTAGGTACGCGGTAAGGCTTCGACCCCGCCAACGTCCGATTCCGTAGGGTGGAAAACCGCAACGCGTTTTCCACCGACCGCGTGCCGGCTCACTCCCGAGGCAGGTCTGGGCGGACACGCAACGCGTTGTCCACCCTACGCCCTTGCATCCATTCCATGGGGCGAAAGTGGCGAAGCCTTCCTTCATCGCTGGTTGCCGCTCTACCTGTGAACGAGGAAACTGCCTGGTGACTACCGGGTAGGTATTCGGTAACTATCGCTGTTGCTTTGTGGTTACGTTCACACTTCCAGCATCCTCTCTGCGTTCGAGGCGGACACTCGCCCCTGCGTCGTTGCGACGGCAAGAATCGCTGTGTCACAGTCCCGGCCGATTCATTCATGGATGGCATCGCAGGGAGAGAATTCATGCCGACACCGGCCGAGCCCGGCTTCTATATCGTCCAGGACCCCATGCCGCGCGGCAGCCTCGAGCACCTGTTGATGCCCGAGGCGTCGTCGGCCACCCTGGGCAAATTCCGCAGCCTCAATCCTCACCTCAGCCAGTGGGCCAAGCCCGGTCAGATGGCGGTAATGAGCGCCTCCACCGACAGCCTGTGCACGTTGCAGGAAGCCCTGCTGATGGAGGCGGCCGCCAAGGTCGACGCTGCCCTGGCGCCTATGAGCGATGACGACGCCCGCTTTCTGGTGCACAACCGCGACGTCATCGAGCCGTTTCTCCAGCAGGGCGGGGGCGCTATCGGCACGGCGAGCCTCATGCTCGGCAAGCACCTGGACGACCTGGGCAAGGCCTTGAAAGCCCTGGAACAGCTCCACCAGCGCAGCTTCGAGCAGAACGGTAGCCTCAAGGGCGCCGCCTTCTTCGCCGAGCGCCAACGCCTGATGCGCCAGCTCGACGCCAGCCTCGGGCCGCTGGTGCGCAAGGGCATCGGCCTGCCCGACCACCCCAATCTCCGCCACGCCCTAGGCCTCTCCAGTCGCAGCCTGGTCCACCATTGGAGCAAGGCCGGACGAGCCGGCGCCATCCCCGGCTACTCCAGCTACATCGATGGCACTGCCCGGGCGGCCAAGTACATCAAGTACGGCGGTTATGTCGGCATCGCCCTGGACGCTGGTTACAGCGGCAGCCGCATCTACAATGCCTGCACCGTAGGGCGAGAGGAGGAATGCCGGAAAGTGAAGTTCACCGAGGCGGGGCGGTTTGGAGGGAGTTTGGTGGGTGGGGTTCTGGGG
>NZ_VJOY01000019.1 GCF_007109405.1 Pseudomonas mangiferae
GTGCGGGTGGGCGCTGACCTGCAGGCGGCCGCTTTCCCAGTGGGCCGACACCACCAGGAGCGCCCGCGGGCGCGGTAGCTCGGCCGCGAGGTGGGCCAGGGCGGGACCGCTGTCCCCGGGCTGCAGGGCGAGCAGGGGGGAGCCGTGGGAGATGAACAGGCTGGGAAGCATGACGACGGACCTCGGCGGAAGACGACCGCCATCTTCCCCAGCCATCGGCGGCCAAACCAGTATAAATTCCTGTGTGTTTTCATCGAAACGGTGGTACGGAATGGACCCGGAATTCTGGCAGAAGCGGTGGGACCGCGATCAGATCGGCTTTCACCTGGACCAGGTGAACCCCTACCTGGTGGACTACTGGCCCGGCCTCGGCCTGCCGGACGGGGCGCGGGTGCTGGTGCCGCTGTGCGGCAAGACCCTCGACCTGGTCTGGCTGGCGCGGCAGGGGCACGCGGTACTGGGGGTGGAAAAGGTGGAGAAAGCGGTGAAGGACTTCTTCGCCGAGCAGGACCTGCAGCCAGAGGTAGACACCCTGGGCCGCTTCGCCCGCTACCGGGCGGCTGGCATCGAGTTGCTGTGCGGCGACATATTCGACCTGCGTCCGGAGGACGTGGCCGGGTGCCAGGGGCTGTACGACCGGGCTGCGCTGATCGCCCTGCCGGAAGACTTGCGCGGGCGCTACGTCGAGCACCTGGCGACGATTCTCCCGACCCGCCTCGACGGCTTGCTGATCACCCTCGACTACGACCCAGGCACCCTGCAGGGCCCGCCCTTTGCGGTGGGCGACGGCGAAGTCCGCGCGCGCTTCGCCGCTCCCTTTACCGTGGAACTGCTGGCCAGCCCCGATGTGCTGGCGGACAACTGGAAGTTCCTCGAACGCGGGGTGAAGCGGCTGGACGAGCGGGTCTATCGGCTGAAACGCCAAGCGGCCCCTGCATAGGAGGGTTGCCGCAAGCCGCGTCGCCTGGCCAGGCGCTCGACTATGCGGCTAGTTGCGCGTGGCCTGCAGGCGACGGACGAAGGCATCCGCCTCGTCGATGGAACGCTGCATGTCGCGCACCAGTTGGTCCACGTTGCCCTGCAGGCTGACGTATTCCCCCTGCAGCGCACCGATGGCCCGGGCGTTGAGGTTGTGCTTGAGGAACAGCACCTGGTCGTGGAGCGCCCCCAGCACGGGGTCGATACGTTTTTCCGCGGCCTTCATCCGTTGCAGCAGGGCCTTGTAGGCCTGGCGGGTGCGGGTCAGCTCCTCGGCGCTGATGGCGCGCAGCCGGGTGTCGTGGTACTGGTCCAGCTCATCGTCCCATTCGTCGAACAGCGCGCCCGCCACGTCTTCCACCGCAGCGATTCGGCCGCGCACTTCCCGGGCGCTGGCTTCGCTGGCCTTGTAGTCGGCATCCAGGGCGTCGTAGCGCTTCTCCAGTTCGCCGCCGTTCACCTGGACCACGCTGCGGTAGCGCTCCAGGGCGCTCTGGAACTGCTGCTTGGCGTCGCGCTGGGCATCCCGGGCGTGCTCCACGCGATCGACGAGGATGTCGCGCTTGTGCACGCCCGTCTTTTCCATGGCCGCGTAGTAGGCGCTCTGGCAACCGGTGAGGCCGAGCAGGGCGGTGAGGGCGAGGGCGAATAGGCGCATGGTGGGGCTCTTGAGGGATTGAGGCGCCCACCTTACCCGGATGGTCGCCCATGAAAAAGGCGGCCCGAGGGCCGCCTTCGGTGACGCGTGCGATCAGCCGCGACGACGCATCAGGGTCTCGATGCGCTCTTCCAGCGGCGGGTGGCTCATGAACAGCCCGGCCAGGCCATGCTTGAGGGTGCCGTTGATGCCGAACGCCGCGAGGCTGTCGGGCATCTGCACCGGCACGCCCTGCTCGGCGCGCAGGCGCTGCAGGGCGCCGACCATGGCCGAGGTGCCGGCCAGGCGGGCACCGGCCTCGTCGGCGCGGAATTCGCGGCGGCGGGAGAACCACATGACGATGATGGTGGCGAGGATACCCAGTACCAGCTCGGCGACGATGGTCGCCACGTAGTAGGCGATGCCGTGGCCTTCCTCGTTCTTGAAGATCACCCGGTCGACGAAGTTGCCGAAGATCCGTGCGAAGAACATCACGAAGGTGTTCACCACCCCCTGAATCAGCGCCAGGGTCACCATGTCGCCGTTGGCGACGTGGCCGATCTCGTGGGCCAGCACCGCCTTCACTTCATCCGGGGAGAAACGCTCCAGCAGGCCTTGGCTCACCGCCACCAGGGCGTCGTTCTTGTTCCAGCCGGTGGCGAAGGCGTTGGCTTCGTAGGCGGGGAAGATACCCACCTCGGGCATCTTGATCCCGGCATCCCGGGCCAGTTGCTCGACGGTGTGCAGCAGCCACTGCTCGTGGCGGGTACGCGGCTGGCTGATGATTTCGGTGCCGGTGGTCATCTTCGCCATCCACTTGGAGATGAACAGCGAGAACAGCGACCCGGCGAAGCCGAAGACCGCGCAGAAGATCAGCAGGCTGTTCAGGTTCAGGTCGACCCCGTTGGCCGCCATGATCCCGTTGAAGCCCAACAGGCTCAGGGTGATGCTGGCGATCAGCAGCACCGCCAGGTTGGTGCCCAGGAACAGCAGGATGCGCATCATGGTGGGAACGGTCCTCACGGCAAAAAAGCGAATGTGCGGGTTATATAAGGGGCGCCTGTACGCGATTCAACTTGCAGCTATTTCAAACTGTGTCGTTTCGCCGCGGCCGGGTCACGGCGTGGGCGAAGTGCCACTGTAGCGTTCTTCGCGGGCGTCGCGGCCCTGCAGGGGGCTTTCGAACAGGTGGCGGACCAGCCGCGCGAGGCGCTCGCTGTGGCTGGCCATCAACGCTTCCCGCAACTGGTAGGCCAGCGTCTCGTGGACCCGCCGCACGCTCGGCGGCAGGCTGTCATCGGCCGCCTCGCCACGGGGCAGGGCGCAGGACAGGCGCAGGAAACCCTTCTCGGTGAGCACCGCCTGGTCCAGGGCCTCGTAGCGGATGGTGGTCTCGAAGCGGATGTAGCCTTCTTCGGCCAGCCACAGCAGGGCGCCCAGGCAGCCCTGGTGGCGCTTGCTCGGCAGGCCGAACTCGTCCGGCTCCTCCAGCCCGATCAGGTCCTCGACGTAGAGGGCCGCCTTGCGCGGGAAGACCTGGTACAGGTGCAGCAGGCCGCTGGCGCAGTCCTTGTAGAAATCGTCGATGTGCAGGTCCATGGCGAAGGTCCGGCCTTGAGAGGGGCGAATGGCACCCCGGTTGCCGCCAGTGTCCTCCTGTGGGGAGGGCGACGGAAGGGGGCGCCCGTGCGTCGGCTTACTGGCGGTAGGTGCGGAGGAACTGGCCGATCCGCCCGATGGCCTGCTCCAGGTCGTCTACCCGGGGCAGCGTCACCACCCGGAAATGGTCGGGCCAGGGCCAGTTGAACGCGGTTCCCTGGACGATCAGCAGCTTCTCCGACAGCAGCAGGTCGAGGACGAACTTTTCGTCGTTGTGGATCGGGCAGACCTTCGGGTCGATCCGCGGGAAGGCGTACAGTGCGCCCATGGGTTTGACGCAGCTGACCCCGGGAATGTCGTTGAGCAGTTCCCAGGTGCGGTTGCGCTGCTCCAGCAGCCGGCCGGCGGGCAGCACCAGGTCGTTGATGCTCTGGTAGCCGCCCAGGGCGGTCTGGATCGCGTGCTGGGCCGGCACGTTGGCGCACAGGCGCATGTTGGCGAGGATGTCGAGGCCCTCGATGTAGCTCTTCGCCTGATGCTTCGGGCCGGAGATGGCCACCCAGCCGGAGCGGAAGCCGGCGACCCGGTAGGATTTCGACAGCCCGTTGAACGTCAGGCAGAGCACGTCCGGCGCCAGGGAGGCGGTGGAGATGTGGGTGGCGCCGTCGTAGAGGATCTTGTCGTAGATCTCGTCGGAGAACAGCACCAGGCCGTGCTGCCGTGCCAGCTCGACGATGCCTTCCAGCACCGCCTTGGAGTACACCGCGCCGGTGGGGTTGTTCGGGTTGATCAGCACCAGGGCCTTGGTGTTCGGGGTGATCTTCGCCGCCATGTCGGCGAGGTCGGGGAACCAGTCGGACTGCTCGTCGCACAGGTAGTGCACCGGCTTGCCGCCCGCCAGGCTGACGGCCGCGGTCCACAGGGGGTAGTCCGGCGCCGGGATCAGCACTTCGTCGCCGTTGTTCAGCAACGCCTGCATGGCCATCACGATCAGCTCGGAGACGCCGTTGCCCAGGTAGATGTCCTCGATGCCGACGCCTTCCACCTGCTTCTGCTGGTAGTACTGCATCACCGCCTTGCGGGCGCTGAACAGGCCCTTGGAGTCGCTGTAGCCCTGGGCGGTGGGCAGGTTGCGGATGACGTCCTGGAGGATCTCGTCCGGAGCTTCGAAGCCGAACGGCGCCGGGTTGCCGATGTTCAGCTTGAGGATGCGCTGGCCTTCTTCTTCCAGTCGCTTGGCGTGCTTGAGCACCGGACCGCGGATGTCGTAGCAGACATTGGCGAGCTTGTTCGATTTGCTGACCTGCATGATCCTGATGTCCCCGGACGTGGCGTGGCGGATCGCGGACGGGCGGCGAGGCGGAAACGGGGCGCGGCGAGGCCCGCCTGGTGGCGGACGGCGCGGCCGCTTCGCGGCTCCCGGCGGGCGAGGAACGATCCGGCTGGAATGGCGGCGAATGTCGTTGATCCTTCCGTCCTGCGCGGGCAACCCCGCCGCCTGGCCGAAGGTCCAAGAGCCACGCATCATACGTGCGCCCCCGGGTACCGGAAAGGGTGGCCGGGGCACTTTTATCGTGAGGTGATACATGGAAAAGACGGATAAACCCCTCGAGGCCTGGCGCGAAGAGCTGTCCGAGGCCCAGTACCACGTCTGCCGCCTGGGCGGCACCGAACGCGCCTTCACCGGCGAATACCACGACACCAAGACCCCCGGCATTTACCACTGCGTCTGCTGCGGCACGGCGTTGTTCGATTCCGACGCCAAGTACGACTCCGGCAGCGGCTGGCCCAGCTACTTCCAGCCGGTCTCCGCCGAAGCGGTGAAGGAAAAGGAAGACTTCAGCCATGGCATGCATCGCATCGAAGTCCGCTGCGCCCAGTGCGACGCCCACCTGGGGCACGTATTCCCCGATGGGCCGCGTCCCACCGGCATGCGCTACTGCATCAACTCCGTGGCCCTGAAACTGGTTCCCAAGGACGCCGCTTCTTCATAAGCAACGCGTCAGCGGGCAAATTGGCCCGGCTGATGGAGTGTGAATTGAGTTGTGTGCAATTCAATAGCGCGCTAGCTTTGCGGCTTTTCTCACGAATGGAGGCCGTCATGGCCGATTCGCTGCTGACGATTCCCTGCACCACCGTGACCGGCTCGCGTGCCACCCTCGCGGATTTCCGGGCCCGTGCCCTGCTGGTAGTGAACACCGCCAGCCGCTGCGGATTCACGCCCCAGTACCAGGGCCTGGAATCGCTCTGGCAACGTTATCGGGCGCGCGGGCTGGTGGTCCTGGGGTTCCCGTGCAACCAGTTCGGCCACCAGGAACCGGGGGACGAGGGGGAGATCGCCCAGTTCTGCGAACTGAATTACGGGGTGAGCTTCCCGCTGTTCGCCAAGGTGGAGGTGAACGGGGCGGAGGCCCATCCGCTGTTCGCCGCCCTGAAGCGTCGCGCTCCGGGCCTGCTGGGCAGCCAGGCCATCAAGTGGAATTTCACCAAGTTCCTGCTGGATGGCGACGCCCGCCAGGTCCGCCGTTTCGCCCCCACGACCCGCCCGGAGGCCATGGATGCCTCGGTGGAGGCACTGCTGCGATGAGCGAGGACGCCGCGCTGCGGCTGGACGAGCAGCTGTGCTTCAAGCTGTACGCCGCGTCCCGGGCGGTGATCCGCGGCTACCGACCGATGCTGGAGTCCCTCGGTCTGACCTATCCGCAGTACCTGGCGATGCTGGTGCTCTGGGAATGGCGCGACGCACCGCCTGCGCACCCTACGGTGAAGGCCCTGGGTGAGCGTCTGGCCCTGGATTCCGGCACCCTGACGCCGCTGCTCAAGCGCCTGGAGCACTTGGGGCTGGTGCAGCGGCAGCGGGGGCGCCCTGACGAGCGGGAAGTGCACCTCGCGCTCACCGAGGCCGGGGCAGCCTTGCGCGATCGGGTCGGCCCGTTGCGGGACGCCTTGATGTGCCGGGCGGGGCTGGAGCGGGGCGGGCTGGGTGCGTTGCGTGAACAACTGGACGGGCTGCTGGCGCAGCTCACGGGGTCTGGGTAGCGGGCAGCCAGATGTCCAGCAGGCTGATCAGGTCCTCGCGACGGAACGGCTTGGCCAGGTAATCGTTCATGCCCGCCGCCCGGCAGCGTTCGCGCTCGTCCGGCAGGGCGTTAGCGGTGAGGGCGATGATCGGCAGGTCCGGCCAGCGCCCGCTCTGGCGGATGCGTCGGCTTGCCTCGTAGCCGTCCATCACCGGCATGTTGCAGTCCATCAGGACCAGGTCCACCGACGCCTGCTCCAGGTAGCTCAGGGCCTCGCCGCCATGGCCGGCCACGGTCACCTCGCAGCCCAGCTTGCTCAGCATGCCTTTGGCCACCAGCTGGTTCACCGGGTTGTCTTCCACCAGCAGGATATGGGCGTGGCGCTGGAACGACGTCGAGCGATCCAGCGGCTGCGCGGTGGGCGCCGCCTCCTGGTGCAGGGCGCGGCGCAGGGCCTGGTAAAGGGCCGCCCGCGACAAGGGCCGGGCCAGTTGCTCCAGGGGCGCCAGCGCGCTGCTCTGGGCACTGGGCATGAAGCTGCCATAGGCGGTCACCAGCAGGAACGGGGTGTCCAGCGCCGGGCGCAGGCCCAGCAGCCGGGAGGGATCGTCGCTGAGCACCACGTCGGCGGCCAGGGCGGCGGCGTCCTCATCGTCCTCCTCCAGCAGCCGGTGGGTCATGCCCCAGACCGGCAGCCAGGTCCTCAGCAATTCGGCCAGGCCACTGTTGCCGGCGCACAGCAGCACCAGGCGCCCGGGCAGGGCCGGCCAGCGCGGGGGCGGGGTATGGGCCGGCAGCGGAAGCTCGGCGACGAACTGGCTGCCCACACCCTCGGTGGAGCTGACGTGCAGTTCGCCGTGCATGGCCTCGCAGAGCTTGCGGGTCAGCGCCAGCCCCAGGCCGGTGCCGCCGTACTGGCGGGTGATGCCGACGCCGGCCTGGGCGAACGGCTGGAACAGCCGCGGCAGGCTGTCCGCGGCGATGCCGATGCCGGTATCGCGCACCGTCACCAGGATGCCGTCGGGGCTCTGCGCCACCCGGATGTCCACCCGGCCGAAGCGGGTGAACTTGAGGGCGTTGGACAGCAGGTTGCTGACGACCTGGCGGATGCGCGTGGGGTCGCCGTAGACCATGGCGGGCACGCTCGGGTCTACCAGGCAGATGAGCTCCACCCCTGGCGAGGCGTTCTGCGAGAGCAGGTTGCCGGTGTCCTCCACCAGCGCGCCCAGGTCCATGGGGATGCTTTCCAGCTCCAGTTGCCCGGCCTCGAACTTGGACAGGTCGAGGATATCGTTGAGCAGTTCCACCAGCACCACGCCGGAGTCGTGGGCGATGTTCAGCTGCTGGCGCTGCTCGCCCTCCAGGGGGCCGTCCAGGGCCAGGGCGAGCATGCCCAGCAGGCCGTTGAGCGGGGTGCGGATCTCGTGGCTCATGTTGGCGACGAAGGCCGCCCGTGCCTGGGCCATGTCCAGGGCGTGGCTCCTGGCCACCTCCAGCTCGCGGTTGGACTGGCTCAGGCGGCTGTTGGTGGCCTTGAGCTCGGCGGTGCGCTCCGACACGATGTCTTCCAGCTCGGCGAGGTAGCGGGTCAGGCGGTCCTCGGCCTCGCGGCGCTGCTGGTTTTCCCTGGCGATGCGCGCCAGGTGCTGGTTGGTAGCCTGCACCAGCACGCCGATCTCATCCTGTTCGTGGCCGGGCGGGCAGGGGATGGGGTCGCGGTCGGTGGCGGGGGCGTCGCGGTCGCTGACCGAGCGAATCAGCTCCACCAGCGGCTTGGTCAGCATGAAATAGAACATCACCAGCAGGATCAGCGCCAGCAGCAGGCTGCGGAGGAACCCCATGAACAGGGTCAGCAGCGCACGGTGCAGGAAACTGCTGCCGAAGGCGTAGGTGTCCACCTCCAGGCTCAGTACCCCGAGGTTCTCCAGCGGGGCGTGGGTGATGAACAGGGGATCATTGAACTGGCGGCGCTCGCCGAACAGGAAATCGCTGAACATCCGATCGCCGCTTTCCGCCCGCGGCCTTTCCACCTGAGCCAGAACCATTCCGCTGTTGTCGACTATTTCTGCGCGGATCACCGCCGGCGAACGCAGCAGCCCCTGGACCAGTTCCCGGGCCAGCTCGGCGTCGATGTTGTAGGCGATGCGCGCTGCAGGGTTATGGCTGATTTCCAGTAAGGTATGGATTTCCCGATCGATGGATGCATCTTCGGAAATAAAATCGATGCCTACCTGAAGCAGGCTGAGCAGCATGCCCAACACGAACGCCACCGCTACCGTCAGACTGGCTTGTTTGAACGACAGACGTTGCGTGAGCGAGATATCCATGGGCTGCGAACTTGGCCTTGTTCCCTGCGCAGGCCAAGCATAGCCTATCGCCATTGCGTGAACGCTGTCCCACGTCGGGCGACCTGGTGCCAATTGCGTCGAACTTTAGGAGTATTGCGTGGATTCACGACTTAATGTCTTTCTTGACCGGGCCGACCACATCCTGGCCCGACTCGACCCTCTCCTGCCGGCGATTCCCGTGCCGGTGGACTGGTCCGCCACCCTGGCGGCCCGCTGGCAGCGGGAGGGGCGCAACGGCCACCTGCAGCCGTTGAAAGTGTCCCTCGACCTGAACCTGGACGACCTGATCGGCGTGGACAACCAGCGCGAGCAGCTGGCGCGCAACACCCGCCAGTTCGTCAACGGCCTGCCGGCCAACCATGTCCTGCTGTGGGGCGCCCGGGGGACCGGCAAGTCCTCGATGATCCGCGCGCTGCTGGCCGCCCACGCGGAGCAGGGGCTGCGGCTGATCGAGATCGAGCGCGACCACCTCGCCGACCTGCCGCGGGTGGTGGAGTGCATCGTCGGGCTGCCGCAGCGTTTCGTGGTGTTCTGCGACGACCTTTCCTTCGAATCCGGCGAGGGTGACTACCGGGTGCTGAAGAGCGTGCTGGACGGTTCCCTGGAGCGGGCGCCGGACAACGTGCTGCTGTACGCCACCTCCAACCGCCGGCACCTGGTGCCGGAGCGCGAGAGCGACAACGAGAACTGGAGCCGGGTGGACGGCGAGCTGCACCCCAGCGAGGCGGTGGAGGACAAGATCGCGCTGTCCGACCGCTTCGGCCTGTGGCTGTCCTTCTACCCCTTCACCCAGGACCACTACCTGGCCGTGGTGCGCCACTGGATCGAGGTGCTGGCGCGGGACGCCGGCCTGGAGTGGGAGTGGTCCGACGAGCTGGCCATCCTGGCAGTCCGCTGGGCATCCGGACGCGGCAACCGCAACGGCCGCTGTGCCTACCAGTTCGCCCGGCAGTGGGTCGGCAAGGCGTTGCTGGAGACCGCACCATGATCGACCTGAACCAGGCGGGCGCCGGCCTGCAAGGCTATGCGCTGCTGGCGGCGCAACTGGAAGCGTTGCTGGCCGACGAGCGCGATTTCATCGCCAACGCCTCGCAGTTCGCCGCCTTCCTGTTCCACGAGCTACCGGACCTGAACTGGGCCGGCTTCTACCTCAATCGCGAGGAACAGCTGGTCCTGGGCCCGTTCCAGGGCAAGGTGGCCTGCGTGCGGATTCCGTTCGGAAGGGGCGTCTGCGGCGCGGCGGCCAGCAGCCGGCAGACCCAGCGGGTGGAGGATGTGCATGCGTTTCCCGGTCACATCGCCTGCGACAGCGCCTCCAACAGCGAGCTGGTGGTGCCGTTGGTGAAGCGGGATCGGCTGATCGGTGTGCTGGATCTGGACAGCCCGAAACAGGGGCGTTTCAGCGAGGCGGACCAGGCGGGCATCGAAAGCCTGGCGGCAATCTTCCTGGCCGCCAGCGACTGCTGAGGTGAGTCGTCGCCCGGCCGCTGGCCGGGCGAGCCCATCAGGCGGTGCGGCCCAGCTTGGCGAGCACGTCCCGCTCGCCGGCCAGGACGTGCTGCACCGAAGCGCGCGCCAGCATCCGCTGGTGGTGGGCATCCAGCCGAGGCCAGCGGCCGGCGTCCAGGCGTTCGCCGCCATGCCCCAGGTTGATGAGTTGGCAGGTCACGGCCAGATCGGCCATGGTCAGTCGACCCTCGACGAAGTAGTCGGCGTCGCCCAGGGTCTTCTCCAGGTAGTCGAACAGCGGCGGAAGCTTGTCGTCGAGGATCGCCTGCACCGCCGCCTCGTCGCTGGCCTTGCCCATGATGGGCCGCAGCACCCGGTTGCGGAACACGCCGAAGGTGGTGTGGGGCGCCAGTTCGTAGTCCGCGTATTTCTCCAGCCAGCGCACCCGGGCGCGGCCTTCGGCCGTGGCGCCGTACAGCGGCTGGGCATCGGCATGCTTGTCCTGCAGGTACTGGCAGATCACGCTGGAGTCGGCGAGGGTGAGGTCGCCGTCGCGCAGGGCGGGGATGCGCCCCAGGGGGTTGAGTTCGCGATACCAGTCCGGCACGCCAAAGGGCATCACCACTTCCAGCTGGTACTCGAGGGCCTGTTCGGCAAGGTACAGCCGTACCTTGCGCACGAACGGGGAGAGCGGTGCGCCATACAGGGTCAGGCTCATCGGCGAATCCTTCTAGGGATGATGACGGGGGACGGATGCAGGAGCGCCGTCGCGGCGCTCACTCGTAGAAATTCTTCTTGCGCCAGATATCGTCTTCGTCTTCCAGTTCCTTGAGACCGCCCTGGAGCGGGGCGTCCTCGTCCGCCGGCTGCGCGGCGTCTTCCTCCATCACCAGGGCGGTGGCGCGTTCCAGGTGCGCCTCCAGCTGTTTCAGCTGCTTCTGGTAGAAGGCTGGCTCGGGCTGCTTGCGCAGGTACTGCACGCCCCGCTCGAAGGAGAGCCGGGCCTGGCGCGGCTGCTTCTGCAGCAGCATCTGCTGGCCGAGGTTGGTGAAGAACTCCACGTGCAGGTGCACCAGCATGTGGCGCAGTTCCTTGGCCCAGCTCTTGGCCTCGATGGGTTGCAGGAAGCCATCCTTCACCGCGCGGCCGAGCTGGCCGTGCAGGCTTTCCAGGAGGAAGCGGACTTCCTTGGCCTTGGCCTCGGTGAGGATCGGCTGGACAATGTTGCCCACGGTAATGGCGTCGCCCTTGGCGATCTCTTCCCGCATGGTCTGGGTGCGGCCCTGCAGCGCGGTGTTGCCCTTGTCCACCAGCAGCAGGCGTTCGCTGAGCTGCAGCAGCAGGCGGGTGAGCATCAGCTTGAGGGCGGGGGTCATGAGTTGGCCCGGCATGGACTCGGAAACCTCCGAGCAGCGCCGCAGCCGGTCGTTGAGGTCGGCCTTCTGCCGGGCCTTCTCCAGCTTGTTGGTTTCCAACGTGTGGTTGATGAAACCGATACCGAACAGGGTCGCGACGACTACGACGATCAGGATGGTAATCAGGAGTGGCGACACCTACATTCTCCCGTGAGCGTTTTTGCCCGAGTGTAGTGCCTAAGCCGCACGGCTGATAGATCGTCCGTGCGAATTGCCCCGAACTCGTTGATTTAAAAAATTTTTATCCGAGGGTTGACGAGTGCCCGGAGGCTCCATAAAATGCGCGCCACTTCCAGCGTAAAGCCGAAAGCCAAACGCGGGAAGCCGGAAAAAGCTGTTGTAAGTTCCGGGCCGCGTCCCCTTCGTCTAGTGGCCTAGGACACCGCCCTTTCACGGCGGTAACAGGGGTTCGAGTCCCCTAGGGGACGCCAATGCGGGAATAGCTCAGTTGGTAGAGCACGACCTTGCCAAGGTCGGGGTCGCGAGTTCGAGTCTCGTTTCCCGCTCCAAATTAACGAAAACGCCGCTCATCCGAGCGGCGTTTTCGTTTGCGCGTCATTCAGGCCGGCACGACCGTGCGGCCTCGCTTCTCCTTTCTCTTCATGGCGCTCCTTCCCGGGCGTGGCGCGCCGGGACCCCGTGGTATCCCGGCGCGGGCCATTCCCTCAGGCGCGGCGGTGTACCGAGCGGCCGGCGGCGAAGGTTTCCTTCACCGCGCGGTCGTCGCCCAGCATCATCAGGGCGAACAGCCGTTCCGCCAGGTCCTTGGCCTGGTCCAGGCGGTAGCCCAGCAGCGGTGTGGCGCGGTAGTCCAGCACCACGAAGTCGGCGTCCTTGCCGCTGGCGAAGTTGCCGATGCGGTCGTCCAGGTACAGTGCGCGGGCGCCGCCCAGGGTGGCCAGGTACAGCGACTTGAACGGGTCGAGCTTCTCTCCTTGCAGCTGCATCACCTTGTAGGCCTCGTTGAGGGTCTGCAGCTGCGAGAAGCTGGTGCCGGCGCCGACATCCGTGCCCAGCCCCACCCGTACGCCGTGGCGCTCCAGCTTCGCCAAGTCGAACAGCCCGCTGCCGAGGAACAGGTTCGACGTGGGACAGAAGGCCACCGCCGAGCCGGTTTCCCCCAGCCGGGCGCATTCTTCGTCGCAGACGTGCACGCCGTGGGCGAACACGGAGCGGGGGCCGATCAGCCGGTAATGGTCGTAGACGTCCAGGTAGCCGGTGCGCTCGGGGAACAGCGCCTTCACCCACTCGATCTCCTTGAGGTTCTCCGAGAGGTGGGTGTGCATGTAGAGGCCGGGGTACTCGTGGAACAGCTGGCCGGCCAGGGCCAGTTGCTCCGGGGTGCTGGTGGGGGCGAAGCGCGGGGTCACCGCATAGTGCAGGCGCCCCTTGCCGTGCCAGCGCTCGATCAGCGCCTTGCTGTCGGCATAGCCGCTCTCCGGCGTATCGGTCAGGCCCTCCGGCGCGTTGCGATCCATCAGCACCTTGCCGGCGATCATCCGCAGGTCGAGGGTTTGGGCCGCTTCGAAGAAGGCATCCACCGAGGCCTTGTGCACGCTGCCGAAGACCAGCGCGGTGGTGGTGCCGTTGCGCAGCAGCTCGGCGAGGAAGAATTCCGCCACCTGGCGGGCATGGGCGGGGTCGCCGAAGCGCTGCTCGGTGGGAAAGGTGTAGGTGTTCAGCCAATCCAGCAGTTGCTCACCGTAGGAGGCGATCATGCCGGTCTGCGGGTAATGGATGTGGGTATCGATGAAGCCCGGCACGATCAGGGCGTCCGGGTACTCGGTCACCGGGACGTCGCCCAGGCCGGGCAGCAGCTCGGCGGCGGGACCGACGCGGGCCACCCGGCCGTCCTCGATCACCAGCAGGCCGTCTTCGAAGTATTCATGGGCCTGCCCGGCAGCCGCGTCAGCGGGGTCGGCGAGGCAGTGCAGGATGGCGGCACGGTAGGCGTTCACGGTCGTCATGGCGAGAGTCGTCTGGTTCGGATGAAAGGAAAGCGGAGGCGCGCGCGGGTATCAGCCGGCGCGTTCCGGAGGCGTGCGGCGGGACGCGGGCAGCAGGCGGGCCACCGGCCCGGCGCTGCGTTCCTGCTCGCCGAAGGTGGCGTTATAGGTGGCGATCACTTCGCCGGCAATGGAAATGGCGATCTCCGCCGGCAGTTTGCCCTTCACCTCGGGCAGGCCCATGGGGCAGCGCATGCGCTGGACCACGTCGGCGGCGAAGCCGCGTTCCCGCAGGCGGTGTTCGAACTTGACCCGCTTGGTGCGCGAGCCGATCAGGCCGTAGTAGGCGAAGTCGTTGCGCTGGAGGATCGCCATGCTCAGTTGCAGGTCCAAGGCATGGTCATGGGTCATGACGATGAAGTAGCTGCCCGGCGGCATCCGGTCCACCTCTTCCAGCACGTCGTCGTTGACCACCTTTTCCACACCCTCGGGCAGGGCCGCGGGGAATTCCTCGTCGCGGGAGTCGATCCAGCGGACCTGGCAGGGCAGGCTGGCCAGCAGCGGCGCCAGGGCCCGCCCGACGTGGCCGGCGCCGAACAGCGCGATGCGCGCCTGGGGCAGGCCCATGGGCTCGAACAGCAGCACGGTGGCGCCGCCGCAGCACTGGCCCAGGCTGGCGCCGAGGCTGAAGCGTTCCAGGCGCGTGGCGCGGGCACCGCTGCCCAGCATCTCCCGGGCGATGGCCAGGGCCTTGTACTCAAGATGGCCGCCGCCGATGGTGGCGTAGGCGCGCTCGGCGGCCACCACCATCTTCGAGCCGGCGTCCCGGGGCGTGGAGCCCTGGTCTTCGATGATGGTGACCAGCACGCACGGCTCGCCCCGGGCCTGCAGGTCGGCGAGGGCACTGATCCAGCTCATGGGCGTGCCTTCCGTGGGGTGGTCATGTCCGTCGTCCTCAGGCCGGTTGCGCCGCATCCGCCGGCTCGGCCGTACGCTCGCGGCAGGCGGCTTTCATCTGCTCGATGCCCCAGAGGACCCGTTCCGGCGTCGCCGGTGCGTCGATCCGCGGCTGCAGCCGGTAGTCCGCCAGGCTCGCCACGGCATCCTTGAGGGCGCACCAGACGGCGATGCCCAGCATGAACGGCGGCTCGCCGACGGCCTTGGAGTGAAACACCGTGTCCTCGGGGTTCTTGCGGTTCTCCACCAGCTTGACCCGCAGGTCCGTCGGCACGTCGGCGATGGCTGGGATCTTGTAGCTGGCCGGGCCGCCGGTCATCAGCTTGCCCTTGGCGTTCCACACCAGCTCCTCGGTGGTCAGCCAGCCCATGCCCTGGACGAATCCGCCTTCCACCTGGCCGATGTCGATGGCCGGGTTCAGCGAGGCGCCGACGTCGTGGAGGATGTCGGCGCGCAGCAGACGGTATTCGCCGGTCAGGGTGTCCACCAGCACCTCGGCGCAGGCGGCGCCGAAGGCGAAGTAGTAGAAGGGCCGGCCGCGGGCCTTGTCGCGGTCGTAGTAAATCTTCGGCGTGCGGTAGAAGCCGGTGCTGGACAGCGACACCTGGTTGAAATACGCCTGCTGTACGGTTTCCTCGAAGGACTGGTAGTGCTCGCGGATGCGTACCTGGCCATTGCGGAACTCCACGTCTTCCGGGGTGACCTTGTGCTCCCGAACCAGGAATTCCACCAGCCGGCCCTTGAGGATCTCCGCCGCGTTCTGCGCCGCCTTGCCGTTGAGGTCGGCGCCCGAGGAGGCCGCCGTGGGCGAGGTGTTGGGCACCTTGTCGGTGTTGGTGGCGGTGATGCGGATGCGCGAAATGTCCACCTGGAACACCTCAGCCACCACCTGGGCGACCTTGGTGTTGAGGCCCTGGCCCATTTCCGTGCCGCCGTGGTTCAGGTGGATGCTGCCGTCGGTGTAGATGTGGATCAGTGCGCCGGCCTGGTTGAGGAAGCTGGCGGTGAAGCTGATGCCGAACTTCACCGGCGTCAGGGCCAGGCCTTTCTTCAGCACCGGGTTGGCCGCGTTGAACGCGCGGATGTCCTCGCGCCGGCGGGCGTACTCACTGCTGGCCTCCAGGTCGGCGGTCATCTCGTCCAGCAGGTTGTGCTCGACGGTCTGGTAGTAGTGGGTGACGTTGCGGGTGTCCTTGCCGTAGTAGTTGAGCTTGCGCACCGCCAGCGGGTCCTTGCCCAGGTGGCGGGCCACCGCGTCCATGATCTCCTCGATGGCCACCATGCCCTGGGGGCCGCCGAAGCCGCGGTAGGCGGTGTTGGAGGCGGTGTGGGTCTTGCAGCGATGGCCGTTGATGGTGACGTCCGCCAGGAAGTAGGCGTTGTCGGCGTGGAACATGGCGCGGTCGACGATGGAGCCGGAGAGGTCGGGAGAATAGCCGCAGTTGCCGGCCAGCTCGATCTCGATGCCCTGCAGCAGGCCGTCGTCGTCGAACCCCACGTCGTACTCGACGTAGAACGGGTGGCGCTTGCCGGTGACTTGCATGTCTTCGGCCCGGGGCAGGCGCATCTTGGTGGGGCGGCCGGTGAGGTGGGCGATCACCGCACACAGGCAGGCCGGGCCGGCGGCCTGGGTCTCCTTGCCACCGAAGCCGCCGCCCATGCGGCGCATGTCGATCACCACCTTGTGCATAGGCACCCCGAGCACCTCTGCCACCAGTTTCTGCACCTCGGTGGGGTTCTGGGTGGAGGTGTACACCAGCATGCCGCCATCCTCGGTGGGCATGACCGAGGACACCTGGGTCTCCAGGTAGAAGTGCTCCTGGCCGCCGATGTGCAAGGTCCCCTGCACCCGGTTCGGCGCGCCCGCCAGGGCGGCGCGGGAGTCGCCACGCTTGTGCTGATGGCTGTCGAGGACGAAGTGGCGCTTGCGCAGGGCGTCCTCCACCTCCAGCACCGGCTCCAGGTCCTCGTACTCGATAACGGCGGCCATGGCTGCGCGACGCGCCGTCTCCAGGCTGTCGGCGGCCACCGCCAGCACCACCTGGCCGACGTACTCCACCTTGCCGTCCGCCAGCAGCGGGTCGCCGGCCACCACCGGGCCGATGTCCAGTTGCCCGGGCACGTCGTCCTTGGTGATGACGATGGCCACCCCGGGAACCGCGTAGCAGGGCGTGGTATCGATGCGCAGGATGCGCGCGTGGGCGCGCTCCGAGAGCCGCGCGTAGACGTGCAGCTGGTTGGGGAATTCCAGGCGGTCGTCCACGTAGACCGCCTCACCGGAGACGTGCTTGGCGGCGCTCTCGTGCTCGACGCTGCGACCGACGCCGGTGGTGAGTTCGGCGCGGAATCGCGCGGCCAGTTCGGCCTGGTTCAGGGTCGGCTTATGCATGGGCGGTCACCCGGGTCTCGGCCTGCGGCCGTTGCAGTTCGAGGAAGCATTTGCGCAGCAGGTTCTGCGCCACCAGCAGGCGGTACTCCTTGCTGGCGCGGAAGTCGCTGAGAGGCGCGAAGTCCTGGGCCAGGGCCTCGCAGGCCCGTTCCAGGGTCTGGACGTCGGCGGATGCGCCGTTCAGCACGGCTTCGCAGGCGGCGGCGCGCTTGGGAATCGCCGCCATGCCGCCGTAGGCGATCCGCGCCTCGCGGATCGCGCCATCCACCAGGTCCAGGCTGAACGCCGCGCAGACCGCCGAGATGTCGTCGTCCAGGCGTTTGGAGACCTTGTAGGCCCGGAACGTGCGCTGCGGGGGGCAGCGCGGCACGACGATCTTCTCGATGAATTCGCCTTCCTGGCGGGCGGTCACCTTGTAGTCGATGAAATAGTCTTCCAGGGGCAGGCTGCGGCGCTCGGCGCCGCGACGCAGCACCAGGCGGGCACCGAGGGCGATCAGCAGCGGTGGCGAGTCGCCGATGGGCGAGGCGTTGCCGATGTTGCCGCCCAGGGTCCCCTGGTTGCGAATCTGCAGGGAGGCGAAGCGGTTGAGTAGTTCGCCGAAGTCCGGGTATTCCGCCGCCAGGGCCGCGTAGCAGTCCGACAGCGGGGTGGCGGCGCCGATCTCCAGGCGATCGTCGAAGGCCTCGATGCGCTTCATGTCGGCGACGTGGCCCACGTAGATCATCGCGGGCAGGGTGCGGTGGAACTGGGTGACCTCCAGCGCCAGGTCGGTGCCGCCGGCCAGCAGGCGCGCCTGGGGGTTGGCGGCGTACAGCTCGGCCAGGTCGGCCACGGTGAGGGGCACCTGGCAGCGCTTGTCGTCGCGCTGCAGCTCGGCGGTTTCCCGCGGGGCGATGGCCTTGAGGCGGGCCAGGGTCTCGGCTTCTGCGGCGTCGAACTGGTCGGGCGCGGCGTCCCGGCAGGCCTGCTCGGCGGCGGCCAGGATCGGTCGGTAGCCGGTACAGCGGCAGAGGTTGCCGGCCAGGGCCTCCAGGGTTTCGTGGTGGTCATAGCCGCCGACCCGGTTCTTCTGCAGGGCGAACAGCGACATGACGAAGCCGGGGGTGCAGAAGCCGCACTGGGAGCCGTGGCAGTCCACCATGGTCTGCTGCACGGTGTGCAGGCGACCGCGGTGCTTGAGGTCCTCGATGCTGATCAGCTGGCGGCCATGGAGGGCGGAGACGAAGGTCAGGCAGGCATTGACGGTGCGGTAGCGGATGCGCTCGCCATCGACCTCGCCGAGCACCACGGTGCAGGCGCCGCAGTCACCGGAGGCGCAGCCTTCCTTGGTGCCGGGCCGGCCCAGGGGGCCGCGCAGGTAGTTGAGCACGGTGAGGTTGGGATCGAGAGCGTACTCGGTGCGCAATTCCCGATTGAGTAAGAACTGGATCACGGACCACCTTCAGGCTTTTCTCGTTATTGTTCCGCGCGGGGGTCCCGCACATGGCGGCCAATCTAGTGAGAGCTGACTTTCAGGTCAATTTTATTTTTGACCCAAAAGTCAGGATCGGCCATGCCAGCGGATGGACGGTTCATGCGGGAAAAGCGGGTTTCGTGCCAGGAACGGCGGCGCCGCGACGGGCCGCGCGACGGCGGCCCGGGGCACAGGAACGGGGTGGGATGGGCTCAGGCGGGCGTGCCGCCCAGCCTGGCGACGCTCTCCAGGGCGCCCATGGCCTGGGCCGAGGCGAGGGCGTCGAGGCCGCGGCTGTCCCGGGCAGCGGGGTCGGCGCCGTTCGCCAGCAGCAGGTCGATGATCGCCAGGCGGTTGAACATGGCCGCCATCATCAGCGCGGTCTTGCCGTCCGGGCCGGCGCCGTTGACGTGGGCGCCGTTGTCCAGCAGGAGCCGGGCCATCTCCAGGTCGCCCTTGAAGGCTGCCCCGGCAAGGGGCATCTGGCTACTGTCGTTGCACAGGTTCGGGTCCGCGCCGTGGTCCAGCAGCACCCGGGCAGCGGCCTGGTGGCCGTGGTAGCTGGCCAGCATCAGCAGGCTGTCGCCCTTGTGGTTGCGCAGGTTCGGCGGCAGGCCTTTCTCCAGCAGGCGGCCGAGCATGTCGGCGTCGCCCTCGCGGGCCACCTGGAACACCTGGTTGGCGAATTCGATGGATTCTTCTTCGGTCATCGGGGTGGCGGACGATCCATCCGGCGTGGCGATGCTCATGGGGGCTCCTTGGGCGAATGGCGCGCCTCCCGCGGCGCACCAATGGCTATGTGACCGCGGCGAGCCGGGAACGCTCCGGCGCCCGCGCCGATGGCGCCATCCTCCCGGTACGAAGAAAAAGGCCCGACCGGATCGCTCCGGTCGGGCCTTTTCGTGCAGGACGGGTTCAGCCCTTGCGAGCGCCGTGGGCTTGTTGGTCAGCGTGGTAGGACGAGCGCACCAGGGGGCCGGAGGCGACGTTCTTGAAGCCCATCGCCTCACCCTGCTCGGCGAACCAGGCGAAGGTGTCCGGGTGGACGAAGCGCTGCACTGGCAGGTGGTTGCGAGACGGCTGCAGGTACTGGCCGAGGGTGAGCATGTCGATGTCGTGCTCGCGCATGCGCTGCATCACCTCGATCACTTCCTCGTCGGTTTCTCCCAGGCCCAGCATCAGCCCGGACTTGGTGGGCACGTGGGGCACCAGGTGCTTGAACTTCTCCAGCAGGTCCAGGGACCACTCGAAGTCCGAGCCCGGCCGCGAGGAGCGGTATAGCCGCGGCACGGTTTCCAAGTTGTGGTTGAACACGTCAGGCGGCTCGGCGGCGGTGATCTCCAGGGCCACGTCCATGCGCCCGCGGTAGTCCGGCACCAGGGTCTCCAGCTGCACGCCCGGGGACAGGGCGCGGATTTCCCGCAGGCAATCGGCGAAGTGCTGGGCGCCGCCATCGCGCAGGTCGTCGCGGTCCACCGAAGTGATCACCACGTACTTCAGCCGCAGGTCGGCGATGGCCACCGCCAGATTCTTCGGCTCGTCGGTGTCCAGGGGTTTCGGCCGGCCGTGGCCGACGTCGCAGAACGGGCAGCGGCGGGTGCAGATGTCGCCCATGATCATGAAGGTGGCAGTGCCGCCGGAGAAGCACTCGCCCAGGTTGGGGCAGGAGGCTTCCTCGCAGACGCTGTGCAGCTTGTGCTTGCGCAGCAGCTGCTTGATCCGCTCCACCTCCGGCGATACCGGCAGGCGCACGCGGATCCAGTCGGGCTTCTTCGGCAGTTCCTCGGTGGGGATGATCTTCACCGGGATGCGCGCGACCTTCTCGGCGCCGCGCAGCTTGACGCCGGCCTCGACCTTGGGCCGCGCGGCGGGGCGCTCGGTGGCATTCATGGCGGTACTCCTGAAGAGGGGGAGCGCGCGACCCGAGGCCGCGCGCCGTGGCTCAGCCGCGGTAGTAGCGTTGCGGCACGAAGGGGGTCTTGGCCACCTTCATGGGCACGCGCTTGCCGCGCACCAGGGCCCACACTTCGCTGTCCAGGGCGGCGTGCTCGGCCTTCAGGTAGCCCATGGCCACCGGGGCGCCGAGGCTCGGGCCGAAGCCGCCGCTGCTCACCGAGCCCACCACCTGGCCGCCGGCGTCGACGATTTCCGCGCCTTCGCGCACCGGGGTGCGTTCCTGGGGCAGCAGGCCGACGCGCTTGCTGGCCACGCCGTCGCGCTGCTGGGCAAACAGGCGCTCGGCACCGGGGAAGCCGCCGGCCCGGGCGCCGTCGGTGCGGCGCACCTTGGACACGGCCCAGAGCAGGCTGGCCTCGGCCGGGGTGGTGCGCTCGCTCATGTCGTGGCCGTACAGGCACAGGCCGGCTTCCAGGCGCAGGGAGTCCCGGGCGCCGAGGCCGATGGGCTCCACTTCCGGCTCGGCCAGCAGGCTGCGGGCCAGGGTTTCCGCGTGTTCCACCGGTACCGAGATCTCGAAGCCGTCCTCGCCGGTGTAGCCGGAGCGGCTGACGTAGCAGTCCACCCCCAGCAGGCGCACCGCGGCGAATTGCATGAAGGTCATCTTCGCCACTTCCGGCGCCAGGCGCGCCAGCACGCTGGCCGCGGCCGGGCCCTGCAGGGCCAGCAGCGCCCGGCTGTCGAACAGGCTGACGATTTCGCAGCGCTCGCCGATGTGCCGGCGCAGGTGTGCCAGGTCGGCGTCCTTGCAGGCGGCGTTGACCACCAGGAACAGGGCGTCGCCGGTGTTGGCCACCATCAGGTCGTCGAGGATGCCGCCCTGCTCGTCGGTGAACAGCGCGTAGCGCTGCATGCCCACCGGCAGGTCGAGGATGTCCACCGGCACCAGGGTCTCCAGGGCCGCGGCGGCGTCCGGGCCGCGCAGCAGCAGCTGGCCCATGTGGGAGACGTCAAACAGGCCGGCCTTCTCGCGGGTGTGCAGGTGTTCCTTCATCACGCCCAGCGGGTACTGCACCGGCATGTCGTAGCCGGCGAACGGCACCATGCGCGCGCCGAGTTCCAGGTGCAGAGCGTGCAGCGGGGTTTTTGCCAGGGTCTCGCTCATGGGAATCTCCTTGGAGGGCGCCGCCTGGGGCGGGCCCGGGTTGAGTTGGAGTAGCGACCGCGCCCGGGGCGCGGCCGGTCAGCATTCGATGATGTTCACGGCGAGGCCGCCGCGGGCGGTTTCCTTGTACTTGCTCTTCATGTCGGCGCCGGTCTGGCGCATGGTGCGGATCACCTTGTCCAGGGACACGAAGTGCTGGCCATCGCCCCGCAGCGCCATGCGCGCGGCGTTGATGGCCTTCACCGAGCCCATGGCGTTGCGCTCGATGCAGGGCACCTGCACCAGCCCGCCGATGGGGTCGCAGGTCAGGCCGAGGTTGTGCTCCATGCCGATCTCGGCGGCGTTCTCCACCTGCTGCGGGGTGCCTCCCAGCACCTCGCAGAGGGCGCCGGCGGCCATGGAGCAGGCGACCCCCACCTCGCCCTGGCAGCCCACCTCGGCACCGGAGATGGAGGCGTTCTCCTTGTAGAGGATGCCGATGGCGGCGGCGGTGAGCAGGAAACGCACCACGCCGTCGTCGTCGGCTCCGGCGATGAAGCGGTTGTAGTAGTGCAGCACCGCCGGGACGATGCCGGCGGCGCCGTTGGTGGGGGCGGTGACGACCCGCCCGCCGCTGGCGTTCTCCTCGTTCACCGCCAGGGCGTAGAGGTTGACCCAGTCCAGCACCGAGAGAGTGTCGCGCAGGGCGGCCTCGGGGTGCGCGCTCAATTGGCGATGCAGCGCCGGGGCGCGGCGCTTGACCTTGAGCCCGCCGGGCATGATGCCCTCGTTGCGGTAGCCGGCCTGCACGCAGTCCTGCATCACCTGCCAGATGCGCAGCAGCCCGGCGCGGGTCTCCGCCTCGGGCCGCCAGGCGGCTTCGTTGGCCAGCATCACCTGGCTGATGGACAGCCGCTGCGCGGTGCAATGGCCGAGCAGCTCGCGGGCGGTCTTGAACGGGTAGGGCAGCGGCGTGCTGTCCTCGACGATGCGGTCGGCGCCGGCGGCGTCCTCGTCCACCACGAAGCCGCCGCCCACCGAGTAGTACTCGCGGCTGCGGGTCTGCAGGCCGGCGGCATCGAAGGCGCGGAAGATCATGCCGTTGGGGTGGTAAGGCAGCGGCTTGCGGATCATCGCCAGGTGTTCCTTCTCGACGAAGCGCAAGGGTTTCTCGCCCAGCAGGCGCAGCTCGCCCTGGCTGCGGATGCGCTCCAGGCGGGCGGGAATCCCGGCGGTGTCCACGGTGTCCGGGTGGTCGCCCTCCAGGCCGAGCAGCACCGCCTTGTCGCTGCCGTGGCCCTTGCCGGTGGCGCCCAGGGAACCGTACAGCTCCACCTTGACCCCCGCGACCGCCTCTAGCAGGCCGTCGCGGCGCAGGCCTTCGACGAAGCGCGCGGCGGCGCGCATCGGGCCGACGGTGTGGGAACTGGACGGACCGATGCCGATCTTGAACAGGTCGAAAACGCTGAGAGACATAGGGCCTCGTTGGCCGGCGGCGGAGCGCACCGCCGGCTCGGGTGGGTCAGTCGGCGTAGACCGGGTAGGTCCGGCAGAGATCGGCGACCTGGCCGCGGACCCGTTCGATGACCGCCGGGTTGCCCAGGTCGTCGAGGATGTCGCAGATCCAGCCGGCCAGTTCGCGGCATTCGCGCTCGCGGAAGCCGCGGGTGGTCACCGCCGGGGTGCCGATGCGGATGCCGGAGGTGACGAAGGGCGACTGCGGGTCGTTGGGCACGGCGTTCTTGTTCACCGTGATATGGGCGCGGCCGAGGGCGGCGTCGGCGTCCTTCCCGGTCAGGCCCTGGCGGATCAGGCTGAGCAGGAACAGG
This sequence comes from Pseudomonas mangiferae, assembly GCF_007109405.1. Lineage (GTDB taxonomy): Bacteria > Pseudomonadota > Gammaproteobacteria > Pseudomonadales > Pseudomonadaceae > Pseudomonas_T > Pseudomonas_T mangiferae. Next base: position 23,064 of record NZ_VJOY01000019.1, read on the forward strand.
TGGTTGTCGGTGCCGCCGGAGACCACCTCGTAGCCCCGCTCGACGAACACCTCGGCCATGGCTCGGGCGTTGTCGATCACCTGCTTCTGGTAAGCCTTGAAGCCGGGCTCCTGGGCTTCCTTGAAGCACACTGCCTTGGCGGCGATCACGTGCATCAGCGGGCCGCCCTGGGCACCGGGGAAGACTGCGGAGTTGAGCTTCTTCTCCAGCTCCTCGTTCTTCTTCGCCAGGATCAGGCCGCCGCGGGGGCCGCGCAGGGTCTTGTGGGTGGTGGTGGTGACCACGTCGGCGTAGGGCACCGGGTTCGGATACAGCCCGGCGGCCACCAGGCCGGCGACGTGGGCCATGTCGACGAACAGGTAGGCGCCCACCTTGTCGGCGATGGCACGGAAGCGCGGGAAGTCCAGCACCCGGGAATAGGCGGAGAAGCCGGCGACGATCATCTTCGGCTTGTGCTCCACGGCCAGGCGTTCCACCTCGTCGTAGTCGATCAGGCCGTTCTCGTCGATGCCGTACTGCACCGCGTTGTACAGCTTGCCCGAGGCGCTGACCTTGGCGCCGTGGGTCAGGTGACCGCCGTGGGCCAGGCTCATGCCGAGCAGGGTGTCGCCGGCATTCAGCAGCGCCAGGTAGACCTCGGCGTTGGCCGACGATCCGGAATGGGGCTGGACGTTGGCGTAGTCGGCGCCGAACAGCTGCTTGGCGCGGTCGATGGCCAGTTGCTCCACCTTGTCCACGTGCTCGCAGCCGCCGTAGTAGCGCTTGCCCGGGTAGCCTTCGGCGTACTTGTTGGTCAGGCCGGTGCCCTGGGCCTGCATCACCCGGGGGCTGGCGTAGTTTTCCGAAGCGATCAGCTCGATGTGGTCTTCCTGGCGGTGGTCTTCGGCCTGGATCGCGGCCAGCAGGGCGTCGTCGTATCCGGCGAGTCGGTCTTGTTTACTGAACATGGCAAGGCTCCGGCCATTCTTCTTGTGGTTCGCCGGGCGGGCCCGGCGATCGGGGAAACGCGACGGCTCGGGCCCGCGCATCCGGCGCGGGCCCGATACCGGGTCAGGCGTCCTGGTAGGCCTCGATGGGCGGGCAGGCGCAGACCAGGTTGCGGTCGCCGTAGACGTTGTCGACGCGGCCCACCGGCGGCCAGTACTTGGCTTCCAGCAGGGACGCGGTCGGGTACACCGCCTGCTCGCGGCCGTAGCCGTGGCGCCACTCGCCCACCAGTTCGGCGGCGGTGTGCGGCGCGTTCTTCAGCGGGTTGTCCTGCTTGTCCAGCTCGCCGCTCTCCACCGCGCGGATTTCCTCGCGGATGCGGATCATCGCGTCGACGAAGCGATCCAGCTCTTCGCGGGACTCGCTCTCGGTGGGCTCGATCATCAGCGTGCCGGCCACCGGGAAGGACATGGTGGGGGCATGGAAGCCGAAGTCGATCAGGCGCTTGGCCACGTCGTCCACGGTGATGCCGCTGCTGTCCTTGAGGGGCCGCAGGTCGAGGATGCACTCGTGGGCCACCAGGCCGTTGCCGCCGGTGTAAAGGATCGGGTAATGCTCCTCCAGGCGACGGGCGATGTAGTTGGCGTTGAGGATCGCCAGCTGCGAGGCACGCTTGAGGCCTTCGCCACCCATCATGCGGATGTACATCCAGGTGATCGGCAGGATGCTGGCGCTGCCGTAGGGCGCCGCGCACACCGCGCCGTCCTTGCGCTCCAGGCCGGCGTGGCCGGGCAGGAAGGGCGCCAGGTGGGCCTTGACGCCGATCGGGCCGACGCCCGGGCCGCCGCCACCGTGGGGGATGCAGAAGGTCTTGTGCAGGTTCAGGTGGGACACGTCGCCGCCGAACTTGCCCGGGGCGCAGAGGCCCACCATGGCGTTCATGTTGGCGCCGTCGATATACACCTGGCCGCCGTTGTCGTGGACGATGGCGCAGATCTCGCGGATGCCTTCCTCGAACACGCCATGGGTCGACGGGTAGGTGATCATCAGCGCGGCGAGGCGCTCCTTGTGCTCCTCGGCCTTGGCGCGCAGGTCGTCGATGTCGACGTTGCCGCGGCTGTCGCAGGCGGTCACCACCACGCGCATGCCGGCCATGCTGGCGGTGGCCGGGTTGGTGCCGTGGGCGGAGGCGGGGATCAGGCAGATGTCGCGCTGGGTGTCGCCGCGGCTGTGGTGGTAGGCGCGGATCGCCAGCAGGCCGGCGTATTCGCCTTGAGAACCGGCGTTGGGCTGCAGGGACACCGCGTCGTAGCCGGTGCAGGCGCAGAGCAGCGCTTCCAGTTCCTCGGTGAGCTGGGCGTAGCCCTGGCTCTGCTCGGCCGGCACGAACGGGTGCAGCGCGCCGAATTCGCGCCAGGTGATGGGGATCATCTCGCTGGCGGCATTGAGCTTCATGGTGCACGAGCCCAGGGGGATCATGCTGCGGTCCAGCGCCAGGTCCTTGTCCGCCAGCTTGCGCAGGTAGCGCATCAGCTCGGTCTCGGAGTGATAGCGGTTGAACACCGGGTGGGTGAGGAACGCGCTCTCGCGGCTCAGCGCGGCCGGCAGGCGCGACTCGGCGCTGGCGGCCAGGGCATCGAACGCCGGGGCCGCCTGGCCGTCGGCGAACAGCGCCCAGAGGGCCTCGACCTGGGCCGGGGTGGTGGTCTCGTCCAGGGAGATGCCAAGGCGCTCGCCATCGATTTCCCGCAGGTTGATGCGCTGCGCGCGGGCACGCTCGTGCAGCGTCGCGGTACGTGCGCCGGTGGCCAGGGTCAGGGTGTCGAAGAAGTGCGCCTGCTCGGCCTTCAGACCCAGCTGCGCGAGGCCGGCGGCGAGGATCGCGGTGAGCCGGTGGATGCGCTCGGCGATGCGCACGAGGCCCGCCGGGCCGTGGTAGACGGCAAACATGCTGGCAATGTTGGCCAGCAGCACCTGGGCGGTGCAGATGTTGCTGGTGGCCTTCTCGCGGCGGATGTGCTGCTCGCGGGTCTGCATGGCCAGGCGCAGCGCCGGTTTGCCGTGACGGTCGATGGACAGGCCCACCAGGCGTCCGGGCATGTCGCGCTTGTAGGCGTCGCGGGTGGCGAAGTAGGCGGCGTGGGGGCCACCGAAGCCCAGCGGCACGCCGAAGCGCTGGGCGGTGCCCAGGGCCACGTCGGCGTCGAACTCGCCGGGCGGGGTGAGCAGGGTCAGGGCCAGCAGGTCGGCGGCCACCGCCACCAGGGCGCCGGCCTCGTGGAGCCGCGCGATCAGCGCGCGATGGTCCTGGATATCGCCATCGGTGGCCGGGTACTGCAGCAGCGCGCCGAAGTAGCGGGAGGCGTCGTCCAGGGCGGACTCGTCGCCCACCACCACCTCGATGCCCAGGGGCTCGGCACGGGTGCGCAGCACCGCCAGGGTCTGGGCATGGCAATGGCGGGACGCGAAGAAGGCGTTGCTGGCCTTGTTCTTCGCCAGCCGCTTGCAGAAGGTCATGGCCTCGGCGGCGGCGGTGGCCTCGTCCAGCAGGGAGGCGTTGGCCACCGGCAGGCCGGTGAGGTCGCTGATCAGGGTCTGGAAGTTCAGCAGCGCTTCCAGGCGGCCCTGGGAGATTTCCGGCTGGTAGGGGGTGTAGGCGGTGTACCAGGCCGGGTTCTCCAGCAGGTTGCGCAGGATCGGCGACGGCGTGTGGCAGCCGTAGTAGCCCTGGCCGATGTAGCTGGTGAACGGCTGGTTGCGCGCGGCGATGGCCTTGAGGGTGTCCAGGGCTTCTGCCTCGCCGAGGCCGGCGGGCAGGTCCAGCACACTGGTGCCCTTGATGCTGGCGGGGATCACGCTGTCGCTGAGGGCGTCCAGGGAATCGAAGCCCAGGCGCTCCAGCATGCGGGCGATGTCCGCCTCGCGGGGACCGATGTGGCGACCGATGAATTCGTTGGCGGTGCCGAGCGGGATGGAACGGGTCATGGCGAAGTCCTCAGGCGTCGGCGGTGGCCTTGAGCAGGCGGTCGTAGGCGTCCTGGTCCAGCAGCGTCGCCAGCTCGTTCGTGTCCGCCGGGATGAAGCGGAAGAACCAGCCTTCACCCAGGGGGTCCTCATTGACCCGCTCGGGGCTGTCGTTGAGGCCTTCGTTGATCGCGATCACCTCGCCGGTGAGCGGCATGTACACGCTGCTGGCGGCCTTTACCGATTCGACGGTGGAGGCGTCGGAGCCTTTCTCGTAGCGCTGCAGGTCCGGCAGTTGCACATAGACCACGTCACCCAGTGCGTCCTGGGCATAGGCGGTGATACCTACGGTGATGCTGCCGTCGGCTTCAACGCGCAGCCATTCGTGATCTTCAGTGAAACGCAACTCGCTCATGGACTTTCCTCGGGAGCAGGGGACATGTAGGCGCAGTGGAGATCGCGCGCTAAGGGCAGGAATCTCTTAGCAATAATGTGGCCAAATAAAAAATCCATTAAAAATCAAACACATATCGAAATATCAGAGTGACTTCTTCTTCATTTGGAATGAAATCAATACAGGCGACGTGAGCCGGAGCGAAGAGATATGAGGCGAACCTGCGAAAAGAGGCCGCTTAGATAGGTTCGTAGCGAATTCGATACGATGTATCGATATCGAAACGGCCTGCATGCGTTCGCGCGTTCTTCACTTCCATCCCAACTCTGTGCGGAGCGCTATCTGACCGAGGAACGCCTGCTTTCTAGGCCAGGTGCTTTCATCCCGGAACGTCTTCGATGCCGACCCGACTGACCGTCCCTGGTCGATCCGGATGGGTCAGCCGATTGACGATCATCTGGAGACTCAGGTACATCGCGAAGGTGGCCGCTGCCAGGCCGATGGCCAGGCCGGCCCAGATGTAGCGTGGCCCCAGCGCCAGATGGATGCCGAGGATATAAGCGGCTGGAATCGCGATGAGCCAGTAGAAGACGGCGACCAGCGTCAACGAGGTTTTCAGTGCCTTGAGGCCCCTTAAGGCGCCCAGCAGGATGTTCTGCGCCCCGTCGAACAGCAGGAACCACACCGCGACGGCCAGCAGGCTGGCCACGGTGCTCTTGAGCAATACGCTGTCGGCCGTGCCGGACCTGACGAACAGACTGGCGATTTCGGTGGGGAAGAGCAGAAACAGGGGGGCGAAGAATAAGGACGCGACCGCGCCACAGCTCAGGCCGATCAGCACCACCTGCTTGACGTCCGCAATGCGTCCGGCTCCCACCAGGTGGCCGACCCGGTAAGAGGTGGCGCTCGACAGGCTGATGGGCGCGACGAAGGCGATCAGCACCGCCTGCATGGCCACATGGTGCGCGGCCTGCACCACGACCCCGAAGTGCCCCATCATCAGCGCCGCGCAGGTGAACAGGCTCAGTTCGATGGCGAATGACAGGCCTACTGGAATCCCGAATTTGATCGCCTGGCGCAGGATGTCCCAGTCGATGTCGAGGATACCCTCGAATATCCGATAGCTGCGGTAGCGCGGGGCGGTGGCGATGTATCCGGCCAATGACAGCGCCATCAGCAGAGAAACGCTGGCGGTGACCGCGCCGATGCCGCTCAGGCCCAGGTACGGAATGCCGAACCACTGGTTGATGATCACCAGGTTGAGGGCCAGGTTCAGCACCGCCGCGGCCATGCTGATGACCATGACCGGCTTGGTGTCACCCAAAGCGCTGACGAAATTGCGCAAGGCCATGAACACCAGGTAGCCCGGCAGTGCGAAGGCGACCGCGCGGGTGAAGGCGATGAAGGCATCAATGCTTTGCGGTGGCTGGCCGAGACTGCGCAGCAGCGGGGCGGCCAGCCATAGTGCCGATATGCCCAGTGCCGAGAGCGCCAGGGCTATGAGCATGCCGCTCTGGCATGAACGCCGGACCCGGGCGGTATCCCTGGAGCCATGGGCGATGGCGATCAGCGTGCCGATGCCCGAGATGACCCCGGAAAAGGAAAAGGTCAGGAACGAATAGATCGAGGCGCCCACGCCGCCGCCTGCCAGGGCTTCTGCGCCCAGCCGTCCCATCATGTAGGTGTCGGTGAAGACCATGACCACCTTGGACAGTTGGGCGGCCATCAGCGGTCCGGCCATGGCGAGCAGGATCATCAATTCGCCCATGACGCTGCTGTTCGAGCTTCTTTGTTCAAGCATGCAGTGGCCTCCAATGCCGGGTAACGCCGTCCATCGACGCTGCAATCGAATGTGGATCTGATGAGAGCGGGCCACTTTAACAGCTTTCGCGCGGACGCTTTTCTGTCCCAAAACTGGTAGTGGCGCGGCTCTTAATAAAATGATATTGCAAGGCGTTTTTATTTCTTATGGTTATAAAATGAATAGCAAGGCGCGTTAATTGATCTTTCGCAGCATTAAATGGTTGAACTAGGTTGTCGTGCCGAAAGAGTGTGGATGTCTCGCCGTAGAACACACGCGAATAAAGGCGATGCTTTTTAAGGAAGCGCTCTATTCACGGGAAACGTGTTGGGTTTCTTGTCCAGAAGTTGCCGTCAGATATGCGTGTTAGTCGCGAGGCAGTGATTAAGGTTTATTGAAGAATTTTCCGTCGAGGTGAGTGGATTCTTTCTCGGCGATTATCGATTGATGTGTAGTTCCCCTGGACGTTCCATGGCAGACAGTTCGTAGAAGTTTGCCTGCAAAATTATATCGGTATACATCGCTTCAATTGGCAGGACGCCCCGTGTGACGAGAGGGAGTTGATATGTTTGGTGAAAACCCCATACGAAAGAAGGCACCTGACATCGAGGCGCTTTGGGTCGAGGAAGTATTCAGGACATTGCAGGGAGAGGGGCCCTTCTCGGGCGTGCCTTCCACCTTCGTCAGGTTGTCGGGATGCAACCTGCGTTGCTATTGGTGCGATACGCAATTCGAGTCGTTTCGCTGGTCACTGACGCCGCAGGCGATCGTCGAGAAGGTGCGCAGCCTCGAAACCCCGGTTCCAGAGCTGATCGTGCTGACCGGTGGCGAACCCTTTCGCCAGAACATCGCGCCCCTGATACGGCTGTTCATCGCCGAAGGGTTCAAGGTTCAGGTCGAAACCAACGGCACGATCTATCAGGCCATCCCCACGGGGCAGGACGTCACCGTGGTGTGCAGCCCGAAGACGCCAGTACTGGACCTGCGCATGATCGAGATCATCACGCATTACAAATATGTACTGGCACATGACGAAGTCGATCCGCGCGACGGCCTGCCGGGTTGCTCGACGCAGCGGGCCGGGAAGAAAGCCCGTCTGTTCCGTCCTCCCCCGGGCAAGCCTGTCTATGTGATGCCGCGCGATGATTATGACGAGCAACGCAACCAGGACAATCTCAAGGCCTGTGTCGAAGTGGCAACTCAGCAGGGTTATACGTTGAACCTGCAGTTGCACAAACTTCTGAATCTTCCATAAGGATATGACTATGCAGAATGATCAAGAACATTCCCATGCCAAAGCACGGCAAGCGGTGATCGATATTCTCGACTATCTGGGTGAGGACACCAGCCGGCAGGGACTTCAGGAAACGCCGGAGCGCTTCCTGAAGTCCATGGTCGCGCAGACGGTGGGATATTCCCAGGACCCTTACCGCGTGCTGGAGAAGTTCTTCGAAGAGGTGGCGGGTTATAAGAACCTGATCATGTTGCAGAACATCCACTTCGAGTCGATGTGCGAGCACCATCTGGCGCCGATCGTGGGCAACGCGACCGTCGGCTATATCCCCAATGGCCGGGTCGTGGGCCTGTCCAAGCTGGCGCGGGTGGTGGACATCTTCGCCAAGCGCCTGCAGATCCAGGAGCGGCTGACCTCGCAGATCGGCCTGGCCCTCGATGAAGTGCTGCTGCCCAAGGGGGTGGGGGTGATCATTCGCGCCAAGCACAACTGCCTGTGCACCCGCGGCGCCTACAAGCCCAACGCCAACATGACCACGACCTACTTCTCAGGCGTGCTGGATACCGATTCGGTCAAGCGGGGCGAGTTCTACACCGCAGCTGCATTGCCGTGGGGCAATGGTGTCCACCACTCTCAGTAAGGGAAGACTGTCATGTTCAAGATCGACCGGAAGATTGAAATCGACGCGGGTCACCGGATCCGCTCCCATGGCTCCAAGTGCCGCAACCTCCACGGTCATCGCTATACAGTGCACATGACCCTCAGCGCTGACGAACTCGCCACCCAGGGTTCCGAGACGGGCATGGTGCTGGACTTCAGCTTTGCCAAGGAGGCGATGGTGCAATGCATCGATGAGCTGTGCGATCACGCCCTGATCGTCGATGCCGAAGACGAGTACCTGTTGCAGGTCCTGGATATCCGCGGTTCTGCCCGCGATGTGCTGATCTCAGGCGTTGCGCTTCCGTTGACCAACGCCGAAGGGATGAAAATCTACCTGGTGCCGTTCTCGCCCACCGCGGAAGCGCTGGCCAAGCACTGGTACGAACTGCTCAGCGAGAAGGTCGCCACCCTGGGGCATGGGGCCGCGCAGGTCCGCGTGGATGCGATTCGCGTGTATGAAACGCCCAATTGCTGGGCCGAGTATCCCGCCGGCAACGTGAGGGGCGTGCAGCATGTTTAGAAAAGGCTACGTGTTCGATGACGTGCTGCTGGTGCCCAAGAAGACCCACCTGGGCAGTCGCAAGGAAGCCGATATCGGCGTCGAGCTCAAGGGCATCGGCCGCCTGAGCGTACCGATCATCTCGGCCAACACCCAATGGTGCACCGAGGATCGCATGGCCCTGGAGATGGCCCGGATGGGCGGGCTGGGGATCGTCCACCGCATGTGCAGCGTGGAAGACCAGGCAGCCTTCGTCCATGCGGTCAAGAGCGCGCCTGTCACCCAGCGCGAAGCCGATTTCGCGCCGACCCTGGATGCTCAAGGCCGGCTCAAGGTCGGAGGCTCGATCGGCATCGTCGATGACTACCTGCAGCGAGCCGCCGGGTTGGCCGCCTGCGATGTGGACTTCCTGACCGTGGATATCGCCCATGGTCATTCCACTCACGCCATTGCGGCGATCGCCCGCGTCAAGGAGCGCCTGGGCGACATCCCGATCGTCGCGGGCAACGTGGCCACGCCCGAGGGCGTACTGGACCTGGCGGAGGCCGGCGCCAGCGTGATCAAGGTGGGTATCGGCCCCGGCAGTGTCTGTACCACGCGCTCGGTCACCGGCGCGGGCGTGCCGCAGCTCACCGCCATCCTCGAATGCGCCGAGGCGGCCAGGGAAGCCGGCGTGAGTCTGATCGCCGACGGCGGCATTCGCAGCTCCGGGGATATCGTCAAGGCCCTGGCCGCTGGCGCCCATGCGGTGATGCTCGGACGCATGCTGGCCGGCACCGACGAGAGCGCCGCCCAGTTGCTGGAAGTGTCCGGCAAGCACTACAAGCTGACCCGGGGCTTCGTCACCTTCGGGACCGGCCTCGAACTCAAGCGCTTGCAGGGCCAGAAGATCACCGAGGAGCAATTGCTGCGCTACGTGCCCGAGGGCATCGAGGCCTGCTTCGAACATGTCGGCCCCTTGCGTGCCTACCTGTATCAACTGATCGGTGGCATTCAGTCGGGTTTCAGCTATTGCGGCGCGAGCGATTACCCGCAGCTGCTGGAGCGGCATGAGTTCATCGAGGTGTCGGTGCAGACCAGCCAGGAAAGCCGTCCGCACGCATTGGACATAGGCAGGCACCCCATCGACTACAAGGCCGAGGCGCTCAGCCATGATTAACCTGAGCTGGGAGGACGTGGAGGCCCTGTCGGTGTCCATCGCCGAGGCCGTCCGCGCGGCCGACTACGACTTCGACTGCATCGTCGGCGTGGCTCGCTCTGGCTGGGTGCCGGCGGTGATCGTGGCTCATCAGCTGGGGGTGCGCGAGGTGGGCACGCTGTCCATCGTCCGGAACCTGTCCGAGGGCGTCGACTCACGCAAGGCGGAACCGCGCCTGGTGGATATCAGCCCGCTGGCGCAGGCGGGCAAGAAGTGGCTGGTCATCGAGGACATCGTCGGCAGTGGTGAAACCGTCCGTTTCATCCGCGAGCGATTCGGCGGCGACGGTCGCGAGATCTACGTCGCGAGCCTGGTCTTCAATGCCGCCAATGGCGACCGTGCCCAAGTGGGGGAAATGGTGGAGTTCCATGGCCGGGAAGTCAGGGAGTGGGTTCGTTTTCCCTGGGAAAAGAGGATCGAGTCCTGATGAGGAATCTGCTCAGCGAAGCCCGTGTCGAGGACATTGCCGACCCCATGGGGGTCGACCTCGATATTTCCCGCTACCTGCACCAGCACTACGACCTCAACGACTACCCGGTGGTGATGTTCAGCAATGTCGCCTGCGGGTCCCGGGTGCCTTATGTGGACAACGCCTTCAAGCGTGAAGCGATGTTGCGCGGGCTGGGCCTGACCGAGGCGAACGTGCAGCCGGAGTTCGCCCGGCGCGCGCGCGGAGCGCACGCCGACCAGCGGGCTCCGGTGCAGGCCCCCTGGGCATTCCGGCAGAGGGAATGGTCATTGCTGGACTTGCCGTTTCTCAAGTACCAGCCGGGTGATGGCGGCCGTTATCTGACTTCCTTCGTGTTCTGCATAGAGGACACGGCCGGGCGCTACAACCTGGGTTTCTACCGGGGGGAGATCAAGGATGGGCGCACCATCGCGATATTCATCGATCCCCGAACCGATGCCCACGCGATCATCCAGGAACGTCTGCGCGAGGAGCGCGAAATCAAGGTCAGCCTGTTCAACGGCGGGCCGATCTCGGCGTATATCGGCGCGGCGAGCAAGATCCCGGCGGACGTGGACAGCTTCGTGTTTTCCTCGGCCATTGCCGATGAGCCCATCGACCTCTGTCGCCAGGGCGACTACCCGGCGGTTCCGGCGGCCAGCGAGCTCGTCCTGCAGGCGAGCCTGAGTGGCAGGATGATCGATGAAGGGCCGTTCTGCGAGTTCAAGGGCTACTACAGCGAGAAGACGGTGGGCTTCGAACTGACCGTCAACGCGATCCATGCCCGGGACAATCCGCTGTTCTTTGGCATTTTCTGCGGCAAGGAGTCGGGGCTGAACCTGATGCGCCTGCAGAACGAGACGTTCATGTTCGGCTTTCTCACGAGCAAGGGGATTCCCGTGCGGCGCGTGGTCTACCCGACGGCTTACTTCGGCGAGTTCGGGGTCATCGTCGAGTGCGACTCGGTGACCGAGGACGTCCTCCGGCTGATCATGGGATACGACCTGCGCAGCAAACTGTTCTTCCTGGTCAGGAATGCCGAGACCCTGTTCGCCGATCTGTCGACGTTCGCCTTCGAGTCCGTGTCCGATGACTATCGCAAGCGCGGCGTGCGCATGGGCGGTCGTCTCGGGGTGCTGTGCGACAATGCCAATGACTTCGACTGGAAGACGTTCTGATGGATCGATCGATGAGCCCCAGGCTCACTACCCTCGTGTACTGCACCCATGAACAGCAGGTGCTGTTGCTGGACAGGCAAACGGCGCCGTATCGGGGATTTCTGCTGCCGCCGGGCGGCAAGTGCGAGTTCGGCGAAATCCCTATCGAATGTGCGCGCCGCGAGTTCGCCGAAGAGACGGGCTACGTGATCACCGAGCCGTTGCGCCCCCGTGGGCTGGTGTACGACTACTCCGGATCGCCGGACTGGAACTGGCTGATCTTCGTCTACAGCTTCGAGGCTTCGAGAAGGCCCGCACTGGTGGAGGAAAAGCACCCGCTGGTCTGGGCCGATCTGGACAAGCTCGATGCCTACCGGATTCCGGAATCGGACCGCTTCCTGATGGCGCGCTTATTCGCCGAAGGGTGCAGTTACCTGGAACTGGCCATGGAGTATCGCCAGGCGGAGGCGTTCGTGGGCTGCAGCGCGCACTTCGAAGGCCGCGCCGAGCTGTTCACCTGAATCCTCGACCGATCCGCCGGTAGCGCGGACCGGTTGTCTCTTGCAGAGGCGCAGGCGTCACCGGTCCCGTTGCAAGGGGGCCGCTCGGATCAGCTCTTGCCTGGGATGCCGTACTTGCGCAGCCGCTGGGCGATCGCGGTGTGCGACGTCTGCAGCCTGCCGGCCAGCTGCCGTGTGGAGGGGTAGCTGGCGTACAGCCGTTGCAGCAGCTCGCGCTCGAAGTCGCCCACCGCCTGCTCCAGGCTGGCGACCTCGCCGTCCTGGCCCTGCGCCACCGAGGTGCCCGCGATGTCCAGGTCGTCGATGTCCACTACGCTGCTCTCGCAGATGGCCGCGGCGCGGAAGATCACGTTCTGCAATTGCCGCACGTTGCCCGGCCAGCGGTTGCCCAGCAGCGCCGGGTGCGTGCCCGGCGCCAGGCGGCAGGGCTTGCGCTGGATTTGCGTGCAGGCCTGCTCCATGAAATGCCGGGCCAGCAGCAGGATGTCCTGGCCGCGCTCCCGCAGCGGTGGCACTTCCAGGTTCAGCACGTTGAGCCGGTAGAACAGGTCCTCGCGAAAGGCCCCGGCCTCCACCATGCGCTCCAGGTCGCGGTGGGTGGCGCTGAGGATGCGTACGTTGACCTTCACCTCGCGGTCACCGCCGACCCGGCGGAAGGTCCCGTCGCTGAGAAAGCGCAGCAGCTTGGCCTGCAGGTAGGGGGACATCTCGCCGATCTCGTCGAGGAACACCGTGCCCTGGTGGGCCAGCTCCAGCAGCCCCGGCTTGCCGCCGCGCTGGGCGCCGGTGAAGGCGCCGGGGGCATAGCCGAACAGTTCGCTCTCCGCCAGGTTCTCCGGCAACGCCGCGCAGTTCAGGGCGAGGAACGGCGCGCTGCGGCGCGCGCTGAGGGCGTGGCAGGCGCGGGCCACCAGCTCCTTGCCGGTGCCGGTCTCGCCGTGGATCAGCAGCGGCGCGTCGAGGCTGGCGACGCGCTGGGCGCGGCTCTTCAGGGTGCGGATCGGCGCGGAGTCGCCCAGCAGGGCGTCGAACCCCTCGGCGTGGTCGTGGTGCAGCGCCGCCAGGCGCTCGCCGATGCGGTTCGGCCGGTACAGGGTCAGCAGGCCGCCCGCTGCCTGGCCGGTGCCGCCGGGAGCGGCCTCGGCGATGGGCATGGCGTCCACCAGCAGCGCCTGGCCCTTGAGGGTCACTTCCCGCAGGGGCAGGCGGAAGCCCTGCTGCAGCAGCGCCCGTTGCAGGGGCTCGTCGTCGAACAGCTGTGCCAGGCGCTGGCCTTCCGGCTCGCCGCCGCAGAGGGCGATCAGCGCCGGGTTGGCCAGCAGGATGCGCCCCTCGCCATCCACCGCCAGCACCGGGTCGGCCATGGCCGCCAGCAGCGCGTCCAGCTGCAGGCGCCGGCGCTGCCCGGGGAGGATGTCCACCACCGTCACCGCCTGCACCCCGCGCACCTTGAACAGGGCGTCGCGCAGTTCCTCCAGCACCTCGGCGCTGAGGGTCGGCGCGTCGATGTAGACGTTGGGCGGGACCATCTCCACGGCGTCCAGGTTGAGGTTGCGCCCACCCAGCAGGGCCAGCACTTCCTGGGTGATGCCGACGCGGTCGATGAAACTGACGTGGATACGCATGGACGAATAGAACGGCGCGGAGGGAAAGGGCCGATTATGCCCGCTCGGGTCGTCCCGCGGACAGCCGCGAACGGTCGTCCGGCGACCGCTCGTCTCGCCCGTCCCGCGCACCGTCGCGGGCGCTTTGCGCCGCCGTTCGAGGCATGGCCCTGTGCTACACTCGCCGCCTGCGTGTCGCCCCCCATTTCCGAAGGAAAATCATGACGTTCACGGCACCAGACAGCCTCGCCGAACAGATTGCCCACCACCTCGCCGAGCGCATCGTCCGAGGTGAACTGAAGGCGCGCGAGCGCATCCAGGAAATCAAGGTCACCCAGGCCCTGAACGTCAGCCGCGGCCCCGTCCGCGAGGCGCTGCTGATCCTCGAGCGGCGCCACCTGGTGCGCATCCTGCCGCGCCGCGGCGCCCAGGTCGCCGAACTGACCGCCCATAAGGTCACCAGCCTGTACGCCCTGATGGCCTCGCTGTACGTGATGCTGGGCCGCGCCGTGGCGTTGAACTGGAAGGACGAGCGCGAGCTCGATCCGTTCCTGCACATCCGCCGGCGCCTGGTGGAGAATCGCGAGCGGGACGACATCGGCTCCTTCGCCGAAGTCAGCTTCGGCATCCTGCGGGAGGCCTTTCCCTTCGCCGACAACCCGTACCTGCAGGAAACCCTGGAGAACCTGATCCCGGTCATCAGCCGCACCTACTACCTGGCGCTGGAGCGCCGGCGCGGCGAGATGAGCCAGACCCTGGCCGCCCTGGACACCCTGCTGCAGGCCATCGTCGAGCACGACGCCGACCGCGTGGAGCGGGTGGTGCTGGCCTACGTGAAGCACAACCGCGACCTGGTGCTCGCCGCGCTGATCGAGCGCTGAGCGGAGATGGCATGCGGCTGAAGAGCATCAGGCTGGCGGGCTTCAAGTCCTTCGTCGACCCCACCACGGTGAACTTCCCCAGCAACATGGCGGCGGTGGTGGGGCCCAACGGCTGCGGCAAGTCCAACATCATCGACGCGGTGCGCTGGGTGATGGGCGAAAGCTCGGCGAAGAACCTGCGCGGCGAATCGATGACCGACGTGATCTTCAACGGCTCCAACACCCGCAAGCCGGTGACCCAGGCCAGCATCGAGCTGATCTTCGACAACACCCACACCACCCTGGTGGGCGAATACGCCGGCTACGCCGAGATATCCATCCGTCGGCGCGTCACTCGCGACGGACAGAACACCTACTTCCTCAACGGCACCAAGTGCCGCCGGCGCGACATCACCGACATCTTCCTCGGTACCGGCCTGGGGCCGCGCAGCTACTCGATCATCGAGCAGGGAATGATCTCTAAGCTGATCGAGGCGCGCCCTGAAGACCTGCGCTCCTTCATCGAGGAAGCCGCCGGCATCTCCAAGTACAAGGAGCGCCGCCGGGAGACCGAGAACCGCATCCGGCGCACACAGGAGAACCTGGCGCGCCTGACCGACCTGCGGGAAGAGTTGGAGCGCCAGCTGGAACGCCTGCACCGCCAGGCCCAGTCGGCGGAGAAGTACCAGGAATACAAGGCCGAGGAGCGCCAGCTGAAGGCCCAGCTGGGCGCCCTGCGCTGGCAGGACCTGAACCAGCAGGTGGGCCGCCGCGAAGCGGTGATCGGTGAGCAGGACGTGGCCCTGGAAGCCCTGGTGGCCGAGCAGCGCAATGCCGATGCCAGCATCGAGCGCCTGCGGGACGGCCACCATGAGCTGTCGGAGCGGTTCAACCAGGTACAGGGGCGCTTCTATTCCGTCGGCGGCGACATCGCCCGGGTCGAGCAGAGCATCCAGCACGGCCAGCAGCGCCTGCGCCAGTTACAGGACGACCTGCGCGAAGCCGAGCGCAGCCGCCAGGAGACCGAATCGCACCTGGGCCATGACCGCACCCTGCTGGCCACCCTCGGCGAAGAGCTGGAGATGCTCCTGCCGGAACTGGAGACCGGCAGCGCCAGCGCCGAGGAAAGCGCGGCGGAACTGGAAGAGGCCGAGGCCACCATGCATGCATGGCAGGAACAGTGGGACGCCTTCAACCAGCGCTCTGCCGAACCCCGGCGCCGGGCCGAGGTGCAGCAGGCGCACATCCAGCAACTGGAGCAGAGCCTGGAGCGCCTGCACGAACGGGCCCGCCGCCTGGGCGACGAGCGCACCCAACTGGCCGCCGACCCGGAAGAGGCGGCGATCCTCGACCTGGCCGAGCACCTGGCGGCAGGCGAGCTGCGCCTGGAACAGGCCCAGGCCGACGAAGCGGAGCGGGCGCAGCGCGTCGAGGGCCTGCGGGGCGACCTGCAGCAGGCGACCCGCGCCCAGCAGGATGCCAGTGGCCAGTTGCAGCGCCTGAACGGCCGCCTCGCGTCCCTGGAGGCGCTGCAGCAGGCCGCCCTCAACCCTGGCACCGGTGCGGCGGAATGGCTGCGGCAGCAGGGCCTGGCCGAGCGCCCGCGCCTCGCCCAGGGGCTGCGGGTGGAACCGGGCTGGGAGCTGGCGGTGGAGACCGTCCTGGGGGCCGACCTCCAGGCGGTGCTGCTGGACGACTTCGGCGGGTTGCCCCTGGCGGACTTCGCCCAGGGCGACCTGCGCCTGGCGAACCCGGGGCGCGGCGGTGCGCGCGTCGCCGGCAGCCTGCTGGACAAGGTGGAGAGCGCCTACGACCTGGCGCCCTGGCTGGCCCGGGTGCGGCCGGTGGATGACCTGGAACAGGCCCTGGCGGCCCGCGTCACCCTGGGCGAGGGCGAGAGCCTGGTCAGCCGTGACGGCTATTGGGTCGGCCGGCATTTCCTGCGGGTGCGCCGCGCCGACGAGCATGACAGCGGGGTACTGGCCCGCGGCCAGGAAATGGAGCGCCTACAGGGCGAGCGCGAGCAACACGAAGCCGCCCTGGCCGCCCTGGAGGAGCGCCTGGCGCACCTGCGGGACGCCCAGCGCGACGAGGAACAGGCCCGCGAGCAGCTGCGACGCCAGGTGCAGGACGAGTCGCGGCAATTGGCCGAGCTGAAGGCGCGGCTGTCCGCCGTCCAGGCCAGGGCCGAGCAGTTGAGCCTGCGCCGGCGCCGCCTGGACGAGGAACTGGACGACAACGCCGCCCGGCGTGCCCTGGAGCAGGAGCAACTGGGCGAGGCGCGCCTGCACCTGCAGGACGCCCTCGACGAGATGGCGGCCGACACCGAGCGGCGGGAAACCCTGCTGGCTTCCCGAGACGGCCTGCGGGAACGCCTCGACCGGGTCCGCCAGGAGGCCCGCCAGCACAAGGACCGCACCCACCAGTTGGCGGTGCGGGTCGGCGCCTTGCGGGCCCAGCACGACTCCACCCGCCAGGCGCTGGAGCGCCTGGAGCAGCAGTTCGAGCGGGTCAACGAGCGGCGCGAACAGCTCAGCCTGAACCTGGAGGAGGGCGCCGCGCCCCTGGAAGAGCTGCGCATGCGCCTGGAGGAGCTGCTGGAGCGGCGCATGGGCGTCGAGGAAGAACTCAAGCAGGCGCGCCTGGCCCTGGACGATGCCGACCGCGAGCTGCGCGACGCCGAAAAGCGCCGCAGCCAGGCGGAGCAGCAGGCCCAACTGCTGCGTGGCCAGCTGGAGCAGCAGCGCCTGGACGCGCAGACCCTGACGGTGCGGCGCAAGGCCCTGCAGGAGCAATTACAGGAAGACGGCTACGACCTGCACGGGGTGATCGCCACGCTGCCGGCGGACGCCAGCGAACCCGGCTGGGAAGAGGAACTGGAGCGCCTCGCCGGGCGCATCCAGCGCCTGGGGCCGATCAACCTCGCGGCCATCGACGAGTACCAGCAGCAGTCGGAGCGCAAGCGCTACCTGGATGCGCAGAACGACGACCTGGTGGAGGCGCTGGAGACCCTGGAGAACGTCATCCGCAAGATCGACCGGGAGACCCGCAACCGCTTCAAGGACACCTTCGATCAGATCAACGCCGGTCTGCAGGCGCTTTTCCCCAAGGTCTTCGGCGGCGGGCACGCCTATCTGGAACTCACCGGCGAAGATTTACTCGATACAGGGGTGGCGATCATGGCGCGGCCGCCGGGCAAGAAGAACAGCACCATCCACCTGCTCTCCGGCGGGGAGAAGGCGCTGACGGCCCTGGCCCTGGTGTTCGCCATCTTCCAGCTGAACCCGGCACCGTTCTGCATGCTCGACGAAGTGGACGCGCCCCTGGACGACGCCAACGTCGGCCGCTATGCGCGGCTGGTGAAGGAAATGTCGGAAAAGGTGCAGTTCATCTACATCACCCACAACAAGATCGCCATGGAGATGGCCGACCAGTTGATGGGGGTGACCATGCATGAACCGGGTTGTTCGCGGCTGGTGACGGTCAATGTGGAAGAGGCGGTGGCGCTGGTGGAAGCCTGAGCCGCCGGGAGCGCAACAGAACGAGAAAAGGGCGACTGGCCATGGCGTTTGCTCGATGCCGGGGAGGTTCCGCTGGATGCCCGGCCGTGCTAGCTTAGGGCGCACTTTCGTCACCCGTGGAAAACGCCAGAAAGAACAGGGAGTTGGGCGCCACGTTCAGAGGAAGGGATGTCCTTTTATTCATTACTCCAATTCATCAGGGGACACAGAATTACATGGAAATCGGTCTGCGCGATTGGCTGATCGTCATCGGTTTCATCGTCATTGCCGGCATTCTCTTCGATGGCTGGCGGCGCATGAGCGGTGGCAAGGGAAAACTCAAGTTCAAGCTGGACCGCAGCTTTTCCAACCTGCCGGACGATGAGGAACAGGACCCGAACCTGCTGGGCCCGGCCCGGGTGCTGGACAAGCAGGGCCGCGAGCCGTCCCTAGACGAGGAAGACCTGCCGTCCATGAGCGCCAAGGAGCTGAACCGCCGGCGTGGCGTCGAGCCGCACCAGGGCGACCTCAACCTCGAACCGGTGCCCACCCTGCTCGACCCGGTGCTGGACGAGAGCCTGGACGACGACTCCCCGCGTTCCGACGGCGCTGGCCAGATGCCGGTGGACGAAGTGCTGGTGATCAACGTGGTGTCCCGCGACAGCGAGGGCTTCAAGGGCCCGGCGCTGCTGCAGAACATCCTGGAAAGCGGCCTGCGCTTCGGCGAGATGGACATCTTCCATCGCCACGAGAGCATGGCCGGCAACGGCGAGGTGCTGTTCTCCATGGCCAATGGCGTCAAGCCGGGCACCTTCGACCTGGACGACATGGACCACTTCAAGACCCGCGCCGTGAGCTTCTTCCTCGGCCTGCCGGGGCCGCGCCACCCGAAGCAGGCGTTCGACGTGATGGTCGCCGCCGCGCGCAAGCTGTCCCAGGAACTGAACGGCGAGCTCAAGGACGACCAGCGCAGCGTGCTGACCGCCCAGACCATCGAGCACTATCGCCAGCGCATCGTCGAGTTCGAGCGCCGCAACCTGACCCATAAACGCTGACCGCGCGCGTCGCTTCCCGACGCCGCCCGTATCGCAAAGAGCAGCTCGCGCTGCTCTTTGCGTTTCCGAGACCGCCATGACCGACGCCCAGACCGCCGCCGAACGCATCGCCCAGTTGCGCAGCGACCTCGATGCGCACAACTACCGCTACTACGTGCTGGACGAGCCCAGCGTGCCGGACGCCGAGTACGACCGGCTGTTCCGCAGCCTGCAGGCGCTGGAAGCGGAGCACCCCGAGCTGGTGACTCCCGATTCGCCCACCCAGCGGGTCGGCGGTGCGGCTTCCAGCGCCTTCGGCGTGGTGCGCCACGAAATTCCCATGCTCAGCCTGGGCAACGCCTTCGAGGAAGACGACCTGCGGGAATTCGACCGTCGCGTACGCGAAGGCCTGGACCTGCCCGCCGGCAGCGAGGCGGCGTACAGCTGCGAACCCAAGCTGGACGGCCTGGCGGTGAGCCTGCTCTACGAGAACGGCCACCTGGTGCGCGGCGCCACCCGGGGCGACGGCAGCACCGGCGAGGACATCAGCGCCAACGTGCGGACCATCCGCAACGTGCCGCTGAAGCTGCGCAGCGAGGGCTGGCCGGAGGTGCTGGAGGTCCGCGGCGAGGTGTACATGTCCAAGGCCGGCTTCGAGCGGCTCAACGCCGCCCAGGCCGAGGCGGGCGGCAAGACTTTCGCCAACCCGCGCAACGCCGCCGCCGGCAGCCTGCGCCAGCTGGACCCGAAGATCACCGCCGGGCGGCCCCTGGAGTTCTGCTGCTACGGCATCGGCCGGGTACCGGCGCCCCTGGCGGCCACCCACACCGCCAGCCTGGAGCGCCTGAAGGACTGGGGCCTGCCCATCAGCCGCGAGCTGCGGCGCGTGCAGGGCGCCGAGGCCTGCCTGGACTATTACCGCGACATCGGTGCCCGGCGCGCCTCCCTGGCCTACGAGATCGATGGCGTGGTGTTCAAGGTCAACGACATCGGCCAGCAGCGCGAACTGGGCTTCCGGGCCCGGGAGCCACGCTGGGCGATCGCCCACAAGTTCCCCGCCAGCGAGGAACTCACCGAACTGCTGGACGTGGAGTTCCAGGTCGGGCGCACCGGCGCGGTGACGCCGGTGGCACGCCTCAAGCCGGTGCAGGTGGCCGGGGTGACGGTCTCCAACGCCACCCTGCACAACATGGACGAGGTGGCGCGGCTGGGGGTGATGATCGGCGACACGGTGATCATCCGCCGGGCCGGCGACGTGATCCCTCAGGTGATGCAGGTGGTCACCGAGCGCCGGCCCGCCGACGCGCGCCCGGTGCAGGTGCCGACCCATTGCCCGGTGTGCGGCTCGGACGTGGAGCGCACCCAGCTGGTGAAGCGCAGCAAGGGCCGCGAGTCGTTCAGCGAGGGGGCGGTGTACCGCTGCGTCGGCCGCCTGGCCTGCCAGGCGCAGCTCAAGCAGGCGATCATCCATTTTGTCTCGCGCCGGGCCATGGACATCGAGGGCCTGGGGGACAAGATCGTCGAGCAACTGGTGGACAAGGGGCTGGTGAAATCGCCGGCCGACCTCTACACCCTTACCTACGACGACGTGTTCGCACTGGAAGGCTTTGCCGAGGTGTCCAGCAACAACCTGCTGGCCTCCATCGCGTCCAGCAAGCGGCCGACCCTGGCGCGCTTCATCTTCGCCCTGGGCATCCCCGACGTGGGCGAGGAGACCGCCAAGCTGCTGGCGCGCACCCTCGGTAGCCTGGAGCGGATCGAACGGGCCCTGCCGGAGGTGCTCACCTACCTGCCGGACGTCGGTGCCGAGGTGGCCTACGAAATCCACAATTTCTTCGAGGCCGAGCACAACCGCGAGGTCATCGCGCAGCTGCGGGCCAACGGTGTCGAGTTGCAGGACGAGGGCGAGCTGCACGCGGAGTTCGCCGCCTGCGCCAGCCTGGCGGCGCTCATCGACAAGCTGAACATCCCCTTCGTCGCCGCCACCGGGGCGAAGAAGCTGGCCGAGAAGGCCGCCGGCCGCGCCACGGGCGCGGCCGGCATCGCCGAGGTGAAGGCCCTGGCCGGCGACTGGCTGGACCTGTCCACCACCAAGGGCCTCAACGAACGCGCCCGGCAGTCCATCCGCGACTGGTTCGCGGTGGCCGACCACGCCCGCCGCGCCGAGGCCATCGAGGCCCAGCTACGGGACTTCGGCATGCACTGGCAGAGCGAGCGGAAGACCGCCGAGGGCTTGCCCCTGGCCGGGCAGACCTGGGTCCTCACCGGCACCCTGGAGGCCATGAGCCGCGACGTGGCCAAGGACAGGCTGGAGGCCCTGGGGGCCAAGGTGGCCGGCTCGGTGTCGGCGCGCACCACCTGCGTGGTGGCCGGCCCCGGCGCCGGCTCCAAGCTGGCCAAGGCCGAGGAGCTGGGCCTCCGGGTGCTGGACGAAGCGGCCTTCCTCGACGCCCTGCGTGGTTACGGGGTGACGGTCGACCCGGCCTGACCGCCAGGCTCCTGCAGGGCCGCCTCGCGGAAGGCGGTCCCCAGCAGGAAGGCCGATTCCAGGGCGGCGTCCCGCAGCACCTGGTAGCGGCCGCTCATACCGCCATGGCCGGCGTCGAAGTCCACCTTGAGCAGCACCGGCCACGTGCCGGTGCCAGTGGCCCGCAGGCGCGCCACCCATTTCGCCGCTTCCCAGTACTGCACCCGGCTGTCGTGATAGCCGGCGATGGCGAGGATCGCCGGGTAGGGCTGGGCCGTGACGTTCTCGTAGGGGGCGTAGGCGCGGATGCGCGCATGGGCCGCCGGGTCGGCCGGGTCGCCCCATTCATCGTACTCGGTCACCGTCAGCGGCAGGTCGGGGTTCTGCATGGTGTTGAGCACGTCCACGAAGGGCACGTCGGCGATGGCCGCGGCGAACAGTGCCGGCCGCTGGTTGAGCACCGCGCCGATCAGCAGGCCGCCGGCACTGCCGCCGCTGATGGCCAGCCGGTCCGGGCGGGTGAAACCGGCGTCCACCAAATGCTCGGCACAGGCGATGAAGTCATCGAAGGTAGTCTGCTTGTGGGCCAGCTTGCCGGCCCGGTACCAGGCCTCGCCCAGTTCGCCGCCGCCCCGCACGTGAGCGATGGCGAACAGGCAGCCGCGCTCCAGCAGGCTCAGGCGAGCATGGGAGAACCAGGGGTCGATGCAGGCGCCGTAGGCCCCGTAGCCGTACAGGTAGAGCGGTGCCGGCGCTTTGGGCCGATCGCCGTCGAACAGGTCGCGGCGCCCCACCAGGCTGATGGGCACCGCCGTGCCGTCGGCGGCCCGCGCCCAGAGGCGCAGGCTGAGGTAGTCCTCGGGGTCGAACGGGCCTTCCACCGGGGTTTGCTTGAGCACCGTCTGCGCGCCGCTGGCCAGGTCCAGCCGGCGGATCTGCGCCGGCCGGTTCAACGCCTCGTAGCGCAGGCGAATGGCCGGGCTGTCGAATTCCAGGCTGTCGGACACGTGCAGGCCATAGGCGGCGTCGGGCAGCCGCACGCGGTAGCTCGGCTGCGCCTCGGGCTGCACCTGCAGCACCGGCAGGCCTTCCACCCGCAGGCTGAGCACGTAGGCGCTGGCGTTCATGCAGAAACCGTCGATCATCACCTGGGGATCGTGGGCGAGGCGTTCGCGCCAGGTGCTGCGGGGCGGGGCGTCGCCGGTGGCGCTGTAGAGGGCGAAATTGAGGCCGCTCTGGTTGCTGCGGATCAGCCAGCCCCAGTCACCGTCGATGCGGCCATGGTCCACCTCGTACTCGTGGCCTTCTTCCCGGGGCGCCAGGCAGGCGAAGTCACCGTCGGGCCGACCGGCGTCCAGCACCCAGGCCTCGCGGGTGGTCTTGCTGCCCAGCTCCAGGATCAGCTGGCGCTCGGAACTGGAGCGGTAGCAACTGAGGAAGAAGCGGGGGGCGGCCTCCTCGAACACCCGCTGGGCGCCCGGCTCCCCCAGGCGGTGGCGGTACAGGCACCAGGGCCGCTGGGTGTCGTCCAGCTCGATGAAGAACAGGGTGCGGTTGTCGTTGGCCCAGACCAGGCTGCCGTCGCAGCGCTCGAAGGGCAGGGCGGTCACCTCGCCGCTGGCCAGGTCCTTGACGTACAGCGCGTAGCTCTCGTCGCCGCTGCGGTCCAGGCTGTAGGCCAGCAGGCGCTGGTCGGGGCTGATGCTGAGGTCGCCGACGTCGAGGAAGCCGTCGCCGGCCAGGGCGTTGGGGTCCAGCAGCAGTTCCTCGCGGGCTTCGTCCACCGCCAGCGACTCCCCGGCCGGGCGCGGGCAGCGGTAGTGGCGCGGGTACTCGTCGCCGGCGGTGGTGCGTTGGTAGTAGAGGTACGGCCCCCAGGGGGAGGGCAGCGACAGGTCGGTCTCGCGGATGCGCCCCTTGATCTCCTGGAACAGCCGCTCGCGCAGGTCCGCCTGCTCTGCCAGGCTGGCCTCCAGGTAGGCGTTCTCGGCGCGCAGGTGGGCGACCACCTCGGGATCGTCGCGCCGTTCCAGCCAGCGGTAGGGGTCGGCGCCGGCATCGCGGCGGGCAATCGGGGCATCGGGCATCGGGGGACTCCAGCAGCGCGGCGGCGACGGCAGGGACGCCGCGGCGGCAAAAAGCCGTTATCATAAGCGCCCTTTCGTCGGCCCCGCCACGGCGCGGCCGGTTTCCGCAGAGGTCGCCGCCGGCCGGAGCCGTCGCGGTACGAGGAGAACAGCGTGAATCCCCCATCAGCCGCCGCCCGGCCGGGCGCGAGGCGCACCCATGACTGAACAGGATTATCTGCTGGCCTGGGCCATCTACGGCATCGCCGCCCTGGGCTGCCTGCTGGTGGTGTTCCGCATGACCGGCTGGATGTGGCGCTGGGTGCGTGAGCCGCTGCGGCTGCTGGCCGCGGTGCTGCTGCTGACCCCCACCGCCACCGACGCCAGCCGCGACCTCTACGCCCCGGCCCTGGCCATCACCGCCCTGGACATCGCCTTCAAGGTGGGCACCAATGTCTGGAAGGCGGTCCCGGACCTGGCCCTCTACGGCGCCATCGCCTTCATCGTCTACCTGCTGTTCGCCCTGCTGCGCTGGCCCCTCGAGCGCGCCGCCGCCCGCCGCCGCGCCGAGCGCGAGGCGCCGGTGGAAGAAGAGGACGAACCGACCCTGCGGGAACTGCTGGAGCGGGAGAACGCCCCCGAGGTGGATACCCGCGTCGACCGCAACGGCGACCGCCGGATGCGCATCGAACCCCGTCTCTGAGCCCTCCGCCGGCGCTGACCGCCTCATCGGGAGCGAGAACCATGTGTGAATTGCTCGGCATGAGCGCCAACGTGCCCACCGACATCGTGTTCAGCTTCACCGGGCTGATGCAGCGCGGCGGCGGCACCGGCCCGCACCGCGACGGCTGGGGCATCGGCTTCTACGAGGGGCGCGGCCTGCGGCTGTTCCAGGACCCGGAGGCCAGCGTCAACTCCGAGGTGGCCAAGCTGGTGCAGCGCTACCCCATCAAGAGCGAGACGGTGATCGGCCATATCCGCCAGGCCAACGTCGGCCAGGTGGCCCTGGCCAACACCCATCCGTTCGTCCGCGAACTCTGGGGGCGCAACTGGTGCTTCGCCCACAACGGCCAACTGGCGGACTTCACCCCGCCATCGCGCTTCTACCGGCCGGTGGGCGACACGGACAGCGAGGCGGCGTTCTGCGACCTGCTCAACCGCGTCCGCTCCGCCTTCCCCGAACCGGTGCCGGTGGACGTGCTGCTGCCGGTGCTGGTGGCCGCCTGCGGCCATTACCGCGGCAAGGGCGTCTTCAACTGCCTGCTGAGCAATGGCGACTGGCTGTTCACCTTCTGCTCGACCAAACTGGCGCAGATCACCCGCCGCGCGCCGTTCGGGCCGGCGCAGCTGAAGGATGCCGAGGTGACCGTGGATTTCCATGCGGAAACCACCCCCGACGACGTCGTCACGGTGATCGCCACCGAACCGCTCACTGCCAACGAGACCTGGCATCGGCACGAACCCGGCGACTGGACCCTCTGGCGGCGCGGGGAATGCCTGGCCAGCGGGCGGATCTAGCCGACCCGGCCCACCACGCAACGAGGGAGACGCGCGATGTTCAGGAGTTACCTGCGGCTGGTGCTGTTCGCCCTGGGCCTGTTGCTGGGCGTGCAGGTGCCGGGCTTCATCGACGACTATGCCAAGCGCGTCGATGCCCATCGGATCGAGGCCCGGCAGGCGCTCCAGGGGTTTCGCGACACCGCCCGGCGGTTCTTCGACGGCGACCTGGACGCCCTGGTGGCCCACTATCGCGCCAGCCCCGACCCGGTGATGCGCAGCGATGCCGACAGCGTCGCCACCCTGGTGGCGCGCGACGCCCTGCTGGAACGGGAATGGCAGGCCATGCAGGGGCCGTGGTACTGGCGCGCCTGGCACCTGGCGAGCGCCGCCGACCCGGCCCTGTTGGCAGAGACCCGCGCCGCCTACCGCTACCAGGTGCTGCTGGCACCGGAGGCCATCGCCTGGGCCCTGGCCTGCGGCCTGTTCCTCGCCCTGGTGGTGGAGAGCGTGGTGAGCCTCATCGGCCTGGTGCTGGGCGGCGGGCGCCGTCGACCGGCCAGGCAGGCGTGGCGATAGGCGTGATAGCCCGCTACCGGATGCTGTCCGGGGAGCGCTCGGCGCCTGGAGCGGCTGCAGGTCGCGAGAGCGTTGCATCCCACCCTGTTTGATCGGCGTCCTCGACGAGGCCCACCGGGCCTTCCGCTTCCCATTCGTGTTCCCTGGAGCCCCGCATGCCGACCCGCGAACCCATCATTCCCGCCTCGATGCAGACCCTGGTGGCGCGGGCGGGCTACTTGCCGGCGGTGAAGGTGGGGCAGACGGTCCATTGCGCCGGGCAGGTGGGCCGTACCACCGAGCTGGCGGTCATCGCCGACCCGGAACAGCAATTCGTCGCCGCCTGGGACAACCTGCGCATCGTACTGGCGGAGGCGGGATGCCGCTTCGAGGACGTGGTGGACCTGACCACCTACCACGTGGACATGGCTCGCCACCTGCCGGTGTTCCGGGCGGTGAAGGACCGCTTGTTCCCCCGGGGCCTGTGCGCCTGGACCTGCATCGGCGTGGCCGAGCTGGCGCAACCCGGCCTGCTGGTGGAGATCAAGTGCGTGGCGGTGCAGGGCCTGGTCGGCTGACCCAGGTACGTCGCCCCAGGTCGCGGGACGCAGGGAAAGGGCGCGGGTCGCTCAACGCGCGTTGGGTCGTTTGCCGCGGGGGCAGGGGAGGCGCGGACGGACGCTCTCTTGAGCAGCCCAGAAGCGCTCCAGCCCGCCCTCCAAGGCCGTACTGGAGTCGCCGCTGGCATCGTTGCGCGACAGGAAGGCTCTGCTCCGGTGACAGGGAGCCGACCGATCTCATCCAGGCGCCCTGGATATCCAAGGGCCTGGCGCGGCAGGCTTCCAGCGGAGCGTCCTGACGGGCCGCAGGCTGTCGGGTGAGAAATCCTCGTGGGGGCGCCCGTTCCCCTGCGCGGCCGTCCCGCGTACCCCGGGCCCGGCCGTTATTTCGCCAGGAAGCGCATGCCTTCTTCCAGGCCGCGCAGGGTCAGGGGAAACATCCGGTCTTCCACCAAGTCACGCACCAGGCCGGTGGAGGCGGTGTAGTCCCAGGCTGGCTTGGGGTAGGGGTTGATCCAGATGAGCTTGCGGTAGGTCTCCATGAACCGCTTCATCCAGACGTAGCCGGCTTCCTCGTTCCAGTGCTCGACGCTGCCGCCGGGCTGGGTGATCTCGTAGGGCGCCATGGCGGCGTCGCCGACGAACACCACTTTGTAGTCGGCGCCGTACTTGTGCAGCAGGTCGTGGGTGGAGAAGCGCTCCGAGGTGCGGCGCAGGTTGTTCTTCCACACCGACTCGTAGATGAAGTTGTGGAAGTAGAAATACTCCAGGTGCTTGAACTCGGTCTTGCAGGCGGAGAACAGTTCCTCGCAGACCTTCACATGGGCGTCCATGGAGCCGCCGATGTCCAGCAGCAGGAGCAGCTTCACGCTGTTGCGCCGCTCCGGGCGCATCTGGATGTTGAGCAGGCCGGCGTCCCGGGCGGTGTGGTCGATGGTGCCGTCGATGTCCAGCTCTTCCGCCGCGCCTTCTCGGGCGAACTTGCGCAGGCGGCGCAGGGCGATCTTGATGTTCCGGGTGCCCAGCTCCACCTGGTCGTCGAGGTTCTTGTACTCCCGCTGGTCCCAGACCTTCACCGCCTTGTTCTGGCGCTTGCCGGCGTCGCCGACGCGGATACCCTCGGGGTTGAAGCCACCGGAGCCGAACGGGCTGGTGCCGCCGGTGCCGATCCACTTGTTGCCGCCGGCGTGGCGTTCCTTCTGTTCTTCCAGGCGTTTCTTGAATTCCTCGATCAGCTTGTCCAGGCCGCCCAGGCTCTGGATCTGCGCCCGTTCCTCGTCGGTCAGCAGGCGCTCGAATTCCTTGCGCAGCCAGTCCTCCGGGATCAGCGCCTCGATGTGCTGGTCGAGGTTCTGCAGGCCGTTGAAGTAGGCGCCGAAGGCCCGGTCGAATTTGTCGAAATGCCGCTCATCCTTGACCATCACGGTGCGCGCCAGGAAATAGAACGCGTCCATGTCGGCGAACACCACGTTGTGCTTGAGGGCGTCGATCAGGTCCAGCAGCTCCCGCAGGGACACCGGCACCTTGGCCGCGCGCATTTCGTTGAACAGGTTGAGCAGCATCGCTGCGTCCTCGTATCAGGAATGGGGTTCCACCGGCAGGCCGTCCGTGAGGGCGTACCAGTCGGCTTTCCATTCCGTGTAGATGTGGGTCTGCGCCACCTCGCCCAGGGGCGAATCCAGGGTCCCGGGCGTCATGCAGGTGGTGTCGCTGTCCACCTTCATCCATTGCAGCGTGCTGCCGCAGTGGGGGCAGAAGGTGCGGGCGATCCCCGGCGAGGAGCCGTAGGTGCGCACCTGGTCGGCGCCCTGGACGAAGCGCAGGGCCTGCTTGGGCACCGAGAAATAGGAGCCGAACGGAGCGCCGTGGGCCTTGCGGCACTGGCCGCAATGGCAGTGGCTGATGGCGTTCACGGGGGCGTCGATCTCATAGCGGATCGCGCCGCACAGGCAACTTCCCTTGAGCATGCAGACCTCCTTCGGGCGGGGCCGGGCCCCGCGTCGTGGCGCGTCGATCAGCGCGAGGCGCGCCGGCTCATGAAGGCCAGGCGCTCCAGCAGTTGCACGTCCTGCTCGTTCTTCACCAGGGCGCCGGCCAGGGGCGGGATGGCCTTGGTGGGGTCGCGCTCGCGCAGCACCGCTTCGCCGATGTCATCGGCCATCAGCAGCTTGAGCCAGTCCACAAGTTCCGAGGTGGAGGGCTTCTTCTTCAGGCCCGGCACCTTGCGCACGTCGAAGAACACGTCCAGCGCCTCGCTGACCAGGGACTGCTTGATGCCCGGGTAGTGCACGTCGACGATCTTCTGCAGCGTCTGGCGGTCGGGGAAGGCGATGTAATGGAAGAAGCAGCGGCGCAGGAAGGCGTCCGGCAGTTCCTTCTCGTTGTTGGAGGTGATGATGATGATCGGCCGCTGCTTGGCCTTGATGGTCTCGTCCGTCTCGTAGACGTAGAACTCCATCTTGTCGAGTTCCTGCAGCAGGTCGTTGGGGAATTCGATGTCCGCCTTGTCGATCTCGTCGATCAGCAGGATCACCCGCTCCTCGGACTCGAAGGCTTCCCAGAGCTTGCCCTTCTTCAGGTAGTTGCGCACGTCGTGCACCTTGTCGACCCCCAGCTGGGAGTCCCGCAGGCGGCTTACCGCGTCGTACTCGTACAACCCCTGGTGGGCCTTGGTGGTGGACTTGATGTGCCAGGTGATCAGCCGGGCGCCGAAGGACTCGGCGAGTTGCTCGGCCAGCAGGGTCTTGCCGGTGCCGGGCTCGCCCTTCACCAGCAACGGCCGCTGCAGGGTGATGGCGGCGTTCACCGCGAGCTTCAGGTCGTCGGTGGCGACATAGGACGGAGTGCCTTCGAACTTCATCGGGGGAATCCTCGAACAGGGGCCGGGCGCGAGGGACGACGCGCCGGGGAAAGCCGGACTATAGCCTGCCGGTCGACCGACTGTGAACGCAGACGGGGCATTCAGTCATTGAATGGCGGGTCACGCCGAAGACGCGCGCAGCGCCATAGTGAATGACAAGCACGCTTTACATTACGACAGGTAAAAGTTAAGTTTGCTTGACACAACCCATCAGGAGTTCCGTTTCCATGTCCGTCGCTCGAAATGCCCGTCGTCGCTATGTGCTGGCCTGCACCGGCTTCATGACCCTCTATGCCCTGCTGGTGGTGCTGATCAGTTGGGTCGTGGATCTGGCACAGCTGCCGCCGACCCTGCGGCTGCTGGCCGCCCTGTCCCCGGCACTACCCCTGGCGGGGATGCTGATGGCCTTCGACCGCTACCTGCGGCAGGAGCCCGACGAATTCATGGGCATGCTGCTGGCCCGCGCCGCGGCCCTGGCCGGCGGCCTGCTGATCGTGGCGTTGACCGCCTGGGGTTTCCTGGAGCAATACGCCGGTGTGCCGCGCTTCCCGCTGCTGCTGACCTTCGCGGTGTTCTGGCTGCTG
The DNA here is from genome assembly GCF_007109405.1 of Pseudomonas mangiferae. GTDB lineage: Bacteria > Pseudomonadota > Gammaproteobacteria > Pseudomonadales > Pseudomonadaceae > Pseudomonas_T > Pseudomonas_T mangiferae. The sequence goes on from NZ_VJOY01000019.1 coordinate 52,457, forward strand.
TTCCTGCCCAGCGTTTATTACGTCAAGCACGTCTACCGCTGAGGGGGCACCATGGACAATCGTCTGCGTGAACTGCGCGCCGAGCGGGGCTGGAGCCAGGCCGAGCTGGCCCGGCTGCTGGACGTCTCCCGGCAGAGCGTCAATGCCATCGAGACCGGCAAGTACGACCCCAGCCTGCCCCTGGCCTTTCGCATCGCCCGCCTGTTCGGCGTGCCCATCGAGGCGATCTTCGACGACGCGGCGGACGCCTGATCACTCGTCCGGCGCGTTCTCGAAGCGGGTGTTGAAGGCCTGGATGAAGGCATTGCGCAGGATGTTGAAGAACGCCTGCAGGCCGCTGATGTCCTGCTGGTGGACGCTGCCGCTGAGGTCGATGCGGGTGGCGAACTGGTCCTTCTTCTGGTTCTTCAGGGCGGTCTCGGTGCCGCCTACCAGGGCTTCCCAGATGGAGCGGAAGAAGCCCTTGTCCTTGTTCTCCACGTCCTGGTGCCAGTTGAACACGTCCACGTCCCGCAGCAGCGGCTTGATGTAGCCGCTGAGCGTACCGTCGTCGGCGGTGGCCTCGATCACCAGATCGCCGTGCCCGGCGTTGAAGTCGAACTTGCCGTAGGCACTGGCGAAGTCGTTGAGGCGCTTGAGTTCGATGCCGGTGGCCCGCAGGCGGAAGTCGAAGTCCTCGAAGTTGCTCAGGGGTTCGAAATGGGCGTCCACTTCCAGGGGCGCGTGGCCCAGCAACTGGGCCTTGCCCTCGAAGTGGGCGACCCGCTCGCCCTTGGCGTCGGCGACGTTGGTCAGGTTGTAGACGCTGGCGTTGATCTGGTCGGCGTTCAGGTGAACCTGGGGCTTGGAATTGAAGTTGTGGAAGGTGATGCGGCCGTCCACCACCCGCACCTCGTTGAGGGTGATGGGCAGCAGTTTCTCCAGTTGCTGGCGCCAGTCGGTGCCGGTACCGGTCTGGGAGGCCTCGCGGCTGCCGCCGTCGACGAAGTTCAGCTCCGGCCGGTAGAAGTCCACTTCCGCCACCACACCGTGGTCGTACCACAGGGCGTGCCAGCTCACCGAAAGGTCGATGACCGGGGCGTTCAGCAGCGGCACCGGCACCTTGCCGTCGTCCTTGACGATGTTCAGCCCGTTGATCTTGTAGGCGCCGCGCCACCAGGCCAGGTCGACGTCCTCGACGTGCCCGCGGTACTCGCCCATGTCCGCCAGCTTGTCGTTGAGGTAGTCGCGGATCAGCCAGGGCAGCGCCAGGTGGAGCACCAGGATCAGCACGGCGAGAATCAGCAGGATCAGCAGCGGCATGCTGTAGCGTCGTTTCATCGCAGGGTTCCGTCGCGTACTTCGACCCGGACGTCGGGGTCGCCATGTTCGATGGACAGCCGGTGCCCGGCGGGGTTCGGCCGGCGTCCGCTGGACGCTGGCCGCGGGCGGGCATAGGCTGACGGGCTTGTGTCGACGACCGTCCATCCACCGCTACGAGGAGCGCTTGCATGAGCCGTATCTATGCAGACAATGCACAGGCCATCGGCAACACGCCGCTGGTGATGATCAACCGCCTGGGGCCCAAGGGCGTGACCCTCCTGGCCAAGATCGAGGGGCGAAACCCGGCCTATTCAGTGAAGTGCCGGATCGGCGCCAGCATGATCTGGGACGCCGAGGCCAGCGGGCGGCTCAAGCCGGGCATGACCCTGGTGGAACCCACCTCCGGCAACACCGGCATCGGTCTGGCCTTCGTCGCCGCCGCCCGCGGCTACCGGCTGATCCTCACCATGCCGGCGTCCATGAGCCTGGAGCGGCGCAAGGTGCTCAAGGCCCTGGGGGCCGAGCTGGTGCTCACCGAGGCGGCCAAGGGCATGAAGGGCGCGATCGAGAAGGCCGGCGAGATCGTCGCCGGCAACCCGGACGATTACCTGCTCCTGCAGCAGTTCGAGAACCCGGCCAACCCGGCGATCCACGAGAAAACCACCGGCCCGGAGATCTGGAACGACACCGACGGCGCGGTGGACGTGCTGGTGGCCGGGATCGGCACCGGCGGCACCCTCACCGGCATCTCTCGCTACATCAAGCACACCCAGGGCAAGGCGATCCTCTCGGTGGCGGTGGAGCCCCTGGGCTCCCCGGTGATCAGCCAGACCCTGGCCGGCGAAGAAGTGAAGCCCAGCCCCCACAAGATCCAGGGCATCGGCGCCGGCTTCGTGCCGAAGAACCTGGACCTGTCCCTGGTGGACCGGGTCGAGCAGGTGGGCGACGAGGAAGCCAAGGCCATGGCCCTGCGGCTGATGCGCGAGGAAGGCATCCTCTGCGGGATTTCCGGGGGCGCCGCCATGGCCGCCGCGGTGCGCCTGGCCGAGCTGCCGGAGATGCAGGGCAAGAACCTAGTGGTGATCCTGCCGGACTCCGGCGAGCGCTACCTGTCCACCATGCTGTTCGAAGGCCTGTTCGGCGAGCAGGAAGAGCACGCGTGAGGCTCGCCCCGCTGGCCCTGCTGCTGGTGGCGACCGAGGGCCACGCCGCGGCCACCGACGACTACCTGGACGGGCTGCGTGCCCTGGATCGCGGCGAGCGCCAGCGGGGCGCCTACCTGCTGGAGCAGGCGGCCGCCGCCGGGCTGATGGATGCCCAGCTGCGCCTGGGCGACCTGCTGCCCGGCCAGCCTGGCGAACGCTGGCTGCGGGCTGCGGTGCGCCAGGGCTCGCGGCCGGCGGCGGAGCGCCTGGCCCAGCGCTACTACGACGACAGCGCCTACCGTCGTGCCGCCCAGTGCTGGTTGCGGGCGGCGGAGCAGGGCAGCAGCGCCGCCCAGGCGCGGCTCGGTGCCCTGCAGGTGGTGGGCTATGGCCTGCCCAAGGACAAGGTGCAGGCCTTCGCCTGGCTGAACCTGGCGGCCAGCGCCGGCGATCCCGAGGTGACCGCCCTGCGGGACACCCTCGGCGGCCAGCTGCCGGCGGCGCAGCGGGAAGCGGGCGAAGCCCTCTCGCGGACCCTGGTGGACCATCCGCCGCGCCTGCCGGGAGAGCCCGCCTGCGGCGAGTGAGCCCTGCGACCACGGGTCGCCGCTGCTCGGGAAGGGCGTGAAACGCCGGAAAATTCCTGTAGAGTGCGCGGCTTTTCACGAATTGCGCCGTGCCCATGCCGTTCCGTTTCCTGCCTGACACGTCCCGTTCCGTTCCCCCCTTGCCGCTTCGCGTGGCCCTCTGGCTGCTGGACGAGTCGCCCCTCGGGCGCACCGACGGCGGCAAGCGGCTCGCCGGCCGCCTGCTGCGCCTGCCGGCGCAGCGTGGCGTGGTGCAGGCCCAGAGCCGCCTGGGACGGCTGCTCTGCCACGACGCCGCCGACCTCTGCGCGCGCCGCCGCGGCCAGGAGTGGTTGCGCCAGGCCGCCCGCGCCGGCGACCCCCAGGCGCGCCAGGCCTTGGACCAGCTCAACCCGCAACTGCGCCTGAACGCGCGCACCCGGCCGCGCTGAGGCGGCGGCCGGTATACTCCCCGGCATTCCCTCGCGGAGCCGGTCCATGCCCGATCCCTCTTCCACCCTGCTGCTCGCCCTTTTGCTCGGCGCCGTCGTCGCGGCCGTCCCGCTGTGCCTGCTGCTCTGGCGCCAGCAGCGGCGTCTCGACCGCCTGGCCCCGGACCGGGCCCTGCTGGAGGAACGCCTGGCCGTTGCCCAGCTCACCCAGGACGATCTCGCCGCCCGCCTCGAGGCGGAGCGCGCCGACGCCTTTGCGGCGCGCCAGGCCCTGACCGCGCGCCAGGCCGAGCTGGCGGCGCTGCAGCGGGAGACGGAGCTGCTGGAGCTGGAGCGGGAGAACGCCCGGGAAGCGGAGCGCGCCTGGCTCGGCGAGCGCGAACGCAAGGACGCCGAGCTGCGCCGGCTGGACAGCGAGCGGGCGGCCCTGACGGCGGAACTGCGCGAGCAGCAGGCCTCCCACCAGCAGCGCCTGCACGACCTGCAGGGCGCCCGGGACGACCTGCGGGCGCAGTTCGCCGAACTGGCCGGGAAGATCTTCGACGAGCGCGAGCAGCGCTTCGCCGAGACCAGCCAGCAGCGCCTGGGGCAGTTGCTCGACCCCCTCAAGGAACGTATCCACGCCTTCGAGAAGCGCGTCGAGGACAGCTACCAGCAGGAGGCCCGGGAGCGCTTTTCCCTGGCCCGGGAACTGGAGCGCCTGCAGCAGTTGAACCAGCGCCTGGGGGACGAGGCGACCCAACTGACCCGTGCCCTCAAGGGCCAGAAAACCCAGGGCAACTGGGGCGAGCTGGTGCTGGAGCGGGTCCTGGAGCACGCCGGCCTGGAGAAGGGCCGCGAGTACCAGACCCAGGTGACCCTGACCAGCGCCGACGGCGAGCGCTTCCAGCCCGACGTGCTGATCCGCCTGCCGGGGGACAAACAGGTGGTGGTGGACGCCAAGGTCAGCCTCACCGCCTACCAGCAGTACGTCACCAGCGACGACGACGGCGTGCGCCAGCAGGCCCTCAAGCAGCACGTGCTGTCCCTGCGCACCCACCTCAAGGGCCTGTCCGCCAAGGACTACCAGCGCCTGGAAGGGCTGCACAGCCTGGACTTCGTGCTGCTCTTCGTGCCCATCGAGGCCGCCTTCGCCTGCGCCCTGCAGGCGGACCAGACGCTGTTCCAGGAGGCGTTCGAGCGGCGCGTGGCGATCGTCAGCCCCACCACCCTGCTGGCGACCCTGCGGGTCATCGACAGCCTCTGGCGGCAGGAACGGCAGAGCCAGAACGCCCGGGAGATCGCCGAGCGGGCCGGCTGGCTGTACGACAAGTTCGCCCTGTTCGTGCAGGACCTGGAGGAGGTCGGCAGCCGCCTGCGGCAGTTGGACAAGGCCTACGCCGGCGCGCGCAACAAGCTCTGCGAGGGCCGCGGCAACCTCATCAGCCGCGCCGAGCAACTGCGGCAACTGGGGGCGCGCACCAGCAAGAGCCTGCCCGGCGACCTGCTGGAGCGGGCCGCCGAGGACGGCCTGGCGATGCCCCTGGAGGAGTGACCGCCGCGCCGCTCAGTGCAGCGGCAGGTGACGGCTGAGCAATGCCCGCAAGGCTGCCGGTTTCACCGGCTTGGGCAGGTAGTCGAGGCCGGCGGCATGCACCGCCGCCACCAGTTCGGCGCGGCCGTCGGCGCTGATCACCACCCCCGGCAACGGCTCGCCCAGGCGCGCCCGCAGCCAGGCCATCAGTTCGGTGCCGGTGCCGCCGTCGTCCAGGTGGTAGTCCACCAGGGCCAGGCGCGGCACCTCGCCGTCCGCCAGCAGGCGCTCGCATTCCCCGCGGTCCCGGGCGGTGAGCACCCGGCAGCCCCAACGGCTCAGCAGGCTGCGCATGCCGGCGAGGATGCTGTCCTCGTTGTCCACGCACAGCACCAGGGCGCCGCCCAGGCCCGTGGCTACGCCTTCGTCCCGGACCGGGCGCGCCACCGGGCGGGCCGCCAGGGGCACGCAGACGCTGAATACGCTGCCCTTGCCGGGCCAGGAGCGCACCTCCAGGCGGTGACCGAGCACCCGGCACAGGCCGTCGGCGATGGCCAGGCCCAGGCCCAGGCCCTTTTCCGCGCGGGTCTGGTGGCTGTCCAGGCGCTTGAACTCCTCGAAGATCACCTTGCGTTTGTCCTCGGGTATCCCCGGGCCGCGGTCCCAGACCTCCAGGCACAGCTGGTCGCCGCGCCGGCGCACGCCCAGCAGCACGTCGCCGCGGGCATAGCGGAAGGCGTTGGTGAGGAAGTTCTGCAGCACCCGGCGCAGCAACTTCGGGTCGCTGTCCACGCAGGCCCGGCTGCCGCGCAGGCGGAAGGTCATGCCCTGTTCCTGAGCCAGCACGCGGAACTCCGCGCCCAGGGCGTCGAACAGCACCGCCAGGGGGAAGACGCTGCGCTCCGGGGCGATGCGGCCGTTCTCCAGGCGCGAGATGTCCAGCAGGTCGGCAATCAGGTCCTCGGCCGAGCGCAGCGAGCTGTCCAGGTGGCCCACCAGATCCCGGGCCTCCGCCGGCAGGGCGTCCTGCTGGTGGGCGAGGGCAGCGGAGAACAGCCGGGCGGCGTTCAGCGGCTGCATCAGGTCGTGGCTGACGGCGGCGAGGAAGCGGGTCTTGGACTGGTTGGCATTCTCCGCGGTGCCCTTGGCCTCGGTCAGCGCCTGGTTCAGCGCCGACAGCTCCCGGGTGCGCGCCTGCACCCGCTGCTCCAGGCTCTCGTTGGCCTCCTTGAGGCCCTGCTCGGCGTCGCGGAAGGCGGTGATGTCGGTGAAGCTCATGACGAAACCGCCACCGGGCATCGGGTTGCCGATCAGCTCGATGGTGCGGCCGTTGGGGAACAGCCGCTCGGAGGTGTGGGGCGTGCCCTGGCGCATCCAGTACAGCCGCTTGGCCACGTGCAGGTCCGCATCCCCCGGCCCGCAGAGGCCGCGCTCGGCGTTGTAGCGGATGATGTCGGCGATGGGCCGGCCCACCTGGATCAGCCCCTCCGGGTAGTCGAACAGCTCGATGTAGCGGTGGTTCCAGGCCACCAGGCGCAGGGACTGGTCCGCCACGCTGATGCCTTGGGTGATGTTCTCGATGGCGCCCTGCAGCAGGGCGCGGTTGAACTGCAGCACCTCGGAGGCTTCGTCGGCGATCCGCACCACGTCCTCCACCTGCATGTCCCGGCCCTCGATGGCGGCCTTCACCACCGCCCGCGCCGAGGACGCGCCGAGCACCCCCGCCAGCAGCCGCTCGGTGTGGCTGATCCACTCGGCATTGGCGTTCTGCAGGGCGTTGAAGTCCTTGCCCTGGCGCAGGGCGAAGCGGGTGAAGCTGTGGCGCGCGCGCTCCTCGCCGACGAAGCGCGCCGCCAGCCTCAGCAGGTCCTCCAGCTGCACCGCCAGCATCGAGCGCGAGCCGGCGCGCTGGGCGATCTCCTGGCCGATGAAGCGGCTGGCCTGCCAGTGCTCCGAGACCCGGGTGCGGGAGAACACCGAGACCAGGCCGAACAACGCGAAATTGCCGATCAGCGACAGCAGCACCCCCTGGGTCAGGGGTTCGATGGCCAGGCCGAAGGGGTTGCTGTCCAGCCAGGTCAGGCCGGGGAAGCGTTCCAGGGAGATGCCCAGGCTGCGCGCCACCACCGGCAGCACCAGGGTGTAGGCCCACAGCGCCGAACCCGCCGCCAGCCCGGCGAACACCCCGCGGCGGTTGGCCTGCTTCCAGTACAGCGCGCCGATCATCGCCGGGCCCAGCTGGGCGATGGCGGCGAAGGCGATCTGGCCGATGGTGGCGAGGCTGGCGGTGGAGCCCAGCAGCCGGTAACTGATGTAGGCGAACAGCAGGATCAGCGCGATGCTCACCCGGCGCACGGTCAGCAGCCAGTGGCGGAACACCTCGAACGGCTGGGCGTCGTCGGTGCGCCGGCGGCGCAGCAGCCAGGGCAGCAGCATGTCGTTGGAGACCATGGTGGACAGCGCCACGCTGGCGACGATGACCATCCCGGTGGCCGCCGAGGCGCCGCCGACGAAGGCCAGCAGCGCCAGGGCCGGGTGTGCCTCGGCCAGGGGCAGGCTGATGACGAAGGAGTCCGGGATCACCCCGGCGGGCAGCCGCAGCTGGCCGGCCAGGGCGATGGGCACCACGAACAGCGCCGCGAGGATCAGGTAGGCCGGGAACACCCAGCGGGCCAGGGCCAGGTCGCGAGGCTCGATGTTCTCCACCACGGTGACGTGGAACTGCCGCGGCAGGCACATCACCGCGGTCATCGCCACCCCGGTCTGCAGCAGCATCGCCGGCCAGTGCACGGTCTCCTGCCAGTAGTCCGCCAGCTGCGGCGCCTGGCGCGCTTGGCGCAGCAGGTCGCCGAAGCCGTCGTAGAGGTCGAAGGTGACGAACAGCCCCACGGCGAGGAACGCCGCCAGCTTCACCAGGGACTCGAAGGCGATGGCCAGGACCATCCCCCGGTGGTGCTCGGTGACGTCCAGGTTGCGGGTGCCGAAGACGATGGTGAACAGCGCCAGCACCAGGGACACGATCAGCGCGGTGTCCTGGGCGCGGGTACCGGTGGCGTCGGCACCGGAACCGATCAGCAGGTTCACCCCCAGCACGATGCCCTTGAGCTGCAGGGCGATGTAGGGCAGCACGCCGACCATGCAGATCAGCGCCACCACCACCGCCAGGGCCTGGGACTTGCCGTAGCGGGCGGCGATGAAGTCGGCGATGGAGGTAATGTTCTCCTGCTTGCTGATCATCACCATCTTCTGCAGCACCCAGGGCGCCAGCAGCATCAGCAGCACCGGGCCGAGGTAGATGGGCAGGAACGACCAGAGCTGGCCGGCGGCCTGGCCCACCGCGCCGAAGAACGTCCAGCTGGTGCAGTACACCGCCAGGGACAGGCTGTAGACCCAGGCACGCAGGCGCGGCGACAGGGGACGGCCGCGGCGATCGCCGTAGAAGGCGATGGCGAACAGGAAGGTCATGTAGAGGAGGGCGACCGTGATGATCGAGCCGCTGGACAGCGCCATGGGAACTCCGCAACGAACGGGACACCCGCGGCCTGCGCGGGCTCGCCAGTTTCGCACCAAAGCGGCGCCCCGTCAGGCCGCTGCGACCATGGTCGCAGCAAGGCTTGAGCGCCCTGGAAAGGGCTGATAGCGTGGCACCCTGGCCGCCGCCCCGTTGCACGCGGCCATGTGGCGCTCCGGCGCCCGGACCCTGTCGCCGCAGGGTTTCTTTCTTTTCGAGGTAGTCACCGATGTTTGCACCCCAACCGGTCACGTTGCAGCGAGGCGCGCTGCGCCTGGAACCGCTGACCGACGCCGATATCCCGGAACTGGCGGCCCTGGCCGAGGAAAACCGCGACGAGCTGATCTACATGAGCGGCCCGCTGCGGCCCGACTGGTACCGCCAGGCGCTGGCCGAGCAGCGCGAGGGTCGCGCGGTGGTGTTCGCCATCCGCCTGGGCGACGCCCTCATCGGCACCAGCCGCTTCGCCGACTTCATGACCGCGCTGCCGGCCGCCGAGATCGGCTGGACCTGGCTCGGCCGCGGCGAGCACGGCAGCGGCCTGAACAGCTCCATCAAGTACCTGATGCTGCGCCACGCCTTCGAGGAGTGGCACCTGGTGCGGGTGCAACTGAAGACCGCCGCCAGCAACCAGCGCTCCCAGCGCGCCATCGAGAAGCTCGGCGCCCAGCGCGAGGGCCTGCTGCGCAACCACCGTCGGCTGGCCGACGGCCGCCTGGACGACACCGTGCTCTACAGCATCACCGACCGCGAGTGGCCGGCGGTGAAACAGGGTCTCGAGGCGCAGTTCAACAGCTGACGCCCCGTCGCCGGGCCGTTCCGGCGATGCCGTGCGCCGCCGGGCGCACGGGAACGTGAATCCGGTGGCGCGCAAGCCGTCCTCAGGCGATCGACCGCACCACCCCGCCGTCCACCCGCATGGCCGCGCCGGTGGTGGCGCTGGCCTGGCGCGAGGCCAGGTAGACCGACAGGCTCGCCACTTCCTCCACCGTGGCCAGGCGCCGGATCAGCGAACTGGGCCGGTGCTCGGCGATGAAATCCCGCTCCAGGCGCTCGGCCTCCACCCCCTGTTCTTCCGCCAGGCGGGCGAAGTAGCCGCCCACGCCTTCGGAGCGGGTCGGCCCGGGCAGGATCGCGTTGACGGTCACGCCGCTGCCGGCCAGGGTCTCGGCGAGCCCCCGGGAGACCGCCAGCAGCGCCGCCTTGGTGGTGCCGTAGTGGACCATCTCCGCGGGGATCTGCAGGGCCGACTCGCTGGACAGGAACTGCACCCGGCCCCAGCCGCGTTCCGCCATGCCCGGCGCGTAGAAGCGCGACAGGCGCACGGCGCTGAGCACGTTGACCTCGAAGAACCGGCTCCAGGCCTCGTCGCTGATCTCGAAGAAGCCCTGGGGCTCGAAGATCCCCAGGTTGTTGACCAGGATGTCCACCTGCGGCACCTGCTGGAACAGCGCGCAGACGCCCTCGGCCGTGCCCAGGTCCGCGGCCACGCCCTGGACCCGGGCCCCGGGCAACTTGCTGCGCAGGGTGGCGAGGGCGGCGTCCACCCGGGGCTGGCTGCGGCCGTTGATCACCACGTCGGCGCCGGCTTCGGCCAGGCCGAGGGCGATGGCCAGGCCGATGCCGGCAGTGGAGCCGCTGACCAGGGCGCGTTTGCCGTGCAGGGAAATGTTCATGGGGTATCGCATCCTTTTCTGAAGGAAAGAACCGGGCCGCGGGGCCCGGCATGGAATGAGCGTCAGCGCGCGGCGGTGCGCGGGCCGTCGCCGTCGAATGCCTGCCAGCCGCCGCCCAGGGCGCCGTAGAGCGTCACCAGGGCCTCGGAGGTTTCCGCGTTGCTGGCCACCCATTGCTCCTGGTTGCTCAGCAGGGTGCCCTGCAGGGTGAGCACGTTGAGGAAGTCCACCGCGCCCTCCACGTACTGGCGCTGGGCGGTGTCCAGGGCCGTGCGGCTCTGGCGCACCGCCTCGGCGAGGTGGTCGCGGCGCAGCTGGCTGGCGTTGTAGCGGCGCAGCGCCGCGTCGATCTCGTGCCAGGCGGTGAGCACCTTCTTGCGGTAGTCCAGCGCGGCTTCCTGCTGCTGCGCCTCGCGCAGCGCCAGGGTGCCGGTCAGGCGCCCGCCCTCGAACAGCGGCAGGTTCAGCACCGGGCCGAAGGCGAAGCGCCGTGCATCCCAGTTGCCCAGCTCGGAAAGTTGCAGCGCCTGCAGCCCCAGGTCCCCGGTCAGGCGGATGCTGGGGTAGAAGGCGGCCTCGGCCACGCCGATGGAGGCGGTGGCGGCGTGCAGACGGGCCTCGGCCTGGCGGATGTCCGGGCGCCGCCGGGCGAGTTCCGAGGGCAGGCCCATGGCGAAGGTGCCGTGGCCCTCGGGCACCGGGCCCGGTGTTGCCAGTTCCTCGGCCAGGCGCCGGGGCGGCTGGGCCAGCAGCAGGCCCAGGGCCTCCAGTTCGTCCCCCGCGCGCTGTTCCAGCAGCGGCAGGCGCGCCTCGATGGCTGCCACCTGGGCGCTGCTCTGGGCCACGTCGAGGCGGGTCGCCACGCCGTCGTCGAAGCGTTGCCGGGCCAGGCGCAGGCTGTGCCGCGCGACGTCGAGGTTGTCCCGGGTCACCCCCAGGGTGGCCTGGACCTGGCGCAGGTCGATGTAGTGGCGCGCCACGTCGCCCAGCAGCAGGACCAGCACGCCGCGCAGGTCGTCCTCGGCGCCCGCCAGGCTGGCGTCGGCCGCCTCCACCTGGCGTTGCACACGGCCCCACAGGTCCAGCTCCCAGCTCGCCCCCAGGCCCAGGTCCCAGACGCTGTAGGCGCCCTGGCCGGACTGGGCGTTCGGCCCGCGGGCGCTGTCCCGGGCGCGGTTGAGCTGGCCGCCGGCGTCCACGCTGGGGTAGCGGTCCGCCACCAGGGTGCTGCGGGCGGCGCGGGCCTGCAGCACGCGGCTGGCCGCCATGCGCAGGTCCAAGTTGTCGTCCACCGCCCGCTGGATCAGCCGGGTCAGCAACGGGTCGTCGAAGCGTTGCCACCAGGTCACGTCCAGCGGGTCGGCGCTGGGCCGGCTGGCGGCGGCTTGGTCTTGCAGGGCGGGCCAGGCGGCCGGCGCCTGGGTATCCGGGGCGTGGAAATCGGGGCCGAGGGTGCAGCCGGTGAGCAGCGTGGCCAGGGTCAGGGCGGCGGTACGGGAAAGGGGGCTCATCGCGTGCTGACCTCCCGGCCCTGGTCATCCAGCGCCGCGTCACGCGGGGCGCGGGTGTCGATGGTGGCCACCACCGACATGCCCACCCGCAGGCGTTCCAGCAGCGGCTGGCCCGGCTCCAGCACGATCTTCACCGGGATGCGCTGCACCACCTTGGTGAAGTTGCCGGTGGCGTTGTCCGGCTTCACCGCGGCGAAGGTCACCCCGGTGGCCGGGGCCAGGCTGTCCACGTGGCCGCGCAGGACCTGGCCGGAGAAGGTGTCGACGCCGATGTCCACCGGCTGGCCGGGGAGCACGTCGGTGAGCTGGGTCTCGCGGAAGTTGCCCACCACGTAGGCCTGCTCCAGGGGCACCACCGCCAGCAGGCGGGTGCCCGGGGTGACGTACGCGCCGACCCGCAGCGCACGCTGGCCCACGGTGCCGGCGATGGGGGCGGTGACGCGGGTGTAGGCGAGGTCCAGCTGCGCCTGGTCCAGCACCGCCTGGGCGTGCTGCCGCTCGCCCTCGGCGCTGGCGACCTGGGCCTGGAGCACGTCCACCTGCTTGCGCGTGGCCAGCAGCGAGGCCCGGGAACGGGCCAGGCTGGCGCGGGCCTTGTCGATCCGGCTGCGGGCCTGCTGGGCGTTCTGCACGGTGCCGGCGCCTTCCCGGGCCAGGCGTTCGTGGCGGCTCAGCTCGTGTTCGGCGAAGGCCTGCTCGGCCTGGTCGGCCGCCACCGCCGCCTGGGCCTGCTCGATCAGCGCCGCCTGCCGCTCCAGGGTGGCCCGGGCGTCCTGCAGGCGCGCCTCGGCCACCTGGGTCTGGGCCCTGGCGGCGGCCAGGGCGGCCTGGTAGTCGCGGTCGTCGATCTGCGCCAGCACCTGGCCGGCGTGGACCGGCTGGTTGTCGTCCACCAGCACCCGGGTGACGAAGCCGGATACCTTCGGCGCCACCACGGTGTAGTCGGCCGACACATAGGCATCGTCGGTGGACTGGGCACGGCCGTCGCCCAGCCAGGCGAAAGCGGCGTACAGGCCGGCAGCCACCACCACGGCGGCCGCGGCCAGGGAAATCGTTCGGGTCTTGTTCATGGGAGGTCTCACTGTCGAGTAATCAGGCCACCGCGCGGGGCGGGTAGATGCGGGTGGGCACGAAGGGGATGAGCAGGATCATGGCCAGGGCTACGCCGGCCATGCACAGGTAGAGGTCGGCGCTGGTCAGCACCACGGCCTGCTGGTGCAGGCGCGCGGCCAGGTCCGGCAGGCTGTCGTCCAGCAGCGGGGCGTTGCCCAGGCCGTCCACCAGCACCGTGGAGTGCAGGTGCAGGCGATGCAGGGTCAGCACCTCGATCAGCGCCCCGGCGACCACCGAGGCCAGGCCCTTGACGGTGTTGAACCAGGCCGAGGCGAAGGGGCCGTCCTGGGGCGTCATGCCACCGGTGGCGAGCATCAGCAGCGGGATCACCGCCATGGGCTGGCCGAACACCTGGAGCAGCTGCAGCAGGTAGAAATTCTCGCGGCTCCAGTCGCCGGTGAGCTGGCTGGCGCCGAGGCAGGTGGCGGCCAGCAGGGCCAGGCCGGTGGCCAGCACCCAGCGGCAGTCCACCGCGCGCAGGTTGCACAGCGCCGCGGTGAGGGGCAGGGTGAGCAGCTGCGGGATCGCCACCAGCAGCATCACCGGGCCGGTCTGCACCGGCCGGTAGCCCTGGACCTGGGCGAGAAAGCTGCTGGGCAGGATGATCACCCCGGAAAGCACCACCAGCACGCCGCCCAGGGTCACCAGGGAATGGGTCAGGTTGCGGTTGGCGAGCATCTGCAGCTTGAAGAACGGCAGCGGGTGCGACCACTCGTTGATCAGGAACAGCGCCAGCAGCACCAGCCCGCCACCCAGGCTGAGGGCGATCACCGGCGAGGCGAACCAGTCCAGCCGCTCGCCCTGGGACAGCCCGATGACGATGCCGCAAATGGCCGGCAGGCCGAGCAGCAGGCCGCGCCAGTCCAGCTGGCGGAAGCGTTCCAGGCGCAGCGGGTCCTGGGGCAGACCCCAACCCACGCAGGCCATGGCCAGCAGCGACGGCGCGATGATCTGCCAGAACGCCCATTGCCAGCCCACGTATTCCGTCCACACCCCGGCCAGGGGCACCCCCAGGCTGGGGCCGAAGGTGGCGGTCAGGGCATAGCCGGCCAGGCCGTAGAGCTTGATGTCGGGCGGCAGGAAGCGCAGCGCCACGCTCATCAGCATGGGCGGCAGCGCGCCGCCGGCGAAGCCTTGCAGCGTGCGCAACGCCATCAGGGTCTCCAGGTTCGGCGCCAGGGGGCAGAGCAGCCCCAGCAGGGCGAAGGCGCCAATGGCGCAAAGGGTGAAGCGGCGCAGGGAAAAGGTCGCCGCGCACCAGGGCGCGAAGGCCATGGCCGAGACCGAGGTGGCCGAGTACAGCGCCACCAGCCAGCTGCCTTCGTCGGCGCCGATGTGCAGGGCGCCACGGATGTCGGCCATGGCCATCTTGGTGACCATTTCGTTGAGCCCGGCGCAGAGCACCGCCAGCAGCACCCCCAGCAACCCGACGACGATGCGTGGGCCGAACGGTTGCGGGGCGGGTGGCTGTCTCTTATACAGATCTCACGCTC